>NZ_BOMH01000061.1 GCF_016862095.1 Actinoplanes cyaneus
GCCCTCATCGGTGAACTGCGGGAACGCACCCAACGACTCAGCCGTCCCCGCCGGGCGCTGCCCGCGCGCGATGAGCCGACGGAGGCACTCGACGCAGCACTGCCGTCGGCTGGTTCACCATCGTCAGGCACCTGACGACCCGGCGTGGGCGCTCTGGACCGGCCGGGGCCGGCGCAGCTGATGTTCCGGCCCGACCGCCTCGGGCCGGCCGGCACGGTCCACGCCGCCGGACCGGCCGCCACCAGCAGCTGATCTCCGCCCGCGGGCCGGGGCCCGCGGGCCGGGTGTGCGACGGCTCGGACCGGGTATGCGGCGGCCATGCCTCAGCGCTTCGACGACTATTCACGGACCGCGATCGTCACCGGCTCCGACTCCGGCATCGGCCGGGCCACCGCGGTTGCCCTGGCCCGGGCCGGGTTCGACGTCGGGGTGACCTACCGGTCGGACTCCGACGGCGCGGAGGGCACCGCGGCGCAGGTTCGCGAGGCGGGCCGGCGCTGCGTCGTACGGCGGATGGATCTGTCCGAGCTGCCGGCGGCCGCCGACGTGATCGACGAGCTGGCCGCGGAGCTGGGCGGTCTCGGTGTCCTGGTCAACTGTGCCGGCACCGGCATCGCCACCCCGGTCGTCGACACGTCCTGGGAGGACTGGCGCCAGGTCCTCGCGGTCGACCTGGACGGGCCGTTCCTGTGCGCCCAGCGGGCGGCCCGGCACCTGCTGGACGCCGGGCGGGGCGGCCGGATCATCAACGTGACCAGCGTCCACGAGCACGCCCCGCGGGTCGGCTCCGGCGCCTACTGCGCGGCGAAGGGCGGCCTCGGGCTGCTCACCAAGGTCATGGCACAGGAACTGGCGGCGTCCGGGATCACCGTCAACGCGGTGGCCCCCGGCGAGATCGCCACCGGGATGACCGGCAACGAGGACGTCGACCCGCACACTGTCGAGCGCCCCGGCATCCCGGCCGGCCGTCCCGGCGACGCCAACGAGGTCGCCGCCGTGATCGCCATGCTGGCCTCCCCGTCGGCCGCCTACGTCACCGGGGCGTCCTGGGTGGTCGACGGCGGCATGCTGCTGATGGGCCCGCAGGCCGGCTCCCACCTGCAGTCCGGCGACTGGCGCGAGGGCTGACCCCCGGCCGGTGATCAGCGGCCGGCGGTCTCCGGGGCCTCCAAGCCGATCGAGGTGGTGTCGTCGCGGTGCGGCAGGGTCGCCGGGTCGGGCAGGTCCAGCAGGTCGTCGGCCGGGGCCGCGATCAGCCCGTTGCGGTGCGCGATCAGCCGCTCGCCGGCGACCAGGTCGTCCAGCATCGCGGCGAGCCGGGCCGACCCCGCCTTGTTCGAGCTCCACCCGAACAGCCGGGCGGCCGCCGCGATCAGATCATCGCTCTCGACCAGGCCGGCGTCGAGCACCAGGTATTCCAGCGCGAGCTGCAACTCGGCATCGGCGACCTGCTCCGGTTTGCGGGCCACCCCGTCGCCCGGCACCCGCACGGCGGGGATCGGGGCGTCGGCCGCGGTCACGAACGTACCGTCGAAATGGGCAGTCGATGCGGCGATCGCGGACTCGACAGCCTGCCGGATCGGCTGCGTGACCCGGCTGATCCCCCAGGCCTCGCGGATCCTGCGGAGGAGAACGGCCACGTGGACGGGCCCTTCCACCTCGGCGATCGTTTCGACGGTACGGACCAGCAACGCCCGTACCACGGTGTCGTTGACCCGTGCGGCCGCGGGCAGCGGCTCCAGCTGCGCGTGCTGGTAGGGCAGCGCCCATTCGGGTGGCTGCGCGGGCCGGGTCACCAGGTCGAGGTCGGGCTCGGCGAACAGGTCGGGGACGGCGAGCGCGTTCTCGATCGCGGTCCGCAGCCGGCCCTCCTCCTGCGCCCGGTCCCGGAACCAGGCGACGCTCCACACCCGGTGCAGGTGCCAGCCGAGGCCGTGCAGCACCTGTTCGCGCAGCCGGTCCCGGTCGCGCGCGTCGGTGAGCGCGGCATAGCCGGGGCCGTCGCACTGCACGCCGAGGGCGTAGGCGCCGAGGCCGGCGTCGGCGTGCCGTACGCCGATCTCGATGCGGCAGCCACCCACGCCGGCCTGACGGGTGATCGCGTAGCCCCACCCCTGGACGACGGCGGCGACGGATGCGGCCATCGGTGACAGCTCGCCGGCCTCCCCGGTGGCCGCGGCGGAGTCGAGGTACGCGGCCAGCCGCCGCTCCCCCTCGTCGGCCGGCTCCTCACGCCGTGCCTCGGCGATCGCGGTGACCACCTCCACGCAGTGGCGGGCGCGGGTGATCGCCACGTCGAGGCGGCGCGCGCCGGCCGGTCCCCCGGCGGCGGCGAGGTCCGGCCCGGTGGACAGGATGATCACGTCGCGCTCGTCGCCCTGCGCCGCGTCGGCGGGCTTGACGAAGAACCCGGTCAGCGGGTCGTCGCCGAGGAACCGTTCCAGGTCGGGCCGGGCGCCGAGGGCCAGCTCCACCGCGTCGGCGACCGCGTCGGCCTGCCCGGCGGTCAGCGTGACCACGCCCAGGGACATCGTCGGCCGGGTCGTGAAGTGGTGCGCGACCCGCTCGGCGACCAGCGCCGCCTCGGCCGCGGCGTCCACCGGCGGCAGACGGTGCACCCCCAGGTCAGGGCCGACCGGGTGCGCGCTCGGGAACGTGACGAGCCGGTCCTGGTAGAACGTGTGGTTGGCGAACGCGATCAGCGACTCGTGGCGGCTGCGATAGTGCCGGGTCAGCGCGAGCCGGGCGAACGCGCCGCAGTCGTTCGCGGCCACCAGCACCGAGGCCTGGCCGTTCGCGGGGGCCAGCTGCGCGTCGTCACCGATCACGATCAGTGACGTCCCGCGGTACGCGCACGCCACCGCCGCGGCGGGCGTCATCCGGGACGCCTCGTCGATGATCACCACGTCGAAGCGGCGGCCGGCCGGCAGGTAGCGGCTGACCGCGGCGGGCGGCATCACGAAACACGGTTTGAGGGCGGCGGCGGTGTCCCACGTACGCGCGAGAAGGTCCTTGACCGGAAGATGACCGTCCTGGCGCAGGCCTTCGGCCCGGATCAGCGCGGGAGCGCCCTCCTTGGTGACCGGGGGCCGGCGCGCGGTGAGGGCCTCGACGATCGTGCCGGCCGCGTCCTGCATCAGCTCGGCGTCGAGCCGGCGGAACTCCTCGACGAGTTCGTTGCGCTCGGCCGCGGCGAGCGGTGCGAGGCGCTCGTGCTCGGCGAGGACCGCGTCGGCCCACGCGCGGTAGACGGTCCGCTCGATCACCTGGCCGAGCCGGCCCACGTCGATGCCGTGGTCGGCGCAGTGGTCGACGACCGTGTCCAGCCCGTGCTCGGCGAGCACCTCACGGGCGGCCAGGTACTCGAACCACTCGCGCTGGCCGGTCTCGTCCTCACGCAGGTCGCGCAGCAGGTCACGGGCGGTCTCGAAGCGGTCCAGGCTGGTGGCGAGCCGGACCTGCCGGGCCGGGCCGAACGCGTCGATGATCCGCTGCCGGGCCTCCTGCCACAGGGCGATGAAGTCGGACAGGTCCGGTGCCGTCCCGCTGCGCAGCGCGGCCGCCTGCTCGGCGGTCAGCGCCACCTCGGAGCCGGTGCGCAGGGACCGGGCCCGCGCCGTCCAGTCGAGCGCCCGGTCGACGGCGCGCAGGTCGGTGTCCCGGCCGCGGAACGTCTCCCCGAGCATGGCCTGCAGCCCCGGTGTCGCCTCGGCCAGCGCCCGGGCGGCGCCGACCACCCGCAGGCGGATCGCGGCGATCTCCGTGGCCGAGGCCAGATCCAGCTCCCGGCCGGTGGCGGCGCTCAGCTGCCCGACCGTCGCGGCCACCGCCCGCAACGGCCCGACCTGGGCGCGCAGCCACGCGATCGCGGCCGTCACCGGCCCGTGGCCCAGTTCCGGCCGGGCCGCCGGTTCGGGCGCCGGGCGCAGCGTGGACCGCCAGTGACGGAACACGTCCCGCGCCTCGCCGGCCACCCGCGGCAGCTCACTGTCACCGCGGTTGCAGACGTAGTCGATGACCGCGGCCAGTGCCTCCGGCGGGGTCACCCGCAGCACCTCGCCGACCGTCTCCAGGGCCCGCCCGATCGCCAGGAAGTCGGTGTCGAGCCGCTTCCAGTAGCGGCCGAGCAGCGCGGCGTTCTGCCGTTCCGCGGCGATCAGCCCCTCGTTCGCGCGCCGCCAGGCGACGGCGAGCGGCAGGTTGGCGATCGCCTCGTCGACGGTGACGCCGGGCTCGGCGAGAGCGGCCACGGTCTCCTTGTCCCAGCGGTGCGCGGCCAGCAGCTTGCGCATGCCGCGGTGCACGGTCGCGAACCGTTCGGCGAGATCCTCGACCGGCTCGTGCAGCACCGCCTCGGTGAAGTACTCCCGGGCCTGCGCCCGGGCCGCGGCGACCGCCTCGACGTGCCGCCGCAGCGCGCCGGCCGCGGCGTGCACGCCTGCCTGCGCGCCCGGCCCGAACCAGGCCGCCTCCGGCTTGTCCGGGCGGGCGCCCAGCTCGGCGACGAGCGTGACCAGCTCGACGTCGGAGAAGGTGACGATGTCGGGCAGGCCGAGCCGTCCGGTGATCCGGTCCAGGCTCCGCTGCTGATGTTCCAGCTCGTCGGCGTCGGCGGCGAACCTCCCGGCCAGGGCCTTGGCGGCGTCCGCGGTCAGCGGCGCGACCTCGACCGCGGGCGGGTCCAGCTCCGGCTGCTCGGGGAGCGCCGCGACCTCCTGCTCGGCGAGCTCGGCGGCGCCCAGACCGGTCCGGGCCCGGGCCTGCTCCTCGGCCCGCCGGACGTCGTCGATCAGCTGGGCCAGGGTCTCCGCGGCCTCCCGGATCGGGCGCAGGCTGGCCGCGGTGAGCCAGTGGTCGGCGGCCTCGGCCGGCCGGGTCGCGGCGTGCGCGGCGAGCTCGGCCAGTTCCGCGGCGTCGACCGGGAGCCGGACATGGAACGCGGCGGCGATCGGCGCGTACGCGTCGGTGGCCTCACCCAGCACGTCCAGCGCGAGTTGCGCCTGCTCCAGCGCGGCCTCGAGCGATCCCCGCTCCATCACCTCACGCCAGCGGAAGCCGCTGCGCTCGGTGGCCGGCCGCCACGCGCCGCGCAGCCGATCGGCGGCGGCCCGGACCCGCTCCAGCGCCTCCTCGGTCAGCGTGAGCGGCTGGAACGCCGGCGCCGGACTCTCCGGGACCCCGTCGAGAAGGGCATGGCGCCCGATGACGTCGTGCAGGCTCGCTCCCAGCGGTTCCCGGATCTCGTTGACCGCTTCGGCGTACGCCGTGAGCCGCTCCCGCCGGTCCCGCAGCGTCTCCCGATCGTGCTCGTCCATCCCGGGTGACGGCAGCGGAACCGCCTCCAGAGCGGCGGCCAGGGCGGCCGCGACCTGACGTCGCCCGGCGCGCCGCCCGTGCAGGTCCAGCAGGTAGTTGCCGAGCCCGGCGGCGGCCAGCCGGTGCTGGACCACGTCGAGCGCGGACGCGGTCTCGGAGACGAACAGCACCCGCTTGCCGGCGTGGGTCAGCGCGCCGATCATGTTCGCCACGGTCTGCGACTTGCCGGTCCCGGGCGGGCCGTCGACGACGAAACTGTGCCCGGCCAGCGCCGCGGCGACGCACCCGCGCTGGTCGGCGTCGGCGTCCAGCAGCAGCGGCACGCCGTCGTCCAGCCCGTCCAGCTCGCCCGGTTCGAACGCGAAACTGCCGTCGTCGGCGGCCAGCGCCCGTACCACCGGATGGTCCAGGATCGCCGCCTCGTGCTCGGCGAGGTCGTCCCGGACCGCCTCGGCGGCCAGGTCGAAGGCGGCCAGCGCCACCGCGTCGGCGAGCCGCCAGCCGGACCGTTTCGCGATCCCCCGGCGCAGCGCCTCCGGGTCAGCGCTCAGCTCGACGCCGAGCGCGCGCAGGCGCCGGGCCAGGGCCGGGTTGAGCACCGGATCCCCGACGCCGGCGCGCAGCCGCGGCACGTCACCCGGGCCGAGCGCGACCAGGTCGACCGGGGTGAGCAGCACCGGGCTGGCGTGCGCGGCACCGTCCGCGTCCTGCCAGTGCAGCAGGCCGGTGGCCAGGTGCAGGACGTCCTCGCCACGGTCCAGGCTTTCCTGGTGGGAACGCCGGCGCAGGTGCCGCAGCAGGGTCTGCAGCGCGTCCGCGGCCAGCTCGGTGCGCAGCGTGTCGCCGCCCGCGCCGAACGACCAGTCCCGCCCCTGGCGCAGCCGGTCCAGCACGGCGTCCGCGCCGGGGGCGGTGATCTCGACCAGGTCGGCCCCGGCACGCGGCAGGTCGATGAGCCGGTCGGCGGCGCTGGGGTCGCTGATCCCGTCACGCCAGGCGGCGAGGGCCGCGCGAGCGTCGTCGCCCGGCCCGCTCTGTCCTTCGTCATCTTCCGGCCGCATGTGCCCATTGCAGCAAGGCAACCGATCCCTTGCTGGCGATTCGTCCGAAAGACACCCACGTTTGCGGCGTGTTCGCCCGTTACCCCCGGCGGCGGGCCACCAGCACCGCGTCGTGGACGATGCCGTCGCGGCCCTCGCGGGGCCTCTTCTCCGCGGCCCGCACCTCCCATCCGGCCGGGTCCAGCTCGGCGGCCAGCTCCGCGGCGGTGAACATCATGTCCGGGAAGTGCATCGGCCTAGGCGCGGTGGCCAGGTCGTCCGGGTGATGGCCGACGAGCAGCAGCGTGCCGCCGGGCCGCACCGCGCCGGCCAGCCGGGCGTAGAGCTCCCGCCGCGCGTCCGCCGGCAGGTGCATGAAGTGGGCCGACACCAGGTCGTACTCCCGCTCCCGCGGCGGCTGCTCGCGCAGGTCGGCCTGGGTGAACGTGATCCGATCGGCGAGCCCGGCGGCCTTCGCGTGCCCGGCCGCCCGCTCCAGCGCCACCGCGGAGATGTCCACGCCGGTGACCTCCCAGCCGCGCGCCGCGAGCCAGACCGCATCGGCGCCCTCGCCGCAGCCGACGTCCAGCGCGCGACCGGCGGGCAGGCCGGCGGCCTCGGCCACGAGCTGCACGTTCGGCTCACCGCTCCATATCGCGTCCGAGGACCGGTAGCGCTCCTCCCACGCGTCCGCCTCGAACATCGTCTCCTGCTGCCGGCGGTGCCCGGCGACCGCGTCCCGGACCTCCTCGGCGATCAGATCCGTGTTGATCATCGCGGCGGCGGTCTGCGCGGCCGCCGCGGCGACCGCCACGGTCGCGCCCAGGTTCGTCACGTTCCCGGCCACCCAGACACCGGGAACCGCTGTCGCGCCGGTCTCCTCGGCCGGAATCCGCAGGCCCATGACATGCCCGTTCATCTCCATCGGCGCCGGTTCCAGCCCCAGCGAGCGCAGGAACTCGGAGCGCGCGACGAACCGCGGGCCGACCGCGATCACCTCGAGATCAACGACCCGACCACCATCGAGACGTACGGCGGTGAGACGCCCGTCCTCGGTCAGCACCTCCTCGATCGGCTCGCGCACCACCGGGATCCTGCGGGCCGCCAACTGCTCCGCCTGCTCGGGCGCCGGCGCCGGCCCGCCGTTGAGCAGGAACACCACGTCGTTGCTGAGCTGCCGCCACAACTGCGCGTGGTGCACGCTCAGCGGGCCGGTGGCGAGCACCCCGATCCGCCGGTCACGCAGCTCCCAGCCGTGGCAGTACGGGCAGTGCGCCACCTGGTCGCCCCAGTGCTCGGCCAGCCCCGGGATGTCCGGCAACTCGTCAACCAGGCCGGTGGTGACCAGCAGCCGCCGCGCGCGCACCTGCTCCCCGCCGGCCAGCGTCACCAGGAAGCCGTCACCGGTTCGCTCGGCCCGCTCGGCGGTGCCCTCGCGCACCTCCCCGCCGTACTCCGCGACCTCGGCCCGGCCCGCCTTGTACAACTCGGCGGGCGCGACACCCTCGCGGCCGAGCAGGTTGTGCACATGCCCGGCCGGTGCGTTGCGCGGATCTCCCCGGTCGATCACCAGGACCGACCGGCGGGACCGGGCCAGGGTGACCGCACCGCTCAGCCCGGCCGCGCCGCCACCGATCACCACGACGTCGTACGTCTGCTCCATGGTTCTTCCTTTCGTCGTTGCTGCCGCCACCGTCGCTCGCCCGTCGCCATAACGGCAAGTATCTTTGCTGTTATGGCAAAAGCCCTGGCATCGGTCGGCCCACAACTGCGCGCGCTGCGGCAGAAACGCGACATCACCCTGACCCAGCTCGCCGAGACCACCGGCATCTCCGTCAGCACGCTGTCCCGGCTCGAGTCCGGCACCCGGAAACCCACGCTGGAACTGCTGCTGCCGCTCGCCGAGGCATACCAGGTGACGCTCGACGAACTGGTCGACGCCCCGGAAACCGGCGACCCCCGGGTCCGGCAACGGCCGATCGAGCGCAACGGCCACATCTACGTCCCGCTCACCCGCCGCCCCGGCGGCGTCCAGGCGTTCAAACAGATCATCCCGCCCACGCCGCCCGACTTCGGCATGGACCAGCAGACCCACGAAGGCTACGAATGGCTCTACGTCCTGAGCGGCCTCATCCGTTTGCGGCTCGGCGACCACGACATCGTGCTGACCCCGGGCGAGGCCGCCGAGTTCGACACCAGGCTCCCCCACCTGGTCCTGAACCCCGGCACCGAGCCCGCCGAGATCATCAGCCTGTTCGGCCCGCAGGGGGAGCGGGTGCATGTCCGTGCGCGCCCCCGACCCTAGCCGGTCACGGCCCCCGTCCCGGAGTTGTCCACACCAGCGCTCTGTCCACAGGCCCCCAGCACACCCTCGCCCCTCCCCGCCAGAATGACCGGCGTGGAGGTGGCCCCCCTGGGAGGGCGGGTACTGTCCGCGCACCCCTGGCCGAGAGGCTTGCCAGGCGGGGTGGGCGCCGGGCACGGTCTTGACGCCGCTCACGGTTTCGGCGTGGCCGAGGTCGCTTGCCAGGCCGGGCGGGCTTCGGCTTCTGGTGGTGCCGCCGGTCGCGGTCGCCGGCTGGCGCTCACGGTTGCATCCCGAGCCGGAAACAACCCTGAGCACCAGCCGAACCCACGCGGCTGGCACTCACGGTTGTATCCCGAGCCGGATACAACCCTGAGCACCAGCCGAACCCGCGCGGCTGGTGCTCAGGGTTGTATCCAGGTGCGGAAACAACGTTGAGCGCCAGCCGGGCCCGGGGAAGGCTCACGCTTCGCGCCCATCGAGCGGGCCGGCAACCGACTGCGGGGTGTCCGATGCGAGCAGCTCCCGGCGGGTTGCCCGCCGAGCGCTGCTGGGAGTCGCGGCCCGAGGCCGCGTCGGGTTCCGGTGCGTCAGCGCTGTCCGGTCCATCCGGTGCGTCAGCGGTGTCCGGTCCGGCCAGCGAGGTCCGGGTGCGTCGGTGGTGTTCCGTGCGTCAGCGGTGTCCGGTCCGGCCAGCGAGGTCCGGGTGCGTCGGTGATGTTCCGTGCGTCAACGGTGTCCGGTCCGGCCAGCGGGGTGCGGGTGGGTGGACCGTGTTGGGGGTGTCAGGCGATCTTCATGCTGTAGACGACGACGTCGTGGTCGGAGAACGCGGTGTCGCCGACCGCACACCAGCGCCACGGCTCGGTGCTGAAGACGTGGTCGAGCTTGACGTTCCACACGGTGGTCGAGCGGCCGGTACGCAGCGGGTTCGCCGCGTCGGTCTGGTCGCATTCGCGGTATCCGGTGGTGCCGTCCCAGTACAGGCCGGCCGGCCACACCCAGTCGCGGGAGCTGTCGCCGGGCCAGTCCGGCGGTACCACGTTCAGGTCGCCGCCGAAGGCCACGTGGTCGTACCTGTCGACAACTGCCTTGACCTCGGCCAGCTGGTCGTCGGCGTAGTCCCAGGTGGGGTGGTCGGGGTTGACCCCGTACCGGGAGAGGTGCAGGTTGCAGAGCCGGATGTTGTCGAAGTACGTGGCCGTGGCGCACTGCTGCACGGTGTTCTGCCCGTTCCACGGCTGGGTGGTCGGGATGATCTGCGGGTTGGTCAGCCCGGCGTGGACGACGATGGCGGTGCCGTAGCGGTCCTGCCGGCTGCTGCCGTCGTTGCCGCACCGGCTGTTGGTCAGCACCCCGTTGTTGGAGTAGAAGTACGGCGCGAAGTTCTTGCTCCAGCCGGAGCCGAGCGAGGCCTTCAGCGTGGTGAGGTCGTTCTCGCAGATCTCCTGCAGGAGCATGGCCTGCACGTAGTTCTTGTCCACGTGGTACTTGATGACGCCGAGCTTGTCGGCGAAGGTGCCGTAGGACCCGCAGTTCCAGCTGGTGCGCTGGGAGTCGCACATGTTCCACGACATCAGTTGCAGATTCGTCCCGGCGGGCGCGGCGGCCGCTGCGGGCGTGACCGGCACCAGCGCGGCCAGCATGAGCAGAGCGCCGGTGAGGGCGGCGCGAAGCTTCCTCAAGATTTCTCCCCGTAGTGATGGTTTCCGTCGATATGGAACGGAGTGGCCACTGTAGATGTTGTTGCCAGTTAAGTTGCACCGCGGGGCGAGCGGCGAGCGGCGTACGCCGAAGCAGGGTTTAAGGTTGCGGGTTGTGGATCTCTCGGTGACGGTGGACGACGGGGTGGCGCTGCTGGAGATGCGGCGGCCGCCGGCCAATCACTTCGACGAGGTGCTGATCGGCGGGATCGTCGACGCCGCGCTGGGGCTGGACGACGATCCGCGGTGCCGGGTGATCGTGCTGGCCTCGGAGGGCAGGCATTTCTGCGCCGGGGCGGATTTCGGCGGCGGCGACTTCGCGGCCGATCACGTGGACGCGGCGGCCCGGTTGTATCGGCGGGCGGTGCGGCTGTTCGAGGTGCGGACGCCGATCGTGGCGGCGGTGCAGGGCACGGCGGTCGGGGGTGGGCTGGGCCTGGCGTGCGCTGCCGACTTCCGGGTGGCGGAGGCGGGCACGCGGTTCGTGGCGAACTTCGCCCGGCTCGGGTTCCATCAGGGGTTCGGGCTCAGCGTCACGCTGCCGGAGTTGGTCGGGCGGCAGAAGGCGACCGACATGATGCTGACGGCGCGCCGGGTGGGTGGCGAGGAGGCGTATCGGATCGGGCTGGCCGACCGGCTCGCCGAGCCCGGGCGGGTGCGGGAGACCGCGCGGGCCCTGGCGCTGGAGATCGCCGCGTCGGCGCCGCTGGCGGTCCGGTCGATGCGGGCCACGCTGCGCGGTGATCTGGCCGGCCGGGTGCGGGCGGCGCTCGATCATGAGCTGGCCGAGCAGCGGGTGCACTGGGCGACCAGGGATGCCGCGGAGGGGATCGCGGCGAGCCTGGCCCGGCGGAGCCCGGTCTTCACGGGGGAGTGAGCCGGGACGGCAGCGCCGGGAACGTGACGATCATGGCGACGCCCGGATCGCGGTGCTCGGCGGCCGCCGTCCCGCCGTGCGCGACCGCGAGCTGACGCACGATCCACAGCCCGAGCCCGACCCCTTCGGGCCCGCCGACCGCGAACTGCCCGAACAGCGAGCCTCGCAGCGACTCCGGGATGCCGGGCCCGTGATCGCGGACCTCCAGCCGGTCCACGTCCCCGTCACGGCTGATTCTGATCACCACGGGCGGCCCGCCGTAGCGCAGCGCGTTGCTCACCAGGTTCAGCAGGATCTGCTCGAATCGCTGCTTGTCGACCTCGATCGTCAGGTCCGGGCCGACCTCGACCTCGATCTCCTCGTCCGGGTGCAGGTAGGTCAGCGCGTCCCGGACGAGGGTGAGCGCCGGATACTCCTGCCGGTCCAGCTTCAGCTCCCCCGAGCTGTCGATCCGCTGGACGTCGAGCAGCGCGTCGGCGAGCCGGTTGATCCGTGCGGCCTGCCGCAACGCCCCGTCGAGCATGAGCGCCTCCACCCCGGTCGCGTCCTCGCGCAGCTCGTCGAGAACGATCTGCACCGCGCTCAGCGGGCTGCGCACGTCGTGCGCCAGAGTGTTGATCATCGCGGCCCGCCACCGTTCGATCCGGGCGAGCCGTTCGCGGTCGTCGCGCAGGTGGCGGGCCTGTGCCTCGATCAGCAGCGCCACCGTGACGGCGACCGGCATGATGATCGCCGCGCTGCCGAGGACGAGCGGTGGCTGACCGGTGATGATCAGTGGAATCAGGTAGGCGAGGGTCGCCGGGAGGACGTAGGCGAGCAGGATCCATCGCGGGAAGTGCAGCGCCGCCCAGGCGTAGAGCAGCACCAGGAAGGGCCCGGTGCCGGCCGCGACCCCGCCGAACGACCAGGTGGACATGCCGAGGACGACGAACCCGGCGAGCCCGATCAGGGCCGGCGCGTTCCGGACGGTCCGCCGCCACGGGTACAGCAGCGCGACCGCCGCCACGGCCGTGTCGCAGACCGCGACCAGGTGCAGCCGGCGGGCGTGCGCCGGGTCGGTCACGGTGCCGAGCAATGCCAGGAGCGCGGCCAGCGCGAAGAGCACACCGGCCTGCCGGGCCGCCGCACGCGGTCCGGAACCCAGCAGCCGGAAGGGCCCGATCCGTTCTACAAGGTCAACCTAGGCGACCCGGTTCCGCAGCGGGCGGCCCTCCCGGAAGGCGGCGAGGTTTTCCTCGATCAGCCGCGCCGCGCCGAGCGGGCGCCCGCCTGCCGCGTGCGGAGTGATGATCACATTCGGCTCGTCCCACAGCCCGGACTCCGCGGGCAGCGGCTCGGTCGCGAAGACGTCGAGCGCGGCCCCGCCGATCCGGCCCGCCCGCACCGCGCCGAGCAGCGCGTCCTCGTCCAGCGTGCTGCCCCGCCCGACGTTGACCACCCAGGCGTGCGACGGCAGAAGATCGAAGACAGGACCGTTCAGGGTACGTTCGGTCTCCGCGGTCGCCGGAAGGATCCCGACCAGCACGTCGGCCGTCGGCAGCAGCTCGGGCAGGCCCGTGTCGGTCACGACCGGGAAGCCGTGCCGCTCCCCCGGGCTGCGGGCCACGCCCGTGACCCGGGCGCCGAGCGCCGCGAGCAGCGGCGCGAGGGTCGCCGCGATGCCACCGAAGCCCCAGATCACCACGTGCGCGCCCCGCAGCGTACGGAAGGAGCTCCGGTCCTCGACCGGTTGCCGCCCGCCCAGCTCACCGGCCCAGCGGTGCTCGAGCTGCGCCCGGACCAGCAGGTTGATCCGCCGTGCGGCGGCGAGCAACAGGGCGAGGGTGTGCTCGGCGACCGTCTGGTCGTGCAGCCCGAGCCCGGCGGTGACCACGACGGCCGGGTCGAAGCCGGCCTGCAGCACCGCGTCCGGCCCGGCGGCCAGGGTCTGCACCCAGCGCAACCGGGTGAGCCGCTGAGCCGCGTCGGCGAGCTGGGCCGCCGGGTTGCCCCAGACGACCAGCACCTCCGCGTCGGCGTGCTCGTCGGGGACGGGCACGCCGATCGCGTAGGTGACGGCGGTGACGCCGTCCGGCAGGGCGACGTCGAGTTCCACGGAGTCGGGCAGCAGCACCTTCATCCGCTCATTAAAGCCGGTGGATCAGCTGCCGACCGGCCCGCCGTCGCCGCGCCAGGTCACGATGACCGCCGGCTTGGCGTAATCGCCGTCCGGCCAGACCGAGGCCGGCTTGTCGACGGTCGCGCCGGTGATCTCGCCGGGGTGCTGGACCGCGGTGAACACCGACCTGTCGTCGGCGGTGATGAACGGGCCGCAGGTCTCGGCGCCGACCGGCACGGTGAGGAACTGCTTGAGGTGGCCCTTCTCCCGGCCCTCGACCGGCACCGCGAACAGGCCGTCGTTGGTCTTCAGGGTGCTGGGCGTGCCGTCGGTGGAGATCCACAGGTTGCCGGCGCTGTCGAAGGCGACGTTGTCCGGGCAGGAGATCGGCGAGACGGCGCTCTTGTCGTACCCGCCGAAGTAGGTGTCGGCCGCGGCCGGGTCGCCGCAGACGATCGGCAGCTGCCAGCGGAACGTGGTGCCGGTGTGGTCGCCGCGGTCCTCGGTGATCTCGAAGATGTGGCCGTGCTTGTTCGCCACGCGCGGGTTCGCCTCGTCGACCGGCGCGTTGGCGCCGACACCACGGTTGGTGTTGTTGGTCATCGCCGCGTAGATCTTGCCGGTACGCAGGCTCGGCTGCACGTCCTCGGGCCGGTCCATCTTGGTCGCGCCGACCGCGTCGCCCGCCTGGCGGGTGAAGGTCAGCACCTCGGCCGCGGTCATGCCCGGCACGAACGACCGGTTGCCGGAGACCAGCTTGATCCACTGTCCCTTGCCGTCGAACCGCCCGTCCGACGGCAGCTGCCCGGTGCCGTCGATCTCGGACGCCGGGCTGTCGCCGGTGACCTTGGCGACGTAGAGCGTGCCCGACTCCAGCAGCGTCAGGTTGTGCTTGCGGGCCAGGTGCGAGTGACCCGGGAGGTACTTCTTCTCGGACACGAACTTGTACAGGTACTCGAAGCGCTCGTCGTCACCCATGTACGCCACGACGTGCCCGTTGCGGGCCACGATGACGTTCGCGCCCTCGTGCTTGAGCCGGCCCATCGCGGTGTGCTTGCGCGGCGCCGCGTCCGGGTCGGACGGGTCCACCTCGACGATCCAGCCGAACCGGTTCGCCTCGTTCGGGTGCTTGGCCAGGTCGAAGCGCTCCTGCGCGCGGTCCCACTTGCGCGAGCCGCTCGGGTAGCGGCTGGTGGTCGGGATGCCGTAGCGGGCCAGCCGGACCTTGTCGGCCTCCGGAGCGCTGTCCGCGCCGACGAAGTACTGGTTGAAGTTCTCCTCGCCGGAGAGCACCGTGCCCCACGGGGTGACGCCGCCGGAGCAGTTGTTCAGCGTGCCGATGACGGTGGTGCCGCGCGGGTCAGCGGCGGTCTTCAGCGCGGCCGTGCCGGCGGCCGGGCCGGTCAGCCTGAACCTGGTGGCGAGCGCCGTGATCCGGCGGTTGTAGGGCAGGTGGCGGCTCTTCACCGGCTTCCACTGACCGGTGCGCCCGACCCGCTCGATCTCGACCACGGAGAGGCCGTGCGCGGCGATCGCGGTCTCGATCTGCTCGACGGTGAGCGCGTCCAGGCTGGTGAAGCCGGGGAACATCAGCTCCTCGTTGGTGTACTCGTGGTTCACCACGAGCAGCGCCCGATCGTCGCGACCGGGCAGCGGGACCACGCCGACGAAGTCGTTGTTGTAGCCGAACTGCAGCGACTGGCGGGCCGCGCTCTGGTGGTGCAGGTCGAACGCGGGCGCGCCGGCGACGACCGGGTCACCCCAGCGGATCACGACCGACGTCTTGTATCCGGCCGGGATGGTGACCGCGTCCCGCGTGTTCGGGGCGACAGTCTCGAACGTCAGGGCGCCGGCCCGGGTGGGGCGGTGGCTCAGGGACTCCGGGATCAGGGCTTCCGGGGTCGCGGCCATCGCCGGGGTGGCGGCCGCGACAGCGCCACCGAAGCCCAGCACCATCCCGCCGACGGCGCCGGCGCGCAGGACCCCGCGGCGGCTCAGCTCGGAGCTGACGACATCGCCGAGGTACGCGTTCCCGGACTCGTTGGGCGCGGGGTGGTCACACGCGTTCCCGCAACGGTAGAGACAGGTCATCGCGTCCCGGTTGCCGCCGCTGTGTCCCAGCAGTGGAAGGAAACGGCGAGGCTTGTCTGTCATGAAATCTCCCTCGTGAATGGTCCCGCGCAGGTGACGGCCTTCCCGGCAAGGTATGAAAACCGGCGTACGGCGGCCACCGGGGCCCGGTGAACGAAAGGTGAACGTCGAAGTCGCCACCCCATCGTCCACCGTTCCCGGCGAGCAGGGGAAGGCCCGCCGACCGCCGCGGCCGCTCAGCGACGTCGATGCCGTCCGTCCGCCGTCCACTCCGCCCGCCCGGCAGGCGACGTGCCGACGGCACCGGGGACCTCTGCATCGCCCGGCACGGTCCTTCTGGTGAACGCCGTTGTCAGCCGGGCGGCGAGAGGCCGTTCCACCTGGCGGCTCACCAGGACCGACACGCCGATCAGGGCCACGACGACGAGGACCAGCAGCAGGACCGGGTCGATCGTCGTGTGCCGGCGGAGCAGGTGGACGGCGGCGAATCCCGCGACGTAGTGCAGCAGGTAGAACGGGTAGGTGGCGGTGCCGAGGGCCGCCAGCGGGCGCCAGCGGATCCGGTCGAGGCGGCCCACCGCCAGCAGGGCCAGGGCGGCGAAGCAGAGCGTCACCGCGATGCTCGACGGCGTGTAGGACATGCCGTGGCCGGCCTGCCACGGGTTGCCCTCGTAGTAGTGCATCGACAGGGCCCAGCTGAGCGCGACGAGCAACCACAGCTCCGGCCGGGAGCCACGACGATGGATCAGGTGGAACGCGATGCCCGCCACGAAGTAGTGGGAGTTGCCGCGCATCGTCAGAGCGTCGAGCCAGGGTTTCCCGATCTCGGCCGCCAGCACCGAGGCCGCGCTCCAGAGCAGGCAGAAGGCGACCACGTTGCGGTACGTGACACCGATCCACACCACGACGAGGAACAGCAGGTAGAACTTGAGTTCCAGCCAGAGCGTCCAGTAGACGTCGTCGACGCGGCGCACGCCGAGCGGGTCGGCGAGCAGGAACATGTTCGCGAAGAACGCCCGGAACGGGACCGGGGTGAACACCCGTGGATAGCCGGCGGCGACCACCGTCGTGATCGTCATGCAGACCCACAGGGCTGGGAACAGGCGCACGAACCGGGAGCGCAGGTACTGCTCGGGGGTGCGGTCCCAGGCGGTCATGCAGACCACGAAACCGCTGATCATGAAGAAGAACGGGACGCCGACCCAGCCGTACGCCGCGATCCGGTAGAACGCGCCGAAGACCGCTTCGGGCGGTTCGCCCCAGATGCGGACGCTCCCGGTACCGGCGACCGCCACCAGGTGGAAGAGGGCGACGCCGAGGGCCGCGACGAACCGGAAGAGGTCCAGTGCCGCCAGGCGCGTGCGCCGGCCGTCCGGCGCGGCGGGGACCGCCGGTTCGGTGAGCCGGACCGGTTCGACCGCCGTCATCGTCATGGGGCCGCCTCCGTCACCGGCGCCGCGGTCACGGCGCGCAGCAGCCGGACCCACGGTGACCAGCGGGCCGGGTGACGGACCCGGCCGGTGGCGGCGCGTTCGGCGTTGTCCAGCAGGCCGGCCACGAGCGCCTGGTGCGTCCAGCGCACCGCCAGCGGCCAGAGCAGCAGCATCGCGCCGCGCGGCCGGCCCACCAGGATGTGCACCACCTCGGACCGGTCCACCGCGAGCGACCGTACCCACAGCTCGTGGAAGCCCTCGAACGGCGAGTCGGCCAGGAAGGTGAAGCGGATCCGCAGGCCCGGCTCGTACGCGGTGACGGTGTACCTGAGGTTGCCGTGGCCGCCGGTCGCGCCGGCGCCGAGCGGCCGGTCGAGCCGTAGCGGCTCCTGGTCGACCGGCCACAGCCGGTCGCCCGGACCGGCGAGCCGGTCGAGCAGGTTACCGAGAACCCTGACCGGCGCCGGGATGACGCGGCGTTGCATGTTGATCATTGAATCTCCGTCCGGGCATGGCGAAGCGATCCACCACCGGGAGGGGTGAACGCAGGGGGTGTCGTGTGACGTTCGGTGGCTACCGGGCCGGGCGGGGCAACGCCTCACCGAGTTCTGACCAGGTCGTGGGGTCGTCGGGATCGGCGAGCCGCGTGCCGCGCAGCACCTGGATCAACTCGCCGTTCTGCTCCGGCGCCGTGGCGGTCGCCTCGATCAGGTACGCGCCGTCGGCGGTGTACCGGAAGCAGCGGCTCTGCCCGGGCACGCAGAACGGATCGACGGGTGACGGATACGCCGAGGGGTCCGACGTCGGCCAGACCGAGGAGCCGGCCGACGGATCGTAGGACGGCCACCTCGACGGGTCGAGGGACGGCTCGTAGGAAGGGCCGGCCGACGGCTGGGCGGAGGTCCTGCGCAGGAGCGGGGGGAGCTGACTCTCGCCGTACCACAGGGGAAAGACCTTGATCCGCAGACTGTCGGCGTCCGCGCCGGTCAGCGGCCCGCTCAGCCCGGAGTACCGCTCCGGCTGCCGGGTGAACCGGGCGGCGCCCCGCTGCACGTGGGCGCCGGACACGCTGTCGTCCGCGACGAGGCCCATCGAGCTGAGCTGGTAGCCGGCCGGGAGGTAGGTCATCCGCCAGGGCAGTGTCGCCGGACGGCTCGGCCCGATCCGCATCGCCGCCGCCACGTGCACCATGTCGTTCAGGCTCAGGTGGCCGGGGGCGGAGCGGATCACCGCCCAGGCGTCCGGCCCGTACTGCCAGGCCAGCATGGTGTCCGGGACGTACCGCCCGGTGGTCCCGCCGACCTGCACCGGCTCGCCGCCGCCGACCGCCGCCGAGTCGAAGACCCCGTACCGGTAGACGGTGAGCACCGAGCTGCTGACCTCGACCTTCTCGGAGGTGCCGTCGCCCCGGTCGAGGCGGGTCGCCTCGTCGCCGCGCCGGATCCGGGCTTGCTGATAGCCGGGGGTGACGTTGACCGGGTCGCTGACCGCGATGCCGCCGATCGTGTAGCCGGTCAGGGTGTAGCCGAACGCCGTCACCGGGTAGCGAATCGCGTCCTGGGCGCTCGCCGGCACCTCACCGTGCCCGGCGACGATCTGCGGCACCACCGCGACGGCGGCGACCGCCAGTATCGTCCCGGCCGCGCCGGCGGCCCAGGCCGCGCGCCGGCGGGCCCGGCGGGTGCGGCCTCCCGCGACGAAGTCGTCGGTGCTGTGCCGCATGGGCGGTTCGCCGGCGTACGCCGTCTCCAGCAACTCACGCATGTCTGGCATAGCGCTCCACCTCGTCCAACTCTCCGGCCGGCAGATCCGCGCCGGCGCCCAGAACCTCACGCAGCGTCCGCAGGCCCCGGACGATGTGGCTCTTCACGGTGGCCTCCGGGCAGTCGAGCGCCTCGGCGGTCTCCTGCACGGTCAGGCCTTCGAAATAGTGGAGCACCAGCACGGCCCGGCGGCGCCGCGGCAGCCGGTCGAGCGCGGCGTGGATGCGCAGGCGCTCGTCGACCTCGTCGGTGCGGTCGGGGACGGCGCGCTCCGGGATGGCGTGACCGGCCGGCTGCTCACGGCGCCACCACGGGCGGCGCCCCTCGTCGATGGCGGCGCGCACCACCATGCTTCGGGCGTAGCTCTCCGGCCGGTCGACGCGCCGCCACCGGGTGTAGAGCTTCGCCAGGGCGGTGAAGACCGCGTCCTCCGCCAGTTGCCAGTCGCCGCAGGTGAGGTACGCGAGCCGGCGCAACGAGTGCGCCTGCGCGTCGACGAAACTTCGATAGTTCGTCTCTTCGTCACTGTTCACCAACCATGGCTCCTGTCTGTCCGAGCACTAGACGGCCGGAAGACCCTGCTCCGGATGCGGTGGAGCCGAACTATTTTCGGAGAAGATTCTGCCCGGCCCCGTTCGCCCTGGTCAGCCTGGTGGGACTCATCCTGGCCGGCCGCTGCGGAAACGAACGGGCACAGCGGGCGCGCGACGAGGCCGTGATGCTGCCGTGGCCGGCGCGGCACGCGGATCCCGCACGGCGGGAGCAGTTCGTGAAGGCGACTCCGACACAGCGTCGGCCATCGATAGGAAACCGTCCTGTCCGGGCTCCGCGCAGACCGGTTGCGTTAACGCTAACAAGAGCGCTCTTCGTGCGCCAGGGCGGGAGTTTCGGCAGGCAGAACATCGACGCCGCCCTCTTGACAGCGCTATCGATGTTTGCGTACACATTGCCTACCGCCCCGATACGAAACATCCCCGATACATCCACGTTGCGTCCCCATCCCGCATCGGAGGACTTCGCATGCCCCGAAACAGAAAGCGCCTGGCCGGCGTAGCAGCCGTCCTGGTCTCCCTGCCGCTGGCGGCCGCCCCGCCGGTCTCGGCGAGTCCGGTCGAACCGGACTACACGATCACGGTCGGCCCGGCGGCCGACGGCGCCCGGCTGTCCCGTCAGCAGTACGGCGTCTTCTTCGAGGACATCAACTACGCGGCCGACGGCGGTCTCTACGCCGAGCTGGTGCGCAACCGCTCGTTCGAGTTCGACGCCACCGACGCGACCGGCTTCACCGGCCTGACCGCCTGGACCCCGTCCGGCTCGGCGACCGTGGTGAACGACGACCGGCGGCTCAACGACCGCAACCGCAACTACCTGAAGCTGACCGGCAGCGTCACCAACGCCGGCTACAACAGCGGCATCGCCCTGAAGAAGGGTGAACGGTACGACTTCTCGATCTGGGCCCGCGGCACCGCCACCGTCCAGGTCGACGTGACCGGCGCGCGGCCGATCACGATCGGAGTCAGCGGTGACTCCTGGAGGAAGTACACCGGGGTCGTCAAGGCGGGTGCCACCACCGACAAGGGCCGCCTGACGGTCAGCACGGCAGGGGCGCTCAGCCTCGACGAGATCTCGCTGTTCCCGCACGACACCTACAAGGGACGCGCGAACGGCCTGCGCGAGGACCTCGCCGAGAAGATCGCGGCCCTGCACCCGGGCTTCGTCCGCTTCCCCGGCGGCTGCCTGGTCAACACCGGCAGCATGTCCTCCTACGACGCCGCGAGCAACTACCCGCGCGCCCGCGCCTACCAGTGGAAGGACACGGTGGGGCCGGTCGAGACGCGCGCCACCAACAAGAACTTCTGGGGCTACAACCAGTCCTACGGCCTGGGCTACTACGAGTACTTCCAGTTCTCCGAGGACATCGGCGCGATGCCGCTACCGGTGCTGCCGGCCCTGGTCACCGGGTGCGGGCAGAACAAGGCCACGGTCGACGAGGCGTTGTTGCAGCGGCACATCCAGGACGCGCTCGACCTGATCGAGTTCGCCAACGGGCCGGTCACCTCGACGTGGGGCAAGCTCCGCGCGCAGATGGGCCACCCGAAGCCGTTCGGCCTGACCACTGTCGCGGTCGGCAACGAGGAGAACCTGCCCGAGGAGTACTGGGCGAACTTCGTCAAGTTCGAGGCCGCGATCAAGGCGAAGCACCCGGGCTTCACGGTCGTCAGCAACTCCGGCCCGGACGACCAGGGTGCCACCTTCGACAACCTGTGGGCCAAGAACAAGGCCCACGGCACGGACATGGTCGACGAGCACTACTACAACAGCCCGGCGTGGTTCCTGCAGAACAACGCGCGCTACGACTCGTACGACAGGAATGGTCCGAAGGTCTTCCTCGGTGAATACGCGTCACTGGACGCCAAGTTCGCGAACTCCCTCGCCGAGGCCGCCTACATGACGGGCCTGGAGCGCAACGCCGACGTGGTGAAGATGGCGTCCTACGCGCCGCTGCTCGCCAACATCGACAACGTGCAGTGGAAGCCGGACATGATCTGGTTCGACAACGACGAGTCGTGGGGCTCGACCAGCTACCAGATGCAGAAGCTGTTCATGAACAACGTCGGCGACCGGGTCGTGCCGAGCGCGGTCAGCGGCGGCCGCGTCGTGCAGCCGAAGCCGATCACCGGCGCGATCGGCCTGTCCACCTGGCGGACCGCCGCGACCTACGACGACGTCAAGGTGACCAGGCCGGACGGCACGACGATCTTCAGTGACGACTTCGGTGACGGCAACGCCGACGGCTGGACCCCGGTGCAGAACCGTGGCGCCTGGACGGTGATCGGCGGCGGGTACGCCCAGACGACCACCGACACCGAGGACACCATGGTCAAGGCTGCGACCATCACCGACACCGACTACGACTACACGCTCAAGGCCACCAAGCAGGCCGGCGCCGAGGGCTTCCTGGTCGCGTTCGGCATCCAGGACACCGGCAACTTCTACTGGTGGAACCTGGGCGGCTGGAACAACACCCAGGGCGCTGTCGAGAAGGGCATCACCAGCGCCAAGGAGCAGATCCTCACCAAGCCGAACACGGTCACCACGGGTCAGACCTACGACCTGAAGATCTCCGTCCGCGGTACGAAGGTGACCCTCTACCTCGACGGCCAGGAGTGGGGCAGCTTCGACGACAACGCCGTGACCGAGCCGTTCGCGCAGGTCGTCACGACCGACGCGAAGACCGGTGAGCTGATCGTCAAGGTGGTGAACGCCCAGGACACCCCGGCGACCACGACGATCGACCTCGGCGGGCGCAAGGTCGCGAGCACGGCGAAGATGACCGTTCTCGCCGGTGACCCGGGTGAGCAGAACACCCGTACCGCCGAGCCGATCCTGCCTGTCACCAGCACGATCAAGGGCGTCTCGTCGAGCTTCACCCGTGAGTTCCCGGCCAACTCGGTCACCTTCCTGCGCATCCGGACCCGATGAGGAGCCCGATCATGAATCGTCGGACCCTACTGACCGGCGGCGCCGCCCTCGGCACGCTCGCCGTCATCCTGCCCGCCGGCGCCGAGGGCGCCCCACACGCCGACCCGGTGCGCACCGACGCCGAGATCTACGGCGTCCCGACCACCCAGCCGCTGATCAGCCGGCGGGCCGACCCGTTCATCAGCCAGCGGTACGACGGGACGTACTACTTCACCGGTTCGGTGCCGGAGTACGACCGGATCGTGCTGCGCAGGTCGCCGACCCTGGCCGGGCTCACCGACGCGACCGAGACGACCATCTGGACGCGGCCGTCGAGCGGCAAGATGGGTGGTTTCGTCTGGGCGCCGGAGATCCACCGGATCGGCGGGAAGTGGTACATCTACTTCACCAGCAGCGACGCTGACGACATCTGGCACATTCGCCCGTTCGTCCTGGAATCGGCTCTCGACGATCCGATGGACCCGGCCGGCTGGACCGTCAAGGGCGAGATCGCGCTCGAATGGGACAGCTTCGCGCTGGACGCGACAGTGTTCAGCCACCGTGGCCGGCAGTACCTGCTGTGGGCGCAGAGCGAGCCGGAGATCGTCGCGAACTCCAGCGTCTACATCGCCGAGCTGGCGAACCCGTGGACGCTCAAAACCAAACCGACGCGGCTGACCACGCCGACGAAGAGCTGGGAGATCCAGGGCTACCGGGTGAACGAGGGCCCGGCCGTGATCATCCGCAACGGGCGGGTGTTCCTCACGTACTCGGCGAGCGCGACCGACGCGAACTACTGCATGGGCCTGCTCACCGCTGACGCGCACGCCGACCTGCTGGACCGGGCGAGCTGGGTGAAGAGCCCGGACCCGATCTTCGTCAGCAACGACGACACGAAGCGGTGGGGCCCCGGGCACAACTCGTTCACGGTGGCCGAGGACGGGAAGACCGACGTGCTGGTCTATCACGCCCGCGACTACAAGCAGATCACCGGCGACCCGCTGTACGACCCCAACCGCCACACCCGGGTGCAGAAGCTCTACTGGCATCCGGACGGGACGCCGCTGTTCGGCGTGCCGGTCGGTGACGGCGGCCCGATCGTGCGGCTCAGCGTCGCCGGTCAGTTCGTGCGCCACGCGGGAACGGCCGTCCAGGTCGCCCCGGCGCCGCACGACCTGGCCTCGACCCAGTTCCGGTTCACCGCCTCCGCCGGCGGCGAGCTCATCCAGTCGGTCGACAAGCCGTCCCTGTTCGTCCGGATCGACGGCACGTCCGTGACGCTGGACGCCGCCGGCACGCCGGTGCGCCGGGTCCCGGCCCGGGGCGGGGTGACGATCCGGACGGTCGCCGACCCGGCCGTGTACCTGCGGGTGGCCTCCGGCGTCGTCACCACCGGCACCACGGGGACGGTCTTCCAGCTCAGCTGAGACCGAGGCCGGTCACCGGCAGCCCGCTGATGCGGGGCGATCAGCGCCCTCGAACCAGCGAGCAGCCGGTGGCCGGCGACCGCGGGACCCGCACCGCAGCATCCAGCCGAGCACCACGATCCCGGCAGCGCACCACGGCCGTGGCCCCGCCTCACGCGACGCCGTGACCGGTCACCCCCAGCCGCGACTTCCGCTCGCAGCCGGACATCCGAAAGGATTTCAGCCGTCCGTGCGGCAACTCCCTACCGTTCGGTCAATTCACAAGTTGATCTTGGGGAAATACCTTTCGTGATCAAGCGGTCACCGAGCCTGCGTGGCCACGGAGGGGATTCACCACAGTGCAACCAGATATGCCACCGGAACAGCATCCACAACAGCCCGGTGGACAGTTCCCACCACCCGGCGCGGGCATCCCGCCGTACCAGCCAGGTGGACAGTTCCCGCCGCCGGGTGCGGGCTTTCCGCCGGGCCAGCCGGGCGGGCAGTTCCCGCCGCAGCAGCCCTACTTCCCGGGTCAGTACCCGCCCCCGGCGCCGCCGAAGAAGAGCCGCAAAACACTCTGGATCATCCTGGGGATCATCGGCGGGCTGGTCGTCCTCTGCTGCGGCGGAGGGTTCGCGATCTTCGGCAAGGCCGCCTCGGACGTCACCAAGGAGTCCAAGACCGATCACACGGTCCGCTACGAGGTGACCGGCGGGGACGCCGCCGACATCACTTACACCACCGCGAACTTCGGCACCGAGCAGGCCGGCGGCGCTGCCCTGCCGTGGACGAAGGAGGTCACGGTGACCGGCTGGAACGTCGTCTCGCTCATCGCGCAGGACAAAGGCAGCGGATCGGTCGGCTGCAAAATCTACATCGACGGCGCGCTGAAGGTGGAACAGAAGTCCACCGGCGACTTCGCCGTGGTCACCTGCACTGCCAGCAATCTGTAGAAAACGGTGATCGGTGCCCATCCGGCGACGGACGGGCACTAGTCACCGGAATGTCCGTCCGAGCGTTGCCGGGTCAGATCAGGAATCTCGGAATCGCGCCTTTGCGAACGGGATGAATGCACCGCGGGCTGGAAGTCGGAAGGGCGCAGGCGGGCGGTGCGGCGACGGTACTCGGCGGCCATTCCGGGCCAGTTGGTCACGACGCGGCCCGCGGCCGTGCGGTACCAGCTCCGGCAGGAGGCCCACACGCTGCCGGCCAGGCGGGACTGCAGCTCCTGGTCGTAGCCGGCCGCGACCTCCGGTCGTACCTCGAGCGGCACCTGACTGTGATCCAAGTGACGGACGGCCTGGACGATCCAGCGGGCCTGGGCCTCGTGGAAGAAGACGACCGAGGTGTTCCCGGTGTTCGTGTTCGGGCCGTAGACCAGGAACATGTTGGGAAAACCGGGCACCGCCATGCCGAGGTACGCGTGCGCGCCGTCCCGCCACACCTCGTTGAGGGACTCGCCGTCACGGCCGGTGACCCTGATCGGGACCAGGAACTCGGTGGCCGCGAACCCGGTGCCGTAGACGATGACGTCGGCCGGGTGCTCCGTGCCGTCAGCGGTCCGGATCCCGCCCGGGGTCACCGCGGAGATCGGGTCGGTGACCAGCTCGACGTCGGGTCGTGCCAGGGCCGGCAGCCACGCGTTCGTGAACAGGACGCGTTTGCAGCCCATCGGCTCGACCGGGGTGATCTTGCGGCGCAGCTCGGGGTCGCGCACCTGCCAGTGACGCTGCGCGATCGAAACGGCGCGCAGGAGTGCCGCGGCGGCCCGGTTGCCGGTCACCGCGAGGCCGGTGACGACGGTCATCAGCCACGTCCCGGCGCGCGCCGGGCCCATCAACGCCGGGAACGACCCATAAAGAGCTTTGCGCGTACGGCCGTAGCGGCGGTCCGGCTTCGGCAGCGTCCACGGCGCGGTCCGCTGGAAGACCGTCACGTGCGCGGCGACCCCCGCGATGGCCGGGACCAGCTGGATCGCGCTCGCGCCGGTGCCGATCACGGCGACCCGCTTGCCGGCGATCGGCACCGTCGCGTCCCAGCCGGCGGTGTGCATGGCCGGGCCGTCGAACGTTCCGGGTAGTTGCGGGACGATCGGGCGGGACAGCTGGCCCACGGCGGGGATCAGCACGTCGGCTTCCAGGGTCTCCCCGGTCGTGGTGGTGACCTGCCAGAACGTTCCGGTCCAGGTGGCGGCGGCGACCTCCGTACCGCATCGGATCCGGTCCGCGAGGCCGAACCTCTCGATGCAGGCGTCGAGGTAGGCGAGGATCTCCGGCTGGGGTGGGAAACGGCGGCTCCAGGCGGGATTCTGGGCGTGGGAGAACGAGTACAGCGGTGCCGGGATGTCGCACGCGCAGCCGGGATAGAGGTTGTCGCGCCACACGCCGCCGGGCCGGGGCGCCTTCTCCAGCATGATCAGGTCGGTGAAACCCGCCTTGAGCAGGGCGTGAGCGACCGCGACGCCGCCGAAGCCGGTGCCGATGATCAGGATGCGGGGGCTCATCGCCCCTCCACCCGGATCAGTCGCAGAGCGGCGGGCGCTGTCGCCGGCACCACCGGGTTGCCCGGAACGACCGGATCCATCGGGACATAGCCGTCGCCGATCGGCGGACGCGCGTCCGGCTCCCCCGCGTTCGGCCACAGGGCGACCGCGCGTTCGGCCAGAGCCGTAATGGTCAGCGACGGATTCACCCCGAGGTTCGCGGCGACGACCGAGCCGTCGATCACGTGCAGGCCCGGATGCCCGTAGAGCCGGTGATACGGGTCGACGACCGCCCCGATCGCGCAGCCGCCGATGAAGTGGCCGGTCACCGGCTTGCCGACCAGCTCGGTGTACGAGCCCAGCGGCACGCCGTCGATCTTCTCGGCGGTGCGCCGGGCGACGTCGTGCGCGGCCGGGACCCATTCCGGGCTCGGCTCGCCGATCCCCGGCCTGCTGGTCAGGCGCCCGCGGCGGCGGAACACGGTGATCGAGTTGTCCAGCGGCTGCATCGCGAGCAGCACCACGGTCTGCCGGGACCAGTCCCGTGGGGACAGGTAGAGCCGCAGGTCACGGCCGGCCTTCGCGAGCTGCCCGAGGCCGGCCCGCCAGCGCGGCCGCCGGCCGGCGTCGTCGACCATGACGGTGGAGAGCAGGGCGAGCAGGTTGCTGCCCGGGCCGTAGCGGACCGGCTCGACGTGCGTGACCGCGTCCGGGTGGATCGACGAGGTGATCGCGACGCCGTGGCTGTAGTCGCGGTCCTTGCGGCGGGTGCGCGCGCCGAGGATCGACTCCGAGTTCGTGCGGCTCAGCTCGCCCAGGCGCGCGGAGATGCCCGGGAGGCTGCCGCGGTCGCGCAGGCGGTGCAGCAGTCGCTGGGTGCCGAGCGCGCCGGCGGCGAAGACGACCTGCCCGGCGGTGTAGGACTTCCTGCTCAGGCCGCCGGTGCGGCGGGTGTGGACGGCGTATCCACCGCCGGGCAGCGGCCGGACGTCGCGGACCGTGGTCAGCGGGTGGACGGTCGCGCCCGCCCGCTCGGCCAGGTACAGGTAGTTCTTGACCAGGGTGTTCTTGGCGTTGTTGCGGCAGCCGGTCATGCACGACCCGCACAGGGTGCACGCCCGCCGGGCCGGGCCGGCGCCGCCGAAGAAGGGGTCCGGCAGGCCGGCGCCGGGTTCGCTTCCGAACAGGACCCCGACCGGCGTACGGCGATAGGTGTGCCCCACTCCGAGGTCCTCCGCGACGGCCCGCAACGCCCGGTCGGAGTCCGTCTCCACCGGGTTGACGGTCACGCCGAGCATGCGCTTCGCCTGGTCGTAGTAGGGCGCGAGTTCTGCCTTCCAGTCCGTGATCGCGGACCACTGCGGATCGTCGTAGAACGCGTCCGGCGGTTCGTAGAGCGTGTTCGCATAGCCGAGGGACCCACCCCCCACCCCCGCTCCCGACATGATCAGTACGTTCTTGAGCAGCGTCAGCCGCAGGATGCCGTAGCACCCGAGTGCCGGCGCGTACACGTAGTCGCGCAGCCGCCAGGACGTCGTGGCGAACTGCTCGTCGGTGAACCGGCGGCCGGCCTCGAGAACGCCGACGCGGTAGCCCTTCTCGGTCAGGCGCAGCGCGGTCACGCTGCCGCCGAACCCGGAGCCGATCACGAGGACGTCGTAGTCGTACGACATCGGCGTAGCATCACGCCCTTATTGGCGACATGTCAACAACGTCGTTCCCGGTCTGACGCACACCGCGAATCCACCCCCTTGACAGTGCCGTCGCGGCGCACTCCACGGCATGGTGCCGTGATGACGTCGCTCGACTACGACCGCCGCGGCTCCGGCCCGCCGTTGCTGCTGATCCACGGCATCGGCAGCCGCTGGCAGGTGTGGACCCCGATCCTCGATCTCCTCTCCGCACACCGCGACGTCATCGCCGTCGACCTTCCCGGCTTCGGCGCCTCACCCCTGTGGCCGCCACCCACCGCCGGCAAGGACGCCGCCCACCCGGATACCGCCCACCCGGACGAGGCCAAACCGGCCAAGGCCCAACCGGACAATGGCCACCCGGGCACCGCCCACGGGGATGCCGCCGAGAACCGCACCGTTCCCGGCTCGGTGCCGCACCTCGCCGACCTGGTCGAGTCGTTCCTGGACTCGCTCGGCCTCGACACCGTCGACGTCGGCGGCAGCTCGATGGGCGGCGGCATCGCCCTCGAGCTCGGCCGGCGTGGCCGCGCCCACGCCGTCACCGCCTTCTCCCCGGTCGGTTTCTGGCCGGTCGGCGGTGGCCGCTGGGGCCGGTTCGTCGTCGGGGCCGCCCACGCCGGCAGCACCGCTCTCGCCTCCTCACTGCCGCGCCTGATGGCCACCCGCGCCGGCCGCACAGCCCTGTGCGCCGTCTTCTACGCCCACCCGGGCAGCCTGGACCCGGCCGACTGCCTTGCCGACGCCCGGGCACTCGCCGGCGCCCCGGGCTTCCGCTCCTCCCGTTCCGCCTTCCGCCACCTCACCCCGTGGTCCTCGGTGGACCCCGGCGCCCTGTCCCGCATTCCGGTCACCATCGCCTGGGGCACCCGCGACGTCGTCCTTCCCTACCGCAACCAGGCCCTTCGCACCCGCACCGTCCTGCCGGCCGCCCGTCACGTCCCCCTGCCGGGCTGCGGCCACCTCCCCTTCCCCGACGCCCCTCGACGCTGCGCCGATCTGCTCCTGCATCCCGCCGGCCTGAGGTGAGCGCCGCTGAGGAGAAGCCTCGGCCCTGCCCCCGGGGCAGAGTCAACCTGCCGATGCCGGTGAGGCGGGGCCAGGCTGATCGGTACCGGTCACTGCCAGTAGGCCAGGAGGAACTGCGCATCGACGGGCGTCCCGGCGGGGCCGCGGCAGACGACCCGTACGCCGGAGATCTGGTCGTCGAGGACGGCCACGCAACGGGCATCACCGGCATACGGCGTGACCTGTATGTTCCCGCCGGCGCCGAACACCGCGGGCAGGCTCACCCGATAATCGCCCACCGCCGAGCGCGTGACCGTGTTCGACCGTCCCGCGCTGTTGAACTGGTAGGCCCCGGTCGCGGTGTACCCGGCGTCCGACGGCCGATCGGCCAGCAGATGGGCCCCGGGCACCCCGCCGCCGAGCCCCACCGAGAACGCGACAGCGAATCGGGAGTCCACGGCCTGTCCCGCGGCGTCCCGGCAGCGGACCCGGACGGCGAGGTAGTTGCCCTCCGGGTAGGCGAACCACCGCTCGACCCCGCACACCGCCGCCGTGCCACCCACGGCCGACACCTTCACCGTTCCGCCCGACGCCCGGTCCTGACGACCGAAGTAGACCACATAGGAGCCGACGTCCTCACGGTCCGCCGAGTTGATCCCGCCGGCCGAGTTGTAGCCGTACGCGTCCTCGACCGTCTGACTCGTCCGCCCCGGGTCACCGAGCCGCAGGTAGGCAGCCGTTCCACCGCTGTCGCGCAGATACCAGTACCGGGCCGAGAACCCACTGTCCGCGGGCGCCCCTGAACGATCGAAGCAGGCCACCTCGACCCGCTCGTCGTCGCCGTCCGGCCGCCAGTCCGGGAGTGTGCAGATCCGGTCGTCGCCGGTGAGCGGAGTGACCTCGGCCACGCCACCGTCCTGCCCCAGCCCGCCGAAGGTCACGCGGTAGCGGCCCACGTCCGTACGCTCGACGCGGTTTTCCGATCCTGTCGAATTGCACTGTCCGCCGGGCCGGTAGCGTCCTCGCGCGGGCTGATCGGCGAGCACCGATCCGGACCTTGCGTGCGCCGCCACCGGGCAGTCCCGGTGCACCGGTTTCGGCTTGGAAGCCCAGGTCACCACCATGACGATGATCGGCAGCACGCCACCGAGCAGGGCGACGAGCGCGACCAGCGCGCTGATCCGCGGCTCGGACGGGCCGGGCCGCGGGCCGGGCACGATCCAGTCGCCGACCACCGTCATCGCGCGCGATCCGTATCGATCGACGCGGCGCCGCCAGTCCGCAGCGGTCCGCGCCGGTGTCAACGGCACTCCGCTGCGGCGCACGCTTTCTCCGGGACCGGGGCGGGCGCCGAAGCCGCTGCGGCGGGCGCCGCCGTGGCCGCCGGCGCCGAGACCGCTGTCTTCGCCGGCTTCGGCGGATTCTTCTTCGGCTTGGCCGGGAGATCCCTGACGATCGGGGCCGACGGGGCCGGCCGCGCCCGCCGTGCCGGACCATCCGTGGTGTCCCGCGGCCGAGGGTGCGGCGGTCGCGACGCCGGCGCCGGCGCACGGTCGGGGACAGTGGCGGGACGGGAGCTCGCCGGGGCGGAGGCGGCCGGCTCGGCCGGGTCCGGCGAGTCGTCCACGGGCATCTCGCCGCCGGGCAGAACGGTCCGGACCGGATCCTCCGGGGCGAGGATCACCCGCGCCGGCGCGCTCGGCGACGCGGTGGTGGCCACGGTTCCGGGCGGTGAGCTGCCGGCGGCCGGGCCGAGCCCGCGCCCCGCCGCGGTGGACCCGCCGCAGCCGGACAGCGTCATCCCGGCCAGAACCGCGACCACCAAGAGGTTTCGCCCTCGACTCACCGAACCTCCAGCACACCCGTCTGACCCCTCAAACGACCCACGACGGGAACGGTGATGCGGCCCGCGGGCCGCGGCTGCCACACTTCTCCTCGGCCCCGGCCGGAGAAGAACGGCACCCGTCCTCATCGGCGCAGGTCGACGAGGGGCGGCCGGTGTCTCTTCGGACTGCACCGACGAGAAGCGGTACGCGGGAATTCACCGCACCGGATGAGGAGCGCGCTGACATGGCCCTGAACGACGCCGCGAAACTGCTGGGACAGGCCCGCCACGTGGTGGTCTTCACCGGCGCCGGGATCTCCGCGGAGAGCGGCGTGCCCACGTTCCGGGACGCGCTGACCGGCCTGTGGTCCCGCTTCGACGCGCAGTCGCTGGCCACTCCGCAGGCGTTCCAGGAGGACCCGGAGCTGGTCTGGGGCTGGTACGAGTGGCGTCGCCGGCTCGTCCAGCAGGTCCGGCCGAACCACGGGCACCTCGCCGTCGCCCGTCTGGCCGCCCACGTCCCGCAGCTGACCCTGATCACCCAGAACGTCGACGACCTGCACGAGCGCGCCGGCTCGGAGGCCGCGGTCCACCTGCACGGCAGCCTCTTCGCGCCGCGCTGCGCCACCTGTTCCCGTCCCACGCCGAGCCCCGCGACGCCGGAGCAGCCGGCCGAGGGCCGGCGCATCCCGCCGCCGCGCTGCGCCCACTGCGGTGGCCCGGTCCGGCCGGGCGTGGTGTGGTTCGGCGAGCAGCTGCCCGAGGAGGCGCTCTTCGCCGCCGCCCAGGCCGCCTCGCAGTGCGATGTCCTGCTGACCGTCGGCACGTCCGGCCTGGTCTATCCCGCTGCCGAGATCCCGCGGCTGGCGGCGCGTTCCGGCGCGGCGGTCCTGCAGGTGAACCCTGAGCCGACGCCGCTCGACCCGATCGCCACGGCGAACCTGCGGGGTCCGGCCGCCGAGATCCTTCCCGCCCTGGTCTCGGCGGCCTGGAGCTGACCCGGCCGGGGTCAGCGCGGCAGCGGGAGACTGCGCAGTGGCCCCTTGCGCACCTTGTTCGAGCCGGTCTTCGGCAGGTCGCCGACCACGTCGACGTAGACCGGAATCTTGTATGTGGCCAGGCGGTCGCGGAGGAACGCCGGCACGTCGCCGGGCGCGAGCGACGCCCCCTGGCGTGGCACGACGAAGGCCCGCCCGACCTCTCCCCACTTCGGATCGGGCACACCGACGACGGCGACCTCGGCCACCGCGGGATGCTCGAAGATCGCGGCCTCGACCTCGGCCGGATACACGTTCTCGCCGCCGGAGATGTACATGTCCTTGGTCCGGTCGACGATCCGGAAGTGGCCGTGCTCGTCGACGACCGCCACGTCACCGGAGCGGAACCAGCCCCCGTCCACGAACGCCGCCGCGGTCGCTTGCGGATCGTTCCAGTAGCCGGGCGTCACGTTCGGCCCACGGACCAGGATCTCGCCGGGCTCCCCCGGATCAGTTCCGGTCAGATCGGGTCTGACGCAGCGCACGTCCGTGAAGAACACGGGCAGCCCCGCCGAGCCGGCGTGCTCCCGGCTCTCGCGCGCCTCCAGGAAGGTGGCGCCGGGCGCGGTCTCGGTCATCCCGTAGCCCTGGCAGAACAGCAGTCCCCGCTCCTGGTACCGGTGGATCAGCGCCGCCGGGACGGAGGCGCCGCCGGTCATCAGGCTACGGACCGAGCGGAGGTCGGCGTCCGCCCAGCGCGGGGACTGGCAGAGCCCGGCGTACATCGTGGAGACGCCGAACATCCAGGTCACGCGGTGCTCGGCGATGAGGTCGAGGCAGCCGTCGACGTCCCAGGCCGGCATGATCACTGAGGTGCCGCCCTTGAGGAACGTCGGCAGCAGGCACTGGTCGAGCGCCGCGACGTGGAAGAGCGGGGCGCTGACCAGCGTGACCTCGTCGCTCGCGACGTCGACGCAGACGAGCAGGTTGTAGCAGTTCCAGATCAGGTTGCCGTGGGTGAGCATCGCGCCCTTGGGGTGGCCGGTCGTCCCCGAGGTGTAGAGGATGCACGCCACGTCGTCGTGCGCGACGGTCTCGTCAGGATGGATCGGCTCGGCGTCCGGCAGGGACCCGGTGGAGAACGTCACCGGCGCGCTGACCGCGGGCATGCCCGGCGCCTGGATCAGCACGGTGGCCCCGCTGTGGCTCAGCTGGTATTCGATTTCGGTCGCGGTCAGGCGGAAGTTCAACGGCACGAAGATCGCGCCGAGCAGCCACGTCGCGAACATCGTCTCCACGAAAGCGGGATGATTCGGACCGAGATAGGCGACCCGATCACCCCGCCGCACCCCGGCCTCATGGAGTGCGGCGGCGAGCCGGGCGATCCGCACGTGCAGCTCGGCGTAGGTCACCCGCCGGCCCTCGAAGATCAGCGCGACGCGCCCGGGCGACATCGCCGCCCGGCGCGCCGGCCAGGAGCCCAGCCCCGCGTTGTGCATGGTCAGGCCTCAGAAGTACTGGCGGTAGACGGTGCGGGCGACACAGGCCGGCTTGTCGACGCCGTCGATCTGCACGGTGAAGTCGAACGTGCTCTGCGTGCCACCGGGCACGTCCTCGACGCTGACCACCTTCGCGGCGAGCCGGATCTTCGAGCCGACCCGGACCGGGTGCGGGAAACGTACCTTCTCCAGCCCGTAGTTCACGCCCATCTTGGTTCCCTCGACCTTGAGCAGATCGCCGAAGAGCGGGATGACCAGCGACAACGTCAGGTAGCCGTGCGCGATCGGCCCGCCGAACGGCCCGTCCTTGGCCCGCTCGGGGTCCACGTGGATCCACTGGTGGTCGCCGGTGGCGTCGGCGAACGTGTTCACCCGTTCCTGGGTGATCTCCAGCCACTCGCTGGCGCCGAGGTCCGTGCCCGCGAGGGCCTTGAGCTCGTCGAGACCATTCACCACAGTCGTCATTCTGTTTCCTCTCCGAAAAGCAGCCTGGCGGCATTCAACTTCAAGATCTTTTCCCGTACGGCGTCCTTCAGCTCCAGCTTCGCGAAGTCCGCCAGCCAGCGATCCGGGGTGATCACCGGATAGTCCGAGCCGAACAGCACCTTGTCCTGCAGCAGGCTGTTCGCGTACCTGACGAGCTGGGGTGGGAAGTACTTCGGGGACCAGCCGGACAGGTCGATGTGCACGTGCTCCTTGTGCGTGGCGACGGCGAGCGCCTCGTCCTGCCACGGGAACGACGGGTGGGCCAGGATGATCCGCAGATCCGGGAAGTCCACGGCCACGTCGTCGACCAGCATCGGGTTGGAGTACTTGAGGCGGATGCCGCCACCGCCGCGCACATTCGCGCCGATCCCGGTCTGGCCGGTGTGGAAGAGCGCGACCGCGCCCAGCTCCTCGATCGCCGCGTAGAGCGGGTAGGCGAGCCGGTCGTCCGGCGCGAAACCCTGGATGCTGGGGTGGAACTTGAAGCCTTTGACCTTGTGCTGCTCCACGAGTCGCCGGGCCTCGCGGACACCTGCCTTGCCCCGGTGCGGGTCGACGCTGGCGAACGGAATCAGCGTGCCGGGGTGCGCCGCGCAGCTCTCGGCGATCTCCTCGTTGGCGATGCGCGGGTGGCCGGTGGCGTGCTCGGCGTCGACGGTGAAGACGACGGCGGCCATCTTCCGCTCCTGGTAGTACGCCGCCATCTCGTCGATCGTGGGCTGGCGGTGGCCGTGCGCCTTGAAGTAGTCCGCGGACTTGTTCAAGAGGTCGGGGCTCAGCGAGCTGTGGCCGTCCTTGCTGACCTCGGCGTGCGTGTGCACGTCGATCGCAACGAGGTCGTCGAGATTCATGACGGGATGCCGTACGTCTCCGAGGGGAAGTTCCACGACCCCGCGATGTCGTCGGCCGACCAGCCACCGTCGCGGTGGACGACCTCCTTCTCGGCCGGGTGCGACCAGAGGGCCAGCTTGTCGCCGCCGACCCCGATCGCCTGCCCGGTGATGGCCTTCGAGGCATCCGAGGCCAGGAAGGTGATCAGCCCGGTCACGTCCTCCACGGTGCCCAGCCCCTCGTCGTGGCGCAACCAGGCCGGGTAGGGCTGCCCGGTGCGCTCGGCCTCCTCGATGGCGGGCGCGAAGGCGGGGATCGTCTTGGTCATCTCGGTCGCGGCGACCGGCACCACCGCGTTGACGGTGATCTCGCTGCGGGCCAGCTCCAGAGCCCAGGTCCGGGCCATCGCCGCGATCCCGGCCTTGGCCGCCGCGTAGTTCGTCTGCCCGAAGTTGCCGCGCTGCCCGGCCGGCGAGGAGATCAGGATGAGCCGCCCGCCGGTGCCCTGCTCGCGCATCCGGATCGCGGCGGCGCGAGCGCAGGTGAAGGTGCCGCGCAGGTGAGTCTTGATCACCGCGTCGAAGTCGTCGTCGGTCATCTTCCAGAGCACCCGGTCGCGCAGGATGCCGGCATTGGTGATCAGCACGTCCAGCTTGCCGAACGCCTCGACCGCGGCCGCGACCAGCTGCTCCGCGCTCTCGGTGGCACCGACCGCGGCGGCGACCCCGACGGATCCGGGCACCTCGGCCACCGCCGCGTCGACCGCGGCCGGCTCCACGTCGTTGACGACGACGGACGCGCCGGCCGTGGCGAGCGCCTTGGCGTATGCCAGGCCGAGGCCCCGGCCACTGCCGGTGACGACGGCGACCTTGCCGCTCAGATCCATGTGTCTCAACCTCTCACGAAGACGGTGGGTGGCGCGACCGGTCCGGGCCCCGCAGCCCGCCGAACTCGGCGCGCCACCCACGATTAACAGGAATCCTGTTGATTCCGAGTCTCATGGATGATCAGGTTTCCTGTCAACGCGGTAATGTCGCAGCATCTTCACCACGTCGGAGGGCCCCATGCCGTCGCTGCTCTACCTGGTCAAACAGCTCGAGCTGGCAGTCCGCGCACGCCTCGACGAGGTGGTCCGCGGACACGGCATCACCGCCCTGCAATACACGTCGCTCACCGTCCTCGAACGACATGACGGCCTGTCCGCGGCCCAGCTCGCCCGCGACTCGTTCGTGACGGCGCAGTCCATGGCCGACATGGTCCGGGCGCTGGAGAGCCGCGGCCTGATCCGCCGCGAGCGCAACCCCGCCAGCCGTCGCGAACTGCTGATCCACCTCACCGGGGACGGGCGGGCGCTGATCGCGGCGGTCGCCACACCGGTCCGGGAGCTGGAGAACCGCATGATCGCGAAGCTGACCGCCGATCAGGCCGCGGAGCTCCGCCAGTCGCTGATCACGGCCTGGCAGTCCCTGGTCTGAGCGAAAGAGCACACCCTCCCCGCCCGGGTGCGGCAGTATTCGGTCCAGTGGCACTCCCGCGCTCCGGTCCCCGGCGGCCGCCCCCGGGCGAGGGCAGGCGCACCGCCCGGAGTTCTCCGGCGAGCAGGACGGCGGCCGATAGGAGCGGCGTGCAGACCCGCGGACCCGGAACCGGTGACGGCGCATGATCGGCCGCTCCCGGGGCGGCATCCGCCACCTGTGGTGGATCTACCTGCTGGTGACGTCCGCGCTCGCGGTCGTCTACCTCACCGTGCCGTTCAACGCCGGGACGCGGTGGATCTACGTGGTGGTGAACAGCACCGCCCCGATCGCCACCTGGATCGGCCTGCGCGGGCACGTCCCGCGGCGGCGCGGCGGCTGGCTGGTGATCGGCGGCGGCCTGGCGCTCTCCGCGGCCGGCGACGTGATCTTCGCGCTGCACACCGCCCGGACCGGGGATCCCGCGTTCCCCTCCCCCGCCGACGTGCTCTACCTTCTCGGCCACCTGACCATCGCGGCCGGCACGGCGATGCTGGCGTCCCGCGCCGGCCGGACCGCCTTCGTCGACGCGGCGGTGATCCTGTCACCGCTGGCGAGCATCGCCTGGATCCTGGTGGTGGGCCCGACGATGACCGAGGGCGGCAGCGTGACCGCCCGGTTCGTCGCGATGGCCGCGCCGGTCAGCACGCTGCTGGTGGTCTACTGCGCGCTCGCCCTCGCCCTCGGCGTCGAGCTGCGCACCCCGGGCGTGCGCTGGCTGCTGTCGGGGCTCGTGGCCTGGTTCCTCTCCGACGCGCTCTACACGCATCAGGGCCTGACCGGGTCGTACCGCGAAGGGGGTCTGATCGATCTGGGCTGGATGGCGATGCCGATCCTGCTCGGCACGGCCGCGCTGCACCCCTCGATGGTGGCGACCACGCCCCGGCGCTCGGTGATGCGGACGCTGACGCTGCCCCGGGCGCTGATCCTGTTCGGGGCGGCGCTGCTGCTGCCCTGCCTGCACCTGTTCTGGGAGCCGGGCTCGGACACCCCGCTGGTGCTCGGGTCGGCGCTGTCGATGGCGCTGGTCGCGGTCCGGCTGGCCGGGCCGATCCACGAGCTGTCCTGGCGGGCCGGGCACGACATCCTGACCGGGCTGGTCAACCGCAGTCTGCTGATGGACCGGCTGGCGCTGGCACTCAACGCGATGCCGCCCGCGCCCACGGCCCGGGTCGGGCTGCTCTTCTGCGACCTGGACCACTTCAAGGACGTCAACGACAGTCTCGGGCACGACGCCGGTGATCAGCTGCTGATCGAGATCAGCGCCCGGCTGCGGGCCGCGGTCGGCGACGCCGGCGTGGTCTGCCGGCTCGGCGGCGACGAGTTCGTCATCCTGATGCCGGAGACGACCGAGGAGCAGGCCGCGCAGATCGCCGACCGGGTCGCCACGACCCTCGGGCGGCCGATGCGGCTCGCCGACGGCACCGAGTTCTTCGCGACGCTGTCGATCGGGTTGCGCACCACCGGCGACCGGAACGCCGACCCGGACGCGCTCGTGCAGGACGCGGACACCGCGATGTACCAGGCCAAGGCGGCCGGCCGGGGCCGGATGGTGCGGTTCGACGCGGAGATCCGCGCGGAGGCGGCGCAGCGGCTGCGGATCGACGCGGACCTGCGGCGCGCGCTGAGCCATCCGGGTGAGATCTTCTGCGTCTACCAGCCGGTGTTCCGGGTCGGCGACGGCCGGCTGAGTTCGGTGGAGGCGCTGGCCCGGTGGCATCACCCGGCCGACGGCGTGCTGCCCCCGGCGGTGTTCGTGCCGATCGCCGAGGCGGCCGGCACGATCGCGCAGGTCTTCGCGGTGGTCCTCGACCAGTCCCTCGCCGCGCAGCGCGGCTGGTTCGACCGGACCGGCCGGTGGATCCCGGTCGCGGTCAACCTGTCGCCGCGCCAGCTCGACCGGTTCACCGCCGACTTCGTGCTGGCGGCGCTGGATCGGGCCGGCACCCCGCCGGACATGCTCACCCTGGAGCTGACCGAGACCGGGGTGGCCGAGCCCGCGACCGTGGAGGACGCGCTCGGGCCGCTGCGCCGTGCCGGCGTGAAGATCGCCGTGGATGACTTCGGCACCGGTTACTCGTCGATGGCCCGGGTCGCCGACCACGGCTGGGACGTGGTGAAGATCGACCGGGCGTTCGTCGCCGGCATCCACCGCGACCAGGCCCGCACGGCGCTGGCCGACGCGATGGTGAAGATGGCGCACGCCCTCGGCATGGTGACCGTCGCCGAGGGCGTGGACAACGCCGCCGACCTGCAAGTTCTGGCGCGGCTCGGCTGCGAGTTCGCCCAGGGTTACCTACTGTCCCACCCCGTCGGACAGGAGGGCATCCTGGAGCTGGCCCTGGTCGAGCCGCGCGAGTCCGTGGAGTTACGCCCCGGCCGCGTCCAGGCGGGCGAGCTGACCGGCGTCGAGCTTGATGTCGAGGGCCGGGAGCAGGTCGTCTAGCTGCCCGGGAGTTCTCGGGCCGATCAGCGGGATCACCGACGGCGCGGTCTGGTGCAGCAGCCACGCCAGCACCGTGCGGTTGGGCGTCGAACCGACTTCACCGGCGACCTCCCGCAGTACGGCGAGACGCGCGTCAGCGTCCGGCCCCGCGTAGTTCTCCAGCGCCCAGGCCCCGGTCCGCTGGGCCGCCGGGTCGTCGTAGACGCCCTTGAGGATCGGCGAGTAGGCGACCAACTGCAGGTCACGATGCTGGTCCAGGTACTCCGACTGCTCCGCGCCGACGATCGACGCGGAGGCGTTGCCGACCTTCGGGCGCAGGTAGGAGTGCTGCTGCTGGACCGCCACCGGCGCCGCCCAGCCGTGCCGGTCGCAGAGCTGCCGGATCGCCTCGAGCCGCCAGGTCCGCACGTTCGACCAGCCCGGGTAGCGGATCTTGCCGGCCCGGACCAGCCCGTCGAGCGCTTCGAGGGTCTCCTCGAGGGGCGTGCCCAGGTCGTCCACGTGCACGTAGTAGAGGTCGACGTGGTCGGTGCCGAGCCGTCGCAGGCTGCCGTCCAGCGCCTGCCGCAGGGTGTCTCCGCCGGCTCCCGCGAAGGTCCGGCGCGCGAGCTCCCAGTCGGTGCTCCCGTCGGCGTTCCAGAGCTTGTCCGAGTACGCCGGGAGGGCACTGCCCTTCGTCGCGAGGAAGACCTGGTCGCGGCGGCCCTTGAGGTAGCGCCCGAGCAGTTCCTCGCTCTCGCCGCCACGGCTGCCGCGGCGCGCCCACCACTCGTAGCAGTCCGCCGTGTCCAGGAACGTGCCGCCCGCGTCGAGGAAGCTGTCGAGAATGCGGATCGCGTCGGGCTCGCCGGTCGCGCCGCCCATCTGCATGGCGCCCAGGGCGAGCTTGCTGACGTGGGTGCCGGTTTGCCCCAGTTCGATCATTTCCATGACTCGACCGTAGGACCTGGAGCGCGCTCCAGGTCAACCGTCGCCGCCGACTTCAGTGACGGGAGACACTTTCGATACGAGAGCGTTCCGTTTCCCAATGCCGAGGACTACTGTCCCTCATTGAGATACGAGACAGTTCCGTTTCGAAAACCGGGGAGCAACACCGGATGAACGCGCAAGAAACAACCCAGACCGCCGGGCATCCCCGACGCTGGGCCATCCTGGCGGTGCTGGTCATCAGCCTGCTCGTGGTGGTTCTCGACAACACCGTGCTGAACGTGGCCCTGCGGATCATCTCCGACCCGCAGCGCGGCCTCGGCGCCACTCAGAGTCAGCTCGAGTGGGCCATCAACTCGTACACGCTGGTCTTCGCCGGCCTGCTCTTCACCGCCGGCATCCTGGCCGACCGGATCGGTCGCCGGATCACCCTGGCCATCGGCCTGACGCTGTTCGGCATCGCGTCGCTGATCTCGGCCTACGCGAACAGCCCCGACCAGCTCATCGGCGCCCGCGCGCTGATGGGCCTCGGCGCCGCGGCGGTCATGCCCGCCACCCTGTCGATCATCGCCAACGTCTTCGAGCCGAAGGAGCGCGGCCGCGCGATCGGCGTCTGGGCCGGCGCGGTCGGTCTCGCCGTCGCCCTCGGCCCGATCCTGGGCGGTTTCCTGCTGGAGCACTTCTGGTGGGGCTCGGTCTTCCTGATCAACGTCCCGATCGTGGTGGCCGGCGTCACCCTGGTCTTCCTGCTGGTGCCCGAGTCGCGCGACCCGAAGCCGGGCCGCATCGACGTGGTCGGCGTGCTGCTCTCCATCATCGGCCTGACCCTGCTCACCTACGGCGTGATCAAGGGCGGTGAGGACGGCTTCGGCGACGTGCTCGCCTGGGGCCCGCTGGCCGGCGGCATCCTGGTGCTGATCGGCTTCGTCCTCTTCGAGCGGTCGATCGCGTTCCCCTCGCTGGACGTGCGCCTGTTCAAGAACCGTCAGTTCTCCGCCTCCACCGGCATGATCGGCCTGGTCTTCTTCGCGGCCATGGGCGCCATGTTCTTCGGCGCGTTCTACCTGCAGCTGGTCCGCGGCTACGGTCCGCTCGCCTCCGGCGCGCTGTTCGTCCCGTTCGCGGTCGGCCAGATGGTCTTCGCCCCGATCAGCTCGAACATGGTGAAGAAGTTCGGCCCGAAGCTGGTCAGCACCGTCGGCCTGCTGCTCGTCGCGCTCGGCCTGGCCACCTGGCTGTTCATCGGCTCGGACACCCCGATCGTGGTCGTCGCCCTCGCGTTCTTCGTCCAGGGCGTCGGCATGGCGAACGTGATGCCGCCGGCCACCGAGTCGATCATGTCGGCGCTGCCCCGGGAGAAGGCCGGCGTCGGCTCCGCGGTCAGCAACACCATCCGCCAGCTCGGCGGCGCCCTGGGCGTCGCGGTGCTCGGCGCGATCCTCTCCTCGGTCTACCGCGACAACCTGGGCTCGGCCACCGACGGCCTGCCCGGCGCGGCGGCCGACACGGCCCGCGAGTCGATCTCCGGGGCGTACGCGGTGGCGGCACAGGCCGGCCCGACCGGCGCGAACCTGATCACCAGCGCGAACGAGTCGTTCGTCACCGCGATGCACTGGGCCTCCGCCGGCTCGCTGGTGTTCGCGCTGCTCGGCGCTCTCGTCGCGGCGCTCTTCCTGCCGGGCAAGCGGACGGCGGGCCCGCACAGCCCGGTTCTCGCAGAGGAGCAGGGCGTAGCCCTGGTCGAGGCGTAACGCCTCAGTAACAATGAACCCCATGACCAGCACGACGACGACCGGCCAGGAGCGCAAGGCTCCTGGCCGGCCCCGCAACGCCCAGGCCGACCAGGCCATCCTCGACGCGGTGCTCACGCTGCTCGCGGACGGGCAGAGCGCGGCGGCCCTCTCCATCGAGTCGGTCGCCGCCAAGGCGGGCGTCGGCAAGGCCACCATCTACCGCCGGTGGGCGAACAAGGAAGCCCTGCTCATCGACGCGGTCCGCAGCATGAAGGGCCCGCTGCCGGAGGTCGGCGGCGTCTCCGCCCGCGAGGACCTGATCGCCCTGGTCACCGCGAACCGATCGTCACGCGCCCGGGAGTTCGGCATCGTCACCGCCTGCATCCTCCCCGAGCTGCAGCGCGACCCCGAGCTGAACCGGATGCACCACGCCGTGATGGAGCCCCGCCGCGAGCGCATGCGCGAGATCCTGCGCCGGGGCGTCGCGAACGGCGAGTTCCGGGCCGACCTGGACGTTCACCTGGCGGCCCTGATGCTCTCCGGCCCGTCGATGATGCTGGGCATGTTCGGCGACGCGACCGGCGTCTCCGAGGAGGACTTCCCGGCCAGGCTGGTCGACGCCCTCGTCCGCGGCCTCGCCGCCTGAACCCGCCCCGCCCGACGCAGCGGCTCCGGAAGGCGCACGCTTGCGGCTGGTTGTCCCGTGGTCGTCCGTCGTCGACAACCACGGTGGGAACCAGCCGCAGAGCGCAAGCCGCACCGCGGGCCGGCACGGGAACAGGCCGGCGCCGCGGCCCGTCGTCACCAGCCGAGGTAGCTGCGGGTGAGGGCGGCGATCCGCTCGACGGCTTTGATGCCGTCCGGCTGACCGCTGTGCCCGTGTGACAGCACCGAGAGCCCCACGTCGACCTTGTCGCTGCTGATCCGGCCGGTGCTGTTGATGATCCAGCGGTTGTTCTCGGTGGACCGGGCCAGCCAGCCGTTCTTCTGGGCGGTCTGCTCGCCGCTGAAGGACGCGGCGCTGATGCCCCAGGTCTGGTCGGCGTTGACCGAGGACATCAGCGACAGGATCTGGTCGCGGGACGCCTTGGTGAGCGGGCTGCCGGTGGCCGTGAGAGCGTCGACCATCCGGGTCTGGTCCTTCGCGGTGGTCGTGGTCAGGCCGAAGTTCGCGGCCGGGTCGGTGTCGTCGAGGCCGAGCCGTTCCAGGGCCCGGCGCAGCCCGGCCGTGCCGCCGATCGCGGCGTAGACCTGCGACGCCGCGTCGTTGTCGCTGGCCACGATCATCTTGCGGGTGCGGGTGCGCTCGGCGGAGGTCAGTGCACGCCCGGCGTCCTGCGCCTGGAGCAGCAGCGCGGCGAGCAGCTCGACCTTCACGACGCTGGCGGTCTCGAACGGACGGTCGCCGCGGAAGTCGTACCGCCGGCCGGACTTGCGATCGACGAACGAGACCGCGAAGTCCTGTCCGGCCGCCGCGAGTTTCGACAGCTCGCCGGTCAGCCGTTCGGTGCGCTGCTCCCAACTGCCTTTCGCCAGTGACTTGTCGACCTGGTCACCCCGCTGCGGGCCGGGGAAGACCTGGCCGGGCGCGAACTTGGCGGTGTCGGGGGCGAGGGTCTCCAGGTCTCCCTTGCCCGGGCTGCCCACGTTCGCCGCCGGTGGCAGCTGCTTCGCCGGGTGTCCCGCGAGCGCCCCGGAGAGGAAGGAGCGGAAGATCTGGTACGGCAGGCCCTCGCCGTTGATCGCCTTGCCGTTCTTGGTGCGGATCGGGCCGGGCGCCTCCCGGCCGATCCAGATCACCGCGGCCAGGCCCGACGCCCATCCGGCGGTCCACGCGTCCGACGAGTCGGCGGTGTTCCCGAACTGCTGGGAGCCGGTCTTGGCGGCGGCCGGCACCCCCGCGACCCGGCCGTGGTGGTCCACCACCTCGGAGAGCACCGCGCCCACGTCGGCCGCCACGCCACGGTCGAGCGCCCGGACCGCCCTCGGTTTCGCCCGGTAGAGGCCCGCGACCGACGCGACGAAGTGCCGGTTCACCCGTTCGCCGCCACCGGCCAGTGTCGCGTAGACGCTGGCCAGGTCGGCCGGGGTGACCGGATAGCGCCCGATGGAGATGTCGGCGCGGGTCCGGCCCGGGGTGGGCTCGCCCTTGAGGTCGACCAGGGTGGTCTGCTCCCCGTAACGCTCCGGCACACCGAGCCGCACGGCCAGGTCCCGGACGCTCGCCGGGCCGATCTGCTCGGTCAGCGCGTAGAACGGCGTGTTCAACGAGTGCACCATCGCGGTGTCCAGCGGGCAGATCGGACACTGGAGGTTCTCCAGGTTGTAGAGCGGCGCCCCGCCGCGGTCGGCGAACACCCGTGGCGACGCGCCGTTGTAGTACGACCGGTAGTTGATGTCGCGCTCCTCGGCCGCGGCCAGCACCAGCGGCTTGAAGGTCGACGCCGGTGGCCGGGCCGCCTGCGCGTCGTCGTAGAAACCGCGCCCGCGGTCGCCGCCGTAGTACGCCCGCACGCCCCCGTCCTGCGGGTCGATCGCGACCAGCGCGGACCGCAGCGTGGCCGGCTGGCCCTTCAGCGCCGTGCCGATGCTCGCGGTGGCCGCCTGCTGCGCGGTCGCGTCGAGGGTGGTCGTGACGTGCAGGCCGCCGGTGCGGATCTGCTGCCGGCTGATGCCCACACTGACCAGTTCGTCCTCCACCCGGTCGGTGATCAGGCCGATCGGGCCGTCGTTGGTGCTGGCGGTGACCGACTGACCGGCGACAGCCGGGAACGGCGTCGCGTCGGCGGCACCGGGCGGCAGCCACCCTGCGCCGCTCATCGCCCGCAGGATCCACTTCCACCGGTCCAGCGTCCAGCGCGGGTCGACGGCCGGGTCACCACGGGTCGGGTCCTTGACCATCGCGGCGAGGACCGCACCCTGGTACGCGCTCAGGTGGTCCACCGACGTGCCGAAGAAGGCGTGGGCGGCGGCCTCGATCCCGTACGCCCCACGGCCGAAGTAGATGGTGTTGAGGTAGCGCTCGAAGATCTCGTCCTTGGTGAACCGGTGCTCGACCTTGAGCGCGAGGGCCGCCTCCTTGGCCTTGCGGCTGACCGTGCGCTCCTGGGTCAGGTAGGCGTTGCGCACATACTGCTGGGTGATCGTGGAGGCGCCCTGGCCGCTGTCCTTCACCACGTTCGACCACACGGCCCGCAGCAACCCGCGCACCGAGACGCCGTAATGGTCGTAGAACCCGCGGTCCTCGGCGGCCAGGAACGCCTGCCGCACCCCGGTCGGCACCCTGTCCAGGCGGACGTCGGTGCGGTCGGTCGTGCCGATCCGCGCGAGCACCGTCTTGCCGTCCCGGTAGTAGAGCACCGAGGCCTGCGGGGGCGTCGGATCGGACGGCAGGTCCACGCTCACCACGTAACCCGCGGCGACGAGGATCAGCACCACCTGCAGCGCGACCAGGGCGGCCGTCACCCGGCGCAGCCACCGTGGACGCCGCCGGAACCACGCCACCGGCCAGCGCAGCCAGCGCAACCGGTGCGGGAGGCGGGACTGTTCGCGGTGCCGGGCCGGGTTCCGTTGCATGCGGGCCTCCCTTTCGCGCTACGTCTATGTCCGAGACGCGCGCGAGGGGGCGATTTGGGTGACGCGGGTGGAAAGGCTCACTTTTTACGGCCGGAGGCAACCATTGCGCCCGAAAATCCGTATGCGGCTCACTTCCGGGCCGGAACGGCGGCTCGCTTTCCGGCCCGCGCGGCCGCTCATTTCCTGGCCGGGGCGGCGGGCACGACCCGGCGCCGGGCACCCGGCGCCCGGTCCGTGGCCGGCGCCTCGATCGCTCCGGTACGACCCGGGCGACCGGCCGCCGCCCGTTCGAGCGCGGCCCGCAGCCGGGCCTCCTCCCCCGCCCGGTCGCGGTACCAGGCCAGCGCCCACGCCCGGTGCAGCCGCCACCCCAGGTCGATCAGCACCTGGTCGGTGAGCCGGTCGCGGTCCCGCGCGGCCGGGCAGTCCCGGTACCCGGGCCCGTCGCACCGGATGCCGAGCAGGTAGTCGCCCGCCGGGTCGTCGCCGTGCCGGATCGCGATGTCGACCCGCCCACCGGCGGTGCCCAGCCCGGTCCGCGCCGGGTAGCCCCAGGACCGGACGGTCTCCAGCACCGACTCGACGAACTCGCCGGCGCCGTCGGCCAGGTCCGCGCTGGTGTCCCCGGCGCCGCGCTCGACGTAGTCCAGGTAGGCCGCGAGCTGCCGCACCCCCTCGTTCTCCGACTCGGGGACGTCCCGGGACAGGATCGAGGTGACCAGCTCCACGCGGTGCCGCGCCCGGGTGATCGCCACGTTCAGCCGCCGCCAGCCGTTGGGCCGGTTCAGCGCCCCGAAGTTGGCGCTGATCTTCCCGGACTCGTCGTACCCGTAGCCGACCGAGAAGATCATCACGTCGCGCTCGTCGCCCTGCACCGACTCCAGGCTCTTGACGAAGAAGCCGTGCAGCCGGTCGTCGGCGACCGCCCGTTCCAGCGCCGGGTGCCCGGCCGCGATCTTCTCCAGCGCACGTTCGATCGCCTCGGCCTGCGCCACCGAGAACGTGACCACGCCCAGCGTGCGATCGGGGCGGGTGGTGAAGTGGTGGACGATGCGCTCGGCGACCCGTTCCGCCTCGACCGGGTTGTCCCGGCTGGTCGCGCGCCGGTAGACCCCGGCCACCGGGAACAACTCGACGCCGGTGTCCGGCCCGCCGCTGCCCGGCGCCGGGAACGTGCTGAGCCGTCCCTGGTAGAAGGCGTCGTTGGCGAACGCGACCAGGGCCTGGTGGCGGCTGCGGTAGTGCCAGGTCAGCCCCATGCCCGCGAACGCGCCGCACGCCTTGGCCAGCTCCAGCACCGACTGGTAGTCGAGCACCTCGGTGTCCGCTGTCGCGTCCGCGGTGAACGCCCGGTCGAAGAACGACGTCGGCGGCAACTGACGGTCGTCGCCCGCGGTGATCAGGGACCGGCCACGGTAGATGCAGTTGATCGCGTCGGCCGGGGTGATCTGCGAGGCCTCGTCGAAGATGACGGCGTCGAAGCCGATGTCCGGGGGCAGTGACTGGCTCACGGTCAGCGGCGACGCCAGGACGCACGGCCGGAGGGCGAGCACGACGTCACGGGCGCGGGCGATCAACTCCCGTACGGGCAATTGGCGGTCTGCTTTCATCGCCTCCCGCCGCAGCAACCCGGCGGCCGTGCTGTCGCCCGACGGCCGGCGGGCCTCGACAGCCGCGATGATGTCCCGGGTCGCGACCGCCGCCAGTCGCTCGTCGGCGGCCCGGAACTCGGCGACCAGGCGGTCCCGGTCCTCGGCGCGCCAGGGCCGCAGCCGGTGGTCGTCGCGGACGACCGCGTCCACCCAGCCGTGCAGCAGCGCGCGCTCGATGACCGCGGGCACGTCGTGGCTGTCCAGGTGCTGGTCGGCGCAGAACTCGACGGCCGCGTCGAGGCCGTGGAAGGTGAGCACGTCGCGGGCGTCGAGGCAGGCGAACCACTCCTCCTGGCCGCTGCTGTCGTCGCGGATCTCGCGCAGGAACGCGGCGGCGCGCTGATAGTCGGCGAAGCGTTCGCGCAGGTCGGGCTGCCGGGTCGGGGCGAAGCCGGCGAGGACCGCGCGGCTGGCCTCGGCCCACTCCTGGGCGCGTTCGGCGAGCCCGGTGATCGGCCGCAGGTCGCGGAGCGCGCCGACCTGCGCGTCGGTGAGCGGCCCATCGGCGACCTCGCGGGTGGCCGCCGCCCACTCGACCGTCGCGGCGAGCGCGGCGGGATCGGCCTCCGGCAGCTCCTCGGCGCGGCCACGGAGTGCCGCCTCCGCCGTGGCGGCCGCCGCGCGCAGCTCGCCCAGCCGCAGCGTCTCCGCGTAGTCGAGGGTCCGCCCGGTCGCGGCGTCGAACGCCCGTACCGTGTCCGCTGTCGCGTGCAACGCCGTGACGTGCTCGTTCAGCCAGGTGATCGCGTCCTCGATCGGCCCGGACACCAGCTCCGGCCGCGCCGCGGGGTACGGCGCCGGCCGCAGCGTCGCCTGCCAGCGCAGCAGCGCGTCGCGCGCCTCGGTGACGACGTGGATCGGCTCCGGGTCGGGTGCCGGCGCGCAGACGTAGGCGAGCACCGCCTCGAAGCCGGACTGCGGTGCGGAGGCGAGCGCGGCGGTGGCCACCGCGATCGCCTCGTCGAGGGCGGTGAAGTCGGTGGCCCGGCCCTGCCAGTACCGGCCGAGCGCGGTCGCGTACGCGTGTTCCGCCGCCGCCAGCTCCTGCCGCGCCCGTTTCCACGCGACGGCGGTGCTCAGCCGGTCGATGGCGTCCCCGAGGTGCGCGGCCGGCAGCACGAACCCGGCGAGCGCGCGCTTGTCCCGCCGGTACGCCGCCCGCAGCCTTCCGAACCCGCGGTGCGTCGTCGCGAACCGTTCGGCGATCTCCTCGACGGGTTGCGCCAGGATCGCCTCGGAGAAGTACGGACGTGCCTGGATTTCCGCCCCGACCAGCAGTTCCAGGGCCCGGCGCAGCGCGCTCGCCCCGGTCTGCACGCCCGCGAGGGCGCCGGGGGAGAACCAGAACCGTTCCGGCTTGTGCGTCCGTGCTCCCAGCTCGGCGACGGCCGCCACCCGGGCGATGTCCCGGATGGTGTTCGCCTGCGGCAGGCCGAGCTTGGTGGTGACCCGGTTGACCGCGCGGCGGTGCTTGTCGAGCTGCTCGGCCGCCCTGGTGAAGGTGCGGGCCAGCTCGTCGGCGTCGGCGGCGGTGAGCGAGCCGAGCTCGACCGGCGCGACGAGCGTCTCCAGCGCGGGCGGCATCGGCAGGTCGGCGGGGGACGGCAGCGCGGTCCACGGCACCCCGGCACGCTGCTTCACCGCGTCGGCGGCTTCCGCGGCACTGGCCAGCTCCCCGGTCCGGCGGTCGGCCGCCTTCTTCACCGGCGCCAGGTCTTCAGCGGTCAGCCACGAGTCGGCGACCTGGGCCGGACGCCTCCCGGCGTGGTCGGCGAGCCGGGCCAGCGCCGGCGCGTCGTCCGGTCCGGTCAGCCCGAACGCCTTCGCCGCGGCGTCCGCGATCCTGGCCGACCGGGCCAGCGCGGCCAGCGCCTTCTCGGCACGGCTGAGCGCCGGGTCGAGCGGCTCACGGGTGATCACGTCGCGCCAGAGCAGCCCGTCGCCGCCGGCCATCGCACGCCAGGAGCGGGCGAGTTGGTCGGTGGCCTCGTGGACGCGGCGCATCACGTCCGGGGTGAGCGAGCCGGGGACGATCGTCGGGACCGGCGCGGCGGGAGCCTCGTCGAGCCCGGCGCAGCGGCCGATGATCTCGTGGAGGGTGGCGTCGAGGGGCCGGCGGGTCTCGTTCATCGCGTACGCGAAAGCAGTCAGTCTCTCCCTTCGCTCGCGCAGCGAGCCACGGTCGACGACCGGGCCCTCACCGGGCACCTCAGGCGTCTCGTCGACCGCCGCGGCGAGCAGCGTCGCCACCTCGCGCCGCCCGGCCTGCTGCCCGTGCAGCTCCAGGATGTACCGGTCCAGCCCTGCCTCGGCGAGACGGTTGCGGACGACGTCGAGCGCGGCGACCTTCTCGGAGACGAACAGCACCCGCTTGCCGGCGTGCAGCAGCGCGCCGACCATGTTCGCCACGGTCTGCGACTTGCCGGTCCCGGGCGGGCCGTCCATCACGAAGCTGTGCCCGGCGAGCGCGGCGGCCACGCAGGCCCGCTGCGAGGAGTCGGCGTCCAGGACCAGCGGCACGTCCTCGGGCGGGGCGAGCCGGTCCACCTCCTCCGGCCTGATCGGGGTGAACCGGAACTCGTCGGTCTGCCGCCGGTGATCAGTGGTGGCCAGCGCGCGGATCACCGGGTGGGCGAGGATGCGCTCCTCGTTCTCCTGCAGGTCGCGGTAGATCGCCTCTTTGTGGAAGGTGAGGCAGGTCAGGATCACCGACCGTTCGATGTGCCAGCCGTGCCGCCGCGCCACGGTGTCGGTGAACTCTGACCAGAATCGGTCGACGTCGAGCTCGGCGCCCGGCTCCAGCTGCTTCACCGCGATCCCGGCCCGGCGCAGTCGCAGCGCGAGCGCCGGGTTCAGCACCGGCTCCTCGTCGCGCAGCCGCAGCTCGGGCAGCTCCCCCAGCTCGCCGGTGACCAGCTCGGCCGGGAGCAGCAGCAGCGGGCTGGTGTACCCGGCGGCTCCGGCGGTCTCGGCGGTGTCCTCGTCGTCGGCGAGCGGCCGCCAGTGCAGCAGCCCGAGCGCGAGGTGCAGCACGGAGACGCCACGATCCAGGTATTCCTGCTGGCCCCGGCGTTGCATCCGGCGCAGCAGCGGGCCCAGCGAGCGTTCCGGCACCTCGGTCCGGAAGACCGCGTCCCCCGGCATGCCGCCCGGCCCGGTCAGCGCGGCGAGGGCCCCGCGGGTCAGCGCGGTGACGATCTGAGCCGGCTCCGGCGAGGTGATCTCCACCAGGTCGGCGTTGCCGCCCGCGAAGTTGATCAACCGGTTGTTGTCGCCGAGGTCGACCAGGCTCTCCCGCCACGCCCGCAGCGCCGCGTGCACACCGGCCCGCGCCGGCCTCGGTTCGGGCCGGTCATCCTCAAGGCGGGGTCCCATGCCCCGATTGCAGCAGTGCGAAAGGCTTTCGCGCTGGAAAATGGCGTTCTTCGTCTTTGTCGGTTTCCGTTCGCCGAGCCTTCGGCAGACCCCGATTTCCCCGTACGGCCATGAGCCGCCCGCCCCGCCTCAGCGCGCCCGCAAGCCGGAACGCCACCGCCGCCGCGGGAAACGGCCCAGCCGCGCCCCCGCTCGCCGGCTGGTGCTCACGGTGGTCATGAGGGACGAACAACGACCGTGAGCACCAGCCGACGACCGCGACCCGTCCCAGCGACCGCTCGCGCATCGGGCTGGTGCTGGTGGTTGTTATGAGGCACGAACAACGACCACCAGGACCAGCCGGCGAGCGGGACCGCGGCCGCGGCCGGGCGTGGCAGCGGCTTCGCGCCGGGCTCCGGCGGGACCGGGTCGATCAGCGCAGGACCGGTGCCGGGGCTGGTGCGTCGCACACCTCGGACAGGCGGGCGATCTGGACCGCGGTGTCGGCCTCAGCGAACAGCGGCCGCAGCCGCACCGGGTCCAGCGGCGGCACCTCGACGTGCGAGATCAGCGGGTGGAAGGGCCGCCGGTCCACCTCGCCGGTGCCGAACAGCGACTCGGCCAGCTTCTCGCCTGGGCGCAACCCGGTGAACTCGATCGGGATCTGCTTCTTCGACAGCGCCACCATCTGCCGGGCCACCTCGGCGATCCGGACCGGGGCTCCCATCTCGAGGACCAGCGCCTCCCCGTCGAGGCCGATCGCCGCCGCCTGGATCACCAGGTGCACGGCCTCCTGGGTGGTCATGAAGTAGCGGGTCACGTCCGGGTGCGTCACGGTGACCGGCCCGCCCTCGGCGATCTGCGTGCTGAACGTGGTGAAGACCGAGCCGCGGCTGCCCAGCACGTTGCCGAAGCGGACGCTGAGGAACGTGCCGGGACGCCGCCGCGCGGTCCACGCCGTGAGCCGCTCGGTGATCCGTTTCGAGTAGCCCAGGACGCTGGACGGGTCGGCCGCCTTGTCCGTCGAGATGTTGACGAACCGCTCGACCGACTCGGCCGCCTCCAGGACGTTCAGGGTGCCCAGGACGTTGGTCTTGATCGCTTCCACCGGGTGCCGTTGCAGCAGCGCGAGGTGTTTGAGGGCGGCGGCGTGGAAGACCACCTGCGGCCGGCGGGTCCGCAGGATCTCCCGGATCCGCGGACCGTCCCGCAGATCGGCCAGGATCACCCGCGGGTCGTCCAGGTGAGCTCGCGGATCGATGGACAGCTGGACCGCGAGCAGCGACGTCTCGTCCCGGTCCAGCATCATCAGCTCGGCCGGGCCGAAGTGGTGGATCTGCCGGCACAGCTCCGAGCCGATCGACCCGCCGGCCCCGGTCACCAGGACCCGCTTGCCGGTCAGGTAGCCACCGATGGCGGACAGGTCGGTGTCGATCTGGTGGCGTCCGAGCAGGTCGGTGACCTGCACCTCGCGGATGTCGCCGACTTCGACCGGGTGGTTCATCAGCTCGCTGGCCGACGGCACCACCCGGAAGCCGGCCCCGGCCGCGGTCACGCGGTCCCGCACGTCGCGGACCAGCGCCGCGTCCGCGTTCGCCACGGCGAAGACCACCAGTTCGGCGCCGGTCCGGGCCAGGACCGCGGCGAGGTCGTCGCGCGCGCCGAGCACCGGCACCCCGCGCAGGCGCAGGCTCCGCTTGCGGGGGTCGTCGTCGATCAGGCCGACCGGGACGTAACGGCCGGACGGGTCGTGCAGCATCGAGTCGACCAGCACCTCCGCCGCGGCGCCGGCCCCGAAGAGGATGACCGGGTCGGCGCCGCGCGGCCGGCGGCGCCGGGAGAGCCGCGCCCGCCGCAGGTAGCGGACCCCGAGCATCAGCACCAGCGCCACCGCGCCGCCGATCGTTGGCAGGCCGGGCGGGATCGGATGTCGCGTGAGCATCAGGTCGGTGACGGTCAGGACGAGGGTGACGATGACCGCGGTGAAGGCGACCGCGCGGATGTCGTCGAAGCCGGAGAACCGGTAGCGGCCGCGGTAGAGCCCCCGGGTGTGACCGACGGCCGCCTGCAGCACGACGGCCGGCAGCACGACGGCGAGGGCGCCGGCCACCTGGTGGCGGTGCGGCGCCAGGTCGTACCGGGCGAGGACGGCCATCACCAGGCCGGCCGCCCACGCGGCGCCGTCCACGAGCAGCGGCAGCAGGCGAGCGGCCCTCATGACCGGCACTTTAGCAGGACAAACGTAGATTAAAACGGACTTTTTCGATACCGGAGAAGGACCCCATACGCCGCCATATCGTTGCCGCGTGGGCCCGCGCGATTACCTCCGTGTCGCCAGAAGGCACTGGTTGCTGATGCTGGCCTCGGTGGTCCTGGCGCTCGGCGCTGCCCTGGTCGTGAACCTGAACACCACCCCGGTGTACGCGGCACGGGTCACGTTCTTCTTCTCCACCCCGGCCGTCGGCGCCTCCGATCTCTACCCGGCCAGCATGTTCAACACCAGCCGGCTGACCACCTACGCCAGATTGCTGACCAGCGACGAGGTCGCCACTCCCCTCGCCGGCACGCCCGGCATCGACATGGACGCCGAGCAGGTACGGGAGGCGATCTCCTCGGAGACGGTGGCGGACACGGTGATGATGGAGGTGAGCGTGGAGGACCGGGATCGCAACCGGGCATTGCTGCTGCTCACCCGGGTCACCGCACGCTTCCGGAACGCGGTCGAGGAGCTGGAGCGGCCGGCCCCGACCGAGCCGTCGACCGTCAAGGTCACCGTCGTCACCGGGCCCGGTCTGGACGACAAGCCGGTCGCGCCGAACACGCTGAACAACTTCGCGCTCGCCACCGTCGCCGGGCTGGTGCTGGGCGCGATGGGCTCGGTCGGGCGGGAGGTCGCCGACCACACCGTACGCACCGGGGAGACCCTTGAGGTGCTCACGTCGGCCCCGGTGCTGGCCCGGGTGCCGATGGACCCGGGCGGCCCGTTCGTCTCGGCGAGCACGTCGCCGCGGACCGAGGCGCTGCGCGAGGTCCGTACGCAGGTGCAGTGCGCGGCCGCCGCGAGCTCCGTCAAGACCCTGGCCGTCACCAGCGCCGTCCCCGGCGAGGGCCGGTCGGCCACCGCGTGCGGGCTGGCCCTGCTCTTCGCCGAGGCCGGGCAGCGCGTCCTGGTCGTCGACGCCGAGCTGCGCCACCCGCGGCTGGCCGCGTTCCTGGGGCAGGAGAACGCGGCCGGGCTCAGCACGGTGCTGGACGGGACCGCGGTGCTGGAACAGGTGCTCCAGCCGTGGGGCGCGGGGCTGTGGCTGCTCGCCAGCGGGCGCACCCCGCCGAACCCGAGCGAGCTGCTCAGCTCACCGCGGATGACGGAGCTGGTCGACGACGTACGCAAGAGATTCGATGTCGTGATCTTCGATTGTCCCCCGCTGCTGCCGGTCACCGACGCGGCAGTGGTCGCCGCCCGCGCCGACGGGACGCTGCTCGTCGTGCGGGCTCGCCGGACCACGTCCGCGCAGGTCACGCAGGCCGTCCGGGCGTTGCACGCGGTCAACGCCACACTGCTCGGCTGTGTGCTGAACATGGTCACCCACAAGGGCCCGGACGCGGTGCCGAGCTACGACACCTATCTGTCCGGCCGGAAGCCGCCGCGGGCCTGGGGCGGCTGGAAGATGCAGGCGGCCGCTTGATGATCGGAGCCCGATGATGGAACTCCCCTATGTCACGGTTGTCATCCCGTGCTGGAACGAGGCCCGGTTCGTCGACGCCTTCCTCGACTCGGTGAAGGCGCAGACCTACCCGCCCGAGCGGATGGAGATCCTGCTCGTCGACGCGATGAGCGACGACGGCACCCGCGCCATCGTCCGTGACCACGCGCTGCGCGAGCCGAACATCCGGCTGCTCGACAACCCGGGGCGCAGCCGGCCGGCCGCGCTGAACCGGGGCATCGCCGAAGCGCGCGGCGATGTCATCGTCCGGCTCGACGTGCACGCCGAGTACGAGCCGGACTACCTGCTCAAGTGCGTGCACGGGCTGCTGCAGAACCCGGAGGCGGACAACGTCGGCGGCGTCCGGCGGCCACTGCCGCGCGACGACACCGCGCTGGGCCGGGCCATCGCGGTCGCCGGCACCGACATGTTCGGCGCGGGCGGCGCCCGGTACCGGACCGGCACGGGCGGCCCGCAGTGGGTCGACACCGTGTTCGGCGGCTGTTACCGGCGAGCGGTGTTCGAGCGGGTCGGCGTGTTCCACGAGGACCTGGACCGGGCCCAGGACCGAGAGTTCAACCATCGGTTGCGGGCCTCCGGCGGGAAGATCCTCCTCCTGCCGGACATCTCCAGCACGTACTACGCCCGCAGCGACTTCCGCGAGTTCTGCGCGTGGACGTTCGAGGCCGGGTACTGGCCGTTCCGCGCGTCGCGCTCGGTCGGCCGCTGGATCGGATCGTTCCGCAACCTCGTACCCGTCGGATTCGTCGTGGCGCTGGGTGTCGCGGCCGCCGCGTCGCCGCGGAGCCGGCACGCCCGGCGGGCCGCGGCCGGGATCGCCGGCCTCTACGGTGCGGCGGCGCTCGCCTCGGCGGGGCGGCTGGCCCGGCGCCACCGTGACCCGGCGCTGCTGGTCACGCTGCCGATCGTCTTCGTGACCACGCACGTCCTCTACGGCATCGGCTCGATCTGCGGCGCGCTGGACCCGGCCGCCCGGCGCGGATGAGCACGGCTCGGCCGCATGTCCGCCGGTGAACGCCCGGACCTCCGAACACTGCTGCGTGCCGTGCCCGCCGCCGTGCGGCGCGACTACGTCACCACCCTGGCCGTCCAGTGGTTCGTGCTGGGCACCGGGCTGTACCTGTTCCACCTGGTCGCCCGGCGCGGCAGCGTGAGCGGGTTCGCCTACTACCAGATCGCGCGCGGCACGGTGAGCACGTTCCAGCCGGCCCTGCTACTCGGGCTCGGCCTGGGGCTGCAGCGTTACCTGCCGCGCACCGAGCACACCACCCGGCGGCTCGCCCGGCAGGCCCTCTACGTGGAGACCGCGCTCGTCACCGTCGTCGGCCTGATCGGCGTCGGCGCGGGGGCCCGGATCGCCGACGCGCTCGGCCTGACCGGCGGGCGTGACGCGGTCGTCGCCATCGTGGTCATGCTCGGCGGCAACTGCCTGTGCTCGGCCGGGCTCGCGGCACTGCGCGGCAATCACCAGATCGTCGACTCGAACCTGATCTACGGGCTCGGGCTCGGCCTGATCCCGCTGGTCGCGTTCCTGAGCGCCGAGACGATCGAGGACTTCCTGATCATCCAGGGCGTCGGCGCCACAGCGGTCGGGCTCTGGGGCACCCTGGTCGTCCGCCGCCGTCCCGCCTCCACCGCCGAGGATCACGAGCCGACCTTCAAGACCCTGCTGGCGTACGGCGTCCGCCGCATGCCCGGTGAGGTGGCGCTGCCGACGCTCTACACCTTCCCGACCTTCGCCGTGGCGGTGACCATGCCGGGCCGGCCGGACGCCGGATACGTCGGTTTCACCACCTCGGCGGTGACCCTGATCTGCTCGGTCTTCGCGATGCTGACCCCGGTGCTGATGCCCCGGCTGAGCCGGCTGTTCCACCGCACCGGGGAGAACGCGGGGGTGCGCCAGTTGCTCACCGCGCTGCCGGTGCTGGCCGGGGTGCTCGCCGCGCTGCCGACCGCAGTGATCCTGGTGTTCGCGCCGGCGCTGGTGCACGGCTTCCTGGGGCGGGAGTTCTCCGCGGCGATCCCGATCCTGCGGCTCGGTGTGTTCGCCGCGATCCCGCTCGCCATGTTCTACGCGGCCCGCCCGACGATGGACACGCTGCTCGAGCCGAAGTTCATGAGCCGTCTGCTGATCGCCTGCCTCGCCCTGGAGATCGTGGTGACCGCCATCGGGACGGTGTTCCTGACGCCACCGCACGCGGCGGTGCTGGGACTGGCCGCCGCGGCCACGGCGCTCGGGTTCGACGGGGTGGGGCTCGCCGCGTACGCCGTCCGCCTGCCCCGGCCATGACCGGCGAACCCACCGCCCGCCCCGGGCTGATCGTGCTGTTCGCCTTCCTGGTCACGCTGGCCGGCCGGTTCACGCTGTCGCGCGCCGGCGTGGACATTCCGGTCGCCAACGACGTACGGGTGCCGATGTTCCTGGTCCTGGTCCTGAGCCTGGCCCTGGAGTCGCACCATGTCGGCCCTCGCCCGGCCGCGGGCGGGCACGCCGTCCTGGGCATCCTGGCGCTGCTCGCCTACCAGGGGCTCTCCATCCTGTGGGTGCCGCCCGGCACGGTCACCGGCCCGGTCCTCGGCGACCTGTGCGCGGTCTTCGGGCTGCTGATCGTCTACTACAACCTGGCCGCCTGGGACCGCGACCGGGTGACCGCGACGACCCTGAAGTTGTTCCACGCCGCGGCCTGGGTCTACTTCGCGGCCGCCGCGGCCGGCTTCGGGCGGGAGGTGAACGGCCGATGGGCGGCGCTCGGCGGCGGGCCCAACGTCTTCGTCCGGCTGATGATCCTCGGCATGATCACCTCGTTCTACCTGTACCTGCGCGAGGCCGAACGGCTGATCTGGCTGGTGCCGATCCCGGTCTTCCTGTTCGGCGCGATCGCCTCCGGCTCCCGCGGCGGTCTCGTCTCGCTCGGCGTCACGATCGCGATCGCGCTGCTGGCGATCCGGCCGCGGCTCGACTTCGGCCGGCTCGCCAAGCCGTTCGGCCTGATCGTCGTCGTCGGCATCCTCCTGGTGATCACCGCGGGGCCGACGATCGCCGACTACGTGCAGGCGCGGTTCATCCAGGGCACCCTCGAACAGCAGAACGCGTCGTCGCGTGACGTGCTGTTCGGGATGGCGGTGCGGATCTTCCTGCAACACCCGCTGCTGGGCACCGGGCTCAACGGCTTCACCATGGTCAGCGGCTTCGGCCTGGAGCTGTACACGCACAACCTGCCGCTCTCCATCGCGGCCGAGGGCGGGACGGTCGGGCTGGCGCTGCTGCTGGTGGCGTGGCTGGGGCTGTGGCACGGGTACGCCGCGGTGCCGCTGCGCGACCGCAGCCTGGAGGCACGGTTCGCGGCCTACTGCGGCATCTTCATCGGCTGCACGAACCTGTTCTCGGGCGACTACTACGACGCCCGCACGATGTGGATCATGCTGCTGCTGGCAGCGGTACATCCCGCCCGCGCTCCCGCAGCGACCCCCAGCCGGCACTAACCTCCCACCAGCACTGACCTCCCGCCGGCACTGACCTCCCGCCGGCACTGACCTCCAGCGAATCCGACTCACTGCCGATGGAGCCGTGACCGCGAGCGGAGTTCGCCCATGATCTTCGCACGCTTGGACACGACGTCGACCGATCTGGCGTTCCCGTGGCGGGCGCACGCATCAAGGCACTCGAGCGGCATATTCATCACACCGATGAAAGGATCAACCAACCGTTGGCAAAGGCACGAAAACTGTCGGCGGACCACGCGCGCCAGAAGCCTCCCACCCACAACCAGAAACATCAGGAATGGTTGCCCTGAGCTGAACCACAGCCCGGTGACCACGGCGGACCCGGCGGCCTCTCGCCCTATCGAGTGCCACCTCGACCACCATCACACACCAGCCCACCAAAACAATGAACAACCCACCTTGCCCCCAGCCGGGCGCAAGCTGCGGAACCGCGGATGCAGGTGGCCCGAACGCGGATTGCAGGTACGCGGACGCAGGCGCAGGCGGCCCAGACGCCGACTGCGAGTTCGCAGGCACAGGCGCGGGCAGCACAGGCGCGGGCGGCCCAAGCGCGAGCTGCGGCGATAGCGGTGCTCCACCGGAAATCCGTCCCGCCGATGGACAGCAACCGCAGCGGGCGACCTCGGAGCAGGATTCGCCGGCCGCGACGGAGCGGGGATCACTGACGCCGCTTCACGCTGCCGATCTTCCCCTGCGGTAACGGCGGCCCACGCTGCCGAAGCACCCCATCCCGCCCGGACCAGCTTCCGTGCATGACGCTGACGTAAACCCCAGGCACGATGCCGCTCATGGTCGCGCCGGAATTGCTCCCGCTCCGCCGAATAGTTGCGCGCCAGGGTGCGATCCCGCATTCCCGCGAGCTCGCCTCGGCTGAACAACGACATCTGCGCCACCATTATATTATCCCAGCCAGGGAAATGCTGCCGCAAGCGCCGGAACGCGCCAAAAACTATTTCCTCCGAGCGACACCGAAACGGAAATTGGCACCGCATTTCCACGATGGCCGACCTACCCTCATCTGCGACCCGAATAGATGGGGCGCGCGGTCCCAGCCTCGCCGCAGACCGGATTCGACCGCAACTTGGATCGGTCCAATCTCCACGCCGACGCCTTGATCTGCCGATGAGAGAACGTCACTGCCCGGCTGGTTCTCACCGTGGTCCGGCGGCGGCGTCACCACGGTCAGGACCCAGCCCGCAGCCCAAGGCCGGCCGCCACCGTGGTTGTCGCCGGCTGGACAACCACGGTCATGGTCGGTGCCGGTGTCCTCGACGATCTCGGCGTGTCAGGAAGCGGCGTGCCGGACGGCCGCCACCCCGGGCAGTTTGCTCACCTCGGCCACCAGGCCCTCGAACGCGCCGGGGCTGCTCAGCTCGACCAGCCAGAACTGAGGCAGCGTCGCCCGCGAGGCGCCGGTGATCCGGCCGCCGCCGCAGTACGCGTCCCGGAAGTCCTGGTCCGTCACATCGGCGGACCAGGCCGTGGTCCGTACCGACGGCACGTGCCAGATCGCGGCCTGGGCGATGTTGCGCTGGTCGTCGGAGGCGTCGGCGGCCACGTAGACGCGGGCCACCAGGCTGGAGGCGACCTCGGCGGCCGGGAGGTCGGCCGGCGGCCCGGACGGGGTGCATCCCGGGCGTGCCCAACCGGGCCAGCCGGTCATGGCTCCCACCGTGATCAGCACCAGCGCCGCCGCCGCGAAGACCCGCGACCGGGCCGGCAGGACGGCTGTCGCCAGTGCGAGCAGGCCCAGGCCGAGCGCCAGCGTGGTGGGCGCCTGGGACAGTTGATCCAGGGTCGTCCACAGCGCCCTGCCCTCCAGCGGTTCGGGTTGCGAGAACCACAGGGAGACGAAGAACAGGCTCAGCGCGACCACCACGATCGCCGACCAGGCGAACGCGGCCGCGCCAACGGTCCGCCCCGGATGGTCCTCGCTGCGGCGGCTCGCCCAGCCGAACAGCAGCCAGCCGACGCAGGCGGCCAGCAGCGCGCCGGGCACCGCGAACCGGGCGGGCCATGGCGGCGTCGTGCGGGACAACTGGAAGCCGGCCGAGCCGTCGGAGTCGTACCAAGGGTGGTTCTTCACGTAGTAGGCGCTGTAGGCAAGGGTCAGCCCGCCCCTGGTGGCCGAGAACCCCGCGCTCCAGGACGGCTGCTCAAGGTCCTCGTCGTAGGAGACGTCGTCGCGGATCTCCCAGCCGGCGCCGGCCAGGCGGTCGCGGACGCCCTTCGTGTACGCAGGCACGTCCCGGGTCTCCGTGGTGTTCCGCACCCAGTATTCGGCGAAGCCGTAGATCTCGCCGCCGTCAGCGCCGAAGGCCGGTACGAACGGCGGCGCGTCGCCGCCGCCCAGCACCGGCAGCCCGGGAAAGGCGGTCGCCGTGAGCCGTTCCGCTTCCGCCCCCGTGGGCAGCGGCTTCTGCAGCGTCCACCCGAGGCGGGCGCCGGCGGCCGCGCCGAGCAGGCCGCAGGCGAGCATGACCAGAAGGGACAGGACGACCACAGCGGTGCCGGCCGGCCGGCCGAGGCGGGCGCGAAGCCCGAAGCGGGTCAGGTTCACGATCTCTTCGACGGTCGGCCGGGAACGGCCGGGCGGCGCGCACTCCAGCAGGGTGCCGAGCATCTCGGCGCGGCGCGGGCCGGGCGGATAGAAGCGGAGCAGGCGGGCGTACCGGCGGGCGAGCCGGTCGCTCACGACGCGCCCAGGTTCAGCCCGAGCCGGCGGCGGGCCGACAGCTGTGCGGTGGCCGCGGCGACGGCCGCCCGCCGCCGCTCGGTCTCGGCGTCTAGCGCGGCGGCGCCGTCGCTGGTGAGCCGGTAGTACCGTCGCGGCCGTCCGTCCACCGTCTCCTCGTGGTCGGCCTCGATGAGGCCGAGCGCGGTGAGCCGGTCGAGGGCCGCGTACAGGGTGCCGGCCTGCAACGTGACCTGCCCGCCGGACAGCCGGTCCACCTCCCGGATCACCCCGTAGCCGTGCCGCGGCTCGGGCGCCAGGGCGGTGAGGACCCAGAAGCTGGGATCGCGCATCGGTTCGGCCATGCCGTCCAATATAAAGATGATCTTTATATGCCACAAGAGCCCTGTCCCGGGCTACCGACTCCGCGACCCCTCGCGGGTCACGAGACCGGGCCGTTCCCCGGCCGCGCCGAGCAGCACCCGCTCGAAGTCGCCGAAGAGCCGGTCGCGGTCGAAACGGTCCTGCCCGAGCGCGGCCGACACCGCCCGGGCCTCGGCGCACGCCGCCGGATCGCGAAGGAAGGCGGCTGCCATGGCGGCCGCGCCGTCCGGGTCGTCCGCCGGCAGGACCAGGCCGGCCCCGGTCGCGGCGAGCAGGTCGGCGCCCCACCCGGCGTGGTTCACCGCGACGGGCCGCCCCGCCGCGAACGCATCGAAGAACTTGTTCGACGAGTCGCTGCTCAGCTCCGGAACGTTGACCGTCAGGCAGGTGGCCAGATCACAGGCGGCGTAGTACGCGACCACCTCGGACTTGGCGACCGGGTCCAGCAGGAACAGGTTCCGGTCCAGCACCCCGAGCTCGGCGGCGAGCTCCCGGACCTGGTCACGCATCCGGCCGTCGCCGACGATCACGATCCGTACCTCCGGATCGGTGTGAGCGAGGCGGGCGGCCATCCGGACGAGATAGTCCACGCCGTTGGCCACGCCGATCGTCCCGGCGTAGAGGATCATCGGCCGGTCCCCGAGCCACGGCGTCGCCCGCCGCAGCGCCCGGCCCGCCCGGTCCGCGCCGGCGAACAGCTCCCGGTCGGCGCCGTTCGGCACGACGGTCACCGGCACCCCGGGGAACCGGCGCACGATGCTGTCGGCGATGCCCTGCGAGACCGTGACCACGTGCGCCGACCGGCGGTAGGCCCACGCCTCGAGCCGGTGGGCGGCCCAGCGGGTGGCCGGCGAGCGGAGCACCCCCATCGCGATCGGCACCTCCGGCCACAGGTCCCGGACCTCGAAGACCATCGGCACGCGCCGGCGCAGCGCCGCGAACACCCCCGGGATCGCCACCGTCAGCGGGGTGCTGGTCGCGAAGACCAGGTCGTGGCGCAGGCGCCCGGCGACCACCGCCGCGTGACCGACGAACCCCAGAAAGGCCAAGATCCGGCGACGGTACGACATGGCGTTGTGATACGACACCGGCAGCCAGTGCACGACGATGCCGGCCTCGGTGCTGATCCGGGCCCGCGTGCCGTTCGGCTCGCCGGTGATCAGGTGCACCTCGTGGCCACGGGCGACCAGCCGCCGCGCGAACTCGTAGGACCGGGTGCCGCCGGCCATCCCGGGCGTCCTGAAGTACTGGTGGATGTAGGTGATGCGCACAAGGTCCCCTCACGCCGCCGGTACGCCTTTGACCGTCCGTCCCGGCTCCACGTCCCGGACGACGCAGGCGTTGGCCCCGACCGTCGCCCCGTCGCCGACTGCCCGGCCCTGCAGGACCGACGCGTTCGTCCCGATCAGCACCTCCCGCCCGATCCGGCAGCTCCCGGAGACCGCCGCGAGGGGGTTCACCTGCACGCACTCCCCCAGGATCGCGTCGTGGCCGACGGTCGCGTTCTGATTCAGGTGGGTGTGCCGGCCCAGGGTCACGTTCGTGGTGACCCGCGCGCCGGCGCACAGCACCACACCGTCGGCCAGCTCGCCGGCCAGGCCCACGGTCGCCGCCGGGTGCACGAGCCGGGCCGCCGGCCGGCCGCAGGGTTTCAGCTGAGCGGCGACCCGCGCGCGGATCCGCGGGTCGCCGATGCCGATCACGTAGTGCGCGTCGAGCTCGGCCAGCAGCGCGTTCGGCCCCAGGCAGGGGACGCCGAGCCGCTCCAGGAGGCGCAGGTTCGCGTCGGCCGGCGCGTCGTCGAGGAACCCGGCGACCTTCCACGGGCCGCCCCCGGCGTCGTTTACGGCCACGACCACGCCGTAGACCTCCCGGCCGTGCCCTCCGCAGCCCACGATGACGATGGACTCAGACAACGTCCGGCCCCTTCCCTGGCTGGGCGGTGCCGGTGAACTCCGGCATGGTCGACTCGCCGGGGGCGCTGATGCCCTCCCGGCGCAGCAGGGTCAGGGCGGTGCGCACGATGATCCGGGCGTTCAGCGCGAGCGAGCGGTGGTCGACGTACCAGACGTCGATCGCCAGCCGGTCCTCCCAGCTCAGCGCGTTGCGACCGCTGACCTGGGCGAGCCCGGTGACGCCCGGGCGCACGAGGTGGCGGCGGGCCTGCTCCGGCGTGTAGAGGTCGAGGTAACGCATCAGCAGCGGCCGCGGCCCGACCAGGCTCATCTCGCCGCGCAGCACGTTCCACAGCGTCGGCAGCTCGTCCAGGCTGAACGTGCGCAGCACCCGCCCGAGCCCGGTGAGCCGGTCACTGTCGCTGATCAGCCCGCGCCCCTCGTCCACGTCCCGCATCGTGCGGAACTTGACCAGCGTGAACGGGTGGCCGTGCAGACCCGGGCGGAGCTGGCGGAACAGCACCGGCCGGCCGAGCCGGGCAGCGACCGCCACGGCGACCCCGGCCATCACCGGGGAGAAGACGACCAGACCGGTGGCGGCGACCGCGACGTCGACCGCGCGCTGCACGACGTCAGTGGTCCGGGACGCGCGGCTCACCGGTGGCCGTCCAGGAACTCGGTGACGGCGTCGCGTACCCGCCGGAGCTCGTCCCCGGTGAGGGCCGAGCCACTGGGCAGGACCAGGCCGTTGCGGAACAGCTGCTCGGCGGCGCCGGTCAGGGCCGTGCGCGCGCCGGCGAACACCGGCTGCAGGTGCATGGGCTTGAAGACCGGGCGCGTCTCGATGCCCCGCGCGGCGAGATGGGCGGCCAGGTCACGGGCGTGCCAGCCGGCCCGCTCCGGGTCGACGACGATGCCGGTCAGCCAGCAGTTCGCCCCCGGGTCGTCGCCGATCAGGGTCACGGCGCCGGCGTGGGCGAAGAGTTTGGCGTACTGGTCGCGTACCGCCCGGCGCCTTTCGATCATCTCGTCGAGACGGTGCAGCTGGGCGCGCCCGAGCGCGGCCAGGATGTTGCTCAGCCGGTAGTTGTAGCCGATCTCGGCGTGCTCGTAGTGCTCGGCCGGCAACCGGGCCTGCCCGGCCAGGTGCCGCGCCCGGGCGGCCAGCTCCGCGTCGGCGGTGAGCAGCATGCCGCCGCCCGAGGTGGTCATGATCTTGTTGCCGTTGAAGGACAGCGCTGCGGCCCGCCCGAACGAGCCGGCCGGCCGGCCGCGATGCCCGGCGCCGAGCGCCTCGGCGGCGTCCTCGATCACCGGGACGCCGTGGCCCTCGCACACCGGCATGATCCGCTCGTAGTCGGCGCAGGCCCCGTAGAGATCCACGGTCAGCACCGCGCGCACCGAAGCGTCCGCGGCGAGCACCCCGGCCAGCAGGTCCGGGTCGAGGTTGCCGGTCGCCGGGTCACAGTCCACGAAGACCGGCGTCGCGCCGGTGTAGACGACGGCGTTGGCGGTGGCCACGAACGTCAGGGTCGGCACGACGACGAGGTCCCCCGGCCCGACGCCGAGGCTCAGCAGCGCCAGGTGCAGCGCGGCGGTTCCGGAGTTGACGGCGACGGCGTGCGGCACGCCGGTCCGGTCGGCGATCTCGCGCTCGAAGAACTCCAGATCCGGCCCGGCCGGGGCGACCCAGCCCGAGCGGAGAGCCGCGAGCACATACTCCTGCTCCAGAGGTCCGACATCGGGGCCGGACAGCAGCACAGTGCGTTTCTCGGCAAGCATCCCCCACCACCCATCGGGCCGGCGCCTCGGGGGGATTCGGTCGGCTCGGCCTCCGTCATGCTAGCCCGCGCCGGTTGCCGGGACCTATCCGTTGATCCAGGACGGCATGAAGCCGATCGCCCACAGCACCACCGCGCCGGCCAGCGCCAGGAAGAGCCCGGCCAGCGCGCCGGCGCCGATCACCTTGAACCGTGGGTCGTTGAAGAGCACCGCGCCGATCATCCCGGTGACCGGGGCGATGCAGCAGCCGCCGGTGCCGTAGAAGTACATCCACTGGTGCGGATCGTCGGTGTCGGTCCACAACCAGTTCGCCGCGAACAGGCCGAGACCGACGTGCACCGCGAGCACGACAATCCCGACCAGCACCGCCAGAGATCCCTTAGCCACACCGGAACGTTAGCCGCACCCGCAACACCCGACACGGGGGTGGGGTACCCCTTTCCCGCCGAGCCCCGCCCAAATGCCCATCAATCAGTCATCCCGATCCGGAGCCTCGGACCAGGGCGGGACGCCGGGCAAACGATGCCGCGGACATCGCCGCCACCGCGAGCAGGCCCGCGACGGGCGCGAACCCGAACCCGGCCCGGATCGACACGCCGACCAGCGGACCCGTGATCGCCGCGCCCGCCGCGCTGCCCACCGTGAACGCCGTGATGATCCACGCGAACGCCTCGACCGCGGTCCCGGCCGGCGTCAGCCGGTCGGCCGCCAGGAAGACCGCGGTCAGCACCGGCGGCAGCGAGAACCCGGCGATCGCGAGCAGCACCGCCGTCATCGCCGCCCCGGGGACCGCGAGCAACGGCACGAACCCGGCCGCCAGCATGCCGGTGACCAGTGGCAACCGCCACCGCCCGCCGGGACGGACGCGTATGTAGACGAGCCCGCCGGCCAACGCACCCACGGCTTGTGCCGCCAGGAGCCAGCCGCTCAGGGACCGGTTCCCGGCCGCCTCGGCATAGCCGGTGACCACGACCGGGAGGCTCCCGATCGCCGCTCCCGCGCAGACCACGCCGAGCAGGATCACCACGAACCGGGCCACCCGCAACGGTCCCGCCCAGTGCCGGACGCCCGCCACCGCCCGCCAGACCCCGACCACCGGCGTGGACGCGAACACCGCCACCCCGGCGAGCTGGAGCAACGCCGCCATGACGAGTCCCGCCGGCGGACCGGCGATCGCCACCGCAAGCAGCGTGACGAGCGGCCCGGTCACGTAGATGACCTCCTGAACGGCGATGTCCAGCGAGTACGCCGCGGCCACCACGTCCGCGGCGACCAGGTCCGGCCAGAGCGCGCGCAGGCAGGCCTCGAGCGGCGGCGTGCCGAGTCCGCCCAGCACCGCGCCGGCCAACGTCGGCACGAGTGCGTGCCCACCGCATGCCACCAGCAGGAACCCGGCGCCGGACAGCGCCGCGGAACCCCAGAGCACGGGCGGTTGCCGCCACCGGTCGACGATCCGGGCCAGGATCGGCGCGCCGACCGCCATTCCCGCGGTGTAGGCGCCGACGACCAGGCCGGCGACGGCGAGACTGTGCGCCTCACGGGCGAAAAGCAGCAGCGCGAGCGGAGCGGAAGCCATCGGCAGGCGCCCGATCTGGCTCGCGAGGAGAAGCCTTCCGACGTACGGCGTTCTGAGCAGTTCAGTGACTGCGGACATGCGCTCTCTCGTTTCCGATTCGCTCCGGGCGGGACGGGTCGCACGCGTGAGCCGATTCCGCACCTGCTCGAGCGTCGCGACGCCGAGGAATCGCGGAGTTCCGAGCGGGGAGAACCGGCCGGCGAGCGGCTCAGGGAGCGAAGTCGGCCCGATCGTGGTCGAGGCCGTAGAGCGGCAGATCGGGTGTGACCCATGCCGCGAACGCAGCGGCGGCGGCGTGAAGTGGGGTCACCCGGCGAGCCTACTGTCCGCAACGTCGCACAGGCAGCCCCCCGCACCGCAACGCCGGCCTCGAACGTGCCGGATCGTTTCAACTGTTGACGAGCAACCAGCGACCTCCGTAGCCTGGATAATGTCTGAAACGTTTCATCACCGAAGAAAGCGGGACCGCCCGATGAGCCTCTCCCTGGACCAGATCAAGGAGACGCTGCGCGCCCAGCGCATCGAAACCCCCTCCTGGGCGTACGCGAACTCCGGCACCCGGTTCAAGGTCTTCCCGCAGCCCGGCGTCCCCCGCGACCCGTACGAGAAGATCGCCGACGCCGCCGTGGTGCACCGCCTGACCGGGATCGCCCCGACCGTCTCCCTGCACATCCCGTGGGACCGGGTCGACGACTTCACCAAGCTCGCCGAACACGCCCAGGAGCAGGGCGTCACGCTCGGCGCCGTCAACTCCAACGTGTTCCAGGACGAGGACTACAAGCTCGGCTCGGTCACCAACCCCGACCCGCGGGTGCGCCGCAAAGCCACCGATCACCTGCTGCAGTGCGTCGACGTGATGGACGCGACCGGCTCGCGCGACCTCAAACTGTGGTTCTCCGACGGCACGAACTACCCCGGTCAGGACGACATCCGCGCCCGGCAGGACCGCCTCGCCACGGCGCTGCGCGAGGTCTACGACCGGCTCGGAGACAACCAGCGCATGCTCGTCGAGTACAAGCTGTTCGAGCCGGCCTTCTACACGACGGATCTGCCCGACTGGGGCACCGCGTACGCGCACTGCCTCGAGCTCGGCCCGAAAGCCCAGGTGGTGATCGACACCGGCCACCACGCGCCCGGCACCAACATCGAGTTCATCGTCGCGTTCCTGCTGCGGCAGGGGAAGCTCGGCGCGTTCGACTTCAACTCGCGCTTCTACGCCGACGACGACCTGATGGCGGGCGCCGCGGATCCGTTCCAGCTGTTCCGGATCATGTACGAGATCGTCCGTGGCGACGCGCTCGACCCGGCCTACGGCATCAACTTCATGCTCGACCAGTGCCACAACATCGAGGCGAAGATCCCGGCGATCATCCGCTCGGTGCTCAACGTCCAGGAGGCGACGGCGAAGGCGCTGCTCGTGGACCGGGACGCGCTCGGCGAGGCCCAGCGCTCGGGCGACGTCCTGGCGGCGAACGCGGCGCTGATGGACGCGTTCAACTCCGACGTACGCCCGCTGCTGGCCGGCCTGCGCGCCGAGAACGGTCTCGACCCGGACCCGATCGCCGCCTACCGCCGGTCGGGTTACCAGGAGAAGATCGCCACCGAGCGGGTCGGGGGCGAGCAGGCCGGCTGGGGCGCCTGACCACAGTCTCCCGCACCCCATCCCCGGCGCACCGTCCGCGCCGGCCCGCCCAGCCCTCATCCACAACCCGGCGCGGCAGCCCGGTGCCACAACTGACAGCAGCGCGAGCTCAACGCCGCAGCCGGCAGTGCCGCGACTCGCGGCTCTGGCTGGTGCTCACGGTGGTCATGAGGCGGGAATGACCACCGTGAGCACCAGCCGGCAAGCGCGGGTCGCGGCGCGGGCCGGAGCCGGGATCACTTCGCGGCCGGCTGATCAGAGGCGGCGGATCACCGAGACGACCTTGCCGAGGATGGTGGCGTTGTCGCCGGGGATCACCTGATATGCCGGGTTCTGCGGGACCAGCTCGACGTGCTTGCCCCGCAGCCGCAGCGTCTTCACCGTCGCCTCGCCGTCGATCATGGCGGCGACGATCTCCCCGTTCTCCGCGACCGGTTGCTGGCGGACGACCACCACGTCCCCGTCGCAGATGGCGGCATCGATCATGGAGTCGCCCTTGACGTTGAGGGCGAACAGCGTCCCGTGACCGACCATGCCGGTGGAGACGGTCAGCTGATCACGCACGTGCTCGTCGGCGAGGATCGGAGCACCGGCCGCGATGTCGCCGAGCACCGGGATCGTCACCACCGGGTCGGACGAGGCCGGCTCACGGACACCCGCGGAACGCGCACCGTGCGGCTCGCGGACGTCGACGGCCCGGGAACCGTGCGGCTGGCGGCGGAGCAACCCGTGTCGCTCCAGCACCTTCAGGTGGTGCGCCACCGACGACGGCGAGACCAGCCCGACCGCGGCCCCGATCTCCCGCACGGTCGGCGGGAAGCCCCGCTCCCGCACCGAGTCGCGGATCACCGCGAGAATGCGCTGCTGCTTGGCGGTTATCTGCTGCTTGGCGGCTATCCGTGGCTGCGATTCGTCGTCACCGGCATCGACGCTCATGTCCGCACCCTACCCCATGATTAGATCAGATGTACGAATCGTGACCGGAACCGCACGTTCGGGTGATCCGATCACCGCCCGTCCGCACCTGCTCCACAAGCACCCGGCGCAGTCCCGGACACCCGGCTCGTCCCCTACCGAGTCAGCGGCCTCACGCGGCCCGGGAGTCAGCGGACGAAGAGCAGGAACAGACCCGCCCAGGTGCAGCCGATCATGAACAGCACCAGCGGGAACTCGTCAGCCAGCGTGGCCAGCAGAGGCCTGGGTCGCTCAGCGGAGGCCAGAGCCGCGTCGTGCGCGACGATCACTCCGAGGACGTGTCCGACAAGGATCAGCGTGACCTGCGCGGTCGCGATCACGGACGGGATCGGCATGACGTTCCAGGCCACGCCCGGCGCCAGTCCCCACTCCTGCACGAGCAGGAGGAACCCGCGCGGCGCCTCCACGATCAGCAGCGACAGGTAGTGCGCCAGCGCGTACCCCACCGCGATCGGGATCAGCGAGGCCGTCACGTCCAGGCGTCCCGCGGTCCCGCGCACCGCGAGCAGCACCCCGGCGCAGATCAGCACCAGCGCGGCGGTGGCATAGAGCGGCGCATGCCCGGCCCGCTGCACGAACCCGGCCCACGCCGGCGACCCGGACGCGCTGTCGAAGACCGTCGAACCCCACCACACCGCCACGAAGGCGGCCAGCGACGCCGGTGAGACCGCGAACGGCGCCGCCAGCCCCCTCAGCGGCCGGCGCCAGCGCACGGGACTGAGGCGGCCGGCTAGCGACGAGTACACCTCGAAGCAGTCACCCCGGGCGAACCACTCCTCGCCCCGGAGAACGGCCGACCCGAGTTGCGCGATCGCATACCCCAGCAGACCGAGACCGATCACCAGCGGATCGGTCCGATGCGGCGCCACGAGCTCGAACCACACGAACGCGAGCAACCAGAGCACCGCGGGCCACGCGCCCGAGCCGGCACGTGGTCGCAGCCCGGCCCGCGGAAGCCGCAACAGCCGGAACAGCGTCCGCAGCGGATTCACCGCCCGCCACACCGGCCCGAAGATCACACTGAGCGGCACCAGGCCGACCCACAGCCACACGAACAGCGCGTGCGCCGCCGGGTTCGTCGCGTCCCGCGGCCCGGCCAGCGCATTCCCGGTCAGATAGAGACAAAGACCCAGGACGATTGCTTGCGGTACGGCGATCCAGCCGCCCGTCCGCACGAAACGGGCCGTGCCACCGCTCAACCGCGGCCTGGTCCACAGCACCGCCGCGATCAGGAAGGACAACACCACTGTCGCGGCGCCGGCCTGCAACACCAGATCGAGGGGCAGCGGCAGATCGGAGGAGTTGCCGACACCGTGAGCGAGCAGGCTCACTTCACCTCGAGCTGGAGGAGCAGCGTGTCCGGGTGGGCCTCGACGTCGAAGAGCCCGGCCTGCGAGGCCACGAAGACGACGCACATCGGCTGGCCGGGCTGCACCTGGTACTCCAGGTCGTAACCGTGCACGTGGATCTGCGCCGCGGTGTCGGCCGAGACGCCGAGCCGCACCTGACTGCCGAGGGGCACGCTCACCCGGTGCGGCGCCGGGGAGGCCTTCCCGTCCTGCAGAGCGGCGTTCGCGACGACCTGATCGGGCGCCGCCGAACCGCACGCGGCCGGGGCCGCGGCCTGCGCCGCCGGCGCCTGGGTGCACCCGGGCAGCAGCGCGAGCGCGGCCAGCAGGAACGGCACCAACCGCCTCCCCGCGCCACCGGCGGGAGCCACGGGCACGGCCACCATTGACGGGATCGGTTCGGGAGAGCTGGGCGAGGCAGGCCGCCGCGCCTGCCAACGGGCCAGCGACAGGACCGCCAGCTGCAGGAAGATCGCGATCGACGCCGACGACACCAGCAGCACGAACGCCGCGAACAGCGACGGGAGCGAGACCAGGCTGGGCGCCAGCACCAGCGTTTTCACCCCGATCAGCGCCGGCAGGGTCAGGAACGCCGACGACACCAGCAGCAACAGAGCGATCAGCACCTCACACCCCCTCCTCGGCGACGGCCGCCCGCTGCGCCAGGGTGCGCAGCACGGAGGCGCCGGCGATCGCCACTCCCGCGCCGAGGCCCAGCGCCAGCACGACGAGGATCCGCTCCAGAGCGGCCGGCCCGGCGAACGGGAGCACCGCCCGGTGGAACGACGTCACGTCCGGCAGCACGAACACCGCGGTCAGCGCCGCCCCCGCGCAGACGGCGAGCAGCCCGGCCGGCCTGCCGCGCAGCGCGACCCAGGCGCCGCCCAGCATCAGTGGCCAGCTCAGCAGGTTGATCCCGGCGGCGTTGAGGAACGTGCCGGCGACCGGCGCGGACTCGACGGCGAGCGTGGACCCGGTGACGTGCGCGACCGACGCGGCCATCGCCACGAGACCGGCCGCGGAGAGCAGCAGGTCGGCACGGTGCAGGCGCCGGGCGATCACGGGAATGGCCACGGCCGCCACGATAGCCAGCCCCCACCAGGGCAACGGCTCCGGCGGGCGCTCGCCGGTGAGCACGCCGCTGACGGTGACGGCGGTGCCGCCGGCGTCGAGCGAGAGCTCCCACTCCGCCGTACGCCCGGAATCGATCTCCTTGTTCTCGGGTGTCGACCTTGAATCTGCCCAGGTCAGCGTCTCGCCGGGGGCAACTGTCCGGTTGATGCCGCTGATCGTGACCGGGCGGCCCGTCCGGTTTGTGAGGCGCAGCTTCGCGCCGTCCTCGATCGCGATCACGGTGAGGCCCGGGATCTCCGGTGTGATCGCCGTTACCCTGCTGCGCGCGTCGGTCGCGACGAGCCCACCGGCGTGCGCCGACGCCGGAGCGCCGGAACCGAGCACGATCGCCCCGGCGACCAGCGCCAACGTCGCCAGCCGCCGGACCACGTGCCACCGTCTCATTCGGACTGCAGGAACTGGATGCTGCGGGTCACCAGCACCGTCCCCGCGCCGGTCAGCGCGGTGAGGGTCAGCAGGCCGCTGACCATGTGGATGTTCCACCCGACGGACCCGGTCTGGAGCTGACCGACGAGCAGCACCGCGCCCCAGACGGCCGGCGGCGCGATCAGGCCGAGCGTGACCCAGCGGCCGGTGACCGGCCACGTCATCAGACGGTTCCCCAGGCGCAGCACGAGCTCGACGACCGGCGCGGCGATCGCCACGGTGAGCTGCGGCCACCACGGCCCCTCGGAGTCGAACATCAGGTGCATGAGCAGCGCGGGAACGGAGACCAGAGCGGTCGGCAGGCCGATCGGCAGCGGCCAGCGGCGGCCGATCATCAGGATCGGGACGAGCAGCAGAACCGTGCTGAACAGGTACCCGTGGACGAGCTGACCGTCGGTGGAGAACACATTCGGCACGTCGACGCCGGAACCGAGGTGGCGGAAGCCCAGCGCGCTGGCGTGCAGCGAGTAGATGTGCAGCGGCAGCACGGCGAAGAGCGCGGAGATGCCGACCAGCCACGCCCCGCCCGCGCTCAGCTTGCGGCCGGGCACGGTGGCGGTCATCAGCGCCGGGCCCATCGCGACCAGCACCATGCCCAGGATGATCAGCTCGTGGCTCGGGCTGACGAAGATCTCCAGGTTCTTCTCGATCCCGAAGATGTTGTGCCAGAGCGTGTCCATACCCCCGCCGACCAGCAGCGACGCCATGCCGAGCAGCGGGATCCGCAGGGCGTTGGGCAGGGCGATCAGGGTCCGGTACGTCGGGATCGCCGGAAGCCGCGATCGCATGATCCAGAGCAGGGTGAAGCCGGACGCCGCGATGCCCGAGTAGAGCACCCCGTGCCACGGTGTCCAGAAGGTCTCCAGCTCGGGCGTGGTCGCATGCGCATACGCGTCGAGCTGCAGGCCGATCACCAGCCAGGCGCTCGCCACCAACAGCACCCACCGCTCGCGCGCGGTGAACGCGGCGACGGCCGGCGTCGCCTCGGCCGGCTGTGGCCGTTCCACGGACGTCGTCACGTCTCCTCCTCCGTTCGAAACCAGGCGACCGTAACCTACATCGCTCTTGTTACATGGATCGATCAGATTCCGGACCCTGTGGACAACGGCTCGACGCGGTACGCATGATCACGGCCGATAGGGTGGCTGCCGTGGCGAACCTGCGGGCAACCCAGAAGCTGATGACCAGGCGGCTGCTTCTGGATCACGGGCTGACGCTCTTCCACGACAAGGGGTACGCCTCCACCACGATCGACGAGATCGCGGCCGCGGCCGGCACCACCCGCACCACGTTCTACCTGCACTTCGCGTCGAAATCGCAGCTGATGCAGGCCCTGATCACGGACGTCGCCGACATTCTCACCGGCGCCGACGACCCGCCGCTGGCCGAGGTGGTCGAACGCGGCGACCGGGCGCTGATCGAGCAGTGGATCGACCGGAAGTTCGACCAGTGGACGTCCATCCGCTCCTACCTGGTCGCGGCATACCAGGCCGCGGCCATCGAGCCGGAGATCGCCGCGGCGCTGGAAACCTGGTTCACGGCGACCACCGGCGCCATGCAGGAAGGACTGGACCGGGCCGGCCGATTCGACACGGCGAGCCGGAACGTCCGCTGCGTGCTGGCGTTCGGCCAGTTCGAGTTCGTGGCCCGGCGGTGGTTACGGAACGGCTGGACACTCGACCGCGACACCACCCTCCGGTCGCTCACCGATTCCTGGTGCCACCTGCTGGCATGACCGCCCCTCGACGTCGCCCACCCGAGGCCGCGAATCAGGCGAGATGGGCCAGTTGTTCCTCGAGGTGGAAGACCTGGTCGAGGACCAGCATGCCCTCGTCGGGGCGCAGCTCACCGAGGGCGGGGAAGAAGCCGGCCATCGCGGCCTGCCAGCGGCCGTTGACCTCGGTGCGGGCCATCGCCTCCTGCGTGGCCGCGAAGTCGTCGGTCTCCAGAGTGCCGACCAGCAGGCCGTCCGGGCGCAGGAACAGCCGGTAGTTCCGCCAGCCGGTCTCGTGCAGCGCCCGCAGCATGTCCGGCCAGACGGCGGCGTGCGCCTCGCGGTAGGCGTCCAGCTTGGCAGGGTCGACCTGGAGCGTGAAGCAGACGTGGGTCACTCTGTGAAACGTATCAGTCGGCAGGTGGCGTGGAACAGTCCTGCACATCGACTCGACTCGCAGGCCCGCCGCACTCCCGACCCGCCACGGCGGTGACACCGGGTCGCGCCTCGGATCGTTGTGCACTCGGCTGCCTCCGCGGCCCGCGCGGCGTCGTCACCAGCGTCGATGCTCGCCTGGGCGGGGCGGCTCAGCGGGTGCTCAGCGTCGGAAGCGCACGGTGTTGTTCGGGGCCCCTGGTGAGAATCCGCACGTGAGTGGTCATTTTCACGGCATACGGGTATGCCGAGGTGCGCTGTACTAAGCGGACAGACTGGGACGGGAGCAGGCAATGACTCAAGCAAGTCGCCGCCAACGCGTGGTCGTGGTGGGGGCCGGTTTCGGTGGACTCTTCGCGATCAAGGCACTGCGCAAGGCTCCGGTGGACATCACCCTCATCAACGGTACGGCGTACCACCTCTTCCAGCCGCTGCTCTACCAGGTGGCGACCGGCATCCTGTCCGAGGGTGAGATCGCTCCGCCGATCCGCGAGGTGCTGAAGAACCAGGACAACGTCGACGTCCGGCTCGGCTGGGTGTCGGACATCGACATCGAGAAGAAGGTCGTCGCCGTCTCCGGCCCGGGCATCGACTACACCGTGGAGTACGACACGCTCATCGTGGCGGCGGGCGCCTCCCAGTCGTACTTCGGCAATGACCAGTTCGCCGATCACGCGCCCGGCATGAAGAGCATCGATGACGCGCTCGAGCTGCGTGCCCGGATCTTCGGCGCGTTCGAGGTCGCCGATCTGCACACCGACCCGGAGACGATCCAGCGGTGGCTGACCTTCGTCGTCGTCGGCGCCGGCCCGACCGGCACCGAGCTGGCCGGCCAGATCGCCGAGCTGGCCCACCGCACCCTGCCGGGGCAGTACAAGCACATCGACCCCCGCAAGGCGCGGATCATCCTGGTCGACGCGATCGGGGCGGTGCTCAACACGTTCGGCGACCACCTCTCCGCCGGCGCCCAGCGCCAGCTGGAGAAACTGGGTGTCGAGGTCAAGCTGAACACCAAGGTCGTCGGGGTCGACTCGACCGGCATCGAGGTCGAGGACGCGAACGGCCGGCACACCATCCCGTCGATCACCAAGGTCTGGGCGGCCGGTGTCGCCGCTCCGCCGCTGGCCCGCAAGCTGGCCGAGGCCGCCGGAGCGAAGACCGACCGGGCCGGCCGGGTGTTCGTGGAGAAGGACACCACGCTGCCCGGGCACCCCGAGATCTTCGTGCTCGGCGACATGATGAACCTGGCCGGTGAGGACGGCAAGCCGTTGCCCGGGGTGGCGCAGGTCGCCATCCAGAGCGGCCGGCACGCCGCCGACCAGATCAAGCGGCGGCTCAGCGGGAAGGAGACCGGGCAGCCCTTCAAGTACTTCGACAAGGGCAGCCTCGCGACGATCTCCCGGTTCTCCGCGGTGGCCAGCATCGGCAAGGTGCACCTGTCCGGCTTCCTGGCCTGGGTGGTGTGGGTCGCTGTGCACCTGTTCTACCTGGTCGGCTTCAAGAACCGGGTGACGGCGGTGCTGCACTGGGCGGTCAGCTTCATCGGCCGCGGGCGGTCCGAGCGGGTGGCCACGCAGCAGCAGGCGTTCGCTCGCCGGGCGATCCGAGCCTATGGCGACCCCTTCGAGAGGGAGCGCGCCGAGGCGGTCACGGCCCACAAGAAGGAGCTGCTCGACAACGCCGCCCCGGCCGAGAAGCAGCCGGCAACCGCCACGCCGGAGCGGGAGCCGCTCAGCGTCCGGGAGTGATCACGCGGACCAGGCGGTCGGCCGGCGCAGGAAAGCGGCACCTGCGCCGGCCACTTGCCCCGCCTGGCGCACATAGCATCGTTCCGATCACTGACGGTCACCCTAAGGTTCAGCTCACCGTGGGGGCGCCGGCGGCACCGGCTCCATGACCTTCGACGGCGTACGTGGATCGGGAATTGCTGGTAGAACGGGGTTCGCGCTCTCCGGATGGAGCACCGCGGCCGACCGATCCGGCATCGATCTCGCGTCGGGTGTCTCGAACCTGACCGTCGACCGGCGGTAACCTGGCGTTCGATCATTAGGTAGCGTGTACCGGCCCCGGCCGGGAAACCCGGATCAGTGGGCGCCAGCGCTGCCGAAGAGAGAAGGCCCCGATTGATACCGGTCTCCGCCGCGACCGTGATGGCCCTACGGCAGCCGGCACTGGCCCCGGTCTTCGGGACCCTCACCCTGTTCACCGGCCGGATGGGCTCGGGCAAGAGCACTCTCGCTCTGCAGAATGCGTTCAACCGCCGCCAGGCCGGCCGCCCCGGCGTGTTACTGACCAGCCAGGACAGGGCCGGCGAGGGAATCATGTCGTCACGGCTCGGGGTGACCGCCGACGCGATCGAGGTCACCACGGGGATGGATCTGGCCGCCCTGGTCGTCGACCGGGTGCCGACCGGGGGTTTCGTGATCGCCGACGAGGCACAGTTCCTCACTCCGGAGCAGGTGGAGCAGCTGGCCTGGGCCGCGGACGAGCTGGCCGTCGACATCGACTGCTACGCCATCACGACTGACTTCCTGTCCCGGCTGTTCCCGGGCGCGCAGCGCCTGGTCGAGCTGGCCGACGTGATCACGCCGTTGCAGGTGGAGGTGACCTGCTGGTGCGGTCGTCCCGGCCGGCAGAACGCGCGGATCGTCGACGGCCAGGTGGCGCGGGCCGGTGAGCAGGTCGCGGTCGGCGACACGTCGGAGACGTCCGCGGTGTCCTACCGGGTGCTGTGCCGCCGTCACTGGCGCAACGGCGAGCCCGGCCCCGCGTAACCAGAGACAGGCCCGCGCGTGACCAGAGCCCGGCTCCGCATAACCGCTGCCGGGCCCGCCGAGGGGAGACCGGCCGGTCAGCAGGTGCCGGTGCCCCACCACCGGCACGCCACGGTCCACATGTCGGCGGTCACCAGCCGCACCTCACCACCGGCGTCGTCGAGCACCGCCCGCCCACCGGCCAGCGGCACGTCGATCGTCTCACCGGGCCGCAGGATCGTCGGCTCGTCGAAGCGATGCCGATACCGTCCGCCGACCATGACGTGTCCCTGCAGGTTCACCGGTGATCCGCCGATGCCGGTCAGGGTGACCTTCTCGATCCCGCCGTACTTGACCTTCAGTTCGACCGTGCCGGTGAGCGGGCTCCCGCACCGCACCAGGCACGGGTAGACGAACGATCGCCGCAGGTCACCTTGCGGATCGAAGAGGTACGCGCCGTCGCCCGCCCCGGGGTGCGCCGGGTCGGTGTTGGTGAGGATCTGCGCGTCCAGCCCCCAGTGCTTGTGGGTCGCGCTGTCCCGCCCCCTGCCGACGTGCACGTAGATCCGCCCGCCCGCCGGCACGACCGTTCCCCGCGCGAACGTGTACCGCCGCAGCCCCGAGTCCCGTACCCACCACCCGCTCAGGTCCACGGCACGGGGTCCGGTGTTCCCGACCCGCACCCACTCGTCGTCGAGGTCGCCGCCGGCCGCGTCGGGGTTGGCCCACACGGTCAGCTTCGCGCCGGACGCCGGCCCGGTCCCGCAGGCGTCGTCGTCCCACAGGCCTTTCCGCCGCGGCGCCGCTTCCGCCGCCGCCCGCGCGTAGGCCTGGTCCCACGCGCCCTCCCCGGGGAACGCCAGCGCCAGCGCATGCCCTCGTTGCACCAGGTCGGAGCCGAGGTCCACCCATCGCCCGCCGATCCGCACGGCGATCGACCGCAGCGGCCGTCCGCGACTGCTGCTGCTCGCGTGTTGCGCGGTCAGCCGTACCACGCCGTTCGCGGCCTTGACCAGCTGCTCCACCCGGGCGGTGGCCTCCAGCGCGTGGCATTCACCGCGGCGCCGTGCCGGGTTCGGCGAGTATCGGTGCTGTTCCATGGCCTGCACGCCGATCAGCCGGACGGACCGGGCGGCGGCCCGGCCTACGCGGACCATCAGCGTGTCCCCGTCCGGCACCCAGTCGACCTTGCCGGTCCACACCGTGCAGCGCGGGCTTCCGGTGCCGGGCCGGCAGGCGACGGTCGCCGCGGCCGCGGGCGCCGGCATCACGGCGGCGGTCAGCGCGATGGAGGCGGCGAGCGCAACGAGTCGGCGCAGCATGCCCTCACGATCGGCACATCTCGGTCACCGCCTGAGGCGGTGCTTCGCAGTGCGGTTTCGCTCCCCCAAGGTCGTTAGCTAAGCTAAGCACCTAGGTAAGGAGCGCCGCTTGTCCCACGTCCCACGCCGCGCCCCGCGGGCCGGCATCCACCCCGACAAGTCGAAGAGCTGGCTGCGGCGCGCCTGGCCGCTGCTCAAGGCCCACCGGGCGCTGCTGATCACGTCGCTCGCGCTCTCCTTCATCGGGCTGATCGTGCAGGTGCAGATCCCGAATCTCGTCCGGGTCGGCATCGATCGCGCCCTCGTCACGCACACCGCCGGGCTCACGCGCTATGTGTGGCTGATCGCCGGTCTGGCGCTCACCCAGGGCGTCATCAACTACCTGGCCAGGCTCTATCTACTGCGTACGGCGTACGAGCTGGAGTACGACCTGCGCAGCATCGTGTTCAGCCACCTCATGCGGATGTCCTACGGCTTCTACGACCGCGTCCAGTCCGGTGAACTGATGTCGCGCGCCACCTCCGACATCCGCGCCGTGCAGATGTACCTCACGTTCGGCCCGTCGATCCTGGTCCAGTGCATGATCGCGGTGATCGCGTTCGTCCTGATGCTCTCGATCAACCCGCTCCTGGCCGTGGTGGCGATGCTGACCATGCCGGCGGTCGCGGTGCTCGGCGTCCGCATGCGCAAGGCGATCTTCCCGGTCTCCTGGCTGATCCAGTCGCGCCTGGCCGGTGTCGCCACCGTGGTCGACGAGAACATCCAGGGGGTACGCATCGTCAAGGCGTTCGCCGCGGAACAGCGCCAGGTCGACACCCTCGCGAGCGCCGCCGACCGGGTGCGCTGGGCCTACACGACGGACGCGCGGCTGCGCAGCCGGTGGACCCCGGTGATGGACAACCTGCCGCGGCTCGGGCTGGCGCTGGTGCTGCTCGTGGGCGGGCTGATGGTGCTGCACGGGCACGCGACGGTGGGGACGGTGGTGGCCTTCAACTCGTACGTGCTGATGTTGCAACCGCCGTTCCGGATGCTCGGCATGATCATCATGATGGGCCAGCGGGCCGCGGCGTCGTCGCAGCGCATCTACGACATTCTCGACACCCCGGCGGAGATCGTCGACCCGCCGTCGCTGGAGGTCCCGCCAGCGCGCGGTGACCTGCGGTTCCGGGAGGTCACCTTCGCCTACCCCGACGGCACCGCCGCCCTGACCGGCCTCGACCTGCACATCCGTCCCGGCGAAACGGTCGCCCTGGTCGGCGCGACCGGCAGCGGCAAGTCGACCGTCGGCCGCCTGGCCGCCCGCTTCTACGACGTCACCGGCGGGCAGGTGCTGCTCGACGGCACCGACGTGCGCGACTATCCCCTCGAGACGCTGCGCGACCGGGTCGGCATCGTCCCCGACGAGCCGTTCCTCTTCTCCGTCTCGCTGCACGACAACATCGCCTTCGGCCGGCCCGCCGCGACCCGCGAGCAGGTCGTCGCGGCGGCGACGGCGGCCGGCGCGGACGCCTTCATCAGAGACCTTCCGGAGGGGTACGACACGGTGGTCGGCGAGCGCGGCTACACGCTCTCCGGCGGTCAGCGGCAGCGGGTCGCGATCGCGCGGGCGTTGCTGGTCAACCCGCCGGTGCTGATCCTCGACGACGCGACCAGCGCCGTCGACGTCCGCGTCGAGCACGAGATCCACGAGTCGCTGCGCGCGCTGATGGCCGGCCGCACCACGATCATGGTGGCGCACCGGCTCGCCACGATCGGCCTCGCCGACCGCGTGATCCTGATCGAGAACGGTCGCGTGGCCGCCGACGGCACCCACGCGTCGCTGCTGGCCACCGAGCCGCGGTACGCGCGGGTCCTGGCCGCGTCCAGCGAGGAGCAGGAGGCCGTGGCATGAGCATGTTCGGCGGCGGGTTCGGCGGGCCCGGCGGCGCGATGCCCGGCGGGATGAGCGGCGCCCGCCGGGATCGGCCGGGCGGCGCCCCGTTCGCCGGGATCCCGGCCGAGCTGGCCGCCGGGGTGGCCCGCCTGGAGTCGTCCGAGCCACCCCTCGACCCGCCGAGGGAGACGTTCCACCAGCAGCCCGACAACCGGCGGCTCACGCTCGGGACGCTGCTGGCCAACCGCCCCGCGGTGCTGGTCACCGCCGCGGTCGCCGTCCTGGCCGAGGCCCTGCTGCTGCAGGCCGGGCCGCTGCTCGTGCAGATCGGCATCGACCACGGCATCGTGGCGCGCGACGTGCCGGTGCTGGTCCTGTCCGCTGTCGCGTTCCTGGCGGCGGTCGGGCTGACCGCGTTCGCGTCCGGGGTGCGGATCCGGCAGAGCGGGCGGCTCGCCGCCTACGTCACCCGTGACCTGCGGGTCCGTGTCTTCAAGCACCTGCAGCGGCTCAGCCTGGACTTCTACACCAGGGAGAAGGCCGGGGTCACGATGACCCGGATGACCTCCGACGTCGAGGCGATCCAGCAGCTGCTGCAGGACGGTTTCGCGCAGTTCCTGATCCAGGGGCTCACCATGATCGTGGTGACAGTGGTGCTCGTGCACTACGACGCGGAGCTGGCCGCGATCACGTTGCTGCTGGTCGTGCCGCCCCTCGCGGCGCTGTCGATCTGGTTCAGGAAAGCTGCCGACCAGGGGTACGAGCGGCAGCGCGACGCCATCGCGGGACTCTTCTCGCACCTCTCCGAGAGCCTTTACGGCGTACGCGTGATCACCGCCCACAACCAGCAGCAGCGCAGTGTCGCCGAGCATCGCGAGGTGGTCGGCGCCTACCGCGACGCCAACGACCACACCGGGCGGATCAGCGCCGTCTACGGCCCGGGCAGCTCGGTGATCGGCCTTCTCGGGCTGGCCGCGCTGCTGCTCATCGGCGGGCGCATGGTGCTGCGCGGCGAGCTGACCATCGGCGAGCTGACCGCGTTCGTGCTCTACATCAACGCGTTCTTCCAGCCGGTCCAGCAGCTCGTGCAGCTCTACACCAACTATCAGCAGGCCCGGGCCGCGCTCGGCAAGCTGCGCGGGCTGCTCGGGACGGCACCGTCCGTACCGGAGCGGATCGACGCTCTTGCCCTGCCACCGGCCAGCGGCGGGATCGAGCTGCGGAACGTCTCCTTCGGGTACGACCCCGAGCGCCCCGTGCTCCGCGACGTGACCCTGCGCATCGCCCCGGGCGAGACGATCGCGTGCGTCGGCCCGACCGGCGCCGGGAAGTCGACGCTGGCCAAGCTGGTCGCCCGCCTCTACGACCCGGACCGTGGCGCGGTGCTCATCGACGGCCACGACCTGCGCGATGTCACGCTGGACTCACTGCACCGGCAGGTCGGCGTGGTGCCGCAGGAGCCGTTCCTGTTCGCCGGGACGCTGCGGGACAACATCGCGTTCGCCCGCCCGGACGCCTCCGACGACGAGGTTTCCGCCGCTGTCGACGCCGTCGGCCTGCGCGACCTGGTCGACCGCTCCCCCGACGGCCTCGACACCATCCTGCACGAACGCGGCCAATCGGTCTCCTCCGGCGAACGCCAGCTGATCGCCCTGGCCCGCGTCTTCGTGGCGGCGCCCCGGGTGGTCGTCCTCGACGAGGCCACGTCCAGCCTGGACCTGCGCTCCGAACTGCGGGTCGAGGCCGCCGTCCAGCGCCTGCTCGAAGGACGCACCGCGATCCTCGTGGCGCACCGCCTGTCGACCGCCCGCCGAGCCGACCGCGTCATCGTCGTCGACAACGGCGGCATCCTCGAATCCGGCCACCACGACGACCTGGTCGCGCGCGGCGGTCGTTACGCCACCATGTACGCCACCTGGGAATCCCACACCACAACCCCCGATCCGGGTACGCCCTGAGCCGCCCGCCGAAGCGGCCGCCCAGCCTCGCGACCCAGCAGCCCCACGCCGCCGGCCCCGCCGCCCCACCCACGCCGCACGCCCGGCGTGAGTTCCCGCCGCGGACCTCGCGCAAGGCCGTCTTCCCTCCCGGCCCAGCCGCGGCCGCCGGGCCTCGGCTGGTTCTCATGGGCGTTATTCGTCCCTCATAACGCCCATGAGAACCAGCCCGGACCGCTGGCCGCGCCGCGGCCCGGAGCAGGCCGCAGCCTCGCGCCGCTGCTCGGAGCGGAACCCGCCCACCGACGCCTCGATGCCGCTCGGAGCGGGCTACGGCCGGGCGGGGTTCACAGTCGCTGGAGGACGAGGGTGTCGATGGCGTCGAGCAGGGCGACGTCGTCGGTGCTGTGGGCGGTGACGGTGACCGTGGCGCGGCGGGCCGGGTCGACGATCGCGTACTGGCCGTAGGCGCCGTCCATCCGGTACGTCCCGTCCCCGCTGAGCCAGACCCCGAGGCCGTAGCCGTTCGTGAACCCCGGCCCGTACTCCGACAGCGATGACGTGTCGACCGGATCGGCGGGCAGGCTCCGCACGTACGCCGGAGCAATGATCTGCCGCCCCTGCCACGTGCCCTCCTGGAGCAGCAACTGGGCGAAACGGGACAGCTCCTCGGTGCGCAGGAACAGGTCGCTCTCCGCGAACGGGAACCCGAGCGGACACGTGTGCCAGGCCGGATTGTGCAGGTCGAGCGGCTTGAACAGGCGGGGTTCCAGGTACGCCTTGACGTCGGCGCCGGTGGTCCGGGCGAGGAGGCGGCCGATCGCGTACGGCCCGGAGCCGGTGTACTGGAAACGGGCGCCGGGCTCGGCGTCGAGCGGCGCCGCGACGAACTCGTGCAGCAGGTCGGCCGCGTCGATCCGCTCGTTCGCGTGCCACTTGTGGGTGGAGCCGCTGGTCATCGTGATCAGGTGCCGCAGCGTGACGCGCTCGAAGCCGTCCGCCGCGATGCCGCGCAGCTCCGGGAAGTGGTCCAGGAAATGATCGTCGAGGTCGAACCGGCCCTCGGCGACAGCCATCCCGGCCGCGACCGCGGTGAAGGTCTTCGCCACCGAGTAGAGGTTGACCCGGTCGTCGGAGCGGAACCGGTGACTCAGCGGCGTGCCGCCCTCCCGGTGCACGTGGATGCCGTAGCAGCCGAGACTCTTCTCCTGGTCGGCGCGCACGAAATCGGCGAGCAGATCGTCAGCCATCCCCCGAAACTACCGTTCACCCGGCCGGGACCAGGAAGGCGAACACGCGGACACCGACCGGGCCGGTGGCCAGCGGCGCCGGTGCCGCCGCGGCGACCGTCATGCCGGCCTCCCAGGGCTCACCGTCCAGGAAGACCTCGTTCGTCAGCATCCGGCCGTCCTGGTACGCCGTGAAGAATCGCAGCGCGTGCACCGCCCGGCTCAGCGGCACGTCCTGGAGCGCCACCAGCAGCTGGTCGAAGAGCGGTTCCGCCGACGGCACCGGCTCGGTCGCGAACAGGTCCACCTGCGCGCCCAGGAGCAGCTCGAACTCGCCCGCCGGGTGCCGATAGCGCTCGACCGCGACGTGCTCGGCGGCCGCCTTCCGGTCGATCAGCGCCGCGATCATCGGGTACGCCACGGCCCGCTCGAACATCGCCAGGGTCAGGAAGATCGCCTCTTTCCACGTCGGCGCGACCCCGACGCAACTCTCCACCATCCACGGCCGGGCCAGCGCCGGATGGTTCACCGCGAAGTTCACCTGCGCCACCACGAGCTCCGGAGTCGGCCGCGGAGGCGCCGCCAGGGTCGCCCGGAACTCGGCGTCACCGAGCTTCAGGTCCTCGCCGATCGGGACGCCGTAGGCCGCCATCCAGTGGGCGAAAACGGACGCGGGCGACGGCACACCACCGCTGCCGTTCCCGATCGGCGGCAGCCCGTTGTCCAGCGACACCGGCCCGAGCCGCAGCTTGCCCTGCTCGGCGCCGCCCTGCAGGGCCTGGCTGACGACCGCGACCTCGCTGCTGTACCCGGCGATCCGCGCGATCTCCGCCTCGCCGGCGATCGCGGCGCGCGCCACGGCGGCCCGGAACACCGGGTCGCGGTCGAGGCGCCGGCGGGTCTCACCGTCCAGGAACGTCTCGTCGACCTGCACGCCGCCGAGCACCCGGCGCCCGAACGCGAGCGGCAGGAAGTAGGTCAACCGCTCCGCGAGCCACGGCTCGACACCGCCACTGAGCAGCCGCGCCTTGACCTCGTCGCCCGACGGCGCCTGCGCGCCCTCACAGAACGCCGTGACCCCCACCACAACCGCCTCGTCGAACATCGCGTGAGCCTATCGCCCCGTTGATCTCCCGCAACCCCAAGATCAAGATCAGCTCCCCGCGTACGCCGTGATCATCGGCGCCGGCTCGTGGCTAGTCACCACGGTGGTTATCCGTCGCGGATCGCCACGGTGAGAGCCGGCTCGGCCGCCATGAACACCACCCGCCGGGGAACGTTGGTCTGCACCGGCCCGCGTGTGGTCGGTGGTGAAAACGGATTCGCGTTGCAGAATCGCTCATGACCGCTTCCGCGCTCCGCGCGCTCCTCGCCTCCGGCCAGGTCACCCACGTGCCCGGCATCTACGACCCGGCGACCGCGGCGCTCGCGGTCGCCGCGGGTAACCGGGCTGTGCACCTCTCCGCCGTGGCCGTCTCGGCGACCATGCTGGGCCGTTCCGATCTGGGTTTCGTGCAGGCGACGCAGATCGCCGACCGGGCGGCCACGCTCGTTCCCGCGCTGCGGGGCACGCCGCTGCTGGCCGACGCGGACACCGGTTACGGCGCGCCCCGGCACGCCGTGTGGACCGGGCTCGCATACAGCCGCGCCGGGATCTCCGGGCTGCACCTCGACGACCGGGTGAACCCGGGACGCGGCGGGCCACCGGCCGGCCGGGAGGTGATCGGAACCGGTCTGGCGGCCGCCACTGTCCGGGCGCTGGCCGATCAGGTCCCGGACTTGGCGATCGTCGCGCGGACCGACGCGTACGCCGTGAACGGTCTCGCCGACACGATCGCCCGCTGCGTCGCGTACGCGGAGGCGGGCGCCGACGCGGTCTTCCCCGAAGGGGTGCGGGACATCGGGGAGCTGGCCGCGATCAGTCGCGCGCTCCCCGGCGTACCTCTCGTCGTCAGCCGCAGCGAAGCCGCTGCCCAACTGCCCGCCTGGACCGACGCTGACCTGGCACGAGTCGGGGTACGACTGGTCCTGCATCCGGTCGCTGCGCTGCTCGCCGCCATGCGCGCGGCGTCGGTCACCTATCGCGCGATCGCCGAGACCGGGAGCGCCGAAACCCGGAACGCTGAGGCCCAGAACGCTGAGACCCGGAGCGCTGAGCCGCGGAACGCTGATGCCCGGAACGCTGAAACCAGAACAGCCGAGCCGGTCGAGCGGATGCCATGGGCCGCGTTCACCGCGCTCGCCGCCCAGGACGAGCCCCTCGACGCCCGCTATGTCCCTGACAGGTTGCAGACCTGACCCGTGCCGTCCATGTACCGCCGGCGTCAGGGCCGCCAGCCACGGTCGTCACCAACGGACCGTCCCCCTTACCCGGCCGGACGTCTCGCCAGGGCCCAACTGACGAAGGACCACCCTCCTCTCCGCTGAAACCGCCTACCTGGGCAGAGATCCACGTCAAAAATCTTCAAATCCTGTCATAAGTACATAAATCTTCATCGAACGGCCTAGTGCGCGGCATTCGGCGATCCCGAGGCCACGCGAATGGTGAAGTCGTCAGTGAGCAGATGGCTCCGCCGGATCAGTGCGATAGGGCGGGTTCGCCATCGCCCGCCCTGTCCGGGCCCGCCGTCGAGGCCCGGAATCAGACCTGGCGAGCTCGCCGACGATCAACCGTCGATGCGGCATCGCCGGGAGCCCGTCCCCGCACCCGGATCCATGACCGCCGTCGCCGGCGGTGATCCGGCGTGCCGATGAGACGCCGAGCGGGAGCCGACGAGAAAGCGACCTGCGGGCCCGCACGCCACTGCACGACCGCACGACACAGGATCCCATCACCAGGAGGTTCACCGTGAAACGACTACCCGTCATCGCCCTGGCCGGCATCGGCCTGACCGGAGTGCTCTTCACCGGCTCGCCCGCCCAGGCGTCACCCGGGAACAGCCGGACGACCGAGGTCATCGGCGCACCCGCCGAGGACCCGCTCGACTCGACGTACGACACGCTCAGCGACTGTCTGTCGGCCAAGCAGAACCTGGTCGACAACGGCGACATCGCGGGCGGCAAATGCCAGAAGATCTCCGGCTTCGACTCCGGTGGCAACCCCGCCAAGGTCTACACGATCAGGCCGTCCAGTGGGCCGTCGGACTCCGGCCAGCCCAGCAGCAGCGGATCGACCACGCCGAAGCCCGGCAGCAACTCCAAGGACCCGTTCGGCCTGTGCCAGTGGACCGGCTCTTACCTGCCTCTCAACTGCTGACGAATGCCGTCGTCAGCCGACCGGAAAGCTCGTTGCCAGCCCCTCGGCAACGAGCTTCTGCGCATGTCAGCCGCTTGGCAACGAGCTCCTGCGCATGTCAGCCGCTTGGCAACGAGCTTCTGCGCATGTCAGCCGCTTGGCGACAAGCTTCTGCGCCTGCCGGCCGCGCAGCAACGAGCTTCTGCGCGTGTCAGCCCGCGGTGAGATCGACGGCGGCGCGGCGGGCCGGCAGGGAGCCGGTCCAGTCGTAGACGACCACCGGAATGTCCCCCAGCGTCTCCATGATCAGCGGCTCGACCCTCGGCCACTCCCCGCCGGCGAGGCCGCAGCCGATCCGTGGCATGTGAACCGAGGCGCCGAGCTCCCGCGCGTGCCCGGCCAGCGTGCCCAGGCACTCGCGGATCGCCTCGTACCGCACGGGCGGACCGGCATCGGGCTCGTGACCGGCGCCGGTCTTCAGCCCGTGCCCGGTCATGATGCCGTGCTGGCCCACCATGTTCGCCACCCAGAGCTCCGCCTCGACCGGGACGAGCTGCACCGCCCCCAGCCGGAACGAATCGGCTCGGGACCAGCGACGGAACTCGCGCTCCGGGGCCGGCCAGCGCCGGGAGACGGCGTGGACGAAGCCGCGGCCCCAGGCGCCGATGTCGTTGCAGACGTGCGCGATGATCCGCGGGCCGGGGCCGGGCGGATCGGTGGCGTCACCCACGACGTAGGTCAGCTTCTCCATGGCCCGGATGGTAGTGACGACCTCTGACAGGAATCCGGGTTGACGGAACCCGACCCGAACATCGGGTCCCGCCCCCGTTGTGCACGATGACCCGTGGTCGAAACGGGGACGGGGCGGAAGGTCGGTGAGCCGCCCGCTCTGCCTGGCTGGAGCCTCCCCCAGCTCTCTGAGCTACCGTCGTGCGAGCCCGAGCCTGCCGAATCCCCCATGGCTGCGCAACCGATTTAACCGGCCTGGCCCGAGAAGACGCCGGCCCTGCGCATCACCGTCGCGAGCAGCGGCGACGCGACGACCACGCCGTGCACCAGGTCCGGCGCCGGGGCCGGGAGCTCGTTCACGTCCTGCCGGTACGGTTGCGTCCACCCCGTGGACTCCGGATCCACCCCGGCTCGCAGGCACCTCTCCCGGACGAGGTCCGCCGGGCACTCCGCGTCGCCGAGCACCACCTCCCAGGGCAGCGGGAGCAGGGCCCACACCCGTACGTCGGCATGCTGGTCCCCGCCGTCGGCGGCGTGCCAGGCGGCGACGTCCGACGCGACGAGCGCCGGCACCTTCCCCGGGCAGGAGCGCTCGACGAGGTCGTCGTAGCCGAGCGCGCGCGTCACGTTGAGCCAGCCGGTCCGTGCCTGGTTGAAGGCCCGGGAGGCGACGTTCCAGGTGTACGAGTCGTCCCCGCCCCGCACCACCATGTGCGTCCGGTCCCGGTTGGCGTCGAAGCTCGACCGCAACGCCCTCGCGGCCGCCGCGAGCTGCTCGTAGTAGCGCCCGAGCAGCGCACCGCACTGCGCGTCGTCGAGGCGGTCCAGCACCGCCCACCGGGTCAGTACCGACGCGAGCACCCAAGGACGGCACGTCGGTGCGGCCAGCGCGGCCCCGAGCAACTCCTCGGCCAGGGTGTCCATCGGCCTGGCCTGCGAGCCGTTCGTGAACCGGGTGCGCAGGTTGAGGCGGGACACGTAGTACGCCGTGAACGCCGCCGTCCGCGGGCAGGCCAGGAACTCCTCCTCGGTGATCAGGTGCGCGAGCCGGGACTTGCCGAACGCGGTCGCGGCCTCCCGGTCCCGTTCCGCGGCCAGCACCGTGGTCCGCTGCTGGAGGTGCAGCACCGCGCGGACGGCCCGGCGGTAGGCGCGGACCGGCACCCCGGGCAGCAGCTCGCGGCGGGTCGCCGCGGTCATCCGCTCGCGCGCGTCGGCGTGCCCGCCGTGCTCGCCGCGGGCGCCGTTCGGGCGTCGCCGCACGTGATAGGTGCCCCACGCGGTGGTCACCCGCTTCGGCGCGCGAGGCACGGTGAGCCGGGGCTCGGCCGGGGCGTCCGCCGGCAGGCCGAGCAGGTCGAGCGCCCAGGTCAGCCACGCTAGCAGCGACTCCGGGTCGGCGGGATCAGCGGCTTCCGGCAGGTCGCGTCCGGCCCGCTCGGCGACGGTCGCGACGGCGGTCCCGGCCGCGAGGCAGGCGCGCGCCAGGCCCGCGTGGCGGCGCCAGGTCTTGGGCATCGAGGAGGTCTCCCCGTACGCCCGGGCGCGCCGGACGATCAGGTACAGGTCGCGTGCGGTGACCGCGCCGACCCACTCCTGCACGCCGAGTTCCAGCAGGTCGGCCGCCACGTCCTGGGGTGGCCGGCGTTCTCCGAGTCCCCGGTGCAACCGTCGCAGGATCTCGTCCCCGCCGCGTTTCGTCGCCATTGCCGCTCCCCGTGCCGGCGCCGGCCCGGCACGGGTGTCAGCACGTGTCCGGACGCCGGCCGGTGGCCAGCCGCACAGTATCCCGGCACCGGTCCTCGGCGGTCCACCGCTTTTCCCCCAGGATGGCGGGGGCCTCGCGCCGGTGAGGACGGCGGTCAGGCGCCGGCGACGCGGGCGTCCTCCTCGGCCATCGCCTCCTGGCGGCCCGGCTCCTCGCGCAGGATGGCGGCGTTGAGCCACTCGTCCGGGATCGCGAACGCGTCCACCAGCACCGGCAGGTGCGGCCGCAGCTCGCGCAGCAGGTCGTTGATCACGCCGGTGACGGCCTTGGACCGGGCCGGGGTGAGACGGCCGTGTTCCAGGAACCAGCCGCGGTCGGCCTCGATCGTGGTCAGCGCGTAGAGGTCGCAGAGCCGGTTGAGCAGGGACTTCACGGCCGGGTCGGTGGCACGTTCGATGCCGGCGACGAAGGCTTCCAGGGTGATCCGCTCGATGTGGGCGGTGGCCGTCTTCAGCACGTGGTCCTGCACGTCGTTGAAGATCTCGAACGGGCGATCCTTCTTGGTCGCGGCGCCGTTGCGCAGGCGGCGGATCGCGCCTTCGAGGACGTGCTTCTCGCGGTCCTCGAACATGGTGAGGTGCCAGCCCCGGTCGGTGACCGCGACCTCCTCGCCGCGGCCGGGCACCGCGCTGACCAGGCGCTGGATCAGGCCGCGGGCGGCGGTGCGCTCCAGGACCATCTCGCGGACCTGCTCGGCGACGAACGTGGCGCGGCCCCAGCCGTCCAGCGATCCGAAAGCGTCGCGGTAACCGGTGAGCAGGCCCTTCGCGACCAGTTGCAGCAGGACCGTGTTGTCGCCCTCGAACGTGGTGAACACGTCGGTGTCGGCCTTCAGCGCGGGCAGCCGGTTCTCCGAGAGGTACCCGGCGCCGCCGCACGCCTCGCGGCACATCTGGATGGTGTGCGTGGCGTGCCAGGTCTGCATCGCCTTCAGGCCGGCGGCGCGTGACTCCAGCTCGCGCTGCCGGTGCTCGTCGACCGGGCCGGGGCCGGACTGCACGTCGGCGAGCGTGCCGACCAGTTCCTCCTGGGCGAAGACATAGGCGTACGACGTGGCCAGCGCGGGAAGCAGTTTGCGCTGGTGGGCGAGGTAGTCGTTGAGGACCACCTCGCGGTCGTCGCCGGGCACCCCGAACTGGCGGCGGCTCTCCCCGTACCGGATGGCGATCGTCAATGCCGCACGGGTGGCCGCCGACGCCGCGCCGCCCACCGTCACCCGCCCGCGGACCAGCGTGCCCAGCATCGTGAAGAAGCGGCGGGTGTCGTTCTCGATCGGGCTGGTGTACGTGCCGTCCTCGGCGACCTGGCCGTACCGGTCGAGCAGCATGTCGCGCGGCACGGTCACGTGGTCGAAACTGATCCGCCCGTTGTCGACGCCGAGCAGCCCGGCCTTGTGCCCGGCGTCGCTCAGCGTCACGCCCGGCATCGGGTTGCCGTCGGCGTCGCGGATCGGAACGAGCCAGGCGTGCACGCCCCGGCTGCGGCCACCGGTGACGAGCTTCGCGAACACGACCGCCATCCGGCCGTCGCGGGCCGCGTTGCCGATGTAGTCCTTGCGCGCCGCCTGGTGTGGCGTGTGCAGGTCGAACGTGCGGGTGACCGGGTCGTACACACAGGTCGTCCTGAGCTTCTGTACGTCGGAGCCGTGACCGGTCTCGGTCATCGCGAAACAGCCCATGACGTCGGTCGAGATGATGCCGGGCAGGAACCGCTCGTGGTGCCGCTCGGTGCCGAGCGCGACGACCGCGCCGCCGAACAGGCCCCACTGCACGCCGGCCTTCACCATCAGGGACAGGTCCGCGTAGGCGAGCATCTCGGCGGCGACCACCGAGCCGCCCGGGTCGTCCGAGCCGCCGTAGGCCTTCGGGAACGCCGACGCCACGCCGACGTCGGTGGGGATCTGCCTGATCAGCGAGGAGATCCGCGCCCGCGCCTCGTCGCCGGTCTCGCCGTGCACCGCGGCGAACCCGGCCTTGCCGAGCTCGTCGCGGACCGCTTGCCGGATGCCGGCCCACCGCCCGTCGAGGACTTCCTGCAGACGGGCCGGGTCGATGGTGTCGCCGATCATGCCTATAAGTTACCCGCTGGTACGAACCCTAACCCGCCCGGTGGGTACGCCGATCGAGGCGCGAGCCGAGGCCGGGCACCGGCCCGCTGCCGGTCAGAACGCCGCCTCGTAGAGCCCGGCCAGCCCCGGCGCGTCCGCCTCGCCACTGTAACCGCAGGTCAGGATGCTCCCCTCGGACGCCGCGACCAGGTACTTCCGGCCCGCCTCGAAGGATCCGCTGCCCATCAGCCCCTCGGAGGCCCCGGGCGCCTGCGGCACCTCGATCAGGTCGGCGTCGGTGCCCTTGTAGACGTGCGTCACCTGCAGGGTGACCGTGTCTCCGGCAATGTCGCGGACGGTCGCGGCGACCGCCAGGTCCGCCCGTGACGCGAGGACCTGCGCGGTCGGCTCGACACACTTGGCCGCGATCCCGGCGCCGGTGAGCCGGGTGACCGAGGGCGACGCCGGGCCGGCCGACCCGGGACCGGCCGTGGTCGACGGCGAGTCCGTGTAGGGCGTGCGCAGGGTGAGCCAGCCGATGCCGGCGCCGGCCAGCACGACGGCGGCCGCGGCGGCGAGCAGGGCGGGCCGCCGCCATCGCGACGGGGTCGCCGCCCGGCCGTCGGTGGCGGGGGAGGCGTCGGCGAACGGGGTGGCCATGGTCTGCTCCAGGAGGTGGTCGACGCGGGCGGAAGGCAGCGGTGGCAACGACGCCGCCGGGTCGGCACGGCGCAGGGTGGCGCGCAGATCGTCGTCGGTCACGGCCGGCTCCCTTCTGTCGACTCCTCATGTCCGGCAGCCTCGATCAGCTTTCGCAGCCGTAGCTTCGCGCGGTGCAGCCGGATCGTCGCGGCATTCACCGAGACGCCCAGAACCTGGGCGATCTGTGGCGGCGTGAGGTCTTCCCAGGCCCACAGGCGCAGCAGCTCGGCGTCCTCGGGGCGCATCTCGGCGAGCACTGCGGTCAGATCGGTTCCGGTCGCGGCTGGGGCCGGCGCGACCTCGGGCGGCGGGTCCAGCGTGGCGATGCGGGCGGTCAGCCGGGCCTGGCGGCGACGGCCGCGGTCGGCGTTGGCGAGGCAGTTGCGGGCCACGCCGTACGCCCAGGGCAGGTGCTCGGCGGGCATCTCGTCCAGCCGGCGCCAGCAGATCAGCAGCGTCTCGGAGAGCACGTCGTCGGCGGTCGCCGGGTCGGTGCGCCGGGCCAGGTACCGGCGGACGGCGTCGATCACCGCCGGGGCGATCGCCTCGAACCGTTTCCGGCGGGCGTCCACGTTCACGAGCTCCACCCTGCGTCATGTCCGGCAGGAAGGCGGAGCTTTCACACCGTGCCGGAGATTCTCGTGACGGGGTGCCCGGCACGAAGAAGCCCGGCGCCACGTGGCGCCGGGCTTCCTGAGGTCTCGTTGCGCTGTGTCACTCTTCCCCGGCGCCGAGGTGCCACGGAACGACGAGCGGGTGACGCTCCTCGTCGCGCGCGGCGATGCCCTCCATCGATCGCAGGTATTGCCGGCGAGTGATGTCGCCGTCCATCAGCTGGGTGCAGAGAACGCCTTCCAGGCTCTGCGGGGAGAAGAACGCCTCGGGCACCAGCAGCGGATCCTCGGCTTTCCGCGCCTCGGCACGAACCCCCCGCACTGCGAGCACGCAGGCGGCGACCAGGACCAGGATGAGCAGGAACAGGATCAGCATCGCCACCGCCTTGTCGGAACTGGAGCGGACCGAACTCGCCCGCCTTGTCAAAGCAAACGGATCACAGGGCGTATCGGTTCGACGGTTTCGCAACGATCTCCGTCAGGTGCAGATCCGGGCCTCGCCGCCGGCCCGCGACACCTCCCCGTCGGGGTGAGGAACCGGACGTCCCGGGATCTCCCTCGCCGACAGTGACGAAGGCCGCATGCGAAGCGCCGTAAGACCCGGGCGCCGCGGCCCGCCGCACGCCCCGGCTTCCACGATCGGGTACGGGGGATGTCCAGCCCCCGTGATCTCTGGCTAGTGTCCAACTGTGCCCGGAAAATCCGGTTCACCACTGTAAATCCGTAAATGCGTGCTGCGCGCAACCGGGCCGTCTGTCCACATTGCTCAGGGAGCACGATGCCCTACGACTACGACAGCTTCAGCCGCCTCGCCGGGTCCCCGGATCCGGCCCCCGAGGGCGACCACCGGGTCCGGCTCAAGCGCCTGACCCGCCACCGCCCGGTACGCAGCCTCCTGATCGCGGGTTTCGCGTTCACGCTGGAGGCGACGTTCTTCGGCTGGCTGCTCACCTCGGCCCACCTGGCCGGCGGGCTCACCGTCCCGACCATCACGATGGTCGTCGCGATCGCCCTGATCGAGTTGTTCCGCCTGGTCAACGTGGTGACCCTGTGTCTGGCCACACTGCGGGCGCGCGATCCCGTGCCGGTCCCGCCGGACCGGCGGCTGCGGGTCGCGTTCCTCACCACGATCGTGCCCGGCAAGGAGCCGATCGAGATGGTCGAGGGCACCCTGCGGGCGGCGCGCCGCATCTACGAGAGCCCGGACGTCTGGCTGCTCGACGAGGGCGACGACGACCAGGTCAAACAGATGTGCCGCCGCGTCGGCGCGCACCATTTCAGCCGGAAGGGCGTACCGAGATGGAACGCCGGAGGCGGCGCTTTCAAGGCGAGGACCAAGCACGGGAACTACAACGCCTGGGTCGACGCGCACGGCGACGAGTACGACGTGTTCGTCTCCGTCGACCCGGACCACGTGCCGCTGCCGTCGTTCTGCGAGCGCCTGCTCGGCTACTTCCGCGACCCGGACGTGGCGTTCGTGGTCGGGCCGCAGATCTACGGCAACTACGACAACCTGGTCACCCGGTGGGCCGAGTCGCAGCAGTACCTGTTCCACTCGCTGCTGCAACGGGCCGGCAACAAGTTGGGCTCGCCGATGCTGGTCGGCACGAACAACGCGGTCCGGATCACGGCGTTGCGCAGCATCGGCGGCCTGCAGGACTCGATCACCGAGGACATGGCGACCAGCCTGGCGATCCACGCGACCCGCAACCCGGCGACCGGGCGGCGCTGGAGTTCGGTCTACACGCCGGACGTGCTGGCGGTCGGCGAGGGCCCGTCCTCCTGGACCGACCTGTTCAGCCAGCAGCACCGCTGGTCGCGCGGCACCGACGAGGTGTGCCTGACGGGCTTCTGGAAGAAGATCCCCGGCCTGGGCGTACGGCGATCGCTGCACTACGGGCTCCTGATGGCGTACTACCCGCTGACCGCGATCGCGTGGCTGCTCGGCACCGCTACCGCTTTCGGTCACATCGTTCTGGGCCTGCGCGGCGTGCAGGTGCCGCAGCAGGTCTGGTCGATGCTCTACGTCGACGCGGCGCTCTTCCAGGTCGGGCTCTACCTGTGGAACCGGCGGCACAACGTCAGCCCGCACGAGGAGGCCGGCTCGTCCGGGCTGACCGGCATGCTGCTCTCCACGCTGTGCGCGCCGGTCTACGTGGCGTCGTTCCGGCAGACGATCCTGCGCAGACAAGCCGGTTTCGTGGTGACCCCGAAGGGCGACTCGGCCAGCCCGGACCGGATCGCCACCTTCCGCGCCCACCTCACCTGGGCCGCGTTCTTCGCCTTCCTGCTGGTCACGGCCGTGATCACCGGCCGCACCCAGGGCCTGATGTGGCTCTGGCCGTCGCTCAACCTCGCTCTCTGCCTCGCGCCGCCCGTGCTCTGGGCGTTCGGGCGCCGTCCGACGCCGGCGCCCGTGGTGATCCCCCGACAACGAACCGAAGAGCCGATGAGGACGTACGCATGATCCCCCGACCCGAACCCACGATGACCCGGCGCCTGCTCCGCGCCCTGGCCGTCGTCCCCGCCGTCGCGGCGGTGCTCGCCGCGAACCGCCCGATCGTGGTCTTCGCCGCCGGCGAGTACCACCGGTTCACGATCGATCGGCCGGCCTACAAGCAGGCCTACGGCCACTGGTCGATGCTCGCGGTGCCGGACGCCTTCACGATCAACGCGATTCACGCGGCGCTGCTCAGCACCGGCAAGGTCCTGATCGTCGCCGGCTCCGGCAACAACCGGCAGAACTTCGAGGCCGGCACGTTCAAGACGATCCTGTGGGACCCGGCGACCGACAGGTACTCGCTGGTCCCCACGCCGACCGACATGTTCTGCGGCGGGCACACCTTCCTGGCCGACGGCAAACTGCTGGTCGCCGGGGGCACCAAGTCGTACGAGGTGCTGCCGGAGAACATCAGGTTCGCGGCCGGCGTCATGAAGATCAAGAACGAGTCGCCGGACGGCGGGCCACGCCCGGTCAGGAAGGGCACGATCTTCGTTGCGCCGGACGGCAAGCAGTACGCGACCAGGGTCGACGTCACCGTTCCGGCCGCGATGAAGATGCGGCACGCCGGGAAGACCATGGTGCACGCCGGTGAGGCCGAGGTCTGGGTGGACGCGCTCATCGCCGGGGACAGCCAGGTGATCGCGCAACCCGCGCAGTACCGGATCGCCGGGCTGACCGGGGCCGCCGCGCGCAACCTGTACGGTGTCGCCGACAAGATCAGCCGGGACAAGCAGGAGTACGGCGGCGACAACACCTCCTACGAGTTCGACCCCCGCACCGAACGCTACGTGCGCACGGGCGACCTCACCGACCACCGGTGGTATCCGACCCTCGCACCGCTCTCCGGCGGCAACGTCATCGCCGTGTCCGGGCTCGATCAGTTCGGCCGGATGCTGCCCGGGCGCAACGAGGTCTACTACGCCAAGGACAAGCGCTGGGTCGCCGCCCCGAAACTCACCCGGCCCTTCCCCACCTACCCGGCGCTCTTCGTCACCCGCGACGAGCGGCTCTTCTTCTCCGGGTCGAACGCCGGGTACGGCTCGGCCACCGTCGGCCGCACCCCCGGCCTGTGGAACCTGCGCACCAACGACTTCCAGCCGGTGCCCGGGCTGCGGGACGCGACGATGACCGAGACCAGCGCGTCGGTGCTGCTGCCGCCGGCCCAGGACCAGCGCGTGATGATCCTCGGCGGCGGCGCGGTCGGCGACTCCCCCGCCTCCACGGCCCGGACCGCGATCGCCGGACTGGCCGCGAAACACCCGGTCTACGAGCCCGGGCCGGACCTGCCGCACCCGACGCGCTACCTCAACGCCGTCATCCTGCCCGACGACACGGTCTTCACCAGCGGCGGCTCGGAGGGCTACCGCGGCGGCCCCTACCAGGGACGCAAGCGCAGCGACCTGCTCACCGCCCAGATCTACGACGTGCGGGCCAACGTGTTCCGGACCGCGGCCGCGCCCACGGTCGGCCGTGACTACCACTCGGAGGCGCTGCTCCTGCCGGACGGGCGGGTGATCACCATGGGCAGCGACCCGATCTACGACCGGACCGGGAAGAACCCCGGCGTCTTCGAGCAGCGGATCGAGATCTACAGCCCGCCGTACCTGTTCAAGGGCGCCCGCCCGTCGATCGCCGGCGGCCCGGCCGAGGTCGCCCGCGGCGCGGTCGTCCAGTACGCCACCCCGGACGCCGCCCGGATCGCGACGGCCCGCCTGATACGGCCGGCGGCGGTCACCCACGCGACCGATGTGGATCAGCGCTCGGTGGCGCTGACGCTCCGCCGTACCGCCGGTGGGGTGATGGTCCAGATCCCGAAGGAACGCGGGGTGATCCCGCCCGGCTGGTACATGCTCTTCCTCACCGACACGGCCGGCGTCCCCTCCCCCGCCAAGTGGGTCCACGTCTCCTGACGACCCTCTTCGGCGTACGGCCCGGTCCGCGCGACCGGGCCGTACCCCGCTCACCGGCGCAGCTGCGCCACCTCACCCAGTCTCGCCAGCTTGTGCGGGTTGCGGATCGCGAAGATCCGGGTGATCCGGCCGTCCTCGACGACGAACGAGACGGCGGTGTCGAACTCGCCCCCGGGGTCGAGGCGCGCGCCGGCGCCGCCGTTGAGATCGACGGCGAAAGCCCTGGCGCCGGGCGCGAGCTCCGGGAAGCGGGCCATCACCGGGACGAGCTTCGCGGCCCCGCGCACCGGCTTCGGGATCGTCGGGGCCAAGCCACCGCCGTCGCCCACGACCACCACGTCGGGAGCCAGCACCTCGAGCAGCCCGGGCACGTCGCCGGTGGTCAATGCGGCGAGGAACCGCTCGACCACCCGCCGCTGCTCGGCACGGCCCACCGGCATCCGGGGCCGGCGCGCCGCCACGTGCTTGCGGGCCCGCGCCGCGATCTGGCGGACCGCCACCGGCGACTTGTCCAACGCCTCGGCGATCTCGTCGTACGGCACGTCGAAGACCTCGCGGAGCACGAAGACCGCTCGTTCCGTCGGCAGCAGCGTCTCCAGCACCGCCAGCACGGCGATCGACACGTTCTCGGCGAGCTCGACGTCCTCGGCGACGTCCGGGCCGGTCGCCACCGGCTCGGGCAGCCATTCACCCACGTACTCCTCGCGGCGGCGCGCGAGCGTGCGCAGCCGGTTGAGGGACAGGCGGGTGACGATCCGCACCAGGTACGCCCGTGGCTCGCGGACGCCGTCGCGCTCGGCTCCGGGCAGGCCCGCCCACCGCAGCCAGGTCTCCTGCACCACGTCCTCGGCGTCGGCGACCGAGCCGAGCATCTCGTAGGCGACGGTGAACAGCAGGCCGCGGTGGGCGACGAAGACGTCCTCGCTCATGCGGCGGACGCGACCGCGGGCCGCGCGGCCATCGGCTTCAACCCGCACGCGGCGGCGAACCCGTCGGACTCGATGCCGAGCGCCACGTTGCCGCGCGTGCTCATGTTCGCGAACGCGATCACCGAGGTCAGCTCGACCAGGGCGGCCGGTCCCAGCGCGGCGTGCAGGCGATCCACCAGTTCGTCGGTGACCGTCGGCGGGGTCTGGCTCATCGCCTCGGCGTACTCCAGCACGTCACGCTCCAGCGGGGTGAAGACGTCCGCCTCCCGCCACCGCGGGATCTCGCGTGCCTTGTCCACGTCGAGCCCCTTGTTGCGGCTCTCGAAGTAGTTGAAGTCCAGGCACCAGGAGCAGCCGATCAACGAGGCGACCGCCATGTGGGCGAACGACTTCAGGCCCTCGTCGCAGGCGTCCCACTTCTGCACCTTGCCACCGATGCCGAAGCTGGCGAACAGCACCCGCGGATTGTGCCAGTAGACGCCGACCGCCGTCGGCACCCTGCCCAGCTTCTTCCCGATCATCCGCTTCAGCAGCGCACCCTTGACACCGGTGATCTCGGCCGGGGGGATGCGGGTCGTGTGCACCATGTCGTCTCCTGTGTCGATGCCGTGCGACGACCGGCAGGCCGTCACGCCATCAAGACACCACCCACGCCCGGGATGTGACACCCCGAGCCCGCATCCCGGCCACACACCCACGCCCGTAGATCTTGAACAGACAGCAGTGCTTCCCGCCCCGGCCGCGTTTCCCCGCGCATGGTCCGCGGCCGAGAAGGGACGTCGGCGGGTGCCTTCTCGCCGGCTGGCACTGGTGGTCGCAACAGACCCGTCAGGCAACCGTGAGCACCAGCCGAGCCAGCCGAGCTGGCACTGATGGTCGCAACAGACCTGCCGGGCAACCGTGAGCACCAGCCGGGCGGCGCAAGCCAGAAACCGGCGAGGCGGTCCGTTGTGCTGGTTGGCCCGGAACGCCGGGCCCGTGCGGCAACCCGCGCGTGAAGGTGACCGGCGAGGCGTCCGCCTCGCCGGTCTGTGGTCGCCGGCCCGTCGCCGGTTCTCCGGTCCGCTACGGAGCCGCCGGGCCGAGGTGGCCGGCGGCGATCACCGCATCAGAAGGGAGGCGCGTCCTCGCCCATCAGCGCCAGCACGACGCCGCCCTTTCCCCGCTTGAGGCTCTGCACCACGACCTTGCCGGTGCTGCCGTCGGGCATTTCCAGGGTGAACGTCTTGCCGACCGCGTTCTTGGGGCCGTTGCCGGCGCTGTTGGCAGGCCGGAAGTCACCGGCCCACGGCACGATCCCGCTCTTGCGGGCCGGCTCGGCGAAGAGAGCGGCCGTGCCCGGGGTCCTGGTGCCGTCCGATGCGAGGAGCACTGAGGTGCTGCGATAAGTAGCCATATGCGCCAAGGCTATCCCGGACGGCGCTCCTCCGGGTCACGACAGCGGCACCGAAATGCGCCGGAGTTCAATTGGTCGCCAAGTCCAGGGCGTATTCCGGCCACCACCGGCCGGCCTCGGGTGCGCCGCCGCCGCAGGCGCCGTCCGACTCGCCGGGGCGCTTCACCCACAGGTAGGCGTCGACCCGGGGCTGGCCGGTCTGCGTCGTGGGCGCCGGGCCGAGGGCGCGTCCGGGAGGGTTGCACCAGTGGCCGTCCCCCGACCCCTCGGTCTGGGCCGGGCCGTTGCCGTTGCGACTGGTGTCGATGACGAAGTGCTTTCCACCGAGGCGGTCGGAGATGGCCGTACCGTAATCGAGGTTGGCCTTGGTGGTCTCGAAGTTGGCGACGTTGAGGCTGAACCCGTCCGCGTCGGCGACACCGGCTCGGCGCAGCGAGTCGACGACCCGGTCGACGTCCTTCACCCAGCCCGGATTGCCCCCGTCGAGGTAGACGCGCACCCACGGGCCGGCCTTGAGAGCCCGGATCGCCTCCCCGAGCAGCCGATAACGCTCCTCGGTGGCCTCCGGGGAAAGACAATTCTGCAGTACGTGCGTGACCGCGTCCGGCTCCAGGACGACCAGCGCCGGCGAGCCGCTGATCGCGGCGGCCAGCTGCGCGATCCACGCCCGGTAGGCCGCCGCGTCGGGCGCGCCGCCGCCGGAGTGACCGCCGCAGTCACGCTGCGGGACGTAGTAGGCGACCAGAACCGGCGTCCGGCCGGCCGCCTGTGCGGCGGTGACCAGCTCACGGGCCTTGCCGGCGAAACCGGGATCGGCGTCGGCGAACCAGACCGCGGTCGGCGCGTCGGCGATCCGGCGCACCGCCGTGGCGTCCGCGACCCGGCCCTGCGCGGTCCACTGCTGGACCTGGTCGACGGCCGGGCCGGACGGTTGCGTGTAGAACTGCTCGACGGACGCGGACGGGCTGGGCGTCGCCGGGGCGGGCTGGGGTTCGGGGTCGTCGGAGCAGGCCACGAGACCCGTGCAGGCGAGGACGGCCAGGACCGCGGAACGAACTCTCATATCCCCTTCACGTCTGGTCAGCGCACCGAGCGGGCCACCTCCATCGCGTCCTCGAGCGTCGTCAGTCCCTCCAGCCGGTAGGTGACGCTCCCGGTCGCCCAGATCAGCGTCGGCCCGGCGAGGTGGGCGGTCTCGGTCCTGGCCACGCCGTCGCGTCCGACGTACGTGACCGGGTGCGGCATGGGCAGCCAGATCGCGCCGTCGCCGAGAGTCACCCACTCCGCGTTCGGAGCGGTCTTCAGGAACGCCGGCTCCAGCGTCCCGTCGAACTGGTCAAAACGCACCGTACCGCCCAGGTAGACGAGCGACACCACACGCGGCGCGCCCGTGGTGTCCAAATCCGCGAGAAGCACCCGGTCGGGCGACCCAAGCACTGCCGGTGACGTCACCGGGAAGGGCGCCACCCGCCGCGCCTCCGCGAGATCCGCGTCCCGGATGGACGGAATCGGACTCGGCGTGGCCGGCAGCGTCTCACGCGCCGTCTCCTGCCGCAGCTCGATCCCGGCGATCCTCCGGAACGCGCCGACCACGGCGGCCCGGGCCGGCGAGATCACCGCCACGGCGACGACCAGGGCCGCGACGATCGCGGACAGATAGAACCGGGCGCGAGGCCGCCTCCGGGCAGGGCGCGCCAGGCGCCTCCGGACCGCTTGCCGCTGGTCGGCCGCCTCCGGTACGGCGTACGCCCGCCCCAGCTCCCGGAGCTCCTCGATCAGCGCGTCGAACTCCTGCTCAGGCACCGGGCACCTCCTCCACCGGCATCCGGTCGCGCAGCTTGCCGAGCGCGCGGGCCGTCCGTGACTTCACGGTGCCGCGCGGCAGCCCGAGCGTCATCGCGGTCTCCGCCTCGGACAGGTCGAGCAGGTACCGGCAGACCAGCACGTCCCGGTCCCGGGCGTCGAGGGCGCGCAACTTCTCGAGCAGGAACCGGCGGCGTTCCCCGGCCACCGCTGTCTCGGCCGGGTCCGGCTCGTGCGGCTCGGGCCCCGCGCGCACCCCGGCCCGTTGCAGCACGCCGTCACGCCGCCGCCGGGACCGCACCAGGTTGCGGGTCTCGTTCGCCACGATGGCCAGCAGCCACGCCTTGAACCCGGCGTCCCCGCGATAACGACCGAGCTGCCGGTACGCCTTCACGAACGCCTCCTGCACCACGTCGTCCGCGTCCGCGCCGGCGCCGAGCAGCACGGCCGCCCGGTGCGCGGGCGCGGTGCAGCGCTCGACCAGGATCTCGTACGCGTCCAGGTCCCCCGCCCGTGCCCTCGCCACGACGGCCGCCTCGTCAACCACCACGTCACTAGGACACCACCGATCGGGAACCGGTTCCGCATCGAGCGGTGTCATCGGGACATGACGACTCGCCGCACCTTCCTCGCCCTGACCGGGGTGGCCGGGCTCGCGCTCGCCGGCTGCCGCGACCGGGCCACGACGGCCGCCGCCCCGCTGACCGACGTGCTGATCGCCGAGACCGGCGGTGGGCTCGTGCGCGTGTCGCCGGCGGCCGAGCAGGCGTACGGGACGGCGGCCGCGCTCAGCGTGGACGGGGCGTGGCTCGCCGTCGTACGGGAGAAGTCTCTGTCCCTGATCGAGACCGCAACCGGCGCGCAGACCGCGGCGATCGGCGTCGCCGCCGGATGGCTGCCCCGGGTGATCTCGCCGGACGGGCGTGCCTGCGCCCTGACCCGGACACCGGCCGCGGTGATCCCTTCCGGACGCGCGCGCACCCCGCTGACGGTGGTGACCGACGGGAACGCCCGCGAGTACGACCTGCCCGGCACGATCGAGCCGGACGCGTTCAGCACCGCCGCCGACGGCCTGTTCGTGCTCGACTGGCTGCCCGCCGGGAACCCCGGCCACTACCGGGTCCGGCGGCTGGACCTCGCATCCGGGCGGCTGGAGCCGCTGCTGACCCGGAACAAGGTGCCGGTGCCGAACGGGACGGAGGAGGAGATGCGGGGCGAGGGGCGGCAGGCGGTGCTGACCCGGGGCGGGCAGTTGCTGCTCACGCTCTACACGCACCAGCCCGGCCACCAGCACACGCGCGACCTGATCTCCGGGCGGCCGGGGAACGCGCACGCGTTCGTGCACGTGCTGAACCTGGCCGAGGGCTGGGCGTACTGCCTGGACCTGCCGCACCCGTTCGGCGAAGGGCCGGCGCAGGGACACGCCATCGCGGCGGACACCTGGGGCGCGGCGGTCGTGGACAGCACCAGCGGCAAGATCGCGTACGCGAGCACCGAGTCCCTCGCCGTCGACCGGGTGGTGTCCGCTCCCCTTCCGGCCGGGACAACGACAGCGCTCGCGATCGGCCCCGACCGGCGCCTGTTCGCCGGCGCCGGCGACCGGATCATCGTGCTGAACCGGGAGAGCGACGCCGTCGAGGCGACCTGGCCGGTGCCGGGCCAGGTGCGCGGGCTGGGGCTCAGCCGGGACGGCACGCGGCTCTACGCGGGGACGGCGGGCGCCGTGCACTGGTTCTCGGCCGCCGACGGGGCCCACCTGGGGTCGCGGCCGGTCCCGGACCCGGCCGACCTGAGATCAGTGGCCTGATCCGCTCGGGAACCGCCAGGTCCCGGCTACCGCTTCGGCCAGAGATCCAGTTCGGGCAGCCGCAGCATCACCGTGGGCGGGCCGGTGAACGCCGGCTCTTTCCCGTGCACGCCACGAGTGTGGCAGAAGATCGGACCTTCCGGCTGGCGCTCACTGTGGTGATGCGACGGCGACAACCACCGGGAGAGCCAGCCGGGACCCCGCGCCGACGCGACATCCTCGACTGCCGCGGTCTGCGTGCCCGGCTGAGGATCGCCGGCTGGGTTGGTCAGTCCCGGCGGTCCCTACGAATCACACCTGGCCGGCCTTGCGGAGGACGTCCAGGACGAACCACTCGTCCTCGTGGTGGATGAGGCGTTCCAGCTCCGGGCGGGCGGCGACCTCGGCGTGGACGTTGAAGCCGTCGTAGCCGCCGGGGTTGTCGCGGTCGCGGAAGTGGGCCAGGAGCAGGTCGCCGCCCGGTTCCAGGGCGGTGAGCAGGCCGTCGAGGGTCAGGCGCAGGTCGTCGGCGGAAAGGTAGTACAGCAGGTCGCCGATGACGATCAGGTCGAACGTGCCGGTGGGCAACTCGGCGGGGAGCAGGGCGCGGTCGACGCGTACGTGGGGAAGATCCGCGACGGCCGCGCGGGCCTGGACCACCGCTTCGTCGACCGCGTCGGTGGCCAGGAGCGCGTCGCAGCGCGCGGCGAGCATCACGCTCAGTGCCCCGACCGCGCAGCCGGGCTCGTAGGCGCTGCGGTAACGCTCGCGCGGCAGGCTGGCCATCGCCACCGCGTACTTACGCCTGTCGCTCCATTTGGTCTCGTTGTCCCAGGGGTCGTCCTTCGCCTCGTAGAGGCCGATGAAATGGTCGAGGGAGAAGGATTCCTCCGGTGGCAGGGCGTCACCCTGAGTACGTGTCACCCCGCGATTCTGCCCTCTGGACGACAGGCCCGAGCGGTCAGGGCTTCACCGGCGCCGCGGTCCAGGGTCCGGCGCCGCGGGTCCGGGTGCCGCGAGGGCGAGAGGAAGTGCGAGGTCGAGGGGGCGCGAGGGCGAGGGGCGCGCGAGAG
>NZ_BOMH01000062.1 GCF_016862095.1 Actinoplanes cyaneus
GGGCGAGGGGCGGTGAGCCCGCCGGGCGTGGACGACCGGCGGGCTCGCGCCCGGGTCAGCCGACGGAGACCGTGACCGTGCCGATCGTGATGCGGTGGTCGGAGCAGGAGCCGGCCGGGTAGTCGTCGGTCGCCGCGACACCCGAGCACCCGGTCGAGATGCTCAGGGAGTCACCGCTGTAGCCGCCGACGATGCGGCTCTGCCGGGCGAAGATCAGGTCGATCTTGGAGAGCCCGCCGCAGGGCGGCGTGGTGCCGGGGGTGCCGGTCGCCGTCCACTCGCCGTAGCCGAGGCAGTTGCCCGAGTCGTTGTCGTCGAGCTCGCGGTAGGCGCCGGTGTTGCCGTTGTTGTTCGCCACGTTCAGCGACGGCGAGTACCACCCGTTGAGCCGCCCGTAGTTCGGCTGGGCGTTGAAGTCACCGGCGATCAGCGCCGTGTCGCCCACGTCGTTGAAGTCCTCCATCCGGTCCCGCACGAAGTCGAGCTGGTTCTCGTTGTGCTTCTTGCCGTTGCTCGCGACGACGTTGCTGGTGGTGATGTGCGTCGTGCAGAAGTGCACCTTCGGCTGCGCGGTCGGCGCGACACAGGTCAGGGAGCGCTGCTCCGCGGTGCCGTCCGAGGGCAGGGTCCAGCGCTGTGCGCCGTTGACCGGGAGCTTGCTGAACACCGCGTTGCCGAACGGCTCACTGGCCGAGCCCGCGGCGCAACTGCCGGCTTCCGAGCTGGCGGTGAAGCGCGCGAAGTTCGTCGTGTCGGCGGGCCAGCCGAGCGTGCGCAACTTGGCGATCAGCGCGTTGTACTGGCTCTGGCAGATCTCGTTGAACGCGGCGAAGTCGGCGTCACGGTTCACGATCGAGTTGGCGGCGACGTCGATCAGGCCGTCGGTGGTGCGGCCCGCGTGCAGCTTGGCGCCGGCGACGTTCCACGTCCAGACGTTGTACGTGGTGTTCACCGCCGCGGACGCCGGGGCGGTGGTCCCACCGAGAGCGAGCAGCGCACACGCGGCGGCGACCGCGATTCTCCGTACCAGGGTCATGTCTCTCCCGTATCGATGTACTCAAGATCAGCTATGTTTCCACAGCGGAGCAGACGATAACGGCCGGGTACGACAGAAACCGCGGAGGAGCTCAGCGGCCCTGGACGGTCAGGGCTCCCACCCCACCCTCCGAGTCGATTCTCAGGTCGGCGTTCTGGCCGGTACGGAGAGTGTCGCCCGTGTCCACCGTCGTGTCGGTGTCGCCGTAGAAGGTGACCGATCCGGCGCCCTTGCGGAAGAACGCGCGCACCGCCTCCTTACCGTCGGTGACGATGCGCCAGGTGCCGATGCCGCCGCGTTCCACGACCGGGATGGTCTCCATCTGATCAGGAACGGACAGATCCACAGTGGCGGCACCGCCGATCAGCTCGATCGCGCCGACCCGGCCGCGGGACAGGTCGATGCCGGCCTCGCGCACCCCGCCGCGCATCCGCAGTGACCATTTCACGTCCCTGCTGAGCAGCACCTCGACGCGGGCCGAGCCCTTCTTCCGCCCGTTCGGCGTGGTGGTGACCTTGAGGGTGCCGTCGTCGAACACGGCCTTCGCGGTGATCGTGGTGTCGTCGCCGACGCCGACCCGGAAGAACCCGCCGTCCACGTCACCGATCGCGACCCGCAGCTGGGTGACGCCGCTGACCAGCTCGAACGTGGCGGAGTCCGGGACCGGGGGCGGGGTCCTGGCGGTCGCGGGCGGCGGCACGACGGTCTTCGGCGCGGCCGGCGGGGAGGGGGCGATCGAGACCGGCGGGGTGGCCGCCGGCGTGACCTCGGCGGTCGGCGCCGGCAGCGGCGGCGCGGGCAGGGCGGACGGGGTCCCGCGGTCCGACCGGGCGTAGGAGACCGCGGCGAAGACCGCGCCGCCGGCGAGCACGGCGACGGCGGCCAGCAGCACGACCGGCTTCCAGTCCTTGCCGGTACGGCCGCCGGGGTCCCCGATCCACCGGGTGCCGGCCGGGTCCTCGCCCGGCAGGTCCCCTGGCCCGGGCAGGGTGTGCGGGTCCGGGCCGGCGCCGGTGGCCTCCACCTCGGGCAGGTCACCGGGCGCGGGCCGGGTGTGCAGGGCGGGACCGGTGCGGGTGGCGTCCACCCCGGGCAGCTCGTAGTGGTCGGCGGGCGGTCCGAGCCGCTGCGGGGCGTCGGGCCAGTAGTCGGAGATCCGGGGCAGGGCCGGCGGGGTCGCCGACGGGGTGTCGGTCTTCGGAACAGGACTTTCCACGTACGTCTCCTCGCTGCGGCCAGCCGGCACCCCATGTCCACGCCGGATGGTCCGCTCAGGTATACGCACCCGCCCGAGGTTCGGTTCGGTACCGGCGAGAAAAGATTTGTACACGGTTTCCCGCGAAACCCTTGATATCCGGCACCCGCCCGACAAAGATCCTTATCGCTTCATTAAGTTCGTTTGCGTCGGGTCTTGCAGGAAGCGAATTACATGCCGGAAGACGACTCCCCGGAGGGGTTGCGGGTCGGCGGCTGGTTGCCGCCGTATTCCCCTGATGCGACGCCCCGCAAAGCACTGCTCCGGCCCACCGCACCCGCCTCTTTCCCGCCCGCGCCGATTCCCGGCTTCCCGGGCTGGAACCGCAGGCCCGGTGGGTTCCGCAGGCGGGCCGCCCTGGTGGCCGTCGCGGTCGCCACCGTGGGGGTGGCCGGCGTGACCGCCGCGTCTCTCGGCAGCGGCGGGAAGCAGGGCGAGCCGACGTTCCTCGCGGGGGCCGTCCCGCCGGTGCCACCGCCCGCGCAGACGGTGGTCGTGGCCCCGATCCCCAGTTCAAGCCCGACCTCACCCGGGAGCGCTCCCACGACGACGCACCTGCGGCATCGACCCACCTCGAAGCCGGCCGCGTCGCCCCCGAAGACCACCACGATCGTCACCACGCCCCCGGCCGTCACGCTGCGTGCCGGCTCGACGGTCAGCCTGCTCGTGGCCGACAAGCCCGGATACCGGGTCCGGCACCACGATTTCCGCGGACGGATCGACCCCGTCGCCACGTCCGGGAGTGCCCTCGACCGGGCCGACTCGACCTTCACGGTGCGTGCCGGGCTGGGCAATTCGAGTTGCGTCTCACTCGAATCTGTAAACTATCCTGGCTATTACATTCGACACCAGAACTTCGAAATCAAATTGACCCGCCAGGACCGCTCGAATCTGTTCGCGCAGGACGCTACATTCTGTCCTGTCACGATTCACTCGGGTGCCGCACTCGTGTTGCGTTCCATCAATTATCCGGAACGGTTCGTCACCGAATCCGGCGACCGTCTGTTCCTGCGGGAGACCGCAGCCGAGCAGGCCCTGGCGCTCGTGCCGGGCCTGCCGGGCTGACCTGATCACGCTGGGTGCTGCCTCAAGGCCCCCGAAGCAGCACCCAGCGCCCACCTCACGAACGCAGGATCACCACGCCGCGCGGCTCGAGAATCCCGTCCTCGCCGAGGTCGATCGGCTCCGACGTGCGGTTGATCAGGAACCGGTGGTCACCGCGACGGGCCAGCTCCACCCGCCCGCGCAGGGCCGGCGGCAACTCGCTGGTCACCCCCGCGGCATCCAGCAGCCCGGGCAGCACCGCGGCCACCCCGTCCGGCCCGAGCCGCGTGGAGACGTAGGCCGCGGATCCGGCACCCGCCTCACGCCTGGTGATCGCCGGACGTTCGGCCTGGTCACCGGTCTTGTAACGGGCGAGGATCTCGACCGCGGGATCGGTCACCTCGATCCGGTCGGTCCACAGCGTGCCGGTCGTCCCGTTGTCCAGCTCGACGGTCTCGTCGTCGAGCAGCGGCGCGAACTCCTCGATCCGGATGCCGAGCAGGTCACGGAACGCGCCCGGGTAACCGCCCAGCCAGATCTGGTCGTTCTGATCCACGATCCCGGAGAAGTACGTGGTGATCAGATGACCGCCGTCCGCCACGTACTCGCGGAGCCGTCCGGCCAGCTCGGCGGGCACCACGTGCAGGATGGGCGCGATGACGACGCGGTGATTCCACACCCCGTTCGCCGGTACGACGTCGGCCCTGATCCCGAGATCGAGCAACGCGGTGTACCAGTCGAGCGCTTCCTGCCGGTACCGCAGCCGGTCGGTCGGATGGGAGTCGTTTTCGGACACCCACCACGACTCCCAGTCGACGAGGATCGCCACGTCGGCCGGAACCCGGTCACTGCCCGCAAGGTCGGCGAGGTCACGCAGCCGCTCCCCGAGCGAGACCACCGAGCGGAACAGCGCGCTGTCCTCCCCCGCGTGCGGCACCATCGCCGAGTGGTACTTCTCGGCGCCGGCCCTCGACTGCCGCCACTGGAAGAAGCAGACCGCGTCGGCGCCGTGCGCCACGTGCGTGAGCGAGTCCCGGTGCAGCTCGCCGGGCTTCTTCGCGACGTTGATCGGCTGCCAGTTGACCGCACTGGTGGAGTGCTCCATCAGGAACCACGGCTTGCCGCCGGCGATGTTGCCGGTCAGGTTCGCCGAGAAGGAGAGCTCGTCGCGCGCCTGCGGGCCGGGCAGCACGTAGTGGTCGTTGGAGACGAAGTCGACCTCGGCGGCCCAGTCCGGGTAGTTCATGGTGTTCATCAGGCCCATCACCATGAAGTTCGTGGTGACCGGCACGTCCGGGCTGAGCTCGTGCAGCAGGTCCCGCTCGGCGCGCAGGTGGTCCTTGAGCGCGTCCGAGGAGAACCGCTTGAAGTCGAGGTTCTGGGTCGGGTTGGGATGGGTGGCGGCCTGGCGGGGCGGGATGATCTGGTCCCAGTCGGAGTACCGCTGCGACCAGAAGTCGGTGCCCCACGCCTCGTTCAACCCGTCCAGCGTGACGTAACGGTCCCGCAGCCAGGTGCGGAACGCGGTCGCCGCGTCCTCGGAGTAGTCGTAGACGTTGTGGCAGCCCAACTCGTTGTTGACGTGCCACGCCACCAGGGCCGGGTGCTTGCCGTACCGGGTGGCCAGCGCGCGGACCAGGCGCAACGCGTGCGCCCGGAAGACCGGCGAGGTGGGCCGCCAGTGCTGCCGGCCGCCCGGCCACACGGTGTTGCCGAACTTGTCGACCGGCAGGATCTCCGGGTGCCGGGCGGTCAGCCACGGCGGCGGGGACGCGGTGGCGGTGGCGAGGTCGACCGAGATGCCACCGGCGTGCAGCAGGTCCATCACCTCGTCGAGCCAGGCGAAGTCGTACACCTCGGGCCGGGGTTGGATCCTGGCCCAGGAGAAGATCGCCAGCGAGACGACGGTGACTCCGGCCTCCCGCATCGCCCGGACGTCGTCGGCCCAGACCTCGCGTGGCCACTGCTCGGGGTTGTAGTCGGCGCCGAACTCCAGCCGGGGCGCCCCGGCACGGCGCAGCCAGCGCCGGGGCGTCGTGTTGTCCGTTGTCATTTAACCGTGAAGCCCTGTTCCTGGCCGTACTTGGTGGAGGCGTCTCCCCAGGCCTTCAAGCCGTCCTGGAGGTTGCTGCCGCCGGTGTAGGCCTTACCGACGGAGTCGTTGTAGACGTTGTTGGCGTAAACCTGGAAGGGCAGGTAGTTCCAGCCGGTCGCCACCTGGCCGGCGGCCTCGGCCAGCACCTCGTTGGCCTTCTGGCCACCCAGGTACGGGAACTCCTTGTTCTTGAAGGCGTCCGCGTTGAGCTGCGCGGTCGTCGCCGGGAACGCGCCCTGGTCGGTGCGGCTCTGTGCGCCGTCGCCGACGGTGGCGTACTTCATGAAGCCGTACGCGATGGTCTTGTTCTGGCTCGCCTCGGTGACCGCCAGCGAACTTCCGCCGTTCTCCGAGGTGACCTTCTCGCCGGAGGCCCACTGCGGCATCGGCGCGACCCGCCACTTGCCGGACGCGGCCTTGACACCGGACTCCAGGTTCGGCGGCATCCACGCGCCGATCACCAGGCTCGCGATGGTGCCGTCGCCGAGGCCCTTGTACCAGGCGTCGCTCCAGCCCGGGACCGGGGCGAGCAGCTTCTTGTCGATCAGGCCCTGCCAGAGGCCGGTCCACTTCTTGGTGCCGGCGTCGTCGAAGTTCACCGAGACGCTGGTGCCGTCGACCTTGTACGGCCGGCCGCCGGCCTGCCAGATCATGCTGGTGGTGAAGCCGGCGTCGCCGCTGTCGCTGGTGATCCAGGACTTCGGGTTCGCGGTGTGCAGCTTCTCGGCCGCGGCGGCGTACTCCTCCCAGGTGGTCGGGACGGCGATGCCGTACTTGTCGAAGACCTCCTTGTTGTAGAAGAGCGCCATCGGGCCGGAGTCCATCGGCAGGCCGTAGATCTTCTCGCCCGAGTGCACCGAGCTCCACGGCCCGGGGGTGAACGTGCCGTCCAGCGACTTCGCGCCGAACGTGTTCAGGTCGGTGACCGCCTTGCCGAGCGCGAACTGCGGCAGCGCGAAGTACTCGATCTGGGCGAGGTCCGGCACCCCGGTGCCGGCCTTGATCGCGTTCTGCAGCGCGGTGTACTGGTCGTTGCCGCTGCCGTTCTTGATCAGGTTGACCTTGACCTTGGGGTACTTGGTCTGGAAGTCGGCGACCACCTTGGTCAGCGTGGGCTCCCAGGCCCACACCGTGATGGTGCCACCGGCCTGCAGCGCCGCCTCGACGCCAGCATCGGAGACGGTGGTGGACGCGGCCTTCGTGTCGCCGCCGCTGTCGTCGGAGGAGCCGCAACCGGCGGCGAGCAGGGCCAAGGACGAGGCGGCGCCGAGAAGCAGGCGCCGGCGGGAGAGTTCCATGCGCTTTCCTTTTTCTGCGAGGGGATGGAGATTCACTGTTTGACTTCTTGGAGGTGGCTCACTGTTTGACGCTGCCCACCGCGAGGCCCGACTGCCAGTAACGCTGGAGCAGCAGGAAGGCGGCGATGAGCGGGACGATCGCGAGCAGGGACCCGGTGATCACCAGGTTGAAGACGACGTCGCCGCCGACCGTCTGGGCCTGCTGGTTCCAGGAGTAGATGCCCAGCGTGATCGGGTAGAGGTTGCGGTCCCTCAGCATGATCAGCGGGAGGAAGAGGTTGTTCCAGGTCACCACGACGTTGAAGAGCAGCGCGGTGACCAGGCCGGGCGAGAGCAGCGGAACGGCGAGCTTGAAGAAGATCCGGAACTCGCCGGCGCCGTCCACCCGGGCCGACTCGAGGATCTCGTCCGGCACCGCGTCGCGGGAGAACGTCCACATCAGGTAGAGGCTGAACGGCACCATCAGGGACGGGATGATCACCGCCCACACCGTGTCGGTGATGCCCGCCTTCGCGAACAGCAGGAACGTCGGCACCGCGAGCGCCGTCGGTGGCACGGCGACCGCACCGAGGATCACGGCGAAGACCGCTTTGCGGCCGGGGAAGGCGAACTTGGCCAGGCCGTACCCGGCGAGCGTGGAGAGCAGGGTCGCGCCGCCCGCGCCGATCACCACGTAGAACACCGTGTTGCCGAGCCAGCGCAGGTAGATGCCGTTCTGATAGGTGAACGTCTTCCCGATGTTGTCGAAGAGCGCGAACTCGCCGTGGAACCAGAGCCCGAACGAGCCGAGCAGGTTGTCCTGGGTCTTTGTCGCACTGATGAACAGCCACGCCAGCGGCAGCAGCGTGTAGATCAGCATCACCGTGGTGACCGCGGTGAGCGACCAGCTCCTGGTCCTCTTGCGCGGCGCCGCCACCGGTTGCGCTCTGCGACGCGCCTGAGGGCGGATCGTGGGTGCGGAGACCATCACACCGCCTTCCGTACGGCACGGGCCTGCACCAGGTAGGCCACGAGCATGGTGAGCAGCCCCATCACGACGGCAACCGTGGCGGAGTAGTTGAACTGCTGGCCGCCGACGGACAGCTGCCAGGCGTAGTAGTTGGGCGTGAAGTAGGTGAGGATCGCGTTCGGGGCGATCGTGCGGAGCACCACCGGCTCGGTGAAGAGCTGAAAGCTGCCGATGATCGAGAACAGCGTCGCGATCAGCAGCGGGCCGCGCAGGGCCGGAAGCTTGATCGCCCGGATGATCCGGAACTGGCCGGCCCCGTCGATCGCCGCCGCCTCGTAGAGCGAGGGATCCACGACGCGCAGCGCCGCATACAGGATGATCATGTTGTAGCCGACGAATTCCCAGGTCGTGATGTTGCCGATCGCGGCCAGGACCAGGTTCGGGGCGAGCGGGTCGGGCAGCGTGATCCCGAACCAGTCGTTGAGGTAACTGATCAGGCCGAACTGACTGCCGTACATGAAGCCCCACATCAGCGTGGCCACCACGGCCGGCACCGCGTAGGGCAGGAAGATCGAGATCCGGAAGAAGGACGAGCCGTAGAGCCGCCCGCTGTCGATCGCGAGCGCCACCAGCAGCGCCAGGACCAGCATGATCGGCACCTGGACGACCAGGAACAGGCTTACCCGGCCGGCCGCGGACCAGAACTGTGGGTCCTCGACCGCCTTGGAGTAGTTCTCCAGGCCGACGAAGCTGGTGCCTCCGATCAGCCTGGTGCGATAGAGGCTCAGGTAGAGCGAATAGGCGATCGGCGCGAGGAAGACCAGCGCGAACACCGCCAGGAACGGGGCAACGAACTGCCAGCCGATCCATGACCGCCGTGTCAACGTGCCTCCTTACGTTGGTTGTTGATGTCGATGTTTACGTAAACATGTTCGACCACGGTCGGAAATGTTTGCGTAAACATGTGTGCCGTATAGTGGCACGCGTCACCAGGCCGGTCAAGGAGTAACAACATCGAAACACAGCGTCTTCGCGGTGGATCCGACGTTCCCGGCGGGCGCCGCAAACAACGGGTGTCGATGGCCGACGTCGCCAAGCTCGCCGGGGTCTCCTCACAGACCGTCTCCCGGGTGGCCAACGGGCAGGCAGGGGTGGTCGAGTCCACCCGCGAACAGGTGCTCGCCGCCATGCGGGAGCTCGGCTACCGGCCGAACAGCGCGGCACGGTCGTTGCGGTACGGGCGGTTCAACACGCTCGGGGTGATCCTTTTCGGGCTCTCGTCGACGGGCAACAGTCGTACTGTCGAAGCCATCGCCACCCACGCGGCCGCCGAAGGCTATGCGATCACGCTGATCCCCGTCGGGGCGCCCACTCAGGACAATGTGCTCGGCGCGTTCACCCGGATGGGCGAGCTGGCGGTCGACGGCGTCATCGTGATCATCGAAGTGCACCTGCTGGACGCGGCGACCCCGGCCCTGCCGCCCGGCGTGCACGTGGTGGTCGTCGACTCGGATGCGGGAGAGCGTTATCCGGTGGTCGACACCGACCAGGCCGACGGCGCCCGGCAGGCCGTCCGGCACCTGCTCGAGCTGGGACATCCCACCGTGTGGCACATCGCGGGGCCGGCCGAGTCGTACTCCGCGGAGCGCCGCGCCCTGGCCTGGCGCACCGTCCTCGAGGAAGCGGGACGGCCGGTGCCGCCGGTCGGGCGCGGGGACTGGTCCGCCGAAAGCGGATACCGGGCCGGGCTCGAACTCCCGCCGGCCTGCACCGCGGTCTTCGTGGCCAACGACCAGATGGCGCTCGGGGTGCTGCGGGCGCTGAACGAGCAGGGGCGGCGCGTGCCCGCGGACGTCAGCGTGGTCGGGTTCGACGACATCGCGGACGCGTCGTCGTACCTGCCGCCGCTGACGACGGTCCACCAGGACTTCGCCGAGGTCGGGCGCCGGTGCGTGGAAGCGCTCCTGGAGCAGATCAGCGCCGGGCCGGGCGGTCCCGGCACCGACCTCGTGCCGACGCACCTGGTCGTCCGGGGCAGCACCGCTCCCTACCGGGGTGGCGCCGCGCCCTAATCCAGCGGCACCCCAGCCCATCCCGGCGACACCTCGACCCACCCCAGCGGAACCCCAGCGTGTCGCGCCTTACCCCGGCGGCATCGCGCCCTACCCCGGCGGCATCGCGGCCCACCCGGCACCGCGGCCCACCCCAGTGTCGGCTGACCGACCCTTCCGCTGCCGCGGAGCTGACAGGCTGGTCCCCTACGCGGGTGAGAGGGGAACACAATGGACAGCGCCACTCTGCTGGAGAAGGCCAAGGCGGCAACCGACAACGCCACGGTGAGACGTGTCTTCGGTGAGCCGATCGAGCGGGACGGGATCGTCCTGCTGCCGGTCGCCACCGTGAGCGCGGGCGGTGGGGGCGGGGCCGGCAAGGGCTTCGCCGGCAAGACCGAGAACCCCGACCCGGCCGGCGAGCCGTCGCAGGGTGAGGGCTCGGGCGGGGGGTTCGGACTGAACGCGAAGCCCGCCGGGGTCTTCATCCTCAAGGACGGCGACGTCACCTGGAAGCCGGCGCTCGACGTCAACAAGATCGTCGTCGGCGGTCAGGTGATCGCGGTCGTGGCCCTGCTGGTCGCCCGCTCGATCCTCCGGCGCCAGTTGCGCAAGCGCCGCTGACCCACCGGCCAGGCACCGCGGCGCGACCTCCCGGCTGGTGCTCATGGACGTTATGAGGCACGAATAACGTCCATGAGCACCAGCCGGAACCGCAACCCGCGCCGCCGGCCGGACCCCAGCGGACGTCGCGGCCTCGGCTGGTGCTCATGGGCGTTATGAGGAACGAATAACGTCCATGAGGACCAGCCGGGACCGTGAGCCGCGACGCCGGCCGGGCTCCGGCAAAGGTCGCGGCCTTGCGACTGTCAGGGTGATGACCGTGCTCGCCGAGTCGGCCCGTGCAACGGTCTTCTGCTCTGACCGGGACCGGCCACGGACGTCGCCCTGGAGGGCTGAGCGTTCTGGGCGCGCCAGCGCCCTGCTCGGCCCGGAAGGGTCCCCGCGGGAGCGACGATCCGGACCACGGCGGACGTAGGACCTGAAGATCTTGATCGGTCATGGCTCCGGGTAGTGGGCTATGCGGAGGCGGTGGGCGAAGACCGCGAGGGTGCCGGCGGTGCAGACGATCCAGACGACGGCGAAGTGGGTGAGGCCGCGCCAGAGGTAGTCGATGCCGGTGTCGTCGACGGCGTAGGTGCCGATCTCGCGGATCGACCAGAACGGCATGAGCTTGGCGACCAGACCGGCCGGGTCGGCGAGCATCTGCACGGCGCAGACGCTGAGCAGGGCGAGCGCGCCTTCCAGTTCGCGCGGCAGCAGGGCGCCGACGAGACTGCCGAAGGGCGCCGCGACCAGGGCGGCGAGCAGCATGATCAGGCCCGCCGCGAACGGGTGCGGGACGCGTTGGTCGAGGCTGATCAGCGCCCAGTAGCCGAGGGCCAGCAGGGCGCCGGCGCCGCTCATGGCCAGCAGGCGGCCGCTGACCAGGCCGGCTACGGAGGCGCCGTTGAGGCGCAGGCGCGGGTCGACGCCGCGGGACGCGTTCATCACGAAGAGGGTGAGGGTGGAGATCGACCAGCCGATGCCGAGGGAGAGCATCCGGATCGACTGGCCGGTCTGGTCGCGCCGGACCAGGTAGAACCAGAGCGGCAGGGAGATCACCAGGAGCACCGCTGTCCGGCGGCGGCTCACCTCGCGGGCCGAGAGCCCCGCCACGACGAGAGCGGTCACCGCTGCTCCCCCAGGTCCAGAACGTGGTCGACGGTCGACAGGTCGTGCAGCAGGTGGGTGACGACGACCACGGCCCGGCCGGCGTCGCGCCAGCTGTGGACCTGGCGCCAGAAATCGACGTACGTTCCCTGGTCGAAGCCCTGATACGGCTCGTCGAGCAGCAGCAGGTCGGGGGCGTGCAACTCGCCGAGGACCAGGTTCAGTTTCTGCCGGGTGCCGCCGGAGAGCTGCTGGGCACGCTGGGCCGGCTCGGGGCGCCAGGCCAGCCGGGCGGCCAGGTGCGCACCGGTCGAGCGGGCCCGGCGCGGGACCACCCCGGCGGCCGCCCCGAAGAGGGTGAAGTGCTCGTCGGCGGTGAGCCAGCCGGCGGTGCCACCGTCCTGCGGGACGTAACCGACGCGGCGGGTGCGGCGGACCTGCCCGGCGTCGGGGCGGGTCAGGCCGGCGCAGATGCGCAGCAGCGTGGACTTGCCGCAGCCGTTCGCGCCGACGACGGCGGCGACCTCCCCGCCCCGGACCGTCAGGTCGACGTTGTCGAAGACGGTGCGGCGGCGGTAGCGCTTCCCGACGCCGGTGAGATTGAGCAGGACCGGACCGGCCTGCGTGAAGCGTGGCGGGGCCGCGACCGGGGCGGCGAGCTCGGCGACCAGGTGCCGGGCATAGAGGTGAGGTGGCCCGAACAGGCCACCCGGGTCGCAGGCCTGCTCGGCGGCCTGGGCGGCGGTGTCCTCGGTGAGCCGCCGGGCCCGCGCCTGCTGGACACCGAGCCGGACCAGCTCGGCCAGGAAACGCTCGGGCCAGCTCACTGCGCCTCCCCGACGGGAGCCAGCAGGATGTCGACGCCGGAGCGGAATCGGGCCCACTGGGCGGACTGCTCGGCGAGCACGGAAAGCCCGGCCGGCGTTATCTCGTAGTACTTCCGGCGGGGGCCGGACTCGGACGGCGCCCAACTCGGCACCGCGAGGCCCTGCTCTTCGAGGCGCAGCAGCGCAGGATAGAGAGTGCCGCCGGGAACGTCGGCGACCCCGGCCGCGGCCAGGCGCTGCGCCAGACCGTAACCGTAGTCGGCCCGCTCGCGGAGCATGGCCAGCAGGCACAGATCGAGGAAGCCGTGCAGCCACGGCTTGGGCATCATGTAGTCAGGCTAACTGCTTAGCAGACAGTCTGACTAGTCGGTTACAGAAAGATAAAGGTCGAGAGGACGGTGCACAGAAGTGGGGGTGGCAGGCGTCGATGGGGATGTGACCTTCGAGCAATTCGCGATGGCCCGGCTGCCCAGTCTCCTGCGCTACGCGGTCGTCCTCACCGGCGACCGTCATCTGGCCCAGGACGTGGTGCAGGAGGTGCTGGCCCGCGCCCACGTCAAGTGGCGGCGGATCAGCAGCGCGGACTCTCCGGAGGCGTATGTCCGGCGCATGGTGCTCAACGAGTACCTGTCCTGGCGGCGCTCCTGGGCGGTCCGCAATCTGCACTTCGCCGGTGAGCGACTGGTCGAGATCGACGACGCCCGGGGCGGGGTCCACGACCACGCCGACCGGATCGCCGAGTCCGACGAGCTCTGGAACCGGCTGGCCACGCTCGGGCGCAAGCAGCGTGCCGTGCTCGTACTCCGCTACTACGAGCAATTGGACGACGACAGCATCGCGGACCTGCTCAACTGCTCACCGGCGACGGTGCGCAGCCAGGCGTCGAAGGCACTCCGAACGCTCCGGCTGGAGTCGGAGCGACAGTTACAGTTTGCTGAGGAGAAGTCGTGACCGACCACGGTGACCGGCTCCGCGAGGCCTTCGTGAGCCGCGAGTCCCACACACCGGACCCAGCCGAGGTTTACGCCAGGGTTGTCGAGCTTTCCGCGAAACACAAGTGGCGCCGTCGTGGTGCGACGGTGGCCGGGGGTGCCGCGCTGGGCGCCGGCCTGATCGCCGCGGTGGTCAACCTGCCGGCGATCCTGCCCGGCGATCCGTCGTCGGGCAACTCCAGCGCCACGGCTCCCTTCGTGGCCGCGGCGCCCGCCTCGCCGAGCGCGAGCGCGAGCGCGGACCCGGAGAAGGAGTGGGACGCCTACTGGGACGCCGGCTACGGCGCCGAGGAGGCGTCCGAGCTGGCCAAGTTGTGGAACATGCCGGCCGGTGACCTCGGTGCGGTCAAGGCCGAGGCCGGCCGTCGCCTGCTGGCCGGTCAGACCCTGCCGGTCGAGCCGGCGGCCGTCGAGGAGATCCCCGCCTCGGTCAAGAAGTTCTTCGCCGCCGGCTACGACTACGACGACGCGGTCAAGCTGGCCAAGCTCTGGAAGCTGAAGACGGCGTACGACGCCAAGGTCGCGGGCGGGGAGAAGCTGCTCGCCGGCAAGAAGCTCCCGGTCAAGCCGGACCCGGCCAACGTCAAGGAGGCCCAGGAGGAGGCGCAGGTCTCGGCCTTCTTCCAGGCGGGCTACGACGTCGAGGACGCGGACAAGCTGGCCAAGCTGTGGAAGCTGCCGACGGCGTACGACGCCAAGGTTGCGGGTGGCAAGAAGATCATGGCGGGCCAGTCCCTCCCGATCAAGCCGTGACCCCGAGGTTGCGCCGGCGCACCGGCTTCGAGATCGAGCTGATGGCCCCGCCCGGGGTCAGCCGGCGCACCCTCGCCATGGACCTGGCCGGACGCTGTGGGGGCAGTGTCCGGCCGGTGTGGCACCACGACAGCGAGCCGTCCCTGGTCCCCGGCCTCGGGCGGTTCCTGCACCTCACCCAGGGGTTCGAGGTGCGGCGCCCGGACGGGACGCCGCTGTGCACCCTGGTCGACGACATCACGCTGCTGGCGGGGCTCGACCCGAAGGCTCCCCCGCTGCCCGGCTGGTTCCGGGTCCTCACCGACGACTCGCGGCTGCTGCGGTTGCTCGCGCGGCACAGCGATCCCGGCGGGACGATCGGCACGGCGCTGGACGGGGTCGCCGCGCTGTGGGGCAGCCCGGTGCAGCGGCACGGCATCGTCTACCGGCTGAACGATGCCGCGGACGCGACGATCGCCCTGGCCGCACCGCTCGGCGGGGAACGGGAACGGCCCTGCGAGATCGTGACGCCGCCGCTGACCGGGGACCACTCCGCCGCACTGGAGGAACTGCTGGCGCCGGCCCGCGAGCTGGGGTTCACCGTTCCCCACGAGGCGGCCGTGCACCTGCACGTGGACGGCGGGCCCTTCCGGGCGCCGCACGCGCTGGCCAACCTGATCCGGCTCTTCGCCTACTGGCGCGAGCCGCTGCGGGAGGTGCTGCGCACCAACCCGGCCTGCCGCCGGCTCGCTCCCCTGCCCGGGCCGCTGGTGGAGGCGGTTCAGGGCATTCCCTCGTACGAGGGGTTGCGCGCGGCCGCGACGGCGGGCGAGCTGACCAAGTACTTCGACGTGAACCTGACCCAGTTGCTGACGGACACGCCCGTGCGGGACACGGTGGAGATCCGGATCCTGCCGGGCGCGATCTCGGCCGGGCCGATCGTGGACCAGGCCGCGCTGGTGGAGTTGCTGCTGGATCGCTGCCTGGACCCGGCGCCGATCCCGCCCGGGAACGACGTCGAGGGGCTGCTCGAACTGGCCGCGGAGGCGCTCGCCGCCCGCCCCTGACCGGCGGGCTGCCGGGGCAGGCGTGTCAGGAGAGGTCGGCGAGCAGGTCGCGGGCCGCCGGGGCGATGCGCGGGGTCACGCCGAGGGCGGTCAGCAGCTCGGTGGCCGCGGCCATCTCCTCCCGCCGGCGGACGGCGTGCTTCTTCGAGCCGTCGACCAGCCGGTCCAGCGTGGCCGCGTCGGCCTTCACGAACTCGGCCGCGATGGTGCCGCGCAGCCACCCGGACAGGCCGGCCGCTTCGGCCGCGGCGAGCGCCTCGACGACAGCGGCGGCCATGCCCTTGTAGAAGACGCTGCGCAGGAGCTTGCGGGTGGCGGCGGTGCCGGGCGGGCCGTCGAGGACGACCACGTCGGCGCCGAGATCGGTGAGGATGCCGGCGAGACGGGCGGCCGCCGGGCCGGACATGGTCATCGGGGTGCGCAGGCCGTTGCCCGGCACCGGGGACATCAGGGCCACGTCGACGACGTCGACGGCACCGGCCGCCTCGGTGCTGAGCCGCTGCTTCAAGCCCGGCGCCGCCGTGTTGCAGTCGGCCCAGATCGCGCCGGGCTCACACGCGGAGAGGGACGCGCGCAGGGCTTCGACGGCGTCGGCGGCGCTGGTGACGCTGAGGATCACTCCGGCGCCACGAACCGCGTCGGCGTCGCTGCCCGCGGCGATGACGCCGGACGGCGGGGCGACGCGAGGGTCGAAGCCGCGGACGGTGGCGCCGGCCGCCACGAGATCGGCGGCGATCAGGCTGCCGGCCTCGCCCAGCCCCAGCACAGAAATGATCATGACGACACCTCCGGGATCGCCTGACGCATCGGCGATCATAGGCAGCCTCACAGATAGTCGACATGATTGTCAACAATTGTCTCGGCGGAGCGTGTGGCCTAACCTGAACCGCGTAGCGCCGCTGCGACGGCCTCTTGTTGACAATCTTATCGGCAAACACTGGGGAGCCTCGATGACCGAAACCACCCTGGTGCTCAGCGCTCACGTCGGCGACTTCGTCTGGCGCGCGGCCGGCGCGATCGCCCTGGCGAGTTCGCGCGGTGAGCGCGTGGTGATCGGTTGCATGAGCTTCGGTGAGCGTGGGGAGTCGGCGTCGCTGTGGCGCAAGGGCTACCACCTCGACCAGATCAAAGCCGTCCGCCGGCAGGAGGCCGAGGAGGCCGCGAAGGTGCTCGGCGCCCAGATCCGGTTCTTCGACGCGAACGACTACCCCCTCGTGGAGACTCCGGAGTTGCTGCAGGGGCTGATCGATCTGTACCGGGAGGTTCAGCCGTCGGTGGTGCTGACGCACGCGCCGGCCGACCCGTACAACGGCGACCACGCGTTCGCGCACCAGATCGCGCTCAAGGCCCGCGTTCTCGCGCAGGCGCCGGGCGTCGAGGGCCCGGGCGAGGTGATCGGCGCGCCGCCGGTCTTCTGCTTCGAGCCGCATCAGCCCGAGCAGTGCGGGTTCGTGCCGGACGTGCTGCTCGACATCACCGGGGTGTGGGAGCGCAAGCGCGCGGCGATGCAGGTCCTGGCCGCGCAGAAGCACCTGCACGCGTACTACACCGAGCTCGGCGCGCGCCGCGGTCTGCAGGCGGCCCGCAACTCCGGGCCGAATCTGGGCCTGCCGAACGAGACCAAGGCGGAGGCGTACATGCGCATCTACCCGCAGGTCACGCAGGAGCTTTCATGAGCCGTCATGTGGTGGTGCGGGACTTCGAGCGGATCACCGGAGACCTCGCGAAGGGCCTCGCCGAGCAAGGAGCGTCCACCGTGCACGAGGCGGACGGGCGACGCGGCGCGTTCCGGCCCGAACTGCACCCCCTGCAGCGGGGCGCGCGGATCGCCGGGCCTGCGGTGACCGTCTCCTGCCATCCCGGCGACAACCTGATGATCCACGCCGCGGTCGAGACGGTCCGCCCCGGTGACGTCGTGGTCGTCACGACCACCTCGCCGTCGACCGACGGGATGCTCGGCGACCTGCTCGCCACGTCGCTGCGGGCGCACGGCGCGATCGGCGTCATCATGGACGCCGGGGTGCGGGACGCGGCGGAACTGCGCGCGATGGGCTTCCCGGTGTGGGCGCGGGCGATCAGCCCGCAGGGCACGGTCAAGGCCAGCCCGGGCTCGGTCAACGTGCCAGTCGTGGTCTGCGGGCAGGTGGTGAACCCGGGTGACGCGATCGTCGCGGACGACGACGGGATCGTGGTGATCCCGCGGGACAGGGCTGCCGGCGTGCTGGAGAGGGCGAGGGCGCGGACCGCGAACGAGGAGTCCAAACGGGAGCGGCTCGCCGCCGGTGAGCTGGGCGTGGACATGTACGAGCTGCGCCCGCTGCTCGCAGAGCTGGGAGTGGAGTACCGATGACCGCGCCCGTGCCGGTGATGATCATGCGGGGCGGCACCTCCAAGGGCGCCTACTTCCGTGCCGGGGATCTGCCGGCCGACCCGGACGAGCGGGACCGGCTGCTGCTGGCGATCATGGGCTCGCCGGATCCGCGGCAGATCGACGGGATCGGCGGCGGGCATCCGCTGACCAGCAAGGTCGCCGTGGTCAGCCGCTCCGAGGACCCGGAGGCCGACGTCGACTACCTGTTCCTGCAGGTCCAGGTCGACAAGCCGATCGTCGGCGCGGAACAGCCGTGCGGCAACATCCTGGCCGGGGTGGGCCCGTTCGCGATCGAGCGCGGCCTGGTCGAGGCGAGAGATCAAGAGACGCCGGTTCGCGTACGCATGGTGAACACCGGCGCCCTGGCCGTCGTCACCGTGCCCACGCCGGGCGGCCGCGTGCGCTACACGGGGGACACCGCCCTGAGCGGCGTGCCCGGCACGGCCGCCCGCCTCGAGGTCGAGTTCCGGGACACGGCCGGCTCGGTCGCGCCCGGCCTGCTGCCCACCGGCCGGGTCCGCGACGACCTGGACGGGGTGCCCGCCACCCTCATCGACAACGGCATGCCGGTGGTCCTGGTCGACGCCGACGACCTGGGCGTCTCCGGCTACGAGTCACCGGCCCGGCTGGAGGCGAACGGCGAGTTGCGGCGCCGGGTCGAGGGGCTGCGCCTGATCGCCGGCAAGCTGATGGGCCTCGGTGACGTCGGGGCCACCACGGTGCCGAAGATGTGCCTGGTCGCCGCGCCCGCTCACGGTGGCGCGCTGAGCACCCGCATGTTCATCCCGCACCGGGTGCACGCCTCGATCGGGGTGCTGGCCGCGGTGAGTGTGGGGACCGCTGCCGCCGTACCGGGAAGCATCTGTTTCTTGCAAGATCGCCCGGAGACCATCCGGCTGGAACATCCGAGCGGCTTCTACGACGTGGTGATCGACGTCGGCACGGCCGGCGATCGGATCACGGTCGGCCGCTCGGCGATCGTGAGCACCGCGCGCCTGCTCCTGGACGGACAGGTCTTTCCCCGGGAGGACACCCACGATGACTGAACGCCTTCGCGACGTCGCGCACGTCTCCGCGGTCGAGCTCTTCACCCCGGTCCTCGAGGACACCGTGCGGTTCTTCACCGACCAGATGGCGATGGAGGTGGTGGACCGCCGGGGTGACAGCGTCTACCTGCACACCTGGGACGACTACGAGAAGTTCTCGCTCAAGGTGACCGCCGCGGGCACGTCCGGGGTCGGGCGCCTGTGGTTGCGCGCGCGCGGCCCGGAGGCCCTTCAGCGCCGCGTCGCCGCGATCGAGGCGGCCGGCCTCGGCGAGGGGTGGAGCTCCGGCGAGCCGGCGTACGGCCCGGTCTACCACTTCACCGACCCGGACGGTCACCGGTTCGGCCTCTACTGGGAGACCCAGCGCTACGTCGCCTCCGACGAGTCCCGCCCGTCGCTGAAGAACCAGGCCGCCAAGTTCCCCGGCCGCGGCTCGAACGTGCGCCGCCTCGACCACGTCAACTTCCTCGCCCGTGACGTCCCGGAGGTGGAGACGTTCCTGAGCGAGACACTCAGCGGACGGGCCAGCGAGCAGATCGTGCTGGACAACGGGACCAAGGCCGCCGTCTGGTACACGTTCAGCGACAAGTCCTACGACGTCGTCTACACCCGCGACTGGACCGGGTCGCGGGGCCGGCTGCACCACATCGCGTTCGCCACCGACACCCGCGAGGACATCCTGCGGGCCGCCGACGTGTTCCTGGAGGCCGGCGTGCACATCGAGACCGGGCCGCACAAGCACGCCATCCAGCAGACCTTCTTCCTGTACGTCTACGAGCCCGGCGGCAACCGCATCGAGCTCTGCAACGCCGGCGCCCGGCTGCTGCTCGCCCCGGACCACGAAGTGGTCACCTGGACCGAGGCGGAACGCGCCAAGGGCCAGGCGTGGGGACTCAAGACCATCGAGACGTTTCACACCCACGGGACCCCGCCGGTCGCCGAATCGGAATGGGCCTGATCCATATTCAGTTCTCTCAATCTACGGCAATTGCCGGACAATAGCCGTTCGGCGGTCACTCGCGAGCGTTAATCGCGCCTTTTCCGCCGATATCCTGAGGATCTGAATAACAACGGGTTCCTCATCGTGGATCTGCTGGCCGGGCCGGCGCGTGACGGGCTTCTCGTCCTCGCCGGGCTCGGGTGGGCCGCCGTCGCCGCGGGCGGCCTGCTCTTCCGGCCGCGGCTGCGCGTGCCGGCGGCCACCCGGCGCGACGGCCTGTTCCTGTGGGTGCCGCACGTGCTGGTCGCGGCGCCGTTCTTCCTGGCCGGGGCGGCCTACGCACTGTGGGCGCCGGCGGTGACCGCGGTGGCGCTGGGCCTCGGTCACCTGGGGCGGCGGCTGAACCGGTGCGACGACGGGGTGTCGATCCGCGGGCCGGTGCTGGCCGTCCTCGTCACCGGGACGCTGCTGCTCCACCTCGGACTGTCGCTCGCGGTGCGGCTGGTGGTGGCGCCGGATCCGCTCGAGTCGTTCGACGAGGCGACCGGGGCGGACAATCTGCGTACCGCCTGGCCGGTTCTGATCCAACCGCTGCTCGGGTTGCTGGTCGCCATTGTCGCGCTCCATTTCCGGAATCGTCTTCGCCTTTTCCCGCGATGGCATCCGGGCTGGATCACGGCGGTCGTGGCGATCCCCTTTCTGCTGCCGCTGGCCGCCGGGCCGGGCCGTGCGGCGCTGACGTTCGGCCCGGTCGCCACCCCCGAGTACGGCAAGCTGCTGCTCTGCGGCGCCCTGGCCGTGCTGGTCGCCCGGGACGCCTACCGCTTCCAGGACGTGCACCTGCTCCGCTCGCTGCGCCGGATCCGTCAGGTCTCCGGCGGGATGCTGCGCGGGCCGGCGCTGGTCGCGAGCTATCGGGCGAGCCGGTTCCTGCTGCTGCCGATCGCACTGTTCGGGCTGGTCGCGGTCGCCAGCGGGCTGCGCCGGGACTTCGGCACGATCGTGCCCGCCGCGCTGATCACGATGGGGGTCACCTGGTCCGCGACCCGGCACAACATCGACCGGGACCGGACGCCCGGCGAGCCCACGGCGCCCGGGGTACGGCTCGTGCTGGCGTACCGCCTGTTCATCGGGATCGCCGTGGTGCTGATCGGCGGGACGGTGACGCTGTTCGCCACCGACTACGTGGGCGAGCGCGGCCGGGTCTGGAGCAACCCGTGGCGGTACCGCTGGGACGCGCCGTGCGCGGTGGTCGAGGCGCCCCGGGTGAGCGTGCCGGCCGGCCGGGTGCCGTGCCTGCGCTCCCTCGCCGCCGACGCGGAGAGCGAGAAGTCCCAGCTCGCACGGGCGATCGCGGCCACCGCCGACGGTGGGCTGTGGGGGCGCGGCGTGAACGACCGGGTGTCCGCCGCGGTGTCCGCCGGGCCGACCGACTTCGTGCTCGCGGTCCTCTGGAACAAGCTGGGCGCGCTCGTCGTGGTCGCCGCGGGCGCGCTCGTGCTGATCCTCGCGGCCGGTCTGGTCCGGGCCGCCGAGCACGACGGGACGGCCCGGCTCTTCGCGGCGGGGCTGGGCGCGATGATCGCCGGCCAGTTCCTGTTCGTGCTGGCGACCACGGCGAACGTCGTGCCGCACACCGGGATCCCGGCGCCGCTGCTGTCCCGAGGCGGGCAGTCCACGCTCGCGCTGCTGATCGGGATCGTGATCGTGCTGGCCGGCGCGCGGGGCACGATGCCGGTGACGACGGCGCCGCGGCGGGTGGTGAGCACCAGCCTGACCGCCGGGGCGCTGGGCGGGATCGCGGTGGTGCTGACGCTGGTGCCGTACTCCTCCCCCGCCGGCCTGCGGATCTACTCGCAGGGCCGGGCGCTCTGCCCGGCCCGCCCGGCGACCCCGGCCGGGCTGCTGACCCCGATGCCCGACCCGCGGACCTGCTCGACCGACCGGATCGCGCTGGCCCGGACCCGGATCGCGCTCACCTTCCCCGGCGGCGACCGGCTGATCCTGGACCGCCCTACGCGTCGCTGGGCGCCGGCGGGCACGGCCCGGCTGGACGGGAACGACCTCGGCGGGGTGACCGGCCTGCTGGAACGGACGTATCCCGAGGTCGTCGCGTACTCGGCGGGCACCCGGCTCAGCCGCCGCCTGCTGCCACCGCAGCGCGACCGGGTGGACGGCGGCCTGGCGCTGACCCTCGACCCGGCTCTGCAGCACGCACTCGCCGAGGCGGCCGACGGCCCCGGGACGGCCGCGGTCGCCGCCCTCGACCCGGTGAGCGGGCGGATCCTGGCCACCGCCGCCGGTCCGGCAGCCGGCGACGGGTCCGAGGTGGACGACGTCGCGGCGAGGAGATTCACCGATCGGCACCCGCATTACGTACGTCGTGAGCCCGGCCCCGCGCTCGACGACTCGGCGCAGGACAAGTCGTGCGTGCGCCGCGCCCCCGACCCCGCGGAGCAGCGCGGGTGCTGGCACTGGTCGTACACCGTGCCGGACCCGCCCGGCAGGGAGCCGGCCTACCCGTTCGGGCCCGCCGCGGAGCTGCTCCGCCAGGCCCCGCCCGGACTGCTGACGGGCTGCGGCGGGCCGGACGAGTGGACGGTCCCGGTGCTCGCCGGCAGCACCGGATCGTGCCCGGAACAGGGCACACCGCTGACGTTCGCGGTGCTCGCGGGCACGGTGTGCCGGGACGGCACGGCCGTGCACCCACGCCTGGTCGAAAGCGTCACCTACCCGGCCACCGGGGTCACCACGCCGGTCCCTGGGCGGCCGGCCGCGACCGCTTTCTCCCCCGCCGCCGCGCGGGAGCTGCGGGCGTCGTTCCGGGCCGACAACGGGCTGCTGGTGCGCGCCGGTGAGAGCGGCACCACGCACTGGGCGGCCGGCTGGGACGAGGCCGGGACGGTCGCGTTCGCGGTGGTGGTCCGGACGCCGGACGGGACCGCGGCCGGCGCCCGGACCCGCCGGATCCTCGACGCGCTCCGGGCCTGGATCGGAGGCCGGTGATGCACGAGCGGATCGTGCGGCACGCCTTCCGGGAGGCGGTCGAGACCTACTGCAACCTGCTCACCGCGTCCGGCCGGGACAGTCGCGGGCTGCGGGTGCGGGTGACGGTGACGACCGTGCGGACGCTGTCGCCGGAGACCGTGCGGTGGATCCACTTGGCCGCGCAGGACCACGTGCGCAACCTGCTGCCGGGCGCGGAGGTGCAGTCGATCGAGTTCCCGGTCCGCGCCGGCTTGGAGGCGCCCGGTCACCGCTTCGGGTTCCGGTCCACCGACTCCCGGCCGGACGAGGTCACCCAGGAGCACGAGCCCGGAGCGGTCGCCGTCCTGACCTTGCGCTACGACCGGAGCTTCGTCTGGCCGTGCCGGATCGGCGCGGCCGCCCACTGGCTCGCCGTCGGCCGCCTGCCCGGCCCGGGTCAGCTGCCGCTGCCGTCGTGGGCGGCCTGGCTGCCCCGCGGTCCCCTGCTGCTGGTGCGCAACCACCGGGGACGGCTCGACTTCGGCCGCTCCGGGCAGCGCCCGCGCTACCGGATCCGGGTGGACGGCGCCGACCTGCGGCCGGGCAGCCCGGTCGGCGCCGCGGCCGCCGGCGAGATCCAGTACCACGACCAGGACCAGGTCACCGTGCTGCGCTACCGCGTCGACTGGGAGGGAAACCATGCCTGACACCGATCCTCGTCCACTGACGATCGACATCGACGGCTTCTCGCGGCACGCCCGGCTGACGGTCGCGCCGCCCGGCTCCTGGCAGCCGAAACAGGCTGGTTTCGTGGTCACCCAGGGCGGACCCGCCGGGCCCGCCGCCATGATCGACACCCAGGTCGTCTGCACCACGGCCGAGAACGAGAGCGACGGCTGGCGGCACTGGCACGTCAAGATCTACCGCTGCGCGAACGGGGCCGACGCCGACGCCCTGCGCGGGCACCTGCACCGGCAGGCGGCCGCGTTGCGCCGGGTCAACAGCTACCTGCCGGCGCCCCGCCGCAGGCAGGCCATCGAGCCGCCGTGGGCGGTCGTCCCGGTGCAGGTGGTGCGCGGCGACGGCGGGCTGGAGAAGGTCGAGGGCGTGGTCGAGACGCGCCTCGGCGTGCCCGAGGACGACATCCTCACCCGGCTGCGGCAGCACCTGCCGGCCTGGCTCGGCGACGCCGCCCGCCCCGAGGAGATCCTGTTCGCGGTCTCCCCCAGGATCGACGAGCTGAGCTGGGAGGACACCAACGCGCACCCGGCCACCGAGCACCTGGAGGCGTTCACCACGCTCGCCGCCGGGCTGGACCAGCTGCACGCGCACGGCTGGGTGCACTGCGACATCAAGCCGGACAACGTGTGCCGCTGCACCTACGGCGGGCGGACCGACTACGTGCTGATCGACACGGACGCCGCGACCCGGGCCGACCCACCGCCGCGGCGGGTGCGGTCGTCGCCCCGGTACACGTACCGCGGGATCCGGGAACACGACGACGACCTCTCGCCCGGCCTGCTCTACGCCCAGGACCGGTTCGGTTTCCTGACCGTGGTGCTCAGCGCGCTCGCCGGCCGGGAATGGGTGGACCGGGTGCTGCTCGCCGAGGACCCGGAGGACCGCGACGGCGGCCGGATCGCCGACCACGGCGACCGGGTGGCCCGGGCGCTCGCCGCGCTCTGGCCCGACGACCGCTGGCAGCCGCTGCGCGACGTGCTGGCCGAGCCGTTCGGGACCGGGCAGCAGGGGCAGATCGCGCTGGAGCACCCCGAGCCGTGGGCGGCCGGCTGGCTGGCCCGGCTGCGGGCCGCCGAGGCGCGCTGCGAAGACCCGGTGCGGTCCACCGTCCCACGGCCCGCCGCACCGGTGTCCTGGCTGGTCAGTGACGCGGATGTGGAACGTGTGCGGGTCGCGGCGCGGGCCCACCCGGCCGGCCGCAACCAGCGCGTACGGCTGGCCTACTCGGCGATCGCGCAGGGCGCGCAGGCCGCCGCGACCCGCCAGTTCCGGCTCGCCGCGTGGGGGTGGGGCGCGGCCCTCACCGGTGGCGCGGCGATCGTCGCGCTCGGCGCGTTCGTGATCGGCCGGTAGCCATGCTCGCCGACCTGCTCGCCCGGCTCCGGGCCGCGCTGCGCGACCGCGTCGCCCAGCGGTGCGGCCACCCGGAGGACACGTTCGCGGCGTACCAGCACAAGTTCGGCCGGTGGCTGGACGCCGGCCCGCAGTCCCCGGAGGACGACGAGCTGGCCGAGGTACGCGTCGCGGTGACCGGCTACCTCACTGCCGCCGCCCGGGAGGGCCGCCGCTGGGGCACCGCGACCGGGGTCACGCTCGGCGGCCTGGGCGCCGTGATCACGTTCGTCACGATCCGGGCGCTGTCGTGACCGCCGGCGTGCCGCGCGACGACGTGGCCGGGCGGTTCGGCACGCACTGCCCGGTCTGCGGCTCGGCGCTGGGCGACACCGAGCCGCGGGTGGACGCCGACACCGGCCGGTTCACCCAGTCGCCGTCGTTCCGGCTGGAGGTCGACGACTCCGGTGGTCAGGGGCCGGCCGGCTGGCGGGTCACGATGCTGGCCGGGAACTATCCACCGGCCGAGTCGACCGATCCGCCGTTCAACCCGCACTCGGTGGACTACGTCTACCTGCTCTGCGGGGACGGGCACATCTTCCCCGACGCGACCCCGGCGTTCCTCGGCGGGACGCAACGGCACCGGGACGTACGCCAGCGGGTCGACGACTTCAACGTGGTGGCGACAGTGGGATCGCCGGCGAGCGGGAAGACGTACCTGCTGATCCGGACCCTGCACCAGAACCTCGACATGCGCGGGTCGTGGCATGCCGAGCGCGACCCGGCCCGGATCCGCGCGCGCGAGCTGAGCCCGCTGGAGAAACTGCCGACCCGGACCTGGACCGACCGGTACGACATGACCCGCAAGGACGGCACCGCGATCCACCCGAGCGGCACGGAGAGCGCCGCCTACCCGTTCGGCATCATGCAGCGGCGGTTCCCCCGGGCGCTCAACGCCATCCAGGCGATGGTCCGCAAGGTGGTGCTCGACGGCGGCCGGCGCGCCGACAACTGGGGCAAGGGGTTCCGCCAGCCACTGGTGCTGCGCACCGACAGCGGCGGCTTCCGCACCTGGACCGGGATCGCCGACCTGCCCGGCGAGCTGTTCACCGAGGACGGCGTGAACCGGCGCGAGCTGCGGATGCTGCGCTCCTTCGACGCGCTGGTGTGGGTGCTCGACCCACCCGTCGCGCACAGCTCACGGCGCTGGATGCGGCTGGTCGCCGACCCGGACCTCGACGAGTCGCTGCAGCTCGGCGGCAACCTGCGGCCCGGCACCGTGGACAAGTCCAGCGCCGACACGGTCCGGGTGAACCGGGAGGCGATCCAGAACCGGATCGGCGAGAAGATCACCGTGATCGACGGCCCGCTCGCCGACGCCGAGGGGCGGCCGCTGCAGATGCTGGTCACGATCAGCAAGTGCGACCTGATCCGGGCCGCGCTGCGCAAGGGCTGCGGGCTGACCGGCCTGGGCGCGGCCGGTGACGTGATGGCCGGGGCGGCGACCTACCTGGGTTTCACGCTGAACCGCTGGTCGGCCGGGCGGACGACGCCGGACGCCGGGGCCGGGCAACTGCTCCACTACCTGCTCGGCGCCCGGCACGCGCCGGAGGCCGGGCGGCGGCGCCGGGTCGAGCAGATCGCGGCCGGGCTGATCCGGCACTACTCCGACGACACCGAGTTCTGGAACCTGGTGCACGACGGCGCGGAGACCAAGGTGAGCATCCCGGCCGGCAGCATCGCCGAGCATCCCCAGTCGCTGCGGATCCCGTCGCTCGACGAGCACCTCGACTCGGCCCGCCGGCCCGGCAGCGACGGCCACCTGCTGCTGCGGGACCTGGTGATGTCCACGATCGGCTGCGGCATCGCGTTCGCGCTCGGCCAGCGCGACGCGCTCAACAGCATGCACCAGGAGGCGTGGCTGACCATGCGGTACTTCCTCTGCTCGCCGCTGACCACGGTGCCGGTCGCCAAGAACGACGAGCAGCTCAGGCCGCGCGACCCGGACGACTGCTTCCCGCCGATCAACGAACGGGCCGCCGGGCTGACCCAGTTGCTGCTGGCCATTCTCGAGAGGGCACGCCGATGAGCGATCACATGATCCGGGTGGAGTGGGCGGATGTCAGCGGCACCGGCTTCAGCCCGCAGCGCCGCGACGACGAGGACGTCGCCCCGGAGTACTGGACGGCCGCCGAGGCGATGCTGCACGACGATCTGAGCCAGCCGCCGGAAGGGCTGCGCCGCACCGGGGAGCATCCGGTCTGGACGCTGCGCCGGGTGGTCGTCGGCAACGCGAGGACCTGGTGTTTCGTGGTTCAGGGGCGGCGCGGGCCGTTCGGGGTGGCGGGCACGTGCCGGTTCGGGTTCGCTCCGCCCGGGATGGGCGCCTACGAGAGCTGGAGATGCGGCGCCGAGCAGGTCGCCGAGCCCAGCGACCCGCCGGAGGAGGAACCGCCGCCCGGGCTCCTGAGCGTGGTGCTCGGCGGGATCCTGCTCGGGCAGCGGGTCATCCCGATCGCCCGGCCGCCCGCCGAGGCCGCCTGGGTGATCCGCCGCGCGCTGGGCGTCGTGCCGGAACAGGAGGCGCGCCGATGGTCCTGGTCGACGTGCCTGCTCCAGCCGCCGGGCGGGGGCAGCCCGCGGGTGGTCGCCGGACGCTGGCCGCCCGGCTTCCACGACGAGGAGCCGGACCTCGGGCGAGCGGTCCGGCAGACGTTCGCCGGCGGCCCGGTCACCGGCGAACAGGTCGCCGCCTTCCTCGCCGACCCGGCCGCCGAGCGGAGCTTCGAGCAGCTCGTCGTCCGCGCCGCGCAGGGCCGGACCCACCCGGGACGGCTGCGTGGTGACCTGAGCCTGCTCGAGATGATCCGGCAGGGCCGCGGCTCGGCCCTGCCGGTGCGGCAGGAGGAGGCGCTGGAGATGCTCGGCACCCGGCACGGCCGTGACGAGCTGGCCCGGGAGCACCTGGACAAGGTCCGCCGGATCGGCCTCGACCATCCCGAGCAGGCCCGCCGAATCCTGTCCGGCATGCGGATCGAGCCGGTGCTGGAACAGGAGCTGCTCGCCGGGCTGATCCAGGCGCAGGACCGGACCGAGGAGAACCCGCTCGGGCTGCCGACCGGCCGGGACCCGGGTTCGGCCGCGTGGCTGCTACGGCTCGCCGAGCTGTTCCGGGAGGCGTACCGGCCGGACGAGCGGGCCGGGCACGCGCTGCGCTGGTGGCGGTCGCACCGGCCGTGGAAGACGAACCTCGACCTGGTGGCCGCGCGGGACTGGCTGCTGTCGGCGGGCCTGCTCGTGCCGGACGCGCCGGAGCTGTTCCCGATCCGGACCGAGGTGATCATCGGTGAGCTGCGGCGCCATCACCGGGTCACGCCCGCGGCCCGGGAGGAGCTGCTCCACGTGCGGCAGCCGGTCGAGCTGATGCGGATCATCATGGCGGAGGCGCCGCCGCTGCCGGTGGAGACGACCGAGGACCTCATCCGGACGCTGACCGGCACCGACCGGCGGGCCGCCGCCGAGCTGCGTGTCCTGGTCAACCGGGGGCCGGAGTCGCCGCGCGAGGCCCCGAAGGCTCCGCCGCGGGACGCCGGGGAGATCCCGGTCGCGGGCTGGAGCCGGAACAACACACTCATGATCGTCGCGGTAATCGTGGCGACCCTGGCCGCGATGACCGTCATCCTGATCTTCGGCCAGGACCGCAAGGACGACGGCGACCGGGCGCCGCAACCGGTCACCTCCACGGCGGCGCCGCAGCCGGTCACGTCCACGGCGGCGCCGAGCGCCCCGGGTTTGCCCGTCCCCGGTCAGTCCTGATCGGAAGCGGACGTCAGTCCTGGCGGAAGCGCCATCCCATGCTGTCCGTCTCGTCCGGGTCGCCGCCGCCGATGGCCGGCCCCGCCACCGTCGCGCGCCCGCCGGTCTCGTCATCCGGCCAGTCGTTGTAGCCGTCAGCGGGCGCCGGCTCGGGCCGTGGCGCGGCCCACGGACGCCGCCGGCCGGGCGCGCCCGACGGCCCCTGGCCCTGCCCCTGCCCGCGCAGCCGCCGCAGCTCACCGGCCCGCCACCGGCGCAGCTCCCGGTCGCGCAGCTCGGCCCCGATGGTCGCCTCCCGCTCCGAGCGCGCGACGAACTCCTTCTCCCGATGCTCGTGCTCGACCTTCAGCGTGCTCCTGGCCAGCTCCACGTCGGCCTTCTCGGCGGAGGCCAGGATCTGGTCGTAGACGGTCGCCGGCCCGATGTTGAGCAGGAACTTCGTCAGCACCGGCAGGATCTCGACCGCCGTGATGAACACCAGCAGCGTCAGATACGCGGTCTTCAGCGTGCCGTTGCGCCCGGTGATCTCGCTGAGCGCCTCGATCTGCGCCAGTAACCCGCGGTCGTTGCGGCTGTCGATCAGGTAACGGTCCTGCTCGTCGGCCCGGACCTGTTTGAGCCGGGCCAGCTCGGCCTGCTTGGCGGGCAGATCACCGCGCGCGTCCGCCTGCTGCCCGGTGCTCGCGGTCTTCTGCCGGTTCAGCGCCGTGTTCTTGGCCGCGTCCAGCTTCACGGCCGCGGCGTCCCGCTGAACGCGCAGGTCGTGGGCGTACTGCAGCTTCTTCTGATAGGCCGAGCCGCCGCCCTTGCGCTTCGAGCCGCAACTGCCGTCGAACTCGCAGAGGGCGTCCGCCTCGGCCCGTGCCCACTTCTTGTCGATCTGATCGAAATCGGCCTTTGCCTGCACGACCGCGGGGTCCTTGCCGACCACGTCGTCGATCTCGGCGCCGGCCGCGACCCGCTGCAGCCGGACGACCTCCGCCTCCAGCTCCGGGATCGGCGCGAACCGGGCGTCCGCGCGCAGCGCCGCCTCGAACCGGTTGCGGTCGGCCTGCTGATCCACGGTGAGCTGGGCCTGGATCTCCCGCTGGAAGATCCACAGCACCAGCGGCGTGGAGACCACCGCACCGATCACCAGGGCCAGCAGCAGGCGCGGGAGCAGCGTGAAGAGGTTCTGCCACCAGCGCTCCCGCCGGGACGCGGCGGCGACCAGCCAGCGGTCCAGGTTCGCGATCGCCAGTCCCCAGAGCAGCGCCACCGGGACCGCCGCCCACAGTGGCGCCCGGGCCCCGTTGTGCAGCGCGAACGCCGACGAGATCGCGGCCATGCACGCGGTGGTCAGCACGACGCCGCCGAGTCCGGAGAACTTGCGCCGCTCCCGCGGGCTGCGCTCCAGGGTGTCGACGTCGGCGCCGGAGAGCCAGATCAGAAGACGCGCCACCTCACGAGCATCGGTGATGCGCGGACCAGCGGAAATCCCCCGATGTGATGGCAGAGGCACTGCACGACGATTTCCCCGTACGGCCGGATCGGCTTCTCTGAGAACGCCTCGCCTCTCGGAACGCCTCGCCTCGCAGAACGACCTCGCCTCTCAGAAGGCCTCGCCTCTCAGAAGGCCTCGCCTCTCAGAAGGCCTCGCCGAGACCCTCCAGGACCTCGATGACGCTCGCGAGGTGATCCCGCATCGCCTCCTCGGCGGCTTTCGGGTCGCGCGCCCGGATCGCCGCGATGATCGCCTCGTGCTGCGGCAGCGACCGCTGCGGACGGCCCGGCACCAGCGCGAGCATGATCTGGTGGCGGGCCTGCTGGGCCTTGAGCGTGCCGATCAGCCGGTCCGCGGTGCCGTGCCCGGCGATGGTGCGGATCAGCGTGTGCAGGCGCTGGTTCAGCTCGCTGTAACGGCGGTGCTCGCCGGCCTCCACCGCGCGCCGCATGAGCAGGCCGATCTCGTCCAGCTCGGCGGCGCCGGCGTCGGTGACCCGCTCGGCGGCACGCGCGGCGACCAGGCCCTCCAGCACCATCCGGACCTGGGTGATCTCGATCGTCTCGGCGAGGCTGATCTTGCGGACCACCGCGCCGCGGTTGCGCTGGATCTCCACCAGGCCCTCGGCGGCCAGATCCTGCAGGGCGAGCCGGACCGTGAACCGGCTGACGTCGAACCGCTCGATCAGCTGGGCCTCGACCAGTCGCTCGCCGGGCAGGTAGTCGCCGGCCAGGATCGCCTCGCGCAGGGCGTCGCGCGCGCTGGTCATCAGTCCCCCGTCTGCAGGCGTGCCGGCCCGGAACGGTACCGCGCCCCGGCAACCCGCGATCGCCGCGAGCTGGCGCTGACGGTCGCTACCGGCCCTCATAACAACCGTCAGCACCAGCCGACCACCGCGAGCTGGCGCTCACGGTCGGCACCGGGCCTCATGGCAACCGTCAGTGCCAGCCGACCGCCGGGAGCTGGCGCTCACGGTTGCTGCCGGGCCTGATGACAACCGCCAGCGCCAGCCCGGCTGCCGGGAGCCGGCCGTCGTGGCTGGTTCCGAGGTGGGCGGGGCTGGAAGTTCTTGCCGGGCTTCTTGGTACCCCCCAGGGGTATGTGTATGGTGGAGGCATGAGGACTTCGGTGCGGCTCATGACGTACGCGCTGGGCTTGGTCGTGGTGTTTGCCAGCGCCGCGGGTGCCGGGCGAGCGTTCGGGCCGGAGGGAAAGCCCGCTCCGGCCCCGGCGCACACCGCCATGGACGAGCACCCCGGGCACGAGGCGACCACGGTTGCCGCCGAGGGGCTGCAGGTCACCCAGGCCGGCTACACGCTGAGTCCGCTGACGACGCGACTCGTCGCCGGGCAGGCGCAGACGTTCGCGTTCCGGATCGTCGGGCCGGACGGGCGGGCCGTCACGCAGTTCACCAGGGAGCACGGGACCGAGGAGCACGGGACCGAGCTGCACCTGATCGTGGTCCGGCGGGACATGGCGGGCTATCAGCATCTGCATCCGGTCCGCGCCGCCGACGGCACCTGGTCGGTCCCGCTGACGGTCAGTGAGCCGGGCGCCTATCGGGCGCTCGCCGACTTCACGCCCCGCGCCCGGACGGAGGGCCTGGTGCTCGGCGCCGACCTCGACGCCCCCGGTGACTACCAGCCGCGGCTCCTGCCGAAACCGGACTGGGAGACGACCGCCGACGGGTACACGGTGACCCGGGCCGGCGAGCCGCAGGCCGGGGCCGACTCCTGGATGACCGTCTCGGTGAGCAGGAACGGTCAGCCGGTCACCCTGGAGCCCTACCTCGGCTCGTTCGGTCATCTCGTCGCGCTGCACCAGGGCGACCTCGCCTACCTGCACCTGCATCCGCAGGAGGGCGCGACCGCCGGGCCGGACGTCACTGTCGACGCCTCCGTTGCGGCCACCGGGACGTACCGGTTGTTCCTGGAGTTCAAGCACGACGGCACGGTGCATCTCGCCGAGTTCACCGCCACCACCGGCGCCGGCCACACCCACAACTGAGGGATCCGCGATGATTGTCGAACTTGAGATCGGTGGCATGACCTGCGCGTCGTGCGCCTCGCGGATCGAGAAGAAGCTGAACCGGATGGACGGGGTCAGCGCCTCGGTCAACTACGCCACGGAGAAGGCCACCATCACCGCGGCCGACGACGTGAGCACGGCCGACCTGATCGCCACCGTCGAGAAGACCGGCTACACCGCCGCGGAGAAACGAGCGGAGACACCGGACGCTTCGAGCAGCTCGGACCCGCTGCGCGACCGGCTGATCGTCTCCGCCCTGCTCAGCATCCCGGTGATCGTGCTGGCCATGGTCCCGGCCTGGCAGTTCGATTACTGGCAGTGGCTGTCGCTGACCCTGGCCGCCCCGGTGGTGGTCTACGGTGGCTGGCCGTTCCACCGCGCGGCGTGGGTCAACCTCCGGCACGGCGCGGCCACCATGGACACGCTGATCTCACTCGGCACGCTCGCCGCGTTCGGCTGGTCGCTGTGGGCACTCTTCCTCGGCACGGCCGGCGAGCCCGGCATGACCCACCCGTTCCGCTTCGACATCGGCCGCACCGACGGCACCGGCAACATCTACCTGGAGACGGCCGCCGGGGTCACCACGTTCCTGCTGGCCGGGCGCTACTTCGAGGCCCGGGCGAAGCGGCGCGCCGGGTCGGCCCTGCGCGCGCTGCTGGAGATGGGCGCCAAGGACGTCGCGGTGCTGCGCGAGGCGCACGAGGTGCGCATCCCGATCGCGAACCTCGCCCCCGGCGACCGGTTCGTGGTCCGCCCCGGCGAGAAGATCGCCACCGACGGCGTGGTGGAGGACGGCACATCCGCGATCGACGAGTCGATGCTGACCGGCGAGAGCGTCCCGGTCGAGGTCGGGCCGGGCGCCGCGGTGGTGGGTGGCACTGTCAACGCCGGTGGCCGCCTGATCGTCCGGGCCACCCGCGTCGGCACGGACACGCAGCTCGCGCAGATGGCCCGGCTGGTCGAGCAGGCCCAGGCCGGCAAGGCGAACGTCCAGCGCCTGGCGGACCGCATCTCCGGCGTCTTCGTCCCGGTCGTGATCGCGCTGGCCGCGGCCACGCTGGGCTGGTGGTTCGGCACCGGCGCCGGCTGGACCCCGGCGTTCACGGCCGCCGTCGCGGTGCTGATCATCGCGTGCCCGTGCGCGCTGGGGCTCGCGACGCCGACGGCGCTGCTGGTCGGCACGGGCCGCGGCGCGCAGCTCGGCATCCTGATCAAGGGTCCGGAGGCGCTGGAGCAGACCCGCCGCGTGGACACCGTCGTCCTGGACAAGACCGGCACGGTCACCACCGGGCGGATGTCCCTCGCGGCCGTGCACCCGGCGCCCGGTCAGGACCGCGACGAGCTGGTGGAGCTGGCCGCGGCCGTCGAGTCCGCCTCGGAACACCCGATCGCCAAGGCGATCGCCTCCTCGGCCGCCGGTTCCCGCACGGTCCGCGACTTCACCAGCTTCGCCGGATTCGGCGTACGGGGTGAGGTCGCCGGCCGGGTCGTCCTCGTCGGCCGGATCGCGCTGCTGGAGCGCGAGGGCTGGACCGTCCCGCCCGAGGTGGCGTCCGCCGCCGCGGAGGAGGAGTCGGCCGGCCGGACAGCGGTCGTCGCCGGCTGGGAGGGGGCGGCCCGGGGTGTGCTCTCGGTGGCCGACACGGTCAAGCCGACCAGCCGTGCCGCGGTCGCCGGTCTGCGCGGGCTCGGCCTGACCCCGATCCTGCTGACCGGCGACAACGACCGCGTCGCCCGGGCGGTGGCCGCCGAGGTCGGCATCGACGAGGTGATCGCCGAGGTCCTTCCCGCCGACAAGGTGGCCGTCGTCGAACGTCTGCAGAAAGCCGGCAAGGTCGTGGCGATGGCCGGTGACGGGGTGAACGACGCGGCCGCCCTCGCGCAGGCCGACCTGGGCCTGGCCATGGGCACCGGAACCGACGTGGCGATCGAGGCGTCCGACCTGACCCTGGTCCGGGGTGATCTGACGGTCGCGGTGGACGCGATCCGCCTGTCGCGCCGCACCCTGCGGATCATCAAGAGCAACCTGTTCTGGGCGTTCGCCTACAACCTGGCGGCGCTGCCGCTGGCCGCCGCGGGCCTGCTCAACCCGATGATCGCGGGCGCCGCGATGGCGTTCTCGTCGGTCTTCGTGGTGGCGAACAGCCTGCGCCTGCGCACCTTCACCTCCACCGCCGACCGGCTGGTCCTCCGGGGTCCTTCAGCCCTCTCGACACACCCGTGAGGACCAGCCGGACAGCGTGAGCCGGCCCGCAGGGGTGAGTCGAAGTGCCGACCCACCCCTGCGGGCGCTTGGTCAGTCCAGGACGGCGGTGACCGTGCCGGCGGCGACCGTGCGGTTGCCCTCGCGGACCGCGAAGCCCAGACCCACCTCCAGTGCCACCGGCTTGCCGAGGTGCACCGTGACGGTGTCGAGGGTGTCGCCGGGCATGACCAGGTCACGGTCGCCCAGGTCCAGCCCGCCGGACACGTCGGTCGTGTGGAAGTAGAACTGCGGACGGTAGTGCGCCTCGAACGGCGTGTGCCGGCCACCCTCGGCGGCCGTCAACGCGTACATCCGAGCCTGGAACCTGGTGTGCGGACGGACCGATCCCGGCGCCGCGAGCACCTGACCCCGCTCGACCTGGTCGCGCTTGACACCGCGCAGGAGCACTGCCGCGTTGTCGCCGGCCTGCGCCGACTCCAGCACCTTGCCGAACGTCTCCAGCCCGGTCGCGACGCTGGCCAGCGTGGGGCCGAGGCCGACGACCTCGACCGGCTCGCCGGCGCGCAACTCGCCGCGCTCGACCTTGCCGGTGACGACAGTGCCGCGGCCGCTGATCGACAGGACGTTCTCGATCGGCATCAGGAACGGCTCCCCCAGCTCGCGCGGCGGGATCGGCACGTAGGTGTCGACCGCGTCCAGCAGCTCGACGACGGACGCCACCCAGCGCGGGTCGCCTTCGAGGGCCTTGAGCGCGCTGACCCGGACCACGGGCACCTCGTCACCGGGGAACCCGTACTGCGACAGCAACTCGCGGACCTCCAGCTCGACCAGGTCGAGCAGCTCCGGGTCGTCGGCCAGGTCGCTCTTGTTGAGGGCGACCACCAGGTACGGCACGCCGACCCGCTGCGCCAGCAGCACGTGCTCCCGGGTCTGCGGCATCGACCCGTCCTGCGCGGAGACGACCAGGATCGCGCCGTCCACCTGCGCCGCACCGGTGATCATGTTCTTGACGTAGTCGGCGTGACCCGGCATGTCGACGTGGGCGTAGTGCCCGGCCGGCGTCTCGTACTCGACGTGGGCGATCGTGATCGTGATCCCGCGGGCGGCCTCCTCCGGAGCACGGTCGATCCCCTCGAACGCGACGTACCGGTTGGCGGCCGGGTCGCGCTCGGCGAGAACCTTCGTGATCGCGGCGGTCAGCGTCGTCTTGCCGTGGTCGACGTGACCCATCGTGCCGATGTTGAGGTGGGGCTTCGTACGGACGAACTGGCTCTTGGCCATTGATCTTCATTCCTCACTGGATGCGAGGCAGGATGGTGTTGCACGGCCCCGTCGCCAGGCGGGACGCGCCAGAACCCGAGCAGGGAGCACCCACCCTTCCCCCGGGTTCTGCTGCCGGCGGGGAAGGGTCAGACTCGCGTATCAGCGCCGGAAGACACGCACGCGGGAGCCACCGTGGGAGGCAGCTGCAGACCGGGCGTGACCATGGACAGCACGGTAATTCCCGTTCCAGGAGCGGCGCGACCCATTTTCTCGATCCCAGGGCGAGGGCTTCGCCGCGTCAGAAAATCGTCTGCCCGGTGTCCGCAGTGAAGGACCAGCCCAGCTTGGGGGACAGCTCGTAAGCAATGTTCATGTGCAGTTGGAGATCGGGATGGCCCTTGCCTCTGATCCGCTCATGAACGAAGTAGCTTCGGTGGAACGCGTAGAGAAGGGCGTCCGCCCCGAATCCGAGGAGGGTTTCCCTGGTGACGTTGACCGGCCAAGGATCGTTCTGGCCGACGCTGCCGGTCACCCGTGCGATGTCGACGGCGATGTCGGCGTCCTCGACATGAATGGCTGACAGGACGCTGTAGGTCCTCCCGTGGACCGGACGGTCTTTCTCCCACTCGTGAGCGATCTCTGTCGCATGGCGTAGCAACGTGCGCAGGTACGTGGCCGCCTCCAGCAGGTCCGAGGCGGCCGGAGAACTTCCCCGAGCCGGCCCCGGCCGGTTGCGGACCACCGCGTCCACCAGCGCAGGAAGCGTCTGAGCGAGGACTTCTGTCGCCGCTTCTCCACCAGGCGGCGCACTGCGATCGATGAATTTCTGGCAACGCCACAGCAGCATGGCAAGCGGAGTGGAGAACCTGACCAGGGGCTGGTGCAGGGCCACGCGCCGGACGTGCGGAATCAGGGCGCTCCATCTCATCCACTCGCCGGGCGTCGGATCGACGGTGTCGCAGGAGAGCGCGGTGATCAGCCGCTTCGCCGCGTCGCCGAAGTCGAGTTCGTGCTGCGCGGCGACGAGGAGTTGGACCAGGCGATGAATGCTCACCGTCTGCTCGGTGAGTGTGATCATGCTGTACGAGGCGAGAAGCGCGAGCGCCTCGTCGACGGCTGCCTCATCGGCGGTGGGGACGACGATGTATCGGGGTATGTCCTCCGGTTCGTAGCAGGCGATCATGCGTAACGCCGCAACCGCTGTGGGAGAGAGCAGTTCGACACGTTCGAACGTCAAGGCCCAGACCTTCGAGACCGCGATCGGGACGTCGAGACCCTCGTAACGCAGCAACGAGAGCGGCGCCTGGTCGAACAGGCGAAGATAATGCCGCACCGACGTGCGGGTCTGCCGGATGTAGGCGGCGGCTTGGACCAATCCCAGAGGCAGATGCCCCAGCGTCGACGCCAGTTCCTCCAGCCCGTCCGGGCCGGTGTTGTCCAGAAGGGTTTCCAGCAACGCGGCCGAGGCCCGGGCGCTCAACACGCCCACCGGAAGCAATCGCATGCCGTGGCGGCCCGACAGTTCACGCCGGGTCGTGACGATGATTCGTCCCCTGCCGCTGACCCTCGCGAGGAGCGGATCGATGGTCTCCTGATTTTCGACATTGTCGAGGACGAGCAACCATCCCGTGTTGCTCTCGAGCCACCGGACGGCCCGATCAGCGGTGATCGCCGGAGGAAGTGACTGCACGGCGAGAACGGGGTCCAGCGCATAGGCGAGCCGGCTCAGGCCATTCTCCAGCAAAGCTGTGTCGTGAGCCGGGAGCCACCAGACAATCCGGTGACGGCCGAGTGCGCGATGCGCGTACTGAAGTGCGATTTCGGTCTTACCGACACCACCGAGCCCGAACACGGCCACGGTCACGGGCTGTTCCAGATGACTCCCGAGGTCGGCGAAGAGCTCGTCGCGGCCGAGGAACGCCGTCGCGGGCAGGCACGGGAGATTGATCAGACGGTCGACGGAAACGAGCGGAGCCGGTGGGCCCGAGGACGTGCGCGGCTCGGCTGCCGCCAGCGCGCGGTGGTACAGGACCACGCCTCGTCCGATTTCGTCACCATCACCGCCGAGAGCTTCAAGCAGCAGGACCGCTTGTCCCTTGTCCGCCGGGAGTGACCGGCCACGCAACATGTCGTGTACCCGCGTGGGGGACTTGAGCGACATGCCGAAGGCGATGCGACTCAAGCTCGGGCATCCAGCCCTCCCCCGCAGACGATCGCAATGCAGAAGCCACCGGAGCATCGGACCGTTGCCCGGCCACTGCGACCGGTCGGTCGGCACCCCGCGGTCCTTGACTCCCATCCTCGCCCGCCTCCACGCCCGTCTGATCGTCGCCTCATTGTGGCCCGGTCGTCACCGGTCGAACTGCCATCGCCCCTCGTCACACCACCGTGCGGCGTCGGCGGGGCAGAAGCGGACAACCGCGCCGTCCCTTCGATGCCAAGGCGCAACCATGCTGGTGAGGTCATCACGGATCGGCCGATCCCCGTTTCCGCCTACACCGGGAGTGCCATGGGTCAATGGATGGACTTCATCAGGCCGGCAGCTGATCTCGCCGCGCTCACCACAGCAGTCATCACGTTGATGAACGCGATCCGGGACCGCCGGAGGCCGCCGGGCGGCCCAGAAGGTTCGTGATCCGGTAACGCGTGTCGATGCGAACCGGGGGCACGAGGAGCCGGCCCTTCCTCTGCCGCTGCGGGGGAAGGGCCGACTCGCGTATCCAGACGACTGAACCCGACCGGAACATGCCCGACGAAACGTGCGCGCGGGAACGCCAGCCGCGACGGCGGGGAGCTGACGACCGTACGCGAACATGGTGGTGAACCAAGGGCGAAAACCCTCCGGCTCACCACCGCATCAGCCGCCGAGGGTCTTGAGGACCGAGTCGGACATCTCGACGGTCTGCGCCTTAGCGGGCCGCGGGATGGCGACGGTGGAGCCGATGTCGGTGTACGACGCCTCGACGCTGCCGGCGCCCTGCGCGACCGAGTTCATGTCCATCGTCATCTTGGTCAGGTACCCCTTGGCGTCGACCTCCGCGGTGAACGGCACCTGCGTACTCCTGCCCTGCATCGCCTTGACCATCTCGGCGGTCAGGCTCGGCGACTTGGAGACGTCGAGCGTCCCGGAGAACTTGTTGCCGGACTTCTTCACGTCGGTGGTCTGCTCGAGGAGCTTCGCGGTGTTGCGCGGGTCGTTCTTCTCCAGGCTCAGCGAGCTGGTCGCCGGCATCTTGCTGGCGTCGACGTGCATCCACTTGGCGCCGAACGACTTCGCGGCCGTGCCACCGAACTTCATGTACAGGTCGGTGCCGACCTCGCGGATGCTGACGTCGCCGAGGCCCGCCATGGACATCTTCACGTCGAGGGCCTTGTTCGGGGTGTCGAACGCGCCCTCGCCGGTCATCCCGCCGGCCATCGCCATGTGGATCTTGCCGGACGATTCGGTGACCTTGAGCGCGGCGGCGGCCAACTCCTTGGCGGCGGCGCTCGATGCCGCGGCGGCACCCGACTCGGCGGCGGGCGACGAGCCGGCCGAGCTCGCGGCCGGCGTCTCGTTGCCGGTGCAGGCGCTGAGGCCGGCGAGCGCCATCAGGGCCGCACCCGTGACGGCCAGACGTCCCATCTTCATCGTTGCGACTCCGTTCCTGGGCATCGGCCGCTCACCATAGACCGTCCCGACAATCCGCGTGGCCCACGGGAGGAGCGGCCCGTAGGGTGCGGGCATGGCACGCGCGGAGGTCTACGTCAGCACGGACGTCGAGACGGACGGCCCGATCCCCGGCCCGCACTCGATGCTGAGTCTCGGGTCGGCCGCATACCTCGAGGACGGCACACTGATCGACACGTTCAGTGCCAACCTCGACACGCTGCCCGGGGCGTCCGGGCACCCCGCGACGATGAAGTGGTGGGCCACCCAGCCGGCCGCGTGGGAGGCCTGCCGGAAGGACCCGGAGGACCCCGCGGAGGCGCTGGAGAGGTACCGCGGATGGCTCGAGACGCTTCCGGGACGGCCGGTTTTTGTCGCCTATCCGGCAGGGTTCGATTTCACGTTCGTGTACTGGTACCTGATCCGGTTCACCGGGGTCAGCCCGTTCTCGCACTCGGCGCTGGACATCAAGTCGTATGCGATGGCGGTCCTCGGGACGGACTTCCGCAGCACGGTGAAACGCAGCATGCCGCGGCGATGGTTCGGCGACTTCCCGCACAGCCACGTCGCGCTGGACGACGCGATCGAGCAGGGCGCGCTGTTCTGCGCGATGCTCGCCGAGCGCCGCAGTCGCTAGATCAAGACCCTTTTCCCGTACGGGCATGATGGTCGCCGTGACAGACCCGTTCTCGCTGGCCGTGCCGCCCCTGTTCGCCGCCCTGTCCACCGCCCGCCGGGTCCTGATCGCCGGAGCCGGCGGCGGCTTCGACATCTACGCCGGCCTGCCCCTGGCACTGGCGTTGCGGGCCGCCGGAACCGAGGTCCACCTCGCCAGCCTGTCCTTCTCCGAGCTGGAACTCGTCGACCGGGAATCCTGGATCAGCGACCACGTCGTCGAGGTGACCCCGGCGTCGACGAGCCCGGACTGGTACTTCCCGGAGGGGACCCTGTCCCGCTGGCTGGCGGCCAACGACATGCCGTCGACGGTGTACGCGTTCCCGCCGCTGGGCGTGCAGACGCTGCGCGACGCCTACCGATTCCTGGTCGACCGCCTCAGCCTGGACGCGATCGTGCTGGTCGACGGCGGGACCGACATCCTCTGCCGTGGCGACGAGAACGGCGTCGGCACCCCGGTCGAGGACATCACCAGCCTCGCCGCGGTGACCGCCCTGGACGTGCCGGTGAAACTGGTGACCTGCCTCGGCTTCGGCATCGACGCGTACCACGGCGTGAACCACGTGCAGGTGCTGGAGAACCTCGCCGCGCTGGACCGGGACGGCGGTTACCTGGGCGCGCTGTCGATCCCGGGCGGCAGCCGGCAAGCGGTCCTGTACCGGGACGCGGTCGCGCACGCCGCGAAGAACACCCCGGACCGGCCGAGCATCGTCAACGGCCAGATCGCCGCTGCCCTGGCCGGCGAGTTCGGGGACGTCCGGTTCACCCGGCGTACCAGCGGAAGCCAGTTGTTCGTGAACCCGCTGATGGCCATGTACTTCACGGTCGACCTCGACAAACTGGCCGCCCGCTGCCTCTACCTGGACCGCATCGAGAACACCGTCGGCCGCCGCCAGGTGATCACCCGCATCGAGGCCTTCCGCGACGAGGTCACCACCCGCATCCCCAAGGCGTACCCGCACTAGCGACGCGGGCGGGGGACGTTGCCGCGGTATCCGCCGTCGGCCATCACGTCACGGCCGGCCAACCGCTGGTCGATGCCGGCGCGGCAGACGATCGTGTCGTTGCGGTTGCCGGGCTGCGGGTCGCCCAGAACGATGGCCGGGCGGGTGTTCGAACCGGGCGCTCACCGGTTACGAGACGTCCCCGCGCCCGCCGGTTCCCCCGGCGCTGATCGCGCGCGTACGGAAATGGCCCCGGGTGATCCGGGGCCATACCCGTCAGCCTGGGTCAAGCGAGGCTTCGCTACCACGTCCAGTTCTGGAGTGTGGAGCCGTCACACTGTGCGAGAAGGACCGGCGACGCCTGGGCCGTCGACTCCGCAGCCAGACACAACGTGGTCGTGCCGGTCGGGCGGATCGTTCCATCCGACCCGAACTGCCAGGTCTGCGCGATCGTGTTGTTACATGTATAGGTCCAGATCCTCTGTCCGGCGGCGAAATTCCGCGACGGCACGTCCAGGCAGTTGCCGAGGACTCTGATCGTCTTGTCGTTGGGCAGCCGGGTCAACGCCTGCGCCTTGGTGTTGTTGCAGTCGTACCCCTGCAGGTAGGCCTTGATCGCCGTTGTGGCCGAAGGCACGTCGAGGCACCGGCCGGTGCTGTTCTTGACGGGGCTCATCAGCGGGTTCGGGCTTTTCGCGACCTGGACCATCTTCGCGATGGACGGAACGCCGTCGGCGTCGATGGCGAAGAGCATGTAGTGCCCGGGCGGCGCCGTGCCGCCGGTCGGCGGTCCGGTGACCGTCAGCGTTGTTCCGGAGGCGGAGAACTTCAACGGGACGTAGCGCTGGCCCTGGTCCACACCGTGCGTCACGTCGCCGAGCCCGACCAGCGCCACCTTGGTGATGCTCGCCGCCTGGGCCGACGTGATGGTGAAGCTCGAGTCGACGCTGACGGTGGCCGGCGCCGTGGAAATGACCGGACGGGTCGCGAGTTGACCGGAGCCGTCCTTCTTGTAAAGGTACGGCGGGGTGAAGTACTCGATGTTCTTCTCGAGATATCCCACGTTCATGCAGACGCCACAGACGCCGCCACCACCGGTCAGCACCCTTCCGTCCGGCAACAGTGAGGCGGTCGAGTGATATTGCCGGACGCGGCTCGCGCTCGCCAGCAGCGTCCATTGGCCGGTCGCCGGGTCCCAGCGTTCCGCCGCCGTGACGGCATGGTTCAGATCGACGAGTCCGTTGGTGGCCGCGCTGCTCATGCCGCCGGTGGCCAGCACGGAACCGTCCGCGAGCAGGGTGGAGTTGAGCTGCCGCCGCCCGGTCGACAGTGAGCCGGACGCGGTGGTCACCGGGGCCGGCCCATTGGTGTCCAGGACGACGGAGGTCTTGGTGGGCACGTTGGCGACGCCGCCCTCGGTGACGGCGCCGCCGCCGACCACGATGGACTTGCCGACGTCGTAGGTGGCGAAGCTCCCGTAGTCCCGGCTGATCGCGTCGCGGGTGGCGGACGCCGTGACGACACCGTCCCCGGAGGTGTCGATGGTGTACGCGGTGCTGTATGGGCCGAGGAAGGCGAGCTGGGTGTCCGGGCGTGAGCCGAGGAAGGGATAGAGACGTGCGCTGTAGTTCGTAGAACCGGGGAGTCGACGGATGGCGCCGTCTGTCTGGTAGACCTCGGCGACTGCGGGGCCTCCGCCGATGATGACCTCTTCGCCGTTCGCGGTTTCCGCTACCGACGGGTACCAGCGCGCCGCGGCCATGTCCTTGCCGCGGGACCAGGTTTCGGTCTGCCAGTCGAAGACATGGGTCTGGACGGTGCCATGGAGCGCCTGGTCGGCATTGCCGCCGGCGACCAAGATGTTGCCGTTCGCGAGATGAGCGAAACCGGCACAGAAAATGTTGGAGCCGCGCACATCGACTCGACTGTACGTATCCTGTGCGGGATCCCATACCATTACGCGCGTGAAACTGTGATCCGGGTACGACTCCGCCGCATTGTCGCCGACCGAGTCCCAGATGAGTACTTTGCCGTTCGGGAGCACCGCTTGGAAAATGGGAACGACAGGCGTGTCCACGACGGCGCTCCAATACCCCGACGTGCCCGGGTCGGCGGCCGCGGCGGTGGCCTTGGCAGTGACCCGCGCCTTCCCGGGGCGCACTCCGGTCTGCTTCTGGATCCGGGCCGCGTTCGCTGCGGTCTTCTCCTCGATGACGTGCATCGGCGTTCCGGCCAGATCCTCCGCCATGTGCTCGACGGCGTCGTCATGGTCGTCGCCTGCCACGTGGGCGTGCATTCCGGAAGCCACCTGCCCTGCAGCATCGGCGGCCGCCGGCACCGGGGCGCCGGCAGCGGGGGGAGGTTCAGCAACGGAAGCACTGAACAAGAAGAGTGTGAACCCGAGTCCAGCAGCGACTACATGGCGCGTGCGCATGCGACGGTCCCCTTCGCCGAGGTCGAGCGGCACCACCGGGCACGGCATATCAGAACCCGTTCCGAGCCGGATCGAAAGGCGAATCCCGACCAGCACTCGACTGGGGTCATTGAACGTGCTTATCGGCGCCGTCGGTCTTATGTGGCCAGTGGCACCAACCTTAGTCCTTCATTAAGTCACTCATCAATGTAAGCATCGGCGCTCTCTGGTCAGCTTTCAACGCCATACGGATACCGGCCATCAGCTAAACCGTCATTGCGCCGACCACCGGCAACCGCGGTATGTCCGCCATACCACCCTCGACAGTCAACGGTATGTTTAGGGACCCTTACGACACAAAAATCACAGTGAGCCTTTTTCATCCTGCGTAGCGGTTGGCTTCGACATGGCGCAGCACGAGGACCGCCGGCACGATCGCGGTCGCACGGCGCGGGAAGAACCGCAGCTCGATCAGGATCTTCCCGGTCTCGAGCGTGGCGATTGCCGGGTCGCCGCGGGCGCGGACCTTCGCGTCCGCCCGGTTGACCGCCTTCTGCCGGCGTGACGGCTCCGGCCGGAACCGGCGCCGCTTGAACGGGGTGCGCACGCTGCCGCGGGCGCCTTGGCACTCCTTGCCGGCGAAGGTCATCACGTCCGCGCCGGCCGGCGCATCGATGATGCCGGCGTCCGGTCAGATCATGGGTCGCTGGACAACGAGACCGTGGCAGGGCAGGACAGCCGGGAGCCGCGCCGCCGCGCTCGCCGGTTGCGGACAGCGGTGGGCGGGTATGTATCGGGTCACGACCCGAGGAGGCACCACGATGGCGACTCTCGCCCAACGCGTCCGCACCTTCCTGCAGAGCCCACGGGGTCAGCAGCTGGTCGATCAGGGACGCCGTCAGCTGGCCAAGCCGGAGAACCAGCGCCGGCTGCGTGGCCTGTTCCAGCGGCTGCAGAACCGGCGCCGCTGACGACCCGGCCGCCCCGCGGGGCGTCGACGGAGCAGCCGCGTCCCTGATCAGGGGCGCGGCTGCCAGCCGGCCGGTGGGTCCTCGCCGACGAGGCCGTCGACGGCCTCGCGCAGCAGGTCCGCGTGGCCGGTGTGCCGCCCGTACTCCTCCAGCAGGTCGAAGAGCAACCGGCGCAGGCTGACCGGTTGCCCGCCCGGGCCGGTCAGGTGCACCGGCCGGTCGAGGCCGCCGTCGGCGAGCGCCGCCATATAGCGTTCGCGGGCCGCCGCGACCGCCGAGTCCCACAGGGCGTAGAGCTGTTCCGGCGAGTCGTCAGCGGCGGACCGGAACTCCCAGCCGTCCCCGCTCAGGGCCGGCTTCCACCGCTCCCCCGGCGACTCCCCGCGCAACTTCCACGCCGAGTGGTAGTCCTCGACCAGGGCAAGGTGCTTGAGCAGGCCGCCCAGTGTCAGCGAGGACGCACCGGCCGTCGCGTTCAGGCCGGCGGCGGTGAGGCCGTCGGCTTTCCACCGGAACGTCGCCCGCTGCCGGTCGAGGGCGCCGAGCAGATGTTCGGTCTCGGTCCCGGCGAACGGCGGTTCCCACCAGTAGTCGGTCATCGGCCCACCGTAGAGCGCAGCGCGCGCAGGCGCCGCGCCTCAGCGGGGTCGGTCACCGGGACGGCGGCGAGCAGCTCCTTGGTGTACGGGTGCTGCGGCTGGTCGTAGACCTCGGACGTGGGTCCCACCTCGACGATCACGCCGTCCTTGAGGACTGCCACCCGGTCCGCGATCCGGCGGAGCACGGCCAGGTCGTGGGAGACGAAGACCAGGGACAGGCCGAGCTCGGCGCGCAACTCCTCCAGCAGGGCGAGGACCTGCGCCTGGGTGGTCACGTCGAGCGACGAGACCGGCTCGTCGCAGACGATCAGGCGGGGGGACGGCGCGACGGCGCGGGCGATCCCGACCCGCTGCCGCATGCCGCCCGAGAGCTGGTGCGGGTAGCGATCGTATTCGGACCGGGACAGCCCGACCCGCTCCAGCAGGTCCTCGACGCGGGTGCGCGGATCGCGTACGCCGGAAAGCCTCAACGGGTCGGCGATGCTCTCCCCGATAGTGCGACGCGGGTTGAGCGACGACAACGGGTCCTGGAAGACCATCTGCACGGAGCGTCCGCGCCGGCGCGCGATGTCCACCCCGTCGAAGGTGATCGACCCCGAGCTGGGCGGGATCAGGCCGACCATCATCCGGGCGAGGGTGGTCTTGCCGGTGCCGGACTCGCCGACGATGCCGAGGGTCTCGCCCGCGTGCACGTCGAGCGTGACGCCGTCGACGGCCCGGACCGGCGGTGGTTTGCGGAACGAGCCGCGGCGCCGTTGCGGGAAGTGCTTGTGCACGTCGCGGACCCGCAGCAGCGGCGGCCCCGGCTCGAAGTCCCGGTTCCCGGGTTTGGGCACCGCGTCCAGCAGCGCTCTCGTGTACTCGTGCCGGGGTGACAGCAGCACGGACTCGGTGCTGCCCGACTCCACGGCCCGGCCGTCGCGCATCACGATCACCGACTCGGTCGACCCGGCGACCACGCCCAGGTCGTGGCTGATCAGGAGCAGCGCCGCGCCGGTCGTGGCGCGCACCTCGTCGAGCAGGTCGAGGATCTGCGCCTGCACCGTCACGTCGAGGGCCGTGGTGGGCTCGTCGGCGACGATCAGTTTCGGCCGGTTGGCGATCGCCATGGCGATCAGCGCGCGCTGGCGCATGCCACCGGAGAACTGATGCGGGTACGCCCGGGCCCGCCGCTCCGGGTCCGCGATGTGCACCTGGCCGAGCACCTCGACGGCCCGCTCCCGTGCGGCTCGGCGGGTCGCGCCGGTGTGCAGCCGGTACACCTCGGCGATCTGGTCGCCGACGGTCTGGAACGGGTTCAGCGCCGTGAGCGGTTCCTGGAACACCATCGCGATCCGCGCGCCGCGGATGTCCTTCCACGGGGCGCCGGTCACCAGGTCCGTACCGTCGAATCGGATCTTGCCCGAGACGGACCCGCCGCTGAGGCCGAGCAGGGCCAGGGCGGCGGTGCTCTTGCCCGATCCCGATTCGCCGACGATGCCGAGCGAGCCGCCCGCCTCCAGGGTGAAGGACAATCCGTCGACGGCCTGCTTGTCGCCGAAGGAGATTCGCAGATCGTCCACTTCGAGAAGAGTCATCGCAGTTGCACCCGGGGATCGACGGCGGCGTAGAGAAGGTCGGCGGCGGTGTTGGCGAGCACCATGATCAGGCCGGTGAGCAGGGTGACCCCGACGACAACCGGCAGATCGATCTGGTTGACCGCGCCGACCAGCAGCTGGCCGACGCCGGGCAGCCCGAACATGGTCTCGGTCAGCACCGCGCTGGTGATGATGCCGGCGAGGTCGACGGCGGTCAGCGTGACCAGCGGCAGCAGCGCCCCGCGCAGCGCTTTGCGCCAGAGGATGCGGCGTTCCGGGATCCCGTACGCCCGCGCGGTGCGGATGTGGTCCTCGGCCAGGCTCTCCTGCAGCCCGGCACGGGTCAGCCGCGCGTAGGCCGCGGTCTGGATCACCGCGAGCGCGATCCACGGCAGGAGCAGATTCTGCGCCCAGAGCAGCGGGTCGGTGGTGAACGGGACGTACTGCGGGAACGGCAGCCACTGCAGGTGCACGCAGAAGAGCAGGAGCAGCAGCAGGCCGACCAGGAACACCGGCGTCGCGTAACCGGCCAGGACCAGCCCGTTGACCAGGCGGTCGAACCAGCGGAACCGGCGGGTGCCGGAGAGCAGCCCGGCCCCGATGCCGAGCAGCAGCGACAGGATCTCGGCGCCGAACGCCAGCGAGAACGACACCGGGAGCCGGTCCATCAGCAGCGTGGTGACCGGTTGCGAGGTCTCGAACGAGTAGCCGAGGCACGGCGCCGGGCAGTGCCGCACCGTGGGACCCAGCGAGTAGTCACGGCCGGTGAAGATGCCCTGCAGGAAGTGCCAGTACTGGGTCCAGACCGGGTCGGCCAGGCCCATCGCGGCGCGCACGTCGGCGAGCCGTTCCGGGGTGCAGCCCTTGCCGCAGGCCAGGATCGCCGGGTCGGACGGCGCGAGGTAGAACAGCGTGTAGATGAGGGCGGAGAGCACCAGCAGCACGATCGCGCCGCCGACGATCCGCCGGGTCAGGTGGCCGATCACCGGTGCTCCTCCGCGCGCTCGAGCTCCGCTGGTGCCGGGTGCCGCCCGGTGCGGTGGTTCATCGCAGGATCTCCCTCTGCCGCGGGTCGAGGACACGACGCAAACCGTTCGCGACCAGCACGAAGGAGAGCAGGGTCAGGAACAGGAGCAACCCCGGGATGATGACGTACGCCGGGTCGGCCCGGAACCAGGTCGTCGCGGTGGACAGCATCTGGCCCCAGGACGGGGTGGGCGGGCGCACGCCGACGCCCAGGAACGACAGCCCGGCCTCCGCCACCATGTTCGTGGGCAGCAGCAGCGCCGCGTAGGTGAGGATCGGGGCGGTCAGCCCGGGCAGGATCTCCCGCCGCGCGACCCGCCACCACGGCGCGCCGGCCACCTGGGCGGCGGCCACGTAGTCACGGGTGCGCAGGCTCAGCGTCTCGCCGCGGCTGATCCGGGCGGTGCCGCCCCAGCCGAGCAGCGCGATGACGACGGCCAGGATCAGCGGGCGCGGCCAGTCCTGCGGCACGATGGCGAGCAGCGAGATCGCCAGGACCAGCGACGGGATCGACAGGACCAGGTCGATGACCCGGCTCAGCCCGGCGTCCGCCCAGCGCCCGCCGAGCCCGGCCGCGATCCCGACGCCGACCCCGAGCAGCACCTCGAGGATCGTGGCGCCGACCGCCACGCCGAGCGACACCCGGGCGCCGTAGACCACGCGGGCGAACAGGTCACGGCCGGTGCCGGGCTCGACGCCGAGCCAGTGCTCGCCGCTGACCCCGCCGAACGCGCCGATCGGCACGCCGCCGCGCGCCGAGTCGAGCAGCGTGTCGTGGTACGTGGTGTAGTCCTGACCGGCGAGCGCGGCGAGCAGCGGCGCGGTGACCGCGACCAGCACCATGCCGGTCGCGATCACCGCCCCCACTACGAAGCCGCGATCCCTGAGGAGCGCACGGATCACTTGACCGAGACCCGGCCGACGTCGAGCTGTCCGCGCCAGCCGTCGGCGTACGCGTTCTTGACGTTCTTGCCGTACAGGTAGACGTCCTTCTCGTGGGTCAGCGGCAGGACCAGCGCGAGCTTGCCGAGCTTGGCGTCGAGCGCACCCCAGCGGGCGGCCGCGGCGGCCGGGTCGGTGAGCGCGTTGATCGCGTCGATCTCGGCGTTCACCTCGGGGTCGTTGTACTGCGCGAGGTTGAAGTTGCCACCCGCCGTGATGATCTGCCGGCCGTCGAAGATCGGGATCAGGAACGGCCCGCCGGACGGCCAGTCGGCGCCCCAGGTGGCCAGGGACAGGCCGGGCTGGGTGGCCGGCTTGCCGGTGATGTCGCGGTAGGTGCCGGTGTCGATCGCGTTCAGCTTGACCGTGACGCCGGCCTGCTTGAACGCCTCCTGGATCGCCGAGGCGACCTTCGGGCCGATGCCCTCGGAGTCGTCGTTCTCGTGGGCGAGCTCGATGCTCAGGTTGCTCAGGCCGGCCTCGGCGAGCACCTGCTTGGCCTTGTCCGGAGCACCCGTGTCACCGGCCGGGAACCAGTCGTACTGCTGGTAGCCGAGCGCTTTCTGCGGGGGCAGGAACGTCGTGGACGGGCCGACCACGGCCGAGCCGCCGAGCGCGTTGACGACCGAGGTGCGATTGATGGCGTACGAGAGAGCCTCGCGCACCTTCGGGTTGTCGAACGGCGCCTTCTTCGTGTTGAAGGCGAGGTACGTGGTCGACGGGAACTCGCCGCGCGTGACCCGCTTGTCCAGCTCGGAGCCGGTGCCGAGCTGCGCGAGCTGTTCCGGGCCGACGACCGCGTCGGTGGTGACCGCGTTCGCGTCCTGGCCGGCGCCGGTCACGATCCGCTGGTTGATCACCGCGGAGTCGAGGCCGGAGGTGACCTCGATGCGGTCCGGGCAGGCGTACCGCAGCTCGTCGATCTTGGTGGACCAGTGCGTGTTGCGGACCAGGACCAGAGACTTCTTCGGCTCGTACGACTCGACCTGGTACGGCCCCGAGGAGATCGGGTGCTTCTCGTAGTCGACGCCGTTGTCCTTGGCCTTCGGGACCGGCGCGAACTGGGTGGCGGTGGCCAGGAACGGGAAGTCGCCCTCGGGCTTGCTCAGCTTGAAGACGATCGTCTTGTCGTCCGGCGTCTCGATCGAGGTGATGCCGTCGGGCTGCTTGTACGGGCCCTGGTAGTCGGCCGCACCGGCGAGCCAGTCCCGCAGGTAGGGCGCGCCGCCGGGGAGCTCGGGGGCGAACGAGCGCTCGATGCCGTACTTCACGTCGGCCGCCGTGATCGGCGTGCCGTCCTCGAACTGGATCCCGTCGCGCAGATGGTAGGTCCACGTCTTCGCGCCGTCGGACGGCGTGCCCAGGTCGGTCGCCAGGTCCGGCGCGGGCTTCGTGCCGGCGTCGCCGGGCTGCCGGTTGCGCGTGGTCAGCGTGCGGAACAGCAACGACGGCAGGTTGCCGCCACCGGAGGTGTAGAGCCGCGCCGGGTCGAGGTGGGTGATGCCGCCCTGGTTCAGGACCGTCAGCGTGCCGCCCTGGCAGGTCGCCGGGTCGAAGGCCGCGTTCGACGTGGTGGTGTCGCCACCGCCGCCTCCCTGGCAGCCGGCGAGTAGCACGGTCGCCGTGAGAACGATGGGCACAAATCTGCGCATGAGGGTTTCCTTAGAAGGGGACCACAACAGCGGTGAACCTATCGGATCGATAGGCAATGTGCACTATCGCCGCAACATTCGATGCAAATCGTTTAACTTTCGATCCGCCCCCGTACGCGACCTCGCCGGCCCGCACGGTCCGCGGCGCGCCGCACGGCTCCGGCTGGCGCTCACGGGTGCATCAAGCCCCGGAACGACCCCTCAGGGCCAGCCGGGATCGGGACTTCGTCGCAGGCGGTGAGCTCGCCCCGGCCGGGTCAGACCTGGTCGGGGGCGGTCGCGGGCTGGGAGACGTCCCAGTGCTCGACGATCAGGTCGCCCTCGAAGCGCCAGATGTCGACCACCGCCTCGCCCTGGCCCCCCTCCTGCGGGGTCAGGAGGAAGTGGGCGACCACGAACTGGTCGTCGGCGATCACCCGCCGCAGGTCGAGGGTCGACGAGGCGATCGGGCCGTTGATGGTGGCGTCGATGAAGCCGTCCTTGTCGCGCGGGGTGGCCGGGTCGTGGTTGACGAAGTCGTCGCGGATGACCTCACGCAGCACCTCCACGTCACCGGCGGCGAATCGGCCGAACGCGTCCAGGAATATGTCCTTGATGGTCATGCTCCGCACGATGTCATCGGGACGGCCGTCGCGTCGATTACCTCACCGGTAACCGCCAAGCCTCCCAAACCGCTCACGCCACTACTTGACATTATCCAGTACTGGACGAAGCATAGGAGGGGTGACGGAGAGCCATGACCCGCAACTTCTCAAGGGCGTCCTGTCGCTCCTGCTCCTGCACCTGCTGGCGGAGCGCGAGTCGTACGGGTACGAGGTGGTCCAGCGCCTGCAGGCGGCCGGGTTCGCCGACGTGCTGGAGGGCAGCGTCTACCCGGCGCTGAACCGCCTGCTCCGGGAAGGTCGCGTCCAGACCCGGCTGGTGCCGTCCCCGGGCGGCCCCGCCCGGAAGTACTACCGGCTCACCGGCGACGGGCAGCGCGCCCTCGCCGAGTCCACCGCCGCCTGGGACCGGCACGTCGCCGGCGTCCGGGCTGTCCTGTCCCGCCCCCTCCCGTCGATGCAAGGAGCCTGAGATGGCGATCGGATGGTTCGACCGGCTGCGCATCGAGCGCCTGGTCTGGATGCTCGACCAGCAGATCTACGACCTGCCGCGGGCCCGGCGGATCGCCACGCGCCGTGAGGTCCGGGCGAACCTGCTGGAGGCGTCCGCGGACGTCGGCACGACCGAGGCGCTGCGCCGGATCGGTGGGAGCCGCGGCCTGGCCGAGCAGTACCTGGTGGCCGAGTTCGGCGACCGGCCGCGCCCGTCGTGGATCGGTGCGATCTACGCGGCCGGGCTCACCCCGCTGCTGCTGAACTACCTGCTCAGCGAGGTGACGAACGGGTTCACGGACGGGGTGCGGGCCGCGCACGGGAGCGGGACGTTCGCCTTCGACGGGGTGGCGTACCTGCAGCACGCGCTCACGGTCACCGTCAGCGGCTCGGAGGTCGCGCTCAGCGGCGGGTCGTGGACTCCGTGGACGTACGCCATCTGGCTCTTGATCGTGATCTTCGCGGGGCGTCTCTGGCGCTTGCGGCGGCGGAGTTCTCAAGTGCGGGCCGGCGCGACCGACGATTAAGCCCGGACGGCCCCGGAGACCGCAACCGGCGGGCACCTGTGCGGGCACCGTCGTGACAACTCCGATCCCGGAATCTTCTCTCCATGCCCGGCGGGCAACACCGCCGGACAACATGGGGGAGATTCCGCTTGAAGCGCACGACGCTCCGCAAGACCGTACTGACGCTGGCCGCCCTCGTCGCCGGTGCCGGCGCCGCGATGACGACCACGCCGGCTCAGGCCTCGCCGAACGCCGCTGCCGCCTCTTCGAAGTCCTGCGTCACCGACGCCAAGCTGGTCCCGAGCTGCGGCGTGCTGTGGGGCGCCGCCGCCGGCGGTTTCACCGGCAAGCCGCGCGACGAGGAGCACAAGAACTGGGAGAAGCTCTCCGGCCGCACGGCGACGATCTTCCACACGTACCACAAGGGTGACGAGAAGTTCCCGACCGACGCCGAGATCGCGATGGCCCGGGACAAGGCGCACCCGCGGGTGCTGCTCCTGAACTGGCGTGTCGAGTACGGCACCACCTGGGCCGGCGTCGCCGCGGGCAAGGCCGACAAGCGGATCGACGCGTTCGCCGCCCGCCTCAAGAGCAAGTTCAACGAGAAGTTCTACCTCGTGCTCAACCACGAGCCGGAGGACGACGTCCGCACCGACGCGAAGTCGGGCATGACCGCCAAGGACTTCGCCAAGTCGTTCCGCCACGTGATCCAGCGCCTGCGCGCGCAGGGCGTGTCGAACGCGGTGAGCGTCGTCGCCTACATGGGCAACGAGAAGTGGATGGCGCAGTCCTGGTGGAAGGACCTCTACCCGGGCAACGACGTCGTCGACTGGATCGGCCTGGACTCCTACGTCAGCGCCGAGAAGAACTACTACCACGCCGGCAAGTTCGCCGACCTGCTCGACCGTAAGGCCAAGACCGCCGGCTCGCAGGGCTGGTACGACTGGGCCACCAAGACCCACCCGGGCAAGCCGATCATGGTCGCCGAGTGGGGCGCGTACCACCGCGTCGGCAAGGTCGTCGACAAGGCCGCGCAGTTCAACAGCGTCCTGCCGGAGCTGGCCAAGCGGCCGGCGATCAAGGCGATCGTCTACTTCGACACGAAGAAGGACCTGTTCGGCGACCGCGACATCAGCATCGACAGCAGCGCGTCGTCGCTCACGGCCTTCCGCAAGCTGGCCGCGAACCCGCTGTTCAACGTCACCGTTCGCTGACCGTGTTCGGGCCGCCCGGCTTCATGCCGGGCGGCCCGTCCGTCGTGTGCGGGCCGCTCGGCGGCATGCCGGGCGGCCCGTTGCCATTCCCCACGATCACGTTCAAGATCTTCATGTCCCAGCTTTGCTGTGGTCCGGATCGTCGCTCCCGCGGGGACCCTTGCGGGCTTCGCAGGGCCGTGGCCGGCCCAGAACGCGAAGCCCTCCAGGGCGATCTCCGTGGGTGGTCCCGCTCAGAGCACAAACCCCGCCCACGGGCCACTCGCCTTTCCAGCGCGACGTCCGTGCGAGCACAGGACTCCCGGCTCGGGCCGAGTCGGCGAGCGCGATCGTCGTGTGCGGGTCGCGAGACCGCAGCCACTCACCCCGGCTGCGCGGGCCGGGGTTCCGGCTGGTGCTCATGGTCGTTATCCGGGACGGATAACGACCATGAGCACCAGCCGGGACCGTGACGCCCGCTGGGAGCTGGACCGAAGCGGGCGTCGGGCGGGACTCAGCTCGTAGTGGACGGCGCGGGGTTCGCGGCACTCGGCGGGGTGCCGTTGCCCGGGGCCGTTCCGTTGCCGGGAGTGCCGTTGCCAGGAGTGCCGTTGCCCGGGGCGGCGCCGGGGGCGGTGCCGTTGCGGTTGCCGCCGTTGAAGCGGCCGTCGCCGCGCCGGCCGGGGCCGAAGTCGCCGCGGCCCGGGGCGTTGTTGCCGGGGCCTGCGCCGTTCCGGTCGAAGCGGTCGCCACCCGGCCCGGAGTGTCCGCGATGGTCACCCCGGTGGTGGCCGAAGACGGCGCCGCCGACCGCGGTGATCCCGGCTCCCAGGAGGCAGCCCAGCAGCAGCGCGGCGACCGTGGCCAGGATCGGGACGCGCCGGCCGGCCCAGCCGCCCCGCGGTCCGCGAGGTCCCCGGGGACCGGTCGGGACGTAGGCGAACCCGGGTGGCGGAGGCGGAAGCTGGCTGCCACCGTCACCGGCGGGGACGTAGGCGTAGCCGGGCGGCGGAGGCGGAAGCTCACTGCCGGCGCCCGCCGGGACATAGGCCCAGCCCGGCGGGGGCGGCGGCACAGCGGCGGCCGCGGCGGGAACGGCAGTGGTCGCAGTGGTCCCGGCGGGGGCGGCGACCGGCTGCTCGGCGGGCGGATCGGTGGGGTGAGCGGCGGTGACCGGCTGCTCGGCGGTGCGAGTGGCGGGGTGGCCGGCGACCGCGGAGGTGTACCCCGGCTCGGCGGGCGCGGGCGCGTCGCCGGACGCGGCCGGGGTCACCGGGATCGGGGCGGTCGGCGGCTCGGACGAAGGGGTGGAACTGCGCGAGGGGTTCTCTTCACTCATCGGGGGACTCCGTGTTCGGCTTCGAGGCGGGTGCGCCCGGTACGAGAGTCGCTCGCGTACCTGTGACGAACCGCGTCACGGGCGTAAGAAACGGCTAAGAGCTGCTGCGGCCGTACCGGGAAATCGGGGTGGAAATGCGGCGAAGCCGCCGGGAACCAGGGCGCGGTCCGGGGCGACTAACCGGCTACCCGAGGAGAGAGATTTACTGACGACATGACGAAACGTCTCCTGCTTGTTCTCGCCGCCATGGTCGCGGTGCTGCTCCCGGCGGTGCCGGCCGCCGCGCACAATGCGCTGGTCGAGGCGGTTCCGGCGAAGAACTCCACGGTGAAGAAGGCGCCGGCCGCGGTGAAGCTGACGTTCCTGGAGAAGCTGAACGGGTTCACGATGACCGTGAGCGGCCCGGACGGTTCGCCCATCGACGGGGCGTCGCCGGACGTCGGCGGGAAGAGCGCGCAGGTGGCGTTCGCCCAGCCGTTGCCGAACGGGAAGTACACGGTGGCGTACCAGCTCACCTCCGGGGACGGCGACGTGGTCAAGAGTTCCTACACGTTCACCGTCGACGCGCCGGTGGCAGCCGCCTCCCCGTCGGTGGCGGCGACGACCGTGTCCACGGCGCCCAGCGACGTGCCGTTCAGCCCGATCGCCACGGTCGCCGCGCAGAACGCCGAGCCGGCGAGCGACGACAGCGGCAGCGGGCCGTGGCTGGGCCTGATCGCCGGGATCGGCATCCTGGTGCTGGCCGCGGCCGCGATCTTCGTCTTCGTCCGGCGGCGCGCCGCGACGAAGTAGCCGGCCCGGCGGCGTACCGGGACGAAGTAGCCGGCCCGCGGGGCAGCCGATCGGGTGGGCGCGCCCGCCCGATCGCGGCGAGGTCTCGGCCCCGAGACGTACCCACGCGCCTGACCTTGATCACCTATGCTCTGCGATCGTGCTCGACCGATTCGCTGTACGACTCTCCCCGACGGCGCCCTATCCGCAGGCCCAGGCCCTGGTGAAGACCGCGGCGGCCGGCGACTGGGCCGGCGTGCGGCGGGTCGTCGACGAGGCGGAGCCGCAGGCGCGCACCCGGCTGATCCGGCTGGTCGCCGAGCACGACCGGCTCGGCGACCTCGCGACGCGGGCCCTGGACGCCGACCCCGCAGATGCCACGGCCGCGGCGACCCGGGCGGTTCAGCTGGTCCACCAGGGCTGGCGGATCCGCGGTGACACTCTGGCCCGGTACGTGTCGGCGCGCCGGTTCGAAGCGTTCCACCGTTACCTGGCCGAGGCGGAGCGCGTGCTGCACGCCGGGCTGACCCGCTCGCCCCACGATCCAGCATTGTGGACGGTCGGTCTGGTCGTCGCCCGCGGCCTGCAACTGGGTCTCGACCAGGCCCGCTACCGGTACGAGTGCCTGGCCGCCTTCGACCCCCACCACCTGCCCGGCCAGTCGCATCTGCTGCAGCAGCTCTGCCCGAAGTGGGGCGGCACCTGGTCCGCGGCCGAGGAGTTCGCCCGGTCCGCCGCCCGCGCCGCGCCGGACGGCGCCCACAGCGTGGTGCTCATCGCCGACTACTACCTGGAGAAGATGCTCGACCAACGGAACGCCGTGCCGTGGCGCCGCGCCGACGTCCGCGCCGAGCTCGCGGAGGCCGCCGACCGGTCCGTGCGGCACCCGGCGTTCCGGCGCACGATCGGCTGGGTCCAGGTGGTCAACTCCTTCGCGGCGGCGTTCAGCCTGTTCGGTGACCGCACCGGCGCGAGGCAGATGTTCGCCATGCTCGGCCCGTACGCGTCCGAGTTCCCGTGGGTGTACCAGTCGGATTACGCCCCGGCCGCGTTCCGGCGGTCGCGGTTGCGTGCCAACGGCCTGTCCGGCGGGCTGCCCGGCGTGCTGCCCGGCGTCGTGGACGCCCTGCTCGTCGCGGCGTCGCCCGGCATCCAGGTCGTCCGCCGCTTCGTCACGAGATAGCCCGGAGAATCGTATGAGCAGGCAATTCACGACGAACGGTGTGCCCGGCCTGTTCGCCGAGTCGGGCGGAGCACTGCGGGCCGGCCTGGTGTTCCGGGTCGGTCAGATCGACGAGCCGCTGGCCCGTCGCGGCATCACGCACCTGATCGAGCACCTGGTCCTGCACCGCACGGGTCTGACCGAGCACCACTACAACGGGATCACCGCGCCGGACTTCACCGCGTTCGTGACCCAGGGCTCGGCCGACGACGTCCGGACGTTCCTGAGCGGGGTCTGTGCCTCGCTGCGTGAGCTGCCGATCGACCGGCTGCCGGTGGAGAAGGAGGTGCTGCGCACCGAGGCCGCGTCGCGGGAGCGGGGCGCGAATGCCGCGATGCCGATCTGGCGGCACGGCGCCCGGGGCTACGGGCTCACCGCTTACCCCGAGTTCGGCCTCGCCGGGCTGACGGCGGCCGACCTCACCGCCTGGACGGCCCGCTACTTCGTCCGGGGCAACGCGGCACTGTGGGTGAGCGGCCCGCACCTGCCGGACGGTCTCACGGTGGACCTGCCGGACGGTGAGCGTCAGGCCCTGCCGCCCGCGCCGTCGGTGCTCCCGGTCACGCCCGCGTACTTCCCCGGCCCGCCCGGTGTCGTCGTCTGGGACGCCGTGGTGCCGTGGGAGAACGCCGCCGTCGTGTTCGCCCATCTGCTGAGCCGCGAACTGCACCGCAGCCTGCGCCACGAGGGCGGCCTCTCCTACACCGCCACCGCCGGTCACACCCCGCGCGCCGACGACACCGTCCTGATCACCGCGCTGGCCGACGGCCTGCCCGCGAAGCAGGACGCCGTTCTCGCCGGGGTGGTCGGCGTGCTGGACCGGTTACGCCGCGGCGATTTCGAGGACGCGGAGCTCGCCGCGGCCGTCAAGCAGCGCTGCGACGAGCTGGTCGACGCCGGAGAGCAGGGCGCCCGGGTCATGTGGCAGGCCGTCGACCTGCTGCTCGGCCGTGCTGCGAGCGACCTCGGCGACCAGCTGGCCCGGACCCGCGCGGTCAGCCGGGCGGACGTGACGCGGGTGGCGCAGGCGGCGTTCGCGGCCGGGCTGCTGCAGACGCCGGGCGACACCGAGGCCGAGCAGGCCGGCTATACCGCCGCCCCGGCCGCCTCCGGGCACCAGGTCACCGGGCGGGCGTACCCCTCGCTCTCGGACCCGGCCCACAGCCGGGCGATTCTCGGCGCCGAGGGTGCCACCGTGGTCCAGGGGGAGACCGTGGCGACGGTGCGCTTCGACGCCTGCGCCGCCGCCCTGGCCTGGCCCGACGGTGGCCGCCGCCTGATCGGCGCCGACGGGGTGCAGGTCCACCTGGAGCCGACGATGTTCCACGGCCTGGCCGCCGCGATCCCGGTCCTCGACCAGCACCTTCCGGCCGCGTGCCGGGCCGAGATGGCTCACCGTGACCCGGAGAGCATCCCCCGGCCCCGGTTGGCGCTGCCCACCATCGCACCGCCGGCCGGGCCCGCCGCGCCGTTGCGTGCGCCGGCCGCGCTGCCGGATCCGGGGGCCAAGCGTGCCTATCTGCTCAACCTGGTGATCTGCGTCGCCGTCATCCTGGCTTTCGCCACCGGGACCATCGATCCGGCGGAGCTGCGCGCCCCGTCCGGCGGTCATCCGATCGACAACCTCCCGGCTCTGCTGTTCATCATCGCGTTGCTGGTCGCCCGCAGCGTCTGGGCGATTCGCGGACTGCTGCGCCTCTACCGGCGCTGACCGGACCATTCGTCGGCGGCCCGTCCGGGTGCGGGCAATCAAGGGACGCCTGACGGGGCTGCGGATAACGCTTTTCCCGGTGACGCGGACCATTTCCGTACGGACGGGCAGTCTTTTCTTTTCTCTCTTTTAAGTGCCTGTCCGGAGCCCGTCCGGCCTGCCTAGCATTCCCGGCGATCAGGTCTTTGCCGTTGGGGAGTGTGCTGTGCCGTCATCCTTGTCCCGGGAACCGTCGAGTCCCGGCCGTCACGCCCGCCGCTCGCGGGGCTCTGCCGTGGCCGCGGCCGGGGTGGCCGTCGCCGTGGTCGCCGGAGTGGCCGTGTGGGCGAGCCGCGGCAGCGACGGCGGCGGCGACCCGGCCGGCGCGATCGTGGGCGAGCCGGTGGCCGCGCAGTCGAGCACGCCGGTGGAGATCCCGTCGAGCGTGCCGGTGTCCGCCGTCCCGTCACGCTCCGCGCCGGCCTCCGCCCGGGCGAGCGCCGCCGCGCCCGCGCAGCCGGTCGCCAAGGGTGGCTGGATCACGGTCGACCAGGCCGCCTGGGACGCGCAGGTCGCGAAGTTCAAGGCGACGAAGGCCGACCCGCCGGGCAACGCCGGCAACCTGGCCGAGTTCCGGGCCGACTGCACCTACAGCCACCGCAAGGCGGACGACCCGATCGTCTTTCCCGGGCTGCCGGGCGCCTCGCACATGCACTCGTTCGTCGGCAACAAGGCGGTCGGCGCGGACACCACAGCGGACGATCTGATGACGTTCACGGCCAGCACGTGCAAGCCGGCCGTGGACCATTCCGCCTACTGGGTGCCGACGCTGTACGACGCCGCGACAAGGAAGCCCGTGGAGACGACCGGTTTCCGCGTCTACTACCGGTCGATCCGGAGCAATTCCACGGACATCATGCCGATGCCGAACGGTCTGCGCGAAATCGCCGGCGACGCGAAGAAGAAGGTGCCGACGCCCCGGGGCGCGCAGGGCCAGTTTTACTGCGCTTTCTACGGCCCGGGCAATCTCGACGGCGATTCCCGCAGCGACAACGGGAACTGGCCGATCTGCGGCAAGCCCGCCCACCTGCATTTCACGTTGCAGTTCCCGGACTGCTGGGACGGCAAGCACCTGGACAGCCCGAACCACAAGGACCACGTCGCGTTCGGCACCGACCAGGGCTGCCCGGCCGGCCATCCGGTGCGGATCCCGGCGTTGACGTTCGAGATCACGTACGGCGTGACGGGCTCCGCGGCGGGGTACTACCTGTCCTCGGATCCGGACGGGAAGAGTGCCTCGTCGATGCACGGTGACGCGTTCCTGATGTGGGACGGGTCCGCGATGAACCAGCGGGTGCGCAACTGCCTCGCGCAGCGCCGCACGTGCGGCAACGACGGCTACGACCCGTTCTCCTTCTGACCGCCGCCCGCCCGCGGAGGCACGGGGCAGCCCCGCTCGCCACGGGAAGGGCGAACGTGCGGGGCGTCCCGAGCCTGGCCGGCGCCGTTGAGAGCCGGCGCGGCCGATGTGCGGCGTGAACGGTCAGCCGAGCAGGCGGACGATCGGGTCGCCGGGGGCGCCCAGCCATCCGGCGACCGCACCGATCGGCTCGTGCAGCGCCCGCCCGGCCAGCAGGAACGCGCCCGCCCGGGTCAGCGTCTCGGTCAGCCGGTGCACCACGTCGGCGATCTGCTCGCGGTCGATCTCGGGCGCGGCCAGCGCCGCCTCGACGGTCGCCAGCTCGAGCCGGCCCGCGGCCTTGACCTGTGGTGACAGCGGCAGGGCGGCCAGCACCCGGCCGATGTCGCGGACCTGGGCCTGCACGTCGGCGGTCGCCGTGACGACCTGCGCGGTCGAGGTGCCGTGGAAAGAGAACATCGGGATCAGCCTCCTAGGCGGATCGGACTAAACGGACAAATCGTCCGCCCCCTTCCAACGACGGAGGGCCCGCGCACGGTGTGCGGGCCCTCCGGTGAGACGAAGTCGTTATCTCCAGGTGTCGCTCGTCGAGTACGACGTCGCGGTGCCCGTCGTGAGCGACCGGTTGCCGCCGGACTCCCAGACGACGTTCCCCGCGGCGTCCTTCTTGATGTACTTGTACTCGAAACTCGCCCCGGACGGCACCGCGACCGGCGACGTCCAGATCGGATAGCCGCTCGCGCTCAGCGGGACCGCCTTCGAGGTGTCCCAGTTGCCAAGGGCAGCGTTCGAGCCGACGACGTAGACGCTGGTTCCCATGGTCGTGGTGGCGTACACGTTGAAGGTCACCTGCACGGTGCCGGTGGAGCCGGTCGGGCCGGCGCTCGGGGACACCGGGCTGCCGGTCGTGCCGGCGCCGGACCTGGCGGCGACGTCGATCGCGACCGCGCCGTTCGCCGGGATGGTCACCGACGCGGTGCCTCCGGAGACGGTGATCGTGGTGCCGGCGCAGCCCGTGCCGGTCGCGCCGCCGGTGATCCGGTCGCAGTAGGTCCCGTTCGCCAGCCCGGTCGGGTAGGTGGCGGTCGACGCGCTGCCGGAGCGGTTCACGCCGAACCAGCCGAGCGAGCCACGGCTGAACCCGATGATGCCGGCGGCGGTGTTCGTCCAGTTGGAGACGGTGGTGACCGACCGCGTTGCGTTGTGCCAGCCGACCATGCCCTTGACGCCGGTGCTCTGGGTGGAGCACTGCCACGCGCCGTTCGAGCAGCTCGTGCCGGTGACGTAGCCGTTGGCGTCGGACGGCGGCGACGCGCCGGTCGCCGAGGTGGAGAACGCGAAGCCGTCGTAGAGGAACGGCTGCCCGTACGGGTACGCGAGCAGGAAGTAGTTCGCCAGCGTGTAGGTGCTGCCGTCCTGGTAGCGCAGCGTCGAGCCGTTGCGCTCCAGGTCGTGGTTGGTGACCATGGCCGCGGTCTGCGCGCTCGACGCGTCCAGGCTCCACGACGGGATGCCGGCCAGGTTGGACAGGGTGCCGTTGGCGAACTGGGTCTTCAGCCCGTACGCGTACGAGAAGCCGAGCACGTCACCGATCCCGGTGTACGCGCTCGCGCCGATCTCCCCGCTGCCGCCCGGCATGACCTCCTGCGCGAAGTACGGCGCCACCCCCTCGGCGGTGGTGGTGTGCAACTGTCCCTTGATCGCGGACAGGTCGGAGGCGGCCATGTGCTTGGCGGCGTCCACCCGGAAACCGTCCACTCCCCAGTCGACCAGCTTGTTGAGATAGCCCGCGATCTTCGTACGGACGGAGCTGTCCTGTGACTTCAGATCGGAGAGGCCGACCAGTTCGCAGTTCTGCACCTCGGCCGCATTGGTGTAGTCGTCGATCTGACCGTCGGCGTCGTTGCAGTAGCCGTCGTTCGGGTGGTGGAAGTCGCCCGACGCGTACGGCACCGCGGGGTAGGAGTAACCGCTGGGGCTGAACGTGGAACCGCCGTACCCGCTGGCGACGGTGTTGTTCGAACCGGCCATGTGGTTGATCACCGCGTCGACGTAGACGCGGACGCCGGCGTTGTGGCAGGCGGTGACCATGCTGGTGAACTGGGCCTGGGTGCCGAGCCGGCCGGTGATGCCGTACGAGACCGGCTGGTAGACCTCCCACCACGGGTGCGCGCCGTCGCTGGTCGAGGGGAGCGTCACCGACTCCTGCGGCGGGGCGACCTGGACCGCGCCGTAACCGGCCGGGCCGAGGTGGTTGGTGCAGGCGGACGCGATGGAGGGGAAGTTCCACTCCCACAGGTTCGCGGTCACATCGCTGTTGTTGAGGGTCACGGCGGCGCTGGCGGTGGTCGCCAGGCTGACGCCGACCAGGCCCGCGGCGGCCAGCGCGAGGCTGGTCACAGACCCGAGCACCAGGGTGCGCGTTCTTCTCTTCATGGGGACGCCTTCGGTGGGGACGGGTGGTGAAACTTCTTGCAGAGGGGTCGGAGCAGCTCTTGCCCGACGATGCGGGGGATGCCGGTGCAAGTAGTTGCAACTTGTTTCAGGAAGTTACCAAGTGATGTCAGCCTCGTAAAGACATCGAACCCTGTGTGTCCACAATGAAAAGCGCCCCCTGGGTTCAGGG
>NZ_BOMH01000063.1 GCF_016862095.1 Actinoplanes cyaneus
TGTCCGCGCTCCGGCTGGCCTCCACGCTATAGCCAAGTTAGGCACTGCCGATGATTGCCCTACTGAGGGTGCGGCATGGTCGTACCCTCAGTAGTCCGATCGCAGGAGGCAAGAATGGGATTATCAGGCCGAGAGTGCCCCGACTGTGGTCGCAGTGTCCGCGAGCCGTTCGAGAAGACGATTACTGGGCGCGAGGTGTGCCCGGATTGCGCGAACGCCTTGTTCATGGGCTCGGCTGCAGGTTCGATCACCGGTGATGTCGGGTCCGGCTACGGGGTCTGGGCGATGCTCATGCGCAAGGTTCGGCGCTCCGGCTGAGTGGGGAGGGGATGTCCCGCAGCAGCACCGCCCCACCGTAATCGCGAGATGAACTCTCATGCCGCCGACAATGCTCGTTCCAGACCTGGGCTGGGGGCGGAGGTATCCGCCGTCCTACGGTGGCGCCGGTATGTCAGCGATGTGCAGCCCAGCCGCGTCCGTGCCGCTGCTTCAGCGGCAGCCGGTCGGCCCGCAAGACTGTCATAGCGTGCTTCTAGTGTGCGGGGATGGATGATCAGGTGGCTCGGATTAGCGGGAAGCTGGCGGTCGCGCGTGAGTCCCCGGTGGCGGCGCAGGTCTTCGGGGCTACCAACCATCAGTTCCGGCTCGGAGCTCGCCTGCCGGAGATCGTCGTGGCTGAGTTCGAGGAGCGGCACGAGGTCGAGTTGCCGGCCGCGTACCGCCGCTTCCTTGTCGAGCTGGGAAACGGCGGTGCGGGGCCGGGATACGGTCTGACGCCGTTGGAGGAAGCCTGTGGCAGATGCCTGCCGGGCCATCTGAGCAGGCCAAGTCCTTATCTGCCGGGGCGGGACTACGAGTGCGACTGGGTGATCCGATACGAAGAGCCCTGGGGAGTCGACAGCGTGTTCCTGCCGGGTACGTTGAACGTCGCTGATCACGGCTGCTCGCTCAACACGCGTTTGACGACCACCGGGCCGGCGCGGGGGCGGTTGTTCGACGTCGACAGCGGCGGCCTCCCGACGAGGAGCAACGCGCCGCAGATCGTTGAGGAACTCGACTTTCTCGCATGGTACGAACGCTGGCTGGATGAGGCGATCGCAGGGCCTGATTCCGGCGATTCCGGTACCTGGGGTGCGGGCGAACGACTGCCGGTCGAGGAAGCGGATCTCCTTGGCATTCTGGCCGGCGATCCGTCGGCGAATCGGCGGTTGCGTGCCCTGGGGTCGTTGTTGCGGTTGCCCGTGATCGGCGAGAGCGTCTGGATGGCCTTCGAAGCGGCACTGGACCACGATCCCGATCCTTTGGTCCGGGTCGGTCTGGCGAGCGCTTTGGTGCAGCACAACCGCTTTCCAAAACCGACGAAGCAGGAGTATGCCGAGTTGGTGAGGGACGCTGGCGCCGCTGGGCTGGAGACGTTGGAGTGGCTGGGCACGCTAACGGTTGAGATCCTGCTCCCGGAGCTGGTCCAGGCAGACGTTGCGCGTCGGCGAACGGCGACGCGTCTGCTGGGGTGGAGAGTTACCGGCGACGTTTCCCACGATGTGGTTATGGCTCTGCTCGGTGATGAGGACCGGCTGGTTCGGGCGCACGCGGTCTTCGCGGCGGACGGGTGTGACCAGTTCGCCCGGCACCTGCAGGCCATGAACGAAACCGAGACCGACCCGTGGGTCCGGATACTGCTACGGCAGGCCGCGGAAGACGAACGGTGGCAGAGGCAAGCCATGGAAATCGGGCAGGAGGTCACCGGGGAACCGCCTTCTTGATGATCAGCGCCACCCCGGCAGGAACCAAGTTGACCCCCGACTCCGGCAGCGTGAATGACCCGCTCGGCTCGGATGACGTCGAAGCATTACATTGCCGGTGTGCTGGACCCAGGTGCGCTGCGGACATCCGGATCTGCCGCTGTCCGCGCTCGGGCCGACCCGCCATCACCCCGGTCGTCACCCGACGCGGACCGGCGTGCTGGCGTGCCGAGTTGAGGACGTTCTCTGGCCAGCCGTGTTTCGCTCTGAGGCGGCCGTCCGGCGGCAGGAATTCGTGACTGAATCGTGAAAGCTAACCCGCTATCCTGACCGTATGTGCCGGTACGCCGAGACGCCCTACAAGGTTCACTACGTGTGCGTGCCGTGTCGCAGCAGCAGCAAGCAGCCATGGGATGGAGTGCCTCATCCGTGTACGCGTTGCCGTGTGCCAATGGTGCTTGCTGGCCATGACTTCGCTGCTCCCAGACGGCGGGACGCCTCCGCCTGGGCCGCCGTAGCAGCGGTGCTCGCCGCTGGACTGCGCTACGAAGGGTTCGAGACCTGCGGTTGCGGACGCGAACCTAAATCCCGGCCGCGTACCAGTGCACAGGTGCGGCAGCGTCGTCGCCTGGCGGTACGTCGCGGTGTTCCCATTACGGACATGCTCGCAGTTCGTGATCCCTACGGCGCTGCCTGAAGGCCATTCGTACGGGCATTCCACCTCCGTTGTCGTACGCGTTCTCATGCCGCGATGTGCGCCTCAGCCTAAACTCCCCGCGTCGCACGCCGTAGCGGCTGCCGCCTCGCGTGGAGCGGGTTCGGCGACCGGGTGTGTGCTCTTCTGGGCGTATTTAGACGGCTGGAGGTCGGGTGGTGTCGTAGAGATCTCGATCGAGAGCCCAGAACGCTTCGAGTCCATGATCAGTGATGTACTGCCGTTCGCTCTCGTGAATGGGGTAAATCCCCATGATCTGGATGATGTCGTGACCGTCGTGACCGATAGGGCTGACGTCGATGCGGCAGTCGCCACGGTCCAGGACGGCCGGAGCGAAGACAACGAACGCGGTCAGCGGTGACTGCGGGGTTACCGGTTGACCGAAGCGAATGGTGTTGCCGTAGGAGAACGGGCATGAACCACGAAGAATTTCGGCGAGATGCCCTACTACGCGTGCCCACCGCTCGTCGTCCGAGCGGACGCTGATGCACAGCTCCGGACGGCCGTGCTGCCATTCTGGGTGGTCCGCAAGTGAAAGTCCGTAGGTCAGGGCCGTGTTGAGCCCCTCTGGCAGATTCTCGTAGGCGATGACGGTGACACCTTTGAGGTCCTCGTGCGTCGAGTCGACCGGGAGGAATCGCGGCTCCACACCACCGCTGAGCCGATCCAAATGAGCGAGGTACTTCTCCACGCGCGAGGTCATTGCCGCATTCTCCTCCACCCCGTCACAACGCCCGGGCCGCCTGGAGCGAAGACGTCACCCCAGATCGGTCGCGCTCAACTGCCGCCGTCCGTGCGCCTACCCGTTTGGGACATACCGCTGAAGGTCGATCACAAATCGATGAAGGTGGAGGGCCGCCTGAGGCCCCGGGGGCTACCCGGCCTGGCTCTCGTTGCATCCTTGTTGATCCATCTGGTGTGAAAGCCAGGGCAATCCGAAGCGGTCGATCAGGGAAGCAATTTCTTCGGCCACGGCCTCCAGTTCAACGCCTGATCCGACAAGCCACCACTTGTCGGCTGCTTGCGGTGTGAGCTTGCCCAGGCGTTCCGTCGGCGCCCCGATGCCGTAACTGAGATTCGCCGAGGACGGTCGTTCTGGCAGGTGTGGCCATTCTTCCCGTGCTTTGGTCCAAGTGTTCTTGTTGATGACCGCAAGGTTGACCGTGAACTTAACCTCAGCGGCAGTGCCGGACACCGACTTCTGCAGCGAGAGTAGAGCCCAGCACCGATGGCATCTGAGTCCATAACTTCCCCTGGAGCCGGCGAACCCCCGTTCTCGTAACGCTGGACTCAGCCAATCATTCACAAATGCGGCAAAAATCTTCTGGGCCGGCTCGGCTGCCGGTGACTGCTTCACCGCAGGCGGACGGCGCCACCAGCTTGTGCCCACACGCGCACGCTAGCGGTGAACGGGTGGAACTAGGGCGTGTTTGCGCACCTCGGAGGGCCGACGCCTTAAACACGAACGATGGCGCGGCGGCTTTCGTCGCTCGACATCCTCTTCTGCCGCGATCCGCGCGGCTGGCTAGTGACGATGGCCCGTCGACGACGGATGCTCTGGCCGAATCGCCAGCCTCGACCGTCAGCCGGGTCGCACGCTCCTGCAGCGGCCCGGGTACCGGCATGGCTGAATCCCCTTCCAGGCTTCGATGCCTCCATCGAACCCGGGGCGGAACACAGCCCTCAACATCGCACAACGCGGTGTCGAGGGCTGGGTAGCAGTGAACCTGCCGTCCGTGGAGCGGGACAGAGACCCACGAGGTTGGCGGAAACCAGGCGGGCGGTTCAGTCCAGGTCGGTGTAGTTGAACGTGGCCGACGGGGTGAAACGGCTCGCCGTGCCGGTGCTCGCGGTGAACGACACCCAGGTCGGCCCCGCCTTGTCCGCCTTCGGGACCACGCAGGAGTACGCGTTGGCCGCCATCGAGGTGCACAGGGCCGCGGCGCCGCCGAACTTGAAGTCCTTCGCGCCGGTCGGCTCCCCGCCGGCGATCTTCACGGTCACCTTGGCGCCGCCGGCGACCTTGTCGCTGGTCGCGGAGATGCTGACGACGACGGGGACGTAGTTCACCGTGGCCGCGGTCCCGGCGACCCCGTCGTGCAGCAGGATGACGCTGCCCGACGCGGCCGGGGAGGCCGGCATCGTCAGCTTGACGTGGGTCGCGTCGACCCAGGCGGGCGTGACCTTGCTGGTGCCGACGGTGGCGGTGATCCGCTCGGCGGAGAACTCCTTCGCGGTCGTCCCGACCGTGCCGCCGGTGACCTCGAGGGTGACGCTGCCGCCGGACGCGCGGGCCACCGTGCCCTCCGCGACCTTGAGGCCGAGCGGCGCCCGGTAGGTGACCAGCCCGGACCCGGTGCCGCCGGGGGAGGTGACGGTGACCGCCGCGGCGCCGTTCTCGCCGGCCGGGACGACCGCCGTGATCTGGGTCGCCGACTTCACCGTGAAGCTGGTCGCCTTCTTCTCTCCGAAGCTGACCCCGGTGACCTCGTCGGAGAAGCCGACACCGGTGATCGTGACGGTCTCGCCGCCCGCGGTCGACACCTTCGCGGGCATGACGCCGGTGATCCCCGGCGCGTAGCGGATCGTCGCCTCGGAGGCGGGCCCGGCCACGCCGTCGTGGATCAGGGTGAGCTTCTGCGCGGTGGTCTTCGTGGAGGCGGGCGCGGTCACCTTGACGTGCGTCGCGTCGACCCAGGCCACTGTCGCGCTCGCGTCGCCGACCTTCGCGGTGACCTTCTCGGCGGCGAACTCCTTCGCCGTGGTGCCCACGGTGCCGCCGGTCACTGTCACCTCGACGGGCGTCCCGCCGGTCGGCTTGGCGCCGGTGACGTCCTTGAACGTCGCGCCCAGCGGCGCACGGTAGGTGAACGTGGCCGTCCCGGTGCTGGTCCCGGTGCTGTTGGTGACCTTCACGACCACCGCGCCGGCGGTGCCGGCCGGGGTGACCGCGGTCAGCTTGGTGTCCGAGACGACGGTGAACGACTTCGCGTTGACGTCGCCGAACTTCACGGCCGCCGCGTTGCCCGCCTCCAGGCCGGAGAACCCACTGCCGGTGATCGTGACCGTCGTCCCGCCCTCGGTCGTGCCTGACTTCGCGGAGACGGAGGACACCGTGGGGATCTTCGCGGCCGGCTTGTCGGCGCGCACGCCCACGGACGCGGAGGACGATCCGGCGTCCGCCCGCCCGGTGACCGCGGTGGCGGGGGAGGAGGCGAGCGTGACGACGGCAGCGGTCGCGACGGTCAGTGCGGCGGCCCGGCGGGCCTGCTTCGAGGTGGCCATGGCCAGTATTTTCCGTGACGACGAGTGTCGGCGAGTTCGCTTTCAGTTGCCGCCGGGGTGCCGGGTTGCGGCGCGGACAGGTCTGGGCTCCGTCACCGCGCGAAGCAGGCGTCGATCACCTCAGGTGACACCTCGGCCAGGGTTGCCGGCTGCCAGCGCGGGTTGCGGTCCTTGTCGATGATCTGCGCGCGGATGCCCTCGGCCAGGTCCGGCAGCCGCAGCATCGCCGCGGAGAGCCGCAGTTCCTGCTCCAGAGCAGATTCGAGATCCGGCAGTACGGCGGCAGACCGCAGCGACCGCAACGTGATCGTCAACGCGGTCGGCGACCGGGTGGCGATCTCCTTGGCGGCCGTCTGCGCCCCGGCCGCGGGGTGCGCCGCGAGCCGGCCGATGATCGTGGCGACGTCGTCCCCGGTGTAGCAGGCGTCGATCCACTCCCGGGCGCCCGCGAGGTCACCCGGCGGCGGCGTCGTGGCGAGCTCGGCGACCCGGCCCGGCTCCGCGATCAGCCGGGGCAGCAGCTCGGCGGCGACGAAGTGGTCGGCGAGCCCGGCCGCGATCCCGTCCGCGGCGCCGATCGGCGACCCGGTCAGCGCCAGGTGCGTGCCCAGCTCGCCGGGCGCGTGCGAGAGCAGCCACGACCCGCCCACGTCGGGGTGCATGCCGATGCCGACCTCGGGCATCGCCAGCCGCGACCGCTCGGTAACCACCCGGACCGACGCGTGCGCGGAGATCCCGATCCCCCCGCCCATGACCAGCCCGTCCATGATCGCGACGATCGGTTTCGGGTACGCCGCGATGGTCGCGTTCAACCGGTACTCGTCGGCCCAGAACCCGACCGACGCCGTCCCGCCGGAGACCGCGTCGGCGTGGATCTCCCGGATGTCGCCGCCCGCACAGAGCCCGCGCTCCCCGTTCCCGCTGATAACGACGGTGCCGACGGTCGTCGAGCCGGCCCAGTCGGCGAGGGCCCGTCGCATGATCGCCACCATCTCGGGCGTCAGCGCGTTGATCGCCCTCGGCCGGTTCAGCGTCAGCCGCCCGATCGCCCCGTCGACTTCCACGATCACCGGTTCGCTCTGCATGCCCCTTTATAACCGCCGGTGGCGTAGCCCCTGCCGGAGGCCACGCCACCGGGGATTCAGTAGGGTGGGCGGCGATGACCGACTGGGCCGAGCACGTGATCTGGTGGCACCTCCACCCCCTGACGTTCCTGGGCGCACCCCGCCAGGCGCTGCCGCCGGGGGCGCCGGCCGAGCCACGGCTGCGCAAGCTCGGGCCGTGGCTCGACTACCTGCTGGAGCTCGGGTGCAACGGGCTGGCGCTCGGGCCGATCTTCGAATCCGAGACCCATGGGTACGACACGGTCAACCACTACCGCGTCGACCGTCGCCTCGGCACCGAGGAAGATCTCCGGTGGCTGGTCGACGAGTGTCGCGCCAAGGGGATCCGGGTGCTGCTCGACGGGGTGTTCAACCACGTGGGGCGCGGGTTCGTGCGGTTCGGCGACCCGGCGTACGAGACATGGTTCCGTAAGGACGGCGACGACTTCGCGACCTTCGAGGGGCATCGGCATCTGGTCGCGTTGAACCACGACGAGCCGGCGGTCGCCGACTACGTGACCGGCGTGATGCGGCACTGGCTGGACTTCGGCGTGGACGGGTGGCGCCTCGACGCGGCGTACGCGGTGCCCCTGCCCTTCTGGAAGAGGACCGCGGGCGCCATCGACGGCGGGTGGTTCGTGGGCGAGGTCATCCACGGTGACTATCCGGCCTGGGTGCGCGACGGCGGCCTGGACTCGGTCACGCAGTACGAGCTGTGGAAGGCAATCTGGAGCAGCCTCAACGACCTGAACTTCTTCGAGCTGGCGTGGGCGATCGAGCGGCACGACACGTTCTCGGCGGACTTCGCCCCGATGACGTTCGTCGGCAACCACGACGTGACCCGCCTGGCCAGCATCCTCACCGACCGCCGGCACGTGGGCCTGGCACTGGCCGTGCTGTTCACGACCGGTGGCGTGCCGAGCATCTACGCCGGCGACGAGCAGGCCTTCCAGGGCGTCAAACGCGACGAGGAGAACGGTGACGACGACATCCGCCCCGCGTTCCCGTCCACCCCGGCCGGTCTCGCGCCGGACGGCTGGCCCACCTACCGCCTCTACCAGCAGCTGATCGGCCTGCGGCGGCGCCACCCGTGGCTGCACCGGGCGGTGACCCGCCCGCTGCACGTGGCGAACAAGCAGCTCGCGTACGAGGTGTCGGCCGGCGGCCACCGCCTGATCGTGCTGCTCAACGCCGCCGACCACGGCCACGAGTTCACGCTGGAGACCGGCCCGCTGCGCCCTCTGCTCAGTCACGACACCGCTGGCAACGGCACGTTCGTCCCCGGCCCCGGCTGGTCCATCCTCGAACCCGTCTGACCCGCGGCGACGCATCAGTCGGGACGAACCCCGAGGGCACGGCACGACGGCCATAGCCGATCCGACTCGTGACGAAGGCGAGCGCAGCCCACCGGACGGTCCGCGGCATGCCTTGCCGCCGCGCCGGTGCGGCTCGGTACGCTCGTTGCGCGGCGGGGCCGGTAGCGCAGAGGTCGACGCATACGGTTCGCATCCGTAAGGACGCCGGTTCGATTCCGGCTCGGCCCCGTCGCCCGGATATGTGCTGCACCCGCCGCAAGTGGATCACTAGACTGCGCGCTGGTGTGCCGTAGCGCAGAGGTCGTCGCGTCGCCTTCTCAGGGCGGAGGACGCCGGTTCGATTCCGGCCGGCACACCACCCACGGGGAGGCAGCGGGTGGATCTCGAGCGGCAGCGCGACCGTGAGCGGTATGCGCAGATCATGGAGTACGCGTCACCGGCCGGCATGATCCTGGAGGCCACGGCCGCGCGGCTGGCCGGCGACTGGCGGGCCGCGTGCGCCGCCGCGGCGGTGGACGTGCGGGTCGATCCGCTGGAGGTGCCCGCCCGGTTCGGCGCCGAGCGCGCCGCGATGCTCGAGGCCGAGTTGGCCGGGTTCGCGCCGGATTTCCTTCGTCGGCATCTGCCGCGAATGCGGACCGGGGCGCTCCGGCCGGGCATGCTCGTGGTGCTCGCCCGGGAAGCCGTCCGGATGCGGCGCGGCGTGCCGGTGCCGGTCGTGCGACTGCCCTGCACCGAGGACGCGCCGCAGCGGCTGGTGTTCCGGGTCATGGACGCGGGAGACCTGCCCAATCCGCGGCTGTGGCTGGCGCCGTGGACGTGGCAGGCCGGTGCGGTGGAGGAGCGGCGCTGGGCGTACGGGCCGTTCGCGGGGCGGGAGCCGTGGCGTTCCGCGGAGGGCGTGTCCGTCCCCGGCGACCCGGGGGTCGACCCACCCGGGGACGCGGCGTTGCTGCGATGGGGCACGCTCACCCCGGACCAGCTGCATCCGCTGGTGCACGAGGCGGATCGCCAATCTGTCCGAGAACGATCAGCAGGAGCGAGGAGGGACGGGGCTGACATGGATCAGGAAGCGCTGGCGGGCTGTCTGGCCGTCCTGAATCGGCTCGACGACCCGGACCTGGACCCGGCGGACCGTCTGACCCTCGAACGGGCGGTGACGGCCGCGGCCCGGCGGATCAAGCAGCGGGCCAAGGCGCGGCGGGCCGCGCAGACCCGGGCGGCGGATCGGGAGCTGCTCGCCGGCGCGGTCCGCTTCCACACCGAGATCCCGCCGGTGATCCCCGAGCCGGCCGGCGTGCCGGAGCCGCTCGGCACGCTGCGCCGCACCCGGCTCTGCTACGTGTGCAAACAGGAGTACCGGGAGGTCGACGCCGACTACCACCTGATGTGCCCGGGCTGTGCCGAGGAGAACCGGACGTGGCGGTCGGCGCGGACCGACCTGACCGGGCGCACCGCGATCGTCACCGGCGGACGGGTCAAGATCGGGTTCCGGGTGGTGCTGAAGCTGCTGCGCGACGGCGCGGACGTGGTCGTGACGACGCGGTTTCCCCACGACGCCGCCCGGCTGTTCGCCGAGCTGCCGGATTTCGGCGCATGGTCGGAACGGCTCCGGGTGTACGGCCTGGACCTGCTCGACCTCGCGGCCGTCCACGAGTTCATCGGCTTCGCCACCAGCCACTTCACCAGCCTCGACATCCTGATCAACAACGCGGCGCAGACGTTGTACCGGCCGCCCGAGTACTACCGGCGGCTGTCAGCGGGGGAGGCGGCCGGTCTCGACGGGCCGGCGGCGACGCTTGCCGTCACGGGCCGAAGCCCTCGCGCCGAGGTCGTCCCCGCCGGGTGGGGGCACTTCTTCCCGCCGGGGCTCGTGGACGAGACCGGTCAGCAGCTCGACCTGCGCCCGGTCAACTCCTGGATGCTGCGCGACACCGACGTAACCCCGCACGAGTGGCTCTCCGCGCACGTCGTCAACGCCTTCGCCCCGTTCCTGCTCACCTCCCGCCTGCGCCCGCTGCTCACCGCCGGACCGCGCCGGCACCGCCACGTCGTGCAGGTCTCCGCCATGGAGGGAAGCTTCTCCCGGGGCACCAAGACCGTCCGGCACCCGCACACCAACATGGCGAAGGCGTCGCTGAACATGCTGGTTCGCACGTCGGCGCCGGACTACGCCAGGGACGGGATCCTGATGAACGCCGTCGACACCGGCTGGGTCACCGACGAACGCCCGCATCCGCACAAACAGGACCAGCGCGCCGCCGGGTTCCGCCCACCGCTCGACGTCGTCGACGGCGCGGCCCGCGTCTACCACCCGATCGTCGCCGCCGGCCGCGGCGAGCCGATCAGCGGCCGATTCCTCAAGGACTACCGGAGTGTGCCCTGGTGACCATGCCGATCCGCTGCCCGGTGATCCAGAACCCGGAAGCCGGCCTCGCGCAGCCGTCCGATTTTGATCCGCTGATCTCCTGGCTCACCGACGCCTCCGGACAACGTCCGATCAACACCCTTCCCGGGTACGGCGATGAGCCCGCCCCGCCGGGTGACGCGCCCGCCCCGGGTGACGGCGGTCGTGCTCCCGCCGTGTTCCCGCGCGGCGCGGTGCAGCCCGACGGCCGCCTCGACCTGTGCAAGCAGGGCGTCGGCCCGGTCGAGGCCGGGCGGATCACGGCCGCCGCCGCCGGCAACCCGCACGTGCGTCACCTGCTGCTGGGCACGAACGCGCTCGGCAGCGAGGGCCTGACTGCCGTCGCCGCCGCGCTGCGACCCGGTCACGGGATCGAGACGCTGTACCTGGGCTGCAACCGGATCGGCCCGGACGGCGTGGCGATCCTCGCCGAGCGGCTCGCCGGCGACGACACCGTCCGGGCGCTGTGGCTCAAGCGCAACCCGGTCGGCGACGACGGTCTGGCCCGGCTGGCGGTGGCGCTGGCGGCGAACCCGCACCTGCGTACCCTCGATCTGGTCAACACCGGGATCACCGTGACCGGCTTGACCACCCTGGCCGACGCCCTCGTCGCCGGCGGTTCCCGGGTGCGGCGCCTCTTCCTCGGCGGCAACGGTCTCGGCCCGGACGCGGTGCCGGTCCTGGCCCGGCTGATCCACGAGGCCGGCGTCCACGAGCTCTACCTGGCGGCCAATCACCTGGGTGACCAGGGTGCGGCGGCGCTGGCGACGGTGGCCGCCGGCGTGCCGATGATCCTCGGTCTCGGCGGCAACGGCGTGACCGCGGACGGTACCGCTCACCTGGCCCGGCACTGCGCAGCCTGGCAGATTCTGGACCTGGCCCGCCCGCCGTCCGAGCGGGTTCTCGGCGCCCACCCCAACGATCTGGGCGACGCGGGCGCGGCGGCGTTCGCCGAGGTCCTGCCTGCGGCCCGGCTGCGCCGTCTGGACCTGCGCCTGACCGGCATCCGCGGGCGTGGTGCCCGGCTGCTGGTGGACGCGATCGCCTCCGGTCATCCCACCCTGGAGTACCTGGGCATCAACGGTGGCGTCCCGCGCCGCCAGCGGCGCCGCGCCGGCGCCCTGCTCGCCGACCGCCCGCGAACCGGCCCGCACCCGGACATCCGCGCGATCGCCAGCATCTACCGCTGACCACCCGGCGAGCAGTTCCCGCTCGATCCCCGGCGGGCGCGTCCACCGGCACCGGCAGGTGCATGGCCCGATCCGGCCGGCCGCAGTTTCCTTCGTCGTAATCGGGTGGCGGCGGTCACGGCGGTTCGGTACAAGAGCTCATGCCCTCCTGGATCATGACGGTCGAGCCGGTCTGCTCGCCGGACGCGTACGCCCTCCGCCGCGACTATTACGTCGAGGTCGCCGGTCGCTACCTGGGCCGACCGGCGACCGCCTCCGAGGTCGACGAAGGGCTGGCCGGGGACGGCGCCGAGCTGCTCGTCCCGCCCACCGGCCAGTTCGTGATCGGCCGGTGGGCCGGCCGGCCCGCGGCCTGCGGCGGTTTCCTGCTGTTGGGCGCCGGCCGGGCCGAGCTGACCCGTGTCTACGTCGCCCCGGACGCCCGCCGCGGCGGCGCCCGCCTCCTGCTGGCAGCGCTGGAGGAGCTGGCCGCGGCGATGGGCGCGACCGAGATGGTCCTCAACACCCGCCTGGACCTGGTCGAGGCGCGGGCCCTCTACAGCCGGTCCGGTTACGCCGAGATCCCGGCCTACTGCACCGGCCCCTACAACGAGGTCTGGTACGGCAGGTCAATCGTCTCGCGGTGACGAGAACCGGCGCCAGAACGCCTGCTCGTCCGCAGCCTTCGCGGCCCGTTTCGCCGCTGCCTCCACCCGGAACGACTCGACGGCCTCGTCGACGTGACCCTGCTCGATGAGCACCGTCGCCAACCGGACGGGATCGCTGCCCGGGCGGGATCGCAGCAGCGCGACGGCCTCCTCGAGGCGTCCGGCCTCCACCAGGAGCCGGGCGACCTCCGAAGGATCGTCGTGCATGTCGGCCATCGCCTCCTCGACTCGGCCGGACTCGGCGAGCACGCGGCTCCGCCGGAACCTGAGCCCGGTGTCCAAGCCGCCGGCGCGAGCGGCGAACTCGTCGAGAACGGTCAGCGCCTCGTCCGGCCGGCCGTGCCGGCACAGCAGGTCACACAGCAGGTCGACGACCCACTCGGCGTGCGGCTGTGCCGTGATGGGAAGCAGCACCGAGAAGGCCGCGTCCGGCCGGTTGCGCCGGGCGAGCAGCATGGCCAGCTCGGCAGCCACGTTCCAGTCACCGGTGAGGGGTTCCAGCACGGCGACTGCCTCGTCGATCCGGCCCTGCCGCTCCAGCCAGCGGGCGAGGTGGCAGGCCGCGGACCACCCGTCCATGGCGCGGACCTCGGCCTCCCGGCCGTGGCGGAGCAGCAGGCGCGTGAGCTGATCCTGGTGGTCGCCACCGCGTAACAGCGCCACCGCGTCGTCCACCCGTCCCTGCCGCTCCAGGACCATGGCCAGCAGCACGGCGGTCTCCGGTGGCTGGTAGGGCCAGGAACCGGGCTCGTGCCGCTCCGCCGCCATGCGGTCCCGCAGCAGCCCGGCGACTAGGTCGTCATGCCCGGTGCCGGCTGTCAAGGTCACCAGGGCTTGCGCAAAAACGAATTGTCCGGCGTACGGCGTGAGCAGCGCGATCATTTCCTCGATCCGCCCGTGGCGTGCCACCAACGTCGCCAGCCGCCTCGCCGCGTACGGCCCGCCGGCGTTGAGATGCTGCTTGACCAGCGCGATTGCCTCGTCGGCCGGAAGTAGATCGGCTGCCATGTCGACGGCCGCCCAGTGCCCGTGCTCGGAGAACGGGCGCAGGATGGTCAGTGCCGCCTGCGCATCGGCCTGCTCGGCCAGTGCCAGTGCCAGTGCGCAGTGCCAGTCGCCGTCCGCGGCATGTCGTCGGGCCACCTCGGAGTGGCCGTGCTCCAAGAGCGCCCGCGCCACCTCCTGCGGCAGCCAATCCTCCGGCCGATCATCCACGGCGACACGATACCGGCAGAGCGCGGCGGCGAACGACGCCAGGAAAGAACGACGCCGGGAAAGTAGGTTGCCGCCGGGGACAGAAGACGCGGGACGCGCTGTCATCCCTGCGGGAGGAAGCTCTCCGGCCGGGAGGTGCTCAGGCTGACGGCATGAGCGCAAGCATGAACGCCGAGCAGAGGCGCCTGCGGGACGCCGACACCGCCGCCGTGGACTGGCGGCGCTGGGGACCTTATCTGAGCGAGCGCCAGTGGGGGACGGTTCGCGAGGACTACAGCCAGGGCGGGGACGCGTGGGACTACCTGACTCACGACCAGTCCCGGTCGCGAGCCTACCGGTGGGGTGAGGACGGGATCGCCGGGTTCAGCGACGACCGGCAGCAACTGTGCCTGGCGCTGGCGATGTGGAACGGGCGGGACCCGATCCTCAAGGAGCGGTTCTTCGGGCTGACCAACGGTGAGGGCAACCACGGTGAGGACGTCAAGGAGTACTACTTCTACGTCGACGGCACGCCGACCCACTCGTACATGCGGATGGTCTACAAGTATCCGCAACGCGAGTTCCCGTACTACGACCTGGTCACCACCAATCGGGAGCGGAACTTCAGCGACTTCGAGTACGAGCTGGTCGACACCGGGATCTTCGCCGAGGATCGGTACTTCGACGTCGAGGTCGAGTACGCCAAGGCCGGCCCGGAGGAGGTCCTGACCCGGATCACCGTGCACAACCGGGGGCCCGAGGAAGCGACGGTGCACCTGCTGCCCACGGTCTGGTTCCGCGCCACCGGCGCCGAGGCGCGGCTGCGGTCCACCGGCGCGACGGTCGTGCAGGCCGAGCACGACGGGCTCGGCACGCGCTGGTGGTCCTGTCTCGGCGAGCACCAGCTGCTGTTCACCGAGAACGCGGACGGGCGCAAGGACGCGTTCGGGCGCTATCTGATCGAGGGCGAGAAGGAGGCCGTCAACGCCGACGGGACCGGGACCAAGGCCGCCGCGGTGGTCACGCTGACGCTGCCGGCCGGCGGGACCTCCGTCGTACGCGCCAGGCTCAGTGACCGGGCGCCGGCCGGGACCGACCAGGACGAGCGGGCCTTCGACGAGGTTGTCGAGGCGCGCCGCGCGGAGGCGGACGAGTTCTACGCCGGCCTGTTCGCCCCGTCCCTGAGCGAACCGGAACGCCAGGTGGCCCGGCAGGCTCTGGCCGGAATGATCTGGAGCAAACAGTACTTCGGGTACGACGTGGAGCGCTGGCTGCGCGAGCACGGCCGAAACCCGTTGAACGCGCCGGGCATCCGTAACGGCGAGTGGTTCCACCTGGACGCGCACGACATCATCTCGATGCCCGACACCTGGGAGTACCCGTGGTTCGCGGCCTGGGACCTGGCCTACCACGCGGTCGCGTTCAGCCTGGTCGACGTCGCGTTCGCCAAGTCGCAGCTGGAACTGCTGCTGACCCGCCGGTACCTGCATCCGAACGGGCAGATCCCGGCGTACGAGTGGAACTTCAGCGACGTCAACCCGCCCGTGCACGCCTGGGCCGCCTACCTGGTCTACGAGCTGGAGAAGGCCCGGACCGGCACGGGCGACCGGGCCTTCCTCGAGCGCGTGTTCCACAAGCTGTCGAAGAACTTCACCTGGTGGGTGAACCGCAAGGACATGGACGGGCGCAACGTCTTCCAGGGCGGGTTCCTGGGGCTGGACAACATCGGTGTCTTCGACCGCAGCGCGCCGCTGCCCACCGGCGGGCACCTCGATCAGGCCGACGGCACCGCGTGGATGGCGCTGTACTGCCAGAACATGCTGCAGATCGCGCTGGAGCTGGGCGACGGTGATCCGGTCTACCTGGAGGAGGCGCAGACCTACCTGGAGCACTTCGCCTGGATCGCGGCCGCGGTGAACGACGCCGGCGGTGGCGCCACGATGTGGGACGAGGAGGACGGGTTCTTCTACGATCTGCTGCGCGCGCCGGACGGGTCGGCGCAGCCGCTGCGGGTGCGTTCCATGGTGGGCCTGCTGCCGCTGGCCGCCGCCACCGTCTACGACAAGGCTCTGATCGACAAACATCCGCAGGTCATCCAGGAGGCGAAGGCGTTCCTGGACCGGAACGAGCACATCGACATGGGTGGCCGGCACGGCCGTCTGCTCGCCCTCTTCGACGAGCAGCGGTTGCGGCGGATCCTGGCCCGGATGCTCGACGAGGACGAGTTCCTCAGCCCGTACGGGATCCGGGCGGTCTCTCGCCACCACGCGGAGCACCCGTTCGAGTTCTATGTCGGTGATGAGAGGTACAGCGTCTCGTATCAACCGGCCGAGTCGGAGAACGGGATGTTCGGCGGGAACTCGAACTGGCGTGGCCCGATCTGGTTCCCGGTCAACGCTCTGATGATCCGGGCCCTGCTCAACCTGTACGTGGGGTACGGCGACGGCTTCACCGTGGAGTGCCCGACCGGCTCCGGCCGGCAGATGACGCTCTTCGAGGTGGCCCGGGAGATCTCCGACCGGCTCACCAGGATCTTCCTGCCCGACGACCAGGGGCACCGGCCGTGCTACGGCGGTAACCAGGTCTTCGCGGGCGAGCACTGGCGCGACCTGATGCTGTTCTCCGAATACTTCCACGGCGACAACGGGGCCGGGATCGGCGCCGCGCACCAGACCGGCTGGACCGGGCTGGTCGCGGTCTTCCCCAACCTGTTCGCCGGCTTGACCGGCCAGGACCTGCTCGACAACGGGATGACCGGGGTGTTCCACAAGGCCTCGGTCCAGGACCGGCAGAAGTGACCGGCTGGGCCGGCCGCCCGGCGGCGGCCGGCCCAGCCGCTCAGAAGACCGTCAGCCAGTCGTCGCGCATGCCGACGACCGTCCAGCCCTGGGTCTCCGGCTCCTTCAGCGCCTGCGCGGACCCGGCGACGTAGTCGAACTCCCGCATGCCGTCGTCGTGCTCGACGAGCAGGCGCAGGTACGGCTTGCCGGGATGCTGGGTGAAGGCGAGCATGTCGATCTCGCCGTTGGAGTTCCCCGCGGCGAGCAGGGGCCGGCGCCCGGCCCGGCTCAGGCGCCGGACGCGGCGCACACGGGCGAAGCACGTTCCAGGCGGGCGGCCAGGGCGGCGGCCGCCGCGGCGGGTGGCCAGTCGACGCCGCTGACCGGATGAGCGAGCACCCGGCGGGCCAGACCGGCCGACTTGCCGCGGCCCGTGGCGAGCGAGGTCAGCACGGCGCGGGCCGCGTCGTCGACCGGCCCGATCCCATCGGCCGTACAGAGCTGGTCGAGCAGGGTGAGCAGCGCGCAGAGCGCGCGCGCCGGAAGGGCACACCACGCCGGAGCGCTCGCGGTGAGAGCCCGCCGCACCACCGTCGCGTGCAGTGGCGAGACCGCGGAGACCCGGCGGAGCGCCTCGACCGTGCGGTACCCCGCCGGTCCCGCCCAGACCCAGCTCAGGCCGGACGGCGCCGGGGCGGACAGCGCGGCGCCCAGCTGCGGACTGGTCAGGCGGCCGTCGTCGATGAGTTGGACGAACAGGTCGGCCGCGAGAGCCCGTCGCTCCGCGCTGTCGCCGGCGGCCTCGCGCAGCAGCCGGGACATCGCCTCGGCGGGCAACGGCTGGCCGGGCTCGAGCAGCCAGCGCAGGGCCCGGCGGGCGTGCAGGCCGACGGTCCAGACCCAGCCGGTGTCTCCGGGCCAGTGGGTGCTCGCCCAGGCGGTGCTGTAGCGAGCATCGCCGGCGAACTCGTGCCACCGCTGCCACGCCTGGAACTCCGGCAGGTGGGTCATCTCCAGATAGATGCCACCGCCGGGCATCGGCACGTGGCGGGCCTGGTCGTACGCACTGTTCGGCAGGATCTCGATCTCGGCGGGCGGCGCGGCGGCGGGCTCGCCGAAGAGGTAGGGCGGCCCGGCGTGCGGCTGCCCGAGCTGCCAGGCGACCGCCCGGCGCACCGTCTCCGGAGCGGTGCCGACCGCCGCGCCACCGTCACCCGTCTCCGGGCCGGCGCCGCAGGCGGCTCGCACCACCGCCGCCAGGACGCCCGGGACGCCGGACAGCCGCTCGAGGGCAGCGGCGCGGCCCCACGGCGCGAGCCGGGTGACCGCGATCGCGGTGTCGAGCGGCCGTTGCAGAGCCTGGTCCCCGGTCTCGATCACGCGCTCGGCCAGCACGACCGGATCGATCCAGCCCTCCCGGTCGGTGGGATAGGCCAGGAGCCGGCTCGCCACCCCGTCACGCACCATCACGAGCACCTCGCGGAGCCGGCCGAGCAGCCAGCCCCGGGGCGTGTCGAGCGGCACCGCGGCGGGCAGCTCCCGGCCGGGGTCGAGCCAGTGCGCGAGCAGATGGCAGAAGTCTCCGCCGATCTGCTCACCCCATTGCGGAGCGTCCCTCTCGAAGCACCGGTTGACCCGGTCGATCACCGGTCCGACCCGCAGACCGAAGTCGCCGGGACGCGCCAGGTGCAGCGCGGCCAGTCCGTCGAGCGCCCGATCGAGGTCGTGCGCCCACCGATTGGTCCTGTCCAGCACGAGCAGCAGTGCCTCGATCAGCTCGTCGAGATCGCCGATCGGCAGAATGGGGTCGGAGCCGGGCCGGGCGTCGAGCCACGGGCGCGGGGTGACCGGGGGTGGTTCGACGCCGTCCCGGGTGGCGGCCACTGCCGTACCGAGATCGCCGACGTCCCCGAGGGATGCGGCCCGGGTCAGCAGGCCGGCGAGGTCGGGGCCGGGCCTGGCCGGCGCGCCGGGAAGGGGCAGGAGCGCGGCGACCGACGGGGCCAGGCCGGGCGCCGCCCCGGTCAGCGTCTGCCGGACCGCCGGGTCGGCGAGGTGCGGGAGCAGCCCCTGCACCGCGTCCTGCTGCACGTCGGGCCGGGTGTGGGCGAGCGCCGGCGCCAGTGCCGCGGCGGCCCGCGGAGCAGGGTGGCGTCGCGGCGCAGCGCCGAGACGATCAGCCGCACCGCCTTGCGTGCGGTCCCGGCGGAGGCGGCGCCGGTGGCCGGGCCGAGGTGCGCCACCACGTCGGCCGGGTCGAGCGAGCCGGCCCGGTCCAGTTTCAGCAGGGTCTGCACGGCGTAACCGGCCAGCCCCGGAATCTGGTGACCGGCCAGCCGCAGCAGCCGCTGCCGCCGGGCGGCGAACTCGGCGACGGACGGTTTCAGCTCGGTCAGGAACTGCTTGTAGGCCGGCGCGTCGGCGCCGATGTCCCCGCCCATCGCGTCGAGGACGTCGCTGATCAGGCGTTCCCGCAGCGGATCGCCGGTCGGCAGCAGACCGCCGAGCAGCGGCGACCACACCCGGTGCCGGGTGAGGCTGTGGTCCGCCTCCCGGCGGGTGCGCTGCTCGCCCCGCACGAGCACGCCGAGCCCGCCGGGACGGGCGAGCAGAGCCGGTAGGTCCGTGTCGATCAGGGCCGGGTCGCGGCGCACCAGCTCGGCGAGCTCGTCGACGGTCTGCCCGGCGTACCGGGCGACGCCGTGCAGCCAGCGGTCGTCGGTGGGCCGGCCGGTGAACCCTTCGACGATCAGACGCCAGGCCGGCTGCCACAGCCAGTTCCCGTAGTCCAGATACTCCTCGACGAGCCGCTCCAGCCAGGCCGGGCGGCGCTCGGTGAGGACCCGATGCCCGGCGTCGGACGCGAAGACGCGCTCCAGATGGCCTCGCCGGTACCACCCGTCCTGATCGTCGTGGATGTCGATCGCCGGTGGCCACGACCCGGGAGCACCGGTGCCGAGCCAGGCCAGGTGCGCTGCCGTCAACTGCCGGCGAACCCGGCGCAGCCCGTCGCGTCGCGGGCCGAAGTCGTAGACCAGTTCCTTGTCGAGCCGGTGCAACTCGTCGGCCCGGGCCGCCACGGCGGGCTCGAGCGTGGCCCGCTCCGGCTCGGACAGGGAGCCCAGCAGCGCGACGACGGTCTCCTCGTCGGCCTCGTCGATCGCCACGAGCAGCTGTTTCTCCAGGACGGACCCGTTCACGAGCCGGACTCCTCGTCATAGGTGCTGGGTGGGCGCGTCGATCACGCCCGGACCAGAAACTAGCGGACGGGTACGACATCTCCGGGCCTGCTCAGCTCGGCGAGCTGACCGTGGGCTCGCGGGAGGTCGCCGGTCCTCGCCCATCCGGTCGCGCTGGTCCAGCACGAAGCCCGCGAGCCAGGAAGTCGCCGCCAGCGCCAGCACGCCGAGGGTCAGCAGCGGCCAGCCGCGGCCCGGTACTCGGTCGAACACCACGGTGAAGGTGGCCCACAGTCCGCCGGTTCCGATCCGGCGGCTGGCGCGACCCGTGGGTGACGCCCTGATCGATCGCTGAGGTTCCTGATGCCGGGAGGACCCGCCTGCCCGGGAACGCGCCGGTGCGAGCGGGTCCCCCTGTCCTCAGCCGTTCCGCCAGCTTCTCGTGGACAGGACCAGGCGATACCCGTCGGGGTCGGCGACGGTGACGCCCCACCGGTCCCAGTAAGCGGACTGCTCGACCCGCCGTCCACCGGCCTCGACCAGCCGGGCGATCAGCCTCTCGTCCACCGGGCCGTCGAGGTAGATGACGAACAGGTCCTCGGTGGTCGGCGTCGGCTCGACGATCAGATTTGGACCGCCGACGAGCTCCAGGTGCCAGGCCGCGCCGGGCAGCCCGAGCATGATCAGGTCATGCTCGCCGGGACCGTTCGCCTCCGCGCGGAACAGCACTCGCAGGCCCAGGCCGCCGGCGTAGAAGCGCTCGGCGGCGATCAGGTCACGGCTAGGGCGGGCGATGCGGATCGCAGCGCTGGGATCGATCATGTTCATAGCGTAGGGCCGGTGGGGTCAGCATTCCGGCCGGGTGTGAGCGAGAGCAGCAACGCCGACAGGGCCGCGAAGAACGCCGCGCCCAGGTACACCAGCCCGGGCGAGGTCCACGCGAAGACCGCGCCGGCGGCCAGCGGCACCACGGTCTCGGCGACCGCGGCGAGGCTGGTCAGTCCGCCCTGCACGGTTCCCTGCTCGTCCGCGCCGATGCTGCGGGACAGCCAGGAGCTCGCCGCCGCGCCGGCCGTCGAGGACAGCACCGCCACCGCCTGCAGCAGGTAGAACATCCACGGGACGGTGACGAACGCGAACCCCGCGAAGACCAGGGCGCTGAGTGCCGTCCCGGCGACCGCGGCCGGCTTCTCGCCCAGCGCGCTGACCACCGGGCCGGTCGCCCGTGCCTGGAAGAGCGCCCCGGCCAGCGCGCCGGCCGCCATCACGACGCCCACCTGCGCGGTTCCCCACGCGAACTGGTAGGTCAGGAAGAACGCCCACGTCGACTGCTGGATCATGCGAGCCAGGTCGGCGTGCAGACGGGCGTGCGCGAGCCGTCCCAGGACCGGCCGTCCCAGGATCGCGGCGATCGCGGTGACCGGGTTGACCAGCCCTGGGGTCAACGGCGTGGTCCGGTCGCCGGGGCGGGACTCGGGCAGGACCAGCCGGCCGTAGGCGACGTTCGCGAACGACAGCCCGGCCGCGGCGAGAAAGGGCAGCCGCACGTCGACGGTGCCGAGCAGCCCGCCCATGATCGGCCCGGCGACGAAACCCAGGGCAAAGGCAGAGCCGATCATCCCGTACGCCCGTGGCCGCTCCCCGGGGGTGCAGACGTCCGCGACGTACGCGTTGACGACGGTGTTCGTCCCCGCACACGCACCGGCCACGGCGTGCACGATCAGAAGCGGCCACGGGCTGGAGGTGGCCGCGTGCGCGAGCCAGTCGAACCCGAGGCAGGTGAGGGACACCAGCAGGACGGGCCGGCGTCCGTACCGGTCGGAGAGTCGCCCGAGCAGCGGCGCGACGGCGAACTGCAGCAGGCCGAAGACCGACCCGAGCAGCCCCGACCACAGCGCCGCGTTCGCGGTGACCGAGGTCAGCAGGGCCGGCAGAATCGGCACGACCAGGCCGAGCCCGAGCATGTCGACGAAGACGGTGATCAGCAGAAAGGAGAGGGCGGGTGCCCGGCGCATCGATGGCTCCTGAGTCACGAGAAGGGCAGGGGCCCCTCCCGACTCACGCCGCGAGCACGGAGGATCAGACTATCTGTGCTGTCAAATCATTTTCCGGTACGCGATACAGTCGCGTTCGTGATCATCGACGACGCTGATGTCTACGTGACCAACGCGGCCGCCATGCTGTCCGGGATCGCCCGCGAAGCCCGTGATCACGGCGACCACGTGCGCGCCGAGCTGCCCGCCGTGACCCGGATCCTGCTGCGCCGCCCGGCCCCGATCGGCCCGCTGCTGGACGGTGTGCCCGGCCCGGTGACGATCGAGGACGTCTTCGGCCCGGAGGAGCCGGCCCCGTCGGCGACCGTCCTGCGCCTGCCGACCATGGTCCGCCCCGCCGGCCCGCCCGCGCAGGCCCCGCCGCCCGGCGTCGTGCAGGTGCGCGACGAGGACGGACTCGCCGTCGCCGAGCGGGTGATGATCGACGGTTTCCCGTTCCCGCGGTACCAGCCGGTGGTCCGCGGTCACGCGCTGCCGCCGCGGCTGCTGGGCCTGCCCGGCTGGCGCTTCTGGCTCGCGTACTCCGATGGTGAGCCGGCCGCCGCCGCCTACACCTTCGACGACGGCGCGGCCGTCGGGCTGTACTGGCTGGCCACCCTTGCGGAGTTCCGGTCCCGTGGTCTCGGGCGGGCGATCCTGAACCGCGCTTTCGAGGTCTACCCGGAGCAGCCGTTCACCCTCACGGCGACGGAGGCCGGTCTCCCGCTCTACGAGTCGCTGGGCTTCCGCACCGTCGCCATCGCCACGTGGTACACGCGGTCCTGAGCGCTTCAGCTCGCAGGGTGTCGGGTCTCAACTGCCGCCCTGGTGGTCTTGAGTGACACCGATCAGCGACATCGCTTCGGACATCGGCACCGGGCGGCGGGACGCAGCGCTGATGTCCTTACCCTCCTCGGTCCACGGCGGAGGCCACGTGCTGATGGCTTGATCGAGTCGACACGCCTGGACTTCAGGTTCCCATCCCGGCCATCGCAGGTCCCGGTAGAACGCTGCCGCCGCGCCGCTGATCATGGCAGCGAGCCAGTCGCCGTAGCCTTGCTCGCAGTCCTCCCAGCCCAGGGTGTCCGGGGCGAGATACCAGATGGTCGGCTTACCGGTGGCGTCCGGCATCCAGGCGAACTGCCCACCCAAGACGCCTGGGCCACGATGACACCGCCGGCGACGTTGTCATTGACCTCACCCAGGCTGGCCAGATGATGCTCGTCGTTGCCGGAACCCAAGATCCGCAGCCAACCGTGATCGAGTACGAGACCACCGCTGCGATGCACCACCGCACCCAGCCATGACCGCGTCGTCACCTGCGCCCGCAGCAGTTCCTCGTCGGCGCGTTGCGGGTCAGCGGCAAGCACGAGGGCCGGATACGGTGCCCCGGCGACAGCGGCCTCGATCTCCGGCCATGCCGAATCATGCACGTCGATCAGATCCGTCAGCGGGCGCACGGTGGCACTTTACAGGCGGCAAACTCTGCTACTCCCGCGCTTCTCGGCACAGGCGCGCACGATCGGCGGCCTGAGAGTAAGTGTCGTCGGAGGAACCTCGGGCCGGGTCACCGATTGGTCAGGCATGATCTTGGTGTGGTGACAGCGGAGGACTACCGATGGTTCCAGCGCGATGACAATGAACTCACGCTGGGTTTTTGCCTGTCCTTCATCAAAGGGCTTACGGCTGGTGAAGCGACCGGTCGGCTCGGAAACGTCGAACTCAGCGACACGACCGTGAGGGAGGTTCCTGGCGGAACGCTGATGCTGGAGCGTTACGGCGCTCTGGGAACCGATAGCCGGATCAGCGAACCCTTGTCCGCCGGCACCGACGTGGTCGTGGTCTTCGACAGCGAACACAGCGACGCGCAGTTGCAGTGGCTGCATGACGGTGACCTTCGGCTGGAGTGTGATCCCTACGCGGTGAACTGGAGATCGGGCAGTGACCCCGACGCGCTGCTCGGCCCGATGCGCGAGCTTGGGTTCAACTTCAGCGCGGCCGACGAGCCGGACGACCCGGCATGGGTCTACGACGAGGACGCGGTACTGCGAGCATTCGCCCTCGCCGAGCAGGTGACCGGAGTCAAGTTCCCGGAGGAACTGGTGCCGGTCGAGGCACCCGAGGACGAGCCGGAGGATGTTTGGGATGGTGTCAGCTTGCCCGACGACCGGATGCGGGCCGCCGGCACCAGCGGCGCGGACCTGGCTGGCACGGACCTGCCTCTACTGCGCGCGCTGTTCCAGGCAGGGGACGCGGTATGCCAGGAGATCGCCCGGTGGGCCGAAGAATGGGCGTTCGACGAGGCCGAGGTCGCCGGGCGACCACACGCCGAGGAGGTTCTCGCCGCTCTTCGTTCCGGCGATGACGTCCCAGATCTGCTGATCTTCCAAGTCTCCCGGCACCTGGATCCACGGCCGATGATGCCAACCCGAGAGGCCGACGGCCGGCTGGACCGCGGAAGCCGGCACTCGCTCTTCCTGGAGATGCTGCACAACCGAGGCAACACCCATCCGCTCGCCGCAGCGTGTGACGCGCTGGCCGCAGCTGCTGCCCTTGACGCCGGCCGCGTCCACCGATTGCACGCCGATCTGCGGCGCACCTTCCCCCAACTCGACACGACGGGTCACTAGGACACGTCCGGCCGCGGTAACCACGGTGGCGGCCGGCCTTGGGCTGCGGGCTGGTCCTCACCGTGGTGACGCCGCCGCCAGAACCACGGTGAGCACCAGCCGGAAGCGCGCTGGCTCTGACCGTGGTCATGCAGGACGAACAGCCACGGTGAGGACCAACTGCGGGCCGTGGGCCGGCCGCCACGGTGGTTTCGGCGGCGGCATCACCACGGTGAGCGCCAGCCGGAAGCGCAACCTCGCGCGCTGGTTGTCCGGCCGCGGAGTCCGCCTTCGATCCGCTACGACCACGCCCGCCAGGGCGGCACCCTGCGTCGTTCGGCGGCGGTCAGGGTGTTCGGGCGTGCGAAAGGGACCTGGTTGATTCGCCGGGTAGACCCTAAGGTGGGTGGTTGTGCGCAGGCTTATGGCAGTGCTGACCCTGGTGACAGCGGCAATCCTGGCCCCCGCGACCCCGGCGGCCGCCGCGCTGCCGAGCGGGCTCAAACACGTCGGCAACGCCCGGCAGTTGATCGTGGTGACCGGGCACGGGTGGAAGTCGACCGGCGCCACCGTGCGGGCCTACCAGCGCAACGCCGCCGGCACGTGGCGGCAGGTGTTCGCGACCATGCCGGCCCGGGTCGGTTACCACGGCTGGGCCTGGGCGTCCCGCCGGGTTCAGGACACCGGGACGACGCCGGCCGGCACGTTCACGATCACGCAGGCGTTCGGGGTGCGAGCCAATCCGGGGACGAAACTGCCGTACCGCAAGGTGGACGGCAACGACTACTGGGTCGGTGACAAGCGCGACCCCCGGACGTACAACCTCTTCGAGCCTTCCGCGTCGAAGAACCGCACCTGGCGCGTCGCCGAGGCCGAGCGTCTCGCGGCGTACCCGACGCAGTACGCCTACGCCGCGGTGATCGACTTCAACCGTCCGGCCGGTGTCCACTGGGACGCCCGGCGCGGGGAGTACGTCACCAGCACCCCGTCGCACGTCGGCCGGGGCTCCGCGGTGTTCCTGCATGCCAGCGGCAAGGGCTCGACCGCGGGCTGCGTGTCGGTCAGCCGCGCCAACGTCGCCGCCCTGCTCAAATGGATGAGCCCGGCCCAGCACCCGCGGATCGTGATGGCCCCGACCGCCGCCGATCTGCGCAAAGCCTGATGCGGGTCCGGTGAACCGGGACTCGATCGCCCGCCCGTTCCCGTGTCGGAGGTCGAATCCGGCATGGACGTATGACACTGTGCTGCAGATCGGGTTTTCGGCGGAGGGGACGACGGCGTGGCAACGACGCGAACGGACTGGCGGGAACGGGTCACCGCGGAGGAGATCCGCGCGGTGTGGGGTGACCGGCTCGAGCCGGTCGACGCGGCGCTGCTCCACCCCGGTCTCTCCGAGTCGGTGCGGGACTTCCTGACCACGGTGGGTCTGCCGACGCTGAAGGTGCGCGACCTGGTCCCGGTCCGCGACGAGCGGCTGGGGACGACGACCGAGCACGACGCCCGGCCGTACGTGCCGTTGCTCGTGAGCACCAACGACCGGTACCGCCTCGGCGTCGACCCGGACACCGACCGGGTCGTCTACCTGGCCGCCGACCCCGAGTTCGACCAGTACGTCAACGCGCACCCGGCCCTGTTCGTCTACTTCCTCGGCGTCTTCGTGACCCGTTTCTGGGAGCGCCCGGAGCCGACCGAGGAGATCGGCGGGCGTTTCGTCGCTGACATGTACTCCGACCTGGAGCACCGCGACCCGGAGTCGGTCGACGAGACCACCTGGTGGACCGCCCAGCTCACTCAGGCCGAGACAGACTGAGCGCCGGCCGGAGCGGCGTACCGCAATCGGGTCTGCTCTCAGCTCCTCGGGAGGACGCATCGTGACCGCGCCGCTGGCGGGACTGGTCGTGGCGGATTTCAGCCGGGTGCTCGCCGGGCCGCTCGCCACCATGACCCTCGCCGACCTCGGAGCGACGGTGATCAAGGTCGAGCGGCCCGGCACGGGTGACGACACCCGCGCTTGGGGGCCGCCGTGGGGTGCGACCTCGTCGTCCTACTTCGAGGGGCTGAACCGGAGCAAGCACAGCATCGCGCTCGACCTCGCCGATCCCGCCGACCGGCGGACCGCCGTGCAGCTGGCGGAGCGCGCCGACGTGCTGGTGCAGAATCTCGACCTGACCGGTTTCGGTCTGGGCTACGAGCACGTGCGGGCCATGAATCCCGGTGTCGTCTACTGCGAGGTCACCGGGTTCGGGCCGGACATGGGCCTGCCCGGGTACGACTTCGTGGTGCAGGCCGTCGGCGGGCTGATGAGCATCACCGGCGAGGCGGACGGTGCGCCGCTCAAGGTCGGGGTGGCGCTGGTGGACGTGCTGACCGCCAAGGACGCGACGATCGGGATCCTGGCCGCGCTGCATCGGCGGCGGGAGACCGGCCTCGGCGATCACGTGCGGGTCGATCTGCTGTCGAGTCTGCTCGGCGGGCTCGTCAACCAGGCGTCCGGTTACCTGGCCACCGGGGTGGCACCGAGGCGGATGGGCAACCGGCATCCGTCGATCGCGCCCTACGAGACGCTGCGCTGCGCCGACGTCCCCATCGCGGTGGCCTGCGGCAACGATCGGCAGTTCGAGCGGCTCTGCGCGGTGCTGGGCAGGCCGGCGCTCGCCGGGGACGCCCGGTTCGCCGGCAACCCGTCCCGGGTCGCGCACCGCGAGGAGCTCGCCGCCGAGCTGGAAGCGGCCCTGGCGGCCGAGCCCGCGGCGGTCTGGGAGCGGCGGCTGACCGCGGCGGGCGTTGCCGCCGGGGTGGTGCGCGACATCGGCCAGGCGATCGATCGGGCCGATGCGCTCGGCCTGGAGCCGCTGATCGGCGGCCAGATCCGGCATCCGGTGCGGTATGCCGCCGCGACCACCACGTCGCCGGGCCGGCCGCCGCGGCTGGGCGAGCACACCGATCGCGTACGGGCGTGGCTCTCCGGGGCGAATCCCGGTGAACCTCTCTGACCTGCCGGATTCGGTCAGTCGCCGCTGGGTATCAGTGGCAACCATGCGGATTCATGCGGCGGGCGCTCTGCTCGACGGGCACCTGACCACCCCTGCGGCCGCCCCGGCGCTGGTCCTGTTCACCCAGAGCAGCCCGCGGGACGACGCCGTCGCCGGGGTGCTGCACGATCGTGGCATGGCGACGCTGCTGATCGAGCCGCTGACCCCGCCGGAACGGGCCGACGAGGGGCGGCGCTTCGACGTCGACCTGCTCGCCGACCGGGTGATCGGGGTGCTCCGCAAGCTGCGCGCCCAGCCGGTGACCGCGCGTCTGCCGATCGGCCTGTTCGGGGCGGGCGTGAACGCCGCCGCCGCGCTGGTGGCGGCCGCGGCCCGGCCCGGTGACGTGCAGGCGGTCGTCACCCGCGGTGGCCGCGCCGACCTGGCCGGTGGCGCGCTCGCCCAGTTGCAGGCGCCGACGCTGCTGATCGTCGGGGAGCGCGACCCGCGGCTGCGCACCCTGAACGAGGAGGCCCGCCGGGTGATGCGGTCCCGTGCGGACCTGTGCGTCATCCCGGACGGAGACCGATTCTTCAGCGACCCGGAAGCGTTGCGGCAGGTCGCGATCCAGGCCGGCGACTGGTTCGCCGAGCATCTCGCCGCGCCGGTGCCCGAGCGCGCTCCGGAGGTCGACTCGGCGCTGCCGCTCGAGCGGCCCGGTCTCCTGGACTTCTTCCCGCCGCCGTCCTCGGCGGACGAGCGCTGCCCCGACGATGCCTGAGCGACGCTGCTAGCGTCCAGGGATGAGGGTTGCGGTGATCGGTGGAGGGGTCGTCGGCCTGTCGGCGACCGTGGCGCTGCTCCGGCGGGGCATCGACGTGCGGTGCTACGAGCCGGGCATCCCGATGGGCGAACGCTCGGTGGGGGACACCCGGATCTTCCGGCTGGCCCACGCGTACCCGGACATGGTGGAGCTTGCCGCGCGGGCCCGCACGCTGTTCAGCGAGTGGAGCGAGCTGGCCGGCGCCGCGCTCGTCGACGAGACCGGCACGGTGGTCAGCGGCGCCGGCGCGCGGGAGTGGGCGGCCGCGATGGCCGCTGCCGGCGCGGCCCACGAGCTGGTCGAGCCCGGCTCGTCGCTGCTGAGGCTGCCGGCCACGACCTTCGCCGGGCCGGCGCTGGTGGACCCGGCCGGTGGCGTGATCCGCGTCGACCGGATCCGATCCTTCCTGGTCGCGGGGGCCGGCAACCGCCTGCGGCAGGCTCGGGTCGATGCTCTGGAAGAGACGATTGCGGGGGTACGGGTCGTGTCCGGCCCCGACGCCGACACGTTCGACACCGCGCTGATCTGTGCGGGTGCCGGCACCTCGGCCCTCGCGGCCGGCGTGGGGATCGACACCCCGTCCGCGCTGGAGCACCACCTGCGGGTCAGCTTCCCGATCCGCCCGGGCGCGCCCGAGCCGTTGCAGTGCTGGATCACCGGCGAGTCGGCCGGGGTCCTCGGGACCTACCAGCACCGGGCCGCCGAAGGCTCGTGGGCGGTCGGCGGCGAGATCGGCGCGGCGCTGGTCGGCTGGGAGGGCGGGCGGCAGGCCGCGGAACGCGCGTCGCTGGAGGTCCTCACGGCGTACGTCGCCGAGCATCTGCCGTTCGTCGAGCCGCGCCCGGTCGCGACGGTCTACTGCGCGCACCACCCGGACCTCGGTGACGGTCTGCGGTTCGTACGCCGGGGAAGGATCCTCGCGATGTACGGCGAGAACCTGATGAAGTTCGCCCCGCTGCTGGGTGAGACGCTCGCCGTGGCCTGTGCCGACGGTTCTACACCCGGGAACGCCGGGCCTTCCTGAAAACGGTTTTCATAGCGAATTGGCGTGTTCCGCTTGTCAGGGGGCGGAGCTGTCTCTACCGTCCTGGTAATGAAAATCGCTTTCACTGGCAAGGGTGGCAGTGGGAAGAGCACCCTGGCCGCGCTCTTCGTCGGGCACCTGCGTGCCACCGGCCGCCGCGTCCTGGCGATCGACGCGGACGTCAACGTGCACCTCGCACCACTGCTCGGCGTGACCGCCGACCGGGACGCCGCGCTGTCGCACCCGGCCAACACCACAGCGGTACGCCGCCACCTGCTCGGCACGAACACCCTGGTCGGCGGCGTCGACCGGTTCGTCGCCACCACCCCGCCCGGCCCCGGCTCACACCTGGTGACGCTCGACCCGGGCGACCCGATCCTGTCCGGTCACGGGGTCGCGCTGGACGAGCGCACGCACGTCATGCACGTCGGCACCTACGAGCCGGAGGACATCGGCGGCGGCTGCTACCACGGCCACCTCGCGATCCTGGAGAACCTGCTCTCCCACCTGCGCCCGGCCCAGGACGACTGGGTGGTCTGCGACATGGTGGCCGGCACCGACGCGTTCGCGAACTCGCTGCACGCCCAGTTCGACGCGATCGTCGTGGTCGTCGAGCCGACCCCGGAGTCGACGACCGTGGCCCGGCGCTACCGCGAGCTGGCGACCGCCGCCGGGGTCGACGACCTGCTGTTCCTCGTCGGCAACAAGGTGGTGGACGACGTCGACGTGGACTACCTGCGCCGGGCCCTGGAAGCCGAGCCGCTCACCGTGCTGGCCACGCAGCCGGGCCTGCGCCGGGCCCGCCAGGAGGGGCGCTGCCCGGTCCCCGGTGATCTCGACGACGCGAGCCCGTTGCGGGCCATCGCCGGGCACGTGCAGCCCGCCGACGGTCACCGGCGGACCGCCCGCCTGCACGAACTGCACTTCAAGCTGGCCCAGAAGGACTGGATCCGCAGCGCCCACGGCGACGTCTCCGGCCAGGTCTCACGATCCTAGGAGTCCTCGGTCGTAACCGGCGGCGACCGCCGCCGCGCGGTCGTTCACGTCCAGCTTCGCGTAGATGTTGATCAGGTGCGTCTTGACCGTCGCCTCGGTGATGAACAGGCGCGCCGCCGCCTCCCGATTCGTGTTCCCCGCCGCGACCAGCCGCAACACCTCCAGCTCACGCTGGCTGAGCGGCCCGGTCGTCGGCGCGGGCGCGCGCAGCCGGCTCATCAGCCGGGCCGCCACCGACGGCGCGAGCGTCACCTCGCCCCGGGCCGCCGACCGTACCGCCCGCAGCAGCTCCTCGCGGGGCGCGTCCTTGAGCAGGTAGCCAGTGGCCCCCGCCTCGATCGCCGGCAGGACGTGACTGTCGGTGTCGTACGTCGTCAGCACCAGCACCCGCGCCGGAACCTCCCGCCGCGCCAGCTCGCCGATCGCGGTCACCCCGTCCATCCCGGCCATTCGCAGGTCCATCAGGATCACGTCGGGCGCCAGGGTCTGCGCCATCCGCACCGCCTCGGCGCCGTCGGAGGCCTCGCCGACCACGGTGAACTCCGGGTCGCGGGCGAACATGGCGCTCAGCCCGTCGCGTACCACGGGATGGTCGTCGACGATCAGCAGCTTGATCGGGCCGGTCACGCGCGTGCCTCCGAAGGTTCGGTGGGCAGGCAGGCGGAGATTCCGGTCCCGCCACCCGCCTCGGATTCGATCTGCAACGTCCCGGACAGCGCCTCGATCCGCTGACGCATCGCGACCAGGCCGAACCCGGCGGTGTGCTCCGCCAGGTCGAAGCCGGGACCGTCGTCGCGCACGTCGAGCGCAACCTGCGAGTCCATGTAGGAGAGGGTGAGCCCGACCCGGCTCGCGCCTGCGGCGTGCTTCGACACGTTGGCCAGCGCCTCCTGGGCGGTCCGCAGCAGCGCCACCTCCGCCTCGGGGCGCATCACCCGGGTGTCGCCGGTGACCGTGACCTGCGCCGGGATGCCCTGCCGCGCCGACCACCGGGCGGCCACGTCGGTGACCGCGTCGGCCAGCCGCCCGCCGTCCAGCGGCTCCGGCCGCAGCTCGTTCACCGAACGCCGGGCCTCGGTCAGGCTCTCCCGGGCCAGCGCGGTCGCCGCCTCGTGATGCCGCAGCCACGCCGCCGCGTCACCGGCCGCGTGCCCGGCCGCCTGGAGCTGGGTGACGATGCCGGTCAGCCCCTGCGCGATAGTGTCGTGGATCTCCCGCGCCATCCGGGACCGCTCGTCCAGCACCCCGGCCAGGCGAGCCTGCTCGACGAGCCGGCTCTGCAGGGACGCGTTCTCGGCGAGCGCGGCGGCGAGCCGGTCGTTGGCCTCCTGCGTCTCGCGCATCGCCTGTTCCCGGCCCTCGTAATAGCGGGCGCCGACCTGCCCGAGCCAGGCGAGCAGACACATCGGCACGACGTTGGCGGCCACCACGGCCAGCCAGGTGACCAGGCCCTCCCAGGTGGTGTACTCCACGCCGGTGGCCTGCGCGGTGGCGGCGACCACCGCGACGCCGGCGATGTAGAACAGCTCACGCGGCCACCCGATGATCCGGAACGCGAAGAAGTACAGCGCCGGGGTGTAGAACCCGAACCACGGATGCCGCGCCGCCAGAATCAGTCCGAGAAGGATCAGCCCGGCCAGGAACACTCCCATGATCCGGGGCCGTCCGCGCCACGCCGGCCTGACGGTGAAGAACACCAGGTTCCACACTGCTGCCGCCGCGCACAACGCCAGGTCGAGGGCGATCCCCTTGCCGTGGGTAAGTAGCACGGTCAGCACGGTCAGGCCGGTGAGCAGCACGTAGGGCACCACGGTCACCAGCGGGGCGAGCCGTCGTTCCCACCCCGGCGGTCCGGCCGACTGCCAATCGGTCATCACGTCACCTACTCCCAACGGAACAACTTAGCGGCCGCGGCCGCCGCGCCGCCCGCCCAGGCGAGCAGGGTCAGGAGGGCGATCCAGTGTGGCCAGTGACCGTTCGTGGCGTCGGTCATCGCGGTCACGGCGGCGCCCAGGGGAGTGGCGTGACTGATCCGGGCCAGGGCCGGCGGCATCGTCTCGACCGGCAGGAACAGGCCGCCGAAGAACACCAGCGGGTAGAAGACCGCGGCGCCGATCGCGTTCGCGGCCCGTCCGCCGGGCGCGGCCGCCGCCACGAGCAGTCCCAGAGCGGTCAGCGCCAGCGTGGCCAGCAGCGTCGCGATCAGGAAGCCGGCCGGTTGCCGCGGCAGCCCCACCCCGAACGCGAACCGGGCGACCAGCAGCAGCGCGGTCACCGCGACCAGGGCCGTGACCAGCGTGATCACCAGTTGTGCGCCGAGCACCCGGACCGGCCCGACCGGGGTGGTCCGCAGCCGCCGCAGCACCCCCTTCTCGCGATATCCGGCGAGGACCGGCGGCAGGACGTTCAGCGCGAGCATGGCAAGGCTGAAAGCGACGAGAATCGGCACGTACGTGTCCAGCAGCGTCCGCCCGCCGAGATCGTCCCGGCGCTCGTGGTAGAAGGGCAGGTTGCCGAAGATGATCAGCAGCAGGATCGGCAGCCCCACCCCGAACGCGGGCCCGGACCTCTCCCGCAGGAACAGTCGCAGCTCGGTCGACGCGAGAGCGGTCACGGAGTCCTCCTGGTCAGCGTCACATAGGCGTCCTCGAGGGTCGGCTCGCCGCTGCGCTCCACGAGCTCGGCGGGCGTGCCGGTGTGCACGACCCGGCCCGCGTCGATCAGCGCGACCCGGTCGCAGAGGCGTTCGGCCTCCGGCATGAAGTGGGTGACCAGCACGATCGTCACGCCGGCGGCGCGGACCGCCTCGATCAGGTCCCACGTGTCGCGGCGCGCGTGCGGGTCGAGCCCGGTGGTGAGCTCGTCGAGCACGGCGATGCGGGGGCGGCCGATCAGTGCCAGGGCGATGGAGAGCCGCTGTTTCTGACCACCGGACAACCTGCCGTACGGCATCCGTTCCTTGCCCTCGAGCCCGAGTTGCTCCAGCAGCGCCGTGCCGTCGGCCGGCTCCGGATAGAACGACGCGTAGAGCCGCATCGCCTCGCCGACCCGCAGCCGATCCTGCAGTTGGCCGTCCTGCAGCTGCACGCCGACCCGGCGAGTCACCTCGGCGTGGTCACGCAGCGGGTCCCGCCCCAGCACCCGGATCGTCCCGCCGTCCGGCGCCCGCAGCCCGACGAGGCACTCGACAGTGGTGGTCTTGCCGGCACCGTTGCGCCCCAGGATGCCGAAGATCTCGCCCCGCCCGACGGTGAACGACACGTCGTCGACGGCCACCGTCTCGCCATACCTCTTGTGGAGATGTTCCACCTCGATCACCGCGTTCACCCGGCGCCTCCCGTCGTTGTTCACGGGATCGACCCTCCCAGCGCGGGCGCCCTCCCAGGGTCGCCCGATCTCCCGGGCACGGGGTGGAGAGCGGCACTCAACCGATCGGTGGGGTCACCATCCTGATGGTCGCCGCCGCGGTGGCAGTGTTCGCCATCCCCGCCGGCAACACGACCGCCCGTCCCGGAATCGTCTCCGGCACGGCCTGAACGCCGACGCCGGCGGATCGTGCCCGGTCACACCGCGATCCGCCGGCGCCACCAGGCCTCCGCGTGCCAGCCGCCCGCCTGGCCGAGGCACGGATCCGGCACGGTCCGGCGGAGGAACATCTCGTCCAGCGGCGCGACCAGGCGCTGCAACTCGCCCTTGGCCGGCCCCGGCAGCATCCGGATCGCGGCCTCCAGCATGTCCCGTTGCTCGCACAGATCGTCGGCGAGGCCGTAGTGGTCGCCGAAATCGAGCCATCGCCGGGGCTGCCGCGCCGTACGGCGATAGCCGGCCAGCGCCTGCCGCACGTCGATGTCCGGTCGCCGATGCTGCAACCGCGCGACCTCGGCGTTCGCCCTGCTCGACAGCCCTTCGACCGGCTGCGCCAGCGGCATGTACGACTGCGCGCGAACCGCGCGCGGCGACCTACGCCCCATACGCCTTTCGGGTCTTCGTCATGGCCCGCACTCTGCCACACCGCCCCGCTCGCACGCCCACGATTTCCGGACCGGCTGCTCCTCGGCACCAGCGACGGCCGCATCCTCCGCTGCCGGATTGTCACCGGCTGACCCGGGTCCTCCTTGTGGCCGAGGGCGGCGGCCCGGACTCCTACTTTGGACGGATGGCCGGGCGTGCCCGGTTTTGAAGACTGGGCGGGTGTTCCGACGACTCCCCGACCGCGCGGCGGCGCTGATCTTCGTCATCCTGGTGCTCGGCGTCTCGCTCGGCACCGCCCGGGTGCTCGACGGTCTGGTGCTGGCCGTGTCCCCGCTGCTGGTGACCCTGGTCATGCTGCTGGTGGTGACCCGTGAGGGCTGGACGCGGGACGGCTGGCGGCGGCTCGGAACGGGACGGCTCGGCCTGCGCGACTGGCCGGTCACGCTGGTCACCACGGCGGGCGTGAGTGTGCTGGCCGCGGCCGGTGTCGTGGTGTGCGGACTGGCGCGTTTCGTGACGCCGGGCGGCGCGTGGCTCAGCGACGCGCTGGTCCTGTGCGTCACCGGGCCCGTGCTGGCGTTCGCCGAGGAGGCTGGCTGGCGCGGTTACCTGCTGCCGCGGCTGCTCTGGCTCGGCGAAGGGGCGGCGCTGCTGGTCGGCGGCGTGGTCTGGGCCGGCTGGCACCTGCCGTACATCCTGTTCACGCCGAACTACCATCACGACGGGAACCGGGCGCTCGTGCTCGCGCTGTTCACCGGCAGCGTGCTGGCGTTCTCGGCGCTCCTCGGCCGGCTCCGGCTCCGGTCGGACAGCCTGTGGCCGGCCGTGCTGGGGCACTTCGCGCACAACGCGACCTTCGCCTGGATCGGCACCTACGCGATCAGCACCACGCACCCGATCGTCGCCAACGAGTACCTGGCCGGGGACACCGGGCTGTTCGTGCTGCTCGGAACCGCCTTCTGCGCCCTGCTCCTAGGACAACAACTGTTCCCCGGTACGGCATCGAGCACCGCCCCCGACCCGTCCGCCTGAACCCTGGCCAGCCCGTGGAACGGGCGTGCGTGCCCGGCGGCACGGGAGGCCATTCGCCGGATCACGGCTGGTGACCAGGGGTGTAACAAGGACTCGATACACCCCTGGGCGCCAGCCGGAAGCAGCGAGCGGGGCGGCCGTGCGCGGTGGAAGTGCTGCGCACGGCCGTACCGTAAGGGACTGGAAAGGATCAGCCGAGCAGCGCGCTGACCGCCTCGGCGAACGGGACCGGCTGCTCGACGTGGCCGAAGTGGCCACTCGATCGGAGCGTGACCAGGCGTGAGCCGGGGATGCCGGCGTGCAGCATCGCGGCCCACCGCGGGCCGCAGATGAAGTCGTGCTCGCCGACGATGATCACCGTGGGCGCGCTGATCTCGCCGAGGCGGGCGCGGACGTCGAACGGCTCCGGGTCCTGCGGGACGGCCCATGCCCGGACCCCGGCGACGAACGGCGCGAACTCGTCGCGGCGGCCCGGGAAGTCGGCGAAGTAGACCGGGACCGCCTGCCGCAGGGCGACCGACAGCGCGTCGTCGTCCGTCGCCGTGACCGCCTGCTCGAACGCGGCCGGCACCGCCGGGTCGACAGCGCCGTAGGCCATCACGCCGGCCGTCGCGGAGTCCCAGAACGCCGCGCCGGTCACCGGTGACGTGTCGTAGAGGACGATCCCGGCGACCCGCGACGGGTGGTCGAGCGCGAACTGCTGCATGACGAACCCGCCGTGCGAGTGTCCGAGAACGTACACCGATGGGGAGCCGAGGTGGTCGACGACGGCGGCGACGAACTCGGCGTAGGCGGAGAGGGGATAGGCGGGCAGGCGCCCGGAGTCCCCGGTGCCGACCGGCTCCAGGTAGACCATGGTGAAGCGCTGCTCCAGCAGCGGCATCCGCAGGTAGGCCCAGTCGATGCCGGGGCCGCCGGAGTGCGCGACGCAGACCGGTCCGCTGCCCGCGACGTGATAGGCCTGCGGGACGCCGCCGACGCTGATCCGATGGGTGGTGATGCTCACGAAGATCTCCGATCCGATGGTGCGATGACCGGACCAGATGCGCGCGGGTGCGGAAAAGTTCGCTCCTACGCCGAAGTAGTTCGGGCGTGACAGAGGGTGAGCGATCGGACGCGACCCTGCTCCATCCTCTGCAACCACACCGCGCCCGGCGGGCAGTGGCCGCCGATCAGCTCGGTCTCCCAGATCAGCACGTCCTGACCGGCCACGACGCTGACCAGCCGCTGCCGCACGCCGGAGGCCAGATCACACTCCATGCCGCGCACCGCGAACTCCCGGCCGCCGCCCTGCCCGGACGCCGGCACCGTCATGTCCGCGTCCGGCCACCACAGCTCGTCGACGACGTCACGGAAATCCCCGCGCATCGCCGCCGACAGCGCGTCCGACGCCTCCCGCCGCCGCGCCCGCGTGTACGCCCCGCTGTCCGGGTACGCCTGCTCCGCGCCCGCCCGCAGCAGCCCGGTGAGTTTGCGGTGCGCATGGCTGAGCCGGCTGCGCACCGTGCCGATCGGGAGACCACAGACCAGGGCGATCTGCTCGTACGACGTCACGCTGCTGAAGTGCCGCAGCATCGTCACGAGGCGATCACCTTCGGACAGTTCCCCGATCGCGTGCCACACCCAGTCCCGCAGCGCCGCCCGCTCGATCAGCTCGTCGGGGCCTCCGGCGTGGGGAAGGAACCACTCCGGGTCGGCCACCGGCAGCGCCGGTCGTGACCGCAACCGCATCCGGCAGTGGTTCCGGACCGCGGCCCGCAACCACGCACCGGCCGCCGCCGGATCGCGCACGTCCCCGATGCGCCGCACGGCGGTGACCATCGCGTCCTGTACCGCGTCCTCGGCGTCCGGCCCGTGACCGAGCACGCTCAGCGCGACCGCCCGCATTCCGGCCTCGTGCCGCGCCAGCAGCACCCCGAGCGCCGCCGCGTCACCGTTCTGGGCGCATCGCACGAGTTCACGGTCGTCCACGCGCCCGATCGTAGTGCGGCCGGGCGGACCCTCAGCCGGCCTGGGCGACGATCTCCCGGCACAGTGTCAGCAACTGCTCGTCCTCGGTGATCTCGGCCGGCCGGGCGCCGTGCCCCCGCAGGTTGTGCCGCAGCGGCAGGGCCAGCTCGGCCCGGGCGTAGCGGGCGCCGTACCGCACGTCGCCGGTGGCCAGCCACAGCCGGGCGATCCGCGGCCGTTCCCGCGGCGCCGCCTCCCAGACCGGGCCGAGCGCGCGGGCCGCGTCCTGGTTGCCGGCCACCCACCACAGCGCGTCGGCCGCCGCGGCGACCACCGCGCCGTTGGCCTGGCGGCGGCGCAGCCGGATCATCCGGCGGGCCCGGTCCTTGACGCGGATCCGCAGCTCGCGCAGGCCGTCGAGGGCCGCGACCGCGTGCTCGGGCGCGGCCTTGCGGTTGTCGAAGTACATGTCGTAGACGCCGGCGGCGGCCTCCGCGTCCCCGGCGACCCGCCAGATCGTGTGCGCCGCGGCCAACTCCAGCGCCGGGTCACCGCAGGTCAGCAGCGGCCGGATGTCCGGGACCCGGCCGGCCGCCGATCGTCCGGCGCGCGCCAGCAGCCCGAGCGTGTCCAGGTCGATCGGCTCCTCGGCGAGGTGGTCGGCGGCCTCACCCGGGGCGACCGCGGTCAGCGCGCGCAGCAGTCGCGCGTACTCCGTCGCGTCCTCGGTGCCGCGCAGCCGCCGTCGCAGGGTCCGGCTGAGGCCGCGCGCCGCGAACCCGTACCCGGCGATGGCGCTGTGCAGGTCACCGGTGTCCGGGGCCTCGTCGAGCATCCGTTCCAGGGTCGGCAGGAGCCGTTCGTCGCGCAGCTCGGCGAGCAGCCGCGCGGCCATCGCGAGCACCGGGCCCTGCCCGCCCTCGTTGATCCAGTAGCCGCCGTCGATCAGATCCGCCCAGACCGCGTCGGCGCCCGGGCGGGCCAGTTCACCGATGCTGCTGAGCAGGCTCAACGACGCCGCCCGTACCTGCGGATCGGGATCTCCCATCAGCTCGGCGGCCCGATCGACGAGCGGCCGGTACGGCCCACGGAACCGCTGGATCAGGGACCGTGCCTCGTACAGCGCGTCCTGCCGGGCGTCCCAGCCGTCCAGCTCCAGCATGCGTTCGAGCAGGTTCAGCTGTGGGGTGACGTCGTTGCGGTACGCCGCGCGGACAGCGCTCACCACCTGTGGATATCCGGGCGTCCACTGCCGGGCGGCCAGCCACTGCCCGGCCAGCAACGGCGCGACCAGGTCGTCCACGTGCGCGGGCTCCCGGTTCAGGCCGGCGCGGTAGGCCTCCAGCACGGTGTCGCGCGCGGTCTCCACGTCGAACGGCGGGGGATTGGTCATCGACACCAGTTCGGCGAGCGCGATCGTCCGTACGCGCAAATCCTTGTCGGTGTCGGCAACCCAGGCGAGCAGCCTTTTCGTCGGCTCGTAACCGGTGCCGACCGCCCCGGCGAGCACCCCGCTGCCGACCAGGGTCAGGCGCACGGCCGAATCCGGCTCCTCGATGTAGCGTTCCCAGAGCAGCTCGACCAGCTCGGCCGACAGCCGGCAGACCGCCCGCACGGTGTAGGCCGCGGCCTCCCTGACCTGCGGATCCTCGTCGGTTAGCAGAGCGAGGAGCCCGTCGTGCTCGGCGAGGATCCGCTTCGCCCGCAACGTCTCCCCGGACATCTGCCAGGTGCGGTCCGCGCCGGCGAGATCACCGGCCAGCCGCAGCACCCGCCCCCGGTCGGGCTGCTCCGGAGTCGCGACCATGCCCAGCAGGATCGGCAGGGCCGCCGCGACCCACGGCCGGACGTCGGCGCCTTCCGGCGCGAGCCGATAGAGACCGCGCAACGCGGTGGTCCGGGCCGCCGGGCCGCCACCGGCAAGAGTTTTCAGCATTTCCCGTACGGCGGAGCCGTCCTCCAGCAGCGACCAGTCGACGTCGTCCACCCCGGCGCGCGGAAGTTCGGTCTCCATCATGCGCTAGATCATGGCCTTACCGGCCCGCGCACGCCACTGGGGGATCCCCCAGCTCAGCCCCGGATTCACCCACCCGTGACCGGAATCGATCCCCGTTGTCGTCCTGCCCGACTTCAGCGAGTTCGACGTGCTATGGCCGTCATCGTCACTCGACGCCGGGCCCGCTGGAGGAAGCTGTGCAGCCGGCCAGGCCCGGAGCACGTTCCGCCGCGGATCGCGAGAGGTGGGCGCGGACGATCTGCTGGAGGGCAGTGGGCGGAGGGACGCGAGCTTAGAGTGGGGCGATGTCGAAGGTTCGGGTGCACAACTTCGCGGTCTCGCTGGACGGCTTCGCCACGGGGGAGGGTCAGAGCCTGGAAGCGCCGTTCGGGCACGCCGGCGGGCGGCTCCACGAGTGGTTCGTCGGGACCAGCACGTTCCAGGCGATGAACGGCAAGGACGGCGGCAGCGAGGGTGTCGACAACGCGTACGCCGCGGCGTGGGGCCCCGGCATCGGCGCCGAGATCATGGGGCGCAACAAGTTCGGGCCGCAGCGGGGCCCGTGGCAGGACGAGGAGTGGAAGGGCTGGTGGGGCGACAACCCGCCGTTCCGCACGCCGGTCTTCGTGCTGACCCGGCATCCGCGGCCGACCCTGAAGATGGAGGGCGGTAACACCTTCCACTTCATCGACGCGAGCCCGGAGGAGGCGCTCGCGCAGGCGCGTGAGGCGGCCGGTGGCCTGGACGTACGCATCGGCGGCGGTCCCACCACGGTCCGGCAGTTCCTCGACGCGGACCTCGTCGACCACTTGCATGTCGTTCTGGTCCCGATCGTGCTGGGCCGGGGCGTGCGCCTCTGGGACGGCCTGGAGAGCCTCGAGGACCGTTTCGCCGTCGAGTCGGTGACCAGCCCGAGTGGCGTCACCCACCTGACCTTCACCCGGCGGTAGTGCTGCGGAAACGGGCGCGGTAGGTGGTGGGGGAGACGCCGAGGTGCTGATGGAACACGCGTCGCATGGTCTCCGACGAGCCGAAGCCGGCTGACGCCGCGATCGCCTCCACCGACTCGGCGCCGCCCTCGAGCCGGGCCTGCGCCTCCTCGACGCGGACAGTCTCGACGTATCGGCCCGGGCTCATCCCGGTGTGGGTGCGGAACAGCCTGGTCAGGTGCCGCGCGCTCACGCCGGCGCGGGCCGCGAGGCGGTCGGTGGCGTGGTCGGCGCCGGGGTCACCGGTGACCGCGTCCATCGCCGCGCGCAGCACCGGGTGGTCGGACTCGCGGACGCTGAGGCGGGCGCTGAACTGCGACTGCCCGGCCGGCCGGGCCATGAAGACGACGAGCTGGCGGGCGACCTCACGCGCGACCGCGGGGCCGTGGTCGGCCTCGACCAGAGCCAGCGCCAGATCGATTCCGGCGGTGACCCCGGCCGAGGTGAAGACCCGGCCGTCGCGGGCGAAGATCGGGTCGCTGTCGACCTTGACGGCCGGATAGGCCCGGGCCAGTTCCCCGGCGAGCTGCCAGTGGGTCGTCGCCCGCCGATCGTCGAGCAGGCCCACTTCGGCCAGCAGGAACGCGCCCGCGCACACCGAGGCGATGCGGCGGGCGCGCGGTGCGAGGCCGGTCACGGCGGTCATCGTCGCGTCGTCACGGACGGCGTTGCGCCAGTCCTGGCGTCCCGGCACGACCAGGGTGCCGAGACGACGGGGCTGGTCGGGGACGGGGCCGGCGCCGAGCCGGACCCCGGACGAGGTGGTCACGTCGGTCCCGCCGGCGGAGAAGGTGCGTACGTCGTACGCCGCCCCGAACGCGTTCGCGGTCGTGAACACCTCGGCCGGCCCGGCGACGTCGAGCAGTTGCACGCCGTCGAAGGCCAGGATCGCCACGACGTGGGTCATTCGGGCCATGGGGAGTCCTGGATCGTCCGTACGAAATCGGCTCGGTGGAAATCGGGCACGAAGTGCCCCAGGACATCGGCTTTCACGTTGCCGAACGTGGTCTCCGGCCTGGTCCGGATGCCTTCGGTGAACGCCGCCAGAATGCGCCGCTTGAAAGCCGGCCGGGGGTGCAGAGCGGTGATCTCCGCACGCTCCTCCGGAGAGATCAGGTCGAATTCGATTCCCAGTACGTCGTATTCCACGCCCGCCGTGACCAGCGCGACCTCGGGTTCGAGGAACTGCGGGATGCCCGGCGTGGTGTGCAGCGCGATCGCCAGCCACACCCGTCGCACGCTGTCGTCGGGCACCCCGTGTCCGCGCAGGAACCGCCGTGCCTCGTCGGCGCCGTCCACCTCGAAGCGCCGGCCGCTGCCCCGGAACCGTTCGCCGAGCCCGAGGTCGTGGAACATCGCGGCGACGTACAGCAGCTCGGGGTCGAAGCTCAGATCCCGGTTGCGGCCCTGGCGCGCGCCGAACAGGTAGACCCGGCGGGAGTGGTGGTAGACCAGCTCGCTGGTGGTGTCGCGGATCAGCTCGGTGGCCTCGCGGGCGAGCTTCGTGTCCGGCACGTCGATCATCGTCATGCCCCCAGCCTCGTCGCGCCGCCGGTTCCCGGCCATGTCCGTGCGGACAACCTTCCCACGGATCCGGCCATCGCTCAGCCGTGTGCCCGCAGGCCGTCCAGGAACAGGTCGACCCCGGTGATGAACTGGTCGCGGTCGCTGTGGTCGCCGAGCTCGGCGGCGACGCGGGTGACGAAGGGGAACGTGGCCGGGTCGAGGGCGGCCCAGCGTGCGGCCTCCTGCCCGAGGAGCTCGTCGCGGCTGACGCCCGGCTCGACCGTCTTGGCGTGGGCGCTGTCCTGCGCGGTGACGCCGACGAGGTAGAGGAAGAGCGCGGTCGCGGCGGCGAAGTGCCGTCGAGCGGGCAGCGCGGTCTCGGCGATCAGGCTGCCGACGCGTTCCAGCAGCAGCATCGCGTTGGGCATCGCGGAGCCCGCGACGACGTGCGGCGCCGCCCAGAAGTGCTGGTCCAAGGCGTCGTACATGGTCAGCAGCAGTGTGCGGAGCCGGGTCTCGGCGTCCGCGCCGGGCTCGGGGCGCAGGGCGGCCAGGGCATCGCCGATCACCTTGTCGGTGGCGAGCAGGACCAGCTCGTCCTTGTTCGCCACGTGCCAGTAGACCGCGCCGGCCCCGGTCTGCAGCCGCTCGGTGAGCAGCTTGAACGTGAAGCCGCGCTCGCCGTGCTCGTCGAGCAGGTCCACGGCGGCCCGGACCACCACGTCCTTGGAGAGGGCATCGGCGCGACGGCCTCTGCCACGTGTCTGTGACATGACTACATCTTGACACGGACTGGAACGGCATTCCAGACTGAGGAGGCAATGGAACGTCATTCCAGAAGGGGGCCGTCATGAGCGTCGACGTCGTGGAGGTGCGCGAGGAGAAGGCGGCGCACGCCACCTCACTGCGGGCCGTCTGGCCCGCCATCCTGGGGCTGTCCGTCGTCTTCCTGGTGGAGATGCTCGACAACTCCGTGCTCAACGTGGCACTGCCCACCATCGGGCGCGAGCTCGGCGCCTCCGCGTCGGCCCTGCAGTGGATCACCTCGGGATACTCGCTGCTCTTCGGCGGCCTGATGGTCGCCTTCGGCGCGATCGCCGACCGCTACGGCACCCGCCGGATGATGCTGATCGGCCTGAGCCTGTTCGCCCTGGCCAACCTGATGGTGCTCGCCGTGACCACCCCCGGCCAGCTCATCGCCGTGCGCGCCGCGATCGGCGTCACCGCCGCGATGACCGCGCCCGGCACCATGGCGCTCTGCTTCCGCCTGTTCGACCAGGAGAACCTGCTGATGCGGGCGACCTCGCTGATCGCGACCGTCGGCCTGACCGGCATGGCGATCGGCCCCACCGTGGGCGGCCTGGTCCTCGCTGTCCTGCCCTGGCAGACGCTGCTCGTGATGAACGTGCCGATCGCCCTGCTCGCCATCGGGTGCATCCGCTTCGGCATCCCGGCCGACGACCCCGCCAAGCGCAACCGCTCGCCGCTCGACCTGCCCGGCGCGCTGCTCGGCACCGCCACGATCATCCTGGCCCTCTGGACCGCGACCCTCGCCGTCGAGCAGGGCTGGAACAGCCGCAGCCCGTGGCTGGCCGGCGCCGGCGCGGTCCTCGCCGCCGCCGCGTTCGTGATCCAGGAGCGCCGCACCGCCCACCCGATCTTCGACTTCGCCCTGCTCAAGCGCCCGGCCGTCTCGGCGAGCCTGGCCTACGAGGCGGCGCTCGGCCTCGGCATGGCGGTCATCGGCTTCACCGTCACGCTGCAGCTGCAACTCGTCTGGGGCTGGTCCCCGGCGCAGGCCGCGCTCGGCAACCTGCCGCAGGTGATCGTGCTGCTCGCGGCCGGCCCGCTCGTCGAGAAGTTCGTCGACAAGGTCGGCACGCAGCGCGCCGCCGTCCTCGGGGCCTCCTCGTTCCTGGCGGGTCTGGTCGTCTACGGCCTGCTCGGCCGGCAGAGCTACATCTGGATCGCGATCGCCCTGGCCCTGACCGCGGCCGGCATGCGGGTCGTCGCCACGATCGCCGGCGTCACCGTGATGCGCGGCCTGCCCGAGGACCAGACCTCGATCGGCGCCGCGATGAGCGACACCAGCCAGGAGGTCGCGAGCAGCGTCGGGCTCGCGGTCACCGGCACGATCGTGGCCGCCGCTCTCGGCGGGACGCTGATCGGCGTCGGCGCCACCCCGGGCGGGATCCACACCTTCGAGAACGCGGTGACGACGGCGACTCTGGTCCTCGCCGCGCTGTGCGCCGGGCTGATCGTGTGGGCCGCGCGCCGCGCCGCCAGGACTCCGGCGCCCACCCAGGTCGAGGGCTGACCGCCCCCGAGGCGGCAACCCGCGGACCGGGTCACGCGCAGGCCATGCAGAGGCGGGCGAACGGGCGGACCTCGAGGCGCTCCGCGGCGATCGCCCGGCCGCACCCGGCACAGCTGCCGTAGGTCCCCGCGTCGACCCGGCCCAGCGCGTCGTCGACCTCGGCGATCCGCTCCCGCGCCGCGGCCAGCAGCGCCGTCAGCTGGGCGCGCTCGAACCCGATCGTCGCACCCTCCGGGTCGTGCTCGTCGTCGGCGTTCGAGTCCCGCGACGCCGCGAACAGGGCCTCCAGATCGCGTGCCAGGATCGCGGCCTCGTCCTCGGCGCTCGCCCGCAGCCGCAGCAACTCGTCCCTGACCACGCCCCCAGCCTATGACGAAGCCGCGGTTCGCTGCCGGCCCCACCACAGGGACAGGAAGATCGCGGAGACGACCAGCACCGACCCGGCGAGCAGCCACCAGACGGTGGTCTCGGTCGACTCCCGGTGCAGGCCGATCTCGCTGCGCAGGCCAGCGAGCGCGTCGTTGAGCTGGCCGGCGTCCCGGGCCCGGAAGTAGCGGCCGCCGGTCGTCTCGGCCACCTCGGTCAGCGACCTCTCGTCGATCTCCAGCGACTGCCCGTAACCGCCGCCCGGATCCGGTCCGGCGCCGAACGAGCCCGCCGTGACCTGCCCGGGATCGCACACCATCGGCCCGGGATGCGTCGTCCCGAACCCGATCGTGAATACCCGGAGATGACGGGCGGCGGCCTGACCGGCGGCGATCAGCGGATCGACCCCGGTGGTGTTCGAGCCGTCGGTCAGCACCACGATGGTGTCCGGCTCGAACCCGCCGTCCGACGCGGGGACGAGATCCACCCCGCTCTGCGCGACGCCCGGGTTGTACTCGGCGATCGCGTCGATCGAGGTGAGGATCGCCTCACCGATCGCCGTCCCGAGCGCGGTCCGGAAGGTGCCGACCGCGTCGAGCAACTGATCACGATCGGTCGTCGGCGGGACGGCGAGCCCGGCCGTCCCGGAGAACGCGATCAGCCCGATCCGGATCCCCCGGTCGGTCCGCCTGATGAAGTCACGGGCTGACTCGACCGCGGCGGCCAGCCGGTTCGGGGAGACGTCGGTCGAGCACATCGACCCGGAGACGTCGATGGCCAGCAGGATCGACGTCTCGGCGCGCGGCACCGCGATCGTCGCCTGCGGCCGGGCCGTGCTGACCGCGATCGCGAGCAGCCCGGTGAGAAAGAGCGCCACCGGGACGCGCCGCCGCCAGGCGCTGTGCCGGGGCACCGCGGCGCGGATCAGGGCGACGCTGGAAACGGTCACCGCGGAGCGCCTGCGGCGACGGTCGAACCACCACCGGGCGGCGGGCAGCAAGGGGACGGTCACGAGGGCGAGCAGGGCCCAGGGCCAGCTGAGCGACACCGGAGCTCCTTCCGTGCCGACGGAGCGGGGTCGTTATCTTCCCGTTACAGAATGCACGCAATCGCTCTCGATCAGTAGTTGTCGAATCCGGCAAAACAGGCGTCGCCTCCCGAGGAAAAAACAGAAGATCACCGATTTCCCGTACGATCGGAGCCCCGCACCGCCGCAGCCACCCGCCCCCTGACACCGATCGTGGAGGCCATGTTCGTCCTCCTGCACAGCCTCCTGCTCGGCCCGCGAACGTGGTCGCCGGTCGTGGCCCGGCTGCCCGGTGCGGTCGTGCCGTCCCTGCTCGGGCTCGACCCGCCGCACTGGCCCGCCGTCGTCGAGCGGGTCGCCGCGGCCATCGACCGGCTGCCGCCCGCCGAGCCGGTCCACCTGGTCGCGCACAGCAGCGCCGGCCTGCACGTCCCCGTGATCGTCGACGCCTCACCGCGCCCCGTCGCCGGTTGCGTCCTCGTCGAGACTCGCCTGCCGTCACTCACCGGCTCGTCGCCGACCCGGCAGAACGCGCTGCCCGTCGAGGCGGTCGACGGCCTGCTGCCGCCGTGGACGACCTGGTGGGACGAGGTGGACCCGCTCTTCCCGGACCAGCGGACGCGCGCGCTCGTCGAAGCGGAACAGCCCCGCCTCCCGGTCACCTACTACGACCAGCGGATCCCGGTGCCGGCCGGCTGGGACGACCGGCCGTGCGGCTACCTGTGGTTCGGCCCGCCCTACGACCAGCAGGCCTCGCTGGCCCGCGCCCGTGGCTGGCCCGTCATCCACGTGCCCGGCCGTCACCTGCACCAACTCGTCGACCCCGATGCCGTGGCAGCCGCGATCCGCGCACTGGCCGGGATAGGGTGAGATCCATGTTCGCTGATGGTCTTGTGAACCTGTACACGCGGGACATCGAGGCGGCCGTCCGCTTCTACCGGGACCTGCTCGGGCTGACCGAGACGTTCCGGACCCCGGCCGAAGGCACCCCGTCCCACGTCGAGGTCCGCGCCGGCAGCTTCACCATCGGCCTCGGCACCGTCGACGCCGCGTCACGCGTGCACGGCGTCGACGCCGAACCCGGCCGTCCGGCGATGGCCCTGGTCTTCTGGGCCGGTGACGTCGACGCCGAGTTCGCCCGGCTGACCGCGGCCGGCGTCACCGCGGTCAAGCCCCCGCACGACACCGGCAACAACAACCGCAACGCGCTGCTCCGCGACCCGGACGGCAATCTCGTCGAGATCGTCTCCAAGGTCACCGCGTGACCATGGGCCTGTTCGCCGGCATCCCGGTCAGCGACTACGACCGGGCCGTCACCTGGTACAACCTTCTCCTCGGGGCGGAACCCGCGTTCCTGCCCAACGACCGGGAAGCCGTGTGGGAGGTCGGCGAGCACCGGTACGTCTACGTCGAGTTACGGCCCCGGGCGGCCGGCCACGCGTTGACCACTCTGTTCTGCGACGACTTCGACGAGCGGCTCGCCGCCATCGCCGCACGCGGGCTGACGCCGGCCGAGCGCGAGACCTACGACAACGGCGTACGCAAAGCAATCTTCCTCGATCCCGACGGCAACGAACTCGGCCTCGGCGGCGGACCAGCGCCGGACTGACCTCGGACCCGCCGTGATCGGGTTGTGCTCCCGGGTGACGTGACTCCTCGCTCGCGGCGCGGGGCATGACGATGCCCGACACCATCCGCTCCGAGCCCGGCGCCACCGTCGCCCCGATCATCCTGGGATTGCCCGCCTGATCTACTGTGACCCGCCCGATCGCGAGTGCCGCGACCGGGCGTTCTCGCAACTTAAGGAAGATCATTGACGGGTACGGCGTTGGCCCTGCACGCCACGGTGGCGGCATCGGTCCTGGTGGGAGTGCCGGTCACGTGGCGCGCGGTCCGATCTCCGGCGACGGCGGAGCCCGGCGGCCGCCCGGTCGGGCCGGGTTGGTGGCTGGCCGGAGTGGTCGTGCTGCTCTTCGTCAACCAGGTGCTCTTCACCGTGTACGCGCTGCGGGTGCACGGCGGTGACATGTCGTACCTCGGTGGATACGTGCCGGACGGCTGGTTCCAGCTCGCCGACCTGACGTGGCTCGCGGACCGCTGGCCCGCCCCGGAACTGCTCGCCCTCAGCGTGTTCCGGGTGCCGTCACTGCTGCTGGAGCTGCCGCTCGGCATCTTCGCGTACCTGACCGTCCTCAACTGGCTCGATCCGCGCCTCTACCGGCGGCTCGCCACCACGCCGGTCCTCGCCGCGGTCAGCGCGTCGTACACGATCACTTTCGGGCTGATCGAATGGGCGATGCACACGACGTACACCAATCAGGATCTTGCCTTGCGGGCCGTCTGCGGAGTGCTGACCGTGCTCGTCGCGCGTCGCGTCTGCTGTCAGCGGTCCGCGCCACCAGGGGCCGGAGCACCGCGCGACGCCGCGGAACTGCTGGCGTTCGCCGCCTCGACCGCGGCGCTCGGATACCTGATCCTGTCGCTCTACGACAGCGTACTGCTCTACAGCATGGGCAAAATCGGCCAGCACCTGCTCGGCGCGACGATCGCCGGGATCGTGCTCGTCGCGTCCCGGATCGCCGCGAACCGCCTGCGCGCCCGCGAAGCCTCGGCCGGGCCGGGCATCGACACGCTCACCAGCGGACTCTCCTGGTGGCTGGCGTTGTTCCTGGTGCCGGCGCTCGCCATCCGCTACGAGCTCGGATTCGGCTCACGCCTCTTCGCGGCCGCCGCCGGGCTCCTGGTCATCGGCGCCGCCACGGCTGCGGCGCTTTCCCAGGTGTACGGCCGTCTGCCGCTCGCCGGCCGAGCGCTCGCGACCCGCCGCTGGCTGCTGGGGCTGGCGCTCGCCGCGGTCACCGGAGCGCTCGCGGCCGTCGCCGGATTCGCCGTTCCCGCGGATCACCAGGAGACCCGGCTGTTGTGGGCGGGCGCGCTCTTCGTCCTCACCGCCACCCTGGTCACCACCGCCTGGGACCGCCGCCAAGCCTGAACCCGCCGACCCACCACCCCGCGAAACCCACCCCGTACAACCTCGCGCCAGCCCACCCCGTACAACCTCGCGCCAGCCCTACCCCGCACAACCGCGCGCCCGGCCTGCCCGTGCGGCCTCGCGGCAGGCCAGCTCTGCGCGGTCGCCGAGAGTTCGCCTTGTGCGGAGTCGCGCGGTCTTCGCGCGGGTCGGGGAGGCGGCGCGGCGCGCTGTTGCCAGCTGGTCCTCATGGGCGTTATCCGGCCCGGATAACGCCCATGAGGACCAGCTGACTTGCCTGCGGCACCGTGCGGAGACGATGCAGGAGCCTCTACACCCGGGTGGCCGCGTCCATCGATGTGCGGAGCGGGGGCAGGGCGAGACCGGTCGCGGCCTTGCGTCCCGCGCGGCCGAGCAGGCCGGTGGGCGCGAGCAGCGGAGCGAGCTTGAGGAGCAGGTGGTTGCGCACCCACAGCGCGCGGCTCGTCGCCGGGGCCAGGGTGGTGCCTCCGGAGTCGGCGAGCGCCTGGTTCATCCGTACAAAATCGCGGGTCTTCTGCTCGTAGGCGGCGAAGGCCGCGGCCGGGTCGGTCGCCGTCGACAGCTCGTCAGCCAGCATGTACGCCCCGGCGAGCGCGATGCTCGTGCCCTGGCCGGAGAAGAACGACGGCGCGTGCGCGGCGTCGCCGGTGAGCACGACGCGACCGCGCGACCACGACGGCATGTGGATCTGGCTGGTGACGTCGAAGAACACGTCGTCGGCGGCGCGCATGCCGTGCAGCAGCTCCGGGATGAGCCAGCCGTCACCGCCGAAGACCGATGCCATCAGCGTGCGCTGCGCGTCGGCGTCGCCGAGCTCGGCGAGCGGCGGTTGCGGGCGGCTCGTCATCAGCAAGCCGTGCAGGGTGCCGGTGCAGCCGGGCGCGTAGATCGCCGCCATCCGGCCCGGCGCCGACCAGATCAGACCCTCGTGGGACAGGCCGAGGTCGTTGGGGATGGTGAAGCCGGCGAAGCAGTAGCCGAGGTAGCGGTTGAACTGGTCCTCCGGGCCGAAGACCAGCCGGCGGGTGGTGGAGTGCAGGCCGTCGGCACCGATGACGATGTCGAACTCGCCGGTCGCCCCGGAGACGAACGTGACCGAGACGCCGTCGCCGTGGTCGTCGAGGGTGGCGATCGAGTCGTTGAAGATCCACTCGACGTCGTCGCGCGCCGCGTCGAACAGGATCGTGGTCAGCCTGCCGCGCGGCAGCTCCAGGTCGCGGCCCTCGGTGCCGCCGGTGAGCTGCTCGGCCCGGAGCTGCCCGGCGACCTTGCCGGTGGGCGTCATGAACGTGAGCCGCCGCGTGTCGATGTGTGCGGCGCGGACCTGGGACAGCACGCCCATCCGGTCGAGGACGTCGAGGGCGACGCCGCGGACGTCGATCGGGTAGCCGCCGCCGCGGATGGCCGGCGCCCTCTCGACCACCGTGACCTCCCATCCGTGGCGGTGCAACCAGTAGGCCAGCGTGGGCCCGGCGATGCTGGCGCCGGAGATGAGTGCCTTCATGAAGGCGACACTACACCGTGCAGTGTAGTCGCGGTAAGCTGCCGATGTGCCAACTGCGAAGACCCTCCGGGAAGGATCGGCGGCCAAGCGCGCAGCGATCCTCTCCGCCGCCCGTGACCTGTTCCTGAACGACGGCTTCGACCGGACGAGCGTGGATGCGGTGTCCGCCCGGGCCGGAGTGTCCAAGCGGACCGTCTACGACTACTTCGGGGACAAGACCACGCTGCTGCAGGCCGTGGTCAACGACATCTCCGACTCGCTGGTCGGCACCGTGCAGCGCACCCTCGACGGGACGCTGGCCACGGTGACCGCTCCTGATCAGTTGGAGGGTGCGTTCGTCGACTTCTCGCTGCGGATCGTCACCGACATGCTCGGCTCGGCGGATTACGCGACGCTGCTCAAGCTGCTCGGCGGGGAGGGGCATCTCAGCGAGGCGCCGTTCAAGGACGCACCCGAGGATGCGGTGGCAGCCCGGATCGCGGTGCTTGCCGAGGCCGGGCTGCTCGAGGCGCCGGATCCGCGGCTGGCGGCGGATCATCTGATCGCGCTGACGTTCGCGGTGGTGCTGAACCGGCACGGGTCGACGGTCATCCCGGCCGCCGACGAGCGGGTTCGTCACCTGGTCACCGAAGGGGTCCGGGCATTCCTTCGCGCCTACGCCAGTACATAGAATCCCGTCCATGACTGAGATCCGGACGGACGTGCCGCACGCGGCGCGGATCTGGAACTACTGGATGGGCGGGGTCGACAACTTCCCCGCGGATCGCGCGGCCGGCGACGCCGTCGCGCAGGTCTACCCCGAGATCGTCGTGATGGCGCGCGAGTCGCGGCAGTTCCTGATCCGGGTGGTACGTTTCCTGGCGGCCGAGGCCGGGATCCGGCAGTTCCTGGACATCGGGACCGGGCTGCCCACCATGCAGAACACGCACGAGGTGGCGACCGGTGTCGACCCCGCCGCGAAGGTGGTCTACGTCGACAACGATCCGATGGTGACCTCTCGTTCGGGGATCTATGTGCACGCCGATTACCACGACCCGGAGCGGATCATCGCAGCTGCGGGGGAGACCCTCGACTTCTCGCAGCCGGTCGCGGTGATGTTCATGGGGGTGCTCGGTTACGAGGCGTCGCTGGATGAGGTGCGCTCGATCGTGCGTCGCACGTTCGAGGTCGCCGCGCCCGGCAGTCATCTGGTGCTGTGGGATGGCACGAACACGACACCTTCCGTCGTCGAAGGGGCGAAGCGGCTCGCGGAGAACGGCGGGGTGCCGTACATTCTGCGCAGTCCGGACGAATTGGTCGGCCTCTTCGACGGGCTGAGCCTGATCGAACCCGGACTCGTGCCGATCACGCGGTGGCGTGCACAGGGCGACTTCATCGACGCCTACGGGGCGGTCGCTCGCAACGGCTAAAGGGGCAATATGCTCCCGCCCGTGAGCGACCTTCTCAAGGAGCACGTCAAGAACGTGCTCGAGGCCAACTACGCCGGTGTCACCGAGACCCGGCGCCGCATCGAGGAACTCGAAGCCCAGGGCCACCGGATCATCACCGGCGGCCAGATCGGCCAGGACGGCTGGGACATCATCGACTGGCGCACCAACGAGATCCTGGCGGCCGGCGAGGGTGGCCTCGACGAGTACGAGGCCGCCGCCGGCAAACTCGACCCGGACGACAAGTTTATCCATCACGACCGGATCCTCGAGGACGAGGATTTGGAGTACGTGTCGGCGCCCGGCATCCCGGACGGCCTTGCGAACGCGGTGGAGGACTGGGTGCTCTCCGACGACGCCGACCCGGAGGAGATCGCCGAGTTCATCGGCTGGCCCGTCGAGAAGGTCGAGGAGTACCAGGCCGACGAGTAGTCGCTGGCCGGCGGGCCTCCACGTTGCGATGATGCGGCGATGGAGGCCCTCCGAACGGCGATCCGATCACCCGTGAACCTCCGAGCAGCGATCTGGTCAACCGCGACGGCCGGACCAGGGATTCGGTCAATCGCGGCGGCCTGACCGGGGATTCGGTCAATCGCAGCGGCCTGAACAGCGAGTCGGTCAACCGCGACCCCGTGATCAGCGATCTGATCGGTCGTGGCCCCTTGAACCCGGAGTTTGTCATGAGCCGGGAACGACGAGGCCGGACTCGTAGGCGACCATGACGGCCTGTGCCCGGTCGCGCAGAGCGAGTTTGGTGAACAGGTTGCCGATGTGGGTCTTTATCGTGTGCTCACTGAGGTGATGGTGGGCCGCGATCTCGGCGTTGGTGAGGCCGGCCGCGATTGACCGGAGCACCTCGGTCTCGCGCGGGGTGAGCGCACTGACGGCCGCGGCCATGGCGTGATCGGGGTGACCCCGCCGGTGCAGCTCGCCGATGACCCTGGTGGTCACCGCCGGGGCGAGCAGGGAGTCGCCGGCGGCCACCACCCGGACCGCGTGCACCAGCTCGGCCCGGGGAACGTCCTTGAGCAGGAAACCGCTGGCCCCGGCGCGCAGCACCTCATACAGATACTCGTCCGGGTCGAACATCGTGAGCGCGAGGACCCGGCTGTCAGTGGTCGCGCACACCTGGCGGGTGGCTTCGACACCGTCCAGGACCGGCATGCGCATGTCCATCAGCACCACGTCCGGCCTGAGCGCAGCGGCGGCGCGCACGGCAGCCGCGCCGTCGGCAGCGTCGGCGACGACCTCGATGTCCGGTTCCGCCCGGAGGATCGTCGCGAAACCCTCCCGGAACAGCTCCTGATCGTCGGCGATCACCACGCGCATCATGAACCGACCGCCGGGAGCGAGAAGAGCGCCATCGCCGCCAGCGGGATCGGCAAGAACGCGGTGACCTCGAAACCGCCTCCCGCCGCGGGCCCGGCCCGTAACGTCCCACCGCATGCCTGAGCGCGCTCACGCATACCGACGATCCCGAAGCCCGGCGGGTCGGCTGTGGCAGTGCCTCGCCCGTCGTCGATCACAGTCACGGTGAGCGCTTCGCCCGTGCAATCCACGATGACCCGCACCGAGCGTGCCGCCGCGTGCCGGACCACGTTGGTCAGCGCTTCCTGCACGATCCGGTACAGCGCGACGCCGACGTCCTCGGGCACCGCCACGGCCATCTCGGCCAGCTCCAGCGAGACGTCGAGGCCGGTCGCCCGCACCCGCCTGGCCAGATCGGGCAGTTGCACCAGGCCGGGCTGCAGCAACGCATCGTCGTCCGGAAGGCGAAGACCGCCGACGGCCCTTCGCAGCTGGACGACCGCGTCACGGCCGGTCGCCGCGATGGCCTCGAACGCCGCGTCAGCCCGCGCCGGATCGCTGCGGACCAGCAACGGCCCGGACTCCGCCTGCACGATCATGATGCCGACCGCGTGCGTGACGATGTCGTGCAGATCCCGGGAGATCCTGGTGCGTTCCCGCAGGACGGCCGCCTCCCGCTCGCCGGCGACCCGCCGATCCCGCTCGGCCAGCGCCGCTGCCTGGTTGCGGCGCGCGCGGGTGCTGGTGCCCAACGCATACGCGAAGATGTACGCCACCGCGAGATAGCGAAGAACCTCCAGGTCGGGACGGGGGTAAAGCACCGACAGGAGCAGGCCCGCACCGGTCACCCCGAGGCCGAGCAGGCGCGTCGGCAGCGACGCGCGCGCCGCGAAGGTATAGAGGCACACCATCGGGCCGACCGGCAACAGTGGCGGCGCGCCGAGCGACGCGGAAACGGTCGTCGCCGTGCCGACGATCAGGCCGACCGGCAGCAACGCGCGGTCGCGCCACAGCACCGGCACCGACGAGGCCAGCGCCAGCGGCAGCACCCACCAGGAGTGGGGGCCGCCGGCCAGCGCGGGCAGCACAGTGGCGGCGACCGCGGCGAGGGCGATGAGCGGATCGGCTAACCGTTTCACCCCGGCAGTATCGATCGGTTCGCCGCCGCGGCGCCTCCCTCCAGAGGACCAGATCGATGTGGTTCCGTACGGCGATCCGCCCGGCCCGCCCCGGGAGGAGGCTCTGCGGCATGTGGACAATCATCGCCGCCGTCATGAGCGGGGCGCTCTGGTTCGGCGGAACGGGATTGCATCCGATCTCCGCGCTGACCTGGCTCGCCCCGCTCCCTCTCCTCCTGATCGCGCCCCGCGTGCGCCCGCGAACGATGCTGGCCGCCGTCACGGCGGCCTGGCTCGTCGGCCAGCTCAATGTGATCTCTTACTACCACGGGACCCTGCAACTGCCGCTCGCCCTGGTCGGCGGCGTGATGGCGTTCGGCGCGGGGCTGGCAGCCGGCACGGTCCTGGGCGCCCGCTTCCTTCTTGTCCGCGGCCGGGTGATGACCGCCGTCCTGGTCGCTCCCGCCCTGTGGGTGCTGGGGGAGTATGCGGTGTCCCGCCTGTTGCCGAACGGCGCCTGGTGGAGTCTCGCCTACACCCAGGCGAGTGTGCGCCCGGTCATCCAGCTGACCGCGCTCACCGGCGTCTGGGGTGTCACCTACCTGTTGCTCGCGGCGCCGATCGCTCTCGCCGCCGTGTCCACCTTCCCGAGGCCCGCCGCCGCCTGCCTGCTCGCCTTCGCGCTGGCGGTCGCCACCTGGTCAGCGGTGGCGACGACCTCGCCCACGGCCCGGAGCCAGCCCCTCGGCTCGGTCGGCCTGGTCGCGCTGGAACAGCCCGACGACGGTATGCCGATCGATCAGCCCGAAGGCCGTGAGCTGCTCCTGCGGTATGCCGCCCGGGCGATCGGACTGGCCGGCCGAGGGGCGCGGACCATCGTGCTGCCGGAGAAGGTGTTCGGTGTCAGTGACGCGACGCTGCCGCAGCTGGTCGACGCTTTCCGGCCGGTCGGGGCGCGGGTGGTCGTCGGGGCGGTGCTGCGGAAGCACAACGTCGCGCTGGTCGTGGAACCGTCCGGCGCGCTCACGACGTACGAGAAACAGCATTTGATCCCGGGGTTGGAGGAATGGCTGCTGCCGGGGCGCGATGACCTGATCGTCGGCGGTCAGGACGGGGTGGCGATCTGCAAGGACCTCGACTTCCCGGGGCTGGTCCGGCGATATCGGTCGAAGGGTGCGACCACGCTGCTCGTGCCCGCGCTCGACTTCCGTGGGGACGGATGGCTGCACAGCAGGATGGCGCTGGTCAGGGGTGTGGAGAACGGGATGACCGTGGTCCGCGCCGCGGGGTTCGGCCGGTTGACCGTCTCCGACCCGACCGGCCGGGTGCTCGGCGAGGCCACGGCCGGCGACGCCGAGCTGCTGGTCACGGTGTCGCCTGCGGCGCGGGCCACGCTCTACTCCCGTGCCGGGGACTGGTTCTTGATCTTGCTGGTGGTCTTGGTGGTCTCGTCCGGCAGCAGGCTGTGGTGGGGCCGGGCGAAAGCCGCGAGGACCAGCGCGACCAGGCCGAGCAGGGTGCCGAGTTGCTGACAGCCATAGAACCAGGTGACGCCCAGCGACCAGAACGGCCCGGCGCCCGGCGACCGCGTAATCCAGAACTCGTCGACGAAGCCGAGGAGACCCAGAATGGCGAGCGGCAACAGGAAGAACAGAGCGACACCGGTCAACGCGGTGGTGAGCGCGCGCACTCTGCTGCTCGCCGCGCGTTCGGTGCGGCGGCTGGCCCAGCCGGTCAGCAGCCAGCCGATCAGGCCGCCGGCGAGCCAGCCGAGGGCGCCGGCTGCCGGAACGTACCAGGCGGGCATCCGGGTGAGGTTGGCGTCGGCATAGAAACTGCCGACTGGTGTGCCCACGACGTCGGTCTCCGCTCCGACATAGAGGTGAAGGTTGCCGCGGTCGGCCGTGAGTGTCGTCCCGGACTCGTCCAGCTTGCCGGTGGCGATCACGGTCGCGCCGGTCGGCGACACGTCCTGCACCGTCCAGCCGGCCTCGGTCAGCCGCCGGGCCGTCTCCGTCATCCAGGTGTGGTAATCGTCGGCGATGTACATGGCGGCCGGGGCGAAGTTGTACTCGGCGTAACCGAAGTCCTCCTCGTGACCATGGCGAACGACGTCGAGCGTGGAAGGCTCGTCGAGGTCGTGGAACAGCCCGCCGGCGTCGCGGGATCCGTCGACCTGCAGGCCGGGGAAGACCGTGCCGGTGATCTCGGCGAGTTTCCCGCCGCTGGGGTAATCGGGAACGGCCTCCCACGCCCCGCGCACCGCGAAGGCGGCGGCGAGGTAACCGGTGACCAGAGCGACCATGACGGCCACGACGACCACCGCCCTGCTGGCGGGTCGGCCCAGCCGGGCACGGAGTCCACGGCGCACCAGGTCGGCGGTCTCCCGCGTGGTCGGCCACGCCCGGCTCGGCGGGGCCATCTCCAGCAGCGTGTCGAGCAGTTCCTCCCGCCGTCGGCCGGCGGGATAGACCCGCAGCACCCGCCGGTAACGCCGCTCCAGCTTCCGGGCGGCCGTGCTGTTCGTGGCTTCCTCGCTGTCGTTGTTGCTCATGCCAGCCTGCCGAGCTTCGGGAATGCGGCGGTGCGGCCGAGAGCTGGGCCCAACTCGGGGCGGCCTGCGGCCAGCTGCTGCCGGGCAGTCCGGGCGCTGAGCCGCAACCGCTCGGCTTCGGCTTCCAGCGCCGTCGCGCCGTCGCTGGTGAGGCGGTAATAGCGGCGGCTGCGGCCGTCGACCACCTCATCGTGGTCGGCCTCGACCAGGCCTTCGGCGGTCAGCCGGTCGAGCGCCGCATAGAGGGTGCCGGCCAGCAGTTTCACCTGCCCGCCGGTGAGTCGTGAGACTTCCTGGAGCACGCCGTAACCGTGCCGGGGCTCTGCGGCGAGCGCGGTCAGGATCCAGAAGGTGGGTTCTCGCATGGGCTTCGCCATGGCAGCAATATAAAGATCACTTGAGTATGAGGTCAACGATTGAGTCCGTGTTGCGGGGGTATGTCCTGGCCCATGGGACTCGAAAATCAAGAGATCATCAGCTCCGACCCGGCAGGCACCGACGGCGAAGGGGTGGCCGACGGCGGAGGCAACCCGCTGGGACGTGACGGTGGCGCCGACGGGGGCGCGGAACGCGAGAAGCCGCACGGCGAGGGCCTGGCGGACGGCGGCGCCAACCCGCAGGGCGCGGATGGAGGCGCCGACGGCAGCGCGGAGTGACCGCGGCCCCAGCTTGGCTCGGCAGCTAGCTGAGCTCGCAGCCAGCGTGGCTCGGCAGCTTGGAACCGATGACGACGCCGCCTGACCGCGGCGGTCAACGCGGCCAGGCGGCCGGGGGACGATGACGGGGTGGAGTGGTCAGCGGCGGCGGAACGTGGCGCGATAGCTCTGCGGGCTCGTGCCGACGACTCTCTTGAAACGGTCCCGGAAAGCGGTGGGCGACCCGAACCCGACCCGGCCCGCGATCACCTCGACCGGCTCGTCGCCCGCTTCCAGCAGGTGCTGCGCCCGCCGGATCCGGGCCCGCAGCAACCACTGCAGCGGCGTGCTCCCGGTCTGCTCGCGGAAGCGGCGGTTGAGCGTCCGGACGCTCATTCCGCCCCGGGCGGCCAGGTCGGCAAGGGTCACGTCGACGTCGGTGTTCTCCTGCATCCATCGCAGCAGCGGTTCCAGCGCCGAGCCGCGTGGGGCCGGCGGTTGTGACGGCACGATGAACTGAGCCTGGCCACCCTCGCGTTCCAGCGGCATCACGGAGAGCCGGGCCGCGTCCGCGGCCACCGCCGAGCCGTGGTCGCGCCTGATCAGGTGCAGGCACAGGTCGAGGCCGGCAGCCGCGCCGGCCGAGGTCAGGAACTGGCCGTTGTCCACGTACAGCACGTCCGGATCCACGGTGATCTCCGGGTGGCGGGCGGCCAGCGCGTCCGCCGCGATCCAGTGCGTCGTTGCCCGCAACCCGTCGAGCAGCCCGGTGGCCGCGAAGATGAACGTCCCCGTGCAGATCGACGCGATCCGCGCCCCGCCCGCGGCCGCTTTCCGGAGATGATCGAGAACGTTGTCCGGTACGACCATCGCCGTGTCCGCACAGCCCGGAAGAATGATCGTGTCCGCGTCGAGCAGCGCCTCCAGCCCCCACCGCGCCTGCAGTGTGAACGTGCCGGTGTCGACCGTCGCGGACGGCGCGCAGACCCGCACCTCGTAACGCTCGCCCGGCACCCGGCTGAACACTTCGATCGGGGTCGCGAGGTCGAACGGGATCACCTTGTCCAGCGCGAGCACCACCACGATGTGCATGCCCGTGACCCTAGCGTGCGGCGTGGCCAGAACCCGTTGAAGGTGGGCAGTCCAGCCAGTTCTCCGGGCGGCCGGCCGTCACTAACGTCCCGTGGCGTGACAAAGCTCCTGCTCAGCCTGCACGTCCTGGCCGCCGTGCTCGCGATCGGCCCGGTTGCCGTAGCGGCCAGCATGTTCCCCGCCGTAACCCGCCGCGGCGATCGTCAGTCGCTGCCGCTGCTGCACCGGATCTGCCGGGTGTACGCCGTGCTCGGCGTGGCAGTCCCGGTCTTCGGCCTGGCCACCGCGAGCAGCCTCGGCGTGCTCACCGACGCCTGGCTGATCGTCTCGATCGTGCTGACCGCCGTTGCCGCGGCCCTGCTGGCGTTCGCGATCCTCCCCGCCCAGCACCGAATCGTCGCCGCAAGCACCGGCCCCGGCAGCGGAAACGCCGACGGAGGCGGGAGCGGGAACGCCGGGGCAGATGGGAGCGGGAACGCCGACGGAGGCGGGAGCCGGAACGCCGGGGGAGACGGGAGCGGAAACGCCGACGGGAACGGGAACCCGGCCCGGCTCGGCATGCTCACGGGAGTCTTCAACCTGCTCTGGGCCGCGGTCGTCGTCCTGATGATCGTCCGCCCCGGCTCCACCACGGGCGCGTGAGCGAGTGAACCGCCCTCTCCGCATCGCCGCCGCCGTCGAGCTGCTCTCCCTGCTCGTGCTGGTGATCAACCTGGCCACCGTCCACGTCGCGCCGGTGGCATCGCTGTGCGGTCCGGTGCACGGATGCGCGTACCTCATGATCGTGATCCTGACCGCGTGGCATCCCGCCGCCGACCGCACGGCGAAGCTGCTCGCCTGGGTCCCGGGCGTCGGCGGCCTCCTGGCGACCCGCCGGATGAATGGGCGGCTCACCGGTGAACGGGCGGCCCACCGGATGAAGCGGGATTAGGCGACCATCCATGCGGGTACGACAAGATCATGACACTCAACAATGACGACTTCTCCAGTGCAGACCCGGCCGCCGGCGAGGGCCCTGCCGACGGCGGCGCGAACGTGAACAGCCACGACGGTGGTGCTGACGGAGGAGCGAACCGGGAGGGCCCGGCCGACGGCGGCGCCGACCCGGGCGCTGTGGACGGCGGCGCCGACGGTGGCGCGTCCGGTGAGGGCCCGGCCGACGGTGGGGCCAACGTGAACGGCCACGACGGCGGCGCGGACGGTTCCGCCTCCTGATGACCGCGACCCTGACCAGGCGAGACGCCGTCCTGCGGCGGATCGTCGCGAACGATCCGGCCGAGTTCGCCGCCTCCTGGTGGGGTCGGGCGCCATTGCTGTCCCGGGCCGCCGACCTCGGCGGCCCGGAAGGCTTCCGCGACCTGCTCTCCTCGGCGGCCGTCGACGAGCTGCTCAGCCGCCGCGGGCTGCGCACCCCGTTCCTGCGGGTCGCGCAGCAGGGCAAGGTGCTGCCGGCCGGGCGGTTCACCGGTGGCGGCGGGCCGGGTGCCGAGATCACCGACCAGGTCCACGACGAGCAGGTGATGCGCCTGTTCGCGGACGGCGCCACGCTCGTATTGCAGGGCCTGCACCGGATCTGGGAGCCACTGATCGACTTCACCGGGCGGCTCGGCGCGGAGCTTGCCCGGCCGCTGCAGGTCAACGCGTACCTGACGCCGCCGTCGAGTCAGGGCTTCGCGACCCACTACGACACGCACGACGTGTTCGTGCTGCAGGTCGAGGGCACGAAACGCTGGATCATCCACCCGCCGGTGCTGCCCGACCCGCTCGAACGGCAGCCGTGGGGCGGACGGGCCGACGAGGTCGCTGCCACCGCCGAGGGCCGGGCAGCGCTGGACGTCGTGCTGCAGCCCGGCGACGCGTTGTACCTTCCGCGCGGGTGGCTGCACTCCGCCCGTACGGACAAGGGCCGTTCTCTGCATCTGACGATCGGCATCCGTGGACTCACCCGGTACGCGCTGGTCGAGGAACTCCTCGGCATGGCAGTGACCGATCCGCGGCTGCGGGCCTCGCTGCCCTACGGCTTCGATCTCACCGATCCGGACGCGGTCGGCGCCGAACTGACCGCCACCGTCGGCGCGCTGCGCGACTGGCTGCTCACCGCTGACCCCGAGCAGGTCGCCGCGGCGCTGCGCGACCGCACGGTGACCCGCCCGGTGCCGCTGAACCCCCTCGCCCAGCTGGACTTCGCCGACTCGCTCACCCCGGCGAGCAAGATCACCGCCCGCCCCGGCCTGCGCTGGGAGCTCACCCGCGACGGCGACCGGATGACGGTGCGCCTGGCCGGCGGCCGCACGCTGACCATGCCCGTGAGCTGTGAACCCGCCGTCCGGGTCGCGCTGGACGGCGTGCCGTGCACGGTCGGGGACCTGCCGCTCGACGATGACGCGGACCGCCTCGTGCTGGCTCGCCGGCTGCTCACCGAGGGCCTCGTGGTCCCCGGCTGACCACCGCCTCAGCTGCCCTCTCTCGCGACCGATGGAACACCCGTCACGTCGCAAGCGAGAGAGGGCAGTCCATGGCGGAACCCGCAGCGCCGGCACGACCGGCTGACGAGGCGGGACTGGGATTCAGTCACCGCGAGATCATGGTGACGATGAGCGGCCTGGTCATCGCCATGCTGCTCGCCCAGTTGGACAACATGATCGTGGCGCCCGCGCTGCCGACGATCGTCGGTGACCTCGGTGGTCTCGAGCACCTGTCGTGGGTCACCACCGGTTACATCCTGGCGACGACCATCGCGACGCCGATCTGGGGCAAGCTCGGCGACCTCTTCGGCCGGCGGGTCACCTTCGTCGCCGCGGTCGCGTTGTTCCTGGTCGGCTCGATGCTCTGCGGCATGGCGCACAACATGGCCGAGCTCGTCGGCTTCCGCGCCGTGCAGGGCCTCGGCGCCGGCGGCCTGATCGTCGGCGTGCTCTCGATCATCGGCGAGATGATCCCGCCGCGGGACCGCAGCAGGTACCAGGGCGTCATGATGGCGGTCATGCCGGTCGCCATGATCGGTGGCCCGCTGATCGGCGGTTTCATCACCGACCACCTGTCGTGGCGGTGGGCGTTCTACGTGAACCTGCCGCTGGGCATCGTCACGCTCGTCGTCTCCTGGATCACCCTTGCCCGCCTGCCGAAGGGCAAGGGCAAGGCGAAGATCGACTGGCTCGGCACGATCCTGCTCTCCATCTGGATCACCTCGCTCGTGCTGATCACCACGTGGGGCGGCACCGAATACGACTGGACCTCCCCGCAGATCCTCGGCCTGACCGCGCTGACCGTCGTCGGCCTGGTCGCCTTCCTCGTGGTCGAGAGCCGCCAGGCGGAGCCGATCATGCCGCTGCGCGTCTTCCGCAACCGCAACTTCGTGCTCGCCGGCGGGATCGCCTTCATCTCCGGTTTCGCCCTCTTCGGCGCGATCGGTTACCTCCCGCAGTACCAGCAGTTCGTCCAGGGGTCGTCGGCGACCAACAGCGGTCTGCTGCTCATGCCGATGATGGCCGCCGTCATGGTGGTCAGCATCCTGGTCGGCAACGTGATCAGCCGCACCGGCCGGTACCGCGTCTTCCCGATCGTCGGCTCCGCCCTCGTGGTCGCCGGGATGTTCCTGTTCAGCACCGTCGACCTGCACACCTCCAAGACGGTCACGGCCCTCTACATGGTTGTCCTCGGCGCCGGAATGGGCGGGATCATGCAGACCAGCACGCTGATCGCGCAGAACAACCTGGAGATGCGGGACATGGGCGCCGGCACCGGCGTCTCCACGTTCCTGCGCAACATGGGCAGCTCGCTCGGCGTGTCGATCCTCGGCGCGATCTACGCGAACCACCTGACCGGCTCGCTGTCCCAGGCGGGTGGCGCGCAGGCCAGCGGCGAGGTGTCATCGATGACTCCGGCGGCGCTGCGCGCCATGCCGGCGGCGGCCCGCGAGATGTTCCAGAACGCGGTCACCGACGGCATCGGTTCCCTGTTCGTCTGGGGCAGCGCGGTCGCCGTGCTCGGCGTCGTCGTGGCGCTGTTCGTCCGCCACGTCCCGCTGCGCGGCAGCAAGCCCGCCGCCGAGCCGGAGCCGGCCGTCACCCCGGCCACTCCCGAACCCGCCGCCGTCTGACCCGCACCCCTGCGAGAGCCCGCCAGGATCCGTCCCGGCGGGCTCTCCCCGTTCCACCCCGGGCCGCTGCGTCCGTCCAGCGGGCTCCCGGCTCTTTCCGGATCAGAACCGAAGATCAAATGCTTCAGGTCCTACGTCCGCTGTGGTCCGGACCGCCGCTCCCGCGGGGACCCTTCCGGGCCGAGCAGGGCGCTGGCGCGCCCTGAACGCTCGGCCCGAAAGGGCGATCTCCGCGGCTGGGCACGGTCAGGGCAGCAGACCCGGGCACGGGCTGAGCCCGTCGGCGCAGATGTCGCCGGCGGCCTTCAAAGTCCGGTCGAGCAGCGTGCGCGGCACCCGCCGACCCGCGCCGCTCCCGCGCGCCCAGCGAACTCGTGACGGCGCCACGGCCGCTCCCAGCGCATCAGCCACCTCCCTGCCCTCCGTCGAGCGGATGACCGGCAGTCGCCGGCCGGCGACCTATTCCGCCATCGGGCCGGGATGCTCCGCCTTATGGCCGGATGATCGGGACCGGAATGTTGATCTTGGGGTCGGCGAGTCGGACAAACGACTACCGGTGGGTAGCCTGAGCGCGGCAGGTGACGCGGCGGACGCGTACCCGCGCCTGGTGATTCTCATTTGTGATCGGAGCCCGATGTTCTCCCGCACCCCTATCGACCCGTCCCTCCTGCGCGGCGTCACGCAGCGGCGGCTCGGCCGTCGTGACGCACTGCGGCTGGGCGGGCTCTCCGCGCTCGGCGCGGCGCTGGCCGCATGCGGGGTGCAGGGCAAGGGCACGCCGGCGGCCAGCGTCGACGCGGGCACGCTGGCGACGTTCTGGCAGGACAAGAAGCAGAACGGCAAGGTCGACTTCGCGAACTGGCCGCTGTACATGGACCCCGGCCACCCGGAGCTGAAGAAGTTCACCGCGAAGACCGGCATCCAGGTGAACTACCAGGAGGTCATCCAGGAGATGGGCCCCTGGTTCGCCAAGGTGCAGCCGCAGCTCTCGGCGAAGCAGTCGATCGGCTACGACCTCATGGTGATCACGAACGGCATCCAGTTCGGCCAGTTCCGCGCGGCCGGCTTCCTGGCGCCGCTCGACCACGCCCGGTTGCCGAACTTCACCGCCAACGTGGGCCCGAAGTACACCGGTGAGACGTTCGACCCGGCGAACGTGTTCAGCGTGCCGTGGACGTCCGGGATCACCGGCATCGCGTATGACCCGGCGAAGACCGGGCGGGAGATCACCAGCATCGCCGACCTGTGGGACCCGAAGTTCAAGGGCAAGGTCGGGATGATGTCCGACGCCACCGAGCTGGCCAACTTCGGGCTGCTCGCGGCCGGGCTCAAGCCGGAGAACTCGGGCGAGGCGGACTGGAAGAAGGCGGCGGCCAAGCTCAAACAGCAGAAGGACGCCGGGATCGTCCGCAAGTACTACGAGCAGGACTACGTCGACGCGCTCGGCAAGGGCGAGGTGTGGATCACGCAGGCGTGGTCCGGCGACATCTTCCAGAAGAACCTCTCCGACAGTACGAACCTCAAGTTCGTGATCCCCGAGGAGGGTGGCACGATCTGGACGGACAACTTCGCGATCCCGGTCACCGCCCCCAACCCGGTCGACGCCATCACGCTCATCGACTTCTTCTACGAGGTGGAGAACGCGGCGTCACTGGCGGGCTACATCAACTACGTCTGCCCGGTGCCCGGCGCGCAGGCGCAGCTGAAGAAGGACGCGGCCGCGCTGACCGGAAGTGACCGCACCGAGCTGGAGGCGGTCGCGAACAGCGCGCTGGTGTTCCCGAGCGAGGCGGATTACGCGAGGCTGCACTACTACGTCGATTTCAACACCGCCGAGCAGCAGCAGACCTTCTCGTCGATCTTCGAGCAGATCGTCCTCGGTTGATGATCATGCTAACGTCCCGGGGACCAGGAGCCCGATAAAGGACGACGAATGCCCTCCGACGTACGCATCGACGAGGCCGGCCTGCCCGATCTCGAGACCGTCACCGACCTGTTCCTCGGCTACCTCGCGTTCTACGAGGCCCCCGCCGAGCGGGCCGAGGCGCGGTCCTTCCTCGAGGCCCGCCTGACCCGCGGCGAGTCCAGGATCCTGCTCGCCCGGGTGGGCGACGCCCCGGCCGGTTTCACCCAGATCTTCCCGTCGTTCAGCTCGGTGCGCCGCGCCCCGATCTGGGTCCTCAACGACCTGTTCGTCGCCCCGGAGTTCCGCCGCCACGGCATCGGCCGCGCCCTGCTCCGGGACGCCGCGGCCCGCGCCGAGCAGGAGGGCGTGGTCCGGATCACGCTCTCCACCGACGAGACGAACAAGCAGGCGCAGGCTCTCTACGAGTCGGAGGCCTACGTGACGGGCCACCCGGTCCGCCACTACCTCCGCCGCATCCCCTGAGCGCTGCGCGCCGACGTACCGCGGCAATCGGGTCGGAAAGGGTCAGACGCGCTCGGTGACCACCCGGTGGACCTCGTTGAGCAGCGTCTGCGCCTCGAACGGCTTGCGGATGAGCGGGGCGTCGGCCGGCATCTCCTGGCCGCCCGGTGCGGGACCGCTGGTGTAACCGGACATGAACAGCACCGGCAGCCCGGGGCGGTCGCGGCGCAGCTCCGCGCAGAGCTGGGTGCCGGACATGCCGGGCATGATCACGTCGGTGAGGAGCACGTCGAATTCGAGGCCGTCGTCGCGGCACATGCGCAGGGCCTCGGTCGGGTGCGGGGCGGCGAACACCCGGTAACCGGCCTTGCGCAGCAGCCGGCAGACGATGTCGCGGACCTGCTCCTCGTCCTCGACGACCAGGATCCGGCAGCCGTCACCGGAGTGGACCGCGACGGCCGGAGCGGCGGGGATGACCCCGGACGTGTCCTCGGCGCCGGCCGGGAGGCGGACCCGCAGGGTGGTGCCGCGGCCGGGCTCGGACTCCAGGGTGATCGTGCCGCCGGCGTCGGTGACCACGCCGTACGCGGTGGCCAGCCCCAGCCCGGTGCCGCTGCCCCGCCCCTTGGTGGTGAAGAACGGCTCGAACGCGCGGGCCAGGACGTCGGGCGTCATGCCGCAGCCGGTGTCGGTGACGGCCAGACAGACCTGGTCGCTGCCGCCGCCGTCGTGCTCGAGGCGGGTGCTGATCGTCAACCGGCCCCCGGAGGGCATCGCGGCACGGGCGTTGAGCACGGCGTTCATCACGACCTGCTCCAGTTTGCTGCGGTCCATCACGACCGGGGGCAGGTTCGGCTGCAGCACCGTGCCGAGCTCGATGTCCTCCCCGAGCGTGCGGGCCAGCAGCCGCATCATCTCGGAGGCGACCGCGTTCAGGTCGAGCAGCTCGGCCTGGGACGGCTCGGAGCGGCTGAACAGCAGCAACTGGCGGGTCAGCGCGGCTCCCCGGGCGGCGGCCTGCTTGATCCCGGCCGCGTCGGGGCGGCTCGGGTGGTCCTCGCCGAGCTCGTCGATCAGCATGTCGGCGTACCCGGAGATCACCGCCAGGATGTTGTTGAAGTCGTGGGCGATCCCCCCGGCGAGCTGGCCGAGGGAGTCGAGCCGCTCCGACTGGCGCAGCTGCTGCTCGAGCTCGGCGCGTTCGCGTTCGGCGGCCATCCGCTCGGTGACGTCGCGCAGGATGCCCTCGACGGCGACGAGTTGCCCGTCCGCGCCGATGACCGCGCTCGCCCGCTGCTCGATCCAGACCACCTCGCCGTCACGTCGTCGCAGGCGGTACGTGATGGTCCCGGACCGTGGCGTGCGCCACGACTGCTCGAAGGCCGGCCGGTCCTCGGGCTCGACCCGGTTCAGGATCAGCCACGGATCGGCGTAGAAGTCCTCGGCGGCGAACCCGGTGATCGCCTCGACGGCCCGGCTCAGGTACTCCATCGCCGGATCGGAGCCCAGGCGGAAGCGGAAGATGATGTCCTGCGCGTGCTCGGCGAGCAGCCGGAACCGTTCCTCGCTGTCGCGCAGGGCGGCCTCGGCCCGGCTGCGTTCGGTGATGTCGGTGGAGATGCCGGCCACCGCGTACGGCGTCCCGCTCTCGTCGATAAGCGGCCACTTCACGGTGAGATAGGTGCGTACGCCGTCGTCGCCCGGCGCGTGTTCCTCCATCTGGATCGGGACGCCGCCGGCGAGGGCCTGCAGGTCGTTCTCCCGGAAGGCGTCGGCCACGGGGAGCGGGAACAGGTCGTGGTCGGTGAGTCCGACGATGTCCTCGCGCCGCAGTCCGAACAGGCGTTCGTACTCCCGGTTGACCAGCAGGTACCGCCCGTCGGCGTCCCGCATGTAGATCACCGAGGAGGTGTAGTCGATCAGCGCCATCAACTGGTCGCGGTCGACCGTCAGCACCGGCTGGCGTGCACCCGTCCGTGCTCCCACGCCGCCCCCGGCTCCGTCGTCCGTTCGGCTCATCCGGCCAGTTCCGTCACGACCGCCGGGGCCGCCTCCTGACCGGAATGTATCGCTTGACCGGGCGTATTCTCCGGTTTTCCGGCGATCAGCACGGGGCGCAGCGCGGCAAGGGTATGGTTCTGCCGCGCCCGGGTGAGCCGGTCGAGATATGTCTCGGTCATCCCGGTGGTGCCGGCCCGGTTGGAGATCAGCAGTTTGTCGCCGATTCCCGCCTCGTCACGCTGCCGTTGCGGCTTGAACAGGAACTTCTTGCTCAGCATCAGGTGCGCTCCGGAGACCCGGGCGTGCATCGCGAGCAGCCGGTACCAGTCGACGAGCGCCGGGTGCCGGGCGACGAGCCGGCGCAGGTCACCGTCGTCGGCCTCGGTCAGCGCCGACTCGTCCGACCCGATCTCGGCGAGCAGCCTGCGGGGCAGCGCCGGCCCGCTCATCAGGTCGCCGATCCCGGCGCGTTCGGCTTCGAGCAGCGCCGGGAACAGCCGCCGGGCCTGCTGGTCGTAGCCCGGTTCGGCGATGCCGAGCAGGAAGTCGCGTTTGAGCGCCTCCGGGTCGAGGGCGCCGCTGGGCGGGATGTCACCCGGTGTCCAGTGCGCCGCGAACTGCCGGAACACGTCCATGAACACCTCGGCCGCCATGGTCTGCTCGGCGGGCAGGGAGGCGAAGTCGAGGAACAGCCGGCGCAGGTCCGCGAGCAGGACGGTCGCGTCCCGTACCCGCCGGCGCGCGTTCTCGCCGATCAGGTCGGCGTGCTCGGCGACGAGCGGCAGCAGCAGACAGTTGACCGCGAGCTCGATCGCCTCACCGGTTTTGACCAGCACGAAGAAGCGTTCCTCGCCCGGTGTGCCGGTGTAGGTGCGGATGTGCCCGTCGTCGAAGACGCCCGGCAGCTCGGCCAGCATCTCGCCGTACAGGCTCACCCGGATCGTGCCCACGTTCCAGCGCACCAGCGAGGCATAGCTGTCCCGGTCGTAATGCCCGGTTCCGGTGTGCTCGGCCAGCGCCGCGAAGTAGGCCCGGAACGGGACCAGGTCGCAGCCGACGGAGAGCGGGACGAACGCCCGCTCCGGATGCTCGATGCCGCCCGGCGTGTGCTCCTGGTAGTGGCGGGCCACCGAGGCGCCGGCGAACCCGAGATGCACGACCAGCCGTTGCGCCTGCTCCGGCGTCAGCCGGGTGACATCGGGCAGGCAGGCGAGCACCCGCTCGTTCAGCTCGTTCGTCAATAGCTCTGGTGGCGCATGCTCGCGCAGGATCGCCTGGTTGAGCCGGGGAAGCTCGTGCAGCACCCACTCGCCGACCTGTTCCGGACCCATCCGGGCCATCACCTCCGGGGACGTCTCATCCGTTCTCTTCGGCGCGGAGGCGGCGGTGATAAGTGAGGACGGTCACTGCCGGGTCGCACCTACCGCATGATCGGCCTTTGAGTGCGAAAGACCCCTATCCGGTACGGACGGAGCAGGCCCGGCGATCGGCCCGTGGCCGATCGCCGAGCCCGGACGGGTGTCAGCTGCCGGAGATCGACCAGTGCCACGCCTCGGCGGGGAAGTTGACGAAGCCGTACTGCTTGGCGTGCACCTTCATCCACTTGAACGCGGCGGTGCTCGACGAGATCGTCTTGCCGCCCGAGGAGATGTCGACCGCCAGGCCGATCTCGTGCAGCGAGCGCCCGGGGATCGCGGTGGGGACCCGGCACGACGACGACGGCGCGGTCCAGACGTCCGGGCAGCCGTTGATCGTGCGCAGTTCGATCTGGCGCTGGGTGGTGCGGAAACCCCCGCCCGAGATCTGCACGCCGTCGGCCTTCGCGTCGTCGATCATGCGCTTGAAGGCGAACGCGACGGTCTTGTTGACGGTCACGCCGTACACCTGGGTGGTGTCGGTGACCTTGAACGCGGGCCGGACCTGGTTGACCACGTCCTTGCTGAGCGTGGCGGCTTGCGTGGCGTAGGAGGCCGCGGTCGGCAGCGCGGCGATCGCGGCGCGGGTCTTCGTGGCGGCAGCGGTCTCGTACTTGACCCCGGCCTCCGCCTTCTGCACGCGCGCGAGGGCGGCGCGTGACGCCTTGCCGGCCTCGGCCAGCTTCGCCGAGGCGGTCTGCGCCTGGGTCTTGCGCAGGGTGACCGTCTTGGCCGCCGCTGCCACGGCCTTCTTCGCCCGGGTGACCACGGCGGTGCTGCGCGGCTTCTGCTTCTGTGCCTTGCTGAGCGTCTGCTTCGCGCTGGTCAGCGCGGTGCGCGCGGTGGCGTAGCGGTTCTGGGCGGCGGTGTCGGCGGTGGTCGCGGTGATCAGGAGGGCCCGGGTGCCGCGCTGTGCCCGGCCGGCCAGGGCCAGCTCGGTGTTCCAGCGGGTGATCGCGGCCTGCTGGCCGGCCAGCGACGTCTTCATCGCCTGGAGGGTCGTGTCGTGGGTGAGGCTGCGGTACATCAGGGTCGACCAGCTGGTCGCGATCTTCGGGGCCGCTGCCCGGGCCGGCGCCGCCGGCAGGCCGATCGCGGTTCCGGCGGTGGCCAGCGCGATGATCGCCGCGGCGGCGGACTTCTTCAGAGTTCGCTGTCGTGTCGTCACCCGAAGACTGTGAAAGGCGAGGGTTCTTCGTTCCGTTCCCGTCCGGGACCCGTCAGGTTGCAAAGAGCCCGGCCGCCGCCCGCTCGCTGTCTCCGGCAGCTCAGTTGGGGGTGAACAGGCCCTGAATGCCGACGATGATGGCGATCACGCCGAAGATCGCGATGGCCAGCGCCCGGCCGGCGGGCTCGCCCGCGCCCGGCGGGTCCAGGATCTTGCGCCCGGTGAACTTGTCCCAGGTCAGGAGCACGCCGACGATCAGGCCGACCACCTCGAAGTGCCAGAGGTCCCCGTCGATGAGGTGGACGATGAAGAAGAAGCCGGCGGCGATCAGCGCGACGATGCCGATCAGCCAGGACCAGCGCGACACCCGGTCGGTGAAGCGCTCCAGGCCGCCGCCGACATTCGGCAGCCGGCGCAGCAGCGGGATGCCCAGCAGCAGGCCACCGAGGATGTTCGCAAGATCAAGCAGGAACGCCATGGCGGAGAGGTTACTGGGAGCGCTTCCATGCCGCCACCGAAGGGGCGCTCCGGCTGTCCCGCGGTGGGGCTGACCAGGTCTTGCGTGCACGGGCCGGTCGTTCGCCCGGGCCGGTCGGTTGCGCGGGCCGGTCGTTCGCGCGGGCCGGTCGTTTGCGCGGGCCGGTCGGTCGCGCGGGCCGGTCACGCCCGGAGGAAAGCCAGCACCGCGAGCACCCGCCGATGGGTCTCCTCGGCCGGCGGAAGACCGAGTTTGATCAGGATGCTGCGGATGTGCTTGGCGACCGACGCCTCCGCGACGTGCAGCGCGGCGGCGATCGACGAGTTCGACCGGCCCTCCGCCACGAGCGCCAGCACCTCGCGCTCGCGGCCGGTCAGCGACTCCAGCGGGTCCCGGCGCCGGCGCAGCAGCTGCCGCACCACCTCCGGGTCGACGACCGTCCCGCCGGCCACCACCCGGCGCAGGGCGTCGACGAACTCGTCCACGTGACCGATCCGGTCCTTGAGCAGGTAGCCGACGTGCGTGCCGTCGCCGGCGTCGAGCAGCTCGGTCGCATACCTGGTCTCGACATACTGGCTCAGCACCAGAACGGGCAGACGCGGACGGTCCCGGCGCAGCTCCACGGCCGCGCGCAGACCCTCGTCCTGGAAGCCGGGCGGCATCCGCACGTCGGTCACCACCACATCCGGCTCGTGGGCGGCGACCGCCTCGTGCAGACCGTCGCGATCGGACACGGCCGCGACCACCGTGTGACCGAACCGGCCCAGCAGACCGACCAGACCGTCGCGCAGCAGGACGCTGTCCTCGGCGAGGACTACGCGGAAACCGGGATCGTCTGACAAGGAATCTCCACGATCAGGCGGGTGGGGCCACCGGCCGGGCTGGACAGCGACAGTCTGCCACCGACCACGGAGACCCGGTCGGCGAGCCCGATCAGGCCGGTCCCGGTGTTCAGCTCGGCGCCCCCGCGCCCGTTGTCGGACACCTCGACGGTCAGTGTGCCGCCGGCATACCCCCCGGTGATCTCGCCCCGGTCGGCGCCCGAGTGTTTCGCCAGGTTGGCGAGGGCTTCCGACACCACGAAGTACGCCGTGGACTCCACCGTGCGGGAGAACCGGGCGGCGACCGCGAAACCGACGTCGACCCGGACCGCGCACCGGGTTGCCAGGTCCGTGACGGCCGCCTCCAGGCCGAAGTCGGTGAGCAGTGGCGGGTGGATGCCCCGGATCAGATCTCGCAGCTCCACCAGGGCCCGCCCGGCCTCGTCGTGCGCCCGGGACAGCTGATCGGCGAGCGGACCGGCCGGGGCGTCGAGCCGGGCGAGGCCGAGCATCATCGACAACGCGACCAGGCGTTGCTGGGCGCCGTCGTGCAGGTCCCGCTCGATCCGGCTGCGCTCGGCCTCGAACGCGTCGACCAGCCGCACCCGGGACCGGGCCAGCTCGACGACCCGCTCCTTCAGCCGATCCTCCGGCAGGGTCAGGATCGCCCGGGCCAGCACGGCGCGGAGCCGGGCGAGAAGACCGATCCCGAAGGCGCAGGCCACCAGCGCGACCACGCCGGCGAGACCAGCGAGCACCGCCTGGCCCCACGAGGTCACCTGGTACGTCTTCAACACGTTCACCTGCACGGCGTCGCCGAGCGTGGCGAACTGCACCGGCGTCACCAGCAACGCCGCGGGAACGGTCACGCCGAGCACCACCGCGAGCAGATCGATCGGCCACAGCACGGTCATCAGCAGCGTCGCGTAGGCGAGCGCCCGCCAGGTGGCCGCCTCGGTGTAACGGGTGCGCAGCCACGAGGACAGCCCCGGCCGCGGCGGGACGCGATGCCCGTTGCGCAGCGGCCGGACGTCGACCAGCCGCTGGAAGCGCCGCTCCGCGCCGCCCACCGGGACGCCGATCAGCGCGAGCGCGGCCAGCAGCGGAATGCCGACCACGAGCACCGCCAGCACCCCGCCGGCCGCGAACAGCAGCAGGGTGGTGAGCAGCGTCAGCAGGCCGGTGACGCCGGTCGCCAGCAGGTAGGTCGCCGCGCGCAGCGATCGGAGGGCTCGCACCCGCCTCACGGTAGAGGGCCGCCGGGACGGCTTCCAGCATGCTGGCGTGACCCCGGAGGTAACCCTGGCACTACCTCGAAGAGGCAATCCCGGGTGACTGTGCCCGGCACGCCGACCGGCCAGGGTGGACGGCGTGCTGATGGTGACTTCGAGCAGTCTGCGGGCCCGGTGGCTGACCCTGGCCGGCGCGTTCGCCGCGCTCTGTCTGGGAGTGGCGCTGATCGCCACGATGGGCCTGGGGCTGGCCGCGACGCTGCATGCTCCGGAGCAGCCGCCCGAGCGGTTCGCCGGCGCCCCGGTCGTGGTCCGCGGCGCCGGCGAGCTGCGGGTGCCGTCCTCCGCCGGGGAGCGCGTCCGGGAGCTGGCCCGGCCCCGGGCGGTGCCGCCCGAGGTCGTCGCCGAGCTGGCGAGGACCGGGCCCGTGGTCGCCGACCGCTCCTTCCCCGTGGACGACGGAGTCGTCGGGCATCCCTGGCCCGTCGCCGCCTTCGGCGGGTACCGGCTGATCGCCGGGCACGAGCCCCGCGAGCCGGCCGAGATCGTGGTGGCCGGCGATCCGGCACTGGCCGGTCGCGCCCTGCGCGTGCGCACCCCGGCCGGCGTGGACAGTTACACCGTGGCCGGGGTCGTCGCGCCGGTTCCCTACGAGCGGGCCGTCTTCTTCACCGGCGGCACGGCCGCGCGGATCGCGCCGCGGATCGACAACCTCGTCGTGCGGGCCTCACCGGAAGCGGTGCGGGCGGCCACCGGCGACTCCGGCGTGCAGGTGCTGACCGGGAACGACCGGCGTCGCGCCGACCCGGACCCGGACCGTGACCGCGACGCGCTCATCGCGATGAACGCGCTGCTCGGCACCGCGGGCGGGGTCACCGCGTTCGTGTCCGTGTTCGTGGTGGCGTCCACCTTCGCCTTCGCTGTCGCGCAGCGCCGCCGGGAGATCGGGCTGCTGCGCACGGCCGGCGCGACCCCGGGACAGATCCGGGTCACGATCCTCGCGGAGGCGGCGGTGACCGGCGTGCTGGGCTCGGCGGCCGGGTGCGCGCTCGCCGGTCACGGCGCGTCCTGGCTGGCCCGGCTGCTGGTCCAGGAGAAGCTGGCACCGGGCTGGTTCACGATCGGGGAGCAACGATGGCCGTACTGGGCGGCGTTCTGGATCGGGGTGGCGGTCGCGCTGTCCGGGGCCGCCGCCGCGACGATGCGGGCGGGACGGATCGGCCCGGTCGAGGCGCTGCGCGAGGCGGCCGCCGACACCACCGTCATGACGCCGGGGCGCTGGGTGTCCGGGGCGGGACTCCTGGCGACCGGGCTCGGCATGCTGGCCTGGCGGTTGCTGAGCGACCCCGGTGAGGCGTTGCACCGCAAGACGTATGTGACCCAGCCGATGCTCCTGATCAGTGCGATCGCGCTGCTCGCGCCGGTCCTGGTCCGGCCGCTGACCCGCGCGGTCGCGTGGCTGCCGGGCGCGATCGGGATGCTGGTGCGGGAGAACGCGAGAGCGGGCGTCCGGCGTACCGCCGCGGTGGCAGCCCCGGTCCTGGTGACGGTCGCGCTCGCCGGGTCGCTGCTCGGCGCGACGGCGACGATCGACAGGGCGAAGAGCGCCGAGATGCGGACGCAGGCAGCCGCGGACCTGATCGTGCGGGGCGGCGACCGGGAGGCGGCCGCGGTCCGGGCCGTTCCGGGCGCCCGGGTGATGACCAGCGCGCAGACCGAGATCTACACCATGGAGGACGGCGTCGCGCCGATCCGCTCGCGGGCCGAGGCCGTCGATCCGGCGACGCTGGGCACGGTCCGGCGCCTGCCGGTGCGGGCGGGCAGCCTCGCCGGCCTCGACGACGACGGCATCGTGGTGAACGAGGAGTGGGCCGAGCACACTGTCGGTCACCGGGTCGACGTGTGGCTCGGCGACGGAACGCCACGGTCGTTGCGCATCGTGGCCGTGCTCGCGACCGGCACCGGCAGCAACGGCGTCTACGTGACCGCGCGCAACGCCGGCGGCGCGCCGGTGGATCGGCTGGAGATCGCCACGGGCGACGCCGTCGCCGTCCGGGCCGTCCTGCGGGACTCCGGCGCGCCGGTCCTGACCCGTGAGCAGTGGCTGGCGGAACAACGGCCGGCCGTCAACCGGCAGACCAGGGCCGGCTACCTGGTGGTGCTCGGTATCGCGCTGATCTACACCGGCATCGCCGTCGCCGTCACGATGCTCGCGGCGACCGCGGAACGTACCCATGACCTGGCCGTGCTCAGGCTCGCCGGCGCGGCGAGAGCACAGGTCCTGCTGGTGGTGGCCGCCGAGACGCTGACCGTGGTGGCGGTCGGTACGGTCCTCGGCATGATCGTGACACTGGTCAATCTGCTCGGCATCTGGGCTGCCCTGGCGACCCTCTCGGTGTGGTCGGCGATCGTCCTGCCCTGGCCGGCCCTGGTCGCGGCACCGGCGGCCTGCGCGGTCGTCGCGCTGATCGCCGCGATGCCGGCGGCGGCGGTTGCGCTGCGGGCCCGTCCGATGGAGACGATCCGCCGATGAAGCGCTGGATCATGCTCACGGTCGGAACGCTGGCGATGGTGGCCGGCAGCACCTCCCAGTACGGATTGGCCTACCTGATCCCGGCGTTCCGGGACCAGGGCTACAGCTTGGAGCAGACAGGGCTGCTGGTCGCCTGCCCGACCGTGGGGGTGACGGCCACGCTCATCGCCTGGGGCGCCGCGGCCGACCGCTGGGGTGAGCGGGCCGTGCTCTCCACCGGCCTCGGCACGGCCGGTCTGGTGCTTCTCGTCGCCCGGCAGGTCCACGGCACGACGGCGTTGGCGGTGTGCCTGGCGCTCTCCGGCGCGGCCGGCGCGTCGGTGCTGGCCAGCGGCCGGTTGATCCTCGGCTGGTTCGCGCGGCGCGAACGGGCCCTGGCGATGGGCATCCGGCAGAGCGCGGGACCGATGGGCCTGGCCCTGGCCGCCGCCACGCTGCCGGCCATCGCCGTCCACGGCATCGACATGGCCCTGCTGTTCCTGTCCGCGCTGTTCCTGGCGGCGGCCACCGCCGCCTTCGTCCTGGTCCGCGACCCGGAGCCGGTCGCCGCGGCGGGCCCGGTCGCGCCGGACCCGAGCCCGTCGCCGTACCGGACACCGCACCTGTGGCGCCTGCACGCCGCCAGCGCCCTGCTGGTGATCCCGCAGTTCACCATCACCACCTTCGCGCTGGTGTTCCTCACCGACTCCCGGGGCTGGACGCCGCTCGCCGCCGGGCACCTGCTGGCCGGCGCGCAGGTGTTCGGGGCTCTCAGCCGGCTCGGCGCCGGTTACTGGTCGGACCGCACCGGCAGCCGGCTGGGACCGATGCGGATCATCGCGGTCACGACCGGCGCGGGCATGCTCGCGCTTGCCGCCGCCGCGGCGTCCGGCTCCGGGCTGGCGGTTCCGGTCCTGCTGTTCCTCGGCGTGGTCGCGGTCAGCAGCAACGGCCTGTCCTTCACCGCCGTCGCCGAGTACGCCGGCACCGCCTGGGCCGGCCGGGCGCTCGGCATCCAGACCACCGGGCAGAACGTGCTGACGGCGGCCGTCCCGCCGGTCCTGGCCGTGGCCATCGGCGCCGGGGGCTTCGCGTCCAGCTTCGCCGTGGTGGCCGCGTTTCCCCTGGCCGCCGCGGCACTCATCCCGGTCGAGGAGGTCAGACGAGATGCAACCGCCGATCAGCGATCCTGATCGTCACCCGCTGCCCCCAGGACAGCTCCAGCGCGTCGGACTCCAGGCCGTCGGCGAAGACGACGAGGCGTTCGCTCTCGCTGGTCAGCTCCAATTCCTGGCCGGGGGTCAGCAGCCCGCTCACCTGCCGGACCCCGGTGGCGGGGGAGGGCCACGCCTCCCGGACGAACCAGCCGAGCGCCGCGTCGGCCGGGCCCGGCAGGGCAGGGGCCGCCGTCCGGTCCCGCGCGATCGACGCGCACCAGCCGGTCGCGCCGGTGCCGGTGCCGACGATCAGACCGGACGACGACTGGCGCTCCCGGCCGCCATCGGGCGCGGTGATCACGTAACGGGCCGACTGGTGACCGGCGTGACCGATGTAGATCTCGTTGAGGCCGTGCAGCTCCTGCCCGTCGTCGAGCCGGGCGACCACCATCGTGCGCTCCAGCATCCGCGGCCGGCTCCGGAGCAGGCCACCGACCGCCGAGGCGGGGTGCCGCACCAGCACGCCCGGGTTCCTGCCCGGCTCCGGGTTGACCCCGATCACCGGCTGCCCGTCGAGGTACTTCGCGACGTTCGCGACCAGGCCGTCCTGGCCGACGGCGATCACCCAGTCCTCCGGGGCGAACAGGAAGCGGGGCAGGTCCGTACGCTCGACGTGGCCGCGACGCCAGTCGGCCGGGACCGCCCCGCCGACCTCGGTCAGCGCCTGCCGCTGGGCCTCGTGCCGGGCGGTGACCTCGTCGAGATCGCGCCCGCGCTGCTTGAGGAAGTAAGCGGCGGCGCCCCGGGTGCCGTGCCGGGCGAGCAGCTCGTCGAGCTCGCTGCGCCGCGACACGACCACCACGCGGGGAGACAGGGTGCTCATGAGCCGATGCGCCCGATCAGCTTGGTCAGCAGGTCCGGCGTGACGGTCAGCTCGCCGATCGCCGGGAGGTGCTGCGCCAGCTCCTTGAGCGCGAGCGACTGCAGCACCTCGGGCGGCAGGTCACGGTACGCGGCGAGCCGCGCCGCCTCGGCCTCTGCCTCGGCGAGACCGACGACCCGGGCGCCGGCCGCGCGAGCCTCGTCGCGCAGGCGCTCGGCGTCCGCCTCGGCGGCCGCGTTCAACCGGGCCCGCTCGGCCTCGCCCTGCGCGGTGACCAGCTGCGACTCGGCGTCCAGCTCGGCGCCGCGGCGGGCGTTCGCGCCGTGCTGCTCGACCAGGTGCTGCTCCTGCCGGGCCAGCTCGATCTTGCTCTGCAGCTCGTTCTCGGCGATCGAGCGCTCCTGCTGGACGGCGTGCGCCCGGCGGGCGTACGTGGCCCGGTCGGCGTCCTGCTGCACCTTCTCCCGGGTCGGGGTCTGCAGCGCGCGCTCGAGCTCCGGCTCCGGCCGCAGCGCGACGACCCGGGCGCTGACCACTGTCACGCCGGTCTCGGCCAGCCGCGGGTCGGTGGCGAGAGCGTCGGCGACCGACTGGCGGACCGGGGCGATCCCGGTGGTCAGCGCGTCGGCGAGGGGCAGCCGGGCGAGCACGTCGAGCGCGGGCTGCTGGGCCAGTTCGGCGAGCAGCGTGGCGACCTGGTCGAGCGGCTGCCCGCGCCACACGCCCTTGTACGGGTCGATCGAGAAGTCCAGCCGGGACGCGGCCGCCGCCGGGTCGCTGAACCGGTACGTCACGGTGGCCTGCACTGTCACGTCGGCGAAGTCCTCGGTGCGGGCGTGGAACAGCAGCGGCAGCTCCCGATCGTCGACCGGCACCTCGGACAGGACCGCGGTCAGCGGCCGGTACCAGAAAGCGAGGCCGGTGCCGGAGCGCTTCGCCTTGCCCTGGACGGTCCAGCTGACCCAGCTGGTCGGGGCGGAGCGGAGGTGACGCAGGTGCAGGCGGCGTTTCACGTCGGCCATCGGGGGGTCCTTCCTTCGTTTTTCGTCACCATGACGATAAAGGGTGTGGTTATTATCGTCAACATGACGATTAACGTGGCGGCCATCACAGTTGATCTCGTGCTGCTGACCATCCGGCAGAGCGCCCTGCACGTGCTGCTGATCCGGCGCGGCATCGAGCCGTTCGGTGGGCAGTGGGCGCTGCCCGGCGGCTTCGTCCACGACGACGAGGACCTGGGCGCGGCGGCGGCCCGTGAGCTGCGCGAGGAGACCGGGGTGGACCCGTCCGCCGGCCACCTCGAACAACTGGCCACCTACGGCACGCCCGGGCGCGATCCGCGCGGACGGGTGGTCACCGTGGCGTACTTGGCGATGGTTCCCGACCTGCCGTCACCCGTCGCGGGCAGCGACGCGGCCGGCGCCGAGTGGCGCCCCGTCGACCGGGCGGCCGGGCTCGCGTTCGACCACGACCGCATCCTGGCCGACGGCCTGGAGAGGGCACGCGCCAAACTGGAGTACACGCCGCTCGCCACGGCCTTCTGCCCGCCGGAGTTCACCGTCGCCGATCTCCGCGACGTCTACGAGACGGTCTGGCGCACCACCCTGGACCCGCGCAACTTCCACCGCAAGGTCACGTCGGCGGACGGCTTCATCGAGCCGACCGGCCACAGCGTCACGCGCGACCGCGGCCGCCCCGCCCAGCTGTTCCGCCGCGGCCCGGCCACCCTCCTGCACCCACCCCTGCTGCGCCCCTGATCAGGCACCCGCCTCGTGCCGCGCCGACCGCCGGGCACCCAGCCGGGATCCGCGGGGTGGTCGGACATACAGGTGACGGCGAGCAGGTCGCCGGCCGTCGCGGCGGCCCGCCGTCGGGATCGCCGGCTTCCGGTCGCGATCACCGGCCAGGTGTCGCGGGCGGCAATCGGCACGGTCGGCGCCGTGCCTATGCCCGATCGATCTCCGGGCTGGCGGCCGGCGCCTGACCGTCAGGCCCGGCGATCTCGAGGTGGCGTCAGGTGACCGGGATGCCGTGGTGCTGGAGCAGGCCCATTAGGTTGTCGAGGAACGTGTCACGGCCGTCGACGATGGTGACCGGGATGGCGATCGGCTTGTCGTGCCGCGGCACGAGCGAGTAGTGCACCAGTTTGCCCTTGTCCTCGCCGCGCGTCTGGAGGACCGGCTTGAGCTCGGTGACGTCCTGCCACCCGTACGCGCGGGCCTTGCCGTTGCGTCGATGCACGAAACCGTTGGTGAAGACGTGGAACGACTGCGCGCCGACGACGAAGACGCGGATCGAGGCGACGATCAGGAAGACGGCGGCGAAGCAGAAGAACAGTCCGACGACGTGCAGCACCTCCCAGAAGAAGCCGTCCTGGTCCTTGGCCAGATAGCTGATCAGGACGAGCAGGGCGATCGAACCGCCCGCGGCCAGCAGCATGCCGAGGCCGCGGGTCATCGGGTTCGGCAGTTTCCGGCTGTCGACGAGATGGCCGAGGCCGCGGGACAGGGCGAGGTTGGTGACGTCTTCCGGCGGCTGCTCGGCGATCGGTTGCATCGACGGTTCTCCTTTGTCGGCGAAGTGCTCCATCCGTGTGTACCGCCGTGACGCTCAGCGGGTTCACAGCGCACTCATCGTCGTACATTGATGCGAAGCCCTTCTCCGACGAAGCAGGAGGACCTTCCATGACCCCTGAACAGACCCAGGTGCTGCGGCTTCTCTGCGACACCGTGGTTCCCTCGATGGACCATCCCGACGACGCCGACGGCTTCTGGTCGCGCCGCGCCACTGACGTCGGCGCCGACCTGGGCGTGCTCGCCACCATCGCGGCCATGCCCGCCGGCCAGCAGGAAGCCCTCGGTGGCCTGCTCGACGCGCTCGGCGCGCAGGGTTTCGCGACCGCGTCGCAACAGCAGCGGGAACAGATCCTGGCCGCGCTGGGGCCCGTCGCCGCCCCGCTGACCAGCTTGATTCTCCTTCTGACGTACGGCATGCCGGACGTCACCGGGCGCAATCCGAACTGGAGCCGGCTGGGCTATCCGGGCCCGGCCGCCCGTCCGCCGCTGCCCGGGAAACGGCCGATCACACCGCTGCGCCCGAACGGGGACACCGAACTGGACGCCGACGTCGTCGTGATCGGCTCCGGGGCCGGTGGCGGCCTGATCGCGGGGCGGCTCGCGGCGACGGGCGCGCGCGTCGTCGTCCTGGAAGCGGGTCGCTATCGCAGTGAAGCGGACTTCCGTCACCTGGAGCTCGCCGCCTACCAGCAGTCCTACCGGCGCGGTGGGCCGACGCCGACGGCGGACCAGAACATCACGCTGATGGCGGGCGCCGGCCTCGGCGGCGGCACCGTGATCAACTGGACGAACTGCCTCCGTACCACCGACCGGGTCCGCGGTCAGTGGGCCGAGCACGGGCTGACCGACGTGGCGACCGTGGCGTTCGACAAGCACCTCGACGCCGTGTGGCGCGAGCTGTCCGTGACCGATCAGTGCTCGGAGTTCAACCGCGCGCACGAGGCGATGCGGCGCGGTGCGCGGGCGCTCGGGTGGTCGTTCGCCACGGCGTACCGGAATTGGGACGAGAAACGGCATGATCCCCTGGTCGCCGGGGGTCTGGGCTTCGGCGACTGGTCCGGGGCGAAACAGTCGACGCTCAAGGTCTACCTGGAGCCGGCCGTCACCCAGCACGACGCCCAGGTGATCGACGGATGCCGGGTGGAGCGGATTCTGACCGCGAACGGTCGCGCTGCCGGGGTGGTCGGCCGGTGGTCCCGCGAGGACGGCACGGCCTCGGCGACGGTGACGGTGCGTGCGCCGATCGTGGTGGTGGCCGCGGGCGCGCTGGAGACGCCGGGAGTGCTGCTGCGCTCGGGCATCGGTGGGCCGGCGGTGGGGGAGTACCTTCGGCTGCACCCGTGCACGGTCACCCTCGGTGACTACGAGACGGACATGAAAGGCTGGTGGGGGCCGCCGCAGGCCGCACTCGTCGACGAGTTCGCCGCGGACGACGACGGTTACGGCTTCCTGATGGAGAGCGTGCAATACACGACCGGGCTCGGCGCGTCCTCGATGCCGTTCACCACGGGCGCCGAGCACAAACAGGCGATGGCCGACTACCGCCGTTACGCGTCCTTCATCGGACTGGTCCGCGACCACGGCCACGGGCGCGTCACCGTCGACGACTCCGGTGAGACGGCCGCCTGGTATTCCCTCGAGGACGAGACTGACGTACGCAGCAGCCGGCGCGCCGTCGAAGCCCAGATCCGCCTGCACCACGCGGCCGGCGCGCGCGGCATCCGCATGCTCGGCCACGGCGTGCCGGCGTGGTCGGCCGGTGAGGACCTGGAGGCGTTCATCGGCCGGGCGTCGGAGGTTCCGCTGCGGGCTGGTGGGGCAGTGCTCTTCTCGGCGCACCAGATGGGCAGTTGCCGAATGGGCGCCGACCCGGCCACCAGCGTGGCCGACACGCGCGGGGAGCTGCACGACACACCCGGCGTGTGGATCGGGGACGGGTCGGCGTTCCCGACGTCGTCGGGCACCAACCCGATGATCACGATCATGGCGCTGGCCTCGCGTACGGCCGAGCACATCTCCCAGACAGCGATCTGATCTCGGACGCCGTCCTTTGACGCACCTCTCCCGGCCGGCGTGAAACCGGACGGTCGGCGTGGACCGGCTGGCCGTGAAGGGTGTGTCAGGCAGCAGGAAGCACCTCGCACGACCAGCCGAGGCAGCCGGGTCGGAGCTCCGCGACACCCCTGAGGCCCGGGGGAGGGGACTGACAAAACAGCAAACAAGCCCCCGGCTGATCCGAAGGGTGCGACCGTCAGCCCGATATCGGCCGGTCGGCAGCGGGTGGTTCCCATGGCACCTTTCATCAACTCGACATCGACGTCCTCGGAGCAGGGTGGGGTCGTCGCGGCGCGCCCCGCGGTCGACGCACGTGGAGCGTTGCGGCGGATGCTGACGTTCGGCGTGGCCCTGCTGGCGCTGCTCGGGTTCGCGCGGTCGGGGCAGGCGGCGGTGACCGTCTGGGTGGTGTTCGCGATCTTCGTCGCCGTGTCGGCGGTCTGGGTACGCGGTCAGTACGCGGACAGCCTCGACGGCAGGCAGTGGGTCATTCCGTACCGCGTCGGGGCCGTGCTGGTCGCCGTGGCGATCGCCCTGATCGTGCTGTCGTTCACCTGGGACACCGAGCGGCTGGACCGCGGACTGCCCCGCATCGGGGGCGCGGTCCTGATCTACCTGGTGGCCGGATCGGCTGTCACCCAGGCGCGGCAGACCTGCTCGATCGGGATTCTCGGCCGGAGGATCTCGATCCGGCACTGGGGGATCTGGCTGACGCTCGCGGGCCTGGTGGTGGCGGCGGCCGGCGCGACGCTGCTCGTCGGGATGCACTGGATCGTCGGCGCGGTGCTGCTCGCGGCCGGGGCGGCCGGGCTGATCCCGCTGGGCATGGGCATCGGATCCGAGCCGGTGATCCGATGGCTGTGCGGCAAGGAGAAGGCCGCGCCGTGGTTGTGGGGCCTGGGCGCCGGCGGGGCGGTGCTGTACGCGGCGACGGCCTGGATCGCCGTGGTGGTGTCGAGGTCGAGCTGGCTGATCCCGGTCCTGATCGTGCTCGCCCTGTTCATGATCGCGATGGTGTCCACCACCCACGCCGACATCGTCGCCGTGACGGCGGGCGTGGCCCTGATGGGTGTCATGCCCGCCGAACTGCCGGCCAAGGATCTGCCGTCGCCAGGAGTGAACGCCGGTAATGTGCTGGTCGCGATCGGGGACTCGTACATGTCCGGGGAGGGCGCTTCGGTCTTCTACGAGGAACCGGCCGAAGAGCGGAGGCGGTGCAACCGCGCGCCGAGCGCCTGGGCGGTGCTGATCGCGAAGAACGAGACCACCTTCGACGGCTTGAAGTTCCTGGCGTGCGCCGGCGCCAAGCAGGCGGACGTGGTCCAGGAGCAACTGGACAAGGAATACGCCAAGGACCCGGAGTACGGGCATTACCGGCCCGGGATGGTCGTGCTGAGCCTGGGCGGCAACGACGTGGGCTTCTCGACGATTGCCCAGACCTGCCTGGCCCCGCGGGACTGCACCGCGATCGAAAACCTCTGGCACGGGATGATCCAGCGACTGCCGGAGGAACTCCGTAGGGCCTACCGGGCGGTCGATGAGAGATTTCCCGGCGTACCGGTCGTGGTCGTGCCGTATCCGCAGCCCATCACCGCCAACGGGCACTGTGACCAGGTCGCGTTCTCGGAGACGGAACGGGAGTTCATCCGGCGGTTCACCACCGAGCTGAACCAGAAGATCAGCGACACGGCCGCCGAGTTCGGATTCCACTATCTGCGCGAGATGGAGGGCGCACTGGTCAAGGACCACCTGCAACTGTGCGACCCGGGCAACGGCGGGCGACCCGGGATCAACTTCATCGGCCTGCGGTCGGTGCACGGGCTTGCCGAGGAGCGGTTCAACCCGACGAACTGGACGCACACCAGCCTGCACCCGAACGAGCGCGGGCACCTCGCGATGCGGCGGATCTTCCGTGACTGGCTGGCAGCGAACCCGAAGACGCCGTCCCGGCTGGCGCTGGAACAGCCGGCCGTGACCACCGAGCAGGCGCCGTGCGACCTCCAGGCGTGCAAGCGTCAGGCGCGCAGATGGGCGGTCGAACAGGTGGGACACCGGTTCGTGGACGGCGGGCTGTTGCTGTGGCTCGCCGGGGCGGCCGGTGGGGCGTGGCTGGTCGCGGTGGCGTTCTTCGCGTATCGGCGACGGGTGTACGCGGCCTGCGGCTAAACCGCCCGTTCGAGGGACAGCGGCGACGTTCCGGGACGCCTGGTGAGCTCCGGCTCCTAGCGTCTGAGCTGCTGATAACTCGAAGATGGGGGAACCAGGTGAGGGTACTCGCGACAACTGTCCTGGTGGGGCTGTTCGCTTCGACCGTCCCGCAAGCACCGGCGGCCGCCGCGCCGCCCGTGAACTACTACGCGGCGGCGCAGGGCAAGCACGGGGCAGCGCTCAAGGACGCGCTGCACGACATCATCTCGACCAATGTGACGGTCTTCAAGTATCCGAAGGTCTGGGACATCCTCAAGGACACCGACCGCGATCCGGCCAAACCCGGGAACGTCATCTGCATCTATTCCAGGAAGAGCATTCCCTGGAGCCAGCACGGCCCAGACGACACGGATTGGAATCGTGAGCACGTCTGGGCCAAGTCCCACGGCAACTTCGGCATCGACCCGGGGGCCGGGACCGATGTGCATCACCTGCGCCCGTCGAAGGTGCCGATCAACCGGGAGCGCAGCAACCTCGACTTCGACGAGAGCGACGGGCCCGCGAAGACCGAGCCGAGAAGCGGAATCGACCGGGACTCCTGGGAACCGCGGGAGGAAGTGAAGGGTGACATCGCCCGGATGATCTTCTACATGGCGGTGCGCTACGAGGGCGGCGACGGCGGACCGGACCTGGAACCCGACAACAGGACGATCATCCGGAGCACGGAGCCACGCCACGGGCGGATCTCGACGTTGCTGACGTGGAACGACGCGGACCCGCCGGACGCGTCCGAGATGCGGCGGAACGACGCGATCTTCGAGCACTGGCAGCACAACCGGAACCCGTTCATCGATCATCCGGAATGGGTCGACGACATCTACGGCTGATCGCGCGGGCGGCGTCTCCGGCGCCGCCCGTCCACTGGGGGCGATAGGATTCGGTTCTGGTTGCTCCGAGGGCGCGAGGAGTCCGCTGTGGCCGAAGCTGATGTTCAGAATTCGTTGGCGCAGGTCAGCAAGGCGGCTGAGCTGTACGGGGTGACCGATCAGGATGTCGAGGAGTGGCGCGCGCACATCGACGATCGGCCGGCCTGGGCGCAGCGCGCGCACGTTTCCGGCATGCTGGCGCAGCGCCTGGTGATGACGGCCCTGGAGCATCGGCAGGAGTGCGAGCGGGAGCCCTGCCGTACCTGTGCCGGGTTGCGCGAGATGCTGGTGATCGCGCTCGCCGGGGTGCGCACGGTGGTCGACGACCGGCTCAACGAGCTCTACCGCCGCCCCGCCCGCTGGCCGTGGCGCCGCCGCAGCCTCTGACGTCGCGTTTCCGGGAGTCCTCGGCGGGATGACAAGAACGCAACCTCGGTAGTTGCGGTTGCGGTCTTGCGGCCGGGGTGATCTAGGTATTTACTTTCCTCGCTCTCCGCAATGCACGCGGAGTCACTGTCATGCCACAGTCCATTGTGGATCTGCGGCGTCCGTACCTCTCGCGGGGAAGAGGTGTTTCCGCGCCAATGTCCATCGACAAGTTCGGATATCAGCAGCAACTGCGACGTGAGCTGCGCATTCGCGACCTGGTCGCCTACGGGCTGGTCTTCATGGTGGTGATCGCGCCGTTCGGCATCTTCGGCGGCGTCTTCCAGGCCAGTGGCGGCATGATCGCGCTCGCCTACGTGGTCGGTGCCGCCGCGATGATCCTCACCGCTTCCTCGTACGGCGTGATGGTCCAGAAATACCCGGTGGCCGGCTCGGTCTACGGCTATGCGGGCCGCGCGATCGACCCGGCCGCGGGTTTCCTCACCGGCTGGGCGATCCTGCTCGACTACGTGTGCATCCCGCTGCTGCTGTCGCTGGTCGCCGGCGCCGCGATGAACTCGATCGTGGGCAGCGTCCCGGTCTGGGCCTGGGTGGTCATCTTCGTCCTGGCGAACACCGTCACCAACGTGCTCGGGATCAAGACCACCAAGCTGCTCAACTGGATCTTCCTGGCGGCCGAGCTGGTCATCCTGATCATCTTCCTGGGGTACGGGTTGAAGGCGCTCGCCGACGGCAAGGGTCAGGGCTTCAGCCTCGACCCGTTCTACAACGGCACCAGCTTCACCTGGTCGCTGATCCTCGGTGGAGTCTCCATCGGCATGCTCTCCTACCTGGGCTTCGACGCGCTCGGCCTGCTCGCCGAGGACGCCGCCGACGGCGCCCGCACGATCCGCCGCGCCATGTACGTGTCGCTGCTGGTGGTCGCCGCGCTGTTCGTGGCGCAGACCTGGGTCGCCGCGCTGCTCGTGCCCGACCCGGCCGGCCTGATCGCCAACGGCGACGCGACCGGCTCCGCCTTCTACGACGCGGCCGAGGTCGCCGGCGGCCACTGGCTGGGCACGCTCACCGCGCTCGCCACCGCCCTGGCCTGGGGCATCGCGAACAACATGGTCGCCCAGGTGGCCACCAGCCGCCTGCTGATGGCGATGTCCCGCGACGGACAGCTCCCGAAGTTCCTCTCCCGGGTGTCGCTGACCCGTTCGGTGCCGACCAACGCGATCCTCGCCACCGCCGCGGTCTCGCTGGTCATCGGTCTGTGGATGGCCACGCGCGACGACGGCATCACGCTGATGAGCGCCCTGGTCAACTTCGGCGCGATGATCGCGTTCGTGGTGCTGCACGTCTGCGTCATCTGGGAGTGGGTCAAGAACGGCCGGCAGGGCGGCGTCCTGCGCAACGTGGTCGTCCCGGCGGTCGGCGCGCTCGTCCTGATCGCGGTGATCTGGAACGGTAGCCTGCTCGCGCAGACCGTCGGCCTGATCTGGCTCGGCGTCGGCGCGGTCATCCTGGTCGTGCTGCTCGCCACCGGCCGCAAGCCGAGCCTGCCCGAGGTGCCCGGCGACGACGAGCCGGCCACGACCCCCAAGGCGGTGGAGAATGTCTGACCCGATCCACATCCCGGCCGACCCGGGGCAGTACGGATACACGTTCGGCGGGCGGGAGGCGATCGCGGCCGTCAAGCCGGGCGCGCCGATCACCCTGCGCACGCTCGACTGCTTCGGCGGCAAGGTGCGCACCGTCGACGACCTGCCCAGCCAGGTGTGCGAGTTCCCGTACCTGAACCCGGTCACCGGCCCGCTGCACGTCGAGGGCGCCGAGCCGGGGGACACCCTCGCGGTGCACGTCGTGTCGCTGACCCCGGCGTCGAGCTTCGGCATCTCCTCGACGTTCCCGCACTTCGGCGCGCTCACGTCGACCGGCTACACCCGTACCCTCCAGGAACCGCTCGAAGAGCGGGTGTGGCTCTACGACATCGACCTGGACGCGCAGACCGTGCGCTACCGGGCCCGCCGCAGCGACTTCACCGTCGACCTGCCGCTCGCCCCGATGCTCGGCACCGTGGGCGTCGCGCCGGCCGCGAACGAGGTCCGCCAGACGATCGTCCCCGACGTGCACGGCGGCAACCTCGACACGCCGCTGCTCGGCCCGGGCGCCACGCTCTACCTGGGGGTCAACGTGCCCGGGGCGCTGCTCGCGCTCGGCGACGGGCACGCGCGGCAGGGCGACGGCGAGGTGTGCGGCGTGGCCGTGGAGGTCGCCATGGACGTGACCGTCGTGGTCGACGTGATCAAGGGCGTTCCGACCGGCACCCCGCGGCTGGAGACCGACGACCAGCTCGTCTCGCTCGGCGCCGCGCGGCCGCTGGAGGACGCGTTCCGGATCAGCCAGGACGATCTCGTGCGCCACGTCGCGTCGCTGACCGGGCTGGACCTGCTCGACGCGTACCAGCTCGTCTCCCAGACGACCAGCGCGCGGGCCGGCAACGTCGTCGACCCGCAGTACGTGATGAGCGCGGCCATCGACAAGAGGTACCTGCCCGGCACTGTCGCCTACGGCGGCGTGCACGAACGGCTACGGAACGGCTGAGAGCACAAGTGCGACGCCCCGGACTCGACCCGGTCCTCGTCCGTGAGCAGTTCTTCGTCCTCGCTCACGACGAGACCCGGCACATGAAACCCCGCCTGCACGTGCCGGCCCTCGCCGCCGGCCTGGCCGGCGCCACGGTGATGGACCTGCTCATCGCCGAACGGGTGACGATCGAGTCCGGGACCGTCGTGCCGGACTGGCACCAGCGCGAGAGCACCGGTGACCCGGTCACCGACGACGTCCTCGCGATCATCATGGCCAGGACGCCCGGCCCGGCGCTGCCGGCGCTCATCCGGTCCGCGGCGCCCGGCCTGTACGAACGCACCACTGCCGCCCTCGTCCACCGCGGACTGATCGTGGAACTGCCCGCACGGCGGTGGCGCAAGAAGGAGTACGAGATCGCCGACGAGGGCGTCGCCGTCCGGGTGCGCGCCAAGGTCGGTTACCGCATGGACGGCCGCGACCAGCCCACCCCGGACGCCGACTGCCTGTGCGGCCTGGTCTCCGCGCTGGGCCTGCACGGCGCTCTGCTGCGCGGCACCCGGGCCGAGGTCGAGCCGCTGCTGCTCAAGGTGATGGCCGAGCTGCCCGAACGCGCCCGGCCGTCCCGTCACCCGGTCGGCCGGGCCCCGGCGGTGGCCGCCGCCGTCCTCGCCGTCGTCCAGGACCTGGCCACAGCCGCGATGTGAGGGTCAGCGGTGCTCGCCGGCGCGCAGCATCTCCAGCGTCTTGGCGACCCGGTCGGCCCGGGTCGTGTCGCGCTTGGCCTCGGTGATCCAGCGGACGAACTCCTTGCGATGCGAGTACGCCAGCGCGTCGTACGCGGTCTTCGCCTCGTCGTCCCCGGCGAGCGCCGTCGCCAGGTCCGGCGGCGTTTCCACGGTGCGTTCGGCGGCCTCGGCGGCGATCGTCACGGCGTACGCCGAACCGATCTCGACGTTGGCCTTAGCCCGTGCCGCCTTGGCCAAGCCGATCATGTTCTCCCCGCCCATGCGGGCCAGGCGCAGCGGCAGCGTCACCTCGTTCACGGTCACCCGCACCGGGAACGCCTTCTTGCCGCCGCCGACCGCGGCGACCTGCTCGTCGGAGAGCAGGAACGCCCCGGCCGGGCCACGCGATTCCAGCGTCAGGGTCAGCTTCAAGGTCTCGGCCACGGTGACACGGTAACCCGATTCCGTGCCGTGGCCGGTGATCAGTCCCGGTCGGTCGAGAACGTCTTCGCCAGAACCGCCGCGATCGCGACGCCGACCACCGCGATGCCGGCCTGCACGCCGACGACGGCCCAGTCGAACGTCCGCCCGGTCACCGTGAACAAGTGGCTGCTGTGCACGTCGTAGCGCGACGACACCCACGTGCCGGCGACAGCGGCGCCCATGCCGACCAGCACTGTCGCGATCAGCCCGATGTTCTGCCGGCCAGGCAGCACGATCCGGGCCACCACCCCGATGACCGCGCCGAAGACGATTGCCGCGATCAGGTCCTGAGTGTCCACGCGTTCCTCCCCATCGACATCCCGACCTTGCCCATGGTGAGTGACGAGTCAAACGCGTACGAACCGGCGGCTCCGATTCGGGTTCGGAGCCGCCGGTGGGGGGCCCGGGACAGGCCCGGTGATCTAGTAGACGTAGGGCCAGGCCGACGAGTCCCAGCCGATCAGGTTGATGCCGAGCTTCGCCGCCCCGGACGACGTGTAGTAGTGATAGGCCAGCACATCCGCGTCACTGTCGCTGAACACGGCCGGATGCCCGGGACCGTAGATGCTTCCGTGCGTCGCCAGGATCTCCGTCCCGCCACCGGCGGTCGCCAGCGTCCCGGCACGATCCCGGTAGGGTCCGGTGATCGAGGTCGACCGGGCCACCATCACCCGGTACGTGCTGGAAGCGCCCTGGCAGCAGAAGTCGAAAGACATGAAAAGGTAGTAGTAGCCGCCGTGCTGGAACACGAACGGCGCCTCGACCGATTTGCTGTTCACGAACCGCTCGGCCACGTTGTACATCGTGGAATCGGCCCGTTTGCCGGTCGACGGATTGATCTTCACCATCTTGATCCCGGACCAGAACGACCCGAAGGTGAGCCACCATTCGCCGGAGGCGGTGACGGTCAGATTGGGGTCGATCGCATTCCAGTTGCTGCTGGTCGTCGACTCGATCACCAGCCCCGAATTGGTCCAGCTCCCGGCCGTGCCGGTGGTCGACTGCGCCAGGAAGATCGCCGACCGGCTGGAGCCGAACGTCGACGCCGCGTAATACATCAGATACTTGCCATTGTGGTACGAGATGTCCGGCGCCCACAGATTGGCACTGCCGCCGGTGTACGTGCTGGCCCACGGGGTGCCGTTCGGAAAAGCCTTGCCGGCGTCGGTGAACGCCGTCCGGTCCGGCGAGGTCTTCAACGTGATGCCGTCACCGGTCGTCGCGAGAAGATACCCTCCGGTGGGCCTCTTCACGATCGACGGGTCGTGCGCGCCGGTCGAGCCGGTCACGACACCGGGATTGGGGTAGGACGCGGCCTCGGCCGGGCGTAGGCCGTAAGCGCCGGCGGTCACGGCGAGGAGTCCGGTGACACCGGTCAGGATCAGTGTGCGGAAGCGAGACGTCATGGGGGATTCGCCTTCCGGGAGAGTGCGGCTGCGATCGGGGAATCGGGCAGCCGCCGGGGACGGGTTCCTCACGTCCGGCGCGGGGATGGGTGCCGACGCGTGAGCATTGATACTTATCGACGTCGATTCGATTTCCCCCATGTTAACGATCACATGTCGCAAGTCAAGACGCTTTTGCAACGCTGCAAAACAATCTCCCGGTACGCCCCGCCCCGCCCCGCCCCGCGCCGCGCCGCCACGCCCGCGCCGCGCCGCCCCGCGCCACGCCCGCGCCGCGCCGCCCCGCGCCACGCCCGCGCCGCCCCGCGCCACGCCCGCGCCAC
>NZ_BOMH01000064.1 GCF_016862095.1 Actinoplanes cyaneus
CCGCCCCGCGCCACGCCCGCGCCGCCCCGCGCCACGCCCGCGCCACGCCCGCGCCGCGCCGCCCCGCGCCGCCCCGCGCCGCCCCGCGCCGCCCCGCGCCGCCCCGCGCCGCCCCGCGCCCGCCCCGCGCCGCCCGGTCCGGTAATGGTCGCGGTGCTTTTGGGCGGCGTCGCACTCCGGTGATCTTGCGGCCGCCGCTTGGGATCCGCTGCTGGTTGCGGTGCTCGCCAGGCGGCCCGCGCTTCCGGTTGCGGTTCCTGCCGCCGCGCGCGGCCGTCTCCGGTTGCGGTTGCTCCGCGGGTACGTCGTGATCACCGCCCAGCCGCGGCGCGCCCACCCCGGCTGGTGCTCAGGGTTGCTTCCAGGCTGTTTGACAGCCATGAGCACCAGCTGGCTTTCGTCGGCTGGCGCTGAGGGTTGCCTTCGGGCCGTTTGACAGCTGTGAGCCCCAGCCGAGTTCCGTCGGCTGGACGTCATGGGTGTTTCAGCGGGTAGTGGCACCCGTGAGCACCAGCCGAGTTGCGTCGGCTGGACGTCATGGGTGTCTTGGCGGGGGCCGCCTGGCAAGCCACCGCACCAGCAGCGGCCGTGCGCCGCGGCGATGACCGTGACCGGAAGCGGCCGGGCGCGACCGTAAGCGACCAAGCGCGGCGAGGGCCGCAAGTGGCCGGGGCGCGGTGAGGACCGAAGTGCCCGGCGCGGCGAGGACCGGAAAACGGCCGAGCGCGGTCAGGACCGGAAGTGCCCGGGCGCGGCGAGGACGGTGACCGGAAACGGTCACGCGCCCCCGACCCGCAGGACCTCGCTCAGCCGGCGCCGTCGTCGGGCCGCCGCCTCCGCTGACACCACCACGACCACCATCACCAGGAACAACACCCCGACCACACCGATCATCAGCCAGGGCAGAACCAGAACCGGGTTCTCCGACTGACCGGTCAGCAGCCGCAACGCCAGCGGCCCCAGCGTCACCCGGGCGAACAGCACCCCGAGCAACGGCCCGACGACGGCTGCCACCAGGGCGAGCGGCAGCAGTTCCCCGGCCGCGACCCGCCGGGCCTCGCCGGTGCGCAGGCCCAGGGTCCGCAAGCGGCTCAGGGTCTGCCACCGTGCGGGCGCCCCAGCCGCCGCGCCGAGCGCGAACCCGAGCAGCCCCAGGGCGAGCAGCGTTCCCGCGGTCGCCCAGGCGAGCCGGATCAACCCGGTGACCAGCGCCGCCGAGCGCCGGCTGTCCTCCAGCGGCTGCCGCAGGGTCACCAGCGCGTCGCGGCCTGCGGACGCCGCGGCGGCACCCGGGCCGGTGATCCAGACGGTGTCCGGTTCGACGGTGTACCCGGTCGCGGTCATCGCCGCCGCGTCGACCAGCACCACGTCCTGCGCGCCGTCCACCGGGGGAGCCGTCCCCACCGCCGTGAACGTCAGCGCCGGCGCGCCTTTCCGGGACAACCGGAGCTGGTCGCCGGGGTGGACGTCCCCGTCGGCGTATCGGACGAGAGCCGGAACGGCGGGACCGGAGGCGCCGGGCAGCTCGGGCAGTTGGGGGAGGGGGGTGTCGGCGAGCAGTTCGCGATACGCGGCACTGTCGACGATGACCAGCCGCGCGGGCCGGGAGGTGTCGCCCACGACCACCGGCGCCTGATCCTGGACCTGCCCGGCAACGGCGTGGTGCACCCCGGGCGAGCCGGCGATCTGTTTCACCATCGCGGGGACCTTGGCGAGTCCCTCGTTGGCGACCTGGAGACGGGCGTCAGCGCCGACCGACCGCCAGGCCCCGTCGGTGAGCCCTCGATCGGTGGTGCTGGTCACGGTCAGCGCGAACGAGGCCAGCCCGCCAGCGGTGACCAGGGCGAGCACCGGCAACGCCCGGCTGGAGACCACAGCGGCGCGGGCGGCTCCGAACACCGCGAGCGGCCGTGTCGACCGCAGCGCCTGCCGCAGCGTCAACCCGGTGACCAGCGGCAGCAGTCGCAGCATCACGACCGCTCCGGTCAGCACGCCCAGGGCCGGAGCGGCAGCGGGCAGCAGCACGGTCCCGCCCGCGGACGGCAACACCCCGTGCTGCCGGAGCAGCGTCAGCGCGACCGCCGCGGCGGCGAGCACGGCCGCTTCCAGGGTCAGCCGGCGCAGCGCCGCGGTCCGCTCACCGATCTTGCGGGCGCTCCGGTTGGCCGGGACCCGCCGATCCCGGGTGGCCCGGTACGCCGCGGCCACCCCGAACGCCGGCCCGGCGAGGATCGCGGCCAGCCCGACCGGCAGCAGCCAGCCCCAGGAGACGCCGCCGGCGACCAGCACGCAGACGAGCACCCCGGCGGCCGCCGAGATCACCGTGACCAGCGCCGATTCGAGCAGCAGCTCGAGGCCGAGCGAGGTCAGCGACGCCCCGCGCTGCCGGGCCACGGTCAGGGCCGGGGCACGTCGCGCCACCAGCAGTTGCGCGGCCAGGAGCAGGATCAGCACCGCCACCACGATCACCGCGGTGAGCAGCACCGAGGCCTGTGCCGTGGCGGCGTCGATCTGGTCCTGCACGTCACGCAGCACGAAGTCCAGCTGGGTGGACCACTGCTCCTCCAGGGACCGGTCGCCGGACGACGTGGTGGACGATGCCTTGAGCGCGATCACGGCGGAGACGATCCGGTTCGCCGAGTCCAGGGTGAGCAGGCTCGGGTCGGGGCTGAACCGGATGATGCGCGGCATCTCGTCCTGGCTGAACGCGAGGCGGGCGTCGGGCAGCGACTGCGCCGACAGCAGCCCGCCGAACCGGGTGATTCCCGCGCCGTCCTGCCCGTACACGGGCTGGAGCAGCCAGGGCGCCGCCCGCCACTCCGCCGCGTCCGGGTCGACGGGCCGGAAGACGCCGCTCACCCGTACGTCCTTGGGGGTGTGGTTGACGTCCTCGATCTTGATCCGGTCGCCGGGACCGACCCCCAGCGTCTTCGCCGACGTCTCGGAGAGGCCGACCTGCACCGGCCACGGCGGCGCGTTGAACGGCACTTCCAGGTCGGGCTCGTCGGAGGTGGCCTTCGGGGCGGTGCCGGAGACCCAGGTGACCGCGGGTCCGCTCGGCCCGGCCAGGTAGTTCATCCGGAAGCTGCGCGGCTCGGTGCCGTCGAGGATCTTCAGGTACGGGCTCTCGGTGTACTCGACCGGCGGCAGCAGCACCGATCGCAGCGCCCCGAGCTTGTCCAGCGAGCGGTCCCGCAGGTCGTGGAGAGCCCCCGCGGAGTCCGGGGTCCGCAGCCGTCCGCCGTCCGGCCCGTCATCCCATTCCCAGCGCGCCTGGACCTGCACGTCGGCGTCGTCCCCGGACTGCCGGACGGCCTCTTGCACGGCCTTGTCGGCGGTGGTCCGCAGCAGCACGGGCACGGACCCGCCCAGAATCGTGACCACGACGACGACCAGGGCGGACAGCAGCAGCGGCCCGGCGTCGGCACGGGCCCGCCCGCGGACGCTGGGCCAGTGCAGTGCGGGCCGGATCATGAGACCACCCGGAGTTGGGCCGCGCCGGCGCGGCGGGCCTGGACGGTGGCGACCGCGCCGGCCGCCAGCGTGCACCCGGCGACGAGCAGGGCGATCAGCAGCAGTTCGGCCGGCCAGGGCCAGGACGGGAGGACCGACGGGACGGGCGTCGCGCCGGTCTCGGAGCGGATCAGCAGGGGTGCGACGACCACTGTCGCCAGGCCGCCGACGAGGGTTCCCGCCATCAGCAGCGGGAGCAGGATCGCAGCGTGCTGGCCGAGCAGCGTCGTGCGGATCTCCCGGCCGGTCATGCCCAGGCCGCGCAGCCGCGCCACCTCCACCGCGCGGTCCCGCAGGTCGTGCGTGACGTGCAGGAGCACCCCGGCGAGCAGCAGCAGGACAGCGGCCGGAACGAGCAGCCGCAGCACGGCGGGCAGCCCGGCGTTGAGCGGGCCGGAGGTCAGCCGCTGGGTCTCCCCGGCCCGGGTCGTCGCGTTGCCGAGATGCAGCTCGGCCAGGTCGGCGCTGCTGGGCGAGCCGGCCCACCAGGCGTCGGCCGGGTAGGTCAGGTCGCCGTGCGCGGTCAGCACCCGGGACAGCGCGTCGATGTCGGCCAGGACGCCCGGGGAGCGCGCCGCGCCGGGAACGGCCGGCACGATCCCGGTGACCTTCGCGGGCACGATGGTGGTGCCGACGGTCAGGTCGAGAGCCGACCCGGCGGAGACGCTGAGGGCGTCGGCGAACTGCCGCGACACCACCACCGGCACCGCCGCGGGCGCCTGGAACGCCGTCGTGATCAGGTTCAGCGCGGTAGTCGGACCGCCATTGAGCAGCGCCGTCCCGCTCATCGTCAGCCTGTTGCCGGTCGCGGTCATGGCCGCCCCGCTGAGCTGGCCGGTCTCCTGCGCCGCGAACGTCTTCCAGCCGCTGACGTCCCCGGCCGCGCCGGGCAGGCCGAGCGTCACGGTGAAGTCGCTGCGCACGACGTCCACCAGGTAGCTGAAGTCGTAGTCGACCGGCAGAGCCACCGCCACCAGGCGCACCCCGTCGACCGGCGCGCAGCCGGTGATCCGGTGCGCCCTGCCGTCCAGCTCGATCGGCGCGCCCGCGCACAGCGAGCGCAAACCGGCCGGGTCCTGCAGGAGCAACTGCGGGGCGACCCGCACCGGGATCGGCCCGGTCGCGGTCCCGGTCACTGTCAGGGTGGCGCCGGCGGTGACCGGGATGCCGGTGACCGGGTTCGCCGGGGCCAGCCCGCGCGTCGCCGACGCCCAGTCCTGCCCGGACGGCAGCCGCCCGCGCAGCAGCTCACCGGCGTGCGTGGTGTCGGTCGCGACCAGCCGGGGAGTTTCGTCGGAGCCGCCGAGCCACTGGCCGACGGCGATCCCGCGGTCGGTGGCAGGGCTGACCACGCGCGCGCCGGTGGCCCGGGCGATCGCGGTGCCCTGCCCGGCGACCGGCGGCGTGGTCAGGGTCAGCGCCAGGTCGGTGCCGACGGACAGGTCGGCCTGGTCGTGTTGCGACCTGTCCCAGGTGGCAGCCAGCGCCACACCGAACGTGCCGGTCGCGGCGGCCAGGCAGATCAGCAGCCCGGCCGCGGCGGCCTGCGGACGCCGCGCCGCCTCGAACGCGGCCAGTGGCAGCGGCAGGCCGTCCGAGCGGGCGGCCATCCGGTCGGCGAGCCGCAGCGCCGGCGGGACCAGTCGCAGGGCGAGCGCGGCGCCGGCGGCCAGGAGCAGGCCGGGCGCGAGGACCTGCAGCACGTCGGCCTCGGTGCGCCGGGCGTGCAGCTGCCACCAGCCGAGCCCGGCGAACGCGACCAGCAGCAGGTCGGCGCCGGACCGGGCGAGCAGTTCCCGACGCCCGCGCACGCCGTGCGGGGCCTCGGCGCGCAACGCGGTCAGGGTGAGCACCACGGTCAGGATCAGGGCGCCGGCCAGGACGGTGACGAGCTGCGTGCCCGACACCTGCGGGCCGGTGGTCAGCCGGGCGCCGGCCATCGGCTCGAGATGGCTCAGCGCGGAATGCAGAAGCGACGATCCGGGTACGGCCACCGCCGCCGACACCAGCGTGATCAGCCCCGCCTCCAGCGCCGCGGTGACCGCGAGCTGCACCCGGCTGGTCCCGAGCGCGGACAGCAGCGCGGTCTCGGAGGAGCGCAGCCCGGCCGTGAGCCGTCCGGCGAGGGCGAGCGCGGCCGCGGTCAGCATGGTCCCGAGCACGGCCACGGCGAGCACCGCCGCCTGGGTGACGTCCTGCTGGTTGCGGGCGGCGTTCAGCGTGTACGGCAGATCGGAGGCGACCCGGGTGAACTGCGCCCGTTCCCCCAGGGTCCCGGTCAGCCGTGCGTCCGCGCCGAGCACGTTGCGTGCCGCCGTGTTCAGCCGGGCCGGGGTGGCGCTGTCCAGGCTCGGCCGGGCGGTGATCTCCATTCGCAGCAGCGACGAGCCGCCGCCGAGCAGATCGCCCAGGTCGACGAGGAACGGCCCGTACGCCGGGAACTCCCGCAGCGAGGTGCCGTCGTTGTGGTTCGGGTCGAACCCGGCGCCGTCGAGCAGGTCCCGGTCCCAGCCGGCGCCCGGCGCGGGCCGCGCGATCCCGACCACGGTCAGGTCGACGGCGGGCGCCGGCGCGTCACCGATCGCGACCGCCTTGAGGCGCACCCGGCTGCCCACGGTCAGGCGCAGCAGCTTCGCGGTCGGCTCCAGCAGCACGGTCTCGGGCCGGCGCGGGTCGGCGCCCGCCTTCGGCCAGCGCCCGGTGACCAGCGCGGCCCGGTCCGGCAGATCCTCGACGCCGGACAGGTAGGCCTGTGCCTTGTCGTCGCGGCCGGGCAGCTCCCGCATCACCGACGACGCGCGGGCCGCGCTGGTCGACGGGAACGGCGCGAGGGCCCCGGCCAGGATCGAGCGGGTCGCGTCGGTGACGGCCCGCGCGTCCTTGCCGGCGATCGCCGACGTGTACGCCGTGACGGCCATCCGCTGCGGGTCGCTCTGCTGGGCGGCGACCGAGAGCGCGACCGGCGCGGTGCGGGTGACCAGCAGCGCGCACACCCCGAGCAGGGTCGCGCCGAGCGTGACGACGGCGAGCAGCGCGGCGAGCACCGGCCATTGGGCGCGCGCCCGGCGCAGCAGCAGGGAGATCACTCGTGCAGCCGCCCGTCGCTGATCTGGATCACCCGGTCGGCCAGGGCCATCATCACCGGGTCGTGGGTGGAGACGAGCGCGGTGACGCCCTCGGACTCGACGACGCCGCGCAGCAGCGCCATCACCGAGCGGCCGGTCTCCGCGTCGAGCTGGCCGGTCGGCTCGTCGGCGATCAGCAATCGCGGTGACGCGGCCAGCGCGCGGGCGATCGCGACGCGCTGCTGCTGGCCGCCGGAGAGCTCGGTCGGGCGCTGCTCGGCGTGATCGGTGAGCCCGACCAGCTCGAGCAGCAGCCGCACCCGTTTCTCCCGGTCCGCGGCCGGGGTCCGGGCCAGCCGCAGCGGCGCGCCGACGTTCTCCGCGGCGGACAGCACCGGGATCAGGCCGAACGTCTGGAACACGTACGACACCTTGTCACGCCGCAACTGCGACAGGCCGTCCTCGTCCATCGTGGTGATGTCGTCGCCGTCGACCACGACGGTTCCCGCGTCGGCGCGGTCCAGGCCGCCGATCACGTTCAGCAGCGTCGTCTTTCCCGACCCGGAACGGCCGACCAGCGCCACCATCGTGCCGGGTTCGATGTCGAAGGAGATGTCACGCAGGGCGTGGACGGCGGTCGGCCCGCTGCCGAACGTGCGCTCGATTCCCCGTACGGAAACAATGGGGTCGGTCATTTGCCGTTCCGATCCGGATGGATTTGCACGTGGTCGGACTCCAGCGCGAGCCGGACGCGGTTGGTCAGCTCGAGCGTGTCGCGGTACTCGCGGGGGATCTGGACGCGACCGGCCCGGTCCATGACGGCGTACTCCTCGGCGATCACGTGGGTGTCGCCGTCCTCGTTGGTCGCCGTGCGGCGCAGCACCTCGCTGCTGGTCCGGCCGTCACGGATCGCCACGGTCCGCTCGACCTGCCCGCTCACCGCGGCATCGTGCGTGACGACGACGACCGTCACGCCGTACCGCTGATTGACGTCCCGCAAGGCCTCGAACACCTCCGACGAGGTCGCGGTGTCCAGTTCGCCGGTCGGCTCGTCGGCGAAGAGCACGTGCGGCCGGTTCGCCAGCGCGACCGCGATCGCCACGCGCTGCTGCTGCCCGCCGGACATCTCGCTCGGTTTCCGGTCGGCGCACTGGGCGACCCCGAGAGCCTCAAGCAATTCGTCGGTACGTTCCCTGCGCTCTTTCGCCGGTTTCCGCGCGGCCGTCATCGGCAGGTCGACGACCTGTCGCGACGTCAGATAGGGCACCAGATTGCTGGCGGTCTGCTGCCGCACGAATCCGACGGTCTGCCGCCGGTAACGAACCCGGTCGGAGCGCGACATCGCGAGCAGATCCCACTGCTCGACGCGGGCCTTGCCGGCGGTCGGCGCGTCGATCCCGGCCAGGATCGACAGCAGCGTCGACTTCCCGCTCCCCGAAGCGCCCACCACCGCGACCATCTCGCCCCGGTTCACGACCAGGTCAAGCCCTTGAAGAGCCTGCACCTCGATGGACCCGGTCTGATAGATGCGGACCAGACTCTCGCAGACAATGAGTGCCTCAGACATCAATCCCCCGATCTTGGGCGTGCCTTTCTACCACGTTTCTTAACCGGTTAGGTACCGTCCGGGAGAAGTGCCGAAATGATTACGGAACGCTTCGATGAATGCGCTGGGAGTACGGAAACCGCAGTCCATGGCCACGCGGGTGACGGAGTGGCCCGCGGCGAGCAGGCTCAACGCGTGGTGCAGGCGGAGCTGGGCGCGCCACTGCGGGAAGGTGACGCCCGTTTCGGCGCGGAAGAGCCTGCTGAGCGTACGTTCCGCGGCGCCGACCTGCCGGCCCAGCTCGTGCAGCGAGCGCTGGTCGGCCGGATCGGCCGCGAGCAGGTCGCAGAGCGCGACCAGCCGCGGGTCGCTCGGTGTGGGCAGCATCAGCGGCAGCGCCTCGGCCCGGCGCAGCTGGTGCAGCGCCACCTGCTCCAGGTGGTGACGATGGTCCGCGCTCAAATCGTCGTCATCACTGAGCGTGCGGATCACCTCGCGCAGCAGCGGCCCGACGACCAGCACGGACGGATCGGCCAGAGCTTTGGTCCCCGCCGGGAAGATGATCGAGCGCATCTCGGTCGGCCCGTTCGCCTGATGGGCGTGCGGCACCTCGGCCGGGATCCAGACCGCGCGATTCGGCGGCACGACCCATAGGCCGCGCCCGGTGTGCACCTGCAGGACTCCATGCAGGGGGTACACCAATTGGTGGACGGCGTGATCGTGCCATTCGATCCGCTCCCGATGACCCAGCGGGCGGATCGTCGGGCCGGTCAGGACTTGGCGTTCTACTGACACAACTCGGCAGAATATCGGAAGCCCGCACCCATCGATCTGGCGATTCTGGGAGCCATGAGTGACTCGACCTGGCGGCGGATGCGGTTGTGGGGCACCGCGCACGCCGTCGACGACCTGTACCAGGGCCTGGTCCCGGCCACCGTTCCGTACTTCGTCCTCGATCACGGCTACAGCTACGTCGCGATCTCCGGCCTGACCCTTGCGGCGGCGCTCGGCAGCTCGATCCCGCAGCCGTTCATCGGCGTTCTCGTCGACAAGTACCGGCTGGACTGGCTCGCCGCGGCCGGGGTGGCGCTCGCCGGGCTCGGATTCGGGCTCTCCGGACTGGCCGGCGGCTGGTATCCGGCGGTCTGGACGCTGATCCTGCTGTCCGGGCTCGGCGTGGCGATGTTCCACCCGGCGGCCGGCCGTGCCGCCCGGGTCGCGGCCGGTGACAGCACCGGCGCGATGAGCGTCTTCGCAGCCGGCGGAAGCGTCGGCTTCTTCCTGGCTCCGGTGCTGGCCACCCCGGTCCTCGTGCACTTCGGCGTGCCGTCGACAGCGCTGTTCGTGATCCCGGCGCTGATCATCGCGGGCTTCCTGCTGCGTCGTCACCGGCTCGCCGCGTCCGCCGCCGTTCCGCAGCGGACAGGCCCTGATCAATGGCGGCCGTTCCTGGCGCTCACCGGGATCGAGGTGGTGCGGTCGGCGGCGTTCTTCGGGGTGAACACGTTCATCGAGCTCTACTGGCTGCGCCACCTGCACACCAGCCGCGGCCTGGCCGGCGTGGCACTGGCCGTGTTCCTGGTCGGGGGAGTGGCCGGGACGCTGCTCGGCGGGCGGATCGCGGATCGGGTGGGCACCGTCCGTACCGTCCAATGGGGTGCCCTCGCCGGATTGCCGGCGCTCGTCGGACTGGCCTTCACCAGCGGCCCGATCCTGCCGTTGATCTTCGCGGCGCTGGCCGGCGCCGCCCTGAACGTCCCGTTCGCGGTGCTGGTCAAACTCGGACAGGACTACCTGCCGTCCCGCCCCGGCACCGCCGCCGGCGTGACCCTCGGCCTGGGCGTCAGCATCGGCGGCCTCTTCGCGCCGCTGTTCGGCCTGACGGCCCAGCACCACGGCCCCGAAGGCGTCTTCGCCCTGCTCTGCCTGACCCCGATCCCCGCCCTGCTGCTCGGCCTGCTGCTGACCGACCCCCGGAAGGCCTCCGACCTCGCCCAGGTATGACCATGAGCAGCCTGGAACGCAGGCGATGGACTGCTACACCGTGGTGGAGCCGCCGTCGACCGGCAGGTAGGCGCCGGTCATGAACCGCGCCAGGTCGCTGGCGAGGAAGAGCACGGCGCCGGCGACGTCCTCGGGCAGGGCGTTGCGCCGCATCGGTGACCGGGCGGCGGCGTCCTCCCTGGCCGTGGCCGTCATCCCCAGGGCCGCGTCGGTCAGCGTGACCCCGGGAGCGACCGTGTTGACCCGAACGCCACGGGGGCCGAACTCGGCCGCGAGGGACCGCACGAGGGCGTCCACCGCGGCCTTGGCCGTGCTCTGGGCGACAGAGCCGTTGTCGCTCTGCTTCGACACGGTGCCGGAGAGGGCGATGATGCTGCCGCTCCGGCGCTCCAGCATGCCCGGCGCGACGGCCCGGCACGGATGGAACACCGCTTTGAGCTCGTCGTTCACCTTGCGTTCCAGGTCGGCCCAGTCGAGATCCAGAACGGGCCCCTGCCGGTACGGCATGTGGGCGTTGGCCACCAGGACGTCGATGCGCCCGAAACGGTCCGTCACCGCCGCGACCATGGCGCCGACCTCGTCCGGGCACGTCACGTCGGCGCGGAAGACCTCGGCGACGCCGCCCTGGGCCTCGATCAGGTCCTTGGCGCGCCGCGCATCCGCCTCGCCGGTGCGGTAGTTGACGGCCACCTTGGCGCCGTGCGAGGCGACCAGCAGCGCGGTGGCGAGCCCGATGCCGCGGCTGCCGCCGGTGACCAGCACCACCTTGTCCGCCAGGAGCCCGGAGCCGGTGATCCTCGGCTGCGGTGCCGGAGTCCGCGCCGGCGTCGGTCCGTCCGACCGGCGGCGCTCGATCTTGCGGTCGATGGTCGCGGCGACCGTGTCGAGCCGGGGCGCGTCGAACAGCTCGGACAGGCCGACCTCCACCCCGAACTCCTCCTTGATCCTCGCGAGCACCCGCATGGCCGAGAGCGAGTGCCCGCCGATGTCGAAGAAGTGCGTCCGGCGGCCGAGGTGGGCGACCGGCACGTTGACGATCAGGGCCCAGATGTCGGCGAGGGCACGCTCGGTCGCCCCGGCCGGAGGTTCGTGGTCGTCGCCGGGGCCCTGCCGGGCGTGCAGGCCGAGCAGCGCGCGCCGGTCGAGCTTGCCGTTGGGCAGCGCCGGCATCGCGTCGAGCGGGACGAGCACGTCCGCTACGAGGTAGGCGGGCAGCCTGTCGTGCAGGAACGCGCGGAGCCGCGCACCGTCGACGGTCCGGCCCGGCCGGCTGGTGTAGAAGGCGACGAGGCGGTCGCCCTGACCCACGACCGCGCGGGCCCCGATCCCGTCGAAGTCGCCCATCACCTTCTCGACCTGGCGCACCTCGACGCGGAAGCCACGCACCTTCACCTGGAAGTCCCAGCGGCCGATGAAGTCGAGCGTGCCGTCCGGAAGGTGCCTGACGACGTCGCCGGTGTTGTAGAGGTGGTCGCTCGGCCAGTCGCCGAACGGGTTGGGAACGAAGCGCTCGGCGGTCAGGTCGTCGCGGCCGTGATAGCCGTCGGGGATGCCGGCCGAGGCGACGTGCAGCTCACCCGGAACGCCGTCCGGCACCAGGCGGCCGTGCCGATCCAGCACGTAGACCCTGGTGTTGGCGATCGGCGTCCCGATCGGCACGAACCCGTCGTCCCCGCCGAACCCGGCGGTGTCGTAGTAGCTGATGTCGTTGAGTTCGGTGCAGCCGTAGTTGTTGAGAAGGCGGGCTCCCGGGAGCAGTTCACGGAACGCGACGACGAGGCTGCCCGGGAGCGGCTCACCGGCGGTGACGCAGATCCTCAGTGCCGGCAGCCGTTTCCCACTCGCCCGCAGGTGCTCCAGGAGACCGGCCAGGTGCGACGGGACGAGGTTGAGGCGGGTGACACGGTGCTCGGCCAGCGCGTCCGCGAAGGCCGGCGTGTCCCGTACCACCGGGTCGGCGAGGACCACCTGGGGGCAGCCGTTGAGCAGGCCCGCGAACAGCTCCTTGACGCCGACCGCGAAGACGGCGGTGGTCTTCTGGCCCACGACCTCGCCGGCTTCGAACGGCACCCGCGCCTCCAGGGCGCTGAGCCAGTTGGTGAGCTGGCGGTGCGGCACCCGGACGCCCTTGGGGCGGCCGGTGGACCCCGACGTGTACATCACGTAGGCGAGCGAGTCCGGCCCGCCGACGTGCTCCGGCGCGGAGGGAGCGACGTCCGGGATGTCCTCGGGGCGCACGCACCGGGAGTCCGGCACGTCGAGCGCCACCTGGTGCGTGATACGCCGACCAATCGACCTCGTCCAGTCCCTCGAGCACCGCGTCACTATAGGAGCCCGCTCGACGGGGTTGGGGTACGGTCACGCGCACCGAGCCAGGCCCGGGCCTTGTATTCGTGGACGGTGGACTACACGTCGTCAATGTTCGCGAGGAGTGTCCTCGGCGGGGGCAAAAAGACGCGGAACCGCGGCGATCTAAATCGGACAGACTAGCGACAAAGCCGCCGCTCCGGCCGCGTTCTTCCGCAAGGGCTAGCGCTGTATTGATACGTATCTTAATCTGACCCGCGCCGCTAGATCGAAAACGGGGGATACGATGTGGCGTAGGTCCTTGCTGCCCGCGGAGCAGTGGTTTTGATAGCCGCCGGGCTCGTCGCTCCGGCATTGACCGGCCCGGCCGTTGCCGCGTGCGATGACGAGGCCTCTGCCCGTCGGCTGGCGGTCAGTTGTGCACAACCGGTCGCGGTTGACGCCAGCCGGAACGAGTTCTCCCAGGTGGTCGCTCAGCCTGACGGGCACCTGCGCTTCGAGTCGGCGGTGGTGCCGCAGCGCGCCCGTCGCAGCGACGGCTGGGCCGACGTCGACCTTTCGCTGAGTCCCGGAACCGCAGTGCTGGCGTTCGGACAAACGCGACGATGAGCCTTGGCTGTTGCCTAAGGCTCTTGCAGAAGGATCATTCGGTGGCTAGTGACAAGTGACACCAACAACGGCGACCGCTCCCGGGGCTTCGAAGCTCGGGAGCGGTCGGCGTGGCAACGGCGAGGTTCGGTCGGCTGGCGGCTCGTCAAGCTGGCCCAAGGCTTCGGCGGGCTGGTTCTGGCCTACGCGACGATGCTCGTCGGGACTACGCTGTTGAGCTTCTATTCGGGTACCTACTCGATCGGGGCGACAGGCCCGGCCGAGCGGTCGATCCGGGCGACTGTCCAGAGTTGCGAGCGGGTCGGTCCGGTCAGCGACATGGGGCTGGGCTACTGGTGGGTCTGCCACATCCGGGTGGCGACGACAGACCGGGGTGATGTCGAGGCGGTGGTGGACCGGTCGATCGTGTCGAAGGAGGACGTCGGCCGGTCGGTCGACCTGCGGGAAGCTTGTGGCGACAAGCCTGGCGACACCTGCACCTACGGCAAGGCCGCTGGTGCCGGCTGGCAGCTCTATGCCGCCGGCATCCGCCTGGTAGGCCCCTTCTTGATCTTCCTCATGCTGGCGGCAGTGTGTTTCTATTTCCTGGCCGCCGTGCTGGGGGCACCGCGGTATCTCGTGGTCATTCGGTGGTGGCAGCGAAAGGTGGCGAGGTCCAGCAATGACTGAGGTGAACGGTTACGTCCAGGGGCTCCAGGAGCGGCTCGTCGCCGACGGGTGCACGGTGACGCACGAGAAGCTGGGCGACCGGACCGTTCTGGTCGGCTACAAGTCCAAGATCAAGGCATTGACGAAGCAGCACGTCTTCACCGTCGTGGACACCGCCGACCACGTGACCGAGCCGATCCTGCGCGGCTTCACCGACGCGGCGGTCACGCTCGCCACCGATCGCAAGGGCCAGTGGCGTGGCATGCAGTCCGGCGTGATCGTCCTGCCGATCCTGGTAGCGACCGGGGTGGACGAGGCGGCCGTCGCCGTCACGCAGAAGTCCTACAGCCTGGGGTCGGGCGGTTTCGCGGTGATGGCCCAGCCGGCCGTGGTCGACGTGACCGCCGGCCGGGTCTGGACCTTCCGCGGCACTCGCCTGTGGGGCTACGCCTTCAACTCCCTGATCAAGAAGACGTACCAGCGCTACCTTCCGTAGTGGAAGTGAGGATGACCAGTCGTTGCGTCGCACGCGTCATGGCGACGTAGCGGTCCACCGCCCCCTCGATGCCCTCGCCGAAGCGGTCCGGGTCGATCAGGATCACCAGGTCGAACTCCAGGCCCTTGGCCAGCGTGGGCGTGAGCGAGCGGACCCGGTCGCGCTCCCGGAACGACGGATGGCCGATGACGCAGGCGATGCCCTCGGCGTTCTCCGACAGCCATGCGTCGAGCATGGTCTCCAGCGAGGAAAGCGCCGCGTGTACGACCGGAACCCCGCTGGTGCGGATCGAGGTGGGAACGTTCGCGTCGGGGAGCGCGGCCCGGATGACCGGCTCGGCCTCGGCCATCACCTCGGCGGGCGTACGGTAGTTGATCGTCAGCGACGAGATGGTCACCTGGTCCAGCCCGACCCGCCGCAGCCGGTCCTCCCACGCCTCGGTGAAGCCGTGCCGCGCCTGCGCCCGGTCGCCGACCACGGTGAAGCTGCGCGACGGGCAGCGCAGCAGCAGCATCTGCCACTCGGCGTCGGTCAGCTCCTGCGCCTCGTCGACGACGATGTGCGCGAACGGGCCGGCGAGCAGATCCGGGTCGGTTTTCGGCACAGTGCTGCCCTCGTCGAGGACCTCGCGCAGGTCCTGCTGGCGGAGCATGGTCATCAGGCCTTCGCCGTCGTCGTACTCGTTGGACGCGATCAGGTCCTCGACGACCCGGTCCATGTCCTTGCGGGCGGTGGCGGTCGCGGCCTTCTGCCGGCGTTTGCGTGCGGAGACCGAGGCGTCGCCGAGCCGCTGCCGGACCGCGTCGAGCAGCGGCAGGTCGGCCACCGTCCACGCCCGCGGATCGTCCCGCTGCAGGGTGCGGATCTCGTCGACGCTCAGCCAGGGCGCGACCTTCCGCAGGTAGGCCGGCACCGACCAGAGGTCCGCGACGATGTCGGCGGCGTCCAGGATCGGCCACGCCCGGTTCAGCGCCGCCCGCAGCTCCCGCCCGCCGGGCTCCTCGATGATCGCGAGCAGCTCGTCCCAGATCTCGTCGCGCGCCTCGTTGTGCGGGATGCCGTCGGCCGCCTCGAACGCCGCCGCCCAGTCCCGCGCGGTGACGGTCACGTCCCCGTCCCGGGTCTCGACGGTCGTCGCCTTCGCCGGCGGCTCCTCGTAGAACCGCACGGCCGTCTCCATCGCCCGGACCAGCCGCGCCGACGACTTGAGCCGAGCCGCCTCCGGATCCTGCTCGGGCACCGCTGTCGCGCCCTCGGCGAGCAGGTCCCGTAGCGTGCAGGTCTGCACGTCCTCCTCACCGAGAGAGGGCAGGACATCCGCGACGTACGCGAGGTAGGGCTCATGGGGGCCGACGAAGAGCACCCCGCCGCGGCGGGCACCCAGGCGTGGGTCGGAGTAGAGCAGGTATGCCGTCCGGTGCAGGGCCACCACGGTCTTGCCGGTGCCCGGTCCACCGTCCACCACGAGGGTGCCGCGCGACCCGGCCCGGATGATCGCGTCCTGGTCGGCCTGGATCGTGCCGAGCACGTCGCGCATCCGCGGTGACCGGCTCGCGCCGAGGCTGGCGATGAACGCCGACTGGTCGTCGAGCGCCGCACTGGCCCGGAGCCCGTCGGCCGTGAACACCTCGTCCCAGTAGTCGGTGATCCGCCCCTCCAGCCACCGGTACCGCCGCCGGCTGACCAGCCCGTCCGGGTTGGCGTGGGTCGCACCGAAGAACGGCTCGGCGGCCGGCGACCGCCAGTCGACGAGCAGTCGCCCGCCCTCGCCGTCGGTCAGCCCGAGCCGCCCGATGTAGACCGTCTCGCCCGACTCGTGGACCATCCGCCCGAGACACAGGTCCAGGCTGAACCGGCGCAGCGTACGCAGCCGAGCGCTGATCCGGTGCACGGCGTCGTCCCGGTCGACGGCCTGACGGCCCTTGCCGGCCGGGGCCTTGCGTTCGATCTCCAGGCGTTGTTCGAGCTCGGCGATGGACCGGGCCAGGCTCTCCGCCATCGCGACGAAGTGCTTCTCGTCCTCGCCGATCTGGTCCGGGTCGTCCTTCGCCGGGTGGTTGCGCAGATCAAAGACGGTCACGGGCGGAACTCCTCGATCAGCATCTCGGCGGCGACGGCGGCACCGTCGGGGTACATCGCGGCGGCCACGGCGGCGGCGTGCGCGGCGGTCTCCGGGGCCATGGCCACCTTCAGCGCGTCAGCGACGGACTCACCGGTGGCGCCGATGCCCAGGGCGGTGACCCGCTCCGCCCAGTACGGCTGGTCACCGCCGTGCGGGACGATCACCTGCGGGACGCCGGCCCGGGCCGCGGTGTGCGTGGTGCCGGAACCGCCGTGGTGCACGACCGCGGCGACCCGCTTGAACAGGGCCGGGTGGCTGATCTCGCCGACGACCAGGCAATCCTCGGCGTCGAGCCCGGCCCAGCCCGCGGAGAGGATCACCGGGTGGCCCTGGGCGCGGGCCGCGTCGACGGCGGCCCGGGCGAGCTCTTCCGCGACCGGCATGCTGCCGAAACCGACGTACACCGGAAGTGGCTCTTGATCGAGGAATGCCTCGACCTCGTCGGGCAGGTCACCCTCGTCGGGCAGGATCCACGTGCCCGTCTGGACCACCTCCAGATCGGCGGGCTCGAGCCACGGTCCCAGCAGCGAATCGGTCGCCAGCCAGGGCAGATCGGTGAAACCGTGGTCGCGGACATCCTTGACCTCGGGCAGGCCGTGCCGGGCCCGTTCGGCGTTGAGCACGTCGCGGAACAGCTCGTTCGCGGCCGTAGCGTCCTGCTCCCACAGCACGCGGTTGTCGGTGACCGCCGGGTCCAGCGGATGACCGGGCCGCGCGATCGGCCGGTGATGCGGCGACGGCAGAGAATTCGGTTGAAAAGCCGCATAGACGTACGGGATGTTCAGCATCTCCGCGACCGACCGCGCCCCGGCGACCGACGGCAGGATCCCGCACGCCACCAGCACGTCCGCGCCCTCCAGGACGGCCGGGAGCTTCGCGAACTGGTCGGCGATCAGCGCACCCGCACGATCCCGGATCGTCCCGGTGACCGGGCCGCGCATCAGCTCCCGCGGCGACATCCCGACCGGCACGAACGGCACCCCGCGCAGCGGCACCTCGTCCGGCGGCGCGCAGACCGTGACCTCCGCGCCGAGCCCCCGTAGCCGCACCGCCAGGCCGATCAGTGGTTCGACGCCGCCCCGAGAGTCGTACGCCGACAGCACCACACGCACTCTGGTTCCCCCATTTTTGCAGCTCACAGCGTTGACTGAGCGATTGTGCCGGACCACCCGGGCCTTGCCGCAAGCCCCCGGGTCTGCTATAGGTTAGAGATGGGAAGGGGTGTGTCCGCCCCCTTCATTCCGCCTCCTGGTTGCTAGCCGAGGTCGGCTCACGCATGGCGGCCCTCAACGATCGACTCCGGCTGACGAGCCAACGCCGGACCTGTTTCCGTGCCCGGCCGCGGCCGACGCGACGCCCTCCGGTCGAGCGATCTCGGTGGGCCATGGGCGCTTCGCGGTCACGGGTGGCGAGGACGTTTCCGGCACGGTGTCGGATCTGCCGCGGGTCGTTCGTAGAACAGGCGCCTGGCAGGCAGCGAGCAAGGTCGTGTACTCCACGACCCTCGCCGCGGTGTCAACGGCCGGCACCCGGCTCGAACGCCGTTTCGACCCCGCCGCGGTACGTGAGCTGAAGGCCGCGGCCAGCAGTGATCTCACCATCGGCGGTGCCGACCTCGCGGGGCGGGCTTTCCGGGCCGGGCTGGTCGACGAGTGCCGGTTGGTTGTCCTGCCCGTCCTGCTGGGCGGGGGTAAGCCAGGGCTGCCGACCGGCGTACGCGCCGAACTGCAGCTCCTCGATGAGCGCCGATTCGAGAACGGCGTCGTCCACCTGCACTACCGCGTCCCGGGCAGTGACCGATAGCCCCTGAGACGCGGAGCGGCGTCCGACGCATCGGCCAGAGCGGAAGTCAGTGACCGAGGAGCACGAAGATCAGGGCGAGCACAGCCGGGACCGTCTGCACGTAGAGGATGCGCCTGCTCGCGGTGAGCGCGCCGACGATCCCCGCCACGGCCACGCACACCAGGAAGAAGATCTTAGCCGCGAAGCCGGTGTCGCCGCCGGCGATCAGACCCCAGATCAGCCCCGCGGCCAGGAAGCCGTTGTAGAGGCCCTGGTTGAACCCGAGCGTCTTGGTCTGCTGGGCGAACTCCGGCGTCAGCCCGAACGCCTTGTATCCCCGCGGCTTGGTCCACAGGAACATCTCCAGCACCAGGATGTAGACGTGGATGAGCGCAACGATCCCGGTCAGCACATTTCCTGCGATGATCATCCCGGCAGGGTACCGGCAGAAGTTTTCGGCGATCCGACCCATCCGCTCGCCCGGCCGCTCCGAATCCCGGTTCGGAGGAACACGTGCAGCGAAGGGCGGACGCAATGGCGGAACGTGGCACGGGGCGCCGGCCCGATCATCTGACACCGGTGCCGACAGCGCCGCCGGACGCCGACGAACTGCTGCGGGCGGTGGCGCGCGGCGACGAGCCGGCTTTCGCCCGGCTCTACGACCTGGTCGCGCCGCGCGTCTACGGCCTGATCCGGCGCATGTTGAAGGATCCCGCGCTGGCCGAGGAGGTCGCGCAGGAGGTGCTGGTGGAGGTGTGGCGGACCGCGGCGCGCTTCGATCCGGCATCCGGGTCGGCGACGGCGTGGGTGTTCACGATCGCGCATCGCCGGGCCGTGGACCGGGTTCGTGCCGAGCAGACCGCCGCCGCTCGCACGATGCGGGCCGGGGCGGCAGCGATCGACACGCCGTACGATTCGGTGGCCGACGAGGTGTCCGGCCGCCTGGAACGTCAGCAGGTCCGGCGCTGCCTGGACGATCTGACCGAGTTGCAGCGGCAGTCGGTCACCCTGGCGTACTACCAGGGCTACTCGTATCCGCAGGTCGCGGAGCTGCTCGGCACGCCGGTGGCGACGGTCAAGACGCGGATGCGGGACGGCCTGATCCGATTGCGGGACTGCCTGGGAGCGGGGGTGGCGGCATGATCGCGGACATTCACGCGCTGGCCGGCGCGTACGTGCTGGACGCCGTCGACGACCTGGAACGGGCCGCCTTCGACCGGCACCTGAGCGAGTGCGACGCCTGCCGTGGCGAGGTCGGCGAGCTGCGTGAGGCCGCGGTCCGGCTGGCCGGCGGCACCTGGTCGGTGCCTCCGCCGCGGCTGCGCGACAACGTGCTCGACGAGATCAGGAAGACGCGGCAGCTCCCGCCGCGCGCTGCGAAGCCGGTCGTGGCGCCGGCCGGCCGTCGCCGCCGTCTGGTGGCTGTCGCGGCCGCCGTCGTGCTCGCGGCCGCGGGGGCGGGCACGGCCGCCTATCAGATTCAGGATCAGCGCGTACGGGATGCTCAGGCGAGCGCCGCCGCGACCCGCGCCGAGCAGGAGCGGGTCAACAGCATCCTCGCGTCGCCCGATCTCACGGTGCGCACCCAGCAGTTGGACGGCGGCGGCCGGGTCACCATCGCGTACTCCCGCCTGCGGGACGCGGGGGTCGTCTCGCTGATCGCCGACGCCCCGCCCACCGGCGGCCGGGTCTTCCAGCTGTGGACGGTCCACGCGACGAAACCGGTCGACGAGGGTGTCCTCGCGGTCGGCCAGACGTCGGTCGTGAAGGTGATCGATCACATGCCGTCGGCGTCCGACGTGGGCGTCACCGCCGAGCCGGCCGGTGGCTCGCGCGTGCCCACGGACCCGATGCTGGCCGATCTCAAGATTGTTTGAGATCGCACCAATCCGCTGCACGCTTCGCTCCGAATCCTTCATGAAAGTCCCGATGATGGAGGTAAGAACGATGCGTGCAACGAAGTTCACCGCCCTGACCGCCGCCACCCTCTTCGCGATCTCGCTGTCGGCCTGCGGCAGCGACTCCGACGACAGTGGCAGCGGGACGGCGGCCGCGCCGGCACCGACGATGACCTCCGCCGCGGCGGCGCCCAGCTCGGCCGCCCCGATGGACTCGATGGCCAACTTCGGGACCGGCTGCGCCGCGGTGCCCGCCGACCCGGCCAACGCCGGCAGCTTCGAGGCGATGGCGAAGGTCCCGGTGGCGACCGCGGCCTCCGGCAACCCGCTGCTGTCCACCCTGGTCACGGCGGTCAAGAAGGCCGGCCTGGTCGACTCGCTCAACTCCGCCGACGGGATCACGGTCTTCGCGCCGACCAACGACGCGTTCGCCAAGATCCCGAAGGCCACGCTCGACAAGGTGCTCGCCGACAAGAAGACGCTGACCAGCATCCTCACCTACCACGTGGTGCCCGGCAAGCTCACCCCGGCGGACCTGGCCGGCACCCACAAGACGCTGCAGGGGCAGGAGCTGATGGTCGCCGGCAGCGGCGAGAGCTTCACGGTCGGCACCGACAAGGCGTCGGTGATCTGCGGCAACGTGCAGACGGCGAACGCCAACGTCTACATCATCGACTCCGTCCTGATGCCGAAGAGCTGATGCGAGACGGTTTGCGCGCCGCGATCGACGGGATCGTCGCGGCGGGCTCCGGGATCGCGGCCGCGGAACTGTTCGCGGCCGCGATCCGGCCCGGATCGGGTCCGCTGGTCACGGTGATCGACGCGACCGGATGGGCCACGATCACGGTGACCGTGGGCTGATCATGTGCCGCAGAACGTCCGGTACGGTCCGAAGTCGCCCGGTGCGGGCTCGGCGTAACGGGCCAGGCCGCGGCGCTCGTGGAACGGGTCCGAGATCGCGTCGACCAGGCGGTGCAACGGGTCCAGGTCGTCGTCGACCGCCGCGGCAAGGGCCTCCTCGACCAGGTGGTTGCGCGGGATGTAGATCGGATTCACGCGATCCATCCGCTCGGCGTCCGGGCTCAGGGACTGCCAGCGCGGGAGCCAGGCGTCGAAGGCGGCCGGGTCGTCGAAGAGGGCCCGCGTGAGGCCGGCGTTGCCACGGGCCGCCTCCGACAACGTACGGAAGAAGGTCGTGTAGTCGATCTTCCCGGCGCGCAGCAGCTCGGCGAGCTCGGTCGTCAGCTCGGCCGGCGGGTCCTCGGCGAGGCCCAGCTTGTCGCGCATGCCCACGGTCCACGCGGCGTCGAACCGGGGCGCGAACCGCTCCAGCGACGCCACGGCCAGCGGGATCGCCTGCTCCTCGTCCTCGTGCAGGAGCGGGAGCAGCGCCTCGGCGAGCCGGGCCAGGTTCCACTGGGCGATGCCGGGCTGATTGCCGAACGCATACCGCCCGCCGGTGTCGATCGAGCTGAAGACCGCGGCCGGATCGACGGCCTCCATGAACGCGCACGGCCCGTAGTCGATGGTCTCGCCGGAAATCGTCATGTTGTCGGTGTTCATCACCCCGTGCACGAACCCGACCAGCATCCACTTCGCGATCAGCGAGGCCTGAGCGTCCACCACCGCGTCGTAGAAGCCCAGGTAGTCACCTTTCAGCGCCGGATAGTGCCGGTCGATCGCGTGGTCGGCGAGCCGCCGCAGCAGCTCGGCGTCACCCGTCGCGCGGGCGAACTGGAAGCTGCCCACCCGCAGATGGCTGGCGGCGACCCGGGCCAGGACCGCGCCCGGCTGCGGCTGCTCCCGCAGCACCTTGCGGCCGGTGGCGACCACGGCGAGCGAACGTGTCGTCGGGATGCCGAGCGCGTGCATGCCCTTGCTGACGATGAACTCCCGCAGCATCGGGCCGATCCCGGCCAGGCCGTCGCCGCCACGGGCGAAGGGGGTGCGGCCGGAGCCCTTGAGATGCAGGTCGCGCCCGTTGATCTCCCCGAGCAGCAGGGCCCGGCCGTCGCCGAGCCGGGGAGAATAGCCCCCGAACTGGTGACCGGCGTAGGCCTGCGCGACCGGCTTCGCACCCTCGGGCACCTCGGTGCCGGTGAGCAGGCCGACCGTCAGCCGCGACGGGTCGACGCCGAGCTCGGCGGCCACGTCCTCGTCCAGGACCAGGAGGCGGGGGTCGGGCGTCTGCTCGGCGGCCCACGGGATCGCCATCTCCGGCAGCTCGTCGGCGAAGCGATGTTCCAGCGTCACGTCCACCCGTCGACCCTAGCCCGCCGGAGGCGGTGAACCGCGCGCGTCGCAGGTGTCGCAGCCCACTGCCGACGGTCGCGCCGTGGAAGATGGTGGCCATGTCTGACACCCACCTCAGGACCAGGGCCACCGTCATGGGGTACGCGATGAAGGCCCTGCGGCGACTGCCCCGCCCCGTCCGGCGGGCCGTCCTCGACGGCGCCGGCTCGGGCGATCTGCCGCCGGTCGCGGACTTCGTGCGGATACTGGAGATCGCCGGGAACATGCCGAACTCCGGCCCGACCCACGCGGAGCTGATCGCGCGCTACCCGGCGCTGTCGGACGTGGAGGTGACCGACCCCGCGATCGACGCGGTCCCGGCCCGGCTCTACCGCAGGCCCGGGCAGGACGCCCCGGCGGCGCTGGTGTGGGTGCACGGCGGCGCGTTCGTCTGGGGCGACCTGGAGATGGCCGAGTCGCACTGGACCGGGCTGATGCTGGCCGCGCGGGGGATTCCGGTGCTGACGCTCGACTACCGCAAGGCGCTGCACGGGGTGACCTACCCCGCGGCGTCCGACGACGTGCTGGCCGGATGGTCGTGGGCGGTCAACCACCCCGACCGGATGGGAGTGCCGGCCGCGAAGATGCACCTGGGCGGGGCGAGCGCGGGCGGCAGCCTGGCCGCGGGCGTCGCGAAACGCCTGCGTGACGGGCAGGGCCGCCCACCGGCGTCGGTCGTGCTCGCCTATCCCGGCGTGCACCCCGAGCTGACCGGGTGGGACCAGGCCGGGCTGGCCGCGATCCGCGCGAGACGGGACGCCGTGTACTTCTCACCGGAGTGGATCCACGACCTGAGCGTGCACTACGCGGGGGCCGCGGGACTGACCGATCCGTACGCGTTCCCCGGCGTCGGGGACCTGGTCGGCACGCCGCCGACCCTGATCGTCAACTGCGAGGCGGACACGTTGCGGCGTTCGGGGGAGCTCTACGCCGAGCAGTTGCGCGCGGCCGGGGCCGAGACCAGTGTGCACCTGCTGCCGGGGGCGGCGCACGGGACGCTCAACGAGCCGTTCACCGAGGCCGGGGTGCGGACGATCGACCTGATCAGCGACTGGCTCGGCGCGAAGTAACCGGGTCGCGGGGCTGGCACCTCGACAGTCGCGGGGGAGGCACCCCGATAGTCGCGGGAGAGGCACCCTGATGGGGGGCAGCGGGAATCACTGATCAACCAGTACCCTGACGCGCTCACAGGTTCTTCGCAGTTTTCTCGCCATGAGGTGACCATGTCCCAGCCGCAGCCGACTCCGTGGGGTGGCGCGACCCCCGACCCGACCGCGCCCGCCTATCCGGCGCCTGGGTCCTACCCCGGCCAGCCCGCGCCCGGCGCCTACCCCGCCCAGCCCGCTGCTGGCGGTTACGCCGGTCAGGCCGCTCCCGGCACTTACCCCGGTCAGCACGCTCCTGGCGCCTACCCCGCCCAGCCTGCTCCTGGCGGTTACCCCGGTCAGCCCGCGCCTGGGGCCTACCCCGGTCAGCACGCTCCTTACCCCGGTCAGCCTGCGTCTGCCCATCCCGGCCAGCCGGCCGCGTACCCGGCCTCGGGTCAGCCCGCTTACCCGGGCGCGGCCCCGGGGCAGAGCACGTTCCCGCCGCCGTACGCCGGTCAGCCCGCCCCCGGAGCCCAGCCTGCCTACGCTCCGGAAGGCGTCCTGCCCTGCCGGTTCTGCGGCTCCATCCCGGCCGCGCAGGTCAAGTTCCGCGGCCACCAGGGCATGATCGTGCTGATGCGGTTCCTCAGCAGCGAGGGCCCGTTCTGCCGCGACTGCGGGCTCGGCGTCTTCCGGCACATGACCTCGCGCACCCTGGTCCAGGGCTGGTACGGCTACGGCTCGTTCATCATCACCCCCTTCACCGTCCTGATGAACCTCATCCGCCGCGGCAAGGTCGCCGCCCTCGCGCCGCCGCAGCCCAACCCGTACGGCACCAGCCACCCGCCGGCGGACCCGGGCCCGCGCCTGCTGGAACGCCCGCTCACCTGGGTGGGCCTGGTGATCCCGTTCGCCCTCGTCGCCCTGATCGTCTTCGCCGCCACCCGCAACTGACCGGCTGACTGCGCACTCGTGGAGCACCAGCCGGCATCCTCCGGCTGGTGCTCAGGGGTGTTCGCCCCATCGGAAACACCTGTGGCGGCCGGCCGGCAGCGCGGGGCCGGCCGCCAGAGGTGCATCACCGCGTCGGAGACACCTCTGGCGACCAGCCGACGGAGTGCGGCCGGCGCGCAGGTTTCTGTCAGTCCTGCTCGTGCTCGGCGATGTAGCGCTTCGGGTCCTTGTTGTGGAAGTCGAGCCCCTTGCCCTGCGGGTGCTCGGCGAAGAACCGCAGCCACCTGGCCCCGAGCTCGATGCGCAACTCCATGCTCGCGTGCTTGCGGAAGTCGGGCAGCACCTCGTCCTCCTCCTCGGCCAGGTGCTCGCTGTTCTCGGTGCGCGCCTGCCAGACCCCGGCCCACCAGCCGTCCGACCCGACCGGATGCTTCGACGCCTCGACGATCCCGTCCCGGATCTTGTTGTGGTCCCGGATCGCGTCGTCGGTCTCCTCCTCCGCTTCCTCACCGCCGCTGTCGGTCAGCAGGTGCGGGTAGAGGATCTCCTCCTCGGCTTCCGCGTGGATGTCGAGGTGGAGCGCGAGCGGTTCCCAGAGCGCCCGCAACTGCTCCTCACCCTGGGCATCGTCGAGCCGTGCGAACCCCACCCGGAACGTGTGGTGGTCCTCCATGATCAGCGCCGTGATCTCGTCCATGCCCGCACCCTACAAACCCGCGCGCCCCGCCGCCCGGGGGCTGTGGACAACTTCGCCGCCCCGCGCGCTGTGGACAACTCGATTTCCTGTCGGCCCTCCGGTGTAGCGTCCCGGGCATGTCAGACGAACAGGTGTTCGAATCCGCGGCTGCCCGGCGTCAGTCCTGGCTGTGGCGGGCGATGACCTCCATGGCCTGGGCGGTGATGTCGGCGATCAGGGAGGCGGCGCTCTTCACCGCGTCGATCAGACCGACGCCCTGCCCGGCGAGCAGCGGCATCTCCTCGAGGTCACCGGTGGTGACGCCGCGCATCGGCACCAGGCTGGCGAAACGGGGGATGTCGATCTCGGGGCCGCCGACACTGGTCCGGCCGATGACCGGGCGCGGCGCGTCGGCCGGCGGCGGTTCGGGGAATTCGTCGACGACACGGTTGCGCAGCACCCGCATCGGGTTGAAGGCCGGGGTCTCCGGGCCGAAGAGCGAGGTTCGCACCGTCGCCGTGGGCCCCGCCGCGACGAGGCGCTCCTTGTATCCGTCGTGCGCGCCGGATTCGTCGGTGGCGACCAGGCGGGTGCCGATCCAGGCCCCGTCCGCGCCGAGCATGAGCGCCGCCGCGAGCCCGCGGCCGTCCGCGATCCCGCCGGCGGCGAGCACGAGCGCCGGCGCGACCGCGTCCACGACCTGCGGCACCAGGGCGAAAGTGGGCAGCGTCGCGAAGTTGTGCCCGCCCGCCTCCAGGCCCTGCGCGACGACCACGTCGACACCGTCGCCGACTGCCCGCCGCGCCGCGTCCACCGAGCCGACCTGCTCGAAGACTCGCGTTCCGGCGGCGTGCAGCCGGTCGATCCAGTCACGGGGCGGGTGGCCCCAGTGGAAGGAGACGACCGGCACTGCCGCTTCGCAGGCCGCGTCGATCTGGTCCGGCACGGTCAGGCCGGTGATGAAGTTGACGTTGAAGGGCCGCTCGGTTCCGGCTCGGATCGCGCCGATGACCTGGGTGAGCATCGGCGCCGGCATCAAGCCGACGCCGAGTGCTCCCAGAGCGCCCGCATTGCTGACCGCGACCGGCAGGTCCGGGGTGGACGCCACGAACGCCATGCCGGCCTGGGCGATGGGCGTGCTCAGGCCGTATGCCTCGGTGAATCTGGTTCTCAGCTCCATCCCGATGACGATGGCGCAAGCCGGCCGCGCGAACTGTCAGCCGACGGACCCATCACAGGAATTCGCGGCGGTAAAGGTCGATGAGCTGGCCGTAATCGGGGCCGATGTTGGCGACGTAGACCTCGTCGAAACCGGCCTCGCGGTAAGCCTTGATCTGGGCGGCGTGCCCGGCCGCATCCGGTCCGCAGACGATCGAGTCCTTGATCATATCCGGCGTGACCAGCGAGGATGCCTGCTCGAAGTGGCGCGGCGACGGCAGCACCTGGGAGAGCTCGCCGGGCACGCCGGAGTTCGCCCACAGCCGGTGCGCGGTCTCGACGCCCTGCTGCTCGCTCGGCGCCCAGCAACCCTTGAAACCGCCCTGGACCGGTTTGTCGCCGCCGCCCGCCTCGCGGAACTGCTTGACCAGGTCACCGTCCGGCATGACGGAGATGTACCCGTCACCGATCCGGGCCGCGACCTCGATCGCCTTCGGGCCGAACGCCGAGACGTAAACCTTCGGCGGGGTCTCCGGCCGGGTGTAGATGCGCGCCTGGTCCACCTCGTAATGCGCGCCCCGGCGGCTGACGAACTCGCCCTTCCACAGCTCGCGCATCACCTCGACGGCCTCCTCGAGCATCTCCAGGCGTTCCTCGGCGACCGGCCAGCGCATGCCGGTGATGTGCTCGTTGAGGGCCTCGCCGCTGCCGACGCCGAGCACAAAACGGCCCTCGTGCATCACCGCGCTGGTCGCCGCGGCCTGCGCCACGACCGCCGGGTGGATGCGGACGGTCGGGCACGTCACCGCCGTGGTGATCGGGATCGTGACGACCTGGCTGAGCGCGCCGATGATCGACCAGACGAACGGGCTCTGGCCCTGCTCGTCGTTCCACGGGTGGTAGTGGTCGGAGATCCACAGGCCCTGGAAGCCGGCGTCCTGGGCCAGCTTCGCCTGCTCGATGAGCTGGGCCGGGGTGTATTCCTCACAGGACAGGAAGTATCCGATTCGCATGCCCGACCCGATACCCCCTTGGCGATCACCGAATCGTGTCGCGCTCCTCCGGAGGAACCCATTCCAAGGACTCCGGCTCGTCGAGGTCCGGCTCCTCGCCGTCGTCGAGCAGGCCGAACGCGTACGGGAAGAACTGGAACTGATACCGCCGGACGGGGTGCGGCTCAGCCGTCGCGAGCTCGTCGATGACGTTCAGCAGCCGCTCGCGCTGTTCGGCGGAGAGGCTGGTGATCACCTCGGCGTTGCCCTCCAGCAGCTTCACCGCGGTGTCCGGGTCCAGGTCCTCGTCGTCGCAGGAGTCCAGCCACCAGCTCAGGTCGGTGAAAAGCCCGGCGGCGGCCGGCAGTGTCACCGCGTCCAGCGGCAGGACGGCCCCGTGAAACAACGCCAGCGCGTCCGAGTCCACCTGCGGGTAGTCGGCGTCGTGCTCGCCGGCCAGCCAGTCCAGCACATCGAGGACGTGCTGGTGCAGCAGCCGCGCGAGCTCGGTGTCGTCGTCGGTCGTCACGACGCGAATGCTAGTCAGTAACCGGGACGGCAGCGCTCGCCCCTTGCCCGCGGCGCAAGGGCGTGCGACAGCAGCACCATGGGTAGTCCCGCGCCGGTCCGCGGGGTGAGCCGCTCAGCACCCCGCGTACTGCGGGGTGCGAGAAAGACTGGTCGCGGATCGCAGGTGGGATTTGCCGCTTGCCGGGGCAAGAATGTCGAAATGGCGGGGATCAACTGCACGGTCGACCAGCTCGGCACCAGGACAGTGGTGCGGATCGAGGGTGACCTGTGCCCGAGGGCACTGCCGCGGGTCCGGGCCACGCTGCTGAAGTGCCTGGTGGAGCGGCCCGACGCGGTGGTCGTCGACCTGGCGCGGACGACAGTGCCGGAGCCGGTGGCGCTGACGGTGTTCGGGGCGGTGGCCCGCGAAGCGGCGATGTGGCCGGGGACTCCGCTGCTGCTCAGTACGCCCAGCGACGAGGTGGCGGGCTGGTTCGCGAGCGGGCGGTTCGGCCGCTTGCCGGTCTTCGCGACCACCGAGGAAGCCCTCGAGATGGAGGCGCGGGCCCCGCTGCCGTGGCTGGCCGACAGCCTGCTGCCGGTCGCCGGGGCGGCGGCGCACGCCCGGCGGCTGGCGGTGGAGGCCTGCGAGCGGTGGAGCCTCGGACACCTGACGGATCCGGCGCGGATCGTGGCCGGCGAGCTGGTGACGAACGCCGTGCTGCACGCTCAGACGCTCATCGACCTGCGCATCTCCCTCGGGAGACGGTATCTGCTGATCGCGGTGCGGGACGGGTCTTACGAGATTCCGCGTACGCCGGATGTGTCGCTGTTCAACTTGGACGCGCCGCGTGGGTTGTTCCTGGTCGGGCAGTTCGCGCAGCGGTGGGGAACGGTCCCGGCCGAGGGCGGCAAAGTCGTCTGGGCCAGCCTGCGCCGCTGACCGGCCGGAAACCGCGCCGGGTTGAGGCGGCGCGCAGGTGGCTGAGGCCGGCGGGGACGCGTTACCGGGCCGGGGTGGAGCGGCGGATCGTGGTGTGGAACAGGCTGAGCAGCCCCGCCGTGGCCAGCACCCCGTGAACCACCCCGCGGGCGTTGACCACCTGATAGGCCCGTCCGTGATACAGCGCCGCGGCGCGGCCCTCGAGCAGCGCCCGGATTCCGGCGGCGGCGAGGAACGGCACGCGTTCCAGGTCGATGATCACGACGGCGACGCCGGGCTGGGCGGCCGCGTTGCCGATGATCTGGGCCAGCGCGTCGCTCACCTCGTCGTCGATCTCGCCGCTGACGGCCAGGCGGATGGAGCCGGCGCCCTCGTCGTGCTTGCTCACCGAGAACGAGCTGTCCATATCCCCTCCGCCGTTCGTGTCAGGTGCGCCTGCGGGAGGTTCACCAGCCGGACTTGTCACCATAACCGTGACGGGCCGCGCCCGCTCGGAGTCGGCGTTTCGGCTGATTGTGACGGGGAATGCGATGAGTATGCCGATCCTCAACCGTCTGGAAGAAGCCCGAAGCCTCGACAGCGTCAGCGACCGCATCCAGTCCGCGGTGACCGCCGCGGTCCGCCCGCAGCGGCTGCGTGATCTGTTGCACGGCACCTGGCTCGGCCATCCGTTGCACCCGGTGCTGGTGCAGGTGCCGGTCGGCGCGTTCGTCTGCTCCGCGATCCTCGATCTGCTGCCGGGTTCCAAGAAGGCCGCGACCACGCTGGTCACGGTCGGGGTCGCCGGTGCGGTGCCGGCGGTCGCGGCCGGCTGGGTGGACTGGTCGCAACTGACCCGGGACCGCCGCCGGGTGGGCCTGGTGCACGCCGGCGCGAACGCGGTGGCCGTCGGCCTGTACACGGCTTCGCTGCTGGCCAGGCTGGGCGGCAGGCATGCCCGTGGGCGGGCGCTGGGATACGCCGGGCTGACCGTTGCGGGGCTCGGCGCCTACCTGGGCGGGCACCTCGCGTACGCGCAGGGCGCCGGGATGAATCAGGCGTCGCCGGACACCGGGCGGCTGCCGGAGGAGTGGACCGAGGTGTGCTCCCTGGCCTCGGTCCCGGAACGGCGTACCGTCGTGCGGCTCGTCGGCGACGTGCCGGTGCTGCTCTACCGGATCGCCGATCAGGTGTCCGCGCTGGTCGAGCGCTGCAGTCACGAGACCGGCCCGCTGGGCGAGGGCGATGTGGTCGGCGAAGGCTGGGACGCGTGCGTGGTGTGCCCGTGGCACGGCAGCACGTTCCGGCTCAGTGACGGCGCCGTGGTGCACGGCCCGGCCGCGAACAACCAGCCTGTCATCCCGGTTCGGGTGCGGGAGGGCCGCATCGAGCTGCGCCAGCCCTGAGCCCGTCCAACTCTGAGCCCGTCCAACTCTGAGCCCGTCCAACTCTGAGCCCGTCCGATCCCGAGGAGGTTCTGTCGTGCCCGCACGTGAGGACATGCCGTCCACGCTGAAGCGATCCCCCCGCAAGGCGCAGGAGACGTACGCGAAGACGCACGATTCCGCCGTGGAGCAGTACGGCGAGGGTGAGCGCGCTCACCGCACCGCGTTCTCCGCTGTGAAGCACTCGTTCGAGAAGGTCGGCGACCACTGGGAGCCGAAGGAGAAGAAGGGCCCGAGCGACGCGAAGGCCGCCGGCGGACGCGACACGAAGGCGGAGACGGCCGGTGGTGTGGACGCCAACGCGAGCAAGGCGCACCTGATGGACCTCGCGAAGCGCCTGGACGTCAGAGGCCGCTCGCGGATGACCAAGAGCGAGCTGGTCGACGCGATCCAGAAGGCCAACGCCAGGAGCACGAGGAAGGCGCGCAGCTGAACCGGGATCTGATCGTGGTCGGCGCCTCGGTGTTCAACCTCGACATCGGCCTGCCGTTCGACCAGATCCGCCTAGTCGTCCGCCAGTCCACGGCGGGGAGACCGACGCCCCCGTGCTCCGGCTGGACGCGGTGAACCGGCGGGGACGGCCGATCGCCGTCCGGGTCGAGTGCAGCCCGCTGCTGGACGTCGCCGGCGGGCCGGCCGGGAGCACAGTGGTCATGCAGGCGTTGAGCGGCACCGAGTAGTTTGACCCCCTTGGGTGCGGGCATCCGAAGGTCCGGCTGATACGGAGGGCGGCGACACCGATGGCAGCTGCGCTGAGCTGGACCACTGGGGAGCGGGACGGCTGCATGATCGTCACCGTTCAGGGCCGGTTGGAGCTGAGCGGCACGCCCCGGCTGCAAGGCGTCCTCCAGAAGTGCCTGGCCGAGCAGCCGGCGGCGCTGCTGGCGGACCTGTCGGAGATGTCGCTGGGTGAGGAGACCGCGCTGTCGGTGTTCACCACGATCCATCACCAGTCGGCGATCTGGCCCGGCACGCCGGTGCTGGTCTGTGCGCCCCGGGGCGAGGTGGCCGACCTGCTCTCCCGGCATCGCTACGGCACCCTGCAGGTGCGCGCCGGCGTGGAGGAGGCGGTCGGCGAGGTGACGCGGAACGAGGTGGTGGTGCAGATGATCACCGATCAGCTGCTCCCGGTGACCGGCGCTGCCCGGCACGCCCGCGATCTGGCCACCGAGGCCTGTCTGCGGTGGAGCCTGCCCGACCTGATCGGGCCGGTGAGCGTGATCGTCACCGAGCTGGTCACGAATGCTGTCGAGCACGCCAGCACCATGATCACGCTCACCCTGACCCGGCGGAACCGGTACCTGCACCTCGCGGTCCGGGACGGCTCGGATCGCCCGCCCGAGCCGCGCCTGCCGGAGGGCGACGACGCCGACCGTGGCCGCGGTCTGCTGCTGGTGGACAGCCTCGCGGTCGACTGGGGCTGGCTGCCGACCCGCGACGGCAAGGTGGTCTGGGCGACCCTAGCCCTGTAGGACCGCGCGCAGCCCGGAGATTTCCAGGACCCTCATCACGTACGGCTGGACGCCGGTCACCAGCATCCGCACGTCCCGCCCGCGGGCCACCGCGTGGACCGCACCGAGCATCGCGATCCCGGCCGCGCTGAGCAGCGGGACACCGGACAGGTCGACCACCAGGCGTCGCCCGTGACCGCAGCTTCCGGCGGCGGTGACGAGCTCACGACGTACCACATGGGCATTGTCCCGCTCGATCTCGCCGTGCACCCTGGCGTGGACCCCGTCGGGCCCGGACGTGACCAGCACCCGGTGCTCGGGGCCGCCGGCGCCGGTCCAGGGCGGCGTGGTGTCCGACAGCATCGCCTCACGCAGCCAGGCCAGCGCCCGGGTGAGCAGGCGCGACACGTGCATCTGGGAGATCCCGAGCTCGTCGGCGATCTCCACCTGGCTCAGGTTGCCCCAGAAGCGCAGGGCCAGCAGCCGCCGCTCGCGGGGCGGCAGCTCGCAGAGCAGGGTCTCCACCGTCGCCCGGTCGTCGACCAGGCTCAGGTCGCCGTCCACGTCACCGAGCAGGTCGCCCAGCTCGCTGCCGTTCGTGCCCTCGCCGAGCGGCGAGTTCAGCGACTCGGTGCTGTGCGCGGCCGCTGACGTCTGGGTGCCGAGCACCTCCGACTCCCCGATCCCGAGCCGTCGCGCCAGCTCGGTGACGGTCGGCGTGCGGGCCAGCTCACTGGTCAGGGCGGCCCTGGCGTGCACGAACTCGAGGACCCGGTCCTGCTGGCCGCGGGGCACGTGCACGCCCCAGGTGTGGTCCCGGAAGTGACGCTTGATCTCCCCGGTGATGGTGAGGATCGCGTACGCCGTGAAGGATCCTCGCTCCGGGTCGTAGCGGTCGACCGTCTTCACCAGGCCCAGCCGGGCGACCTGCTCCAGGTCGTCGGTGGGCTCGCCACGCCCCCGGTAACGCCGGGCCAGGCGCCCAGCGAAGGGCAGCGCCTGCCGCACGAACGCCTCGCGCAGCCGGCGTCGTCTCGCGGCGTCGGCACCGTCGCACGCCCGGGCGTACTGGTCGGCGAGCACGTCAAGATCCTCGAACGGCTCCAGCTGATCGGTCTCCCGCATGCTCTGACCCCCTCCGAAACACACGATGCTTACTCCGTGCCCTCGCTTGCCCTACCGCAAACATCGGACTTCGCAACCGCGGCGGTTGCGGTCCGGTAGTGCGTGCCGTTTCCGGCGAAGCGGCTCCGGACCCCTGTCGAAGAGTCTCGCAGCGCCGAGGGACGGCGCTGCTGCTTTTCCAGGGGGTATCGCCGCTTTGGCACCGATGTTCGCACCGTTGAGGGAGCGCAACTACCGGCTCTGGGCCGCCGCCGACCTCGTGTCGACGGCCGGCACCTGGATGCAGGTGCTCGGACTGAACTGGCTGATCCTCTCCGACACCGGCTCGGCCGCCACCATGGGTCTGGTCGTCATGCTCCAGGCGCTGCCGGTGCTGGTGCTCGGCACCTGGGGCGGCGCGCTCGCCGACCGGCTGCCGGCCCGCCCGCTGCTGATCGCCAGCCAGGCCGTCCGCGCGCTGCTCGCCCTCGCCCTGGTCGCCCACGGCGGCCACGCGCTGATCTTCGCGGTGGCGCTGGCCTCCGGCGTGATCAGCTCGTTCGAGGGCCCGGCGCTGGGGCGCTTCGGGTCCGCGCTGGTCCCGCCGTCAGCGCTGGGCTCGGCGCTCGCGCTCGGCTCGGTGCTCAGCTCGGCCGGCCGGATCGGCGGCATGGCCTTGGGCGGCGTCCTGGTCGGCATCACCGGCCCGGCCGTGCTCTTCGTGATCAACGCGGTGTCGTACCTCGCGGTCATCGGCGCGCTTGCCGCGATGCGGCTCAGCGAGCTGCGCGACCTGCCCGTCGCCGCCGCGGGGGAGCGCGGCGTGCTCTCCGGCCTGCGCTACATCGCCCGGCAGCCGATCGTTCTGATCGTGCTCGCGCTCTCGTTCGTGCTCGGCTCGCTCGGCCGCAACTACCAGGTCAGCATGGCCTCGATGGTGGCCGGCCCGCTGCACGGGGGCTCCGGCGCGTACGGCCTGCTCTCCACCGTCTTCGCGGTCGGCGCCGTGCTCGGCGGCCTGCTGCTCGCCGGCACCGGCAAGTCGACCCTGCGCGTGCTGCTGGGCACCGGCGTGACGATCAGCCTCCTGCAGCTCGGCGCGGGCCTGGCGCCGAACGTGACCTCGTTCGCCGCGCTGATCCTGCCGATCGCGGCCGGCGCCGTCGTCTTCGACACGGTGGTCTCCACCCGCATCCAGCTGGACACCCGCGAGGAGATGCGCGGGCGGGTGCTGGCCGCGGTCGGCATCGTGTCGTCGCTGTCGGGCATGGTGGGCGCGCCCGCCGTCGGCTGGCTGTGCGACACCGTCGGGCCGCGCGGCGCGCTGCTGCTGGGCGGCGCGATCACCACCGTCGCGGCGGTGGCCGGGGCGGTCGCGATCGCCCGGGTCCAGGGGCGCAAGGTGCACCTGCCGCACCCCGAGAACCTGCACCTGCCGCACCTGCCGCACCTGCCGCACCTCCAGCACCTTCCGCACTCGGAGCCGCGCCTCGCGGCCGAGCAGATGGCCTGATCCACGTTTCTCCCACCGAAGGCCCGGCGCCTCCCGCGCCGGGCCTTCGCCGTTGCGGGGCGGTCCCCCGGTAGCGGGACCTTCCTCCCGGGTATGGACTGATTCGCCGGTATCCGGGTATGCGCGGCCCCATGTCAGTGATCAACAGGCCGGCGCCGGCCGTCGTCGAGACCGACGAAGTGACAGTGGTGGTCGCCACCCGCAATCGGCCCGACCGTCTCCGCGAGACCGTCCCGCACCACCGCGCCCCGACGATCATCGTCGACAACGGCTCCGACGAGCCCCTCGACGTCCCGGGCGCGCACGACGCGGACCTCGCGGACGAGGAAGACACCGGCTTGCCGGCCGGGGTGGTCCCGAGCCCCGTGGTGGCGGAGAGTGCCGGATCGCAGCGCCGGGTCGACGTGGTCCGGCTCGAGGAGAACATCGGCGCGGCGGCCCGCAACACCGGGGTCCTGTGGGCGCGCACTCCCTTCGTCGCGTTCGCTGACGACGACTCGTACTGGGAAGCGGGATCCCTGGCCCGGGCAGTGGAGATCCTTCGCTCCCACCCGAAGGCCGCCCTGCTCACCGGCCGGGTGCTGATCGGCCCGGAGGCCCGCCCGGACCCGGTCTCGGACTACATGGCCACCGCCCCGATCGGCACACCACCCGGCGCGGCCGGCCCGTCGGTGCTGGGCTTCCTCTCCTGCGCGGTCGTCGTCCGCCGGGAGGCCTTCCTCAAGGCGGGCGGATTCCTCCCGCAACTCTTCGTGTACGGCGAGGAGGCGCTCCTCGCGATGGACCTCGCCGCCGCGGGGCACGAGCTGTCGTACGTCCCCGAGCTGACCGTGCGTCACTTCCCCGAACCCGCCGGCCGCGACAACCGGGCCCGCGCCCGCCGCGAGGCCCGCAACCGCGCCCTGACCGCCGTGCTGCGCCGCCCGCCCGCGGTCATCGCCCGGGTCCTGTCCGAGGTCGGCCGCACCTGCCCGGCCGCGCTCGCCGACCTCGCGTCGGACCTGCCCTGGGCACTGCGCAACCGCCGCCCGCTTCCCGCCGCGATCGAGTCGCACCTGCGCCGCCTGGAGAGCTGATCTGGTTCTCCTCGCCCGGGGCCGAGGCGGGAACGCCATAGACGATCTTTACTGTTATGGTCCCTTCGCCAAATGGGGGAGGGAGACCTTTGACATCTCGCACGCGACTCTGGACGGCCGCGACCGCTGCCGTCCTCGTCGTTCCAGCTCTGACCGTGGCGGCCACGCCGGGCGCCGCGCAGGCCGCCTGCACGACGCCGATCACGATTCCGACCAGCGGCATCACGCCGCGCGCCGACCAGACGACGGTGGTGACCGGGAACACCGGCACCGTGTCGGACACCGCTGACACCGGCATCGCCTGGGCGCCTCGCGCGTTCGGGGCGGACGTCGTGAGCGCTGACGGCAACCTGTCCAGGCAGATCACCGTGGCGTACACGCGGACGCTCGACGTCTCGAACGCCCCCGACCCCTCCGACGGGGGCGCCCGGGTCTCGTCCGACTCCGGCGCCACCTTCACCACGGCGCCGTCGACGGTGCCCGCGTGGAAGCTCAGCGAGGTCGGCCAGCTGCTCGACGGGCGGCTCCTCGGTGCGCAGTTCATCATCAACGGCGCGCTCGACCGCACGACCGTGCCCGGTCAGGTCACCATGCCGCTGATCCTCTCGCTCTCCGCGGACAAGGGCCGGAACTGGACGTCGGTGAACGCCCAGACGGTCTTCACCGACGCGCAGATCCCGTCGAACCAGCCGAACCCGAACGTCAACTCGATCCGGGGTGTCCGCGCGGCCGGGCGTCCGATCCAGATGACCGACGGCACCATCGTGATCCCGGTCTACTTCGCCATGGCGTTGACGGCGACCACCAACATCACGTTCGCTGCGGTGCTGACCGCCAAGCCCGGTTTCACCGCCGCGGGCGCCGTCGACACCTCCGCCCGGTGGCAGTTCACGATGCGCCCGGTGACCTCGAACCCGACGCTGAGCTTCGACGAGACCGCGGTGATCGAGCGCCAGGACGGCGCCCTGCTCGCGGTGACGCGCCGCGAGACCGCTCCGACGCCGACCCTGTCGTACCGGGTCTCCACCAACGCCGGCGCCACCTGGAGCGCGAGTACCGCGTTGTCCTTCGCCGACCAGCCCGGTTGCGCCGTCAGCGGCGTCTACCCGCAGCTGGCGATGCTGCCCACCGGTCAGCTCGTGCTCGGCAGCGGCCGGCCGGACAACTGGCTGGCGATCTCCACCGACGCCTCCGGCACCAGCTGGACGCAGGAGCAGCAGACCTACTGGAACGCCCCGACCAACGGCGGCCAGTGGTGGTACGGATCGTCCGGCTACACCGCGCTGGTGCCGACCGGCGGGACCCGGCTGCTGCAGTTCGCCGACAACTGCCAGGCGCCGAACGGGACCAACGGGGTGAACGGCTGCGCGTCGAACCTGAACTTCGAGAAGGGCCGCGCGTACAAGATCGTCGACAAGCAGGTGGCCGTCCTGCCCCCGGGCCTCGGCAAGATCGACCTGCTCGGCAAGCTCAAGCACGGCACGGTCACCCTGTCCACCGACCTGACCGGGGTGCCGCCGGCCGGAGCGGTCACGCCGCCGACGCCGTACGGCAGCGGCCCGTCCGCGGCCGACGCGACGAGCACTCCCTACTGGTCGACCGCGCAGGGCGCCGTCGACGGCAGCACCGCGTTCTGGTCGGGCGCGCTGTCGAGCAACACCGCCGGCACCGGCACGTACGAGCTGAAGCTCGACCGGTCCTACCACCTGACCAAGATCGGTCTGGCGCTGCTGCCGGGCGCGGCGGCCAAGGCCCACGTGGACATCTCGGCCGACGGCACGACCTGGACCCCGGCCCCGCTGACCGGGGCGGCCGGTTCCGGTCTGATCGAGACGTCCGGTGACCGGGCCCTGCGCTACTACGGGCTCGACGCGACCGCTCGCTACCTGCGCATCCAGACGGACGCGTCGAGCTGCGCCGCTGTCGGCGGCCCGGCACAGTGCAGCATGATCAACGAGCTGGAGCTGTACTCCACGGTCAACTCGTTCGAGAACGAGTTCGCCATCCCGCGCGGCCTTGCCGACCTGGCCTGCACCCGGATGACCTCGGTCTGGGCCAACGGCGACCCGGGCCACGACAGCGGCAACGGCATCCGCCTGGTCGACGGCACGAACGCCACCTTCTGCGATGGCGACAGCACGCTGGGCAAGTTCTCCTACCCCGGGCCCGGGGTGAGCCTGGCGGCCGCCTCGACCCGGACCCTCCAGGCGAGCGTCTACCCGGTGTCGATCACCAACGGCCTGCTGTTCGACATCAACGGCGTGCGCAGCAGCGACGGCGCGACCGGCTCGGTCTACCACCTGGGCATCGTCAACGGCGGGCGCTGGGCGGCCTACACCAAGGCCGGCGGCTGGGTCGGCCTGGGCGGTGCCGAGGTGCCGCTCAGCAGCTGGACGACCTTCCAGGTGGTGGCGACCACGACCGGCGCCACCCTCTACACCGTGGACTCCGCCGGGCAGCGCACGCTGATCGGCACGATCCCCGAGGTCGACGGCGTCGGCGTCAGGTCCATCACCGGGTTCTCCGCCGCCAGCGGCAGCACCGCCGGCATCGGTGACCAGGCCGTCTACGACGACATCAGTTTCGAGTGACCTTCTAAGGTCAAGATCCTGCTGGCGTACGGCCACGGCATCGTCCCGCGATCCACGATCGCGGGACGATGCCGTTCGTGGCAATGCCTGCGTGAGTGGCGATGCCTGCCCTGAAGCGGACAGAACCTGCCCTGAAGTGGACAGATCCCGCCCTCCCAAAGGGGGGCCACCTCCACTGGCGTCAAGTGTGGTGCAGAACGGGAAGATCAGGTCGGCTGCCTGTGGACGAGCCGACAATGTGGATAACTCCGGAGCGGCCTTTCACCAGCCCGCGGGCGGCGCCTCCACGTGCACGGCCTTCACCGCTGTCAGCTCGTCCAGCAGCTCGGGGCCGTACCCGAAGCCCTGCCCGCTGAGACGGCGCGGATGCGCGGCACCTCCCGGCGCCCCGCCGAAGACCGCGTTGATCTTCACGGTGCCGACCGGCAACGTCCGCCACGCCTGCTGCGCGTTGCCCATCGACGGCGTCAGCACGGTCGCCGCGAGCCCGTAGTCGGATGCCGCGGCCCGGTCCAGCCCGTCGGCGAACGTGGGCACCACCGCGACGGGCGCGACCGGCCCGAACGTCTCCTCCCGCATCACCGTCATCCGGTCGGTACAGCCGCTGAGGACGGTCGGCGGGTAGAACGCGCCCGGCCCCTCCGGGACGGTCCCGCCGCGCAGGGCGGTCGCGCCGTCCTTGACGGCCTGCTGCACCTGCTCGTCCACGGTGTCGCGCAACCGCCGGTCGACGAGCGGCCCGATCCGCGGCTGCCAGGCGTCGGCCTCGGCGACGAGCGCGTCGAGGAAGGCCTCGGCCACGGACTCGACCACGTAGATGCGTTCGACGGCGACGCAGATCTGCCCCGAGTTGGCGAACGACCCGAGCGCCGCCTGCCCGGCCGCCCACGCCGGGTCGACTCCGGCGTCGACCAGCAGCGGGTCCTTGCCGCCGTTCTCCAGCAGCGCTTTCGCGCCGGTCCGGGCGCAGGCCGCCGCGATCGCGCGGCCGGTCGCGGTGGAGCCGACGTGGGCCACGACGTCGACCGCCGCGTTGCTGAGGGCGGCACCGGTGGCCCCGTCGCCGTTGACCAGGTTGAGGACGCCGTCGGGGAAGTGCGGGGCGATCAGCGTCACGAGGTGGTGCCCGGTGGCGGGGGTGCGCTCGCTGGGCTTGTGCACGACCGTGTTGCCGGTGACGAGGGCCGCGCCGAGCAGCCCGCAGGCCACGGCGACCGGATCGTTCCACGGGGTGATCACCGCGACCACACCGCGCGGCCCGTACGCCATCAGGTCGATCGCCTCGTCGTTGCCGGCGAGCGCCCGCCCGCGGTGGACCGGCCCGAGTTCCGCGTACTGCCGCAGCGTGCCGACCCCGGCCAGCACGGAGTCGCGGGCGTCGGCGACGGGCTTGCCCATCTCGGCCGAGATGAGCCGCGCCAGTTCGTCGGCGCCGGCGGCGACCGCGTCGGCCGCCGCGTGCAGCGCGGCGCCCCGGGCGGCCGGCGCGGTGCGGGCCCAGTCCGGTGCGGCGGACCGCGCGGCGGCCACGGCCTCTTGGACATCCGTTTCGTCGGAGACGGCGACCCGGGTGACCGGGGAGCCGTCGCTGGGACTGATGACGATCAATTCGCGACCGGAGCCGCCGAGCCGCCGGGAACCGGCGATGAGTTGGCTGACCTCATACATGGCAGCTCGGATGCCCCTCCTTCACCTGCGCAAACGTAAAAGCACTTCGACCGTCGAAGTTTTTCGGTGACCTTGCGAGTAGTTGGAAAACAGCGGGGTATCCGCCGAAACATGCGAGTGCTGGGAATCAACGCGATCTTCCACGATCCGGCGGCGGCGCTGATCGTGGACGGTCAGGTGGTAGCGGCCGCCGAGGAGGAACGTTTCAGCCGGCGTAAGCACGGCAAGCGGCCGGTGCCGTTCGCCGCGTGGGAGCTGCCGGAACTCGCCGCGGCCTGGTGCCTGACCGAGGCGGGGCTGCGCCCGGGCGATCTGGACGCCGTCGCCTACTCGTTCGACCCGGGGATCAGCCGGGACGCCGCCGATCTGGGACTCGACGACCCGTGGGACCACCTGCGGATCGACTACGCGCGGCGGGCGCCGCAGTTCCTGGCCGCGGCGCTGCCCGGGCTCGACCCCGAGCAGGTGCGGTTCGTGCCGCATCACGTGGCGCACGCCGCGTCGGCGGGACTGTCGGTGCCGGACGACAACGCGGTGCTGGTGCTCGACGGGCGGGGCGAGGTCGCCGGTCACCTGGCGGGGGCCTACCGGGACGGCGAGCTGACCGTCCTGCGTACCCAGGAGCTGCCGCACTCGCTGGGCCTGCTCTACGAGGACCTGACCCGGCACCTAGGCTTCCTGCACTCCAGCGACGAGTACAAGGTGATGGCCCTGGCGTCGTACGGGACGCCGAAGTTCCTCGATCTCCTGCGGGAGCTGATCAGGACGACCGGCGACGGCGGGTTCGTCGTGGACCGCATCGACTGGAGCGCCCTGGCGAAACCGTGCCCGCCCGGCGGCGAGCTCACCGACGCGCACGCCGACCTGGCCGCGAGTGTCCAGAAGCGCCTCGAGGAGGTCATTCTCGACCTGGCGCGCTGGACCTACGAAGCGTCCGGCGGCCTGCCGACGCTGACCATGGCCGGCGGCACCGCGCTGAACTGTGTCGCGAACGGGCGGATCGCCGAGGAGGGGCCGTTCCAGCGGGTGTGGGTGCAGCCGGCCGCCGGCGACTCGGGCACCGCGCTGGGCTCGGCGCTGACCGTGCACGGGCAGAGCATCCCGTTCACCACGGCGGCGCTCGGGCGCGGCTGGTCCGACGAGGAGCTGGAGGCCGAGCTGAAGCGGGCGGCGCTGCCGTACACCCGGCCCGCCTCGATCGCCGCGGAGGCCGCCGAGGTGCTGGCCCGCAACGGGATCGTCGCCTGGTACCAGGGGCGCAGCGAGTACGGCCCGCGCGCGCTCGGCCACCGCTCGCTGCTGGCCCACCCGGGGCAGTCCGACACGCAGCGGCGGATGAACGACGTGAAGGGCCGTGAGCAGTTCCGGCCGATCGCGCCGATGGTCCGCGCCGAACGCTTCCACGACATCTTCGACGGGGTCTTCCCGAGTGAGTACATGCTCTTCGTGCACCGGGTCAAACCTGATTGGCGCGACCGGATCCCGGCCGTCACGCACGTCGACGGCACGGCCCGGGTGCAGACCGTCCACCACGAGACCGAGCCGCTCGTCGCCGAGATGCTCGCCCAGTTCGAGCGGCTCACCGGCCTGCCCGTGGTCGTCAACACGTCGCTGAACACGGCCGGGCGCCCGATGGTCGACACCCCGCGCGAGGCGATGGAGCTCTTCGGCTCGGCCCCGGTCGACCTTCTCGCGATCGGGCCGTTCGCGGTCCACCGAGCGCAGGCGTTCGGCGCGTGATCAGCATCGTGGTGCCGACGCTCGGCCGGCCTTCGCTGCACGTCCTCCTCGAGGCGCTCCCGCGGCACGCGGAGATCGTCGTGGTGGACGACCGTCCCTCTCCGGAGGCGCCGCTGACCGTTCCTGATCACGTGACGGTGATCCCGGGCCCGGCCCGGGGGCCCGCCGCGGCGCGCAACGCCGGCTGGCGGGCCGCCCGCAACGGGTGGATCGTCTTCCTCGACGACGACGTCGTGCCCGAGCCGGACTGGGCGGAGCGGCTCGCCGAGGACCTGGCGGGCGCGGGTGACGACGTCGGCGGCGTCCAGGGCGTGCTGCGCGTTCCGCTGCCGGCCGGCCGCCGCCCCACCGACTGGGAGCGGGTCACCGCGGGGCTCGCCGACGGCAAGTGGCTGACCGCCGACATGGCGTACCGTCGCGCGGCCCTGACCGCCGTCGGTGGCTTCGACGAGCGCCTGCCGCGGGCTTTCCGCGAGGACGCCGAGATCGCCTTCCGGGTGCGCCGGGCCGGGTGGCGCCTCGAGGCCGGCCATCGCGGGATCGTCCATCCGGTACGACCGGAGTCGCGCTGGGTCAGCCTCCGCACCCAGCGGGGCAACGCCGACGACGCCCTGCTCCGCCGGCTCCACGGTGCCCACTGGCGCAGCGTGCTGGAGATCCCGCCCGGCCGGCGTCCCCGCCACGCGGCGATCACCGCCCTGGGGGTCGCCGCGCTCGCCGCGACCGTGGCGGGCCGCCGCGGCTGGGCCCTCGCCGCGGCCGCCGGATGGGCCGCCGGGACCGCCGAGTTCGCCGCCGCGCGCATCCTGCCCGGCCCGCGCGACCGGCACGAGGTCACCACCATGCTGCTGACCAGCGCCGCCATCCCACCGGTCGCGGTCGCGCACTGGCTGCGCGGCTGGTGGCGCTGGCGTGCCGCGAAGCCGGTCCAGACCGTCCGCAGCGCCGCCACCCACGGTGTCGCCACCCACGATGCCGTCACCCGCATCGCCCCCGCCCGCGTCGCGCCCGACGAGCGGACGAGAGCCGCGGACAGGTCGGTGGCCGTCTGATGTCACGGCTCTACGACGCCGTCCTGTTCGACCGGGACGGCACGATCATCGTGGACGTCCCCTACAACGGTGACGCGGGCAAGGTGGAGGCGGTCCCGGGCGCGCGGGCCGCCCTCGACCGGCTGCGCGCCGCCGGCCTGCGCCTCGGTGTGGTCACCAACCAGTCCGGCCTGGCCCGCGGCAGGTTCACGGCCGAGCAGCTGACGCAGGTCAACGAGCGCGTCGAGGAGTTGCTCGGCCCGTTCGGCACATGGCAGATCTGCCCGCACGACGACACCGCCGGCTGCTCCTGCCGCAAACCCCGGCCCGGGCTGATCGAAGCTGCCGCCGCGGCGCTCGGCACCACGCCGGAGCGTTGCGTCGTGGTCGGCGACATCGGGCGCGACATGGAGGCGGCCCTGGCCGCGGGCGCGGCCGGAATCCTGGTCCCGACGCCGGTCACCCTGCCCGGCGAGGTCGACGCGGCGCCCACGGTCGCCGGCACCCTGACCGCCGCGGTGGACCTGATTCTGGCCCGGGAGGAGCTGGTCACCGCCGTTCCCCGCCGGCGCAGGCCCGGGACCGTGCTCGCGGTCCGCTCCGATTCGGCCGGGGACGTGCTGGTCACCGGCCCGGCCATCCGCGCGATCGCGCACCACAGCGAGCGGGTGGTCCTGCTGTGCGGGCTACGCGGCCGGGCGGCGGCCGAGCTGCTGCCCGGTGTCGACGAGCTGATCGAGTGGAAACTGCCGTGGATCGACCCGGAGCCGGATCCGGTCCGTGACGCCGACCTGGACGGCCTGGTCGGCCGCCTCCGCGGGGCGCGGATCGACGAGGCGGTCGTCTTCACGTCGTACCACCAGTCGGCTCTGCCTTTGGCTTTGCTGCTGCGGCAGGCCGGCGTCGAGCGGATCACCGCGATCAGCGAGGACTATCCGGGCTCGCTTCTCGATGTGCGGCACCGCGGCGTGCCACCGGGGGTGCCGGAGCCCGAGCGCGCGCGCAGCGTCGCGGCGGCCGCGGGCTTCACGCTGCCCGATGCCGACGACGGAGCCCTGCGGGTGCGCGGGGTGCGGCGCCGCGGCTCCGGCGAGTACGTGGTCGTGCATCCCGGCGCCAGCGTCGAGGCGCGCTCCTGCCCGCCCGAGCAGCTCAGGGCGATCGTGGGAACCCTCGCCGGTGCCGGCTTCCGGGTTCTGGTCACCGCCGGTCCCGGGGAGAAGACGCTTGCGGCGTACGTCGCCGGCACCGTCGCCGAGGTCGAGACGCCCCCCACGCTGACCGATCTGGCCCAGCTCCTCGCGGACGCCGCGTGCCTGGTCGTCGGCAACACCGGCCCGGCCCACCTCGCCGCGGCCGTCGGCACTCCGGTGGTGAGCCTGTTCGCGCCCACCGTGCCGTACGCGCAATGGGGTCCCTATCGCGTCCCGGCGGTGCGGCTGGGCGTCGCCGGAGCCCCCTGCCGGGACACCCGGGCGACCGTCTGCCCGGTGCCCGGTCATCCCTGTCTGTCCACCATCGGCCCGGACGACGTGCTCGCAGCCCTGACCCGGCTCGGCGCCCGCCCGGCCGAACTCGCCCGTGAGGTAGCGGCTTGAACATCCTGCTCTGGCACGTGCACGGCTCCTGGACCACCTCGTTCGTCCAGGGCAAACACCGCTATCTGATTCCGGTCAACGACGCGCGCGACGCGTGGGGACGTGGCCGGGCCCGCACCTTCGACTGGCCGGACACCGTCGAGGAGCTCCCGCTGGAGCAGATCCGCGACGCGGACGTGGCGATCGTGCAGCGGCCCGAGGAGATCGACCTGATCCCGCCCAGCCTGCCGGTCATCTACGTGGAGCACAACACCCCGAAGGGGGACGTCCCGAACACCCGGCACCCGATGGCCGACCGCGACGACCTCATCATCGCCCACGTCACCCACTTCAATCAGCTGTTCTGGGACACCGGCTCGACGCCGACCACGGTCATCGAGCACGGCGTCGTGGAGCCGAAGGCCCGCTGGACCGGCGAGCTGGAACGACTGGCGATCGTCACGAACGAGCCGGTCCGCCGCGGCCGGGTGACCGGAACTGATCTGTTCGAACGGTTCACGCCGGTCGCCCCGCTGGACGTGTTCGGCATGGGCGTCCGGGACCTGGACGGCCCCCGGATCACCGCCCACGAGGACCCGCCGCAGGCCGCGATGCACGAGCAGCTCGCCCGGCGCCGCGCCTACCTGCACCTGTGCCGGTGGACCTCGCTCGGACTGAGCCTGATCGAGGCGATGCAGATCGGCATGCCGGTCCTGGCGCTGGCCACCACCGAGGCGATCGCCGCGATCCCCGAGGGCGCCGGGATCCTGTCCACCCGGGTCGACACGCTCGTCGAGGCCGCCCACTGGCTGATCGAGGAGCCCGAGGAGGCCCGCCGGATGGGCGAACGGGCCCGCGCCGCCGCGCTCGCCCGCTACGGCCTCGACCGCTTCCTGGCTGATTGGGATCACCTTCTGGAGGGGCACACATGCGCATCGCGATGATCTCGGAACACGCCAGCCCGCTCGCCGTGCTCGGCGGGGTCGACGCGGGCGGCCAGAACGCGCACGTCGCCGAGCTGGCCGCGGCGCTCGCCGCCGAGGGTCACGAACTGCGGGTCTACACCCGGCGTGACGACGCCACGCTGCCCGAGGTGGTGTCGCTGAGCGACCAGGTCGACGTGGTGCACGTGCCGGCCGGCCCCGCGTCGCCGCTGCCCAAGGACGAGCTGCTGCCGTACATGGGCGGGTTCGCCGACTGGATGGCCCGTGACTGGCAGGGCGGCTGGAAACCCGACGTGGCGCACGCCCACTTCTGGATGAGCGGGCTGGCCACGGTCACCGCGGCCCGCCGCTGCGACGTGCCGGTGGTGCTGACCTACCACGCGCTCGGCTCGGTCAAACGGCGCCACCAGGGGGCTGCCGACACCAGCCCGGAACATCGCATCGGGTACGAACGTCAGCTCGGCCGCGTCGTCGACCGCGTCATCGTCCAGTGCCAGGACGAGGTGCGCGAACTCGTCGGGCTCGGCGTCCCGCGGTCACGGACCACCATGGTGCCGTCCGGCGTCAACACCGACCGCTTCCGCAAGGACGGGCCGGTCGCCCCCGGCGGGACCGTCCGGCGGATCCTCAGCGTCGGCCGGCTCGTCCCGCGCAAGGGCTTCGAGGACCTGATCCGGGCGCTGCCCGAGGTGCCCCGCGCCGAGCTGGTCATCGTCGGCGGGCCGGAGGCCGAGTTGCTCGACCAGGATCCGTACGCCCAGCACCTGCTCCGCCTCGCCAAGGAGAACCACGTGGAGAACCGGGTGCGCCTGACCGGGTCGGTGCCCGCGGCCGAGATGCCGGCCTGGTACCGCTCGGCCGCCGTCGTCGCGGCCACCCCCTGGTACGAGCCGTTCGGGCTCACCCCGCTGGAGGCGATGGCCTGCGGCGTGCCGGTCGTGGCGACAGCGGTCGGCGGCCTCACCGACACCGTCGTCGACGGCGTGACCGGCGACCTCGTGGCGCCGCGCGACCCGGCCGGGCTCGGCTCGGCGCTGCGGCGGCTGCTCAGCGACGAGAACCGGCGGCTCGGCTACGCGGCCGCCGCGGTGGACCGGGCGCAGAACGCGTACGCCTGGCCCAGGATCGCCGCCCGGATGGGTGCCGTCTACGCGAGCGTGGCCGCGATCCCGGCGGCGGTGGCGTGATGACCGATCCGCTCGACAAACACCTGAGCGCGCTCTCCGCCTCGCTCGGGGCATACCGGACGGTCGCGGCCCGGCTCGCCGACTGGGGCGCCGAGCTCGCCTGGCATCTCGGCCGGGGCGGGCGGCTGCTGGTCGCCGGCAACGGGGGCAGCGCCGCCGAGGCGCAGCACCTCGCCGCCGAGCTGGTCGGCAAATTGCGCGAGGACCGGATGCCGCTGTCCGCCATCGCGCTGACCCCGGACTCGTCGGCGGTCACCGCGATCGGCAACGACTACGGCTTCGACGAGATCTTCGCCCGCCAGGTCCGGGCGCACGGGCGGCCCGGCGACGTGCTGCTGGTCATGTCGACCAGCGGTCGCAGCCCGAACCTGGTCGCCGCGGTGCACGCGGCCCGCGAGTGCGGGATGCGCACCTGGGCGATGGTCGGGCCCGGCCCGTCACCGGTCGGCGACGCCTGTGACGAGGTGCTGCACTGCCCGTCGCCGGAGTCGCAGGTCGTCCAGGAGCTGCACCTGGTCTCGGTGCACGTCATGTGCGAGCACATCGATCTCACCCTGCCCCGGGTGCTGGGCGGGGAACCGGAGAGGACGATCGTGGAGAAACCACTACTGGTCATCGTCGGCGACACCCTGCTGGACCGGGACGTCGAGGGCGCGGTCCACCGGATCGCGCCGGACGCCCCGGCGCCGGTGCTCGACGAGGAATCCGTCTCGGAACGGCCCGGCGGCGCGGGACTGGCCGCGCTGCTCGCGGCCGGGCACGAGGACTACCGGGTCGCGCTGGTCACCGCGCTGGCGCCGGACGATGCCGGGGCCCGGCTGAGCGAGCTGCTCACGGATGCCGGCGTCGAGGTCCACGCCCTGCCGCTGCCCGGATCGACACCGCAGAAGATCCGGATGCGCTCGCGCGGCCAGGTCCTGATGCGCCTCGACCGGGGCGGGCCCGCCCAGCCGCCCGGTGACGCGCCCGACGGGCTGCTCGACGTGCTCGCCGCGGCCAAGGCGATCCTGGTCAGCGACTACGGGCGCGGGGTGGCCCGGCACCCGGCCGTGCGCGCGGCCCTGGAGCACGCGTCCGCCCCGATCGTGTGGGACCCGCACCCGGCCGGGCCGCCACCGGTGCCCGGGGTACGCCTGGTCACGCCGAACCTGGCCGAGGCCGTGAAGTTCACCGGGGACGCCGCGCACGGCTCCGCGCTGAGCACCGCCCAGCGGACCGGCCAGAAACTGCGCGACGAGTGGCGGGCGCAGGCGGTCGCGATCACCTGTGGGCCGGACGGCGCGATCCTCACCCAGGCCGGGCCGACCCCGCTGGTGATCCCCGCGCCGGGCGACGCCGGGGACGCCGACACCTGCGGCGCCGGGGACCGGTTCGCGGCGCAGGCGGCGCTGTCACTGGCCGAGGGGGCGCTCGTCTCCGAGGCGGTGCAGGACGCGGTCGGTGCGGCCACCGCGTACGTGCTGGGCGGCGGCGTGACAGCGGCCCTGGCGCCGGCCCCCGAGCAGGCCGCGATCGCGTCGCCCGAACGGATCGGCGCGGACGAGGCCGGGCGGCTCGCGGCCTCCGTGCGCGACCGCGGCGGGGTCGTCGTGGCGACCGGCGGCTGCTTCGACCTGCTGCACACCGGCCACCTCGCCACCCTGCGCGCCGCCCGCGGGCTCGGCGACTGCCTCATCGTGTGTTTGAACAGCGACGATTCCGTACGCGGACTGAAGGGCCCGGATCGGCCCATCAACTCCCAGATCGACCGCGCGCGCCTGCTCGCCGCCCTCGACTGTGTGGACGCCGTCGTGATCTTCGACGAGCCGAACCCCGAGGCGGTGCTCTCCTGGCTGCGCCCGGACGTCTGGGTCAAGGGCGGCGACTACGCGGAACTGCCCGAAGCCGAACTCGTCAAGCGGTGGGACGGCCAGACGGTGATCGTGCCGTACCTGGACGGTCGCTCCACCACTCGCACCATTGCCGCGGCCCAGGCCGCAACGACCAGCGGAAGGTAACCCCCATGGACGCAGTCATCGTGACCGGAGGATCGAGCGGCCTCGGCGCCGCCGTCGTCGACGCCGTGCTCAAGACCGGCGGCCGGCCGTACGTCATCGACCGGCAGGCGCCCGCGCGCGACGGGGTGCCCTGGGTCGAATGCGACCTGGCCGACACGCGCGCCGCCGAACAGGCCACCCGCAAGGCGATCGAGCAGGCCGGGGGGAGTGTCAGCGGCGTCGTGACCGCTGCCGGTTTCGACGTGCCGGGAGCGCTCGACGACGTACCCGGGGAAGTCTGGGATCGGATCGTCGCCGTCGACCTGCTGGCCACCGCGGCGGTGGTCCGGGCGGCGCTGCCGGCGCTGAAGGAGTCGCACGGGACCGTGGTGACCATCGCGTCGACGCTCGGCATCAAAGCGGTGTCGGACGCGACCGCCTACTGCGCGGCCAAGTTCGGCGTCGTGGGCTTCACCCGGGCACTCGCCGCCGAACTCGCGGGCCAGGTCGGCGTCACGCTGATCATCCCCGGCGGGATGCGGACGAAGTTCTTCGACGAGCGGGAGGAGCGGTACAAGCCCGGCCCGGACGCCAAGCTCAACGACCCCGGCAACGTCGCCGACGCCATCCTGTTCGCGCTGCAGCAGCCGGCCGGATGTGCGGTGCGGGAACTCGTGATCGCCGGCGAGACGGAGACGTCGTACCCGTGATCCTGGTTCTCCGGGCCCTCGGCGTCGGTGACCTCGTCACCGGGGTGCCGGCGCTGCGGGCCCTGCGCAACGCCTTCCCCGGCGAGGAACTGGCGCTGGCCGCGCCCGCGTGGCTGACGCCGCTGATCTCGCTGATCGGCGGCGTCGACCGGGTGCTGCCCACCGACGGCCTCGGCCCGGCCGCCTGGCCGATCGACGGGCCGTCCCTCGCCGTCAACCTGCACGGCAGCGGGCCCGAGTCGCATCGGATGCTGCTCGACGCGGGACCCGGCAAGCTGTGGGGCTTCCGCAGTGTGGCCGCACAGCACTTCGACGGCCCGGAATGGGTCGTCGAGGAGCACGAGGTCCAGCGCTGGTGCCGGATGCTGGCCTACTACGGCATCACCGCGGACCCTGCCGACCTGCGCCTCACCGCCCCGGCGGGGCCGCGCGGGCTGACGATCGTGCACCCTGGGGCCAAGTCGGCGTCGCGGCGGTGGCCGGTCGACCGGTTCGCGGCGGTCGCCCGGCGGCTGCGGGAAGCCGGGCACACGGTGGTGGTCACCGGCAGCGCGTCGGAACGGCCGGTGGCCGCCGAGGTGGCGGCCCAGGCCGGGCTCGCGGCGTCGGCGGTGCCCGCCACCGACCTCGGCGAACTGGCCGGGATGGTCGCCCACGCGCGGCTCGTGATCAGCGGGGACACCGGGATCTCGCACGTGGCCACGGCCTACGGGACGCCGTCGGTCACGTTGTTCGGGCCGATGTCGCCCGCCTACTGGGGGCCGCCGCCGGACCGGCCGTGGCACCAGGCCATCTGGCACGGCACCCGCAGCGAACGCGGCGACCTGCCCGGCGACGAGGTGCATCCGGCCCTGCTGCGGGTCGGCGTCGACGAGGTGCTGACCGCCGCGGACGTCGCGACGGCTGCGGCTGAACAACGCCGGGACGCCTCCTGACAGAGGACCTACCGGCGCACCCGATGGCGCAGGTGCAGCACCCGGCTGCCCTGGATCACGTCAGGATCCTCCAGCAGGTGCTGCCCGCCGACCGGCCCGAAGTAGCGCCTGCCGGAGCCGAACACGACCGGCACGACGTCCATGCGCACCTCGTCGACCAGGCCGGCGGCCAGCACCTGGCCACCCACGTCACCGGCGGCGACCTCGACGACGCGGTCACCCGCGAGCTGCCGCGCCTTCGCCACCGCAGCCTCGACACCGTCGACGAAGTGGAACGGCGCCGCCGGATCCCAGCCCTCCGGCCGCGGCCGGTGCGTCACGACGACCACCTGGTCGATCCCGCTCGGCGGCTTCCCGTCCCAGCCGTCCGTCAGGTCGAAGACGCGGCGGCCGCAGATCGTCACCCCGATCGCGTCCCAGTACGGCCGGATGTAGTCGTAGGACGTCTGCGAGACCGTCAACGCGCCGCTCTCGTCCAACGGGACGTCACCGCTGGTCAACCAGTCGAAGAGTGGTCCGGGCTGGTCTTTCTCGTCCGCGATGAAACCGTCCACCGACACCGAGCCGTACATGACCACCTTGCCCACGGGGCTCTCCTCTGCTCTGGGGTGCCCTCAAGTTAGCGTGTCGCCAGGCGCCGCTCTTGTAAGAAATCAACCGGCCCTGGATGTTCGCGCGGTGTCGTCTCGCCCGTCACATCACCTCAGCGAACAGCGCGGTCACGAAGATCCCGCTGAGGAGAACCGCGAACACGCCGGCGAACCAGCCGAGTAACAGCCCTTTCCCGGCGACGTGCCACCGCCGGCTGTACAGAAGACCGATGCCGAGCGGCACGCAGAGGACGAAGAGCATCAGCTCCAAGGCCCCGGTCAAGCAGGCCCCATGAACACCGAGTCCGGGGCGGCATACGCGGTGAACAGGAAAGCGGTGTACAGCAAGGGGGCGCCGGCGACGACATGACCCGCGAAGGCGCAGCCCACTGCCGCGGCGAACCGCACGCGGACATCGGGCCGACCGGGTACTCGTTCGACGATCACCACCGCAAGGGTGTCGACGGGGCCGGGGCGATGCCAGCCGTCGCGCCGCCCTTCACAGGATCTCCCCGATCACGACACACTACCCGCACCTGTGAACCGGGGCGGCTGACCGCGTGCGTATCGGTGGATCGTCACGGCCTGCCCGGCCGGCTGCTGCCACCCGGCGTGAACCGCGCCACGACGTACGTACCGGAAGCTGGCTTTGATCTCGGTTCTGAGCTGGGCAAAGGGATCACCGGGCGGCGGGCCGCGCGATTACCGTGAGGGCATGGCCCCCGCCGATGTTCCCGTGACCCGGGACTGGCGTGGGCACATCATCGTGTGCGGGCTCGACGACGTCGGGCTGCGCACTGTCGAGCAGCTTTACCACGCCGGCGTACGGGTCGTGGTGGTCGAGGACATCGCGGATCCGCGCCTGGTCCGGGTGGTCCGCGGCTGGGGTGTGCCGGTCGTGGTCGGCAGCCCGCGCCTGCAGGAGACCCTCGACGAGGCGGGGCTGCCCGGGGCGGTGGCGGTCATCTGCGTGCTCGCGGACGACCTGCACACGCTCGAGGCGGCGCTGCTGATGCGGGAGCAGCGCGACGACGTGCGGCTCGTCGTGCAACTGCGGAATCCGGCGGTGGGGCGGGCGCTGTCGGCGATGCGGGTGGCGGTGCTCGACGTGGCCGGGCTGTCCGCGCCGTCGGTGGTCGAGGCCTGCCTGCGCCGGGGCACCCACGAGCTGGATCTCGACGGTCAGCCGTTCGTCGCGGCGCAGGTGACCGCCGAGGACTCCGGGACCCTGCGATCACGGTACGGATCACTCGCGCCCCTGGCCGTCACCCCGCACGACGGCGGTGAGGTGGTGATCTGTCCCGGTCGTGACCATCCGATCCGGGCCGGTGACCGGGTGACGGTGCTCGGCACGCCGGAAGAGCTCGCCGAGGCCCGCGTGGTCGGCGGGGACGAGGCGCCGGCCGACACCGGCCCGGGGCGGCTGGCGCGAGCCGTCGAACTGGCCGGTTCCGTGCTGCGGGCCTTGGACAGGCGGATCGCGTACGCGCTGGTCGCCCTGATCACGCTGCTCAACGTCTCCGTCCTGGTGCTGCAGCTCGGCTACCGGGAGCCCGACGGCACCCGGATGACGCTGCTCGACGCGCTCTACTTCTCGGTCGAGTCGATCGCCACGGTCGGCTACGGCGACTACAACTTCCGCGACCAGGAGGCCTGGCTGCGGGTGTTCGCCATCGGACTGATGGTGGTCGGCGCGTGCTTCGCGGCCACGTTCATCGCCCTGCTCACCAACATGCTCGTGTCCATCAGGATCCAGGAGGCGCTGGGGAACCGGCTGCTCGACCGGCTCACCGACCACGTGGTCGTCATCGGCATCGGCTCGGTCGGCGCGCAAGTCGTCGAACGGCTGCGCGCCATCGGCACCGGCGTCGTCGTCATCGAGTCCGACGAGAACAACAGGTACGTCGCCCAGGTGCGCGACAGCGGCGTGCCGGTGATCATCGCGGACGCGACGCTGGCCCGCACCCTGGACCGGGTCCAGCTCGGGTCAGCCCGCGCGGTCGCCGTCCTGACCAGCGACGACCTGGTGAACCTGGAGACCGGGTTGGCGGTGAAGGACCGCCTCGGCGAACGGTGGGGATCGGTGCCGGTCGTGCTGCGGCTGTTCGACCGCACGCTGGCGGCCACCGTCGAGCACACGCTCAGCCTCGGCGTCACCCGGTCGACAGCGGCGCTCGCGGCACCCTGGTTCGTCGGGGCGGCGCTGGGCCTCGACGTGCTGGCCACGTTCTACGTCGGGTCACAGTTGATGCTGGTCGGGCGGTTGACAGTGGCGCCCGGCGGCGGGCTCGACGGGCTCGCCATGCAGGACCTTTCCGCGCGTACGAGGGTGGTGGCGATCCGGCGTGCCACCGGCGGCGGGACTCTGGAGCACCCGCCGCGGCGCGACACCCGGTTCGCGGCCGGGGACCAGGCGTTCCTGATCGGGCCGTACGAGGAGTTGCTGCAGGTCCTGCGGCGGGATGCGCTCTCCACGGCCGGGCTGGGACCGGCTTCGCCGTCGGCGCCGGCCTCGTCTTCGCCGGAAACTGTCGTACCCGGTGGATAGGTTCCTTCCGACTGCAGCCGAGCTTGTCAGGAGGGCCGATGTACCGGCAGGGCGATGTGCTGATCATCCCGGTCGACCAGGGCGAACTGCCCGCGTGCGCGCCGGTTCCCCGTGACCGCCGGGGCCGGATGGTGCTGGCGCGCGGCGAGGCCACCGGTCATGCGCACGTCATCGGCGGGCCCGGCGTGCAACTGCTCGCCGACCTCGACGATCCGGAGGCGATGTTCGTCGAGGTGCCGGCGCACGCGCGGATCTCGCACGAGGAACACGGCCCGATCCCGTTGCCGTCCGGGCACTACCGGGTGGTCCGCCAGCGGGAGTACGTGCCGGGTTCGTTCCGGCCGGTCGCGGACTGAGAGGGGCCGGCGATGAGACTGACCCACGAGCAGGAGGCGACGGCCGCGGCCGTCGAGGACCAGTGGCTGGCCGCGGCGGTCGACACCGGGCCGGGCGACCGGGCCGCGGCCGAGGCGGGGGTGCGGGAGGCGTACCGGCTGGTCGGCCTGCCCGCGCCGGAACGGATCTACTGGCTCGGCTCGCCGCGCGCCGGCGCTGTGGCGGTGGCTCTGCTCTCCGGGGAGCTCGCGGCCGATCCGGCTTCCGGCGAGCTCGCCGGGGACCTTCCGCCCGCTGCGACCCCGGGTGGTCCCGCCGTCGGCCGCATGGCTGTCGCGGCTTCCGGTGATCTCGCCGGTGACTTCTCGGCCGCGCCGGGTCCGGGCTGGGTCGCCGACGTGGTCGGGGAACTGCGCGGGCAGGGGTGGACGCCGGGGGAGAGGGCCGGGGCCTCCGTCCGGCGCCGGGTCAGGACAGAGCCGTGGGCGTCCGCCCGGAAAGCCGCGGTGGAGGCGCTCGGCTCGGACGGCTGGGCCCAGCTCAGCGCCGCGGCCGGCCGGCGTTCCTGGGCGCTGGTGATGGACCTGGTGGCCGGTCGGCTGCGACTCCGGCTCGGCGAGGATCTCGCCACCGACCTGCCCGGTGACGCCGGCCGGGCGGCACGGCGCCCGGTGCTCGACGCGATCTACGGGCAGCACGACGGTGCGTGGCTGAGCACGTTCGACGCGGCCGACCGGCTGTGCCCCGGCGCGGAGCTGATGAGCGGCCTGACCGGTCTGGCCGCGGTGGCCCGGCACAGCGGATGGTGGTGGGCCAACGAGCGCGTCGCCGTGCTCACCGAGCGCCCCCGGCTGCTCGCCAGGGACAACGTCGGCCGGCTGCACCGCGGTGACGGGGCGGCGCTGGACTTCGCCGACGGCTACGGGCTGTGGGCCTGGCGTGGCATGCCGATCCCGGTGACCCTCGCCGCCGAGCTGCCCGCGCTGACCGTCGACCGGATCCGCCGGGAGGAGAACGCCGAGATCCGCCGCGTGATGCTGGAGCACTTCGGGTATGAGCGGTACCTGCGCGAGGCCGGCGCCTCCCGGATCGGCTCGGACGAGACCGGTGTGCTCTGGCGGCTCGACCTTCCCGGCGACGAGCCCCTGGTCATGGTCGAGGTGGTCAACTCCACCCCGGAGCCGGACGGAACCAGCCGCGTCTACTGGCTCCGGGTTCCACCGGAGTCCCGGACCGCCCGCGAAGGGGTCGCGTGGACGTTCGGCCTCACCGCTGAGGAGTACCAGCCCATGCTCCAGACCTGACCCGTTCACGCCCGCTGGTGCCAGGCGCGGCCGTCGTGTTCGGCTGGACGCTCGGCTGGCCCTCAGAGGTGCTTCAGGCGGTTTCCAGCCCAGGCAGCTCGGCTGGACGTCAGGGGTGTTTCAGGTGGGCGAAGCACACGTGGGGACCAGCTCGGGCAGTGAGCGGTGGCCGGCCGTGAGCGTTGCCCGGGTCGCGGCGGGCCGTCAGTGGCGGTGGATCATGCGGGTGTCCAGCCTTGCTGGAGGGCAGCCACCTGAGCGTCGTAGGTGTCCAGGCCGTCGTCGGACAGGACCCGGGGGAGGAGGTCACCGAAAGCGTTCACCTCGGCCACCGCGTGATCGCGCCAGCCCGCGCGGAACATCAGGTCGACGCCCGCGTGCAACGTGCGCGGGAAGCAGGCGGCCGCTCGGACGCACGTGTCCATGGCCGCGTCCCAGGCCCGCTCGCCGGCCGCGGCCCGGACGGCGGACACGTCGCCGCGGGCGTTGCCGAGGTGCAGGTTCGTCATCGGCGAGCGGCTGGTGCGGACGACGATGTGCCGCGCCCGGCCGGCGATCACGACCACCCGCAGGTCGAGGACACGGCCGTCGAGGGCCGCTTTCGGGTACCAGCGCTCGACGTGCAACCCGTCCGGCGCCAGTCGATCGATGATCGCCGCGATCGAGGCTTCGTCGTCGTAACGTCGTACCCGCAGATTGTTGAAGATCTTGCCCTCGCTCAGCTCGACCGAGGTCACTGCCATGATCCGCCGGCCGGCTTCGGTTCCGCGGCGGCCGCCGACCGCCAGGGCCAGCACGCCCGAGGCTGACGATCCGTAGGCCGCTTTGACGAAGACCCGGCTCCACCCCGCAACCTCCATCGCCGCGCGCAGCGACTGGTAGCCACTCACCACCCCCAGTTCGCCGGGCGGCCGGGCCGGAGCTGAGACCGCGTCGCCGGGCAGCCGGGCCGGGGCTGAGATTGCGTCGCCGGGTGGCTGGGCTGGGGCTGAGACCGCGTCGCCGGGCGGCGCTGACGGGTCGGGAAGTTCGGGCGCGGGGGCCTTCAAGGCCGGCGGCACAGGAATGCCGGCGGCGGTCAGGGCGGCGTGACAGCGCGGCTTCGCCGTCATCGTCAGGATGTCGGTGGGCTGGTTGAGCAGTGTGCCGCCACCGGCCGCGATCCGGTCCAGCACGATCGACAACCCCGCGAACCAGGCCGCGACCCCCGCGATCTCACCGTGCGACAGCGAGCCGTGCGACAGCGAGGCGTGTGGCGGCGCGGCGTGCGACGGCGCGGCGTGCGACGGCGCGGCGCGCGATTGCGAGCCGTGTGGCGGCGCGGCGTGGGACAGCGAGCCGTGTGGTGGCGACCTGTGTGATGACGAGGCGTGGTCGCCGCCGAGGCCGCGCAGCAGCCGGTCCACCTCGGCGTCCTCTCCCGGGGAGTCGATCCGGACGAGCGCGCCCGGCCCCGGGACACGACCGGAGATCAGCACGTCACGCCACGGGAAGATCTCCGGTGCGGGCAACCCGGCGCGTGCCACGGCCGCGGCGAAGAGGGCGACCCGCCGATTCTCCGGGTTGCCGACGACGGCGAGACGCACGTTACTCAGCGCAGACCGTGTAACGACCCCAGCGCTCCTCCTTCTGCTGGTCGGAGATGTCCACGGCCACCCCGGGCAACTCGTCCACCACCCGTTGCGCCATCTCCGCCGTCATGAAGTGGTGGTGCAGGTCGAGCGCGGTCAGGTGGGTCAGCGGCTGCCCGGTGAGCAGCGCCTCGGCCCCGGCGTCGCCGAGCGTCCCCAGTGACAGGTCGAGCCGGTCGAGCCGGGCGACGACGGGTGCGGCAGCGACCGCCGCCGCCACCTCGTCGGCGATCTCCGCGTTGCACAGCCCGAGGTGGCGCAGCGCCGGCAGGGTGCGCCCGCCGAGGATCGTCGCGAGGTCGTCGGCGCGGGCGTCGCCCCCATAGTTCGCCACGCCGAGCCACAGCTCCAGGTGCTCGAGGGCGGGCAGGTCGCAGGCGCTGACGGACCGGATCACCGGTGTCGGCAGCCCACCGGACTGCAGGACGAGTTCGCGCAGCGCCGCATGTCGCCCCGGTTCGAGCGCCAGGCCCTGCGCGCCGCGCACCCACAACCGCTCGAGCCGCGGGAATGCCTCCAGTACCGGTGTGAGGTTGCCCTGGTTGATCCAGGAGATCTCGCATTGCTCGTAGGTCATCTCGCCGATGAACAGCGCCCGCAGCCCGCTGAACCGGGACGCGTCGCGGATCAACAGTTCAGCGGGGAACCCGGTCTCATACGACGACCCCCACTCCCCGACGACGAGCGCAGCGGGACCACCGGGACCGGCCCGTTCCAGCACCTTCTCCAGGGCGGCCTCGAACTCCGAGGTCTCGGCGTCGAACTCCTCCAGGTCGATGCGCCAGGCCACCGCGGCAGGGTCCGCCGGGCTCCGCTCGTCGTCGACCGAGACGATCGGCAAGCCGGCGAACGTGGTCAGGTGCTCGTTGATGGTCACAGGACTCCCTCGGCCGCAACTCAACAATGCCGAGACGCTAGCAAGCCCCACCGACACTTTCGCGTGCCGCACGATCAACCGGGCGAGCACCGGCCGGGGTAGGGCCGCCGTCCTTGATCGGCGTCATCCGTTCGGCGTATCGGCTGTCCGATCAGGGACGCAGGCCTCGACGCCGCAGATGATCACTGTCAGTGTTTGCGGCCTGACTGGAAGCCGGGCACCACATTCTCCCTGCCAGGGATGTATCTGCGCACGCCGGCGGCGCATCTCCTTCTTCTGACAGCGCTTCGACCGGATTCGAGGTTCACCATGACGTCCTCCAGGCGACTCAACTGCATCACCCCGCCGTTCATCCTGACCCGGCTGCTCGACAGCGACAACGCGGACATCCGCCAGGCCGCCCTGGCCACCCTGCTCACGACCGCGCAGTTGCGCGGCGAGCGCCGGGTCCGCGGGCTGATCGCCGGGGCGCTGTCCATGCAGGGGGACGGCCGGCGCAGCATCTACAATTGCAAGCACTCCACCTTCCTGCCGTCCGCCAAGCTGGCCCGCTCCGAGGACGACGGGCCGGTCAAGGACGCGGCGGTGAACCGGGCGTACGAGGGCTTCGGCACCACCCGCTCGTTCTACCGCGAGGTGTTCCAGCGAGACTCGATCGATGGCCACGGCATGCGGCTGCAGGGTTACGTGCACCGCGGGACCCGCTACAACAACGCGTTCTGGGACGGCCAGGAGATGGTCTTCGGCGACGGGGACGGCGAGGTGTTCACCGACTTCACCGGCTCGCTCGACGTGATCGCGCACGAGCTCGGGCACGGCATCACCGAGCACACCGCCGGCCTGGAGTACCACAACCAGTCCGGCGCGCTGAACGAGTCGCTCTCCGACGTGGCCGGCTCGATGGTCAAGCAGTGGTTCCTGAAGCAGACCGCGGAACAGGCGGACTGGCTGATCGGCAACGACGTCTTCACCCCGTCGATCGACGCGGACGCGCTGCGGTCGATGAAGGCGCCGGGCACCGCGTTCGACAACAAGCTGTTCGGCAAGGACCCGCAGCCCGCTCACATGGACAACTTCGTCAAGCTGCCGGACACCGAGGACGGCGACAACGGCGGCGTGCACGTCAACTCGGGGATTCCGAACAAGGCGTTCTATCTGGTCGCGACCGGGATCGGTGGGAACTCCTGGGAGGCGCCCGGGCACATCTGGTATGAATCGTTGCGGGCGTCGACGCAGACCACCGATTTCCAGGAGTTCGCCGACACGACGTTCACGAAGGCCGCGGAGCTCTACGGCGCGGGCAGCAGCCAGCAACAGGCCGTCAAGGAGGCGTGGGCGCAGGTGGGCATCTCGATCACGACCACGCCGACGTTGCTCGGCCGGGTGTGAATGCGCGTCTCCCTCACCACGCGCGGCGGGCTGGCGGCCCCGATCGTCCGGCGCTTGCCGCCCCGCGTGCTCGACACCGACCAGCTCCCGGACACCGACGCCCGGGAGCTGCGCCGTCTGGTCGCCGCCGCGACCGCCGACCCGGGTGGAGCGCACCCGGCGCCGGCGGCGCGCGACGCCGTGACGTACACGATCACGATTGACGACAACTCGCGGTCGACGACGCTGACCAGCGCGGACACGTCGATGTCACGAGCGTTCGGCGATCTGCTGACCTGGGTCGAGCGCCACACCTCGTAGGATCGGGCCATGGCTCGTACCGACACAGCTTCCCGGGTGATCGCAGCTGCGCCCGACCGGGTCTACGCGGCCCTCGTCGACCCCGGCGCGCTGACCGCCTGGTTGCCACCGGACGGCATGACCGGCCGGTTCGAGCGGTTCGACGCGAAGCCGGGCGGGTCCTACCGGCTGGTGCTGACCTATGCGGACGCCTCGGCCGCGCCGGGCAAGACCACAGCGGACTCGGACGTCGTCGAGGCCCACTTCGTCGACATCGTTCCTGGTGTACGGGTGGTGCAGGCCGTCACCTTCGTCTCCGACGACCCGGCCCAGGCCGGCACCATGACGATGACCTGGGAGGTCACGGCCGTGGAGCAGGGCACGCGGGTGGAGTTCCGAGCCGAGGACGTCCCGGCCGGCATCTCCGCCGAGGACCACGCCGCCGGTCTGACCTCCTCGCTGACCAACCTCGCGGAGCACCTCGAAAAGGCGCCATAGCTTCCCTTTCGCGGTACGGCGGAGCGGCTCCCCGTCGTACCGGGAAATCGTGTCTCATCGCCGCTGGGCCGGAACCCGCCGGCGCACCGCGACCGGCGCAAGGGTGATCGTCAGCGGCGCAGCGGGCGCCGGTGTGACCGGAAGTGACCAGTCCATCTTCCACGCGGGGCGCAGCACCGCGGCGAGGTAGGCGAGCCCGCACAGCCACAGCGCCGTGGTGAGCCCGCCGAAGTTGAGCAGTACCGCTCCCACCAGGCCGCCGACCGGGATGCCGGCCCACGCCCACGCGGTGATCAGCGTCTGCACCCGGCCGCGCAGTGCCGCCGGGATCAGCTCCACCTGGATCGTCTCCAGCAACGGGTTGAACAGGCCGGACCCGATCCCGGCGAGCGCGTAGACGGCGATCACGGCCTCCGGTGGCAGCCCGAGCGCGAGCACGATGATCCGGGTCGGGCCGCTGCTCAGGACGCCGATCAGGTACGTGGCGCGGCGCGGTAGCCGAGCCCCGAACCCGGCCGACGCGAGCGCGGACGCGATGGAGGCGAGCCCGACCGTGCTCAGCGCGAGCCCGACGACTGTCGCGTCGTGACCCCCGGCTCGTGCCCAGACCGGCAGCAGCACCGCCATCAGCGCCTGATCGAGCAGGTTGGTGACGACGAACATCGCGGTCAGCGCGCGGAGCGGCGAGTGGGCGCGCAGGAACGCCGTCCCGGTGCGCAGGCGGTCGAAGTAGGACTCGTCGTCGCGTCCGCGGTCCCGCACCGGATCGGTGACCGTCATAGTCACGATGAGTGTGGCTACACCGAGCATGGCCGCCGCTACCCACAGTGCGCGATCGCCGCCGAGGGTGGCCACGAGCCAGCCGGCCATCGCCGTCCCGGCCGCGGTCGCGGTCCGTTCGACGGCCGTGGCCAGGCCGACCCCGCGTACCGTCGACTGCCCGGCGTCCGCGGCGGCGAACGGTACCAGCAGCCGTTTCGCGGCGCTGGCCGGTCCGTCGGCACAGCCCACGACCAGCAGCATCAGGGTGAGCAGCCAGAGCGGGGGAGTGCCGAACAGGGCGGGGATCACCAGCACTGACGCCGAGGTGATGTCCCCGGTCGCGCTGATCCGGCGAGGGCCGATCCGGTCCAGCAGCGGCCCGGCCAGCCATTGCGTGAACGCGTACGGGAGCACCTGGCAGGCGACCACCAGGCCGGTCTGCGCGGCGCTGCCGGTGCGATCCAGGACCAGCCATGGGACGGCGACGGTGAGCAGGCGGTTCGCGGAGAGCGTGCAGGCCTGCGAACTCAGAACTCCGGACAGTCCGCGCCATCTCACCCGGCCATCACCGGCGAGAGCCCGGCATTACGGCGCGGCGGGACCGCGTGATCGATCAAGGGCGCCATCGAAACATCCTTCGGCAAAAGGCGAGGCGGTTCCTTCGCACCGTAGATGCCGATGGCCACGGCAGGTAGTCGCCGATCGATGACCGGATAGCCGGTATCTGCGATCACCGGCCATCGGATGATCGGTTATCGCGGACGCTTATCGCAGGTCAGGACGCCGAAGGTCAACTTCGGAGAGGCGCGTTTATCGGCTACTCCGCTCGCTGAATTGATGTTCCCGAAGTCGCACAGTGAGTCCGTCGTTCGCGTGTTCTCCGTCTTGACTGCTGCGAATCCGCGTGAAGGGACATTCGATGACCTTGGCGGATCGGACGGGTCGGACGGGTCGGGGAGATCAGGCGGGTTCGGGTTCCGGCTCGGTCGCGGGCTCCGGCTCGGCGGGCACGGGCGAGATCGGCGGCATCGGCTCGGCCGGCGCGGGCGGCAGATCCGGGTTGTAGGGGTCCAGCTCACCCGGATCGTCGGGAATCGGCGCTCCCGGGTCCAGGGGTGGGTAGCGGTCCGGGTCGGACGGCAGTCGCTCGATCGGCATCGGGGCTCCCCTTCTCGCCAGACGCCTCGCCCGCACCGGGACGAGGCGTACTGGAACCGTTTCAAGATCGATTTACCCGACAGCGTCCGAGGCCAAACCGTCAGGCCAGGTCACCCTCGTCGCTGAGCGCGTCGGCGACCGGGGTGGCACCCGCGTTGAACCGGATCGTCCGCCGGATCGTCGCCGGCTCCTGCAGCGTCCGGGCGATCACCGCCGCGACATCCGCCCTGCTCACCGACCCTGCCGTGGCACCCTGGCTGGCAGTCTCGATCCGCCCGGTCGCCGGCTCGGCCGTCAGCCGGCTCGGCCCGAGGATCGTCCAGTCCAGCTGGGTCCGCTCCAGGTAGGCGTCCGCGGCGGCCTTCGCCTCCGCGTAGGGGAAGAAGCCGCTGTCCTCGGGGACCCCGTGATCGAGCTGCGACCCGAAGTAGGAAACCATGACATAGCGCTGCACGCCGGCGAGTGCCGCCGCCTCCATCGACCGGATCGCAGCGTCCCGGTCCACCGCGTACGTCCGCGCCGGGCTGCCGCCACCGGCCCCGGCCGACCAGACGATCGCGTCGTGCCCGCGGACCAGCTCCGCCAGCTCCTCGACACCGAGCTGCTCGACATCCGCGACCAGCGGATCCGCCCCTGACTCCGCGACCTCGGCACGATGCTCCGGATTGCGGATCACCGCGCTCACCTGATGACCGGATTCGATCAGCAGCCGCAGCAACAGCAGCGCGACCTTCCCGTGCCCGCCCACAACCAGAACCCGCGCATTCTCCATGCCCGCGACGCTACCGCCACTCCTGGCAAACCAGGCGCGGCGAGGGCCGGGCGCGCCGGTTCATCTCCACCCGATTCTTCGGCGTACGGCGGGGAGCCGCGGCCCGGCGACGACCTCGTCACGGCGCCGGGCGGCGGCTCGCAGTCACGCCTTGACGATCGGCTTGAGTGCCTCGCCCACCGACGTGACCAGACCCGGCCGGTGGCCGTTGCGGACCAGGTTGATCGTGATGCCGTCGACGCCCGCGCCGATCACCTTCTCGTGCAACTGGTCGGCGACCTGCTCCGCCGTACCGAGGAAGGCCCTGTTCCGCCGATCCTCCGGGATCGTCTCGCCGAGCTCCCGCACCTCCTGCTCGGACTCGCCGACCATGCCCATCACCAGGAAGCTCGTCTTCAGCGTGGACGGGTCGCGGCCGACCTCCTCGCAGCGCTCGCGCAGCACCTGCACCTTGCGGCCCAGGTCCTCCACGTCGCAGATGATGTTCATGTGGTCGGCGAAGCGGGCCGCCAGGCGGAACGTCTTCTGCTCGCCGGAGCCGCCCAGCATGATCGGGATGGTGGGCCGCACCCGCGGGTTGTTCATCGCGCCCCGCGCCACGTACCACTTGCCCTCGAACGTCGCCACCTCGCCCTTGAGCATCGGCGTGATGATCGTCAGGGCCTCCTCGAGCCGCTCGAAGCGCTGGCCGAACGTGCCGAACTCGAAGCCGAGCTCGTGGTGCTCACGCTCGAACCAGCCCGCGCCGATGCCCAGCACCGCGCGGCCCTTGGAGACCACGTCGAGAGTGGTCACGGTCTTGGCGAGAAAGGCAGGATTGCGGTACGTCACACCGGTGACCAGCGTCGACAGCTGGATCGTCGAGGTGACCGACGCAAGCGCTCCCAGCGTCGTGTAGGACTCCAGCATGTTGTCCTCCGGCGCGCCGATGCCGGGAAGCTGGTAGAAGTGGTCCATCACGAGCACGGTGTCGAAGCCGGCTGCCTCGGCCTCCTTGGCCTGCGCCGCGACCGTGTCGAACAGCTGATCGTTCGGGACTCCCGGGTAGGTGAAATTCGGGATCTGATAGCCGAGCCGGATCGTCATGCCGTCCCCAGTTCCAGGTAAGAGTGCTCTCACTGAGTAATGTAAGAGCCAACTTACACCGCTGCAAGCGGAGACGACCGGCGAGTTCCGCGAGATGCCTCATCCCGATCGCGACCTGCGGTTATCCTCGATCGTCCGAAGTCAGGGACTGATCGCCGAGGGCAGCGGCGACGCCGAGCATGACCCTCGAACTGCCGAGCGCCTGTCTGAGTCCTGAGTGGTGTTCAGCGCCGCGTGGCGATCGTCATGCCGTGCTGGCTTCAGAGTCCGCGAGCCGGGCGGGCATGATGAGATCTCCATCGATCGGAGGAGCATCGTGCGCCGACACGACACCACGCCCGCCGCAGTGCCGACCCGGGTCGCTCCGCCGTCTCCGCGGCGGCCCGCCACCGGCCCTTCGGGTAACGCGGCGCAGATCCTCGCGCTGCAGCGGACGGTCGGCAACGCGGCCGTCGGCCGGCTGATCACGCCGGTGCAGCGTGCCGTCACGGTCGGGGGTGAGGCCGTCGACGATCCGGTGGCCCTGCTCGCCACCAAGCAGAATGATGGGCTGCTCAGCGGCATGGGTCGCGCCGTGCTGGGGTGGGCCGCGGGCGGCAAGGCCACGCTCGCCGCCACCGACGTGGACGACCTGGTGATCCAGGTCGAGCGGATCGCGGCGATGGCGTCGCTGGCCGGATCGATCCTCTCCTCGGGCATTCTCGGGCGCAAGACGATGAGCCGTTCCGGTACGGCGTTCAGCGGCTCGAACGACCAGGGCAACGACACGGCGCTGGCGGTGAACGTGCTGGACAACCGGAGCGGCGCGTACGACAGCGACCGCCTCGTCCACGAGTCGCTCACCGACCGGGACCGCGGCAGCTTCAGCGTGGCGGTGGAACGCCCCACCGGCGACGACATGGTCCGGGACCAGTTGCTCGAGGACCGGTCCCGGCCGCGACCGGACGTCCCGCTGTCCGGGCCGGAGCAGCAGGAGATCCTGGAGATGTCGGGCGGCGACGCCACGATGCTGCGGCTGCTCACCGAGCGCAAGCTTGAGGAGAAGTTCGACATGCACGGCGAGACGCTCCGGCTCAACCAGGCGGTGTTCAAGGAGCGGGTCCAGAACACCATCATGGCCATCATGTCCCGGCCCGGCGCCGACGTCGCGACCCGGGCGGACGGCGGCGGGTACGAGTCCTCGGTCCCCGCCGACGTCATCCCGCCGGGCCCCGGCGGCTTCACCACCCTGATCTTCCCCAAGTGGTTCGAGTCGTGGGCGCCGCTGATGCTGACCGGCTTGGCGTCGGACCCGACCGGCCTCACCATCCGCTTCGCCGGCGACCGCCAGGTCACGGCGAAGTACCGGGCCCTCGGCGAGGACCACGACGTCACGGTCGACGCGCCTGACTACGCCAGCGAGGTCCGCGATCAACTCGACAGGTTCGGGGTCATCGCCACCCACATCCTCAAGACGGCCGGGGCGGTGTAGCCGCTCGCTCAGCTCGTCCGCTTCTGCACCATCCGCGGGTCGTCGGCGGTCAGCTCGACGTGGATCACTCCCTGCCCGTCCACGCCCAGGGTGATCTCACAGGTCTCGGGTCAGGCGCAGGCAGGCCGAGCAGCGAGCCCGGTACCGGGGCAGAGCCAGCGCCGGGCGGCCGGCCAAATCCTGGACCGGCTCGTCGGCGAGCTCGCTGGCACCGGACCGCTGACGGCCCGCATTGATCTGTACCAACGAGATAGCGACCCGTCACGGTCGAGATGAGCCCGTCTAATTCGATGTGTGCATCGTCAGCGACGGTCTGTCCCGGAACGCCCAGCCCCGCGACGTGAACGCGGTATCGCCGGTGACGATATCCAGCCGTTCCGCCTGTGCAGACGTCGCGGTAATGCGAGCCCGTCGCCCTGCGCCCGCCAGCCATGTCCGCTGGGACTTCTCTGACGTCCGTCTTGACAGTGCCTTGCACGCTGGTGAGGTCATTCATGAGGCCGCCCCGTATCGGCCGGGTACAACACTTCTCTGCAGCCGAAGCCCAGGCTGAAGGTGATGCCGGTGCCTCGGCTGGTCTCTAAATCACCCATCTCTTTTGAAGGAGACTTGCGTGCAGGTCCCTGCCTGGGGCGCCTTGCTGCTGACCTACACCGCAGGGTTGACCCTCTCGATCGCCTTAGCCGGCGTCTTGGTGTCGGAGATGGCTGCCTGGGTCATTCAGGCCGAGCAATCGCGCCCGGAGTTCGCGGCGCTGCGCGGTGTTGGAGTCTGGAGCCGTGCCGGCCTGCGGTGGTACTTGCGGCCGCGCCGAGAGCTCTTCCGGCTGATCATGTTTCCGTTTGTCGGCCCGATGATCTTCTTCCCGCTAAGGCTGCTCCAGGAATCGGAGTTCACGGTGATCTTGGCGGCGGTCGCGACGACAGCGTTGGCCGAGATCGGGATCTTGTGTGCCGTCACTATCGTCAGCCGGGCCGACACCGATCGCCGGTTGTTCGACC
>NZ_BOMH01000065.1 GCF_016862095.1 Actinoplanes cyaneus
CCCTGGCCCTCACGGGTGCATCACGCCCTGGAAGCACCCCGGAAAGCCAGCCCGAGCTGGGCGGGTGGGCGCGGGGCCGGGTGCGGGGTGGTGGGCCGTAGGGTGGCGAGCGTGGTGGAGGACGAGCGGGTGGAATGCACGGTGACGGTGTGCAGGGACTGCTGTTGTGGCAGCCCCGCGAAGCATCCCGGGGTTGACCACGACGGGCAGATCGAGCGGCTCCGGGCGGCGCTCGGCCCGGAGCACCGGGTGCGGACCAGCCTGTGCCTGGATGTCTGCGCGCAGGCGAACGTGCTGGTGGTGCAACCCACGCCCGAGGCGAGGCGGGCGGGGGCGCGACCGGTGTGGTTCGGGCTGGTGCTGGACGATCTGGTGCTGGACGACATCGCCGGCTGGGTGAAGGCGGGCGGACCGGGCCGTGCTGAGCTGTCCGCGGTGCTGGAGTTGTCCGTCATCACTCCTCCGGCGCCGGAGCGTCCGGGCACTGACGGAGTCGGGAACCCGGGCTGAGAGCCCGGGAGCCGCGCTGGTGCCGGGAGTGGGTGCGGCGTCGCGGTGATCTGAGCGTGCCCC
>NZ_BOMH01000066.1 GCF_016862095.1 Actinoplanes cyaneus
CAGCGGAGCAGGACCACAGCGGACGTAGGACCTGAAGATCTTGGAATTGATCTTTCCGATTGCCGGTTTCACAGGGTCCATCGATAGAGTCACGGCGTGAGCAGACGGCGGCCCGGCCAGTTGGAGACGGAGATCATGACTGTGCTGGGCACGGCGGAGCGGCCGATGACGCCCGGTGAGGTCAGGGATCGGCTGGATCCGACCGGTGAGCTGTCCTACAGCACTGTCGTGACCACGCTGACCAGGCTTTACGAGAAGGGGTCGGCGTCGCGGCACCGGGACGGGCGCGCTTTTCGCTACGGTGCGCCGCACGGGCCGGCCGGGCTGGTGGCGGATCGGATGTCGCGGCTGCTCTCCGACGAGGCCGATCGGGCGTCGGTGCTGCGGCGGTTCGTGGGGAATCTGGACGCCAAGGACGAGCAGCTGCTGCGGGACCTGCTCAGCGAGTGATCTCGGGCGGGCGGGAGATCACTTCGACGGACGCGAACCAGGCTGTCACGTGGATCCGGACCTCGGGGGTGCCGGGGACGCGTGGCACCGGCGCGAGCTTCATCTCTCGTGAGCTGAAGGCGCTCAGCCCGGACAGGTCGACCTCCACGCCTTCCGGCACGATCACCTTCAGCTCGCCGAAGAACGTGCGACCGGTGATCTCGATGACGTCGGAGCTGGTCAGGACGGCCCGCAGGTCAAGCTCGGTGGCGCCGAAGACGGTGTTCGCCCGGACCGTCCGGTCCCGCACGCGCCAGCGACCCCGGCGCGTCGTCTGACTGAAAACGGTCAGGATCTTGTCGACCGTGTTCGACGAGCCGACGATCGGCTGCGCGGGCAGGCCGTCGGCGGCGTGGGCCAGCTCGGCGTCGGTCTCGGCGGCCCAGACGGCGCCGACGCGGACGCTGAACTCCTCCAGGGTCAGGCGGCCCTCGCCGCACGCGCGCTGCAGCAGCTCGGCCACTCGTTCCCGATCGCCGTCGTTGACGGGCGCCGGCACAGGAAGTCCCACGGCGCTGACCCTACAACCGTCCCGCACCCCGGCCTGCAACCGTCGCCGGGCACCATTCGCCCCATGCAAGATCACAAGAGAAGCCGAGTCGGGGCGATCGTCGCCGTCGTGGCGGCTGTGGTGAGCATCGCAGGGGGCCTTGCCGCTCCCCTTTACGCGGTGTTCGGTGGCAACTGACAAACTTGCAGGATCATGACGCTGACCGATCGCCTTCCCGGTAATGCCGAACCCGACGCCGTCTTCCTCGCTTTCCAGGCCTGGGTGGAGGAGCAGGGCATCACCCTGTACCCCCATCAGGAGGAGGCGCTGATCGAGATCGCGACCGGCGCCAACGTCATCCTGAACACCCCTACCGGCTCGGGCAAGAGCCTGGTCGCCGCCGGCGCGCACTTCGCCGCGCTCGCCGACGGCCGCACCACGTTCTACACCGCGCCGATCAAGGCGCTGGTCAGTGAGAAGTTCTTCGCCCTCTGCGCGATCTTCGGCGCGCACAACGTCGGCATGCTCACCGGCGACGCGAGCGTGAACGCGGACGCCCCGATCATCTGCTGCACCGCGGAGATCCTGGCGAACCTGGCGCTGCGCGAGGGCAAGAACGCCGACGTGGGCCAGGTCGTGATGGACGAGTTCCACTTCTACGCCGAGCCGGACCGTGGCTGGGCGTGGCAGGTGCCGCTGATCGAGCTGCCGCAGGCCCAGTTCATCCTGATGTCGGCGACGCTGGGTGACGTGACCCGGTTCGTCGACGACCTGAAGCGGCGCACCGGCCGGGAGACCGCGGTCGTCGCCAACGCGGAACGCCCGGTGCCGCTGCTGTTCGAGTATGCGATGACCCCACTGCACGAGACGATCGAGGAGCTGCTGAAGACCCGGCAGTCACCGGTCTACATCGTGCACTTCACGCAGGCCGCGGCGCTCGAGCGCGCCCAGTCGCTGATGAGCATCAACATGTGCACCCGCGAGGAGAAGGACGCGATCGCCGCCGCGATCGGCAGTTTCCGGTTCACCGCGGGCTTCGGGCGTACGTTGTCGCGCCTGGTCCGCCACGGCATCGGCGTCCACCACGCGGGCATGCTCCCGAAGTACCGGCGGCTCGTCGAGACCCTCGCGCAGGCCGGCCTGCTGAAGGTGATCTGCGGGACGGACACGCTCGGCGTCGGCATCAACGTCCCGATCCGCACGGTGCTGTTCACCGGCCTGTCGAAGTATGACGGGGTGAAGACCCGCCTGCTCAAGGCCCGCGAGTTCCACCAGATCGCGGGCCGGGCGGGCCGTGCCGGGTTCGACACGATCGGCACCGTGATCGTCCAGGCTCCCGAGCACGTGATCGACAACGAGCGGGCCCTGGCGAAGGCCGGCGACGACCCGAAGAAGCGGCGCAAGGTCGTCCGGAAGAAGCCGCCGGAGGGCCAGGTGGGGTATGGGCGGCCCACGTTCGACCGGCTGATCGAGGCCGATCCGGAACCGCTGACCTCGTCGTTCCAGGTCTCGCACGCCATGCTGCTGAACGTGCTGGCGCGCGGCCAGGACCCGTACGAGGCGATGCGGCACCTGCTCACCGACAATCACGAGGACTCGGCGGCGCAGCGCAGACACATCCGGCGGGCCATCGCGATCGCCCGGGCGCTGATCGCGGGCGGTGTCATCGAACGTACGCCGGAAGGGGTCTACAAGCTCGTCGACGACCTCCAGCTGGACTTCGCGCTGAACCAGGCGCTGTCCCCGTTCGCGCTGGCGTGCCTGGAACTGCTCGACAAGGAGGCCCCGGAGTATCCGCTGGACGTCGTCTCCGTCATCGAGGCGACCCTGGAGGACCCGCGGCAGGTGCTCTCCGCCCAGCGGCAGAAGGCGCGCGGCGAGGCGGTCAACGCCATGAAGGCCGACGGCATCGAGTACGAGCAGCGCATGGAGCTGCTCGAGGAGGTGACCTGGCCGCGTCCGCTGCTGGAGCTGCTCGAGGGCGCCTACGAGACGTACCGGCAGGGGCATCCGTACGTCGCCGACTACGAGATCAAGCCGAAGTCCGTGGTCCGCGACATGTACGAGCGGGCCATGACGTTCACCGAGTACGTGTCGTTCTACGGCCTGTCCCGTTCCGAGGGCCTGGTGCTGCGCTACCTCGCCGACGCGTACCGCGCTCTGCGGCAGACCGTCCCGGAGGACGCCCGTACGGAGGAATTGGGTGACCTGATCGAGTGGCTCGGCGAGCTGGTCCGCCAGGTCGACTCCAGCCTGCTCGACGAGTGGGAGCGGCTGCGCAACCCGGGCGCGGTCGTCGAGGAGGTGCGCATCGACGACAAGCCGCCGGCCGTGACGCGCAACGTCCGGGCGTTCAAGGTCCTGGTCCGCAACGCGATGTTCCGCCGGGTGGAGCTGGCCGCGATGAGCCGCTACCAGGAGCTGGGCGAGCTGGACGCGGAGTCCGGCTGGACCGCGGAACGCTGGCGCGAGGCGATCGACGGGTACTTCGACGAGTACGACACGATCGGCATCGGCGCCTCGGCCCGCGGCCCGCAGCTGCTGCAGCTGGACCAGGGCCCGAAGGTGTGGACGGTCCGGCAGGTCTTCGAGGACCCGGAGCGCGACCTGGACTGGGGCATCGACGCCACCGTCGACCTGGAGGAGTCCGACGAGATCGGCAGCGCGGCGATCACGATCGTGGCGGTCGGCCCGCACTGACGTGGTGGTGCGGGCATGTACCACCACCGGCACGTGCCCGCCCTAGCGTCGGGGTATGACGCCTCGACCCACCGCCGACCCGACCATCGGGGACCGCATCAAGGACCGGCGCCTGCGGCGCAATTGGAGCATCCGGTACGCCGCGAGCCGCGCCGGCGTCTCGCACGCCACCTGGAGCCGGATCGAGCGGGGGCTGCAGGCCGCCGACAACCGGTTCATGCTCGCCGACCTGGCCGGCGCCCTGGAATGCTCACCGGCCGAGCTGGCCGGGACGGCGGTGCCGGCCGGGGATCGGGAGGCGGTCGCGGCGCACGCCGCGGTCCACGCGATCCGGCAGGCCCTGGTCGAGCTGGACCTCTCGGATCCGGCGTCCGGCCTGGTCCCGCGGCCGGCGTCTCCCGCGGTCACAGCCATGGCCCGGACGCTGGCGCTGGTCGACTCGCTGCGGCAGGCGTGCGACTACGCGGGCGCGGGCCGGCTGCTCCCCGAGCTGCTGCGCGGCCTGCACCCCGCGCTAGGGACCGGCGACCGGGCGCGGGCGCTGCGCCTGCTGTGCGACGCCACCTTCATCGCCTCGTCGGTGCTGCGCAACCTGGGCCACCCCGCCGAGTCCTGGCTGGGCGCGGAGCGTTGCCGGGACGCCGCCGACGCGTCGCAGGATCCGGTCCTTCAGGGGTACGCCGCCTACGCCCGCGCCAGTGCGGCGAGCGCCTGCGGTTCGTACGACCGCGCGTACACCGTGGCGTCCCGGGCGGTCGACGCCCTCGGTCCGTACACCGGCCGCCCTGGTTGTCCGGAAATGATCGGCTCCCTGCAGTTGATCTGCGCCTACGTGAGCCGGGGCCGCAAACGCCCGGACGAGAGCCGCGCCTGGTCCGCCGAGGCCGCCGCGACGGCCGCGCGCACGGGTGAGACGACGACCCTGGGCCTGTTCTTCGGGCCGACGAACGTCAACATCTGGCGGATCGGCATCGAAGCCGACGGTGACGACGCCGCCCTTGCCGCCGCGATCGCCCGGGAGACCGATCCGGCGATCCTGCCGTACGGCTTCCGGCAGGTCTTCTTCTACACCGACACCGCCCGGGCGCTGGCCCGGCTGCGCAACCGCGACCGGGAGGCGATCCGTTTCCTGCTCACCGCGGAGCGGGTGGCGCCCCAGCACGTCCACACGTCGTCGCTGGTGCAGGAGACCGCGCGGGCCCTGCTGGACCGCTCCCGCCGGATGGCCGGCGGTGCCGAACTACGCGGCCTCTGCGACCGCCTGAACATCGGCTGACCGCCGCCCCCCGCATCGTGAAGCCAGCCGTCGACACCCGACCTGCGGCCTGCCCGGGAAGCAGGTCCGGCGCCGGCTTCCGGCTGGTCCTCACGGTCGTTACCCGCCGGCGACAACAACTATGAGCACCAGCCGACAAGAGCGAGCCGCCCCACGGCTCGGCAGGGAAGCAGCGCCGGCGCGGGCTTGTACCTGGTCACCACGGTGGCTATCGCGACGCATTACGACGGTGGGCACCAGCCGGCGTGCGGGCCGGCGGGGTGCCCGCAACGACCGCTACGGTGCCGGGCGCTGGCGCGGGGCTCGGGCGTGCAGGCCGCCGGCGATCAGTTCGGTGCGGACCTCGGCCAGGCCGGCGTCGAAGTCGCTGCGGTCCTGGGTGTAGTAGCGCCGGAAGAACCACGACGGGACCCGGGGCGCCCGCCGCCGGGAGAGGTAGAGCTGGTCCTGGACCTGCCGGGCCATCAGGCACAGTTGCCGGTCGGTCTCCGGGTTCCGGCCGGCCGCGGCCAGTTGCAGGCAACGTGTCCGGGAGAGCCCGCAGACCCGTTTGCGGTCGCTCGCGATGCCGCGCTGCTCGCGGAAGGTGTCCCAGCCGAGCATGAACATGCCCAGCGACGGCACGCACCACTGCACGACCAGCTCGGTGATGGTCGAGCCGCGGATCATCGCGGTGATCAGGCCGACCGCGGCCCACGTGCACAGGCCGAGCATGACCGCCTGCGCGTACCGCCGCCGGACCCGCCCGCCCCAGGAGAGGTTCAGCTGCTGGCGGGCCAGGACATCGAAGGGCCGGGGCAGATTCGGCATCCCGTACGTGTCCCGGACCTGCTCGCCGCGATACCGGCTGCTCAGGTGCCGCACGTCCTCCGGGGAGATCTCCTCGCCGGTGAGGACGCAGTTCCACGGCAGGCGGAAGAACCGCACCTCGAACGACTCCTGCAGCAGCGCGGCCCGGCGCAGTTCCCGGTCGGCCCAGGAGGCCAGTCCGAGCGAGTAGGCGAGCGCCCACAGCACGCCGGTCACGGCGACCGTGACGCTCAGCGCCCCGGCCGGCTGCGCGCCGGTGAAGACGGTCACCAGGCCCGCCGCGGCCAGCACAGCCGAGATGATCAGCCGGATGGCGGCGAGCCGGCGCACCCGGGTGTGTGAGACCGCGGTGGCGCGCAGAAGGTGACTCAGCGTGGGGTCGATCGGTCGTTGCCGCACGGGCGGTCTGCGATCGGACATGACGGTCACCGCCTTCGCACAGTGACATCGGGCAAGCGCCGCGAAGGGGTATTACCTGCCATTGTCGCCAAAAACACCAACGTGCGTCTATATGCTGAGATCACAGGTTGGACTCACGGTTACAGAAAGCGAGTAAACACGCGACACAAAGAGTCGCCTTACGACTACGCGCAGTGATGCTGTGGAGTGAGCCGGTCTAATCGGCGGGCGCGATCGACACCACGCTGACGCCGATGCCGGCCGCCGCGGCCCGCGCGACGAGTTCCTCCCCCAGCCGCTCGTCCAGGCCGGCCGGGCAGTGCCACCAGCCGGTCACCTCGTCATTGCCGGGGAACAGCAGGTCACAGTTGGTCCAGCCGCCCTCGAACGGGAACGAGGACAGCACCTTGGCGAGCCGGTCGACGAGCACCCCGGTGACCGGCACGGCCCTGAGCACGATCGCGATCCGGCGTTTCTCCGGCAGGTCGTCGTACGTGTCCGCGACGTCCATCGACTCCTGCTCGCTGAGCACGGCGGCGACGATCCGGTGCAGCCCGTTGAGCACGTCGCCCCCGGCCGGCTCCACCACGATCGGCTCGCGGAAGTCCCCGTGCGCGACCAGCTCGGCCCGGAGCAGATCGACGACACGGGCGTCGTCGGGGTCGGCCAGCAGATCGGGAATCGCCCTTTTCCACGTCTCGCCGCCGGCCGGGGGCCGGTACGTCGCGAGGATCTCCCTGAGCGGCATCCGGCGTACGGTCACGCGGAAAGGCTTGCACAGCCATGGGTGGACTGCCATTCACCGAAAGGGGAACAGAAATGGCACCGATAGGGGGACCGGCATACCGGCCACGGCGGTGAGGACGACGGTGTCCGGGCCCGGAAGCAGGCCTGAACCGGGCCGACGGCCATACCGGCGGACATTTCCACGCGGCGTCCGGACCGGCGAACGCGGCCACGGCATACAACGGGAATTCGCCCCGTCGCAAACTGATCGACGCCAAAAGTGGCGATCACCGACACGGTCGCGACGATTGTCGGGATCAGTTCGGGGTCCGCCACGCTATTGGGCTAGGGTCGGACGATTTCACTCCGGGGCACGATCACGGAACGTACGGTGACCGGGTGGGGGACGAGGCCGCCGAGTACTACGACCGGATGCTGGTGGACGCCGAGTGGGGCGAGGCGTTCTGCCTCACCTTCGTGCGGGGCCTCGACGAGTCCGCGCTGATCAGTGCGTTCGGTGGCGATCCCGCAGCGGTCAGGTCACCGGTGGATCTCGCTCAGGTCCTCGACACGTTCCGGTACGGCGAGGAGCCCGCCACCCTCCTGATCGCCACGGCCGGCGACTGGCGGATCGGCATCGAGGTCAACGGCGGCCAGGGGTGGCGCGCCGAGGTGCTGCGGAGGGCCGCCGCGGCCGGGGACGGCACGGCGCTGAGCGTGTTCCGTGACATCAGCGGACGGTCCGAGTTCACCTACGTGACCGGGGATCGGGTCCAGGCGGTGATCGACCACATCCGCCCGCAGCGACGGTCCGGCACGAACCCGGAGGTCCTCGACGCGCTGCTGGCCGGGCTCCCGTTCGGCCACCGGGACGACATCATCCCGGAGGCGGCGGGGCTCGCGCTGGCCGAGCGGATCACCGGCGTACGGCTGCCGCTGGATCTTCTGGAGCAGGACCTGCCGGGCGTGATCCTGACACCGGTGCCGGACGATCTGGTCCCGGAGGGCGGGCGTGGCCTGGCCGCGCTGGATCACCCGTTCATCCGGCGGATGCTGGCCGCGCCGACGCGGGAGAACCTGCCGGCGATGCTGGCGTTCCGCACGCGGCTGATCGCCGAGGATGCCGGTCTGCTCGGCGAACCGGCCGTCCAGGGGGTGCTGACCGCGCTCGACGCGGACCGGCCGGCCGCGCCGGAGTTGCGGGCCCGGCTGCGTGAGCTGCACCAGCGTCTCGCCGGAGACCTGCAGGCGATGAACGCGGTGCAGGACGTCGCGGCGGCCGCGTTCGACACCGGTGATCCGGTGGAGCGGTTCGCGACGACGTACGCGATCCACGACAGTGACCGCAGTCTGCAGGCGGTCGTGCTGCGCCGCTGTGCCCTGCACGCCGTGCCGTCCGCGGCTCCCGTGGCGCCGTCCGCTCCGGTGCCGGCTCCCGCGCCGGTCACCGCTCCGCCACGCACGGCGGCAACATCGTCCGCGTACGCCGTGGTGGCGAAGGAATTTGCCGTCTGGGACCCCGGGAAGCAACGCACGGTGACGCGCTGGCTCGCCCGGCGCGCGTTCGAGGTCGCCGGACTGGCCACCCTCGACTGGGCCCGCCCCGCGCTGGAGGCCCTGGACCGCGGCGAGCCGCTGCCGTTCCCGGACCGGCGCTCGGTGTTCCGGCTGATCTCCGCGGCCGCGCTGGTGACCGCGACCACCGGGCTGCCGCTCGATCAACTGGAGAACCGCCTGACCGAGAGTCAGCGCGCTGAGCTGCGAGAACGCATCGATCGGGCGCCGATGGCGGTGATCACGATCTTCAACACGGCGAATCCGGACCCGGCCCGGGCGCTGGAGGACACGTTCGTCACCGCGCTGGAGACGTTCGACGGCCGCCCCGAGGACCTGATCGCCGAACTGCGCGCCCAGTTCTGCTGAGAACCCCGACCCCACCTGCGCGTACGGCGTCAGCCCGGTCCCGTGGTCACGGCCCGCGCCCCGATCCAGGCACCCGCCCCAGCCGCGCCGCGGACTTCCGGCTGGTCCTCATGGTCGTTATTCGTCCCTCATAACGACCATGAGGACCAGCCGGGAGCCGCCTCGAACACCGGGTGAGGACGAAACGGGACCGATCCGGCCTAGGCGCGTGACAATCCCCGCAGAGGGATGCTGTCCATTGCGGACGCGCGGCCGAGTATTACGATGCGTGCGGATCTTCGGCTCGGCTTGAGGAGGCGTCGGTGGCTGACCGGCGAAACGCACTGGATCGGATCGACACCACCGTGGCGCACCCGGCCCGCCGTTACAACTACCTGCTCGGCGGGAAGGACAACTTCGCGGCCGACCGGGCCTCGGCCGACGCCATCGAGAAGGGCATGCCCACGATCCGGCTCGCCGCGATGGAGAACCGGTACTTCCTCCAGCGGGCCGTCAGGTTCCTCGCCGAGGAGCACGGCATCCGCCAGTTCCTGGACGTCGGCACCGGCATCCCGACGGCGGACAACACCCACGAGGTCGCGCAGCGGATCGACCCTGCCGCGCGGATCGTCTACGTCGACAACGACCCGATCGTGCTGACGCATGCCCGTGCGCTGCTGACCAGCACGCCGGAGGGCGTCACCGCCTACATCGACGCGGACCTGCGCGAGCCGCGGACCATCCTGGACGACGAGGAGGTCCGTTCGACGCTCGACTGGACCAAGCCGATCGCCCTGATGCTCGTCGCGGTGCTGCACTTCATCCGTGACGACGAGGACCCGCAGGGGGTCGTCGACACCCTGCTCGACGCACTGCCGCCGGGCAGTTTCGTCGTCGCCTCCCACTCCACCTGGGAATACCTTCCGGCCGCCGCGATCGAGCAGCTGGAGGCCGCGAACGCCGACGGCCGGTTCCGTGCCCGCACCGGCGAGCAGCTGGGCAAACTGTTCAGCCGGCTGGACCTGCTGGAGCCCGGCGTGCAGTCGGTCGCGCAGTGGTGGCCGGAGCAGGCGTCGCAGCCGCGTCCCTCCATCGAGGACGTGGCCTTCAACGCGATCGTGGGACGGGTCCGCGCCACGGAGTGATCCGTGTTGGCGGCACGTCAACGAAACGGTACCGTCCTCGGGGTTCACGTCGATGTGCCCCGAGGAGACGCGTGTGGAGCCGGTCGGCTCGGAGGAGGCCCGCCTGCGGATCGCCAGGTATCTGGAGAGTCCGCCGCAACCGGCGACGCCGCCTCGGCCGGGGATCCAGCTGCCTGACATCGCCGATTACTGGCCCGACGCGCCGCACCGGCAACGCGCCCCCGGCCGGCCCGGTCCCGTGCCGTCCGGTCCCATGCCGCATGGCTCGGGGCCGCACGGCTCGGAGCCGCTGCCGATGCGGGAGCAGCCGGCCCGCCGGTGGCGGCACCGCCCGGTCGTCGTCACCGGTGTTCTCGCGCTCGCCGTGATCGGCGGTTCTGTCGTGCTGGCCCGGCCGCTGACCGACGCCGACGTAAGGCGCGAGTCCCGGCCGCTGCCGGTCGTCCCGGCCGAGTCGGCGCAGGTCGTCATCCCCCTCGAGCCGAGCCCGGCGCCGTCCGGCTCACCGTCGCCGGTCTTTACGACCACGCCCGTCAAGGCCTCCCCCACCACCGCGCCGGCACCCGTCCAGGGCGGGTTCGAGCTGGTCACCGGTGTCACCGACCTGGTGGTGCGCACGGCCGACCTGGACGGCGACGAGTTCCGGGTCAGCGGGCCGGGCGCGGGCACGTTCAGCGGCGGCGTGCTGCGGCTCAGCGCGAAACCGGACGGCGGCACCGGCCCGGTCGAGGTCCGGCTCAGCGACGCCCGGGTCTGGCAGCTACGGATCGGCGCCGGGACGAGATCGGTCACGCTGGACCTGGGCGGCGGGACGGTCAGCCGGATCGACCTGGACGGCGGCGCCGAACGGATCGACATCACCCTGGGCAGGCTGACCAGGACCGTGCCGATCCGGATGGCGGGCGGGGTCAGCACGTGGCGGATCCGGACGGCCACCAAGATCCCGGCCCGTGTCCAGGTCGGCAACGGCGCGGGCGACGTCGTCCTCTACGGAAAGCACTCGGGCGGCACCGGCGCCGGGACGACGCTGCGCTCCGGCGATCTCGACGATGCGCCGGGGCTGGACGTCACCGCGGCGGGCGGCCTGGGAACCCTGGAGATCACGGCGAACTGAGCATCCGCTCCACCGACCGGCGTAACAGGATGTCCGCAGGCTGCGCCGCGTGGCTCGGTCAGCCGGCGTACCGCGGTGTCTGCAGGCTGCGGCGGAACTCGGCATGGGCGCTCTGGAACACCCCGTTGAGGCGTTCCAGCTCGGCCGGCGTCGGCTCCCGCCGCAGCTCCACGCTGAGCTTGAACTCGCCGTCCTCGATCGTCACGCCCAGCCGTTCCAGCAGGTCCCCGGGCAGCCGCGTGATCACGAAGTCGTGGAACGCGGCGGCGATCGTCTCCTCCATGTCCCCGCACCCGCACGTCCGGCCCTCGAGGACCGCACCGAGGTGACTGCGGCCGACCAGCGCGTCCGGGTGCGCCGGCCCGAGCAGCGGCAGCCCCTCCTCCAGCACTCTCCGCGCCTCCGGCAACCGGCCCTCGTGCTGCAGGAACAGGCCGAGCGCCACCGAGGCCCGCCCGACCGTCTCGTGATCGGCGCCCCGGCGCGCCTGCGCCACGGCCTCGGTCAGTCGCTGCTCGGCGGGCCCGGTGTGACCGGATTCGTTCAGCGCCAGCCCCCAGTTGCGCAGCACCTGGCTCAGCAACTCCGGCCGGCCGACCCGTTCGGCCCGCAGGTGCGCCGCCGCGTAGGTCCGCAGCGCTGCCTCGCCGTCGCCGGCCTCGCTCTGCGCCATCGCCAGTCCGAGCGACGCCATCACCGCCTCCTCCAGCCGCCCCTGCCGGTCGTAGGTGTCGAGGACCCGCTCGATCGCCTCCACGCGGCCGGACTGGTCGCCGAGGTCACTGCTCAGGTTCGCCAGCGCGGAAAGGGTGTTCAGCGTCGTCTGATGATCCGGGCCGAGCCGGGTCTGCACCGCGTCGATCAGGGCCCCGAGCAGCTCCTTCGACGCCGGGTCACCGTGGTCGAGCCGGGCCGCCACCGAGCCGGCGAGTTCCTCGACGACCGTGTCCGGCAGCTGGTCCAGCCCGACGAAGAGCGGCTCGCCCGTGCGCCCGGCGTGCACGACGGCGGCCCGCAACGCCAGCGCGGTCGCGACCCGGGCGTGCCCGTTGCGCCAGAAGTTCGCCACGGCCTCCTCGACGACCTGCCGCGCCTGCGCCACGTCGCCGCGCTCCAGCAGCAGGTCGGCGAGGGGCTCCAGGCCGAACGCGTAACCCGCGTGCTCCCGCCCGTAGAACGCCAGCCGCTCGCGCGCCCCCTCCCGGAGCGCCGCCTCGGCCTCGTCGAGCCGGCCCGCCATCCGCAGCGCCATGCCTAGATTCATCCGGTACGTGAGCTGGTCCTTCTGCGTCTCGTAGTCCCGCGTCGGCGCGCCGGCCGCCTGCCGGAAACACTCGATCGCCCGGTCCAGCTGGTCGGCGTTGAGCAGCACGTTGCCCAGATCGCACTGCGCGGAGGCCCACTCGGGGCTGCCCGCCCCGTGCTTATCGGTCACCGCCCGCAGCTCGCGGACCACCACGTTCTCGGCGTCGACCAGGCGGCCTTCCCGCAGAAGCGCGAACGCCACATCGACCGGCATGGGTGTCGTCGTCACGATCGCCGAGTCTAGGGTCCGAGGCCCCGGCTGGTGCTCAGGGGTGTTTCGGGCCCCCTTGACAGCCCGGAAAGCCAGCCGCGACGGCCGGGCTGGTGCTCAGGGCTGTACCGGAGCGCTTTTGCAGCCGTGAGCGCCAGCCGGCCAAGCGGCGACCGAGCGGCGGCCCGGCGGCGGCCCAGCGGCTGCCAAGCTCGCTGATGTTGCCAGGGTGTTTCCGGCGGGATACGTTGCAGCCATCGACAAATGTCGCTGCGATGTGCCGGGCCTGCCGACGGCGAGCCGGGACGGTCCGCTGCGACCGTCCGATGGAGGGCAGGCCCATGTCCATCAGCCGCCGCACCGTTCTCGCCGCCACCGCCGGCGCCGCCAGCAGTCTCGCACTGCCCGGCCTCGCCCCAGCCGGAGCCGCGACCACAACCGGAGCCGGAGCCGCGACCGGCGGGACCGGGACCACCGTCGGGTTCCGGCTCGACGCGAGAACGCTCGACGGCGGTGAGCAGGTCGTCTCGGTCACCCTGAACACCGCGAGGCTGGCCCCGCGCGAGATCACACCCGGCACGTTCACCGTGCACGCCAGGGCCACCAGTCCCATCCCGATCGCTCCCGGGGATCAGATCTTCTCCGAGTACGACCTCGACCGCCCGGTCACCGCCGCCCGCGTCGACCGCCGCGGCAACATCGTGCTCGAGCTCAGTCACGCGGAGGGTCAGCTCGGCGGCGGCACGCTCGGCTACCTCGCGAGCCGGGGCCGCAACGTCCGGCTCGACCTCGACTACACGATCACGCAGAATACCCCGCTGCCCACCCGGCACGGACGACCGGTGACGATCAGCCGCTTCGTCCAGGGGCGACTGGCGAACCCGGAGGTGGACGCGTTCGGCTACCACGTCTCCGGCTCGGGCCTGAAGTATCGCCTGTTCGAGCCGTCGTCGCACGGCCGGCGTCCGCTGGTCGTCTGGCTGCACGGCGGCGGGGAGGGCGCGTCCCTGCCGGACGGTTACTACGACAACGAGACGACGCTGCGGGCGAACCGTGGCGCTCTCGGCTTCGCGACCCGGGAGGCGCAGCGGATCTTCGGTGGCGCTTTCGTGGTGGCGCCGCAGAGCACGTCGTACTGGATCGAAGATGGTGATCGTTTCGCCCCGCTGATCCGGGAGATCGTCGACGAGGTGTCGCGCCGGCACCGGGTCGACCGGAACCGGATCTACGTCGCCGGCTGCAGCAACGGCGGCTACATGAGCCTGAAGATGACCACTGTCTACCCGCGGCTGTTCGCGGCGTCGGTCCCGATCTGCGGCGTCGTGCAGTCGCTGATCCCGGACGCCGAGCTGGCCCGGATCACCACGCCGACGTGGCTGGTCACGTCCCTCGACGACGACACGGTCGACCCGGTGGCCAACACGGTCCACGCCCACGAGGTGATCCCGCGCTCGCGGGCGACCCTCTACGACCACGTGGTGTGGGACGGCTACCAGTTCCCCGGTCACTGGTCCTGGATCTATGTGGCCCGCAACGCCCCGGTCATCGACGGCACCCACATCTGGCAGTGGATGGCCCGGCAGTCATGACCCCGTCGCGGCCGGGCGGGCGGTGAACGCGGCGCGGGCGGCGACCAGGTCGCCCATGTGCTCGGTGCACCACGAGCGGGCCGCGTCGAGGAGCTTCAGCAGGCTGTGGCCCAGCGGCGTGAGCGAGTACTCGACGCGGGGCGGATTCTCGTCGTACGCCGAGCGGGTTATCAAACCGTCCCGCTCCATGGACCGTAGCGTCTCGGCGAGCACCTTCGGCGTGACCCGCCGCAGCGGAACCCGCAGCTCGGTGAAGCGTCTCGGCCCGCCCTCCAGACACAGGAGGACCATCGCGGTCCACTTGTCACCGATCTGGAACGGCATGACCGTCGTCGGGCAGGCCGGGTCGAACATGTCGGGCTGGAGTCCGGCAGTCATGCCGCGAGCCTATCGCCGGCCCCGGGCCTGACGCTGCCCTCGGGACCGCACCCCAGGCCGGCGCCGGTTTCGTTGCGGTAACCGGGGGTGGACCGCCTACCGTCGCCGGCATGAGCAGCATCGTCATTTTCGGCGCGGGCGGCCGGGCCGGTCGCGCCATCAGCGAAGAGGCCCGCACCCGTGGCCATCAGGTCGTCGCCGTCCTGCGGGATCCGGCGCGGCATCCCGGCATCGTCCAGGCCGTGCGCGGCGACGTCACCGACCCCGGGCAGGTCGCCGAGCTCGTGAAGGGAAGCGACGCCGCGGTCAACGCGGTCAGTCCGGCGTCCGGGCCGGAGGAGCTCGCCGCACTGGACCTCGACCCGGAGTTCTTCGCCAAGGCCGCGGACGCCCTGACCGGCTCGGGGGTGCCCAGGGTCGTCGCGGTGGGCCTGGTCGCCAACCTGGACGGCGCGCCCGCGATGCCGGAGCCGTTCCAGCCGTTCACCCGGGCGCACGCGGCGGGCCTGGAACGCCTGCGCACGTCGGACGCCGACTGGGTGATGCTGACGCCGCCGATGACGCTGTCGGTGGACGCGCCACGGCTCGGCAGGTACCGGACGGGCGGGGAGACGTTCGTGGACGGGCACCTGTCGTACGCCGACCTCGCCGTTGCCGTCGTCGATCAGATCGAGCGACCGACCCTGCACGGCACCCGCGCGACCGTCTTCAACGTGGACTGACTCACCGTGGGCTGATCGTCGTGCGGCCACCCGGGGCGCCGTAGAGCCACAGGGTCCCGGGCGGCGGCGCCGGCAGCGTGCCCCGCAGCAGCGCGCTCAGGGCCTGGCCGAGCTCGGCGATCGGCCCCACGTCATACGCGTGATCGCCCCGGAACACCAGGTGCCAGTCGTCGGCCTGGCCGGGTGTCCGGGGCGGACGGTCACGCAACCGCGCCGCGGTGTCCTCGAACAGCTCGGCGAGCTCCTCGCGCTCCTCGGCGGCGAGCCCGAGCGCGACGTCGAAGAACAGGTCACTGACCATCGCCTGGGTGCGCAGCTCCTCCACCCGGCGGTTCCACCAGGCCGGACGATGCTCGGGCGGGATGCCCTCGACGTCGCGCAGGAGCTGGCCGAGCAGAATCGCCAGGGCGCCGTCGTACGCCCAGATCTCGCGCTCCGGATCCGGAAGGTCCGGCGGCGGTCCCCCATAGCAGCCGATCGACCTGGTTTTGCTCACCGATCCATGGTCGCGTATTCCCGCTCACGGCACGAGGATCAACCGGATCGGATTACCCTCCTTCTCGTCGAGCTGCCGGACCGCTTCGGCTGCCTGGGCGAGCGGCAGGATCCCGCTCACCGACCGGGAGAACTCCAGGCGGTTCAGCGCGACCAGCGACAACAGCTCGAGGACGCTCTCCGGGCCGGAGCCGTAGTGGCCGCGGACCTGCTGCTCCAGGTAGCTGAAACGGGTGCCGTCCGGAATGGTCAGCGGCTGGTTCGTGAGCCCGACCAGGATCAGCTTGCCCCAGCGGGCGAGGCTGCGGGCCGCCTGCACGCGCACCGGGGCGACACCGGCGAAGTCGAACGCGTAGGCCAGCCCGGTCCCGCCGGTGGCCTCGCCGACCAGGCTCGCGAACTCGCCGTCGGCCGGGTCGAGCGCCAGGTCGGCGCCGAACTGCAGGGCGCGCTCACGGGCGCCGGGCAGCGGGTCGACCGCGATGATCGGGGCGGCGCCGATCATTCGGAGCAGCTGGACGGCGTGCGCCCCGAGGCCGCCGACGCCCCACACGCCGACCGCGCGGGCGGCCTGCACGCCGGCGGTCGCGGTGATCGCGGCCCACGGGGTGGAGACCGCGTCCGGGATGAAGCAGGCCTGCTCGAACGAGAGCGTGTCCGGGATCGGGACGACCGTGGCAGCGCTGGAGACCGCGTACTGCGCCCAGCCGCCGTCGTAGTCGACGCCCCTGGTCAGCACGGCTCCGCCGGTGATCTCCCCGGCCTGCAGCAGCACCCGCTCGCCGACGGTCAGCCCGGTCACCCCCTCGCCGACCTCGTCGATCACGCCGGCCGTCTCGTGCCCGAGGGTGACACTGTCCCCTTTCAGGTAGAGCGGCTTGAGCATGCCCTGGATCAGGTGCACGTCGGAGAGGCACACCCCGGCGGCGCGCACCGCGATCCGGACCTGGCCGGGACCGGCGTGCGGCTCGTCCACCTCCTCGACGGCGAACTTCCCGGTGGAAACGTTCAGACGGCCAGCCAGCATTTCCCGATTCCTCCGACTTTCGACATCCTTTGATCAAATGCGTACCACGAATCCGGTCGGCCCGTGCCAGGGACCTGCCAGCCGGATACCAGCCGGGTCGGCCACGCTGCGCCCATGGAGACGATGAGCGGCACGGTGACCTCGGACGACGGAACGACCATCACCTTCCTGGAGTACGGCACGGGCCCCGGACTGGTGATCGTCCCCGGCAACAATCGACGGGCCCACCACTACGCCACGCTCGCCGGTCTGCTCGCCGGCAGCTACCGGGTGACCGTCATCGACCGGCGCGGGCGCGGGCGGAGCGGGCCGCAGGGGGCTGACTACAGCGTCGACCGGGAGGCCGAGGACGTGCAGGCGGTGCTGGCGGCCCGTGGGGCGACCTTCCTGTTCGGGCACAGCTACGGCGGGCTGATCGCCCTGCACGCGGCGCTGCTGAAGCCGCCGGCCGCGCTCGCCGTCTTCGACCCGGGCGTCAGCATCGACGGGTCGTTCCCGTCCGGCTGGCTGCCCCGCTTCACCGCACTGCTCGATCGGGGACGGCACCACGCCGCGATGGCCCTGTTCCTGCGGGAGAGTCGCCTGTCGCCGCTCGGCGACGCGCCCCGGCCGGTGTTCTGGGCGCTGGCGTTCCTGCTGTTGCACGGCTCCGACGGGCCGGACACCAAGGCGATGATGGCCACCACGCCCCGCGAGGTCGGTGAGGTGGTGCGGCTCGACTCGGACGGGTCCCGGTACGCCGCGGTCACGTGCCCGGCGCTGCTGCTGGGCGGGGGCCGGACGCCGTCGTACCTCCGCGACGTCCTTCCGAGGCTCGCACAGCTCATGCCCGGCTCGTGGTGCGAGATCATCGACGGTCTCGACCACAACGCGCCCGACCTGAACGCGCCGGAGGAGATCGCGGGGCGGCTCGCGGCGCTCATGAGGCGCACGTCATCGGTCTGAACCGCGGCCGGGACCGTCGATGCACCGGAATCAGCGATCCGCGGAAGGACCCTCCAGCGCGACCCGGGCCGGCCGCGCATCGTCCAGGGCGGTCTGCTGCTGCTGGAAGAAGCTGGCGAGCGTCTGACCGAAGACCCCCTGCACGATCCCGCAGTCCTGGCACCTGAGGTTGCTGTCGAGCCGGCCCGTCGCGCAGTGCGCGCAGGCCCCGTTGTCGCGCGGGTCGTGGTAGGTGGCCAGGGCCTCGGCCAGGGCGCGCGCGGCCGGCTGGCTCAAGGTCAGCCGCTCGGTCTCGCCGCGCCACCCGATCTCCAGGGTGCCCAGTTCGGGGGCGTCGCGGTCGAACTGGTCGATGCGGTGGACGAACTCCCGGATGACCTTCAGAACTTCGTCAGAACGCGTACGCGGCATGGAGGGAAAGCTATCGGTCACCGCCCCGGACCGATTCGGCAGGGCGGTGGCCCACGTTCCGCCGACGGGAGAGCCCGCGGCGCCGGCGAGCGCGCCGCGCGGGCTTGCCAGGAAGTGTGTGTGAAGCATGCGATTCAGGGGTTTCCGGAGCCCCGGTGGATCGCCATTCCACCGGGGCTCGCCACTGTTTCAGAGACCGAACTTGCGTTTCGCTTCCGGCGTGACCGGGGTGAAGAGGTTGACCAGGGTTCCGTCGGGGTCACGGACCAGCATCGACCGGTTGCCCCACGGCATCGTCGTCGGCGGCATGACCGGCTCGGCCTCGATCGCGTCGACGTCGTCGACCAGGAATTCGAGGATCTTCTCGTCCGGGCGGACGAAGCCGGGGACCGTTGACGCGCCGGCGATGGCCAGCGTCGCCTTCCCGGTGGTGATCTCGGCGAACTCGGGCGTGAAGCTCTGCGCCGGGATGCCGGTGATCTGCTCGTAGAACGCGATGAGGCGGGCGACGTCGCCGGTGACGACTCGGGTGGAGACGAAGTTCATGCCGGCGACGCTAGCCACGATACTGGACAGAATCCGCCCACTATTGTGGCGGACGTGACCCGGCCCACCGCTCGCGTGCTGACCCTGCTGGAGCTGCTGCAGTCCGGCGGGGTGCGCACGCTCGCCGACCTCGCCGAGCGGCTGGGCGTCGACGCCCGGACGGTCCGCCGTTACGTCCAGCACCTCGTCGACCTGGACATTCCCGTCGAGTCGGTGCGGGGGCGCTACGGCGGGTACCGGCTGGCGCGCGGTCACCGGCTGCCGCCGCTGATGTTCGGCGACGACGAGGCCGTGGCCGTTCTGCTCGGGCTGACCGGCCGGTCGGGCACTGCCGCCCAGACCGCGGCGGCCAAGCTGCGCCGCGTCCTGCCCGCCCGGCTCGACGCCCTCCACGACACCCTCGAATCCACCTCGCCGAGCACCGAGGCGCCCGACGGCGCGATCCTTCTGCCGCTGGCGGCCGCGGTCCGCGATCATCAACCGGTCCGCCTCGACGAGAGGACCTTCTTCCCGTACGGCGTCGTCGTGCACCGCGGCCGGTGGTACGTGACCGGTTTCGATCCTGCCGCCGGCGAGCGACGATCGTTCCGGCTGGACCGCATCACCGGAGTCCGTGCGCTGCCCGGCTCGTTCGACCCACCGCCGGCCGGCTACGACGCCGCGGAGAGCCTGCTCATCGGTTTCGCCACGGCCGGCTACCGGCACGAGGTCCGGCTGCGCGTCCGGGCCACCCCGGCCCAGCTCCGCACGCGTCTGCCGGCCAGCCTCGCGGTGATCCGCTCGACGGACGGCCCCTGGCTCCACATCGACATGCGGGTGGAGAGCCTGGACTGGGTGCCGGCGGTGCTCGCCTCCCTGGACCGCCCGTTCGTCATCGAGCACCCGCCCGAGCTGCGCACCCTGGTCGCCGGACTCGCCACGAGACTCGCCGGGTACGCCGCGGGCGACGACAGCGCCGCCGGTTGACCGGGCAGCAAAGCTCGGCTCGGGACGGCAACGGCCGTACCCGATGATCGGGGGTATGGGCACCGGACTGCGGGCGGGAGTCGGCGGGCGTGCGAGCATCGTTGTCTGACCTGCGGTGACGGGAGGGTACATGCGGACGGTGACTCGGCGGATCACGCTGCGGCGGGCCGAGCTCGAAGGATCGGTGTGCGCCGTTCCGGAGGAGCTCGCCGAGGCGCTCGGCGGGCAGGGGCCGGTGATGGTCGTGCTGGAGCACCGGATCAAGGGGGTCACCCCGATGCGGGAGGTCTTCGAGGCCACGCTGGAGCAGGACGTCGAGTGGCAGCTGACCGGGATCGCCTGGCCGACCGGCATTCAGAGCGGCATGTTCGTGACGATCTCGTGGCAGCAGGGCCGGGACGCGGTGGTGATGCGCACCAAGGTGCTGGAGGATCCGCTGCGCATCGACGGGGTCAACTACTACCACGAGTACGATCCGAAGGCCGTGACCAGGGATTTCGACCCGCGTCCGTCGAATCGCGGGCAGGTGCTGAAGGCGATCCGCAAGCTCGGCCGGGTGTTCGACGACGGCAGCGCGGTGTTCCCCGAGGAGTTCCTCGCCAAGCGGGCCGGGCTGGGCCGCGGGCAGAAGGGCGCGTTCCTGTTGAAGAACGCCGTCGACCAGCTGATCCGCGAGGGCTACATCACGCGGGTGGCCGGCAGCGTCGACGCCGCGGGGCATCCGTCATACCCCCTGGTCGACGGGGAGGAGCCGGTCGACCTGCTGTTCTACGCTCCGCTGGTGGACCCGGCGCCGCATCCGAGCGAGCCCGACGACGAGGACGGCGAGCACGCGGACCGGCGCGAGCACTGGGTGAAGGGGTTCGTCCGGAAACTGCCGCCCGGCGCCCAGCCGTCGGAGAAGCAGATGGCCGCCTACCTGCGCGCGGTGGAGAACGATCAGATCGACGAGGACGCGCTGGCGCCCGGCTACACGTTCGTCAAGAAGCACCACCGCCACGGCTGATCTCCCGCAGTGCGTCGAGGACGGCCCGGACGGCGGCCCGGTGCAGTGTCTCGGGGCGGGTGAGCACGTCGACGAAGCGGCCGGCGGGCAGACCGTCGATCGGCCGCAGGACCAGGCGCGGGTCCGGCACGCTGGTGTGGCCGGGCAGCAGCGCCAGCCCCGCGCCGGCCGCGACCATCGACGCGACGACGGTGAACTCGTTGATCCGGTGCACGATGTCGAGCGGACGCCCCGCGGCGGCCGCGATCGCGGTCATCGCCCCGCCGACCGGGAAGCCCTCGTGGGTGCTGATCCACGGCTGCCCGGCCACCTCCGCGGGGGTGAGCCGGGCCTGTGCGGCCAGGGGCGAGTCCGCGGCCATCGCCACGTAGATCGGCTCGTGGATCAACGGCACCACCGTCACCCGGTCGGCGGGCCACGGCGGGTGCTGGGCGAGCCGGTGCGCGACGACCAGGTCGTAGTCCCCGACCAGGCTCGGGAAGTCGGTCTGCGCGACGTCCTCGTCCGAGCACCGCACATTCGCCGCCCGCCGCACCAGCCGCGGGAACCAGGTGAGGGCGGCGCTGTGGAAGGCACAGACGGTGACCGGCGCCGACGGGTCGTCGAGGTAGGCGCCGACGGCCCGGTCCGCCCGGTCGAGAGCGGTCATCACCTCGACCGCGGCGGCCGCCAGGGCGCGACCGGCGGCGGTCAGCACGAGGCGGCGGCCGCTGCGCTCGGTCAGTGGCACCCGCGCCGAGCGCTGCAGCGTGTTCAACTGCTGGGACACCGCTGACGGCGTGATGTGCAGCGCGCGGGCGACGGCGGCCACGCTCCCCCGGTCCCCCAGCTCGCGTAACAGGCGCAGGTGGTGCGGATCCATCAGGCCTCACTACATCGTCGATTCAGCGGCTGGCCTCTTGTCTACCGGATCGGTGTCCCCGACGCTCGGCCTGTGTCGACAACCCGTATCGGTGACCTGCTCCTGCTGGCCGTCGCCATCGTCTGGGGCAGCAGCTACCTGACCGCGAAGACCCTCACGGTCGCCGGCGGCGTGCTCGTCCTGCTCGCCCTCCGGTACCTGATCTCGGCGATCGCGATGCTGCCGCTTCTCGCCCTGCGGCGGCCCACCCGGCCCGAGCTGGGCACCGGCGTGCTGCTGGGCGTCACCCAGGCGTCGGTCCTGCTGATGGAGACGTACGGCGTCGCGCACACCAGCGCCACGAACGCCGGCGTGCTGATCAGCCTGACGATCCTGCTCACGCCGATTCTGGAGGGTCTCGTCTCGCGACGCTGGCTGCCCCGCTCGTTCTTCCTGGCGGCGGCCACGGCGACGCTGGGCGTGATCCTGCTGGTGGCCGGGCCGGGCCTGCGGGCGCCGTCGATCGGGGACGCGTTGATGCTCGGTGCCGCCGTGATCCGGGCGATCCACGTGACGCTGTCGGCGCACCTGACGCGCGACCGCCCGTACAACTCGGGGATCCTGACCGCTCTGCAGACCCTGACCGGGGCGGTGCTGTTCGCGCCGGCGCTGATCGCCGTCCCGTTGTCCTACGGGCCGGGCCAGTGGGCTGCCGTCGCCTACCTGGCGCTGGGCTGCAGCGTCTTCGCGTTCGTGGTGCAACTGTGGGCGATCCGCCGCACGTCGGCCTCCCGCGCGAGCCTGCTGCTCGGCACCGAGCCGGTCTGGGCGGTGCTGTTCGGGGTGCTGCTGGCCGGCGACCACCTGACGCCGGTCGCGGTGGCCGGCATCGCGCTGGTGCTGGCCGGGACGTTCTACGGCCAGCACGTGGAGACCCGGACCCGGTCGTCGGGTTCGGCGGCCGGATCGCCACCGATTGTGGGTGGCGCGCAAGTGAGCCCGGGCTGACCCGGGAGCCGGCCAGGCAGGACGCGCGAGGACCAGCCGGGCCCGGGGTCAGGGCCAGCGGGCTCGTGGTCAGCCGGCGAGGGCCGCCCGGGTCGCGGTGACGAAGTCCGTGAAGGGCTGCAGGACGGTCGATCCGCGGTCCTTGCGGGTGTTGGTGAGGAACATCCGGTCGCGCAGCGGCGTGGTCAGCTCCAGTTGCAGCCCGGCCCCGCGCAGGTTGCGGTTGACGATGTTGCCGGGCTCGTCGCCGTTGAGGTCCGGCGTTCCGGCCGCGTCGCGCACCTGGACGTCGGTGTTCGCGAAAGCCACCCGGAGCGCCGCCACCGCCTTGGCCCTGAGCCCGCTGTCGAGGCCGCCGACCAGCACAGCCGCGGTGGTGGACGGCAGACCCGCCTCGGTGGGTGAGCAACCGTGCAGCGACACCGTCCGGCGGGCTGCCGGCGACCAGCGCCACCGCGACCGGGTCGTCGCAGTGCACCGACGTGACGTGCAACTTGGAGTTTCCGGACGCCTTGATGCCCTCGAACATCCAGTAGTCGTAGACCGGCGCACCGGTCACCGCCCGGCTCGCCGGGTGGTAACCCGCGATCGCGAGGCACAGCTCGGAGGTGCCGGGTTCGATGCCGCCGCCGTGCAGCGCGATGATCGCCGTGTCGGGGAACGCCCCGCTGTCCTCCGCGGCGGCCAGGCGCTGGAACCGGCGGGCGTAGTCCACGCCTTCGCTGAGGGCGGGATCCGCGTACAGCGCGGTGTTCGACGGGTAGACGTCCCCGGCCGCGAGGGCCGGCCGGGCGCCCGCGGTGACCACCGAGGGGATCGCGACCGCCCCGATCGCGGCGAGCACACTACGGCGGTTGAGCGAAGGCATCGACATGATCGAATGATGTCACAGCCGTGAGCGGCCGGGGGCCCACCGGGCCGTGGAGCGCCCGTCCGGGTCTCAGCTCGGCGGCTCGGCCCGGCCGATCCGGTCGGTGACCGAGGTCAGCACGCGCACCAGGGTAGCCAGATCAGCCGGCGGGAGGTCGCCGAAGAGGTCCCGGGCGAAGGCGTCCGCCTCGGTGTCCATCAGTTCCGCGGCGGCCTTGCCCTTGGCGGTCAGCAGCACCAGCACCGCGCGACGGTCGCCGGCGTGCGCGGTGCGGGTGACGAAGCCGTCCCGCTCGAGCGCGTCGACCAGCTTGGTGACGTTGCGCGGGGTGACACCCAGCAGGTCGGCCACCTCCCGCTGCGTGAGCGGGTCGTGGCGGGCCATCGTCCACAGGGCGGTCGCCCGGGTGCGGGTGAGCCCGCGCGCCTCGAGCCCGCGCGCCATGTCCTCCCCCACGGCCACCGACGCGGCGAAAAGACTGTTGAGGGCGTCTCGCGGAGATGATGTACCAGGTTCATCATGTACCATGGTCTCAGATTAGCCGACCGGAGAGGGGAACACCCGACATGACCCCCGAGAAGAACGCCGACCTGTTGCGCCGCGGCTTCGAGCTGGTGCAGGCCGGTGAGCTGGCAGCGAGCGCCGAGCTGCTCACCGAGGATTTCATCGCCAACCTGCCCGGCCTGCCCGAGCCGCTGCACGGCCGGGAGATCTGGACGCTGGGAGTGCAGGCGATGTGGCAGGGTTTTCCCGACCTGCGCATCGAGATCGCCGACATCTTCGGCGCCGGCGACCGGGTCGCGGTGCGGCTGCGCTTCAGCGGCACCCACGACGGCGAGTTCCAGGGCATCCCGGCGACGCACCGGCCGGTCAGCTTCACCAGCGTCGAGATCTACCGCTTCGAGGGCGACCGGATCGCCGAGGAATGGGTCTCCCCCGACATGCTCGGTCTCATGCAGCAGATCACCGCGGCATAGACCCGCCGAGCAGGGACCGCCGAATCAGGCGAAGTCGCGGTGCTTGAGTTTGGCGCGGCGGCCGTCCGGGTGGTGCCAGACGATGCCCTCGTACTGCGGGTGGGCCAGGATCCACTCCCGCAGTCCGTCCAGGTCACGCGGGACGTCGAAGCGCTCGGCCGCGGCGTGCGGCACGAGCTCGTGACCACCCGTACGCTCCGGATTGCCGTTGATCTTCGGGCCGATCAGCTCGTACGTCCCGGGCGTCCACGAGGTGGACCGGGCGACCGCCTCGACGTGGCAGGTCGCGTAGGACGACTGCGCGATCGGTTCCCAGCCGACGGTCTTGCCGGTGTTCTGGTCGGTCATGACCGGGCGGTAACCGGGTGGCCGGGTGCGCCCGGGGCGGACCTCGCGGCGGGCCCACCACACGCCGTCCTCGTCGAGGAGCACGCACGTCCCGTCGTACTTCCTGGTCGCGACGCCCTCGCCGGCCAGCACCCAGGCACACTCGGGGTTGGCGTCGGGCAGCACCCGCTTGCGGTCCTCGGGGTCACGGCGGAACAGCGTCGGTATCTTGCGCATGCCGCGATCCTCGCAGGCCCGTCCAGCCATTTAAAACGCAGCGGGTGCCGGAGACAGAACCAGGTGCGGGCAGAGCACGTCGCGTCGGCGCGAGCCGGCACGGAAGCGAGCTCGCGGGAGGCGGCGGGTCAGCGCAGCAGGTCGGGGACGCGCTCGAACAACTGGGTCGTGAACGTCATCATCTGGTGCAGCATCCAGTTGCCGCAGAACAGCAGGACCGCGCCGATCGCGATCGCCTTCGGCACGAACGAGAGCGTCGCCTCCTGGATCTGCGTCACCGACTGGAAGAGCGAGATCGCGAACCCGACCGCGAGCGCGGTCAGCAGGACGGGCGCGGACAGCTTCGCCGCGATCGTCATGGCCTGCAGTCCCAGCTCAACCACCATGGTGTCGGTCATGCCCTTCCGTTCGGACGATCGCCGGCCGGGACGAGTGCAGCTTGGTTGCCATCCGGTTCGGCCGGCCGGAAATGCTCAGGTCGCGACGGGGCGCGGAAGCGGCCATATCGGGCGAGAGGACCACGATCGTTGTAGGTTGGCGGCATGGTTTCTGCGATCGAACTGCATGGCCCGCCGCACGTCCAGCGATACCTGGAGACCGACGGCGAGGACGGCTTCCACTGGCAGAACGGGACGGAGATCCTGATCCTGTTCACGAAGGGGCGCAAGTCCGGCGAGGAGCGGTCCCACGCGCTGATCTTCCGCGAGCACAACGGGGCGTACCTGGTGGTCGCGTCCAAGGGTGGCGCCGAGGCCCCGCCCGCGTGGTTCGTGAACCTCAGCGCGGACCCGCACGTCGAGGTCCAGATCAAGGGTGACCGTTTCCCCGCCACGGCGCGCGTCGCGACCCCGGACGAGAAGCCGGAGATGTGGGCGAAGATGGTCGAGGTCTGGCCGGACTACGACGAGTACACCAAGAGGACCGACCGGGAGATCCCGGTCGTCGTCCTGGAACGCGACTGATGCCCGCGGCCCGCCGGGACGTTTGACCGGCGGGCCCCCGGGAAGCTCCTCGGCATGCGATTCGGATACAAACTCATGGCCGAGGGCTTCGGTCCCAAGGAACTGATCCGGCAGGCGGTCGCCGCCGAGCAGGCCGGGTTCGACTTCGTCGAGATCAGCGACCACTTCCACCCGTGGCTCGAGGAACAGGGCCATTCGCCGTACGCGTGGAACGTGCTCAGCGCCATCGCCGCGCGCACCGAGCGGCTCGGTCTGGCGACCGGCGTGACCTGCCCGACCGTGCGCTACCACCCGGCGATCATCGCGCAGGCCGCGGCGACGCTCGCGATCATCTCGGACGACCGGTTCACGCTCGGGATCGGTTCCGGCGAACGGTTGAACGAGCACGTCACCGGGCAGGGCTGGCCGAGCGTGTCGGTGCGGCACGAGATGCTGATCGAGGCGCTCGACATCATCAATCTGCTGTGGCAGGGCGGCTACCGGTCGTACCAGGGGAAGTATCTTCAGCTGGATGACGCGCGGGTGTTCGACCTGCCGGAGACGCTGCCGGTGATCGCGGTGGCGGCGGGCGGCAAGAAGGCGGCCGAGCTCGCGTCGACGCACGGCACCGGGCTGTTCGCGACCGAGCCGCGCAAGGATCTCGTCGAGGCGTACACCGGGGGCGGCCCGAAGTACGCGGAGGTCCCGATGGCCTGGGCGCCGACCGTGGAGGCCGCCGCGAAGGAGGCGCACCGGACGTCCCGCTGGTCGTTGAGCGGGTGGAAGGTGATGGCGGAGCTGCCCAACCCGGTCAACTTCGACGCCGCGTCGGAGACGGTGCGGCTCGAGGACGTACAGCAGCAGTTCGTCTGTGGCCCGGACCCGCAGCCCTACCTGGATGCGGTGAAAACCTATGCCGAGGCTGGTTTCGATCACCTGGTCCTGCAGAACGCGGGCCCGGACCCGGACGGCTTCCTGGAGTTCTTCTCCACCACCCTCAAGCCGAAGCTGTGATCAGGACGTGGTGATCGGCAGCGACGAGTAACCGCGCAGCGTCAGCCGATCGCGGCGGACCGGGTTCCCGGCCGGCGCGAGCCCCGGCAGCCGGTTCAGGAGCAGTGGGAACGCGACCTGCGCTTCGAGGCGGGCGAGCGGTGCGCCGAGGCAGTAGTGCGCGCCGCCGCCGAACGAGACCGGCTGGATGTTAGGGCGGTCCGGGTCGAACCGGTGCGGGTCCGGGTACCGCGCCGGGTCCCGGTTCGCCGCGCCGAGCAGCATCGTCATCATGGCCCCGGCGGCGACCTCCACCCCGTCGAGATCCAGCGGGGCGGTCGCGAAGCGTGACGTGAGCTGCACCGGCGAGTCGTACCGCAGGATCTCCTCGACGACGTTCGGCGCCAGTGACGGATCTGTCCGCAACCGATCAGCCTGCTCCGGGTGGTCCATCAGGATCTTCAGGCCGGTGCCGAGCAGGTTCGTGGTCGTCTCGAAGCCGGCGACGAGCAGCAGCACCAGGTTCGCCAGCAGTTCCTCCCCGGTGAGCACGGCGTCGTCGGCGTCGGAGGCCTCGACGAGCGCGCTCGTCAGGTCCTCGCGCGGGGTGTGCCGGCGGTCGGCGATCAGACCTGTGAAGTACGCCTCGAGCTCGCGCCCGGCCTTGTCGGCGCGCCCCATCTCCTCCTCGGTGCTGATCGGCTCCAGCACCACTGTCAGGTCCGCGGCCCGCTGGCGGAACCACCGGCGCTCGCCTTCCGGGATGCCGAGCAGCGCGCAGATCACGCCGATCGGCAGCGGGTACGCGAACGCGCTCATGAAGTCGGCCTCGGCCGGCATCTCGTCGATCAGCTCGCCGGCCTGCGCGGCGATGACCTCCCGCATCGCGGCGACCCGGCGGGCGGTGAACGTCGACGCGGCCGCCCGGCGCACCCGGGAGTGGTCCGGCGGGTTCGTCTGCAGCATGGACAGCACCACCGAGGCGACGCCGCGGTTCTCCCGCCAGGCGGGCCAGAACTGGTCGTAGTCCGACTTGTCCGCCACTCGCAGGCCCGGGTCCCGCAGCAGGCGGCTGACCAGGGCGTGGCTGCTGATGAACCACTGGTTCTCCATCGCCGGGGCGGCCGGCGCGTGCGCGCGGATCACGTCGTAGGCGGGATATGGATCCTCGCGTCCCTCGGGCTGGAAAAGGGAACCGACAGCGGTTTCGTAATCCATCCGGCCATCATGCCCCGTCACTTCAACACCGGAGGAAACCTCAGGACCCGGTAGGTCCGACCGATGCAATGTCCCGGAAGAGGCACGAACGAGGGGGCGATCATGGAGCGTTGGTTCGGGGTGGGGCGCAGCCTGCTGGCGGACCCGGCCGAAGCCGGAACGCAGGCGTGCCGGGAGGCCCTCGGCGGGCGCCGGGCCGGCCTGGTGATCGTCTTCGCGGCGCTGTCGCACTCGACGCCGGCGATGGCGGCCGCGGTGCACGCGGCGGCCGGCGGGGACGTGCTGATGATCGGCTGCTCGACGTCCGGCGAGTTCACCGTCGACGGTCGCGGGTCGGGCGTGGTGGTCAACGCGATCGGCGGGGACGGCTTCCAGGCGTCGGTGCGGGCCGTGCCGTACAACAGCATGGATCTCTACGCGGCCGGCGAGACCGTGGCGTCCGCGCTGGAGGACGTCGACTCCCCGCACCGGGTGCTGCTGATGCTCGGCGACGGGCGCAGCGACGACCAGCAGGAGGTCGTGCGCGGGGCCTACTCGGTGGCGGGAGCGCAGGTGCCGCTGGTCGGCGGGTGCGCGGGCGACGACGTGACGCAGACCGGGACGTACGCGTTCTTCAGCTCCGGCACCGAGGTGCGGGTCCTGAAGAACGCGGTGCTCGGCGCGGCGCTCGGCTCCGAGACGCCGTTCGGGGTCGGCACGGCGCACGGCTGGCACCGCACGGGCGAGCCGATGGTGGTGACCCGCAGCGAGGCCGGCAAGATCTTCGAGCTGGACGGGGAACCCGCGCTCGACGTCTACCTGCGGCGCACCGGTGCGGCGCCGGAACTCGCCACGGACCCGGCCGCGTTCCTGCTGCACGCGACCGTCCGGCCGCTCGGGCTGGCGCGGCGCACCGGTGAGGACATCCGCATCATCTTCGGGTGCGACACGGACCAGCGGTCGATCTCCGGTCTGGCCGAGACGCCCGAGGGCGCGATGGTCTGGTTCATGGAGCAGGACACCGAGGCCGTCGTCGACGCCGCGGCGGACGCCGCCCGCGCCGCCGCCGACGCCCTCGACGGCGTGGCGCCGCTCGGGGTTCTGGTCTTCGACTGCTGCGTACGCCCGATCGCGCTCGGCCAGGACAACACCGACCTGGCCGCCGAGCGGCTCCGGGACGCGCTCAAGCCGATCCCGTTCGGCGGTTTCTACTCCAGCGGCGAGATCGCGCTGAACAAGGGCGCGAAGGGCATGCATCACCTGACCGTCGCCGCGCTCGCGGTGAGCTGACCCCATGACTGCATGGTCGATGCTGCGGCTCGGCGAGTACTTCAGCGCCATCACCCGGGCCGGCGACGAGCCGAGCGCCGCCCGGATCGCCGTCCAGCGCGCCACCGAGGCGACCGACGCGGAGCTGGCCGCCGTGATCTGCGGCGACACCCTGGCCGCCTCCGTCGGGCTGGGCCGCTCCCCCGACCCGGCCCTGTTCGCCGCGGTCCGGCCGGGCACGGAGACGTCGTCGTTCCCCGGTCTCGGGGACACGTTCGTGACCGTGCACGCGCTCGACGGCGCCTACGACGAACGCCTGGTCGTGGCCCGCGCCGGCGAGCCGTTCACGCCCGAGGAGCGCCAGATGCTGCAGGGCATGGCGAAAGTGCTCGGCCTGGCCCTGCGCGGGCTGCGCACGATCGTCGCCGAACGGCAGCTCCGGCTCGAACGGGAACGCGAGGCCGAAGCCCGGCTCGTACTGCTGGAGGCACTCGAACGCCGCGAACGGCTGCTGGAGACGCTGCTGCGCGTGCAGCGGGCGGCGAGCCAGGGCACCCCGCTCGGCGAACTGCTCGACTCGATCACCCTCGAAGCGCGGATGCTGCTCGACGACGGGGTCGCGGCGCTCGTGCTGGACGACGGCGGCGACCCGGCGAAGCTGACCGTGGCCTCGGCCTCCGGCGGCACCACCTCCGGCCGCGACGCGGTGCTGCACGCCGCGCGGCGGGCGATGGACGCGGGCGAGCCGGTCTCCGACGGCATGCTGGCCGCCGCGCCGGTGTACATCGGCGACCGGCTCGCCGGCGGCTTCGTGATCGCCGGGCACGGCGGTGACGTGCGCGAATCCGAACGCCGGGACGTCCTCGCCGCGTTCAGCGAGCAGGCCAGCCTCGCGCTGACCGGCGCGCACACCCAGGCCGCGATGCACGAGGCGCACCACGACCCGCTGACCCGGCTGCCGAACCGCGCGCTGTTCCTGCGACGCGTCGAGCAGGTGCTCGCCGCGAACGGCGGGGCCGCCCTGCTCTACCTCGACCTGGACCTGTTCAAGCAGGTCAACGACACTCTCGGGCACACCGTGGGCGACGAGCTGCTGCGCGGGGTCGCCGATCGCATCCGGGCCTCGGTCCGGGACACCGACATGGCCGCCCGCTTCGGCGGCGACGAGTTCGCGGTGCTCCTGGAGCCGATCGGCGGCCGGGCGGAGGCGTGGGAGATCGCGCAGCGCGTCATCGGCGCGATCGGCGAGCCGTTCGAGATCGCCGGCCGGTCGGTGGTCACCCGGGCCAGCGTTGGCATCGCCTACAGCGAGCCCGGCCGGACCGCGGCGGGACTGCTCGAAGAGGCGGACCTGGCGATGTACCGCGCGAAGAGGACGATGCCGGGCACGTGCCGGGCGTTCGACCCGCGCATGCGCGCCGACCTGCTCCGCACCGCCTGCTGAGACGACTCAATCGTAGCCGACGGAGATCCGCAGCCGGCCCTGGAAGGTGTCCGTGGCGATGTAGATCGAGCCGGGGTCGAACAGCGTCGGCGCCCGGTGCTGCATCCCGGTCAGGCCCATCCGTCGTTCCAGCTCCTCCGGGGACTGCCCGGCGGGTGGCTCGACCAGCAGCTCCCACCAGCAGCCCCCGGAGCCGCAGCCCTTGTCCCGCGAGACGACGGTCGCGCCGGCCGGCACCTCGGGAATCCGCGACTCCGACGGCAGCGCGCCCTCGCCCAGCGCCTTCAGGTAGACGAAGACCGACCCCCACAGGCACGCCCCGACCCCGAAGCCCAGGATCAACCCCACAACCACCTTGCGCGTACGTCGTCCGGCCGTGCCGCGGGTTGCTGTCATCCCGTCACCGTAGGCGCCATGATCAACCGCCAAACACCGCCATCGATCTCACGTCGTGAGGATCGTCTTGCCGCGCAGCAGCCCCGCCTCGGCGTCACGATGGACGTCCGCGAGGCCGGTCAGCGAGCGGACGGCGGCGATGTCGACCTTCACCACACCGGCATCGATCAGTGCGACCAGCCCGGAGAGCTGCCGGACGTCGTTACGGGCCACGAAGTGGATGCCGATCGGGACGGTGACGGACACGAGCGTCCCGCCCAGGGCGACCAGTGCCTCGGCCCCGGACGGTTCGACATGGACCAGGTTGAGGACGGCCTCGAACGTGCCGGCGGGCAACGGAGCCGTCGTGTAGTCGACGATCTCGTCCGCGCCGTGGGCCCGCACCGCCGCGGCGCTGCGCGGTGAGGCGGTGGCCGTGACGTGCGCTCCGGCGTGCTTCGCCAGCTGGACGGCGAATCCACCCACGCCGCCGCCCGCACCGTTGATCAGCACGCGCATTCCGGCGGTGATCCTCGCATGATCGAAGACCGCCTGCCATGCCGTCAACCCGGCGATCGGGATGGCGGCCGCGTGAGCGAGCGGGATCGTTGCCGGGGCCGGAACCAGGTCTGACGCGGGGACTGTCACGAAGTCGGCACCGGCCGCCACGACGCGGCCGATGACGGGAGTGCCGCCGACGGTCCCGGCGACGTCGCCGCACAGTGTGAACGGCAGGTCGATGGGGAACAGCCCCCGACGTACGCCCAGGTCCGAGGGATTGAAAGACGTAGCCGCGACTTCGACCAGAACCTCGCCCACCGCCGGGACGGGCAGGGGGACATCGTCGTCCTGAATCACGTCGGGACCGCCGTACCGGTGAATTCGCATCGCTCGCACGCCACGACGCTATGCGGGGTGGGTGGGACGGACCATGCTTCAAGAGCCCCGTTTCCTGCGCTATCGTCCCGGTCGATGGACGTGCTCAGTGACGTGATCACGGTGATGCGGACCGGCGAGGCGCGCTCCGCCCGGGTCGAGTGGGCTGCGCCGTGGGCCCAGGAGTTCGCACCGGTCCCGGGGGCCGCCGGATTCCAGGTGATCCTGCGCGGCTCCTGCTGGCTGACCAGACCCGGCGCCATGCCGATCGAACTGGCCGCCGGCGACGTGGTGGTGCGGCCACACGGTCGCGGCCACACGCTCGCGGACGACCCGCTGACCGAGCCGGACGGCCCGCCGTGCGATCCACGCTCAGTGGCGCGCCTCGTGGACCGGCCGGTGACCGACCCGGTCACGGTCGTGCTGTGCGGAGCCTACGAGCTCGATGCCGACCGTGCCCATCCACTGCTCACCGGTCTGCCGGAGCTCATCCACCTCCCCGCGTACCTCAGCCGGCATCCCACCGTGCGAGCGACCGCCGACCTGCTGGCCGCGGAGCTGTCCGCCCCGGGCCTCGGCACGGAGGCGATCGTTCCCGCCCTTCTCGACACGCTGCTGTTGCATGTCCTGCGGGCGTACCTGGGCCAGGCGACGGACGGCGGGTGGCCGGCCGCGCTCACCGACCGGCCGATCGCCGCCGCGCTCCGGGCGATGCACCACTCCCCCGCTCACCCCTGGACCGTTGCCGCCCTGGCCGCCGAGGCCGGCCTGTCCCGGACACCGTTCGCCCGGCGTTTCAGCAGTCTGGTCGGCCAGCCACCGCTGACCTATCTGACCTGGTGGCGCCTGACAACCGCGGCGCGCCTGCTGAAGTCCTCGGACGCGCCGCTGGGGACGGTCGCGGCGTCGGTGGGCTACACCTCGGAATTCGCCTTTTCGAACGCCTTCAAACGCCGATTCGGTACGCCGCCGGGCCGTTACCGCCGTTCCCCCGCCGAGCGGAACGAGGCGGCCTGACGCGTGGGGACACGGTCCCGGCTTTGTGTCGTACCCCGGTCGTAGTCTGCCGGCCGTGACCACGTCCGAGGATCGCTTGTACTACTTCTCCGGCTCGGCGGACCGGCCGCCCGGGCAGGGAGCCCACGAGCACGTCGCGGACGCGGCCCACTACACCGAGTTGGCGGGGGTGCGGCACTGGCGACGGATGCTGTCGAACTTCTGGTCAGCGCAGTTCGTGCTGGGCGGGCGTACCTATCGCACCGTCGAGCACGCGTTCCAAGCAGCCAAGATCGCGCTGGTCGCCCCGGAGCCGGCGGAGAGGTTCGCGCTGGAGAGCGGCTCCGAGCTGGCGCACGGCGACGGCGCCACAGCACGCCGGCACCGCAAGCTCGCGCTGCTGGACGACGAGCAACTACGCCGGTGGGATCAGCTCAAGAACGCTGTGATGCGCGACGCCATGCGCGCCAAGTTCAGCCAGCACGAGCCGCTCCGTACAGTGCTGCTGGCGACCCGGGCGGCGCAGCTCTGGCACGGCACCGGACGCGGGCAGCCACCAGCACGCATCCACGACCTAGAAACCATCCGCAATGCGCTGCGCCGTTGAACCGCCCTCTTCGGCCGCGCCGAGAACCGGCTCGTTGCGGCCCGGCTCAGCCCTCACGCAAGTCGGCGAAGAGCTGAGCAGCCATCCTGTAGATCGCGCCCAACGCCTTGCCGGCGTCGCCGTCGTCGGACGGGTAAGAATCGTTGATGCTTCCCATGCCGCCGAACGCCTGCTTCAGGTGCTTGAGGCCATGGATGTCACCGCGCGCAATACGTGTGTGATCACACACCTCAGCCAGTCTGCCCAGTGATCGTCACCGAGCTGGCGGAGGCGCCGCTCCGTCGATTCCAGCGCGGTGAGCAGCGCCGCGAGCCATTGCTGGACAACCGGATTCTCGTACCGGACCACCGTTCCAGCGTACTGATGCAGGTCGATCTTGCTGTGAGGCGGCGCAGCCCACGCTTCCATGCCGGGCCGCGGCGCGACTCACGTGTGCCGGCTGGTGCTCACCGTGGTTTTCGTCCCGAACAACCACGGTGAGCACCAGCCGGCCTTCACTGTCCGGTCTCAGCGAAGGCGGCGGATTCTCAGGCCTCGCGTAGCCGTCGCAGCAGATTCTCATCCGGTGCGGCACGTACCGGGTCCACCGACGGCAGCCGCCGGTGAACCCGCTGACCACGGCTGGCGAAGTCGACCGGAGCGGCGGTCAGATCGCCAGCCGCGCTGGCCACCGGTGCACCCGGCGGTGACTGCCGACCATCGGCGGTCGGATCGCCCCGGCTGGCCACTCAGTCATAGTCGTAGTCACTTTCCGGCCGCAGCGCTTGGACGAAGCTGACGAAATCTGGCGCGAGCACGGTGATCCGATAGTCGACCTCCTGATCGACGTGGACGACACGCGGCTCACCTTCGGGACCGCATTCCCGGTAGTCGAACGCGATCATGTCGTGGCCTGCCGAAGGACAGTCGGCGAAATACACGCCGATCTCCGGATAGCCCCACTCCTCGATGAGAAACCGGCTGCCTGATCGCCCAGCCAGTGAGCACTCCTTCTCCCGGCCAATCCCCATGATCGCGGTGAGGGCGACGTGGTCTTCGGCCCAGGTCGTTCTGCTCGGAGCCGGACAACAGGTGTTGCGCGGCATGCCGCCGTTGCGCACCCGCATCAACGCCACATATGAGGCTGGCAGCCGAAACTCAAGCTCTGCCTCGACCGACACGACCACTTCGTCAGAGGGATACCCGCCACCATAGGTTGCCTCGGCATACTCGCTGTCTTCCCAGAAGCCGTCGAGGTCCAGATCGGGAAAGACGCGTCTGAGTTGCTCGTCGGCCATGCGTCGCCCTTCGTCAGCCACAAACGGCGCTGGAGAAGTCCCCGAGCGCCCACCTGTCAGCGGGGCATTGGCACCCCGCGACTCATTCATGATCCAGTAACGCCGTTCAGCAGATGCCGATCGCCAAGATCCATGACACCGGACATCCACGACCGCTGGGCCGCCGCCGGAGCACCGGTCCAGGACTGCGGCGGGCAGGCCGGTCACGCGCGGACGGCGCGGGTAACGAGTCGGCGTCGTCGCGCGCTGCGGAATCCGCGGTGCTCAGAACCTCGGCGGTGTAGCCGGCGAGCTATTGCCGCCACTGGTCCGCGTCCCTCACCCGAGCACCGTGCGGATCTCCGCGAGCAACTGTGGGTCATCGGTGTGCACGACGCTGTACAGGGCAATGCCGCCGCCGACCGCGATCAGGATCTTCGCGGGCCCGTCGAAGCGGTAGGTCGCGTCACAGCCCTGGTTGTCCGCCCAGGCGTATGTCGTCGGCAGCTCGGTGAACCGCTCCCGCAGCCAGTCCAGCACGTCGGGTTTCAGCAGGTGATCAAACTCGGCCGATGCATCGTCCCAGACCCCGGCGTCCCACTCCGACGTCAGCACGTAAGCCGAGAACGAGTCCGCGTACAGCGCCAGCTGCGCCTCGGGGTCGTCCATGTCGGCGATCCACACCGGCGGGTCCGCCCAGCCCGGCTCGTCCGGGCGCGCCGGAATGCCCGGCAATGGTTCCTGCTCGTAGCCGAGCGGCTCGGAAGGCACCCGGACCACCCACCGGCAACAACCCTGCGAGTCGGTCTCGACGACCTGCAGCCCGTGCTCGGCGAAGGTCACAGGCTCACCCAGGACGCCCAGGCTGTTGCCGTTGGACGCCACCGCCGCCGCGCCTCGGCCCGAGCACCACTCGACGACGGCTGGGGGCAGGCTGGTCACGCGCGGACTGCGCGGGTGCAGCGGGTCACGTACGGGAGCTTGATCTCGTCGTGGTCGGCCAGGTCCGGGTGCGAGTCCAGCAACTCGGCCACGTTCCGGAGCAGGTCGGCGCGTTCCGCGTCGGGCAGGACGATCACGTAGCTGCGCGAGGCGATCATGTCGAACAGCGACTGCCGGCCCATCGTGTGCACCCACCGGAACTCGGCCCGCTCGACGTGGGCGAACGGCGCGGCCAGGCTCGGCGCGGTGTCCAGGTCCTGGCGGCTGTGGTGGTGCAGGATCTCGTCGAGCTCGGCGACCCACGGCTCGTCGCTGTCGCGGATGTTCCAGATCAGGCCGAGGGTGCCACCGGGCCGGAGCACGCGCGCGATCTCCGGGATCCCGAGCGCCGGGTCGACCCAGTGCCACGCCTGCGCCATCACGATCGCGTCCACCGACGCGTCCGCGAGCGGGATGTTCTCGGCCGTGCCGTCGTGCACCGCCGCGGCCGGCACGACCTCGGTGAGTTGCTCGCGCATGGCCTCGGACGGCTCGACAGCGATCACATCGAAGCCGGCGGCGACCAGCAGTTCGGTGAACTTGCCGGTGCCCGCGCCGAGGTCGGCGACGGTCGTGGCGGATGCCGGCACGAGCCAGTCGACGGCCTGGCGCGGGTAGCTGGGCCGGCCCCGCCGATACTCCTGGGCGGCCGCCCCGAACGACGCCGCGTGCTGCCTGCGCTGCTGCTCACTTGCCGATGAGGTCACGGGGGCAACATATGTCATGTCGCCCCCGCCGGCACGATCAAGGCTTGCCGTCGGCCCCGCACTTGACGATGATCCGGATGCAGTCGTTGACCCGGCGCGCCATCTCGTCGACCGGCCACGCGTTGAAGAAGTCACCGTGCATCGTGTAGCCGCCACCGGACGCGAGCCGCAGCCGGCCCGGGTCGCCGTTCACCGGGTACCGCATCACCTGTCGCAGTTTCGGCACGACGACCGGGTGACTGGCGGGGCAGGCGTTGTTCACCGGGTACGCCATGTGGCTCTTGTGGTCGGTCGAGTCCAGGTTGCGCCCGTCCCAGCAGTGCGGGAAGTCGAGGTACGACTCCAGCATCGACCCGGCGGGACAGTTCACGAAGTCGCTGAGCGGGTTGACTTCGCCGTGGTGCAGGCAGGACCACCGCGCGATGGTGTTGTCGCCGGGTCCGGCCGCCTTCGCGTTGCCGGCCACGACCCGCAGCCCGAGCGGGAACGGCTGGGTCTGGGCGATCAGCGCGTCGGAGACGCCCTCACCGAGGTAGTAGAAGATGCCGGTCACCGGCTCGACGGGCACGTTGTCCTGGTAGAGGGTGGGAATCCAGTACGACGACTTGTCGATCGACGGGTTGCAGTTGCTGTTCGCGTTGAGCAGGTCGTTGACAGTGGTCGACGCGTTGGTCACCTCGCTGCCGAAGAAGCTGTGCATGTGTGAGGCGCCGGGCAGGTTCGGGAAGACGATCGGGTCGTCCGGCAGCCGGTGGGTGAACGGGCAGTCGGCGAGGAACTCGGCGACCCGCACCGCGCCCGGCGGGATGGTCGGCGTGGTCGTGCCGCCACCGGAGCCGAACACCTGGAACTCGGCGAGCGAGACACCCCATTGCGTGGCCCGGACCGTCGTGGTGAGCCGCACGTATCGACCGGTGCCGTTCACCGCGACCGTCTGGCGCCCACCGGTCCCGGTGGTGGTGCTGTAGCGGGTGGTCCAGGAGTTCCCGTCGGCCGAGGTCGCGATCGAGAAGCTTTTCGCGTACGCCGTTTCCCAGTCCAGCGCCACCGACGTGACCGTGGCACCGGCCCCGAGGTCGACCTGCAGCCATTGCGGATCGGTGAACGCGCTCGACCAGCGGGTTCCGGCGTTGCCGTCCACGGCGTTGCTCGCCGGGAACGCGGCCGATTCGACGGAGGACGCGGTGGCGACCTTGCCCTGGGAGAGCAGGACGTCAGCGGCGCTGGCCGCGGTGGCGGCGACCAGCACGGAGGCGGTGAGTGCCGCGGCCAGGGCAGCGGCGAGCAGGGGGCGTTTTCGCATGGGCGACGAGCCTTTCCAACCACAGGAGGACGGGGGTGTGTCAAGAAAGCGCTCTCTTGCCGCCACTGTGAACGGCGTGTTAACCGGTGTCAATGAGCCGAAACCGCTTCCGCCGACGAATCGGCAGGTCAGCGCGTTGCCCTGAGCGCAGTTCCGGTAAGTGGGGAGGTGGTCCCCGCTTACGGTTCCGGCCGGTCCGCGACGACTGATCATCGATCCTCTACGGTGCCGGTGTGACAAAGAACGGTCGCTGGACGACACAGCAGCACTTCGCCGCGATTCTGGTGGCCATGGTGGTGCTGATCCTGGGCGCCTCGGTCGTCGGTGCGGAGGCGCTGAACCGGACCTCGGCGGTCTCGAACCGGCTCAACGACCGGATCTCACCGGCCCGCACCGCCGTGGTGCAGCTCGACGACGCCCTGCGCAACCAGGACACCGCCCTGCGCGGCTACCTGCTCAGCGGCGCGCCGCAGTTCCTGGACCTGTACCGCGAGAGCGTGACCACGGAACAGACCGTCGCCGCGTCGCTGCGCGAGTTCCTGGCCGCCGAGCGGGAGCCGCTGACCGATCTGGAGGGCGTCGAGCAGGCGGCGGCGACGTGGCGGGCGTCGGTCGCCGAGCCCGCGATCAGGACCCGCGGCGGCGACGTGACGGCCTCCTTCGAGCCGGTTCGCGCTCGATTGACCGTACTGGATGATCGTCTTGTCCTGGCTCGTCAGCAGGGCCGCGCGGCGCTCGCCGACGCTCGGGAGCTGCGGGACATCGTCTTCCTCGGGCTGGTCGCCGCGCTGCTGCTGCTCATCGTCGGGATCGCGATCCTGCTGCGGGTGACAGTGGTCAGCCCGCTGACCCGGCTCGGCGCCGCGGTCCGCGAGGTGGCCGGCGGCGATTTCGCGCACGCGATCACCCCGGGCGGCCCGGCCGACGTCGCCGAGGTGGGTCGCGACGTCGAGGCGATGCGCCACCGGCTGGTCGATGCGCTGACCACCACCGGTCAGGCTCGCGACGTCCTGGAGCAGCGCGAGGCCGAGCTGCGCCGGTCACACGCGGAGCTGGAGCAACGCGAGGTGGAGCTGCGGCGGTCGAACGCCGATCTGGAGCAGTTCGCCTACGTCGCCTCGCACGACCTGCAGGAGCCGCTGCGCAAGGTCGCGTCGTTCTGCCAGATGCTGCAGCGCCGGTATGGCGATCAGCTCGACGATCGCGCGCAGCAGTACATCGGTTTCGCCGTCGACGGCGCCACCCGCATGCAACGCCTGATCAACGACCTGCTCACGTTCTCCCGGATCGGCCGCCTCTACGACGGCAGCGCGCCGGTCGACCTCGGTCAGGTGCTGGACCGGGTCGAGGAGACGCTCGCGGAGAGCATCGAGGAGACCGAGGCCCGCATCGTACGGCCGCGGCTGCCGGTCGTGGCCGGTGACGTCACACTGCTGACCATGCTGTGGCAGAACCTGCTCGGCAACGCGATCAAATTCCGCCGCCCGGATGAGGCGCCGCATGTCGAGATCACCGCCACCGCGACCGGCTCGGAGTGGACGTTCTCGGTCAGCGACCACGGCATCGGCATCGACCCGGAGTTCGCCGACAAGATCTTCGTGATCTTCCAGAGGCTTCATTCACGGGAGAGATACGAGGGTACGGGCATCGGCCTGGCCATCTGCAAGAAGGTCGTCGAGCACCACGGCGGGACGATCGAGCTCGACTCCTCGTACACGCAAGGCGCACGTCTGGTCTTCACCCTGCCGGCGGGCGAGGCGCCAGTCGCCTGATCCCTTCCGGTCAGAACGTAGTTTGGGACAGGACGTCGTTGACGACTTTCTGCGCCGTGGCCTTCCGCGCCGGATCGGTCCGAGCGTCCACCCCGACCTGGTACTTCACGCCGCTGGCCGGGTCCGTGAAGAAGTGGCTGAGCTCCAGCTGGTACTTCCCGGCCCCGTTCTTCGCGGTCTGCCGGAACCGGGTGCCGGCATCGGCGCGGCGCAGCCCGGAGGTGTTCACGAACCAGTCCTTGTCGAGCTGCTGCCGGTCCGCGGCGTCGCAGGCCGACGGGCAGACCCGAAGAATGATGCCGGCCCGCTCGTTCTTCTCGGTCTTCTTGTCGAAACAGACCACGGCGTCGGCCTTCGGAAGATCGACCTTTCCCGGTACGCACCGCCAGGCGCCCGGGATCCGGAAGGCGAACGGCCAGCCCCGCGAACCCGCCGTCGCCGTGGCGTCGCCCCGCTGGAACGTGGCCCCCGCGACCTTGCGTCCCGGCGCGTCGTCACGGAACGCAGGTCCGGCTCCACCGGCGCCCTGGGACGACTCGGGGAACTTCGGCACCGCGGGACCGGTCGGCGCGACCGGGAACGGCGGCGCCTCGGGCTCCGGCGCGGCCGACGGCGTGCTCGCGGCCGGCAGGGCGAACCCGGGCCGGGCGCCCACGTTCGTGAACCCGAGCAGACCGCCCGCGAGCAGGGCGGTAACCGCTACCGCGTTGACGGCGACGGCAGCCGCCACCCCCGGGTAGCGCTGCGGCGCCGCGCCGAGTGCGCCGCGCATGAAGGTGACCAGTGGAGCGCGGTACTCCAGCGAGGCGGACTGGCCGGGCGCGAGCTCGACCGGCAGGTCCGCCTCACCGGCCCGGGGCGGGATCAGGAACGGCACGTGGACGTGCACCAGATGTGAACCAGGATCGACCGGCACGACGACCCGGCGCTTCCACCCGGCGCGGACGCGCTGCCCGTCGATGGTGAGGACCGGCTTGACGAGCCCGAACAGGAACGCGATCGGCGCGTACCGCATCGTCACCGCGACGGTCGCCGTGCCGTGACCGCTCTCCGCCGTGGACCAGGTGGCGGGGAAGTCGGGCGCCGGCGGCAAGAGCTGGGTGACCGGCGGCGCGTAGTCGGCCGCGGGCGGCGGGGAGTAGGTCACCGCGGGCGGCGGCGCATATCCCTCCGGCTGCACCGGATCCCATGACGGAAACGACGGGTAACCCTGGCTCATCGCGATCTCCCCCTGGCAGCCTCTGCTTACGCCAGGGAACACACCGGAACGCACCCATCCGGTTCACGCCGGACCCCGAAGTGTCGAAGTTGGCACCCGTCAGTGACCGGCGCCGTACCGCAGACCGTCGATCAGCAGCGACACCATCCGCCGCGTATGAGCCGCGTCCTCCTCGGCCGGCAGGCACAGGTTCGCCACGGCGACGAGCAGATCCTTGGCGTCCACGTCCCGACGCACCTGCCCGCTCGCGACCGCGGCGCCGAGCAGCGTCTCCAGCGCCGGCCGCAGATGCGCGTCGAAGTACCCGGGCAGCGGCGCGAACGCCGGATCCCCGGAGTGCAGCGCCGCCACGAGCCCCCGCTTGGTCGCCATGAACTCGATGTACCGATCCAGCCAGAGCCGCAACGCCTCGATCGGCGGATGCGCCGCGGCCAGCTCGGGCGCCGCCGCCGCGCACTGGTCGATCTCGTACCGGAAGACCGCGGTCACCAGATCCGAACGCTGCGGGAAGTGCCGGTAGACGGTGCCGAGCCCGACCCCGGCACGCTCCGCGATCTCGCGCACGGGCGCGTCCACCCCCGAGACCGCGAAGATCTCCTTCGCCGCCTCGCGCAACGCGTCCCGGCTGCGCTGCGCGTCCGCCCGCACCCGCCGCACCGGCTCCGCCGTGCTCTCGCCCACCCTGCTCCCCCCGCCCGCCAACCGGAACAAGGTTCCGATCCTACCGCCGGCTTGACTCTCGACCTGGTCGAGGCTTCAGGGTCGTCTCGTCGACCCTGCTGGTGATCAGGGGAGTGATGATGGATCTCGGGAATCCGGTGCTGAAGCCGTGCCAGAACGGGATGCGCGCGGAGGCAGAGGGACGGCTCCCGGAGGCGCGGGCTCTGTTCGAGCGGGCGGCCGAGCACGACGCCGCGTTGCCGGCAGGAGAATACGGCGAGCAGTTACGAGCGGCCGTCACCGACGGTCTGCGCAGGTCGAGCTGACGACCGCTCGCCGCGCAGCAGCGCCAGCGCCGTCCGTCCCACCTCCGACGAGGCCACCGACTCGCGGACGACGACGTGGATCCGTCGCACCGGTGTCGGCCGTACCACCGGGATCGAAACCACCCCGGGCGGCGGCTGTTCAGCCCCGAGAGCGGGCAGAACGGTGATCCCGATGCCGGCCGCGACGAACGCGAGCGCCGCGCGGTAGTCGTGCGCCTCGACGTGGAACGCCGGCCGGAACCCGACGGCCGCGCACGCGTCGAGCGTCACCTGCCGGCACCGCCCGTGCACGAAGTCGTTGTCGATCCACCGCTCCTTCGCCAGCTCGGCGAGCTCGACCTCGTCCCGCCCGGCGAGGCGATGACCTTCGGGAAGAATGACGACGTACGGATCGTCGCGCAGCCGCACGGTCCGGAAGCCGGCCCGCCGCGGCAGCTCGTCGCCGGCCACGACGAGCTGGAGGTCCGGCGGCTCGTCGAGGCGTTCCGGCAGCTCGTCGCAGAGGCGCAGGTCGAGCCGCACCCCCGGGAACGCCCGTGTCAGCCCGTCGACCAGGGCCGGGATCCAGACGACCCCGGCCGACGGGAAGTACGCGATCGACAGCGACCCGGTCCGCCCGGAGCGCAGGTCCGCGACGAGCGCCTCGGCCTGCCCGACCCGCGCCAGCAGCTCGTCGGCCTCCGCGGCGAGCGCCAGACCGGCCGAGGTGGGCCGCAGCCCCCGGCCGGCGCGTTCGAGCAGCACCAGGCCGGTCTCGCGTTGCAGCGCGGCCAGGTGCTGACTGATCGCGGACGGCGTGTACCCGAGGTTCGTGGCCGCCGCGTGCACCGAGCCGCTCGCGACCACCGACCGGAAGACGCGCAGCCGATGCAGGTCCAGCATGCCCGCCACCCTACAGCCGCACTGCACAGACCGGCGCCACCGTGAAACGACGCTGAACTCTCGCGAACCCGGCATCCCGGCGTCCGATTCCGCCTAACCTCCCCGTTATGCGACGAACATCCCGACGATTTGGTACGGCCATGGCCGCGCTCGCCGCGACCCTCGTCGCCGCGGTCCCCGCAGTCGCGGCCACCCCGCGGCCCGCGGCGTCGGACTGGGCGCAGGAGGGGCACGACGCCACCCACGACGGCTTCAACCCGGACGAGTACCGGATCACGGCCGGCACCCTGAGCCGTCTCGTGCAGCGCTGGTCGATCTCCACCACGGGCGGCGCGGTCGAGCAGCAGGCCCCGATCGTCGCGGGCTCGCAGTTGTTCCTGGCCGACAGCGCCGGCATCCGGGCGTACCTTGCTGCCACGGGCGCCGCGGACTGGCAGTTCGCGCTGCCCGCGAGCGACAACCCGCAGGCGCCCGCCGTCGCGACGGACGGGCAGAGCGTGGTGGCGTACCTCCGCACCGGAGAGCTGATCTCACTGGACACCGCGACGGGGTCGGTGCGCTGGCGCAGCCCTGTCCCGTCGAACGCCCCGGCCGGCAGAGTGCTGCTGGACCGGGGTGTCGTGGTCGCCGGCGGCAACGACGGCGAGAACCTCGGCGTGTGGGCGTTCGAGGCGGCGACCGGCAAACCGCTGTGGCACCGGCTCGGCCTCGACCCGCAGTGGCCGGTCGCCGACGGCAAGATGCTGCTGTCCCGGCCGTACCGGGGCGGGCTGCAGGCCGTCGACCTCGCCACCGGCCGGGTCGCGTGGGAGACCGAGAACGACTGGTTCGGCTACGCGGCCGACCCGACCGGCCGGTTCTTCCTGGTCGGGCAGGACACCGTCCTGCTGAAGGTCCGCGCCGACTCCGGCCGGGTCGTGTGGCAGGCCGGCGGCCTGTCGGGTTCCCCGGCGGTCGACCATGATCGGGTCTACATCGCCGCCGAGGACAACCCGGAGATGATCGTCGCCGTCGACCTGCACACCGGCGAACAGCGCTGGCGGCTCGCCGCGGGGCTGATGCCGTCGGTCGCCGGCGGGCTGCTCTGGGCCAGCCACTCCAGCCCGGAGCAGGGCTGGCAGCTGGAGGCGCTCGACCCGGCCACCGGTGTCCCGTTCGACCTGCCGGCCGCCGTCCACAGCGCCGGCGGGGTCGAGCGCGCAGTCGTCACGCACGGCTGGCTCTACACCACCGACGGGGCGACGCTGCGCGCCTTCACCGTGGGCTGAGGGGAGCCGGCACCGACCTCGTCGGCGCCGGCACCCGGACCGCACTGACGGTGCCTACGTCCTCCTGCCGACGATGTAGACGGCGAACTGCTCCCACGTGCCCAGTGCGGCCGTCGTCCGGGCGCGGAGCGTGAACTGGTCCGACCCGGTCCAATCCTCCTCGGAGGCCACATACGGGCCCTCCCATTGCCGGAATGTCGTCCATCCGTCGTGAGACCCGATGTGGAACAGCTCCCACGTGTTGATCGGCATGCTCGGGTCGGTCCGGGCCCGCAGAACGCCCTGCTCGCTACCGGATGACCCCATCTCCGCTGCAACGTTCAACAAGGTGTCGTGGTAGTTCCGCTGCGCCGCGAGATAGTACGTGCCGGTCCCGGCATTCCAGCACAGCCACATCATCTCCCACGGTCCGTCGATGCTTCCCGAGCGAGCCCGCAGCCTGCCCTCGAGTGCCCCGCCGCCACCGACCTCGTCGGCCAGCCACCGGCCCGACCGCGCCCTGATGGACACATAGGCGCAGCTGTCCCGGGAGTCCGCGAGGCGCGGATAGTTCGGGGCGGGCGCCCCAGCCGGCACAGTGGTGGAATTGTGCTCGACCGCCTGCTCGGCACACCGCTGGCGCACCTGCGGAAGGAACTGCACTGGCACAGCAGGCACCACCGGCTGACCACGTGGTCGAAGTCGCTGGGGGACGCCGACCCACGGCCATGCCGCGAGCTCGCCGATGCCCTCGCCGCTCTGCACGACGCGGCGGTCCGGCCCTATTGGGCACGGATCGAAGCCCGGATTCACGCTGACCGTGCGGCGCGGGCCCGCACGATCGTCGAGGCCGGGCTGGAGCATCTCCTGGCGACAGTGTGCCCGTCGCACATCAGGTGGCAGCCACCGATTCTGCAGGTCGACACGCCGCTCGCCAGTGACGCCGATGTGCATCTCGGCGGGCGCGGGCTGATCCTGACACCGTCGGTCTTCGCGGGCGAGTTTCCGTTCCTCGCCTTCGACCTGGCCGATGCGGCCGCCCCGGCAAGACTGGCATACCCCGTGCTCAACGATCTCGTGGCCGCTCGCCAGGTGTGGACCGGCGATCGCCCGGCCGGCCACCTCGCCGCCCTGCTGGGCCGTACCCGAAGTGTGATCTTGGAAAGCATCGCCGACGGATGCGGCACCGTCGAACTCGCCCGCCGTGTTGCGCAACAGCGGCCTGATCGACACCCGCCGGGACGACGCGAGCGTGAACCACACCGTGACGAATCTCGGCGCGGCACTCCTCGACCCGGGCCAGGCCTGCTGACGACGTCGTCCGGGGCGTCGTGGTCGTCGGCGGCGACAACGGCGAGAACCTCGGCGTGCGGGAGTTCGAGGCGGCCACCGTCGACCAGACGTTCTAGTCCCGGCCGGGCGCCTTCGACGGCTGGTACAGCCCCTCGTCCACGGCGTCCGGGAGTTCGGCGGCCGGAGCCCCGTCAGGGTGTCCGGCGTTCTTCAGCTCGGCCGAGTACAACACCCAGGCGTTCTTGGTGCCTCGCTTCGCCGTGTACATCGCCAGCTCCGCCTGGTGCAGCAGCTGGTGCGGGTCGCCGTCACCGGACGGGTCTCCCGGCCGGGACACCGCCACACCGATGCTGGCGCGCAGATGCACGATGTGTCCCGACAGGTTCAGCGGACGCCGGCACTCGTCCAGGATCCGTTGCGCGAGCGTGGTGGCGTCCGCGGCGGAGCCGACGGCCGGCAGCAGGACGGCGAATTCGTCGCCGCCGAGCCGTGCGGGCACATCCGGGGGCTGCACGGTGCGGCGCAGCACATCCGCGAAGCCGATCAGCATCTGGTCGCCGATCTCGTGACCGTACGTGTCGTTGACCTGTTTGAAGCCGTCCAGGTCGATCAGCAGGACCGCAGCGCCAGCACAGACCCCGTCAGCACCGACCGGCGCCACAGACCGCCGAGGGCACAGACCGACGAGGGCACAGACCCCGCCCACCTCAGGGGGCTGACCGCCACCGCCCACCATGCCGCAATCGCCAAGATCCTTTCTCCCGGCCTGTGGACAACCCTCCGCTGTGGACAACCCAGCGGCACCCGTCGGAGACAGGCACAATGGGCGGCGAACCGGGCGAGCTCCCAGCACCGCCCGGCGCAGAATCAGGGGGCAACAGATCCATGGACGTCATCGACGATCTCGAGCGTGAGCAGGACGCGCTGGCCGCGGTGCTGGCCGGCCTTAGCGCGGATGACTGGAAGCGGCCATCGTCGGCAGCGGGATGGACCGTCGCCGATGTCGTGCTGCACCTCGCGCAGACCGAGGAGGCGGTCGTCGCGTCGGCCGCGCACGATCCGACCCGCATCGACTGGCGCCGGTTCGGGGCCACTGTCGACGAGGGCATGGATGCCATGGTTCGCGACGATCCGGCTGCGCCGGAGGCGATTCACGTACGGTGGCAGGCCGCGCGCCGCGCCTCGGTGAGCGCCCTGCGCGCCGCCGATCCGACCCGTCCGCTGCGCTGGGTGACCACGTCGCTGAAGCCGCGCACTCTCGCCACGACCCGGCTCGCCGAGCACTGGGCGCACGCTCTGGACATCACGGTCCCGCTCGGCCTGGACTATCCGGACACCGAGCGCTTGCGGCACGTGGCGTGGCTCGGCCACAGCACGTTGCCGTATGCGTGGCATCTGGCCGGGCGACCCGCCGTGCCGGTGCATGTCGATCTGACCGCGCCCGACGGCTCACGGTGGGAGTTCGGCGATCCGGCGGCCGAGTCGTCCATCAGCGGCGCCGCGGGCGCGTTCTGCCGGGTCGGCGCCCAGCGCCTGGCGCCCGCCGCGTCCGGCCTGCGGACCCGGGGGCCACACGGCGGCGAAGCCCTCAACCTGCTGAGGAACTATGCCGTCACGTGACCCCCGGCGACGATCACGGCAGGGCGTTGAGGAACGGCTCGTGGCTGTTCCGGAACTCCCAGCTGTAGAACTTGTCCCAGTTGATGCTCCACGTCATCAGGCCGCGGAAGTTCGGGTTGAGACCACTGCGCGGGGTGTACGAACCGCAGCTCGTCCCCTTGACCAGGCACGTCACCGCCTGCTGGACGGCCGTCGGCGCGACGTATCCGTTGCCCGCGCTGACCGAGCTGGGCGCGCCGAACGCGATCTGGTCCTCGCGCAGCGCGGGGAACATGTTCGCGGTGTTACCGGTCACCGGGAAGCCGGCGAGCAGCATGTCGGTCATCGCGATGTGGAAGTCCGCGCCGCCCATCGAGTGGTACTGGTTGTCCAGCCCCATGATCGAGCCGGAGTTGTAATCCTGCACGTGCAGCACCGTGAGGATGTCGCGCAGGGCGTAGATCACCGGCAGGTAGGAGCCGGCGCGCGGGTCCTGGCCGCCCCACGGGCCGGAGCCGTAGTACTGGTAACCGAGCTGCACGAAGAACGTCTCGGGCGCCATGGTCAGGACGAAACCGGCGCCGTAACGGGCCTTGAGCGACTTCACCGCGCTGATCAGGTTCACGATCACCGGCGTGGTCGGGTTCTTGAAGTCGGTGTCACCGGTGTTCAGCGACAGCGAGTGCCCCTCGAAGTCGATGTCGACGCCGTCCAGGCCGTACCTGTCGATGATCGCGCTGACCGAGCTGACGAACCTGTCGCGGGCCGCGGTCGTGGTGAGCTGGACCTGGCCGTTCGCGCCGCCGATGGAGAGCAGCACCTTCTTGCCGGCCGCGCGCTTGGCCTTGATCGCCGCGATGAAGTCCGCCTCGGACTCGACGCCGGGGCATTCGGTGGCCGGGCACAGCTTGAACTGGATGTCACCGGAGGTCGCGCTGGTCGGCTCGCCGAACGCCAGGTTGATGATGTCCCAGTCAGCGGGGACGTCGGCCATCCGCAGGTATCCGGAGCCGTTGGCGAAGCTGGCGTGCAGGTAACCGATGAGCGCGTGCTTCGGCAGCCCGCCCACGGGGATCGGCGTGCTCGGCGAGGTGCTCGGTGACGCGCTCGGCGAGGTGCTCGGGGAGGAGGAAGGCGACGCGGACGGGCTCGCGCTAGTGACGGACGGGGACGGGTTCGTCGTGCCGCCGCAAGCACCGTTGCCAACCCAGACGTCCCACTGGCCGCTCTTCACGACCGGGTCCTCCCCCTGGGTCCACCACTTCGCGGTGTAGTTGTTGCCGCCCTTGGAGACGACGTTGTCCTTGACGTAGGTGGCGGTCGCGCTCCAGGCCGGAGCGCACGCCACGGCGGCGTTCGCGGTGGCCGCGACATAGACGGTTGAGCATGCAGCGGCCAGGGCGACCGCGGCCGCAAGGATCACGGATCGACGCATGCGCAATTATTAGGACTGTTAACTGAAGATGTAAAGAGCCCTTGCACGTTCTGTCTCGTGCCGCGAGCCGGCAACGCGGGTTACCAAGTCGCGAGGACCCTGGCCTGCCCGCCCGAGCCGCCCTCGTAGGGAATCAGCCCGACGAAGATCTTCGCGCCGGTCCGCGGGAGGTGAGCGAGGTTCGCCAGGTTCTCGATGCCGTAACGGTCGGCACCGGTCAGCGCGACGTGCGTGTCGAACGTCGTCGACGGCGCCGGATCGAGGCTGAGCGTGTCGACGCCCAGCGCGCGGATCGTGCGGCGCCGCAGCAGCCACTCGCACGCGTCCACGCCGAACCCGGGAAAGTGCGCCCGGTACTCCTCGGGACGGCCCACCTTCGCACCCCACCCGGAGTACATCAGCACGGCCGCGCCGGCGGGGATCTCGCCGTACCGGCGCTCGAAGGCCCGCAGATCGTCGACGGTCACGACGGTGTCCGGATGCCGCGCCGCCCGACCCGCGATGTCGATCACCACGGCCGGGATGACCAGCTCGGACGGTCGCAACTCGGTGGACGTCCGCCCGCCCGCGGTGAAGTGCGCCGGCGCGTCGACGTGCGTCCCGATGTGCTCCAGGACGCGCCACTCCTGCATGAAGTAGCCGTCTTTCTCGATCGTCGTGACGGTCCGCCGCGCCGCCTCCTCCCCCGGCTCGAAACCCGGAAAGCCCGGCCCCAGTGCGTACGTGAGATCGAACAGCCCACCTCGCCCCACCGCGTGCGCCGGGGTGGGGGCGGTCAGGGCGAGGGACGCGGCGAGCCCCGCACCGCCGAGAAGGGCTGCGCGGCGACTCGTTCCGGCATTGCTCCCGTGAGTGGTGCACATCGAGGGTCAGCTCCGTCCGCTCGGCTTCGCTACGCCCCCATCCTGCCGAAGAAGCCCCGCCCGCCGAGCGAAGTGTCGCCATCCGTCACCCGGCACGGTGCTCACCCGGGCCAGCCAGCCACCTCCGCGCCGCCCACCGCTCTGCCGCCACTCCCGGCTCCGCGACCGGCGCGGTCCGTCCGCGATGTGGACATCGGTCCCGGCATCCGGGCGCGACCCGGCCCGGCTGGCGCTCAGGGTTGCATCCAGACCGTTTAACAACCGTGAGCACCAGCCCAACCCACGCGGCTGGCGCTCACGGTTGCATCCAGACCGTTTAACAACCGTGAGCACCAGCCGACGACCTCGCGCCGTCCGGGGGACCAGCCCCGGCCGGCGAGCGGGACCGATCGACCACCGCAACCGGCGCCAGCTACCGCAACCGCAGTCCAGGTGGCTGGCAAGCCCCGAGCAACCACTTGCCACCGTGCCCGGCGGGCCTCAGCGACGGCGAGCGAGACGCCACAGCGCCGTCACCGCGCCCAGGACCCGGCGCAGCAGGAGATCGCCGAGGACGTAGCGGGAAGCGTGCACGGCAAGGTTCTTCATCGGGACTCCAGGTAGGCGAGCCAGCCACCATGGCCGGTGATGTCGGGCGCGCCGTCCACCCCGGCCTGTTCGCAGAGGAAGCCGGTAACGGACGTCCCGTCGTCGAGGCGCACCTTGCCGAGCGCCATCGGCGAGGGCAGCGCGGCCAGGAACGGCCCGAGCGTCGCCGGCGGCAACTCCCACACCTCCCCGAGGATCGAGGCGCCCCCGGAGGGCACACGGACCAGACCGGGTTTGCCGGACGGCAGCGCGTACATCCGATACTCCGGGGCGGTGCGAACGGCCCCGCGCAGGCGTGCCCCGGCCGACGTGAGCTGATGGTTGAGCGGCTGGCCGGACAGATGCGCCCCCACCACCAGCAGCGGGAGGCCGGAGGAGACCGGGGCGGGGGTCTCCCCGACGATCAGCGCGGCGATGTCGGCGGCCACCGCGTCCGCGAATCCACGGGCCACGACCTGGACCCCGATCCCGGGCGCCGGCACCGCGACGGCCGAGAGCCCGAACAGGTTGCAGAAGTTCGTGTACGTCCCGAGCCGCGCGTTCACCCCGATCGGGTCCGCGGTCACGGCGGCGATCGTCGGCTGGAACGGCGCGGTGGGCAGCAGCAGCGCGTCCGCGTCCCCCCACCCCGCCATGGCCTCGCGGCGCAACTCCGCGAGGCACTCAGAATCGGACACGAGCACGTGCGCCGGAACGTCGCGAGCCTTCCGGATGATCGCCCCGACGGTCGGGTCGATCCCGTCGGGCCCACCGTCGACGAAGGGGCCCACGGCCGCATACCGTTCGGCGACGAACCCGCCCTCGTAGAGCAGTTTCGCCGCGGCCAGGAACGGCTCGAGCCGGATGGCCCGCACCACCACCCCGGCCGCTTCCAGGGATTTCACGGCCTGCTCGAATGCCTCGGCATAGGAGTCGGACAGCCCGGTGAGCGTGGCGGGAACCGCGACGACGGGCCGGGGCGGCGCGGCGAGCGGGGCGTCGGCGGGGAGGACCGGGTCACTCATGATCCTGATCGCCCGGCGACCCTCCGACAGCGTACGAGCGAAGATCGTCACGCAGTCGAAACTCCGGCAGGCCGGGACCACGCCGGCCGTCGGCACCAGCCCGTACGTCGGTTTCACGCCCACGATCTGCTGGAACGCGGCCGGCACCCGCCCCGACCCGGCGGTGTCGGTCCCGATCGCGAGGTCGGCGATCCCGAGGGCCACCACCACCGCCGACCCGGAGCTCGACCCGCCCGACACGAGCGAAGGGTCACGGACGTCGCGGACCGCCCCGTACGGGCTGCGGGTCCCGACGAGACCGGTCGCGAACTGATCCAGATTGGTCTTGCCGAGCACGATCGCCCCCGCGTCCACGAGCCGCTGCACGGCCGGCGCGCTGGCCTCGGGGTGGTACGCGTACGTGGGGCACCCGGCCGTCGTCGGAAGCCCGGCCACGTCGACGTTGTCCTTGACGGCCAGCAGCTTCCCGGCGAGCGGCAGCAGTTCACCGGCCGCCAGCCGTGCCTCCAGAGCGACCGCCTCGGCGAGGACGGACGGCAGGTCTCGCAGCGTGATCCACGCCTCCGGCCGTTCCGAGAGCGCAAGCTGCGCAAAGGCGGCCCGGACCCGTTCCTGCGGCGTCATCATGAGTCCTTTCCTGCGGCGAGGACGACGAGCGGATTCCCGGGCGCGACCTGCGCTCCGGGCGTGACCAGAATGTCCACGACCACCCCGTCGCAGGGCGCGAGGACCACCGTCTCCAGCTTCATGGCCTCCAGCGCGAGCAGAGGCTGACCTGCGACAACGGAGTCCCCGGGCCGCGCGTCGACCCGCCAGACACTCGACACGAACGGCGCCTGGACCAGCATGCCCCCGTCCGGCACCGCCACCTCGCCGACAGAGGGTGCCGCCACCGGCTCGGGACGCGGGTCGAACTCGCCCGCCTCGGCCCAGGCTGCGCGTTCCTTCCCGAACGCCGCCGCCTGCTTGGCCCGGAACTCAGCGATCGAATCCTGATGAGAGTTCAGGAAGGCCTGGTGGTCGGCGAGCCGGAACGTTCCCTCCTCGATGCGGAAGCGGTGCCGCCCGGCCGCGACGTCGGCGCGCAGGTCGAGCAGTTCCTCGGCGCCGACCGGATACCACCGGATCTGGTCGAAGTGCCGCAGCAGCCAGGGCGTCTCCCCGCGCGCCCACCGGTTCCAGACCTGGACGGTGCGCCCGACGAACTGGTAGCCGCCGGGCCCCTCCATCCCGTAGATGCACAGGTAGGCCCCGCCGATCCCGACCGCGTTCTCCGGCGTCCAGGTGCGCGCCGGGTTGTACTTGGTGGTGACGAGGCGGTGCCGCGGGTCGAGCGGTGTCGCCACGGGCGCGCCGAGGTAGACATCGCCGAGCCCGAGGACGAGGTAACTGGCGTCGAACACGGTCCGGAACACGTCGTGCACGCTGTCCAGCCCGTTGACCCGCCGGATGAACTCGATGTTCCACGGGCACCACGGGGCGTCGTCGCGGACCCCGGCCATGTAGCGCGCGATCGCCTCCCGGGTCGCCGGGTCGTCCCAGGAGAGCGGCAGGTGCACCACCCGGCTCGGCACGGCGAGGTCCTCGGCGGCCGGCAGGTCCAGCGACCGCACCACGTCCAGGAGCTTGCGCACTGGCAGCTTCGCGGGGTCGACGTGGATCTGCAGCGACCGGATCCCCGGCGTCAGGTCGACGACGCCGTCCAGCCCCTCGGCGCGGAGCCGGTCCATCAGCGCGTGCCCGCGCATCCGCAGCCCGAGATCGAGGGTCATCGGCCCGAACTCGACCAGCAGGTTGTCATCGCCGGACCGCCGATAGGTGACGTCCTCGTCGCGCGCCAGGATCCCGTCGTCCACAGTCCTGATCAAAGGCACGAAGTCACGATCATCAGTGGATACGAACGTGACGGAGTCCCCCGGGCTGAGCTGCCCGAGTTTCCACCGCTCGGCCGTGATCACCGTGGCCGGGCACACGAAGCCGCCCAGGCTGGGCCCGTCCGGCCCGAGCAGGATCGGCACGTCCCCGGTGAAGTCGATCGCCCCGACCGAGTACGGCGTGTCGTGGATGTTCGACGGGTGCAGCCCGGCCTCCCCGCCGTCGGTCCGCGCCCACCGCGGCTTCGGCCCGACCAGGCGCACCCCGGTCCGCGCCGAGTTGAAGTGCACCTCGAACGTCGCGGCGTAGAACTCGTCGATGTCCTCGCGGGTGAAGAACTCCGGGGCGGCGTGCGGCCCCTCGGTGACCCGGATCCGCCACTCGCGCCGGATCGCCGGACGGTCCGCGACCGGCACCGGGCCCGCGACCGTCACCGGATCGGTGCCGGCCCGCAGCACGTCGCCGATCCGCAGCGCGCGCCCGCCGTGCCCGCCGAACTGCCCGAGCGTGAACGTCGACGCGCTCCCGAGATACTCCGGGACGTCCAGCCCGCCCGCGAAGAGCACGTAGATCCGCAGCCCGGACTCGCTCACCCTGCCTACGTCCAGCACGGACCCGGCGGGCACGACGACGGGCTCCCAGCGCGGGACCCGCACCCCGTCCACCGTCACGGGCGCCGCTGCCCCGGTCACACAGATGGTGGTCTCGGCACTGAACCGCAGCGCCGGGCCGTCGACCGTGCACTCCAGACCCGGTGCACCCTCGTCGTTGCCGAGCGCCTTGTTGCCGAGCCGGAACGACAGGTCGTCCATCGGCCCGGACGGCGGCACCCCGACCTCCCACAGCCCGGTGCGCCCCGGCCAGTCCTGCACGGTGGTCATCGTCCCGGGCCGCTCGACGACGATGCGCGGCTCCTCGTCGTGCACGTCCGCGAGGGTCGCCGTCGAGTGCAGCGCGGCCAGGACCTGCGGGTTCGCGGCGGCGGCGCGCAGCAGACCGAGGTTCGTCTCGATCCCGTCGATCCGGGTGCCTTTCAGGACCAGACCCAATCGGGCGTACGCCTGCTCGCGCGTCTCCGCGGTGACGATCACCTTGGCGAGCATCGGGTCGTACGCCGTGGACACCTCGGTGCCCGCGGATACCCAGCCGTCGACGCGTACGCCCTCGGGGAAGACCGTGTTGGTGATCAGCCCGGCGCTGGGCCGGTGCCCCTGGGTCGGGTCCTCCGCGTAGACGCGCGCCTCCACGGCCGCGCCCGCCGCGCGCCGCGGCTCGTCCAGGAACTCGGCCTCACCCCGCGCCAGTCGCAGCATCCACTCGACGAGGTCGATCCCGAAGATCTCCTCGGTGACCGGATGCTCCACCTGCAGACGCGCGTTGACCTCGAGGAACGACGCCTCTTCGCGCTCGGCGTCGTAGACGAACTCGACGGTCCCCGCCGAGCGGTAGTCCACCGAGGCGCACAGCGCGGCCGCCGACTCGTGCAGGCGGGCGCGCACGTGGCCGGGCAGCCCCGGCGCGGGCGCCTCCTCGATCACCTTCTGGTTGCGTCGTTGCAGGCTGCAGTCCCGGTCGCCGAGCGCCACCACCCGTCCGTGACCGTCCCCGAACACCTGCACCTCGACGTGCCGCGCCCGCTGCACGAAGCGCTCCAGGAACACGCCGCCGCTGCCGAAGCTGGCGACGGCGAGACGCTCGACCCGGTCGTACGCCTCGATCAGCTCTTCGGGGTTCCGGCAGGCCTGCATGCCGATGCCGCCGCCGCCACCGGTCGCCTTGAGCATGACCGGGTAACCGATGCGCGCGGCCTCGTCGAGGGCCTGATCGATCCCGGACAGCAGCCCGGTCCCCTCGATCATCGGGACTCCGGCCCGGCGGGCCAGGTCCCGGGCGGTGTGCTTGGCGCCGAACGCGGTCAGCTGTGCCGGGGTGGGCCCGACGAACGCGAGCCCGGCGTCCTGGACGGCCGTCGCGAACCCGGCGTCCTCGGAGAGGAACCCGTAGCCGGGGTGAACGGCCCCGGCGCCGGTGGACAGCGCCGCGTCGAGCACCCGGTCGACGACCAGGTAACTCTCCCGGGCCGGCGGCGGGCCGAGCCGGACGGCGAGGTCGGCCATGCGGACGTGCGGCGCGGCCCGGTCGGCGTCGGAGAACACGGCGACGGTCTTGAGGCCCATCCGCGAGGCGGTGCGGATGATCCGGCAGGCGATCTCGCCACGGTTGGCGACGAGCAGGGTGTCGAACATGGGAGCGGGCCTCCGGCTCGAGTCAGGCGGTGACGACCATGCGGACGGGCGTGGGGTCGAAACCGTTGCAGGGGTTGTTGATCTGCGGGCAGTTGGAGACCAGGACCAGGACGTCCATCTCGGCCCGCAGGGACAGCGACAGCCCGGGGGCGGAGATGCCGTCGACGATGCCGAGGCTGCCGTCGGGGTCGACGGGGACGTTCATGTACCAGTTGATGTTGGAGACCAGGTCACGTTTGCCCAGGCCCCAGCGGCTGCCCTCGATGAGGAAGTTCTCGACGCAGGCGTGCTGGTGCTTGGTGTGGTGCCCGTAGCGCAGCGTGTTCGACTCGCGGCTGCACGCGCCGCCGACCGTGTCGTGCCGCCCCACCTCGTCCGCGACGACGGTCATCAGCGGCCGGCCCTCACTGGAGCGCAGCACGCTGCCCGTGGTCAGGAAGACGTTGCCCTGCGCGGCGATGGTGTCCGGCGCGGAGTAACGCTCGGCGGTGTCGTCCGCGTTGTAGATGAGGCAGTCGACGGCCTGGTTGCCCTTGAGGTCGATGATCGTCAGGGTCTGGCCCGCGCGGACGATCGCGGACCACGGTGCCCGCGCCTCGACGATCTGATCAAGAACGGTCGTCATCCGATCCCCCGGGCGGTGAGATAGTCGGCGGTGTTCAGGAAGGCGCGCTCGCCCTCGGGTGACCGGCTCCACAGCGCGTCAGCGGGCGTCGTCGGATGACCTTCGAAGGCGTTCACGCGTACGGCGGAGCAGGTGTAGTCGTCACGAGGGTCGAGCGGGTGCGGCACGTTGGCGAGCAGCACCGTCACCGGCATCTCGGCGCGCAGCTCCACGACCGCGCCCGCCCCGGCCGAGCCGAGCCAGGTGAACCCGCCGTCGTCGCCGACCCGCAGCCCCTGGAAGAAGGAGATGCTCGGCGGCAGGTCGCGGCGGGTCAGGCCGTGCTTGGCGGCGGCGAGCGTGAACAGTTCCCGCCCGGCGGGGGTGGGGCCGTGGGGGCTGCCGTCGCCGTACCGGGAAGTGTTGCTCCGCAGTGTCGTCGTGCCGCAGAACGTGTCCGAGCGGTCGCGCGCTCCGGCCGTCACCGACGCGAGGACGCGCCCCTGGTCGGAGAGGAGCAGGTGACCCTCCCCCACGTAGGCCTGCCAGAGCACCTTGACGGTGTCGGCGACGTTGAGGCGTTCCCACGGTTCGTCGGCGTTGAACAGCAGCACCGAGACGCAGGCGTCGCCGTACAGGTCGGTGAGTCGCAGGGTCGTGCCGCGGGCCAGGCGCTTGCTCGCGTACCCGCCGCCGGGAATGGTCTCTTCCCAGGTCAGCCCGGGTGAGGCGGGAACGGTCGGCATGGCCTCGACGACGGTGCCGCCCTGGGCGCGGGCGTGCTCGCGGGCGCCCGCGGTGGTAGCGGTGGTCGCGGTGCTCATGCGATCTCCTCGGCGACGACGGGCGCCGCGGTGGGCAGGGTCAGGTGCAGCGACATCGCGCGGGTGCGGTAGCGCAGGTAGGCGAGCCCGCCCAGGGCCAGCGCGCCACCGACGAAGAGCAGCGAGAAGTAGTGCAGGTACCAGTGCGCGCCGGCCGGGTCGTAGACCTCGGGACGCGGCCAGCCGAGGTTGAGGATCATGCCGATGCCGTAGACGACGGCGAGGACGTTGACGACCAGGCCGAACCTGCCGAGCGAGAACAGTCTGCCGCCGCGCTCGGTGGTCACCTCGTCCTCCGCGTGCGGCCAGCCCTTCAGCCTGCGGACCAGGAGCGGGACGGTGACCAGGGCGTACGCGATGTAGAGCATCACGATGCAGACGCTGGTGATCGCCGTGAACAGGGCCGGCTGACCGATGTTGACCAGCAGCACCGCCGCCGCGCCGACGCCGACGACCACCGACGGCAGGATCGGGGTGCCGGTGCGCGGCGAGACCTTCTGGAGCGCGCGGGAGAACGGCAGGACGTTGTCGCGGGCCATCGAGAACACCATCCGGCTGCCCGCGGTCTGGATCGCCAGGGTGCAGACCGCGATCGCGATCGCCACGTCGATCAGCAGGATCCGGCCGCCGGTGTCGCCGAGCCGGCTCATCAGCACGTACGGCAGGCCCTCGGTCGCGAGCCGGCCGTCGGTCAGGCTCGGCGCGGCCATCAGCGCGGCGATCAGCGTCAGCCCGCCGCCGATCCCCGCCGCGGCGAGCGCCCGCAGGATCGTGCGCGGGGCGGTGTGCCGCGGGTCGCGGGTCTCTTCGCTGAGCTCGCCGGCGGAATCGAAGCCCACGACGACGTACGCGGCCATCAGCGCCGACACCAGGAAAGGCCCGACGTAGCCGAGGCCCGAGCCGGTCCCGCCGGTGTCGAAAACGACGCCCGGTCCGCGCTCGGCGTGCGTGAACAGCAGCACGATCACGGCCGCCACGCCGATGATCTCCAAGGTCACGCCGGTGCTGTTGACGATGGACATCAGGCGTACGCCGGAGATGTTGATGATCGTCGTGACCGCGATCAGCAGCGAGCCGAGGATCACCGCGTTGGTGGCGCCGGTGGTGGAGGTGAGGGCGGAGTCACCGCCGACCAGCTGGAATCCGGACCAGATCGACGGCAGCACGACCTGCAGCGCGATCGCGGCGGCGGCGACCGTGGCGATCTGCGCGATGATCATGACCCAGCCGGCGAACCAGCCGACCGTGGCATTGGAGAGCCGGCGCGACCACTGGTAGATGCACCCGGAGATCGGGTAGCGGGCGGCCAGCTCGGCGAAGGTGAGCGCGACCATGAACTGCCCGGCGAAGACGAGCGGCCAGGTCCAGAAGAACGCCGGCCCGCCGAACGAGAAGCCGAACGCGAAGAGCTGGAAGACGGTGGTGAGGATCGAGACGAAGGAGAACCCGGCGGCGAAGCTCGCGTAACTGCCGATGCTGCGGCGCAGTTGCGGCTCGTAGCCGAAGCCGCGAAGATCCGCGCCGTCGGTGTCGGGCGGGGCAGAGGTTACAGACATGGCCGCCTCCTGGGAGTTCAATTCCTGTCAGTTGACAGATTCCGGTGAGCAGCCTCGACAGTGGTTTCTCCGCGGTAAACCTTGAGTTGCCGACTGTGTCGGCACGGTTACATCGCAGCCGGGCCGGAAGTGACGTCCGGGGGCCGTGGCACGATTCAGGCGTGAGTTCCGCACCCTCGTCCGTCGGCCGGCCACGATCCGGCGCCCGGCGGCTGCCGTCCGCCAGCGCGCGCGAGGAGATCCTGGACGCCGCCGCCGAGCTGTTCGCCCAGCGGGGTTACGCCGCGACCTCGACGCGGCTGATCGCCGAGCGGGTCGGGATCCGGCAGGCGTCGCTCTACTACCACTTCAGGACCAAGGAGCAGATCCTCGCCGAGCTCCTGGAAGCCACGGTCCGGCCGTCGCTGACGCACGCCGAGTCGCTCGGCGACCTGGACGCGGCTCGGGCACTGGAGTCGCTGGTGCGCTTCGACGTCGGCGTGCTGCTGACCGCGCGGTGGAACATCGGGATCCTGTACGCGTTGCCGGAGATCGCCACCGAGCCGTTCGCCCGGTTCCGCCGCGAGCGTGGCGAGCTGCGCGCCGTGTACCGCCGGCTGGCCGGCTCCCCGACCCCCGGCGACCTGGTGTTCGGGCTGGTCGAGAGCGTGATCGGGATGCGCCGCGACGTGCCGGACCTGCCCCCGGCGGAATCCTTGCAGGCCACTGTCGCGGCGGCCACGACCCGCATCATCGAAGCCACATCGATGATCTAGCATTCCGTGCGGAACGTAGTTACGTTCTCCACTATGACGATCATCAATCGCCGGGTCTTCGTGCTCGGCGGATTGGCAACCGCCGGCACGCTGGCCGTGCCGTCCCTGGCCAGCGCTGCCGTCCCGTACCCGTTCACCCTCGGGGTCGCCTCCGGCGAACCGGACTCCTCCAGCGTCGTGCTCTGGACCCGCCTGGCGCCCTCCCCGCTCAACGCCGACGGGCAGGGCGGCATGGCCAACGCCGATGTCACCGTCGACTGGCAGGTCTCGGCCAGCTCCACGTTCGGCTCGCTGGTCGCGTCCGGCTCGGTCACCGCCCGCTACGCCGACGCGCACTCGGTGCACGTCGTGGCCGGTGGGCTCGCGCCCGGCGCCGAGTACTACTACCGGTTCCGCGCGCAGGGGCACCTCTCCGCGGTCGGCCGCACCCGCACCGCCCCGGCCGCCGGCACGTCCGGCAGCGACCTGCGGATGGCGTTCGCGTCGTGCGCGCACTACGAGTCGGGATACTTCACGGCGTACCGCCGGATGGCCGAGGACCGGCCGGACCTGATCCTGCACCTGGGCGACTACATCTACGAGGATGCCGCCACCACCGGATCGGTGCGCGAGCACGCCGGGGCGGAGATCGTCAGCCTCGCCGACTACCGGCGCCGGTACGCGCAGTACAAGGCCGACCCGGACCTGCAGGCCGCGCACGCCGTCGCGCCGTGGATCGTGGTGCCGGACGACCACGAGGTGGAGAACAACTACGCGAACATGGTGCGCAACGACAACAGCCCGGCGCTGACCGCCGCGCAGTGGACCGCCCGGCGGACCGCCGCGTACCGCGCGTACTACGAGAACATGCCGCTGCGGCCCGCGCAGGCACCGACCGGCAACAGCATCCCGCTGTTCCGGCGGGTGCAGTGGGGCACGCTGGCGACGTTCCACATGCTCGACACCCGGCAGTTCCGCGACGACCAGGCCTGCGGTGACGGGTGGAAGGTGTGCGCGGACGCGGACCTGGCCGGCCGCTCGCTGACCGGCGCGGCGCAGGAGAGCTGGCTGCTCGACGGGCTGGACCAGCACGCCGCGACCTGGGACATCCTCGGGCAGCAGGTGTTCTTCGCGCGGCGCTTCGACACGGCGGGCGCGGCCAGCATGGACGGCTGGGACGGCTACCGGGCCTCCCGGTCCCGCATCCAGCAGGGGTGGCGCGATCGCAACGTCCGCAACCCTCTGGTCCTGACCGGTGACGTCCACCGCGCCTGGGCGAACGACCTGCTCGCCGATTACGCCAGCCCGAACTCCGCGGTGATCGGCACCGAACTGGTCTGCACGTCGATCGCGTCCGGCGGCGACGGCACCGCGAACAGCACCATCCCGGACGTGGCGACCAACCCGCACCTGAAGTTCTACTCCGAGCGCCGCGGTTACACGCTGACGACGATTTCCCCCTCCCAGGTACGGGCGGACTTCCGCGCGGTGGCGTCGGTCAGCGAGCACGGCGCGGCCGTCTCCACGCTCAAGTCGTTCGCGATCCTCGACGGAACCCCGGGACTGGTGGCACTGTGATCCCCCTTCTGACCGCGGCCCTGCTCGCCGCCACCTCGGTCACCTTCAGCACCGTCAACAGCGTCGCCACCGGCGACCAGGACTCCCCCGCGATCGCCACGAACCGCAACGGGCAGGTCGCCGTCGTGTGGAAGGACGACCGGGACGAGACCGACCCGGCGGACGACGCGCACTCCGAGATCTACCTGCGACTGTTCAAGGACGGCACGCCGGTCTACGAGCTCAAGCTGTCCACCGGCGGAACCAGTGGCGTCGACTGGAAACACATCACTCCGGACGTCGGGCTCGACGACAAGGGCAACGCCGTCGTCGTGTGGGCCGACGACCCCGACGGCAACGGCGTGTTCAACATCCCCTACCGCGTCGTGTCGCCCACCGGCGCTGTGCTCGCCTCCGGCCGGGCCAACGCGGACGTAGCCGGTGACCAGCGGGTTCCGCGCGTCGCCGTGGACCCCGACGGGACCTCGGGCAGCGCCTCCGCGGTGGCGTTCACCGTCGTCTGGGAGGACATCCAGGGCTCCGCCTACACCGTCAAGGCCGCCGGATACACGGCCGCGACGACCAAGGCGTACGAGGTGACCGCCTCGCAGTCCACCGGCGCGCACCACCGGCCGGACGTGGCGGTGTCCGCCTCCGGAGACGCGACGGTGGTGTGGGAGGAGGACGCCGACGGCAACGCGTACGACAACGTGGGCCTCGTCCGGCTCGCCCGGGCCAACGGCGCGGTGACGCTCAGCCGCCGCAGTGCCAACTCGCTCGGCGACGGGCAGCAACGCCGGCCCGCGATCGCCGCGAACTACAACGGCGACTTCGTGGTGGGCTGGGAGTCCGACCACACCGGGACGAACGGGGTGTGGGCCCGCTCGTTCACGGCCGCCGGCGTCGCCCGGCACCCCGACGCCGAAGTCTCGGCCACGGCGGGTGCGGCGGCTCCCACCGTCGGCATCGACGACCAGGCCGGCGCGGTGGTGGGCTGGACCGTCTCCGGGGCCGACGGATGGCTGCGCGGGATCAACGAGGACGGGACGTTCACCGGGCGTCTCGGGGCGCAGACCCTGACCGGCACCACGACCGGACGGCAGGACCAGTTCCAGGTGGCGGTGTCGGCTTGGGGTGAGGTGCCGGTCGCGTACACCGACGACAACGACGGCAACCTCTTCGACCAGATCATCCTGGGGGTCGGCGCCACCAACAGCGACTGGTGACCCACCCCACCCCGTAGCCCTCCCGCCCCGACCCCAGCGCTCCACCGTCCGCAGCGCTCGTGCGCGGCCCGCAGCGCTCGTGCGCGGCCCGGCCCGCGGGAGGCCGCCAAGATCGTGGTCGCCGACGAGGGATGGCAGCCGCGGGTGAGCGCCGCGGGCTGGTCTGCCGGCCGGCCCGCGGCGCGACTCACGCTTTCCGGCTCGCCCAACCCCCCGGGTCTGTTCACAGCTCGGGTTCCGTGCGACGTCGTCGAAGTGCTCGTCTTACAGCTGCGGGGACCGTGCGACCTCGTCGAGGTGCTCGATGAAGCGATCGACCGCAGGCGGGCGGCTGCGGCCCGCCGGCGTCGCGGCGTAGACCTTGCGGGCCGGCGCGTCGTCGGCGTGGACCCGCAGCAGGACGAGGTCGGCCGGAGCGCTGCGCGCGGCCAGCGACGGGACCAGGGTGACCCCGAGCCCGGCGGCCACACAGCCGAACTTGGCGGTCCACTCGGAGACGGTGAAGTCGATCCGCGGACGGAAGCCGCTCGCCGCGAACAGGGTCTCCTCCGGCCGGGTGGAGTTCGCGATGAACGGGTCATCGGCCAGCTCGGCCAGCCGGACCGTGCGACGGCGGGCCAACCGGTGATCGCGGGGCACCGCGACCAGCATCCGCTCGTCGACCAGATGGTGCAGGTCGAACCGGGCCGGGTCGGGCGGCCCGGACGGAACCGTGCTGACCACGGCGACATCTACCTCCCCGGCCTCCAGTCGCTGCAGCAGCGCCGGGGTGAAACCCTCCACCAGCGACAACGCGATCGCCGGGAAGGACGCCCGGAACGACGCCAGGGCCCGGGGCACCAGCGCGGCGACCGCGGTGGCGAACGCGCCGACCCGCAGCCGTCCCGCGTCCAGCGCGTCCAGATCGTCGACGGCCTGGCGCGCCGTGGTGAGCCGGTCGAGGAGCGCCTCGGCGTGCGGCAGCAGCGCGCGGCCGTGCTCGGTCAGCGCGATGCCGCGGGGCAGCCGGTCCAGCAGGCGGGCGCCGACCTCCGCCTCCAGGGTGGCGATCTGCCGGGACACTGCGGACTGGGTGAACCTGAGCCGCTGCGCGGCCGCGGTGATCGACCCGAGGCGCGCGACCGTCCGGAACACCTCGAGCAGTTGCGTCTCCACCGAGCCATGCTAGCCGGGCATGGCAGCCATGCGAGACAGTCGCTGGTCGCATGGCTGTCGCTCCCCTAGCGTCATCGGCATGACAGATGTTGCGGTGCTCGGCACCGGAAGGATGGGCGGCGCCATCACGGGCCGGCTGCGCGCGGCCGGCCACCAGGTCACGGTCTGGAACCGTGACCGGACCCGGGCCGCCGCCACCGGCGCCCCGGTCGCACCGACCCCGGCGGCGGCCGCGGCCAGCGCCGACCTGGTGATCACCATGCTGACCGACGGCGAGGCTGTCGAGGCGGTGCTGTTCGACGGGGGTGCCGCGGCAGCCGTACGCCCCGGCGCGGTGCTGGTGCAGATGTCCACGATCAGTCCCGCGCAGACAACGGCGATCGCCGCCCGCCTGCCCGGGACATCCTTCGTGGACGCCCCGGTCGGCGGCAGTGTGGACGCGGTCGCCGCCGGAACCCTCGCCCTGTTCGCCGGTGGCACACCCGAATCCCTGGACCGGGCCGAGCCGGTGCTCGAGAGCCTCGGCACGGTCACCCGATGCGGGAAGGCAGGCGCCGGATCCGCAGTCAAACTCCTCCAGAACACGGCCATGCTGACCGCGCTCGGCGGACTGCACGACTCGCTCGCGCTGGCCGCCGCGCTCGGCATCCCGCACCCGCTGGCGGTCCGGCTCCTGGCCGCCGGGCCGCTCGGGACGGCGCTGCGCCGGGCGGCCAGTGTCACGGCCGACTTCCCGGTCGCGCTCGCCGTCAAGGATCTGCGCCTGACCGGGGCCGCGACGCCGATGATCGCGGCCACGCTCGGGCTCCTGGAAGACGTACCTGATCAGACCGCGGACCTCGGTTCGCTGATCGCTCTCAAGCACCTCGATTCACTGATCGCCCTGAAGCACCTCGATTCACTGATGGCCCTGGAGAACTCGTGAAACTGACGCTGGACAATCCCGCGAGCGTGCCCGCGCCGTTCGCCGACCGGTACACCAACGTGGCGCGGGTCGACCTGCCCGGCGGCGCGCTGCTGACCCTCGCCGGGCAGGTCGCGATCGACGACAACGGCGAGGTGGTGGCACCCGGCGACACGGGGGCGCAGGCCGAGCGGATCTTCGAGCTGATCGGCGACCTGCTCGCCGCGCACGGGGCGGGCTTCGCGGACGTGCTGCACGTGCGGACGTTCATGCTCGACCTGGCCGACCTGCCCGCGTACGGAAAGGTCCGCCGCCAGATCTTCCCGAGCACTCCCCCACCCAGCACCACGGTTCAGGTGAGCGGACTCTTCCTGCCCGGGCTGACCCTGGAGGTCGAGGTCACCGCGGCAGTCACCGTCCCCTGAACCCGGCACGGCCCCGGTGTCAGGAGGCACACACGCCGGGCGCGGTGCCACGAGGTACACACGCCGGGCGCGGGGCTCAGGGAGTGAGGACGCCGGGGCGCGGGGTTCAGGGGGTGAGGACGTCGGGGAAGGCGGCCTCGCCGAACAGGCGGGTGAGGCCGAACAGGATCACGGAGACCAGGACGGAGACCACGATCGCGATGCCGAGGCCGCGCCAGCCGGTGCGGCGTGTCTCCGGGATCTCCGGGCGCGCCCACGGGACTTCGCGGAACGTCCAGTAGAGCACCCCCAGCCCGAACGGGATCAGGGCGAACAGCCACCACCAGTACCACCGCGTGCCGGTGACCGGGGTCGGGCCGGCCCAGAGCACGCCGAGGAAGACCAGCGTGAAGAGCAGGCCGATGCCGTTGATCAGCGTGCTCAGGCCGAGCACGTTCGCCGAGCGATGCTGCGGCAGCTGCGCTTTCAGATCCGGGGTGTCGCTGATGTCGGCCCAGTGAGCGCGGCCGTCCGGCGTACGCCAGGCGAAGATCCGGTCCTGCTCCCCGCCCTCCACGGTCGGCACGGCGAACCAGCGGTCCGGGGCGTTGTCCCGCCATTGTGCCCCGAGTTGGTACGCGACCACGCGGTCGGAGGCCATGTCCGCGAATGCCCTCTCGACGCCGGCCTCGCGCGGCGCGCCCCACCAAGCAGCGCCTGCCGCGACCAGCCACAGCGCGAGGAGCACCCACCGCACGATTCGCCACATGCGCTGACCTTAAACCGGATGATCAAGCATGAAATCGCGCGCCCCCGGGCATCGAACCAGCAACCGAAGGGGAACTTCATGAGCTGGGCACAGACGGTCCGGGAGCGCGCCCGGGCCACACTGGCGACCGCCGCCAGTCGCAACACACCGCCGCCGTTCACGGCCGGCCCCGACCTGACCGACAGCACCACCCCCGTCGTGGTCGTCAACCAACCGCCGACGTCCTCCGCGGACGTGCTGCCGCGCGGTGTGCGCACGGCCGGCGCGTGGTCGTGGCGTTTCATCCTCTTCGTCGTCGCGGCCTACCTCTTCCTGCGCATCGTCGCGCTGCTGCACATCGTGCTGATCCCGGTGGCCGTGGCGATTCTGCTCGCCGCGCTCTTCCAGCCGCTGAGCGCCATCATGATCCGTAACGGCATGAAGAAATCGCTGGCAGCGGGTCTGGTGGAGATCACCGCTCTCCTGGTGGTCATCGGTGGGCTCAGTCTCATCATCCGGACGTTCATCAGCCAGTTCGACAACCTGTCGACCCGGGTCAGCCAGGGCGTCGACGAGGTGCAGCGCTGGCTGGCGGACAGTCCGCTGCACATCACCGATCAACAACTGAGCCAGTACGTCGATCGGGCGCGCGACTCGTTCACCTCCAGCCAGGGGTCGATCACCAGCGGCGCTCTGAGCACGGCCACCACCGTGGGTGAGGTCGTGACCGGGTTCTTCCTGGTCCTCTTCACGCTCTTCTTCTTCCTCCGGGACGGTGGCCAGATCTGGGCTTTCCTGTGCCGGCTGCTCCCGCGGGAAGCCCGGGTGGCGACCGCGCGGGCCGGGCACTACTCGTGGCACACGCTCGTCTCCTACGTCCGGGCGACCGTGCTGGTCGCCTTCGTCGACGCCGTGGGCATCGGCATCGGCCTGTTCGCCTTCCGGGTCCCGCTGGCGCTGCCGCTGGCCGCGCTGGTGTTCCTCGGCGCGTTCATCCCGGTGGTCGGCGCGACCATCAGCGGCGCGGTGGCGGTGCTGGTCGCACTGGTCGCCAACGGCCCGGTGACCGCGCTCGGCATCCTGGCCGTCGTCATCGCCGTCCAGCAGTTGGAGGGGCACGTCCTCCAGCCGCTGATCATGGGACGTGCGGTGGCGTTGCACCCGCTCGCCGTGATCCTGGCGATCGCCGCCGGCGTGGTGGTCGCCGGCATCGTCGGTGGCCTGATCGCGGTGCCGCTGCTCGCCGTGCTGAACACCGCCATCCGATACCTCGTGCAACACCCGAGTGGCGAGCCGACGCCGGATCGTGAGCCGCCGGGCACCGAACCGACCGACGACGACGAGGCGAGGGCCGAGGATCAGGCCGAGGCCGCCGAGCGCCGCCTGGACCCGACCAGCCCGCCCCCGGGCGACACCTCGGTGGCCACCGCCTAATCAGTTACCGACGCCGACGCCGGACATCATCGCCGAGGGGTAGCGGTCGCCTCGGGCCGCTCCCTTCGGCACGGCTCTCTCGATCTCCGCGAGATCGGCCGCCGAGAGCTTCAGGTTCGCCGAGGCCAGGGCTTCCGCCAATCTGGTACGTGTCCGGGCACCGACCAACGGCACGATGTCGTCCCCCTGGGCCGCGACCCACGCGATGGCGAGCTGGGCCACGGTGACGTCTCTCGTCCCGGCGACTCGGCGCAACGCCTCGACCAGGGCCAGGTTGTGCTCGGCGTTCGCACCCTGGAACCGTGGCATGCGCCCTCTATTCTCGCCGGGACGACCGGCGTCGGCCGGTTTCCAGTGCCCCGAGATCAGGCCACGGCTCAGCACCCCGTACGCCGTCAGGCCGATGCCGAGCTCCCGCAGCGTGGGCAGCACCTCCGACTCGACAGCCCGGGAGATCAACGAGTATTCGATCTGGAGGTCGGCGACCGGGTGCACGGCGTGCGCCCGGCGGATCGTGTCGGCGCCCACCTCGGAGAGGCCGACGTGCCGCACATGGCCGGCGTCGATCATCTCCTTGATCGCGCCGACCGTCTCTTCGATCGGCACGGCCGGGTCGAGTCGCGCCGGGCGGTAGATGTCGATGTGGTCGACGCCGAGGCGGGTCATCGAGTGGATCAGGAAGTTCTTCACCGCGGCGGGCCGGCTGTCCTGCCCGTTGAAGCCACCGCCCGGCTGGCTGAGCGCGCCGAACTTGACGCTCAGCAGGTAGGAGTCGCGCGGCCGGTCGCGCAGGGCCTCGGCGAGCAGCATCTCGTTGTGCCCGGTGCCGTAGTGGTCGCCAGTGTCGATCAGGGTTATGCCGGCGTCCAGCGCGGCGTGCACGGTGGCGATGCTCTCGGCGCGGTCGCTGGCGCCGTAGACCCCGTTCGTCATGCCCATGGCGCCCAGCCCGAGGGCCGAGACGACCGGGCCGTCAGTTCCCAGAGTTCGGGTGGATCCCAGAGTTCGTGTGGTGACCGGAGTTCGTGTCTGCATGCCGTTCACCCTGCTCCCGTTTCCGGGTGGCGAGCAGTGGAGCGCTTATCGTGGGAGCAACGCTCCCTGTTTGGTCGCCCTTCGGCGAGGAAGCATGGGGGCATGCAACGAGAGCAGCTCGCCGACTTCCTCCGCCGCCGGCGCGAGGCGATCCGCCCGGCCGAGGTCGGGCTCGCCGACGGTCCGCGCCGCCGCACGCTCGGCCTGCGGCGTGAGGAGGTGGCCGCGCTCGCCGGCATGTCCACTGATTACGTGATCCGTCTGGAGCAGGGCCGCAGCAGCCAGCCGTCCACGCAACTGCTGGGTTCCCTCGCCCGGGCCCTGCGCCTGTCCGACGACGAGCGCGCTCACCTGTTCCGCCTCGCCGGTCACCAGCCGCCGCCGGCCGACGGGGTCGCCCGGCTGGCCCGTGCCGGCCTGGTGCGGATGCTCGACCTGCTCGGCGACACCCCGGCCATGGTCATCTCCGACCTGAGCGAGGTGCTCGCACAGAACCGGGCGTCGCAGCTGCTCGTCGGCGATCTGACCGCTTTCTCCGGGCCCCGCCGCTACCTGATCTATCGCTGGTTCACCGAGCCCGAGGTTCACGCCGTCCACATCCCGGAGGAGCGGCAGCACCACACCCGCCAGCTGATCGCCGACCTCCGGGTGACCGAGGGCCGGCGTCCCGGCGATCCGGTGGTCGAGCGGCTGATCAGCCGGTTGCTGGCCGACAGCGTGACGTTCCGCCGCTTCTGGCCCCAGCACGAGGTCGGCGTCCGCCGGGCCGACCGCAAGACCCTGGTGCATCCCCGGGTGGGCCCGATCCTGCTGGACTGCGAGACCTTGGTGACTCCGGATCTGGGTCAGCAGCTCGTGGTGCTGACCCCGGCCGACGCGGAGTCCCGGGAGCGGATCGACCTGCTGCGCGTCCTCGGCATCGAGGAATTCCCTCTGGCCGAGATCGACGAGAACGTGAGGTGATCCTGGCCTGGGGTTCTAGTGTGGACGCGTGACTACGATCCTTGTGCCCTATCACCAGGACGAGCGGGTGGAGATCCCGGTCCGGGCAGACATCACCGTCGAGCCGGATTTCCCCGGTGGCGACGCCTGGCAGCAGGTCGCGGCGCTGTGCGACGCGACAGCGGCGGCGGTGGCGCCGGCCGTCGCGCGCGGCGAGGTCCCGCTGGTGTTCTCCGGCGACTGCCTGGTCGGTGGCGGCGTGGTGGCGGGCACGCAGCGAGCAGGCGCGGATCCGGCGATCGTGTGGTTCGACGCGCACGGCGACGTGCACACGGTGGAGACGAGCACCTCCGGTTACCTGGGCGGGATGTCGCTGCGGCTGGTGACCGGGGCACATCCGGAGAGGTATGCGGACAGGTTCGGCCTGCGCCCTCTGGGGCCGGAGCGCGCGGTGCTGGTCAACGCGCGTGACCTGGACCCGGCCGAGGCGGAGTATCTGGCGACAAGCGCCACCGGCCGGATCCCGGTCGATCAGGTGACCGTCGACGCGCTGCCCCCGGGCGCCCTGGTCCTGCACGTCGACGTGGACGTGATCGACCCCGCCGACCTGCCCGGGCTCAAGTTCCCTGTCCCGGGCGGCCCGTCCGCGGACGAGGTGCTGGCCGCGTGCGGGCGGGTGCTGGCGACCGGCCGGGTGGTGGCCGTGCACGTCTCCTGCCCCTGGTGGGTCGCCACCGACCGGGAGCAAGACGTCACGCGTGAACGCTTGGCGGCGCAGTTCGCCGCGCTCTGAGCCGCAGCGACACTCAAGCCAGGGGCCGGGCCGAAGCGAGTAGACCCGTTCCCGCCCGGCCCGCCGTTCCCTGACCAGCCCGGCGTCCCTGACCAGCCGCAGATGCTCGGGGATGCTGGGCCGCGCTTCCCGCCAGGCCGGGTTGGCCGGTGCAGGAGATTTCCTACCCGTCGAGCCGCACCAGGCGTTCCTTCAGGTAGTCCCGCTCGGCGGGGTCGCTCGTCAGCTCGATCGCCATCCGGTACGCCGTAACCGCCTCCCCCACCCGCCCGAGCCGCTCGAGCAGATGCGCCCGAGCGGCCCGCGCCGGCTGGAATCGGTCACCTGCCAGCGCGTCGAGCCGCGCCAGCCCCGCGGCGGCGCCTTCCACCTCGGCCACCACGACGGCGTGGGCGACGCTCGCACCGAGCGACGGCGCCACCGAGTCCAGCACCTCGTGCAACGCCAGCAGCGACCGCCAATTCGCGGGCCGCACGCAGTGCACGGCCTGGATCGCCGCCTCGAGCTGGAACCGCCCGAGCCGGCCGCACGCGTGCGCCCGCCGCAGATGCCGATGCGCCCGCTCGATCAGTTCGCGATCCCACCGCGCCGGATCCTGCTCGCCCAGCGGCACGAACCGGCCGTCCCCGTCCGTCCGGGCCTCGGCCCGAGCCGCGCTGAGCTGCATCAGCGCGGCCAGCCCGTGTGCCTCCGGTTCGTCCGGGGCGAGTTCGGTGAGCACGCCGGCCAGATGCAGCGCCTCGCCGGTGGCGTCGATCGCGTACGCCCCGTAGACCGCTTCGAGCACCGCTGTCATCCGCCCCGGCAGGTCACCCCGATCGGGCAGCCGGAACGGGATGCCGGCCGCCTTGATCCGCCGCTTCGCCCGGACGAGCCGGGTCGCCATCGTCGCGCCCGGCGTCGAGAAGGCGCGCCCGATCTGCCCGGCCGTGAACCCGAGCACCGTGTTGAGCATGAGCGGCGTGTGCACCGCCGGGTCGATCGCCGGATGCGCGCACACGAGCATCAGCTCGAGGCGCCGGTCCGGGATCGCGTCGACGTCCAGCTCGTCGAGGTGAGCCGGGGCGTCGCGGGACTCCTCGAGCGGGACGACCCGCCGGAGATCGGCCGACCTCCACCGGTCCCGCAGCCGGTTGCGCGCCACCGTCAGCAGCCATCCGTCGGGGTTGCCCGGGGTGCCACGCTCCGGCCACGTCCGCACCGCCCGCTCGAACGCGTCCGCCAGCGCGTCCTCCGCCGCGGCGACGTCGCTGGTCACCGCGAAGAGCAGCGCCAGCAGCCGCCCGTAGCTGTCGCGCGCCGCGAGCGTCGTCAGTTCGACCATCGGCCGTCCAGGAACGCCGTCGCCACCGGCCGCACCTCGATCGTGCCCCACTGCGCGCCCGGGCACGTGCCGGCCCAGCCGATCGCGGCATCGAGATCGGCGACGTCGACCAGGAAGATGCCGGCCAGGACCTCCTTCGTCTCGGCGAACGGCCCGTCCTGAACCCGCAGCTCACCGTCGCGGCGGGTGACGGTGGTCGTGGCCAGGACCGGCTGCAGCACGTCCGCCGACACGAGCACCCCGGCCTGCTCCAGCGCCTTCGCGTAGATGTCGAACTGCCGCCGCGCCTCGGTGATCGTCTCCTCGGCGAGCTCGCCGTCGGCCGGCTCCCCGTAGTGCATCAGGATGGCGTACCTCATCGTGGATCCTCCCTGCCGAGCATGTGTCGCTGTCACCGATATGACGATCCGGCCCGGCCCTGATCGCCGGATGTGCCATCTTTTCCCGGGATCCGGGTACAGCAGCCGCATGAAAGACTTCCGATGGCTGGGAATCGTGCGGCACGGCGAGAGTGTCGGCAACATAGCCGCCGCCGAGGCGGAGCGCAGTGGCGCCGAGGTGATCGACATCGCGGAACGGGACGCGGACGTGCCGCTCTCGCCGACCGGCCGTCGACAGGCTCAGGCCTTGCACCACCATTTCCGCCGTACGGCGTTGAGCACCGACCTGGCCGTCGTCTCGCCCTACCTGCGGGCGCGGCAGACGGCTGAGCTGGCACTGGACGGTCTCGGCGTCCCGCTGATCGTGGACGAGCGCCTGCGCGACCGGGAGCTGGGCATCCTCGACCTGCTGACCAACGCCGGGGTGCACGCCCGCCACCCGGAGGAGGCGCTGCGCCGCTCCCACCAGGGCAAGTACTACTACCGTCCACCGGGCGGCGAGAGCTGGGCGGACGTGCTGCTGCGTCTGCGCTCGCTCCTGCGGGAGCTGCGCGAGGACCACCCGGACGGCAGGATCCTGCTCTTCGCCCACGAGGCCACGGTGTGGCTGGTCCGCTCGCTGGCCGAGAACGTCCCGGAGCCCGAGCTGATGACGCTGGCGCGCGGCGAGGCGATCGCGAACTGCTCGATCAGCTCGTGGTCCGGGGACGGCGTGCGCCTGACGCCGGAGCGCTTCAACGACGCCGGGCACCTCGAGGACCACGGTGCCCCCGCGACCGAACAGGAGGAAGTCCGTGCCGAACCGGCCTGACGAACAGGTGATCACCCCGCAGGTGCTGCGCGACTGGTCGCTGCCCGATCCCGGGGACAGCAAACTGTCCCGGGGCACGGTGCTGGTGATCGGCGGGTCCCGGTTCAACCCGGGCGCGGTCCTGCTGGCCGGGGAGGCGGCGCTGCGCGCGGGCGCCGGCCGGCTCCAGCTCGCGGTCGCCGACGAGGCCGCGATCTCGTTGAGCATCGCGGTGCCCGAGGCGAAGGTGGTCGGCTTCCCGTCCGGCGGCGGGCCGCTGCCCGAGCAGGTGACCGAACTCGCGGCGGAGGCCGACGTGATCCTGATCGGCCCGGGGCTGGACGACATCGGGCAGACCGACGCGCTGATGCGGCAGGTGCTGGATGCGGCGAATCCGGACGCGGGCGTGGTGCTCGACGCGTACGCGCTGGGTGCTCTGAGCAAGGACGCGGGACTGTTGCCGCAGACCCGAGCCGTCCTCACCCCGAATCTCACCGAGGCCGAGCATCTGCTGGGCCGCGAGCCGGGCGACGACCTGGCCGCGGCGAGCCGGGCGCTGGCTGATCGTTATCAGGCAGTCGTCTCGCTCTACGGCCGTATCGCCCACCCGGACGGGCGGGTGTGGCGGGAGGAGAGCGGCGACGCCGGGCTCGGCACCTCCGGCAGCGGTGACGTACGCGCCGGGATCGTCGCCGGCCTGCTGGGACGCGGCGCCGAGCCGGCTCAGGCGGCGTGCTGGGCGGCGTTCGCGCACGCGGTCAGCGGGCAGCGGCTGACCCCGCGCCGCGGCCGCACGGGCTTCCTCGCCCGGGAACTCGTCGACGAGGTCGCCGACACCCTGGCCACGGTGTGAGGAAACGGATTACCCGCATTCCGGAGTCGTATTCCGGCCACCCAAAGTAATCAGGCAGAAAGCACCGAACTGCATTTCTCCCCCTTTCTTCCGTGCTTCACTCAATGGGTCCGAACCCGAATACGGAAGAAGTGGGAAAATGAGTAGGTCGAAAGTATTGGCGCTGGTGGTCGGCCTGTGCACGCTGGCCGGGCCGATCCCCGCGGCGCACGCCGCACCCCAGCCGCCGCGCGATTTCGACACGATCGGGTACTTCCCCGCGCCGTCCGACTGCCAATGGGCCGGCAACACCGGCCGTCAGCAGAGGCAGTGGACGCGATTCGATTGCGACCGTGCCGGTGGCGCGTACCGCGGGCTGTGGCAGCTCACCGTCCAGCGTTACGGCGCGACCCGGTGGCCGGGTGGCCCCGGCGGCCCGGGCCGCCCCGACTGGCCGCACGGTCCCGGGCCGCGACCGCGCTGATCAGCGGGGACCTTCGGGACGCGGAGTGCCGCAACAACCCGAAGACCCTCAACTCGCAACCAGCCGTGCCGATCTCTGACCATGCGACGGACAGTCCATGACGAGGGAGGCGCGAGTTGGCCCGCTGGCGCGGCTGGTTGACGCCCCTCGCCCTGGTCATGGCCGTGGCGGAGGTGTTGCTGATCCTGCTGGGCACCCGCACCGGCTTCCCGCGGTTGCTGGTGTGGGGCCCGGCGGTGGCCGGGGTCGCATCGACCGTCTGGGCGTTCCGCGTCGCCTCCCGACGAACAGCCGGCGAGCTACGGACCTTCTGGGCCCGCCTGTCCGTGGCGTTGGGCGCGATCCTGATCGCCGCGATCAGTCAGATCGCCGACCTCGTCACGATGCCGTTCACCGGCATGCCGCCGATCGGCGCGCGAACACTGCTGCTGTACGTGATCGGCACCGTCCTGGCCATCGCCGGCCTGCTCCGGCTCCCCGGCGGTGGCAGCTCCTGGCGCCAGCTGACCACCGCGGTGCTGGACGTGGCGGTCGTCGCGGTGACCCTCGGGATCGCCGCCTCGGAGTACGTCGGCTGGTATATGAACAGATTCGGCGTCAGCACGTCCGCGTGGTGGCTGAACATCGCGGTGATGGCGATCGCCGGCGCCGGCGCCACCGTCGTCGTGAAGATCATGGCGGCGCGCCGCAGCCCGGTCCCGCGCGCGGCGCTGTGGTGGCTGGCCCCGATCGGGCTGGCCGGGCCACTCTCCACGGTCCTGATGACCCTGCTCAAGCCGTGGCCGCACCTCAACGGCAGCGCCGCGGTGCTCCCGTTCGTCGGCCTGTTCGGCGTGCTCGCCGCACGCGCCCAGCAGCGTCACCTCGCCGGCGCGCAGGAGACCCCACTGCCCGCGGAGGATCTGCCCGATCACCGGCGGAGCACCGCGATCCCGCTGGTCGCGACCGGGCTGACCAGCCTGCTCGTGGCGACGGTGTTCCTGAGGACCGGGCATCTGAGCACTGTCCAGGTGGCCGGGACGACGCTGTTGTTGCTGCTGGTCGTGGCGCGGCAGGCGGTGGCGCTCGCGGAGAACGGGAGGCTGCTGCGGACCGTGGCGCGCCAGACCGCGCACGACGAGCTGACCGGGCTGTTCAGCCGCCGGCACTTCACCACCGCGGTGGCCCGGGCCGGCGGGACGAACACCGTGGTGCTCCTCGACCTGCGGGAGTTCCGGGCGGTCAACGACGGGCTGGGGTCGGCCGTCGGTGATGCGGTGCTCATCGCGTACGCGAATCGTCTCTGTCTGGTCTTCGGCGACCGTGCGGTGATCGCCCGCCTCGGGGGCGACGAGTTCGGCCTGCTGCTGCCGGAGTCGGTGGACGTCGCCGAGCGGCTGGCCGCGGCGGGCGCCGAGCCGCTGCGTGCCGCCGGGCACGACGTGCTGATGGAGGTCTCCGTCGGTGTCGCCTCGGGCGCCGACGACCTCTACCGGCAGGCCGAGATCGCACTGCGCGAGGCGGCGAGCGGCGCCGGGGCGCGCGTGGTCCGCTACGACGCGTCGCTGGAGCAGCGGCTGACCCAGCGCGCGACGATCGCCGCGGATCTGCGCCGGGGGCTGACCGCGGGTGAGTTCCACCTCCTCTACCAGCCGATCGTCGAGCTGCCGCACGGGCGGACGGTCGCCGTAGAGTCGCTGATCCGCTGGTCGAAGGACGGGCGGACGATCTCGCCGGCCGAGTTCATCCCGGTCGCCGAGGACACCGGGCTGATCGTGGAGCTCGGTGCGTGGATCATCGACACGGTGTGCGCGCAGGCGGCCGCGTGGAGCCGGCGGCACGGATGCGACGCGCTGCGATCAATCGCGGTCAACGTGTCGGCCCGGCAGCTCCTCGACCCGGGTCTGGTGGACGTGGTGGCCGGCGCCATCGCCCGGCACGGGATCCCGGCGGCGCGGCTCACCGTCGAGATCACCGAGACCGCCGTGTTCGCCGGGGGCCGTGCGCTCGCCACCGTCAACGCGCTGTCGGCGCTCGGGGTGACGATCGCGCTGGACGACTTCGGGACGGGCCACTCGTCGCTGGGGCTGCTGCGGATCTGCCCGGTGGACGCCATCAAGGTGGACAAGTCGTTCGTGGACGGGCTGGGCGGCGGGCCGCAGCAGGAGGCCATCGTGATCGCGCTGACCGGGATCGCGGAGACGTTGGGGCTGTACACGGTCGCCGAGGGCGTGGAGACGGCGGCGCAGGCGCGGCGGTTGCACGAGCTCGGGTACCGGTATGCGCAGGGCTTCCACTTCGCCCGGCCGCTTCCCCCGGCCGCCATCGACGACCTGCTCGACCAGCAGGTCACCACCGCCGCCTGACGACACTGACCCCCGGCATCAGTGCGCGACCGTGACGACGATCTTGCCGACGTGCCCGTTGGCCTCCAGGTAGCGGTGGGCGTCGGCGATCTCGCCCAGGTCGAACGTCCGGTCGATCACCGGGGTGAACGAGCCCAGCGCGAGCCCGGCGTTCACGAACGCGACGGCGCGGCGCAGACGTTGCGGATCCGTGGTGATCTCGTGCAGCGTGTACGTCCGGGTCGACAGCGCCGGATAGCTTCGCGCCCGGGGCAGCGGGGTGGTCCGCGGGTCCAGCGCGCCGTAGACCACAAGGCTCCCACCAGGGGCGATGCCCCGCGCGATGGTCTCGACGCCGGGCCCGGCGACCGGGTCGAAGGCGAGCCGCACACCCTCTCCCCCGGTGATCTCCCCGATCCGGGCGGGCAGGTCCTCGTCGTCGGTGACGATCACGTGGGCGGCGCCGGCGTCGAGCAGCCGTTGCCTCTTGGCCGCGGTCCGGGTCGCGGCGACGGGGACCGCGCCGACGTGCCTGGCGATCTGGATCGCGGCCTGGCCGACACTGCTGGACGCGGCGGTGATCAGCACGTGGTCGCCGGGACGGACCTCACCGGTCTCGGCGAGCGGGCCGTACGCGGTCACGTACGCCATCCACACGGCCGCCGCGGTGGTCGCGTCCACGGTCGCCGGGCGGGGAACCACCACCGCGCCCGGCACCAGCACGTGGTCGCCGTACGTACCGTATTCGGTCAGGGAGAACCCGGGGACCACCGCGACCGGATCGCCCACCCGGAGATGGCCGACGTCCTCGCCGAGCGCCTCGACGACGCCGGCCGCCTCGTAACCCAGGGTGGCCGGGAAGCGGGGCCGGACGAAGTAGACGCCCTCGCGGTACATCACGTCGGCCCGGTTCAGACCGATGGCGTCGACGCGGAGCCGGACCTCACCCGGGCCCGGGTCGCCGACCTCCATCTCACGCACTGTGAGAACCTCGGGCCCGCCGAGCCGGTCGAACTGCACGATCCTCGCCACGATGACTCCGTTCTGGCCACGGGAGCAGATGACCGGAACGCTACGCGCTATCTTCGATGACCGTCAAACTTTGACGGCCATCGGAATATCAATCGTCGGCGGAAGCGGACAGCACCGAGGTCAACAGGCCCGGAAAACGCTCCTCCCACTCGTCGGCGCGCAGCGCGTTCATCTTGGTCGTGCCCGCGTAGTACTGCCGGATCAGGCCGGCCTCGCGCAGCACCGCGAAGTGATGGGTGAGGGTGGAATCGGACACGTTCGTGTCGAAGGATCCGCAGCTCTTCTCCGCCTCGCTGCGCGCCAGCTGAACGACGATCGAGCGGCGCACCGGGTCGACCAGCGCGTCGAGCAGCTGCTGGAGCGACACGTCCGACACGTCCGGATGCTCGATGGTCCGGACGGCACTGCGGGGGCGGGGCACGACGAACTCCTCCAACCAGACGACAAGTCAGACTAGCTCTCCGTCAGAGCGCGATCAGGCCGGCCGGGGTCGGGCGGAAACCGCACCGGTCCAGGTAGAAGTGCTCCAGGTGCGGCTCGAAGTCGACGTGCCGCCACCGCCGGGTCACCGCCGAATGCCCGGGCGTGCAGGGCGCTGAGGACGCGGTCGTCGACCGGGAACCGCGGGCCGAGTCGCATCAGGCGGCGCTCCTGGGTGCGTACATGATGATGGCGACACCGGCCAGGCAGATGCCGGCGCCGATCAGATCCCAGCGGTCCGGGCGGAACCTGTCCACCAGCACTCCCCAGGCGAGCGAGCCGGCCACGAAGACTCCGCCGTACGCGGCGAGGATGCGCCCGAAGTTCGCCTCCGGCTGCAGGGTGGCGACGAAACCGTACGCGCCGAGCGCGATCACGCCGGCGGCGACCCACCACAGCCCGCGGTTCTCCCGCCAGCCCTGCCAGATCAGCCACGCCCCGCCGATCTCGGCGAGAGCAGCGAGAACGAAGAGCAGCAGGGAGCGTACGACGATCACGCGCCCGAACCTACCGTCCGCCCGCCCGGGTCGTCCCACGGCATCGGTCCGCAGGACCCCTCGGACGCCTGCGGAAACGTATCCTGAGGCGGCCCCGACGAGACGGAGAGCCATGGCAGACGACACCGGCGTGCTGCTGGAAGCGGTCGCCAAGGGCGACGAGAAGGCTTTCGGCCGGCTCTACGACCTGGTCGCGCCGCGCGTGTTCGGCCTGATCCGGCGCGTCCTGCGGGACCCGTCGCAGTCCGAGGAGGTCGCGCAGGAGGTGCTGGTGGAGATCTGGCGCTCGGCGGCCCGCTTCGACCCGTCCCGCGGCACACCGACCGGCTGGATCCTCACGATCGCCCACCGCCGCGCCGTCGACCGGGTCCGCGCCGAGCAGGCCGCGGCCGACCGGACCCGCAGTGTCGGCGCGGCGTCGCTGGACACGCCGTACGACACCGTCGCCGACGAGGTCACCGGCCGCCTCGAACGCGAACAGGTGCGCGACTGCCTCGACGGGCTCACCGAGCTGCAACGGCAGGCGGTGACGCTCGCGTACTACCGGGGTCACACGTACCCGCAGGTGTCCAAGCTGCTCAACGTGCCGCTGCCGACCGTCAAGACCCGGATGCGCGACGGCCTGATCCGCCTGCGGGACTGCCTCGACGTGGAGGTCACGGCGTGAACGCGGACATCCACTCGCTCGTCGGCGCGTACGCGCTGGACGCCCTCGACGACCTCGAACGCGCCGCCTTCGACCGGCACCTGCGCGAGTGCGAGCCCTGCCGGATCGAGGCCGATGAACTGCGCGAAACGGCGGGCCGGCTCGCCGCCGACTCCTGGTCGGCGCCGCCGCCCGCCCTGCGCGACGACGTCCTGGCCGCCGTCGCCGGGACCCGCCAGCTCGGCCCCGCCGCGGAGCAGCGCGCCGCGAAGCCGCCACGCCGGCTGCGGTGGGTCGCCGCGGCCGCCGTCGTTCTCGCGGCCGTCGGCGCGGGCACAGTTGTCTATGCCATTCAGGATCAGCGCGTACGGCGTGAGCGGGTGCTCGCCGCGATCCTCACCGCCCCGGACGTCATCTGGCACGAGGAGGCCCTGCTCGGCGGCGGTCGCGTCCGGGTCGCCACGTCCGCCAGCCGCGACGCCGGGGTGATCCTGCTGAACGCGGCGAAGGCGCCCGAGGCCGGCAAGGTCTACCAGCTGTGGACGATCCGCGGGGGTGTGCCGGCGTCGGCGGGGGCGCTGGGCGAAGGGCAGGCCGTGTCGACCCAGGTCGTCGAGGAACTGCCGACGGCGAGCGCGGTGGGGGTCACCGTGGAGCGGGCGCCCGCGGCGACGACGCCGACGGCGCCGCTGGAGGCTCAGGTCACGCTCGGCTGAGCCGGATCCGCAGGGGCGCGCCAGGCTCGGCTGGGCCGGACCCGCAGGGGCGCCCCCCGATGCGATTGTCCCAAGGCTTTCGATGATCATGTCGGTGGCCTGTGGACGAACGACTTCTGTGGAAAACCCATCCGCACCCACCACCGCTCCGAACCCCCTGCGCAGACGAGGAGTTCGGGGGTGCGGGATGGGCGGCGTGGACAACACCGACGATCGGGTGGGCGGCCGGTACCGGCTGCTGGAGGTGGTCGGCACGGGCGGGATGGGTCAGGTCTGGCGCGCCGAGGACGACCTGCTCCTGCGGACCGTCGCGGTCAAGGAGATCACCGTGCCGTCCACCGCGCTGCTGGTGGCGGAGGCGATGCGGGAGGCACGGGCGGCGGCCCGGCTGGACCATCCGGGCGTGGTGAAGATCTTCGACGTGGTGTGGCGGCGGGGACGCTGCTGGATCGTGATGGAGTACGTCGAGTCCCGATCGCTGCAGCGGGTCGTGCGGGAGGGCGGGCCGTTGCCGTACCGCGAAGTCGCCCGGATCGGCCTGGCCGTGCTCGCCGCCCTGCGCACCGCGCACGCCGCCGGAGTCCTGCACCGGGACGTGAAGCCGGACAACGTGCTGCTCGCTGACGACGGCCGGGTCGTGCTGACCGATTTCGGACTGGCCACCGTGAGCGGCGCCGAGGACGGACCGGATCCGCGGCTCGGCTCGCCGAGTTTCATCGCGCCGGAGCGCCTGGAATCGGATGATGCCGGCGTCGCGTCGGACCTGTGGTCGTTCGGGGCGATGCTGTACGCCGCGGTGGAGGGCCGCCCGCCGTTCGCCCGCGGTGACGCGGCGACCTCGTTGCGGGCGCTGCTCGAGGACCCGCCGGACGCCCCGAAGCTGGCCGGGCCCCTGACGCCGATCATCCTGGCGCTGCTCGACAAGGATCCGGCCCGCCGCCCGTCCGCCGCGCAGATCGAGCCCCGGCTGAGCGCGGCCCTGCGGCCTCGCCGTCGCTCCCGGCTGGTCCTGGCGTCGCTCGCCGTCGTCGCTCTCGTCGCCGCCGTGATCGTCGTCGGTCACGATCCCGGCCAGAAACCACAGCGGATCTCCCCGGCCGCGATGCGGCCGGCGGTGTCGGCGACAGCCCGGGTCCCGGGCGGCACCGAACCGTTGATGGCCGTCGCGACAAGTCCCTGCGGCGCCCCGGGGAATGTCGTGGCCGCCGCGACCACCGGGGCCCCCGCGGACCTTGCGCCGGGCTGGATCTGGTTCCGCGACCCGACCGGTTTTGCCCTGTCCCTGCCGCGGGGCTGGCGCCGCTCCCCCGAGGACACCGACTCGCGGGGCGACAGCGGCGTCTGCTTCAGCGACCCGACCGGACACCAGGCTCTCACGGTACGCAGCGTCACCACGGAGGCCGCCGCCCCGTACTGGCGGAAGCAGGAGGCCGCCCGTCCCCTGACCGGCTACCGTCGCATCGCCCTGGACGCCGAGTGGGAGTATCTCTGGAACCCGGCGCCGGCCACGATCCGTCACGAACGCCGCGCCCTGATCCCCGCCGTCCGCAACCGCTCCTATCTGCTGCGCTGGCGGGTGGCGGATCCCGAGTGGTCGTCGACGGTCACCATCCAGCGTGGGCTCTTCGACCGGTTCCGATCAGAAGCCTGACGCGGGCACGGCGACCTGCGCAACGCGCTGCAGCCGGGCCGGCCCGATCACACCTCGTCGCCCGGCACGGACATCGGATGCCGCCGGTCGTCGCGGGCGGCGAGGCCCTCGACGGCGCGCCGGTACTGCTCGGGGCTGATCTCGCGGCGCATCAGGTGGGCGACGAGCACGCCCTCCAGACTGTCCGGTGAGGGCCGCACGGGCTCGGCGACCGACTCGGCCTGGCGGGCCGCCCGCGCTGACGACGGCCACACCGCCCACACCCCGACGGCGAGCGCGGCCAGCCACAACAGGATCACGATCGCCATCATCGCCGCGCCCTCCTTCGCCAGAGCCTCCTGTACCCGGTTCCCGCCCATTCTCACGCCGCGACGCCGCTACGGACAGAGGCCGAGGTGACCGATCACGGAAACACATCGGTGCAACCATGGTCGGATGACGATCAGGGTGGCGATGTGGTCGGGGCCGCGGAACATCTCGACGGCGATGATGCGCAGCTTCGGCGAGCGCGCGGACACCGTGGTGGTCGACGAGCCGCTCTACGCGCACTACCTCGACGTGACCGGGATCGACCATCCCGGTCGGGACGCGATCCTGGCGAGTCAGCCCCGGCGGTGGCAGGACGTGGCGGCCGCGCTGACCGGTCCGCTGCCCGGCGACCCGGCCGTGCAGTACCAGAAGCACATGACGCACCACCTGCTGCCGGGGATCGGGCGTGACTGGCTGCGCGGCCTAACGCACGCGTTCCTGATCCGGGATCCGGCGCACGTGGTCGCCTCCTACGCGCGCGTGCGCGGCGAGCCGACCCTGGAGGATCTGGGCTTCCCGCAGCAGGCGGAGATCTTCGCGGCGTACGGCGGGCCGGTCGTCGACGCGGCGGACGTGCTGCGTGACCCGGCCGGGACACTGGGCCGGCTCTGCGCGGCTCTCGGCATCGCCTTCGATCCGGCGATGCTCACCTGGGCGCCGGGTCCGCGACCGGCCGACGGGGTGTGGGCGCCTTTCTGGTACGACGCGGTGAACGCGTCCCGCGGTTTCGCCCCCTACGATCCACGGCCGGCCGCCGTGCCGGACCGCCTCGCGCACCTGGTCGAGGCGGCCCGTCCGTACTACGCCGAGCTAGCCGGGCACCGTCTCGTCTGAGATCCGGACCCCGTTGGCCGCCGCGTGCTCCTGGTAGCGCTTGGCGATCCGCCGCGTCAGCTCCCCCACCTGACCGGTCCCGATCATCCGGCCGTCGATCGTGGTGACCGCGGCGATCTCGCCCATCGTGCCGGTGCAGAACACCTCGTCGGCGGTGTACATCTCGGTGAGCGACACGTCCCGCACGGCCGCCGGGATGCCGTCGGCCGCGGCCAGCTCCAGCACCGTCTGCCGGGTGATCCCTTCCGGGCAGGCAGCCGTCGTCGGCGTCACCAGAGCACCGCCGGCGACGGCGAACAGATGCGTCGCGTTGGTCTCCGCGACGAAGCCGCGCCCGTCGAGCATCAACGCGTCGTCGGCGCCCGCCACGTTCGCCTCGATCTTGGCGAGGATCGAGTTCAGCAGGTTGTTGTGGTGGATCTTCGGGTCGAGCACGTCCGGGCCCGGGCGGCGCACGCTCGCCGTGACCAGCGTGAGCCCGGCAGTGTCGTAGACCGGTGGCTTGTGCTCCGCCAGCACGATCAGAGTCGGACCCTCGGTGTTCAGTCGCGGATCCATGCCGCTGGTCACCTTGCGGCCACGGGTGAGGGTCAGCCGGACGTGCACCCCGTCGTACATCCGATTGGCCCGCAAAGTCTCTTTGACTGCCTCGATGATGGCGTCGTCGGACGGGATGACGCCGAAGCCGAGGGCGGTCGCCGAGCGGCGCAGGCGGGCCAGATGCGCGCCGAGCCCGAAGATCGCGCCGCGGTAGAGGCGCAGCCCCTCCCAGACCCCGTCGCCGCCCTGGACCACCGAGTCGAAGGGCGAGATGCCCGGCTCGTCCCGGTGCAGGAGCCGGCCGTTCACCCAATAGCGCAGGTCGGCATTGCGCTCGTCGTATCGCTGGAGCATGTCTAAGTTCTATCCGGTGATCGACACTCATGGCACGCCCTCGCAGGAGTTCCCGCACACCGTCACGTCACTCTCCGACGATCTGCGCACGCTCGGGCTCGCCGCCGGAGACACCGTCCTGGTGCACTCCTCGGTCAGCGACACCTCCGACTCGGGCGGCTCGGCGCGGACTACGAGGCCACCGGCGCCGTGACCACGGGCCGGGTCGGCAACGCCACAGCGCGCCTGATGTCCCAGCCGCACCTCGTCGACTTCGCCACCGCATGGATCGCCACTCATCGAACGGGGTAGATATGCCGACCCGGCCCGCCTACGATCCACATCGGACTCTCAGCACCCGCGGGGAGGTTTTCATGACGGACGGACGGCGTGCGCTCGCCGAACAGGTGGCCGGTGATCATGCCCGGGGCGCGTTCTCCCGCCGCGAGGCGATCCGCAGACTGGGCGTCATCGGACTCACCGGCGCCGCGGCGACCGGTCTCACCGACGTGCTGACCCCCGCTCCGGCGGCAGCCCAGGCGGGCACCACCGCCGCGCCGAAGCTCGACGACGAGTCGGAAATCCAGGGCAACATCCTGCGAGCCTTCGGCGGGCAGCACCACGCCTACCTCTTCGTGTCCTTCGGCAACAATCGGGCCCAGGCACGCACCTGGCTCACCACCGCCGCCGGCCGCGTCGACACCACCGCGGACGTGGCGGCAGCGCGAACCTCCGGGGCCGCGATGATGGGTCTCGGACTCACCGCGACCGGCCTCGTCACGCTGCACCCCGAGGTGGCCGCGGACCTCGTGCCGTACGAGGCGTTCTGGCTCGGCCCGCTCGGCAACCGGCTCGACGACGCCGGCCGCCTCACCACCACGCCGACACTGCTCGGCGACGTCGGCGCGGCCCACCCCGCGAAGTGGGTCGTCGGCGGGCCCGGTCGCGCGCCGGTCGACGCGCTGCTCACCCTCGCCGCCGACGACGAGACGACGCTCGAGCAGCGCGTACAGAGGGAACGTCAGGCGCTCACCGGCGCCGGGCTCACCGTCCTGCACGAGCAGCGGGGCGCTGTGGTCCGCACCGCGAGCGGGCAGCGGGCCGAGCACTTCGGCTTCGCCGACGGCATCGCGCAGCCCACCGTCCGCGGCGCCCACGGCACACCGGAGGACATCGCGCCGGGCGAGTTCCTGCTCGGCTTCACCGGGGAACGGCGGCCGATGAATCTCGGACATCGCCCGGCCACCGCGGCGTGGATGTGGGGCGGCTCGTTCCAGGTGTTCCGCCGGTTGCGGCAGGACGTGGCCGGCTGGTGGGCGAAGATGAACCAGCTCCGCGAGAACGGTCAGACCGCCGAGGACGTCGCCGCCCGCGCGATGGGACGCAAACTCGACGGGACGCCCCTGGGCCTGGACTTCGACAAAGACCCCGAAGGCAAGACCACTCCGCTGTACGCCCATGTCCGCAAGATGAATCCACGCGACGACACGGTGTTCCGGGACCGCAGCCACCGAATCCTGCGGCGCGGGATCCCATACGGGCCGGCGATGGACCGGTCCGCGCCGGACTCGCAGGACCGCGGGATGCTGTTCAACGCGTACATGGCCAGCATCGAGGACCAGTTCGAGTTCCTGCAGCGACGCTGGGCCAACGATCCGTCCGTCGCCTCGTCGACACTCACCAAGTCCGGGAAGAAGGCCGGACCGGACGGCTTCGACCCGGTCATCGGCGATGATCCTGCGGTGGCCGCGAAGCGCTTCGGGGCGGATGCCGTCAAGAAGGTGCCGTCGGCGGCGTTCGGCGGGTTCGTGACCACCACCGGGTCGGTCTACGCGTTCACGCCGACGCGGGCCGCCCTCCGCCTGCTGTCCACCGACTCGAGCCTGTAGGGAGAGCAGCGATGACTGGTGTCGGTGTGAGTGACGCGTTCTTCGAGTTGGAGGGCGCCTGTGTGCATTCGATTCGCTTCATCTTCGCGGCGCAGGTCGACTATCCGTACGCCGCAGCCCGCCTGGCCGATGACAACCCGCCGGAGTCGCTGTTCCGCCGGGTGCAGGCCGCCTCGGCGCCACCGGCCCGGAGCGGGAAACCCTGGCAGACCGGGCTGACACTGAACGGCGCGGCGTTCGACCCGTCGGCTCCGCTCGACCACTACAACGACGTGAACTTCGTGACTGGGATCGACAACCTCGACGCGCCGTCGCCGGAGACAATTGTCCTGGATCACTGGTTCGAGATCCCGCGAGCTCCCCGGACCGTAGCCTGGTCCTGGGACGAGCCGCGACGGTACCTGCTCTCGTTCCCGTACTGGCAGCCCATCAGCGGCCCCGGCGACACCGCCTCGCAGAACGTCGACTACTCGGCGGTGCTCCGGCTCAACTGGACGAAGCCGCCGGCGTCCTCCTGGGTCGCGGTCAGCTTCGACGCCTTCTGGCCGAGCGAGCGCGACAGCGCCGAAGTGCTCATCCCGTTGCACGCCTGCGACAGCCTCTGCCCCCGCTGACCCCGGCAAATGAAGCCGCCGCCCGAGATCCGGGCGGCGGCTCCGTCGCTTCTCAGCTGCTCGAAGGGCAGTGCTCGTCGCACTCCCCGAGCGGAATCAGCAGGTCCGCGCTGTCCCGCTCCGGCGGCCAGAACGCATCAAAGCTGACCGCGATCCAGTCGTCGGCCGGCGGGCGGTCGAAGTCCAGCCGGTACGTCGCGTAGTACTGCAGCTCTTTCGTCACGCTCTGCTCGCCCGCCGGAACCGGGTTCCAGTACTGCACGGCAAGCACATAACGATCATCACCCGAGCTGGAGAACTCCATCGTCGCCTGTTGCCCTGGGATACTGATCCATCGGTCGAGTACGATCCTCTCCGGATCAGGCAGGTCCAGTGAGGGCGTACCCTCAGTGATCTGCACCTCCGCGAGGCGGCGGGGAAGCTCGCTCGGCTCGAACGGCTTGTCCTCCACGGTCAAACCGTTCTGCCAGGCCTCGCCGTCGCGGGTCGGCGGCGGGGAAACGACCTGCAGCCGTCGATACAGCGCCGGAGCTGGATTGGTCGTCGACAGGTCGACCTTGGCATATGGGCGGTCGAGAGGAGCCCCCACCGCGAACCGGAGGGCGTGGTTGCACGCACCGATCAACTCGAAGGCCGCCTCGCTGGCCGCGATACCAGTCATTTCTCCGCATCCCCCAGGCTGAACTGCAAACTCACCGACGACCGGATGATCCGACGTCAAGACCGAAGGGTGGCCATACCGGGCATGGCCGATGATCCCTCCCGTCCCAGCGCCCAGTCCGCGGATCATTTGACCGCGACCTGGCGGTCTTACCTGCCAGAGCATGCCATCGATCTACTCAGGACCGTTGAAACTGTCGGCAATCCGCCGATGATCCAAGACGATGACGCGGTAGTCCTCTTCGCCGATGTCGCCGGGTTCACTGCCATGGCCGAAAGTCTCGCGGGGTCCGGCAGTTATGGCACCGAACGCCTTACCTCGGTGATCAATCGCTGGTTCGCACTCACAGCTGAGGCCATCACGGATGCTGGCGGTAGCGTCGTGGACTTCGCCGGCGACGCCCTGGTCGGTATGTTCCGGTATTCGACCGACTCGGCGGCTGCAGTAGCCCGGCGGGCGATCCACTGCGCGGAACTCATTCGGCAAGCGACTTCATCGGTCGCTCCCGTTCCTACCCCGAACGGCCGACGAGCCCTCGAGATCCGCGTCGGCTTGGCGGCCGGCCCACTGCGTCTGATGATCCTTGGGGACCCTGCCATCCGGCTGCAGCATCTGGTCGCAGGACCCGCGCTGGATCGTTCGGTGCAAGCTCTGCATCGGGCGGACCGCGGGGAGATCGTCGTTGATGACGTGCTGTTGGAGATGGCCGAGGCGCAAGTGCACCCCTTGTTGGTGGCGCCGCAGTCCCCGGTCGCCGATCTGGAGAAACTGCTCACGCCATTCCTGCATCCCGCGATCCGGGCGCGGCTGCGGTCGGGGCGGAATGAGTTGGTCAACGAGCACCGAAAAGTGAGTACCGCTTTCGTCCGTCTCCCCGACCTGTCCTTGGACGACCATCGGACGACCGACGCACTACAGCGCTTTCTTGCTGCCGGCGTGGGTGTGATAAGTCGGTATGGCGGTCACCTTCGTCACCTGATGGCAGACGACAAGGGCATCGTGCTGGTGGCTGTCTTCGGCACACCGGTCAGCCACGAAGACGACGAAGAGCGGGCAATCCGCTGCTGCCTCGAACTACTTGCGTTGCAGGGCGGGCCCTACCGCGGCGGCGTGACCACCGGCCAGGTCTTCTGCGGCGAGGTAGGGTCGGACATCCGCCGGGAGTACGCGGTGGTAGGCGACAGCGTGAATCTCGCTGCGCGTCTCATGCAAGCAGCGCCGCCCGGGCACCTTCTCATCGATCAGAACACGTACAATCGAGTACGCGACGTCGTACTCGACGTGCGTCCAGCAGCCGTCAGCGCCAAAGGTAAGGCAAGCCCTGTACCGGTATGGATAGTGCACGAGGCACGAGAGATCGGGCCGGCTCCTGAATCGATACCTGATCAGGGCCCGCTGGTCGGCCGCACGGCGGAGATGCGACTTCTGAAAGCGTTCGCACAGCACGTACAGTCCGGCCGTGGGCAACTGGTATGGCTGCACGGTGAAGCCGGCATCGGAAAAACCCGGCTTGCCGACGAGGCATGCCGAATCGCCCGGGAGCTTGGATTCGCTCAATTCATCGGCGGTGCCCGATCCCAAGGCCGCAGCACCAGCTACCTCCTCTGGCGTCCGATCTGGCGAGAGCTACTCAGAATAGACAGAGACGCTTCCATCGAGGCGCAACTGTCATCGCTCACTGAGCGAGTCGCCGCTTATGACGGTTCAGGCCAGCGAACGCCGCTTCTCGCCGCCCTGGTCAACCTGCCAATGCCCGATACTGAGCTGACGGCACAACTCGAGCCCGCCGGACGCGAGGAATTACTCCGTTCCACGCTGCTCGCGTGTCTACGCGACCATGCATCGGCTGGGCCTTTGATCCTGCGCTTGGAGGACTGTCACTGGATTGACCCCGCTTCATCAGCGTTGCTGGAGTATCTCGTTCAGAACATCGCGGACCTACCAGTGCTGGTCGTAGCGACCTCACGGGAGCCGATGCCCGTCCGATTGACCAGCCGATCGCATCTCGTCGATCTGCGGCTGGATCAGATGACCCGCGAAGACGCCGAACAACTCGCCTCCCTTCGCTTCCGTGAACGCTACGGTCAGGCAAGTCAGGTTGCCCCCGAGGTCCTGCGGCAGATTTCCGAGCAGGCCGGCGGAAACGCTTTCTACATCGAAGAACTCGTCAGCTACCTGCACGGCCGGGGAGTCGACCCGGGAGACCCTCGCGCCCTCGCCACGTTGCGAGTACCCGACAGCCTTCAGCGGTTGGTCATGGCTCGCATCGACGAACTCAGTGACGACGAGAAGGCAACCATCAAGGTCGCCAGCGTGATCGGGCGGCGTTTCCAGCCGCCGTGGATCACGTCGGCATATCCGGCTGCCGGAACGATCAAGCAGGTAGCCGACCACTTAGATCGCCTACAGGCCCTGGACCTGACTCTGCGAGTGCCAGGCGAGGCTGAGGTGGAGTACGAGTTCAAGCATCCGGTCACGCAAGATGCCGCATACCAGAGCATCACCTACGACACGCGGGCTGCTCTACATGAACGCATCGGACAATTCATCGAGCAAGTCTATTCCGACCGGCTTCCTCAGTATGTCGATGTACTGGCACATCACTACGCACGGACGGAACGCAGCGACAAGCAGCGGGTGTGGTATCGAGCCGCCGGAGATCGCGCCAAGATGATCTTCGCCAACGAAACCGCGACTTATTACTACGGATTGCTACTCCCACTACTGCCAGCGGCAGAAGGCGCGGAACTTCACGTCGAGATCGGCGCTGTCAACCAGCACACCGGGCAGTGGACTGAGGCTGAAGATCACTACCGACAGGCGATGCAACTTGCACGAGCGAATGATCGTCTCGACGTTTTGGCCAGCGCCCAACGGCAGCTCGGAGATCTTCTAACATACACCCGTTCCGATGATGAACCAGTCACCTGGCTGCAACGGGCTCTAACCCAATTCGAGCGACTCAACGACGTCCAAGGCCAGTGCCGGACCATGGACCGAATCACTTTTGCTCTCTATCGCCAAGGATCGTACACGGAGGCTTTCGAGATGGCTCAGCGCCATCTTTCGATGGCTACCGAAATCGGCGATCTTGCCGCGAGAAGCGCGGCTCTCGGGCACATCGGGTTGGTGTATCTGAATACGGGACACCCGGACAGCGCGCAGGAGTACCTACGGAAGGCTTTGGCCACGGCGGAGGAAGCTGGCGACAGGCAAAGTACGCTGATTCTGGCAGTCAACCTAGGCCTGGCTCTGATGCGCAGCGCAGACCATGCCCAGTCGATTGCTTCTTACAGATATGCACTGGAGGTAGCGCGCGAAATCGGAGCCGGGCACAATGCCACCATCGCCGTCGGGAACATGGGAGAAATCTATCGCTACGAGGGTGATTTCGAGCGGGCACGGACCTGCGCGCTCCACGCACTCAGAGTTGGTGCCGAGTTAGGCGACCTCCTGATGGTGGCAGACCAATTTTCGAATCTCGGCGCGATCGCCGAGGCCAAAGACAATACTGCGGAGGCCCAGCACCTATTCGAACGGGCGATCGAGTTGGCGCGTCAACTCAACGCTCCCTACTATCTTTGCGATTGGCTACACCGCCTGGCTCGCCTACACCTGGAAACGAATCAGCCAACGGAGGCCGACAGGCTCAATGCCGAGGCATTGAAGATCGCTGAGGAACAGGAACAACGAGACGTCCAAGTCAGTGCATCGCTCTTGTCGATCCGGCTACGAGTCCGTGACAATTCCTTGGATCGGCACACAGCCATCAAATCTCTGCGCCAGGCCATGCAGGAGTGGAACGAGCCCCACGAGGTTGCTGCCCTTTTGGACGCGGTGCGCGAACTCGATCCAGGCGACGAGGAGGCCCGGATCACGGCCGCCGAGATCTACCGCACCCTGTATGAACGTGCCCCGAGTATCGAATACCGCCGCGCATACCATCGCCTGACCGGCAAGCTACTTCCTCTTGGGCCACCATTGCCGGAGCTCCCCGACTGGATCGCCGCGGAGGGCGGTGCCGACTTGGAGAACCTGCTTCAGCGGATTGACCGCTCGGCGCAGAAGCCCCGAGCGGTCTGAGACCGTCAGCCGCCGACGATGGTGTTGCCGGCGAGGAGGTGGAGGGTGCGGAGGGACGGGGCGAAGGCGTACACCGCGCCGGTCGTGGTGACGAAGCCGCCGAAGCCGGCGGCCGGGATGGCCTGGACCACGTCGGGGGCCAGGGTTTCGGAGGCGATCTGTGAGCTCGCGCCGAGGACCGGGTCGAGGCCGTCGACGCCGGGCGCCGAGCGGCCGTACGCGGCGAGGGTGGAGGCGGGGAAACCGGGGTTGGTCGCCCACCGGCGCTGCACGTATTCGAACTGGTCTTCGATGCTGGCCATGTAGGCGTTGAACAGCAGGCCGCGTTCCTGCCCGTCGTCGGCCTGGCCGCGGGGCAGGGGCGAGCCGAACGGGATGCCGCGGCGCAGCATCTTGTGGCCGCGGTCGCGGAAGACGCCGTCCTCGCGCGGGTTGACCTTGCGGATGTGCGCGTACCGCGGGGTGCGGGTGCCGTCGTCGTCGCCGTGGTACGTGAACGCGTTCAGCTCGTTGTCGGGTGCGGACGCGGCGAGCGGGCGTCCGTCGAGGTGCCGGCCGAGCGCTCGGGCGGCGGCGTCGTCAGGGTTGTCGTCGAGCGTCGCCATGTGGTCCCACCAGCCGGCCACGTTCTGCCGGAGCCGGCGGAACACCTGGAAGGAGCCGTGCCGCATCCACGGCGCCGGGGTCGGGCGCGGCGTCCAGGACGGCGGCCGCCGCTCCCCCGGGTAGCCGAGGACGAACTCGCCGGCGGCGATGACCGCGGCGCCGGGCCGGACGGTGTCGGGGAAGCCGCGGACGCCGGGCTGCGAGATGCCGTCGGCGAAGCCGAAGTGTTCGATGCGTTTGCCGCCGTCGTTGCGCAGCACGTCGCCCCACTGGACGAGCAGGACTTCGAGGCCGTGCCGGGCGGCCTCGCGGACCTCGCTCTCGACCGCGTCCTGAAGCGTGTCCGCCTCGTGTGCGGCGACGGTGAGCAGCGCGTCGACCGGACGGCCGGGGCCGCCGATCACCCACTGTGACGGGTCGCCGGGGCCGAGGTCGCCGAGCAGCGCGGGCGCGGTGGTGACCGCGCCGTCGTCGTCGAGGCGGGTGCCGAGTGGTCCCTGCCAGAACGCGGCGTGGCCGACCAGGTCGCCGGAGACCTCGGGGTGCAGCAGGGCCAGGCCGGACGCGGTGAAGCCGACGTTCAGCAGGGCGAGCCGCGGCGTGTCGCCCGGCGCGGGACGGACCTGGGGAACGTCGTCGTGGCCGCTGGCGCGGGTGGCGGCGCCGGTCAGCCAGGTGCGCGCGCCGCCCCGGTCGCTGCGGAACGACAGGAAGAGAAATGCCTGGTGGTCGCCCCGGAACGGCCGCAGGACGTTGCCCTGGATCTGGGATGTGTCGGACAGCGGGGATGCCATCGTCGGAACGTCTCCTGCTTCGGGTCGATGGATCAGCTTTGATTGCGTTGGACAATCCACCGTGGAACTCGATCCGGCATCCCTCCTGTCAAGAATCCGATCAAGAACATCCCGGCGTCACGCGTCCCGCCGCTGGAGGGTGATCGCGCCCGCGAGCAGCGCGGCGAGGGTCCACAGCGCCAGGACGCCGAGACCCTTCCACGGGCCGATCAGCGGGTCCGCCTCGGTGGACTGGACGGCCAGGCCCGCGCTGACCGGCGCATACTTCACCAGGCGGTCGTGCCAGACCGGGTCGGTGACCACGGTGACGATGATCGGGACGGAGTAGAGCAGGGCGAGGACCGTGCCGATGGCCGCCGCCGGGTTGCGCACCGCGGTGGCCAGACCCAGGCTGAGCAGGGCGATCAGCACGAGGTAGAGCACCGTGCCCACGGCCGGGCGCAGCGTGGCGTGATAGGCCGGGAGCAGTGTCTCCCCGATGGCGACCGAGCCGGCCACCGCCACGGTTGCGGCGACCGTCACCCCGGCGGCGACCACCAGCGCCTTGCCGATCAGGACCAGGAACCGCCGTGGCACGGCCGCCAGGGTCACCCCGATCATGCCGGTGCTGTACTCGTTGCCGATCACCAGCACCGCGAGGATCGCCACGATCGCCTGCCCGAGCTGGACGCCGGTCAGGGCGACATCCGCCCCGCAGGTGGCGCCGGAGCAGGCGGCGGCCACGATCCCGCTCAGCCCGGCCGTGCCCGCGATGACCATCACGAGCAGGCCGGACGTGCCGGGTGAGGTGAGCGCTTTCGTCCACTCGGCGTGCAGCGCCCGCCGCATGCTCATACGTCCCTCCGGCGTAGGAGCAGCGCTGCGGCGCCGAGGATCACGACGGTCCAGCCGATCAGGACCGCGAGACCGGCCCACGGCGCGAGCGGGAAGTAGCCGGCGGAGGGCGCATACACGTCGTCGACCTGTGGGTACTGCTTGACGGCCTGTTGCAGGGCGAACGCGGCCGCTGGGGTGAAGGTCAGCAGTCGGCGGGCGGCCTCGACCGGCAGCACGATCACGGCCAGCAGGTAGGGCAGGACGATGACCACGATCGCGACGGTCACGGCGGTGACGCTGCGCTTCAGCAGGGCGCCGAGGCCGAGGGCGAGCACCGCGGAGACCGCCAGCAGCGCGCCCGTCCCGGCGACGATCCGCACCTGGGTCGTGGCGGAGCTCTGCAGGAGGGCGACTCCGTTGGCGCGCAGGATCCGCTGACCGAAAACGACCACGATGGCCGAGGCCACGACGCCGATGCCGAACGTGGCCCCGCCGATCACCGCCGCCTTCGCGGCGAGCACCCGCAGACGGCGTGGAGCGGCGGCGAACGTGGTGCGGATCAGGCCGCGCCGATACTCCGTGCTCATGGCGACGGCGCCGAGCACAACCACGGCGATCAGGCCCGTGAACGTCCCGACCAGGGTCTGCGTCACCGACACGCCGGCCCCCGCCGGCCCGACGTCGCCGGAGCCGGCCACCCGGAACCCCGCACCCTGCTGTTGCGGGTCGGGCAGCTCGGTCCAGTCCGGTCTGCCGCCGATCCAGTCGGTGTGCCAGGCCGCGCCCGTCCAGCCGTCGCCCGTGGTGAGCTGCTCGAACGCGCCGGTCGCCTGGGTCGGCCCGCCCTGCGAGCCGTTGAGCAGCCCCTGGTGCATCTCCGAGGTGTACTCCGGGGCGGTGACGAACAGGCCCACCTCGGTCGTGGCCGGCAACCCGGCGAGCCGCGTGGCGCCGATCTCCGTCCACGTGACGCCGTCGGTGGAGGAGGCGGTCGTGACGATCTCCCCCGTACGGGAAAGGCGAAGCCATTGCGGCCCGAAGCCGGACGGACCGGCCTTGTCGTGGGTGTAGTCCCACTGCATGCGCACCCCGTGTGAGCCGGTGAGCAGCACGGACGCGTAGGCCGACCCGGGTGTCAGTCCAGATTTGATCATGAGACCGGCCTTGGCCCACGGCGCGAGCCCGGGTCGCTCGGCGCCCGGACCGTCGAAGATCGACCCGGTCAGCGAGGTCACCCGGACGGAGACGCTGCCGTCGCCGGCCAGCGGTTGGTGCACGAAGGTGAAACGGTCCTTCACCTGCTCGCCACCGGGCCCGATCGTGGGCGTGCAGGCCGAGGCCGGCCCGTGTTTCCCGCAGGACCCGGACATGCCCGGCGCCAGGCCGAACAGAAGGATCAGCCCGGCCGCGGCGGCCAGACCGAGAACCCAGCCGCGCACGCTGCGGAACTTCGTCCACTCGGCATGCAGGATGCTCATCGCGGATCCTCCGCCCGGTAGTCGACGGCGTCGCGGGTGAGTTCCAGATAGGCGTCCTCGAGGGTGGCCCGGTGGGCCGCGAGCTCGGAGAACGCCACGTGGTGCCGCTGCAGCACGCCGGCGATCGCCTCGGCCGGCAGGCCGGCGATCGAGAGGCCGCCGTCACCCGTGGGCACGACCGCCGCGCCGGCTGCGGCAAGGATCTCCGGCGCCTCCGGCGCTTGCGTGCGTACGGTGATCCGGCCGCCGGATGCCGAGCGGAGCAGCTCGGCGACGGTCGCGTCGGCGATGACCCGGCCGCGTCCGATCACGATCACGTGGTCGGCGGTGCCCTGCAACTCACCCATGAGGTGGCTGGAGACGAGCACCGCGCGGCCCTGACCGGCGAGGGATCGCAGGAAGCCCCGCATCCAGATGATCCCTTCCGGGTCCATCCCGTTGAACGGCTCGTCCAGCATCAGCGCGGGCGGATCGCCGAGCAGCGCCGCCGCGATGCCGAGCCGCTGCCGCATGCCCAGCGAGAAACCGCCGGCGCGGCGACGGGCCACGCCACCGAGACCGGTCTGCTCCAGGACCTCGTCGACGCGGCGCGCGCCGAGGCCCTGCGAATGGGCCAGCCACAGCAGATGGTTGCGTGCCGTCCGGCTGGGCTGCAGTGCACCGGCGTCGAGCAGCGAACCCAGGTGCCGCATCGGATCGGTCAGCTCGCGATACCTCTTACCCTCCACGAGGGCCTCGCCGGAGTCGGCCGCGTCGAGGCCGAGGATGACGCGCATGGTGGTGGACTTGCCGGCGCCGTTCGGCCCGACGAAGCCGGTGACCTGGCCGGCCCGCACGTCGAAGGTCATGCCGTCCAGCGCGACGGCGCCGCCGTACCGCTTTCGCACTCCGCTCACGGAAATCATGGCTGGAGTTCTACGCGGCGGCCGGTGTCAGCCGGGTATCGACGGCTGACACCTGTTTGACACCGGCGGGCTGGCATCGTGGTGGCATGCGAGTTTTGGTGGTCGAGGACTACGCGCTGCTGACCCGGACGATCGGGAAGGGGCTGCGTCAGGAGGGCATGGCCGTCGACCTGGCCTTCGACGGCGACGAGGCCCTCGATCGGCTGGCCGTGAACAGGTATGAGGTGGTGGTGCTCGACCGCGACCTGCCGGGCACCCACGGCGACGAGGTCTGCCGGCAGATCGTCGCCCACCATCAGACCAGCCGTGTGTTGATGCTGACCGCGTCCGGAAGTCTGCAGGACCGGATCGAGGGCCTGGGTCTGGGCGCCGACGACTACCTGCCGAAACCGTTCGAGTTCGCCGAGCTGGTGGCGCGGATCCGGGCGCTCGCCCGACGCCCGACGACGCTGGTGCCACCGGTGCTGCGCTCCGGCGACCTGACGGTCGACAGCGGGCTGCGGGTCGCGGTCCGGGGCGGGCGCCGGCTCGATCTGAGCCCGAAGGAGTTCGGTGTTCTGGAGTGCCTTCTCGCGGCGGGCACGCGGCCGGTCCCCGCGGAGGAACTGCTGGAGAGGGTGTGGGACGAGGCCGCGAACCCGTTCACCACGACGGTGAAGTCGACCGTCAAGCGGCTGCGGGCCAAGCTGGGCGAGCCGCCGATCGTGCAGACGGTGCGCGAGGGCGGCTATCGGATCGGCACGCCATGAGGCTGCGGACGCGGCTGATGCTGCTCTACTCGGTGCCGTTCTTCGTGGTGGGGTCGCTGCTGGTGACCGTGCCCCTGCTCGGGGCACGGCAGTCGGCGCCGGTCGGCAGCGGGCCCGATCCCCATCCGATGCCGGAGATCACGGCGTTCCCGGTCGGCGCCTGGGTGCTCGCGCTGGCCGGGTTGGTGCTGGTCTCGGCCGGGCTGGGCTGGGCGGTGTCGGGGCGGTTCCTGCGTCCACTGCGGATGATGACCGAGACCGCGCAGGACATCTCGGCGAACAACCTGCACCGTCGGCTGGGCGTCCCCGGGCGCCGCCGGGACGAGTTGGCCGAGCTGGCGGCGACGCTGGATCAGCTGTTCGCGCGGCTGGAGGCGTCGTTCACCTCGCAGCGGCACTTCGTGACGAACGCGTCGCACGAGTTGCGCACGCCGCTGACCGCGGAGAAGACGCTGCTGCAGGTCGCGCTGGCCGACCCGGAGGCCTCCGTGGAGTCACTGCGCGAGGCGTGCCGCCAGGTGCTCGCGCTCAGCGATGCGCAGGAGCGGCTGATCGCGGCCCTGTTCACCCTCGCCAACGGCCAGCAGGGTGTCGAGCGGCCCACCGATCTGGACCTGGCAGCGATCGCCGGGTCGGTTCTCGCCGGTCGCTCCGCCGGCGGGCTGACCGTGAAGACCGCGCTGGCGGCGTCCCCGGTGCGGGGCGATCCGCACCTGGTGGAGAGCCTGATCGCCAACCTGGTGGAGAACGCGCTGGTGCACAACGTGCCCGGGGGCTGGGTCGAGGTGGTCACCGAGCCGTTCGACCCCAGCCTGGTCAGCCCGGGCGTCTACGCCGTGAGCAAGCGGTCCGCCGGCGGCCGGCTCGACGGGCGGATCGTCGTGCGCAACACCGGTCCGGTTGTCCCGCCGGATGAGGTGGAGCGGCTGTTCGAGCCGTTCCAGCGGATGCGGGGCACGCGGTTGCACGGCGAGGGGCACGGGCTCGGGCTGGCCATCGTGCAGGCGATCGCGGACGTCCACGGCGCCCGGGTGGACGCGTGGACCCGGCCCGAGGGCGGGCTCGACATCACGGTCACGTTCCCGGCCGATGCGTTCCCGCCGGGTTGACCATGACCGGTCAGACAACCACGGCGGGACGGCGAGGCCGGCGGACGGCGGGGTGCGCGGGGCCAGCGGGTCCAGCCAGGGCGGCGGGCCAGCAGGGTCGGCGGCGGGGTCGACGCGGCGATCGGGGCCGATGGGCGGCGGAGCCGGCGGGATCGGCGCGGCCATCGGGGCCAGCGGGTCGGCGGGCAACGGTCGGCGGGGCCGGGGCCGGGGCCGAGCCGGCGGGTCAGGGGGTGTGTTCGGCTCGGATGAGGGCGTGAGCGGCGGCGACGGCGCGGCCGGCGGTGGCATCGATCGACAGGGCGCCACGGTTGAAGAAGCCGTCGGTGAACAGCGAGGTGTAACCGTGCGCGACCGCGATGATTGCCTCCACCAGGGCGACCGCCTGCTGGTAGGAGGGCACGTCGACGGCGAACGCGAGATCCAGCACGGTTTCCATCAGGGCGCGGGTGTGCTCGCGTCGTTCGTCGTCGGGCACGGCGTACAACTCCTGGGCGTAGATCACGTGCAGGCCGGCGCCGGTGCTCACGACGTACCGGAAATAGGCTCCCGCCACCGACGCCAGCCGGGCGCACGGATCGTCGCCGGCCGCGTCGGCAGCCGTGAGGATCGCGGCGCGAAGATCCCGGGCGGCGGCCGCCGACACCGCGGAGAGCAGGTGGTCACGGTCGGGGAAATGGCGGTAGGGAGCCGCGGAGCTGACACCCGCCCGGCGGGCGACCGCGGCCACCGAGAACCGGCGCAGCCCGACCTCGGCGAGCTGCTCGAAACTGGCCGTGATCAGGGCTGCCCGCAGGTCACCATGGTGGTAACCCCGGTCTCGCGACTCGCCCATGCCGACCCCTCACTCCCGTGTAAGTTGGCTCTTACATTACCAAGTGAGAGGCCTCTTACATCAAATCGGGAGGCATGACGATCCGGCTGCGCCGTCAGGTCAGGCCACCGTAGCGGCAACCCCTCGGGCAGGCACGGCCGGACCGCCGTGGGAGATATCGAGCGGCATGACGATCTGGCTGCGCCGTCAGCTCCGGGCACGGTAGCGGCGACCCCTCGGGCAGGCACGACCGGACCGTCCTGGCAGATATCGATGAGTTTGGCGCTCCCCCCTAGACTGACCGTGCGGTCGGGGCACGGCGGCCCCGTGCACCACCCGCATCCCGGTGGAGGCGGATGTCGATTGCCTGAGCAGACGGGGCGGCCCGGCGACAAGCAGCGCCTGCACGCCATCGCGGCCGGCGTCGTGGCCCTGGTGGTCGCCGGCATCGCCCAATACGCACTTCAGCGCGCCGACAACACGGCGCTGCTGCTGGTCTCCGCGATGGTGCTGGCCGCGGTCAGCCTCTGGTCGCTCGCCTTCCTCGCCTCCATCTCGTGGCTGGTCGAGGGATGTGTCGCGCTGATCAGCAGGATGTCGAGGCGGGCCAGGATCCTGGTGGCGTCGGGCATGGCCGTCGTCCTGCTCGCCGGCGCGGCGGTGACCTTCTTCCGAATGTCCGGCGACGATTCCTGCCCGCAAGCGCTGGAGCTGCGCATCCTCGCCTCGCCCGACGGCTTGGAGACGACCGGTGAGCTGGCCCGGGCGTACGCCAGGGTCACCGCCCGCGACAACGACGGCTGCCCCGCGGTGTATCCGTACGTGTTCGCCGCGGCCACCTCCGCGGTCAGCGGCGCCCTCGCCCGCAGGTGGTCCGACGCGAACGAGGAACGCCCGCTCGAGCAGCTCGGCCCGCGCCCGGACATCTGGCTGCCCGATTCGATGCTCGACGTGCGTCAGGTGCGGGACATCGTCGTCAAGGGCACCCTGCCGTCACCGCTGCGGCAGGTCACGTCGATCGCGTCGTCGCCGATCGTGCTGGCCGGCACGGATGTGGCAGTGGTGCCGCACACCGACGCCGATTCGCTGCCGAAGCTGGTGTCGGCCCTGCTGGCGCGGGGCGTGCCCGGCCCTTCGCTGTCGGCGGCCGATCCGGTCGCGTCGACCGCCGGCCTGCTGGCCGCCGATGTCTACCTGCGCGACGCCGACGGCGAGATGGTCGCGCCGGACGAGGCGCGCCGGCGGGAGCAGATCGTCTCCGACTCGGCGAGTTCGGTGTCCGACGAGGTCGGTCTGCTGTGCGGGTTCCAGCGGGAGCAGAAGGCGCCGGCGGCGGTGCTCGTCAGCCTGCGGTCGTGGCAGCGGTTCGTGGCGGGCCGGGCGCTGGGCGGTGGCTGCCCGGCCGCCGTCGCGCCGCTGGCGGACCTGCCGGATCCGGTGGTGGTCGCTTCCGCGCCGGCGCTCGATCAGCCTTTCGTCCAGTTCACCTGGACCGGGGCCCGGCAGAGCCGGGAGGTCGAGCGGTTCCGTGATTGGCTGCGCAGTGCGGACGGCGGCGCGGCGCTGCGCGAGGCGGGTCTCCGCCAGCCTCTGGCCGCCTGCTCCGAGTTGGACCTCAACGCGTGTCTGCCGGACGAGCCGCGCAAGACGCTGAGTCTGTACGAGCAGGCGAAACGCCCCGGCCGAGTGCTTCTCGCGGTGGACACGTCGGGGTCGATGGGCCAGCCGGTGGGTTCGGCGGCCACCAGCCGGTTCACGGTGGCGGCCCGGGGTGTTGGCGAGGCGCTCGGGCAGCTGGGCCCGAAGGACGAGTTCGGGTTGTGGGCGTTCCCGATCAGCGGGGGCCGTAAGTCGTACGAGCTGGTCGGTGTCGCGACCGGGTCGGCGCGGCACCGCACCGCTGTCGTCGACGCGTTGCGGGCGGTCAAGCCGAGCGGGTCGACGCCGCTCTACGCCACTGTCGTCGCCGGTCTGGGCGCCCTGTCCGGGGGTGCCGACGAGCAGCGGGTCCAGGCTCTGGTGGTGCTGACCGACGGCGAGGACACCAGCACCGAGCCGGGTCTTCCCGCCGCGCTGGAGCAGGCCCGTCGCGCGGCCGGCGCGAATGTCCGGCTGTACGTGATCGCCACCGGTGAGGCCCGGTGCGACGGGCCCGGCGGGCAGGCCGGGCCGGGGCCGCTGTATCAGCTGGCCCAGGCGGGGCGCGGCCAGTGCCTGTCGGCCGGGCTGGAGGAGGTTCCCGAAACCATGGCTCAGCTCTTCGAGACCCTGTGGAGCGGACGTTGACAGAGACCGGAAGCCCGCGCAAAGAGCCGGCCCGCGCCCGCGCGTGGTGGCCGCGACGGTCACCGTGGCGTTCGCTCGCCTGGTTCACCACCGGGGTGCTCATCATGGTCGCCGCCACGAGCGCCCGCGAGCGGTTCGACCGGCCGGACAGCGCCGCGCCGCAGGCCGGTCCCGCCGAGCTGGTGATCTATTCCGGGGTCGACGAGAGCACCGGCGGGCAGCGGGAGAAGCTGATCGAGGAGTGGAACAACCTGCACCCGGAGACCCCGGCGCGGCTGGTGAGCCTGTCCCGCAGCGCGGACGCGCAGCACAGCGAGATGAGGGCGACGGCGCAGTCGGACACCCCGGACGCCGACATCTACAACCTGGACACCACGTGGACGGCGGCGTTCGCCTCGGCCGGTTTCATCCTTCCGATGGCGCCGACGACGGACACCAAGGGTTTCCTGGCCGCGCCGCTGGCGACCTGCAGGTTCAGCGGCAAGCTGTGGGCGTTGCCGTTCAACACCGACGCGGGCCTGCTCTACTACCGCACGGAGTTGCCGGCCAGCGCCCTGCCGTCGGCGTTGCCGCCGGACGCGAACGACGTCCGGGCGCTCAGCGGCGCGGTGCCCGGCATCGAGGCGGGGTTCGTCACGCCGCTGGACACCTACGAGGGGCTGACCGTCAGCGCGCTGGAGGCCATCTGGGCCGAGGGCGGTGACGTGTACGACGCGAAGAACGACCTGGTCGTGATCGACAGCGAGCGGACGCGTGCCGCGCTGCGCAAGCTCGCCCAGTCGATGCGGCAGGTCGACGGGGTCCTGCCGGCCGTGCATCCGCAGGCGTTGCGGTTGCGGGAGGACACCAGCCGGGAGGCGTTCCGGACCGGCAAGGTCGCGTTGATGCGCAACTGGCCGGTGGCGTACAGCCAGCTGCGGGCTGGCGATCAAGCCATGAAGGATTTCGGCGTACGGACGTTGCCCGGTCCCAGCGTCCTGGGCGGGCAGAACCTCGCCGTGGCCAGCAGCACCGACAACCCCGCCGCCGCTCAGGCGCTGATCACGTTCCTGACCAGCGAGGAGAGTGAGCTCCGGCTGTTCCGCGACGGCGGGCTGGCCGCCACCCGCACGGCGGCCTACACGAACCCGTCGGTCCTGGCCCGCCAGCCCTACGCCCCGATCCTGAAGGAGGCGCTGGACAACGCGAGACCACGGCCGGAGACCACCCACTACGAGCTGTTCAGCAGCACCTTCCAGGAGATCGTCACGCAGGCGCTCGGCAACGGGGGCAGCCTGCCCGACGATGCCGTGGCCCGCCTGACCAAGGCGTTGCAGGGACGCCTCGACTGAGCACCCGGGCTGGCGCGTCGGGATCGCACGTCACGATCGTGTGCGGTGGGTCAGCCAGCCGGCCATGGTACGCACGCCGTGACCGATGGCGCGCTCGTCCGGGTCGAACGTCCCGAAGTGGGGGTAGCTGGTGGCGATGTCGGCGTCGGGGCGGCGGACACCGAGGAAGGTGTACGTGCCGGGCATCCGGTTCAGGAACAGGGCGAAGTCCTCGCCGCTGAACGGGACCGCGGCGTACGTCGGCAGGGTTCTGCTGTCGCCGATGGTGCGGCGCAGATAGCGGTTGAGCGCCTGGCCCTCGCGCTGCGGGCACACCATCGCCGGGAAGGGGTCGGCGGGGAAGGTGACGTCGGCGGCGCCGTACCGCTGGGCCAGTCGCCGGATGGCGGCGCGCACCTCGGGGTATCGCTCCTGCGGCCAGCAGCGGTAGGCGACGCGCACGCTGGCGCCGGCCGGCTGGGCCTGCACGAAGACGAACCGGGACAGTGCGCTGCCCGGCCGTTCGATCTCGGCGACCAGGTTCTCGAGATCGCCGGAGGTGACGGGACGGGACACCGTCCCGAGCGCGGCGAGGTCGGTGGCGAGCGCCTTCGCGTTCGCCGCGGCGTCCGGCCCGGTCAGCGTGATGGTGCCGCGGTCCTGGCCGGGCAGGCCGAACCCGGCAGTGGTGGCGAACGTCCCGACCGGGAACGGCCCGCAGTGCAGGGCGTGGATCTCCTCCGGGCGGACGCTGTCGAACACGCCGTCGTCGAGCATCGCGCCGGCGCCGGCCAGCGACTCCTCCCCCGGCTGGAAGACGAAGACCAGCCGGCCGGCGAGACGGGCGCGCAGCCGGGCCAGGGTCAGCGCGACGCCCACCCCGACGGCGGTGTGCAGATCGTGCCCGCACACGTGGGCCACCTCCGGGCCGCCCCCGATCTGGTCCTGCGGCGGCACCGCGTCCATGTCGGCGCGGTAGGCGATCGTCCGGCCGGGCCGGGCGCCGGTGAGGACACCGGCCACGCCGTGGCCGCCGATGCCGGTGGTGACGTCCAGACCGGCCCCGCGCAACTGCCGCGCGACCAGGGCGGCGGTGCGGGCCTCCTGGCCTGCCGCCTCGGGGTGACGGTGGATGTCGCGGCGCAGCTCGATCAGGTGGCCCTCGAGGCGGCGGGCCACGTCGTCGATCGAGCGCGGCGCGGCGTGCGCGACCGCGGCCGGGGCCAGCAGTGCTCCGGCGGCGCCACCGATCCCGCCCAGCACGATCCGTCGGCTGACCGCCCGATTTCCCAGGTTCGACATGGTCTTCCTCCCCGTGTTCCCGGCTGCCCTCCGGCGAGCCGGCCGGGATAAGGATGTCCTCCGGTACGGGGGTGAGGCAGTAACGCAGGGTCCCGGACACATGGTGGTGCCAGCGTTACTGTCACGGCCCGGCCGGACTGCAAGGATCGCGAGCGGGCGTACCGGCACCGGCTCAGGGAAATCGCGCGGGAGCCGAACAGATGGAGTACCAACGGCTCCGGCCCGGCGTGGCGGTGAGCCGTCCGCGGCGGGCGACTGCCTGACAGCCACGAGATGAGAAACCGCCGTGAGCGCAGATAACACCGCGGGCGCCGAGCAGACCCGCATGGCCAACGACCTGACGAACCTCGCCGGCGGATTCCGCCACTGACGCCCACCCACGCCCACCTGATGTCCCGGACCACTTGGAGTCCCCGTGACCACACCCGAAACGCCCGGCGACGCCTACGGGCTGTCGCGCCCCACCATGGCCGACGCCCGCGACGCCATGCATCGCGTGCACGGCCACACCGGGCGCTCCTCGTGGGCCCGGCTGCTGGCAGCCGCGAAGCTGACCGGCAACGAGACCGACGAACCGTCCCTGCTGCGCCTGCTGGAGACGATGACCAACCTGGACCCGGTCAGCCGGCTGTGCGCCCAGGCCCTGCGCATCCGCCTGACCTCGCACACCCACCTCGCCGCCGCGCAACTCGCCACCAGGAGTCCCGCATGAACCTCGCGACCGACAACGGCATGACCGGCGCCGCCCTGTTCGACCGGCTCGGCGAGCCCGGCCGGATGCGGCAACTCGCCGGCTACGACCTCTTCCACCCCGGTCTGCGCGACGCCCTCGACCGGATCGCCGCCCGCAGCGCGCAGCGCCTCGGCGCACCGGTGTCGATGGCCTCGGTCCTGCTGGACAGCGCGCAACTGGTCATCGGCCGGCACGGCGTGCCGGACGCCGGCGACGATCTGCAGGGCATCCCCGCGGAGTGGTCGCTGTGTGCCCACACCGTGCTGACCGGCCGCCCGTACCTGGTGGCCGACGGCGACGCCGACCCGCGGCACGCCGGCAATCCGATGCTCGCGCTGACCCACCTGCGCAGTTACGCCGGTGTGCCGCTGACCGACGGCAGCGGGCACGTCCTCGGGGCGCACTGCGTCCTGGAGGCCGCCCCGCGGCACTTCACCGACGCGGACCTCGCCGTCCTCACCGAGGGCGCGGCCGACATCATGCGCGTCCTGGAAGGCTATCGGGTCGATTAGGCGCTCGGCGGGTGCCCGCCGGTCGGCCGGCGGGCGCCGTGACGGGCACGTCAATTACTTGCACATTGAAGTTGTCCGGTCGTACGGTTCACTTAACAGTTGAAGTGATCGAGCGCCCGGGAGAGTCCATGAACCCCGCCGTCCCCGCCGGTGCCTACGACGCACTGCTCGCCCGCGTGCTGCCGGAGGCACGCGACCACCGCGTCTGGGAGCCGGCCGACGGTCCGCTGCCCGCCCTGTTCGTCAGCCACGGCGCGCCGCCCACCCTCGACGACGCCCGCTGGCTCGACGACCTGTTCGCCTGGGGCCGATCCATGCCGAAACCGCGCGCCATCGTCGTCGTCTCCGCCCACTGGGAGAACGCTCCGGCCGCGCTGTCCGGCACCGACGCGGGCACCCCGCTCTACTACGACTTCGGCGGGTTCCACCCGCGGTACTACACCTTGCCGTACGCGACGCCGGACGCCACCGCCCTGGCCCACCGGGTGGCCGGCACGCTGGGCTCGACCGGCCCGGTCCACCAGTTCACCGACCGGGGCCTCGACCACGGCGCGTTCATCCCGCTGATGGCGATGTACCCGGCCGCCGACGTGCCGGTCGTCCAGCTGTCGATGCCCAGCCTCGACCCGGAGGCGCTGCTCGCTCTCGGGCAGCGGCTGCGGGGCCTGCGCGACGAGGGGATCCTCGTCATCGGCTCCGGGTTCATGACGCACAGCTTCGCCGCGATGCGCAATCCCGCCCTGGCCGGCCACAACGCCGCCTTCGACGAGTGGGCCGCGGACAGCATCCGGCGCGGCGACATCGACGCGCTGGTCGACTACCGCGCCAAGGGGCCGGGTGCGCACGTCGCGCACCCCACCGCCGACCACTACGTTCCGCTGCTGCTCACCATGGGCGCCGCCAGTGATCCGACGACCGCGACCTCGGCCATCGAGCGGATCGTGTTCGGCAACTCGATCCGCTCGCTCCTGGTGCACTGACACCCGGGGGTCGCGCGCTCGACGGCGTACGCCAATCGGGCCTGATGATTCTGATCGGTTCGCCGGTGGTCATCCCAGGCGGAACCGCTGGGCGGCGCTGCCGTTGCAGTCGTAGATCTGCAGCAGGTCGCCGGGCTGCTGCTTGTTGCCGGTGTCGTCGAGGCAGCGGCCGGACTGGGCGTTGAAGAGGGTGCCGTCGGCGCGGCTGACCCACTTCTGCGAGCCGCTGCCGTTGCAGTCGAACAGCTGGACCGGGGTGCCGTTGGTGGTGCCGGCGTTGCTGACGTCGAGGCATTTGCCGAACACCCGGAGGGTGGCGTCGCCCGGGGTGGACCAGCGTTGGGCGTCGGTGCCGTTGCAGGTGAACAGCTGCGCCGCGGAGGCGGAGGACGGGTCGGCGTCGACGATGTCGGCGCACAGCCCGCCGGGGCCGGTGATCGGGCCGGGCGGCAGCTGCCAGAGCTGACCGTCGGTGCCGGCGCAGTCGTAGAGCTGCAGTTGCACGGCCCCGGGCGTGCGGTTGGAGCCGGGCACGTCGAGGCAGCGCCCGGACGCGGGGTTCAGCAGGCTGCCGTCGGCCCGCCGCGTCCACGACTGGCCGGCGGCGCCGGTGCACGCCGCGATGGTGACCGCCGCGGTGTTGCCGGTGCCGGTCGTGTTCAGGCAGCGGCTCAGCACGCGCACGGTGTTGTCGCTCCCGTAACCGATCTGCTGCGCGGCGCTGTGGTTGCAGGTGTACACCTGGACCGGCTGACCGTCGGCCGCCACTCCCCCGCGTACGTCCAGGCACAAACCGCCGACGCCGAGCACCTCACCGGTGGCCGGGTTGTCGGCGGCCGAGCCGCTCAGCGTGACGGTGTGCGCGGAGCCTGCCGGGAGGTTCGCGGTGGTGACGGTGACGGTGCGGCTGTTCCGGTTGTACGCCCACGCCGTCTCCGGCACCTGCACGCCGTCGACCAGGACGGCGGCGGGCGCCCCGCTGTTGGCGACCCGCAAGGTGTAGGCGCGGGCGGCCGGCGCGCCCGGGAAGCTGCCTGCAGTGGCGCCGACGGTGAACGTGCGGGTGCCGTCCGCCCAGGACAGCGGCGTGGTGGTGGACGGCCCGCTGCCCTCACCCGCGTCGGCGTACAGGGAGAAGGTTCCGTCGGCCCCGGCCGCGACCGTGACGGTGAGCTTGCTCGCGACGCTCTCCTTCTGACCGTGCACGTAGTCGGTGCGGGCGGGCACCAGGCCACCGGCCCGGACGAGCACCGGCATCCGGGACAGCGGCGCGGTCATCGTGACGGTCGCCGGCCCGGTCCAGCTCGCGCCGGTGAAGTAATCGGTCCAGGTGCCCGGCGGCACCCACACCGGCACCGAGCCGTTGCCGGCCGCGTCGTTCGGCGTGACGATCGGCGCGACCAGCAGGTTGTCGCCGTAGAGATACTCGCCGGTCGCGCTGTAGGCGGCTTCCTGACCGGGAAACTCCAGATACATCGGCCGTACGATCGGCAGGCCGTTCTGACTCGCCTGACGCGCCGTCGTGTACGTGTAGGGCACCAGCGCCTCCCGCAGCCGCAGGAACTTCTGCGCGCTCGCCTGGGCCGCTCCGGGGTAGTCCCACGGGAGCCGGTCGCCGTGGTCGGAGTGCATCCGGTCGACCGGCTGGAACGTGCCGAACTGCATCCACCGCGCGTACAGGTCGTCGGCGAGGTGCCCGCCGTGGAAACCGCCCAGGTCGTGGGTGACGTTGGAGAGCCCGGCGGCTGCCTCCGCGGCGGTGAACCGCACCTCGTAGGCCAGGGTGTCCCACGTCGAGTAGGTGTCCCCGGTGAACGCCAGCGTGTTGCGCCGTTCCGACCAGGGGCCGAGCGCGAAGTTGCTGGCGTCGAGGCTGCCGTGCTCGGTGCCGCCGATCCGGCTGAACGCGAAACCGCGCAGGCCACGGGCGGTGTCATGGTCGGCGTACGCCTGGTTGATCAGATTGTCCGGCGCCACGTGCGGGTTCGAGGCGATCGACGAGCCGCAGCCGCCGCAGTAGTCCAGCCACCAGTTGCGGACGCCCTGCTGCTCGAACGGCGTGTGCAGGCTCTGGTACGCGCTCAGGTGCGCCGGGTTGGACCAGTCGAAGTAGTGGGTGTGCCCGTCCGGCTGCACCGGCAGCCCACCGGCCGCCGCGTTCGCCGCCGGGAATCGCGGGTCGCTCGCGTCGATCGCGGGGTGGATGTTGAAGCTGGTGTCGAGGTTCAGCTGCTTCGTCCAGGTCAGGAACGCCTGCGGATCGGGGAACAGGTCGGTGTTCCAGTTCCAGCCGTCCCACTGCACCGGCTTCTTCCAGTCGGTGTCCACGACCAGCCAGTCCAGGGGCGTGAAGTTCCTGCGGAACGCGGGCAGCACGGTGTTCTGGTAGTCGGACGTGCTGTACCCCCAGAAACGGGAGAACCAGACGCCGTACGCGGTCTGGGGCAGCAGTTTCGCCGGGCCGGTCAGCGCGTTGAGGTCGGCGAGGGCCTGCTTGTAGTTCTGGCCGTACCCGAAGAAGTAGCCGTCCTGGTAGGGCTGGGCGCCGTGGCCCGGCCGGTCGCCGACCGTGTGGTTCGCGCTCAGCAGCGCGGTGCGGGTGTCGTCGAGCAGGTACCAGCCGCCGCGGTTCAGCACGCCCGGGTGCAGCGCGTTCGCGTCCGGCAGGCCGTTCGGCAGGTTGTCCAGCGAGCGGTACCAGCCGCCGAGCTGGCTGGCCGGGCCGGCGCCGTAACCGGTGGTGCGCAGGTCCGTGGCCGGCCCCGGATAGGTCGTGCTCGTGGCGGGCAGGACCGCGAGGCTGTCGAGGTTGACCCGGCCCGAGTCGGCGGCGTCGCGCGCGACGTCGATCGTGTTGACACCCGCCCGCAGCGCCACCGTGACCGAGGCGGTCGACCAGGTGTCCCAGGAGGCGGTCGGCGGCAGATTGAACCGCGGCCCGGTCGCGCCGTTGACGTGCGCGGTCAGGGTCCGGGTCGTGGACTGGTTGTCGCTGCCGACGGCGTTGGCGTATCGCAGCGCGAGCCGCCACGTGCCGGCCGTGGGCACGTCCACGTCGTACCGCACGCCGCTACCGGTGCTCTCGAACCCGCCGGCGAACCCGGTGCCGGTGTGGCCCTGGTGGTCGTAGGCGGGGGTCACTCCGCCGGTGAAGAGCGCGTTCTCCCCCTCGCACGACGTCGACGCCGGGCAGTAGGACGGATAGACCGGGCGTGCGGTGACGCCCGTCGCGGTGATCGCCACGCTGAGGTTGGCAGCGGTGAACGGGCCGCTGTTCTGCTTGTACCGCAGGGTCAGCGCGCTGGTCCGGATCTCGCGGAACCCGTCGGCGGTCACCGACGTGGTGTAGGCGGGTGCGGTGAACGCCCGGTTGACCACGTTGAAGGTGGTGGCGTCGGTGAAGGCGCCGTCACCGGCGTACTGCATGCGGATCAGCGTCGGGGTGAGCACCTCGAACCGGGCGGCACCGTCCGTCACCGCCGCGGCCGCGGCCGCCGTCGCGGTTGCCGTCGCTGTTGCCGGAGGTGCCACGACGGCGATCGTGGCGGCCAGGGTGAGCGCGAGAACCGCTGCCGAACGCCGGAAGGGTGAAGCCGGAACCCACATGTGCACCTCGCACGACTCGATCCACCTCCCCGCATCCAATCACCATCATCGATACTTGTAAACAATGCTTACGGTTTCGCCCTCGGCCGCAAAGGATTCACGCGGCAGGCGGATCGAGGGGATCGAGGTGGGCGATCAGGGCGGCCAGATCCCGGCGACGGGAATCGGCCGGCCACGTGGCCCACGTCCGCCGGATCAGCGGAGAGCCGACCAACGGTGTCCACAGCACGCCGGCCGGCAAGGGCTGGGACCAGTCGCGCGGCGCGAACGCGAAGGCCTGACCGGAGCTGACCGCCGCGAACTTCACCTCCGCGATCAGGAACTGCCCGGGTGGCACCGCCGGGCCCGGATCCACGCCGTGACTGCGCAGCACGGCGTTGACCTCGTCGAACCAGGGCGGACTGTCGGCCCTCGCGAACGCCAGCCAGTCGAGACCGGCGAGCTTCTCCAGCCGTACGCCGGCGGAATCCGATCTCTGATCGGAAGCGGACAGCAGGACGCCCAGCGGCTCCTCCACCACCAGCATCGCGTCGAAGTCGCTGTCCATTGGGTGCGAGCGCAGCAGGCCGAGCTCCAGGTCGCCGTCGCGCAGCGCGTCGAGTTGGGCGGCGGAGGTGAGGTGGCGGACCTCGGTGCGGGTCCGCGGATGCGACCCGGCGAGCGCCGCGAAGGCACTCGGCAGCAGGCCGGGAGGCAGTTCCAGCGGTACGCCGACCCGCAGTCGCGTGTCGGCGCTCAGCGCGAACCGGCCGACCGCGGACAGCGCCTGCTCGTAGCGGGCCAGGACCGCCCGTGCCTCGCCGGCCAGCACCACGCCCGCCTCGGTGAGCCGCACCCCGGTGCTGCTGCGTTCCAGCAACTCCACGCCGACCTGCTGCTCCAGGGCGGCCACCGTCTGCGACACGGCCGGCTGGCTCACCCGAAGCCGGCGGGCCGCACCGGAGAGGCTGCCCCGTTCGGCGATGGCCAGAAAGACCCTGAACTCGCGGAGATCCATCCGAGCATCGCACCACATCGCCCCTGATGGGGGCCGATAAGGAGGGCTTATGGCGGACGGGATGGGCACGCCGGGCCGCGATGCTTACACCTTCCGCGAGCCCCGCCACCGGGGCCGCGGGACAGAGAAGGTGTACGAACATGGCAACTGCACTATCCGGCAGGACAGCCCTGATCACCGGCGGCAACAGCGGCATCGGGCGGGCCACCGCGGTGGCGCTGGCCGCACAGGGCGCCACCGTGGTGATCGCCGGGCGGGACGCGGACCGCGGCGAACGGGCGGTGCGGGAGATCGAGCAGGCCGGGGGCACGGCGTACTTCGTCGCGGCCACCCTGGACGGCGAGCGGTCCGCACGGGCGCTGGCGGCCACCGCGGAACAACTCGCCGGGCCGATCGACATCCTGGTCAACAGTGCCGGGGTGTTCCCGTTCGGGCCGACCGGGAACACCACCGAGGAGCAGTTCGAGCAGGTCTACGCGCTGAACGTGAAAGCGCCGTACTTCCTGGTCGCCGAACTGGCGCCGCGAATGGCGGCCCGCGGTCACGGCGCGATCGTCAACGTGACCACGATGGTCGCCGAGTTCGGCATGGCGGGCATGGCGCTGTACGGCTCGAGCAAGGCCGCCGTCGGGCTGCTGACCCGGTCGTGGGCCGCCGAGTTCGGTCCCAGCGGCGTGCGGGTCAACGCGGTCAGCCCGGGCCCGACCCGTACCGAGGGAACCGCCGCGCTCGGCGAGGGGCTGGGTGACCTTGCCGCGGCCGCGCCCGCGGGCCGGCCGCGGCTCCCGAGGAGGTGGCCGCGGCGATCGTCTTCCTGGCCGGGGACGAGGCGTCCTTCATGCACGGCGCGGTCGTGCCGGTCGACGGCGGACGCACCGCGGTCTGACCGCGACCGGGGCCTCGGCCCCCGTGTCCGTCGTCATGGGCAGGACGACGGACACGGGGCCGGAGGCCTCAGCGCGCGTACGCCTCCAGGGTGGAGAGCTGCCCCGCCGGCCAGCCGGAGTTCGCGGTGAAGGTGACCCGCAGATAGCGGATCGTCGACGCCGGGAAGGTGACCGTCACCGTGTTGCCCGAGGCCGGGTCGAAGCCGCGCCCGGCGGCAGCCGACAGCGTGTCGAACGAGGACCCGGTCGTGCCGCCGGACACCGCGAGGGTCTGACTGCGCGCACCCCACGCCGGTGGCAGTCCGAGCACCACCCGCCCGACCGGGACCACCGAGCCCAGGTCGACCTGGATCCACTGCGGGAAGGCGTTGTTGGTGCTCTCCCAGTAGGTGCCGGCATCACCGTCGACAGCGTTGCCCGGGCCGTAGACCTGGGTGTATCCGCTGGTCGACGTGCCTCGGCCACGAGCCAGGTCGGTGTTCGGCGGCGTCGTGGTCACCGTCGGCGGGGTCGGCCGGACGGCGGTGAGCGCCAACTGCCCCTTGAGCATCCGCCCCGCGTCGGCGGTGATCCGCAGGTAGTAGTCGGCGGAGCAGAACGTGCCGTCCTCGTCGAGCGCGCGGATGCCGGTGCCGGCCGGCACGGACGCGGCCGTCTCGGCGGTCTTGGCGATCTGGTTGCCCTCGTTGTATTCGTCGAACATCGAGACGTACAGGCCCTGGGCGCCGAGCCGGATCATGTTGTAGACGCTGCGCCAGTAGAAGTCGCCGTGCCTCCGGTGCCCGGCCGACAGGTCACCCGGCAGGACGCAGGGCTGGTAGTCGATACCGTGCGCGGTGCAGTCGGCCTGGTCGGCGGTGTTGACGTTGGCGTAGAACCAGTCCAGTCCGGCCAGGTCACCGGTGCGCCCGACCATCCACGGCGAGATCATGTCGAAGGCGTGGTAGACGTCGAGATACCCGGCGCGGCTGTCGTTCCTGCCCTCGCGCCAATAGGTGGGGACGCCACCGATGACGTAGCAGCCCTGCGCCTTGAACCAGGTGATCACGTCGAGGCAGGCGGCCGGGGTGAAGGCGTGGTTCTCGTCGGCGAAGCCGAAACCCCAGACGCAGACGACCGGTTTGCCGTTCTGCCGGGCATAGGCGCCGGACGCGGCGTGCGCCGACATCCTGGTGAGCCAGTCGGTCTTGATCTCCGCCTGCATGGTCGCCCAGCCGCTGACGTCGTACATGAGGTAGAACTTGCGGCCGGTGCGCTCGGCCGCGGCCCGAACCTTCTGCGCCATCGCGTCCCGGGTCGGGCCCTCGTCGCCGAACGGGTTGAACCGCTGCAGCGCCGCGGTGTCGATGCCGTAGGTCCGCATCCAGTCGAAGTGGGTGTCCACCGTCTGCTGGTCGTAGGAGGAGAAGAGCGCGGCCGGCTGCCCGCCGCCGAGATTCGGGTACGCCGTCGGATAGGTGTGCGTGTAGTCGCGGACGTCCGGCCAGGACACGATCGTCGTGTTGCCCGGTGATGGCGGCTGGAAGCGGTCACGGCTCCAGTGCCACCAGCCGCCGATCGGGGCCGCGTCGCCCGGGCAGGCGAACCAGCCCTGATACCCGACGGTGATCTTGCCGACGACGTCGCCGGCGGGGGAAACCGCCCGCGCGGGCGAGGCGCCGGCGAGGACAGCGGCGGGAGGTGCGAGCGCGGCGGCAGACAGCAACGTGCGCCGGGAAACAGCCATGGGGACTCCTGGACGGCCGGGTGGGGGAATGGATCGATGGCCATCGTGGCAGCGCCGGACACATGTACGCAATAGTTGAATCGGTCTTTGCAAGATTGAGTCACGACTGTGAAAATCCGGCACGGAACCGGTGGCCGGTCACTTCAGCTGGGCCCTCGTGTAGAAGCCGCTGTCGATCAGCGCCTTCTCGTAGTTGCCCTTGTTCACGATCGTGGTGTCGAGCAGCATCGACGGCACCACCTTCACCCCGTTGTCGTAGTCCTTGTCGTTGTTGGTGGCCGGCTTGCTCCCCTTGAGGACGGCGTCGGCCATCTGCGCGCTGGTCCTCGCCAGGTCGCGATAGTCCTTGAAGATCGTGGAGTACTGCTCGCCCGCGACGATCGACTTCACCGACACCACCTCGGCGTCCTGGCCGGTGACCACGGGGTACGGCTGCCCGGTGGTGCCGTACCCGTTGCTCTTGAGCGCCGAGACGATGCCGATCGACAGGCCGTCGTAGGGCGACAGCACACCGTCCACCTTCAGGCCGGACCGATAGGTGGAGGTCAGCAGGTTCTCCATCCGGTCCTGGGCGGTCCTGGCCTGCCATCGCAGGATCGCGATCGCCGGGAAGCCGGTCTGCCCGCTCGGCACCTTCAGCACACCCTTGTCCAGGTACGGCCGGAGCACCGACATCGCCCCGTTGTAGAAGAAGGTGGCGTTGTTGTCGTCCGGCGACCCGGCGAACAACTCGACGTTGAACGGGCCCTTCGCGGCGCCCGGCGCACCGCCGGCGTCGAGCAGCCCGAGGCCGGTGAGCAGGGAGGTCGCCTGCTGCACACCGACCTTGAAGTTGTCGAAGGTGGCGTAGTAGCCGACGTTCGGCGACTTGAGGATCAGCCGGTCGTAGGCGATGACCGGGATCTTGGCATCCGCCGCGCTCTGCAGCTGCGAGGTCATCGCGGTGCCGTCGATGGAGGCGATGATCAGCAGTTTGACACCCTTGGTGATCTGATTCTCCACCTGGTTCACCTGGGTCGGGATGTCGTCCTCGGCGTACTGCAGGTCGACCTTGTAGCCGAGCGCCTCGAGCTCCTTCTTGACGTTCTGGCCGTCGCCGTTCCACCGTTGCGACGATCGCGTGGGCATCGTGACACCGATCAGCGCCCCGGCGTTGTCCGCGACCCCGGAGGCTTGCTTGTCGGTGGTCTTCTCGCTGGAGCCACAGGCGGCGGCTGAACAGGCCAGTAGAGCAGCCGCCGCCACGACGACGACGCGGGACCTTCGCATGTGCAGCTCCTTGCAGTTCGGGGGGTCGAGCCGACGCATCTACTGTGGAGACGACCGTAGGCAGTCGCGCCGATGTTCGGGTTCGGCGCCGGGAACTGAACAACGAACACCGGACACGGCGCGACGGCGCAGGGAGGTGACGTGCCCCGACAGGAACGTCCGCTGGAGTCCGAGGACACTCCCCTCCTGCGGCTCGCCGGTGACCTGCGGCGGCTTCGCCTGGGCGCCGGCCGGCTCTCGTATCGGGAACTGGGGAGACGGACGAACTACTCCGCGGCGGCGCTGTCCGACGCGCTGTCCGGCCGCCGCCTGCCCAGCCTTGCCATCACCACCGCTGTCGTCCGGGCCTGCGGCGGCGACGTCGGCGAGTGGACCGAGCGGTGGCGGCGCCTCGCCGCGGCGCATCCCGGCATGCCCACGGGCGTGCCCGCCCCGTACGCCGGCCTGACCGCCTATCAGGTCGGCGACGCCGACCGGTTCTTCGGCCGCGAGGCCGTCACCGAGACCCTGACGAGGCTGGTCGGCGAGCGCCCCTTCGTCGGCGTCTTCGGCTCCTCCGGCGCGGGCAAGTCGTCGCTGCTGCGAGCCGGGCTGATCGCCCGCAGCGAGCGGACCCCGATCCTGATCACGCCGGGAACCGATCCGATCACCGAACTGGCAGCGGCTATCGCGCAGCTGGCCGACGAACCCGTCGACCGGGTCCGCGGGGACCTGGCCGCCGGCGCCGAGGCGCTCCGCGGCTGGCTCGCGAAAGCAGCCGACGACGTGCTGCTGGTGGTCGACCAGTTCGAGGAGGTGTTCACGGTCTGCGGCGACGCCGAACGGCGCTGGCTGATCCGGGCGCTGACCGCCGCCGCGGGGCCCCGGGCCCGCATCGTGGTCGGCGTGCGCGCCGACTTCTACGGCCACTGCGCACGGCACCCCGAACTGGTCACCGCACTGCACCGCGCGCAGGTGCTGCTCGGGCCGATGTCCACCGAGGAGCTCCGATCGGCGATCACCGAGCCGGCCGCGCGCGCCGGGGCCTCTGTCGAGACGGCGCTGGTCGCTCGCCTCGTCGCGGATGTCGCCGGGCAGCCGGGCGCGCTTCCGCTGGTGTCACACGCGCTCACCGAGACCTGGCAGCGCCGCCGCGGAGTGGTTCTGACCCTGACCGGCTACGAGGACGCGGGCGGGATCGAGCACGCGCTCGCCCGGACCGCCGAACGCACCTTCGAGCAGCTCACCGAGGACGATCGTAAGGCGGCCCGCCTGCTGTTCACCCGTCTCGTGGTACCGGGCGACGGCGTCGGGGACACCGGACGGCGGGCGAGACGCACGGAGCTGCCCGTGCCGGACGCCCTGCTCGATCGTCTCGCCGGCGCGCGGCTGATCACCATCGACCGCGACAGCGTCGAGCTGACCCACGAGGCGTTGCTGCGCGCGTGGCCACGACTGGCCGGTTGGATCGCCGGCGACCGGGACACCCTGCGCCTGCAGCATCGCCTCGCCGAGGCTGCCGCGGTGTGGGAGGCACACGATCGCGACCCGGACATCCTCTACCGCGGCGCTCCCCTGGAACAGGCGGCGCCTCTGCGGGATCGGCTGAACCGGCGCGAACGCGAGTTTCTCGACGCCGGACTGCGCGCCGAGCACGCGCGCGTGCGGGCCGACCGGCGCGCTGCCCGCCGGTTGCGCCGGCTCGCCGCCGGGCTCACGGCGCTGACAGTTCTGCTGGCCGGCACGGCGCTGGCCGCGGCGGCCGCGCAGCACCGGGCCACCCGCCAGCGCAACGAGGCGCTCTCCCTGCGGGCTGCCGACACGGCCCGGGACATGATCGCCGGGCGTCCCCGCGACGCGGCGGCGCTGGCGCTGGCCGCCTACCGCCTCGCGCCCACCGCCGAGGCACGCGACGTGCTGCTGCTGGCACACGCCGCCGTCGGCGCCACCACTCTGGGACGCGGATACCTCACCCCTCCGGGACGGTACGCGGTCACCTACGCCGCCGAGACGGGTGACGAGCAGCTCTGGCGGCGTACCGGGCAGACGTGGGCACCGGCGGGCAGGCTCACCACGGCGAACAGCTACCACCACTCGACCAGCGCCGACGAGCGCCGGGCGATCTACTGGACCGGCAACACCCGATCCGACCTCTGGGATCTGACCGACCTCGATCACCCTCACAAGATCACCGCACCGGCCGGTCTCGGGATGCTCGGCGGCCTGGACCGGACCGGCTCGCTGCTGAGTGCCGTGGGAGCGGACGGGACAGCCCGGGTGTGGCGTCCGGGCGACCCGTCCGTCCGCCGGTTGCCGGTCGGTGACGTGGTCGCCACGGCCGTGCTCGCCGACGGCTCCGGCATCGTCCTGAGCCGACGCGACGGCGACCAGGACGCCATCGAGAGCTGGACGCCGGACGGGCGGCTCCTCGCCACAGTGCTGCGCGTCCCCCATCCCGCGGTCGTCCAGGCCGGGACCGCGGGGCTGATCGCCGTCACCTCCTACCTGGGCAACGCCACCGTGACCATCCTGGACGTCACGGATCCACGCGCCCCGCGTGTCGTGGCGCGAGCCGACGGCCTGGACGAGACGAGCACTCCGGCTTTCGATCCCGCCGGGCGCACCGTGGCGGTCGTCGACGGCGCGGAGGCCAGGATCTGGGACGCCCGCAGCGGCGAGAGACTGCTGTCCCTGCGCACTCAGGGCCTGCGCCTGTCCTCCCCGCGCCTCGACGGGGAGCGGTTGTCCCTGCTGGACGGGAAGTCGGCGCTCTGGCATGTCGACAGCGATCTCGATGCGGTGATCGGGCAGGTCTGCGCGCAGCCGGTCGGCGTCGACTGGAACCGGCACTTCCCCGGCGCGGAGCCTGCCGAGCTGTGTCCGCAGTGACCTCTTGGCAACGCACCCTCCGATGTATTACAACGGGGTTAACGATGGGAGCGCTCCCATCATCGTCGGATGGGAGCCGCCATGCCCCGGATCGTTCGCACGGTCGCCGGAACGCTGGCCGCGGTCCTGCTCACCGGTCTCGCGGCCAGCCCGTCCGCCGCTGACGTGCTCCCCTACCTCGACCCGTCCCTGCCGGTCGCCGACCGGGTCACCGACCTGCTCGGCCGGATGACGCCGGACGACAAGACCGGCCAGCTGGTGCAGGGTGAACGCGCCACCGCGGGCCCGGCCGACGTCACCTCGCTGCGGCTGGGCTCGGTGCTCTCCGGCGGCGGCTCCGCGCCCACCCCGAACACCCCGGCGGCCTGGGCCGACATGTACGACAGCTACCAGCGGGCCGCCCTGGCCACGCCACTGAAGATCCCGATGCTGTACGGGATCGACGCGGTCCACGGCAACAACAACGTGGCGGGCGCGACGATCTTCCCGCACAACGTCGGGCTCGGCGCGACCCGCGATCCGGCCCTGGTGCAGCGGGTCGGCCAGATCACCGCACAGGAGGTGACCGCCGCCGGGCAGGACTGGACGTTCGCGCCGTGCGTCTGTGTGGCCCGCGACGACCGGTGGGGCCGCACGTACGAGTCGTTCGGCGAGACGCCCGAGCTGGTCTCGTCGATGACCACGATCGTCACGGGGCTGCAGGACGAGGGCGTGCTGGCCACCGCGAAGCACTACCTCGGCGACGGCGGCACCACCAACGGCGTCGACCAGGGCGACACCCAGCTCACCGAGGCGCAGCTGCGGGCGATCCACCTGCCCCCGTTCCGGGCCGCCGTCGAGCGCGGCGCCGGATCGATCATGATCTCGTTCAACAGCGTCGGCGGGCAGAAGATGACGGCCAACCGCCACCTGATCATCGACGTGCTCAAGGGCGAGCTCGGCTTCACCGGGTTCACCGTGTCCGACTGGGCGGCGGTGGACCAGCTGGACGGGCGGCCCGGCTTCACCGCGGCCGAGGTCGCCGACGCGGTCAACGCCGGGCTGGACATGCTGATGGTGCCCGAGGACGTGAGCCGGTTCGTCGGCTACCTCCGCGCCGGCGTGCAGTCCGGGCAGATCCCGATGTCGCGGGTGGACGACGCGAACCGGCGGATCCTCACCAAGAAGTTCGAGCTCGGGCTCTTCGAGCACCCGTACGCCGACCGGTCCGGCATCGCGCAGATCGGCAGCGCCGAGCACCGGGCGGTCGCCCGGCAGGCCGTCCGCGAGTCGCAGGTGCTGCTCAAGAACGACGGCATCCTGCCGCTGGCACCCTCCGCGAAGATCTTCGTGGCCGGCAAGAGCGCCGACGACCTGGGCAACCAGAGCGGCGGCTGGACGATGAGCTGGCAGGGTGCGAGCGGCGCCACGATCAGCGGAACGTCGATCCTGGCCGGGCTGCGGGCCGCCGCGAGCTCGGTGACCTACAGCCGGGACGGTTCCGGGATCGACGGCAGCTACACGGCCGCGATCGCGGTGGTCGGCGAGACCCCGTACGCCGAGGGCAAGGGCGACCGCTCGACGCTGCCCGGCCTGGACGCCGACGATCGCGCGGTGCTGTCCCGGCTGCGCGCGGCCGGCGTCCCGGTGATCACCGTGCTCGTCTCCGGCCGCCCGCTGGACGTCGCCGCCGACCTGCCCGGCTGGAACGCCCTGCTCGCCGCGTGGCTGCCCGGCAGCGAGGGCGCGGGCGTGGCCGACGTGCTGCTCGGCGCCTACGCCCCCACCGGGAAACTGCCGGTGACCTGGCCACAGTCCGCCGGCCAGGAGCCGATCAACGACGGGGACGGCAAAACCCCGCTCTTCCCGTACGGCCATGGCCTGACCTTCACCACGAACGATCCCGATCCGACACCGTCCACGTCCACCACCCCGTCACCGTCACCCTCCACCTCGCCGAGTCCCGTGCCGGCCGGGTGCCGGGTCGCCTACAGCACCAGCGACTGGTCGACCGGTTTCACCGGCACGGTGGGCGTCACCAACACCGGCGCCACCGCGATCCCCTCGTGGAAGCTGACCTGGACCTGGCCCGCGGCGCAGACGGTGACCCAGTCGTGGTCGGCCCGGGTCACCCAGTCCGGCGCCACGGTCACCGCCGTGGGCGAGACGTGGAACGCCGGACTCGCGCCGGGCGCCACGCTCAGCTTCGGTTTCAACGCCACGCACAGCGGCGCCAATCCGCGTCCGGCGGCGTTCGCCCTCAACGGCACGCCGTGCACCACCTGATCGGGCACGCTTGACTTTGACGTGACGTCAACGTCTCCAATAGAGCAATGCGTATCGGCGAGCTGGCCGCGCTGGTCGGAGTGACCACCCGTACCGTGCGGCACTACCACCACCTCGGGCTGCTGCCCGAACCGGAGCGGACCCCCAGCGGCCATGCCCTCACCGCGCGGATGGACGCGATTGCCGGTGCGGACCCGTCCGACCCGCGGGTCGCCGCGCTCGCCGCCGAGTTCGCGGCACATCTGCCCGCCGAGATGGCCGCGGCGATGGTGGCCGGTCTCGAACAGGCGGGGAGCAGCCACTGGCTGGACCTGATGACCTCCGAGCTCGCCTCGGCCCAGGTCGAGGTGCTGCGCCTGTTGGTGACGACGCTCAAGGAGCGCGCCTGATGCCGGCGATCGTCCGAGCAGCCCTCTTCGCGATCCTGCCGATGGAGGTGCTGCTCGCCGTCCTGCTGGTCTCCGGCGTCGCGCTGCCACGCCCGGTCGTCATCGCCGCCGAGCTCGTCGTGCTGACAGTGCTGCTGCTGGAGGCATCAGTGCTGTGGCGGCGTTACCGCGCTCTGCGGCAGGACGGTGCCCGGCGCAGAACGGCCCTGCGCGGCGCATTCGAGCGGACGCCACCTGGTCTGCGCGCCGGGCCGGTACGCGAAAGGGCGCCCACCCGTGGGTGGGACGCCCTTGTCAGCGCTGCCTGCTGGTAAGGCTAGAACCAGACTTTTCGGCCACCGACCGGGCGGCCGACGGCACCGAGGATCCAGAGCACGGCACCGATCACCAGGAGAACGATGCCGATCGTGTACAGCATCGGGATCGACAGGAAGATGCCCAACAGCAAGAGGATGAGACCCACAACCAGCATGACTTGCTCCGTTCCGCTGGCGGGCCTTTCCCGCCGGGCCGCCTTGTACCCAGCACGTCGAAAAGCTAATCCGATCGATGGCGGCACCACCACGGTGGAGGAACGGCCGGACCTCCCCTTCAGACAGTTCTCTCGGCGGCGAAGTAGGGCTCGGCTGCCTCCAATCGCGGCACCGGCACGCCCAGGCGGCGGGCTTCGGCGAGGGTGTCACGGCACACCGCGCGCAACTCCTCGGGGTTGGCGTGCGCCTCCATCACCGTGCGCATCGGCGGGAAGTGACCGAAGAGCCAGGCGAGCACCGGCGCCACCAGCCAGACAGGAGCGGTGAACGGCAGCACCTCGCCGCGATGTCGTCGCAGGTCGACGCCGCGTGCCTCGGCGAGCGGCAGCAGTTCGCGGGTGGCAAGAATCGCCTCGCGCACGGTGCGTGGTCTCCCGGCCAGCTCGGCGAGGGAGCCGAGCTTCAGGCTCTGCGTGTGCAGGCCCGCGTTCTGGATGAAGTGGATCGTCAACCAGCCCCGGAAGTCGGCGCTCTCCCGGATCCGGAACCCGGCCTGGCGGAACGCCGCGCGCACGGCTTGCGCCCGCTCGGCCGGCGGCTCGCCGAGCGTGCCGAAGAAGACCATGGGGAGCAGGGCGGCCCGCAGCACGCCGTCGTCGCCGAAGCCGCCACCGGCGCCGGGGAAACCCCAGGCCACCTGCTCGGCCGGCAGGGCGTCGACCGCGGCCGACGGCTCGACCCACAGGTTGTTGAAGACGAGCACCGTCGCCTTGCCGACGCGCGGCGCCAGGAAGGACACCGCCTCGGCGAAACCGTAGTGCTGCACGCTCAGCACGATCAGGTCGAAGTCGTGGTCCGGCTCCAGCGATTCGCGGTACCGCACCGGCCATTTCTCGGCGACGCGCCGGCCCCGCACCCGGCGCCGCGCGTCGAGCAGCTCGAGGTCGATCGCCATCCCGTACTGCGCCGCCCGGCCGGGACGGACGTAGAACTCGATCTCGTGCCCGGCCTGCTCCAACGCCCACCCGTACGCCACGGCGATGACGCCCCGGCCGAACATCAGGATCTTCATAACGCACCTCATGGCCAGGACGCCCCCGGCTCGGCGAGGTCGCCTACAATTGGAGATCGTCTCCACTTCCAAGATATGGAGACTATCTCCACTTGTCAAAGGAGGCACCGGGTGACCGCTGCCAAGCCGTTGCGTGCCGACGCCCGGCGCAACCGTGACGCCCTGCTCGCCAAGGCTCGTGAGCTGTTCGCCAGCGGGTGCTTCGACCTGCGGTTCGACGACTTCGCCAAGCTGGCGGGCGTGGGCACGGGCACGCTCTACCGGCACTTCCCGACCCGTGCGGCACTGGCTGAGGCGGTCTATCGTGAAGAGCTCACCGCGATGTGCGCCCGCGCCGGCGAGCTGCAGGCCACACTGCCCGCGGCGGAAGCGCTGGCGGCGTTCCTGCGCGGCTTCGTCAACCATCTGCACACCCACCTGGGCCTGGCTCGCACGCTCGCCACCCTGATGGCCACGCGTTCGGACGCCCTCGCCGACGGCGGCCGGGAACTGGACCGGGCCATGGCCGGCCTGCTGGCCGCGGGCGTCGAGGAAGGCACCATCCGCGACGACGTGGGGGCCGGCGCCGTCATGATGGTCCTGCAGGGCATCTGTACGGCCTGTGACGAACCGGGCTCACGGGAGGACGCGGACGGCGCCGTCACCCTGCTGCTCGACGGCCTGCGCCGCCGCCCGTCCTGAGACACGACGACGTTGTTCCGGGCGTGAGCTTGCCGGCTGGTTCTCACCGTCGTTGTCGCGGTGGACAACGACGGCGAGAACCAGCCCGCCGAGCGTGCGGCGGAGGGGCGCGGTCAGGTCCGGCCGGCACCCGCCCCGGCCCGGACCAGCGCCGGCACCAAGGAGACCGGGTCGAGGGTGTACGCGTAGTACGTGCGCGGCTCGACCACCGCACCGCCGGCCTCGCACCCGCCCGAGCCGGTGAACACGTTGCCACGCTGCACCAGCCGCCCCGGCCCGCTGTCGGCGTATCCGCTGGTGGAGTAGCACGGGTGCGGGACCGCGGTGAAGGTGTTCGCCTCGACCACGACGCCCGCGTTCATTGTGGACGCGACGCCGTAGAGCTCGTTGCCCTCGAAGAGGTTGTTGTAGACGTGCACGGGCTCACCGAACCGGACCCGCGGGTGCCGCTGCCGGGAGCCGTCGAACCAGTTGTGGTGGATGGTGACCCTTAGGTGGCCCACGTCGGTGGAGGAGGCGCCGTCGGAGTGCCCGAGCAGCATGCTCTTGTCGGTGCCGGCGAAGTGGTTCCACGACACCGTGACGAAGTCGGCGCCGCGCACGATGTCGACGGAGCCGTCCACCGGCCGTACGAACGTGTTGTGATCGATCCAGATGTGGTGGGACTGCTGACCGATGTTGATCGCGTCGTCCTCGGCGTCGACGAACGTCAGGTTGCGGACGATCACGTTGGACGAGCGGTAGAAGTCGAAGCCACCGCCGGTGATCGTCGGGTTCGCGCCGACGCCCACGATCGTCTTGCCGGGGCGTACGCCCTGTTTGCTGGTGATGGCGATCGTCCCGGACACCTGGATGACCAGCGGGCCGACCGTGTCGATCGCGTCGAGCAGCTCGTCGGTGGTGTCGACGGCGACCGTCGGCCCGGCGACCCCGCCCGTGGTGCCGGAGGCGAAACCGTCGGCGGCAGCGGCGGCCGGCGCGGCGACGGCCAGGCCGCCGGAGAGCAGCAGGGTGGTCAGGAACGTGTGCATCAGATCCTCCCCACTCCGGCGCCGGCGGTGACCAGCGACGGTACGGACGTGGCCGGGTCCAGCGTGTACCCGTAGTAGGTGCGCGGCTCGGCGACCGTGCCACCCGCCTCGCAGGTCCCCGAGTTACGGAACGCGTTGTCGCGCTGCACGAGCCGGCCCGGGTTGCTCTCCGCGTAACCACCGGTCGAGTAGCACGGGTAGGCGACGTTCTCGAAGAAGTTGCCCTCGGCGACCACGCCCGCGTTCTCGGTGGACGCGATGCCGTAGAGCCCGATGTCGCGGTAGTAGTTGTTGTAGACGTGCACCGGCTCACCGAAGCGGACCCGCGGATGCCGCTGGTTGGAGCCGTCGAACAGGTTGTGGTGGTAACTGACCCGCAGGTAGCCGACGTCGGACGTGAACGTGTCGGAGTGCCCGAGCAGCATGGTCTTGTCAGTGCCGGAGAACCGGTTCCAGGACACCGTGACGTAGGTCGACTGCCGCTTGATGTCGAGGGAGCCGTCGTACGCCGGCAGGAATTCGTTGTGGTCGATCCACACGTGGTGCGCCTTGTTGGTGACGCTGATCGAGTCGTCGGAGGCGCCGCTGAACCGGAGGTTGCGGATGATCACGTTGGTGCCCGGCCGGGTGGTCGTCCCCAGTTGCAGGCCGCCGCCGGTGATCTCGGCGGTCGAGCCGACCCCGAGGATGCTCTTGTTCGCGACCACGGTGACCATGCCGCCCACCGAGATCCGACCGGCGACCATGATCGTGTACGGGGTGTTCGCGCCGGCGTAGCGGGCCAGGTCGGCGGCGGTGCTGACGGTGACCGTCGGCCCGGCCGCCCCGCCGGTGGTGCCGGTGAGGCCGAGCGCTGTCACCGACGCGAACCCGTCCGCCGTGGACGGCGCCGCGCCGGCCGGTTGCGGCACGGTGAGCAGGGCGGTCATGGCCAGGGCGACGACGCCCGCGGTGCGGAGCTTGCGCATGCCGATCACACCTTTCCGGTGCCGGCGCCGGCGGTGACGATGGCCTTCACCGCGTTCGGATCGTCCACGGTGTACGAGTAGTAGGCCGACGCCTCCTGCACGGTGCCGCTGCAATCGGGGGTGCCGGACTCCCCGACGAAGACGTTGTTGCGGGCCACGCAGCGGCCGGCCGGACCGGCGTAGGTGTTGGTGACCGGCTCCTCGACGTCCTCGAAGTAGTTGCCCTCGACCAGGCAGCCGGCGGTGTTCTGGCAGGCCACCCCGGTGTCGGTGTTGTAGAAGTAGTAGTTGTTGTAGACGTGCACCGGCTCGCCGAAGCGGACCCGCGGGTTGCGCTGCGGCGTCGCGTCGAACCAGTTGTGGTGGTAGGTGACCTTCAGCCGCCCGGTGTCCTGGGCGCCGTTGCCGTCGTCGTGACCCAGCAGCATGTTCTTGGTGTGGTGGTGGGTGTGGTTCCACGACACGGTCACGTAGGACGAGCCGCGCTTGATGTCGATCAGCCCGTCGTAGCCCTGCGCCAGGTCGTTGTGGTCGATCCACACGTGGTGCGAGAACATCTGCACGTTGATCGAGTCGTCGCTGGCGTTGCGGAACGTCAGGTTCTGGATGATCACGTTGCGGACCGCGTCGGCGGGCGGGGTGGTCACGGCCGAGACCGGCAGCCCGATGTTCAGGCCGCCGCCGGTGATGCCCGCTGTCGAGCCGACCCCGACGATCGACTTGTTGCTGGTCACGTCGTACATCCCGGCGGGCAGGGTGATGGTGCCGCTGACACAGATGGTGAGCGGCCCGACCGTGGCGATGGCGGTCAGCAGCTCGGCGGCCGTGTCGACCGCGACGGACGGTCCCCCGGCGCCGCCGGTCGTGCCGTTCTGGCCCCACGCGGTGACGGTGGCGAACCCGGCCGGCGAGCCGGTGACCGCGCAGTTCCCGGGCGGCGGCGGGGACGTGGTCTTCGGCGGCGTGGAGCCGCTGGGGCTGGGCCCGGCCGTGGCGGTGTCCACGACGACGTCGTCGTAGGAGGCGCTGGCGTACGCCGCGAGCAGCCCGATCCGGCCGGAGCCGAACGTGCTGTCGGCGGCCTCGACGACCTGCGCGCCGTCCACCGAGCCGCGCAGGGTGGCGCCGCGCACGCTCAGCGCCAGGGTGTGCCAGGTGCCCGTTCCCGCGCCGGTCGCGGCGGTGGACAGCACGGTGGCCGTGCCGCCGGAGACGCGTTGCAGTTGCACCGCGCCGCCGCCGGTCAGGACCAGCGCGTAGTACGCGCTCGACGACTGGACGCGGGCGGCCACGCCGACCGTGCGGGCGGAGGAGCCGAACGTGATCGGCTTGACGCGGGCCTGGACGGTGTAATCCGTCCAGGAGGTGGTGCCGGCCAGGATCCGGGCGTTGGCGCTGGTGCTGGTCTGGCGCAGGGCCGGCGAGCCGTCGGTGACGACCGACCAGGAGCCGCCGGACCGGCTCCAGCCGTTGGCGTCGCCGTCGTCGAAGGTGTCGCCGAAGAGGGTCTCGGCATACGCCGGGCCGGTCAGCATCGTGGCGAGAAGCGTGGCCGACGCGGCGATCGCGGCGCCGGTGATGATCCATCGGGAGCGTTTCATGTCGCATCCTCTGGTGGGAGAAGGTTCAATCACACGGACGCGCGGAATCACCACCGAGGCGGCCGGCGGTGAGGTGATCACGATTGATCAATGCGCGGTGGAAAACGCTTTCCGGCTGGTTAACGTCCGCGAAACCTTGACCCGACCATAGATATGTAAATCGGCGACAGTCAATGCAATCCGTTTGCAGGAATGTTGCAGACCGTTTCCGACAATCACCGGGGGTAAGGTACGCACCCGGCGCGAGCATCACGCTCGCGCCGGGTACGCGTCAGCGGGTGATGCGGAGGTCGTCCACGTAACCGCGGTAGCCGCCGGTCGCGGCCGCCTGGTCGTAGCCGAGGTCCAGCTGGGTGATCCTCTTGCCGGCGGCGACCCCGCCGAGCGGGACGCTGACGAAGTTCCAGGCGTCCAGAGTCAACTTCCCGCACTGGTACGCCGGGTGGGCGCGATTGCCGCGCTGATCCTTGGCGCCGGAGTCACGCAGGTTGGTGCGCGCGCCGGTGGCGGGATCCACCAGGATCAGGTCGGCCGCGACGCACGAGCTGTTGGTGCCGGTGGCCAGCCCCCAACTGGTCGCGCCGCTCTGCGGATAGATCCAGTACGACAGCCGGGTGGTCGGCGTGACCGTCAGCTCCCCGAAGCCGAACACCTTGGTGTACGCGTACGACGAGCTCGCGCTGTTGTCCTTGCCCGAGTACGTCAGCGCCCGGCCACCCGAACGCGCGGCCGCATTGGTCCCGCTGAACAACTCCGGACCGGTCAGTGAGCCGGTGATGCCGCCGACGTTGCGCAGGCCGCCGCCGGGCGCCGTACCGGAGACGGTGTTGGTCCAGGTGTTGCCTGCCTGGAACTCCTCCACCCCGCTGGCGAACAGGTCGCCGGAGTTCCAGCTCGGCTCGGTCTGGTTCGCCGGCTGCAGCACCAGTGCGCCGTCGTCGCCGAGCCGCAGCGTCGAGTCGCCCCGGCCCTGGCTGCCGGTGGCCCACAGCGGCCGGTCGGCGTAGTCGTAGAGGACCAGGTTGCCGTCGTGCTGAACCGAGAGCCGGTACGCCTTCTGACCGCCCTGCACCCACACGGCCTTCGGCGTGGCGCCGCGCACGTCGTAGAGGACCAGGTTGCCGTCCGCCTGCATCCAGAGCGTGTACTGGCCGTTGGCGGACCTCAGCGCCGCGCCGCGGAACAGTGACCGGCCGGGTGCGAGAGCAGGCAGCCAGTTGTCGCCGTTCAGCACCTCCCGCAGATCGCTGTACATCGGCTCCTTCGGCCGGCCGGCGCTGTCCCGCAGACCGAAGTGGCACTCCCCGTCGGCCGGGTTCTTCACGCATAGTTCGTGGCTTGCCGCGGTGTCCTGGAACGAGTAGAGGAACAGCGGCCCGGTGTACGGCCGGGACCGCCACATCCGCACGCCTTCCTCGAGGGCGTCGCGGACCCGCTCCAGGGTCTGCGGCTGCCGGGAGCCCTGGCTCGGGAACCCGAACTCGGTGCCCCAGATCTTCTTGCCCGCGTCGCCGTTGCGCACCATCACGTCGCGCACCGCGGCCAGGCCACCGCAGACCGGGTCGTCCGGCCCGAACCCGGACCAGTAGCGGTACCAGTTGACCGTGCCGTGGCACGGGTCCTGCGCGTACGACGGGATGTGGCCGCCGGTCCAGTCCGGGTACGGGTGGTAGGCGACGGCGTCCATGAATCGGGCCTTGCCGCTGCGGTACCCGTAGTCCAGCCAGTCACTGGCCTCGTTGTCGTTCTGGATGACGCCGTCCTTCTCGTAGACGTCACCGCCGCCCGAGCCACCGGCCAGCACCACACAGTCCGGGCAGGCGGAATCGATCTCGGTGTAGGCGTCCTCGACCAGCTCCCAGTAGCGCTGCATCCGGGCGGTGGTGCTGTTGTCGCCGTAGCTGGCGAAGCGCGCGAAGTTCGGCTCGTTCCAGATCTCGTACGCCTGCACCTTGGGACCGAAGTGCGCCACCGTCTGCCGGACGATCGTCTTCCAGGTCTCGTCGTCGGCCGGCAGCCAGTTCGGCTCCCTGCCCCCGTTGGCCCAGCTCGGCGCGTAGTCGAGGATCAGCAGCACCCGCACGCCGCGCGCGTAGGCGGCGTCGATGTTCTGGTCCAGCTTCTGCCAGTTCAGCGCGCCGTCCCTGGTCGGCTGCACCTGATCCCACTGCAGGTCGAGGCGGACGATCGGCTTCTTCTCGCCGAGGTAGTCGTCCATCGCCGCGATCCGCTCCGGGCGGCCCTCGGTGTCACTGCCGTCACTGAAACCCACGTCGGCCGACGTGAAGACGTACGGGTCAGCGACCGCCGCCGGGTCTGCCGAAGCGGGTGGTGCGACACCGATGACCGCCGCGGCCACGATCGGGACGATGCTCCACGCGGAGATCCTCCTCATCAATCCTCCCCCGAGGTCACCCGGACACCCGCCGGGCGACATCGAACCGTATCAAGGTGCCGATCACGGTCCGGGCGAGGAGCGGCGGCCCCGGTGGTGCGTGAGCCGCTACGGCGTGTGAGCTGAGCCTCCTCTTCCACCGCTCCGATCACTGTGGATGATCATCGGAGCTAGGGTGGCGGCGTGCTGTTCCGGGTGCTGGGCGCTGGCGAGTTCCCGGTGCCACTCGTGGCCGCCAAGCCCCGGCTGGTCGCCCTGCTGCTACTGACCAGTGGCAACCGTCCGGTGCCGCTCGACACCCTGGTCGACGAGGTGTGGCCGCAAGATCCGCCCACCTCGGCCGTGGCGAACCTACGCACCTACCTCTCCCAGCTACGCAAGCTGTTCCCTGGCCGGATCGGTTCCGGCACCGGTGGCTACCGGTTCGAGGTTCGGGCCGGCGAGCTCGACCTCGCCGAGTTCACCACCCTGGTCGCCGCGGGGCGGGCCGCCGCCGTGGAGCAGCCGGTGGCGGCGCGGTCGAGCCTGGCCGCGGCGCTCGGGCTCTGGCGGGGGCAGCCCTTCGCCGGCGAGCCGGCCGGTCCGGTGCTGCAGGCGCGGGCCGCCGCGACGCGGGACGACTATCTCGCGGCGGTCGAGCTGTACAGCGAGCTGCTGCTCCGCGACGGCGACCCGGCCGCGGCGCGGACCCTGCTGACAAAGGTCGTGCACGAGCACCCGCTGCGCGAGCGTCTGCGCAGCCTGCTGGTGCTGGCGCTCTACCGCTGCGGCGACCGGGCCGGGGCTCTGGTGGCGTACCACGAGGCACGCACGGCGCTTGCCACGGATCTGGGCATCGACCCGGGTCCGGAGCTCGCCGCGGTCTACCAGTCCGTGCTGCGCCTCGACCGGCGACCGCTGAACGCCCCGGCCGGCCTTGCGGCGCCCTTCCAACTGCCGCCGGCCGTGGCGGACTTCGTGGGTCGGGAGCCGGAGATGGCCCGCTTGGTGGAGCTGCTGCGACGGCGCGAGCCCGTCCCCGGCGCCGGGCTCACGGTCGTGCTGAGCGGCATGGCGGGCATCGGCAAGAGCGCCCTGGCAGCCCGCGTCGCGCACGAGGTGGCGGAACTGTTCCCCGACGGGTGCCTCTACGCCGATCTGCAGCGCACGGACGGTACCGCGACACCGCTGGATCACGTGCTCGGACGATTCCTGCGGGCCCTGGGTGTCCCCGGGGAAACGCTGCCCCGCGATCAGCAGGAGCGCGTCGACCAGCTCAGATCGGTGCTCACCGGGCGCCGGGTGCTGATCCTGGCCGACAATGCGGCCGAGGCCGCCCAGGTGCGGCAGCTGATACCGGGGCCGGGCAGTGTGCTGCTGGTGACGAGCCGGGCGCTGCTGACCGTGCCGGGGGCGCATCAGATGGAGCTGCGGCCGCTCGGCACGAAGGCGGGAGTGGCGCTGCTCGAACGGATCGCAGGCGCCGCCGCCGTGGCCGCCGAACCCGAGGCTGCCGCCGCCCTCACCGAGCTGTGCGGCGGGCTGCCGCTGGGCATCCGCGCGGTCGGCATGCGATCCGCGTCGATGCCGGGGCCGGCGCTGGCGAAGCTCGTGGCGCGGCTGTCCGACGAGCACCAGCGCCTCGACCGGCTGACGATCGGCGACCTCGACGTCCGGGCCAGTCTGGCGCTCAGCTACCGCCGGCTCGATCCGGCGGCGCTCGCCCTGCTGCGCACGATGAGCCTGCTGCCGCTGCGCACGTTCGCGCCGTGGCTGCTCGCGGCGCTGGCGGGGATCAGCGAACCGGAAGCCTTCGGGCTGGCCGAGCAGCTGTGTGACGCGCAGGTGCTCACCCGCGCCGGCGAGGAGCGCTACGCCCTGCACGACCTGGTCCGCCTGTCAGCGGGCGAACTGCCGGGACCGCCCGCAGGGGAGCTTGCCGCCGCGGCGGGACAGGTGTTCCTGGCGGCCGCGCTCACGGCCAACCAGCGGCTGCCGGGCCGGCCGATGACGCTGCCCGCCCCCACTTCGCCCACCGCTCGGGCCGGGGCCGCACCGGTGGAGTGGTTCGAGAACGAACTGGACGGCATCCGTACGCTGGTGCCGCGGCTGGCCGGCAGCGGCCAGGTGGACCTGGCCGCCCGCCTGGCGATCGCCACCGTCAACTTCTGCGTGCTGCGCGGGCGGGTCGACGACTGGGCCGCCACGCACGACGTGATCCCGGCCGACGCGGTCGCGTCGCCCGCCACCGCCGCGCTGCTCGCGTTGAGCATGGGCAGCCTGCACCGTTTCCGCGACGACAACCGCACGGCACTGCCCGAGCTGCGCCGGTCCTACGAGCTGTTCCGCGCACTGCACGACGCGGCCGGGATGGCGGAGGCCGCCCTCGGCTGGTCGGTCGCCTCCCGGCAACTGGGGCGCCTGGACGAGGCGCTCGCGGCCTACGACCGGGCGGCCCGGCTGCTGCCCGTGCTCGCGGACACGCCCGCCACCGGCTACATCCATCTGGCGTTCCGGCAGCCGATCAGCCCGTCGCCCGAGGAGGAGTCCGCGGCGCTGAGCCGGGCCCTTCGCATCTTCGAGGCGACCCATGACGCGTGGGGCGGCGCGGAGGCGCACACCTTCCTCGCGGCGGCCTACCGGCAACGGCAGCAGCCCGCGACCGCCGCCCGGCACGCGCGGGCAGCCGTGATCGCCTACACGGAACTGCGCGACGAGATGCAGCTGACGGTGGCCGAGATCGTGCTGGCCGAGGCGTATCTGGAACTCGGCTCGATCGAGCATGCCCGGGCCCTGGCCGCGCAGTGCCTGGCACGCGCGGCCCGGCTCGGGCACCGGTGGGGTGTCGCGTCCGCCGGACGCGTGGCCGGGCGCATCGAGTTGATCGAGGGCCGGCCCGCGGCGGCGGTCCTGTTACTGACCGCCGCCGAGGCCGGCTACCGCGAGATGGGACTCACGCAGGCCGCCGAGATGACCCGCTCACTGCTGGAGCAAGCCGGTCAAGATCACTGAGCCGCCGCGCCGACGACCTGCAGGTAGCGCGTGGCCGACTTCGGGTTGGTAGTCGTCGGGTAGACGTTCGACTTCCAACCGTCGGCGTCGTCGTCGTTGAAGTAGGACACGAAGGCGATCGAGCCGGGCTTCGCGCTGTCCTTCGCCTTCAGCCAGTCGTAGACGTAGGTGAGGAACTTCGGGTTGTCGCCACCGGAGTGGTTCGCCGAGACGTTGGCGGAGATGACGCCGAACTCGCCGAGGGCGAAGGGCAAACCCTTGGACTGGGCGAAGTCGTACCAGAAGTTCCAGCCGTAGGTCTTGGTGAAGTGGTTGTTGGCGCTGGCGTCGGACGTGAACGGTTCCCACCAGTCGTAGGAGTCGATGGCGACCACGTCGACCTTGCCGTCCACGAACAGCGTGCGCGGATCGGCGATGGTGTTGTTGCCGCTGACGCCCTCGTTCGGGTTGAACACGATCTTCAGTCCGGGTGCGGCACCGCGGATCAGGTCGGCCGCCCGGGAGAACTGGTTACGCCAGGTCGTCGCGTTCGTGGCGTGCGAGAAGCAGCAGTTCATCTCCCAGCCGAGACGGACATAGCCGTCCGGATCGGCCTCGGCGATGGAGCGCGCCAGGGCCCGCCAGTCGTCGTCCGTGCCGTAGTCGCCGTCGTCGGTCCACAGCGGCACCGAGAGGATGAAGTCGTCGGCGGCCTTCTCGAAGGTGCCCGGCACGGTGTTCGCCCACCAGGTGTTGAGTTGGGCGTCCCAGGTGGTACGGGTGGTGAAGGACACGATGTTGTCGACCGGCCGGCCGCGCCACTGCTGGAACTTCTCGGCCTGGTCGCCGCTGTGGCTGAAGAAGCCGCCGTCGGACCACGGCAGGCCCGAGCGGTGCTCGCTGTCACCGGCCGGGGGTGCGGTGCCGCCGTTGCCGGTCACCAGCGCGCTGTCGAAGGTGATCGACGAGCGGTCGGTCGACGACGCCGGATTACGCCGGCTGGTCATCGTCAGCACCAGCGTGTGCGTACC
>NZ_BOMH01000067.1 GCF_016862095.1 Actinoplanes cyaneus
TCGATCGCCACGGTCGCGACGTTCGACCACGGCTCCTTCATCCCGAACAGCGTGATCTGCGAGCCGGTGAACCGGACAGTTGCCGTCGAACCGGCCGTGGACGTCCACCGGAAGCTGTTGTCCGCGGCCGCGCCGCAGTTGCCCGAGCAGGCACCCCAGCCGGACGAGAACTGAACCTGCCCGGTGCCGGTCCCCTGGGCGGTGTCCTCGATCACCGACTCGACCGGGGTGGCCGGGGTGTCGTCGCCGGTGACCAGCGCGCTGTCGAAGGTGATCGACGAGCGGTCGGTCGACGACGCCGGATTACGCCGGCTGGTCATCGTCAGCACCAGCGTGTGCGTACCCTGCGCCAGCGTAGGCGAGCTGTACACGTCGACGGTCTCGGTGGTGGCGGTGGCGGCGTAGAAGTCCACGTCCGAAGCCGTCCCGCCGTCGATCGCCACGGTCGCGACGTTCGACCACGGCTCCTTCATCCCGAACAGCGTGATCTGCGAGCCGGTGAACCGGACAGTTGCCGTCGAACCGGCCGTCGAGGTCCATCGGAAGCTGTTGTCCGCGGCCGCGCCGCAGTTGCCGGAGCAGGCACCCCAGCCGGACGAGAACGCGACCTGCCCGATCCCCGTGCCCTGGGCGGTGTCCTCGATGACCGTGGTCGTGGTCGCCGCCGAGGCAGGCGAGGCGGCGACCGCCCCGCTGACTGCCATGACGACCGCGGCCAGACCCGCCAGGATCGTTCTTGCTCTCATCTGATGGTGCCTTCCTGATGCCGAGTAGGGACAGCAGGAGGTTAAAGATCACCTATACAGCCGTCGTACATTCGCACGCCGCGACCGCGAAGGTGACCGTCGCGCCGGATCGCCGATACCTTCCGGCGCCCGCAAGTTCACCCACGGCGAGCGCCCGGCCTGTGACTGCTCTCCGGTACCAGGGGTATGCAGTCCCGCATGACGCCGGTCAAGGTGGGCATGTGCGGAGCCAGCATGGCGCTGACCTCGTACACCCAACGCTTCCAGGTCCTGGAAGTGCAGCAGACGTTCTACGAGCCTCCCCGGGAGGCGACACTGCGTCGGTGGCGAGCGACCGTTCCGCCGGAGTTCGAGTTCACCATGAAAGCGTGGCAGCTGATCACGCATGAGGCGAGAAGCTCCACGTACCGGCGGCTGCGCACCCCGCTGAGCGCCGAGGAACGCACCGAGGTCGGCGGTTTCCGGTGGACGCCCGTGGTGGAGCGCGCGTGGGAGACCACGCTCGACTGCGCCGCGATCCTGCAGGCCACCGCGATCCTGCTCCAATGCCCGCCGAGCTTCCGGCCGGCCGAGCCCGCCATCGCCCGACTGCGCGAGTTCTGTTCCCGTGCGCGCCGGCCGGCCGGTATCCGGCTGTTGTGGGAGCCACGCGGTCAGTGGCCGGACGAGGTGGTCCGGGACCTGTGCGAGGAACTGGACCTGACCCACGCCGCCGACCCGTTCCTGCGCCCGAGCTTGACGCCGATGGCCTACTACCGGCTGCACGGCGTTACCGGCGCCCGCCACGTGTACACCGATGCCGAGTTTGCTGAGCTCGCCAAGACCATCGGTGGCGGCCCGGCGTACGTGATGTTCAACAATCTCCCCCGCGCCGCCGACGCCTGGCGGTTCAGCCGGCTGGTGCACGGTCACGCGGTCGGCACCACCCCCGCCTGACCGGCAGCCTCCTTCGTCGCCGAGGTTGCCGGTCGGCCGCCGCCGGCAGAGGTGATGCGCCCGGCCAGGCGCCGGCTGAGAACGCCCTCGCTGTGGGCGGTGCCGCCGCTGTCGGCAACCACCCCGAGCATCCCGATGCGATCGGCAGCCCGGCGAGACACCTCACGTTCACCCGGGTCCCCTATCTTGCGGCGCAGGAACCGTCCACTGTGAGGAGTCCGCGGTGCCGCAGCACGCCCACACCCGACCGGCGTCACCGGTCCTGCGCGCGGCGCCCGCGCCCACCCGGTCCGGCCTGTCGGGTCCACAGGCACTCCTGGCCCTGCAACGTCAGGTCGGCAACGACGCGGTCGGCCGGCTCGTCTCCCGTGCCCCCGCGGAGGTGGATCCCGGTTTCGCCGCGGAGCTCGCGGCCGACCCCGAGTTCGCCGCGCTCGTGCAGGCGATCCTGCCGATGCTGGACGAGGAGACCGCTGCGCCGCTGCCTCCGCCGGCCGTCACCCCGGAGCTGGTACCCACGCCGTCCCCGACTCCCCCGCCGTCGGTGATCGAACAGTCGGTGATCGCGCCATCAGAGACGGCTCCGTCGGCGAGCGCTCCGTCGGTGACCGAGCAGCCGGTGGACGAGGATCCCACGCAGGCCATGCCGGGGGCCTGGCAGCAGGCGTGGAGCCGCGACGGCGACAAGTGGAAGGAGCGCGGCGCGGCCGCCGCCTCGATGGCTTTCGGCCTCGGGGCCGGTGCGGCCTACACCCCGCTCAAGGCCGTACCGCTCGGTGGCACCGCGACCATCGTCAACGCCTCCACGGCGTTCGGCGACTTCATGAGCGAGCAGCAGAAACCCGTGCCCCCGCTCACCAAACCGGCTCCCGACCCGGAGGCGGCCCAGGCCCCGAAGGTCGACAACCGCAACATGCCCAAGTACGTCGGCAGCGGCACGATCCTGGCGGGAGCGCTGACCAACGGCATCGGCTTCCTCGCGAACAACAACATCCCGGCTCGCCAGGCAGGCCTGGCCATCCAGGGCGCCGGTCAGCTGATCAAGGCGCCCGGCGAGGCTCTGAGCTTCAACAAGGCGCCGCAGATGTTCACCCGTGAGGGCCTGCAACTCGCCGATTGGCCGAAAGCGGTCGGCGCGGTCGGCGCCGGCACGGGCGCCTTCGTCCAGGCCGCCGGCCTCAGCAAACAGCAACAACTGAGGGCACAGGGTCTCTCCGGCCCGGCGGCCGTGCCCCCGGAGTTGGTGGCCGCCGCGGCCCTCAACGGCCTCGCGCCCGCCGGCGAAGCCGCCAACGAGATCCGCAAAGGGTGGGACACCGGCCGCCTCAACCCCGGCAAGCTCTCCTCCGGCATGGTCGGGACCGCCGCTGCCGGTGTCACCGCCAAGGGCATCCAGTCCACCGATCCCGGGTGGCTCACGGCCGGGCTCGCCCTGACGTTCCTGAGCATGGCGCTCAAGGCCTGGGGCGAAGGCACCAAGCTCGAGAACACCAGTTGGGGCGACCTCAGCAGGCTGCCGCTGGGCATCGGCCCGTACTTCAAGAAGATCCAGGAGAAGAAGGACCAGCCCGCCGAGGCTCCCGCCGGTCTGCCGCCCGCCGAGTCCCACGAGTTGCGGGACCGGCGGGCGGGCGCGTGACGGTTCCGCCGCCGCCATCCTGATCCGCTGAGCGCCGTGCGGCTCAGGAAGTGTCGCGCGCCCCGACCGTTGTCACGGGCGTTTGCCCTGCTCCGGCCCGGGTATATATGGTCATATGGGGCAAAGTGACACTGCGCTGGTCGCCCGGCGCACGCTCGTGGTCATCGGGCTGGTTCTAGCCACACTGGCTGTCCTGACCCTCGCCGAGCACACGCGCCGGGTGCTGACCTGGATCGTGATCGCCGCGTTCTTCGCGGTGGCACTGCACCCGGCGGTGAACTGGGTGACCCGTCGCCTGGCCTTCGGCCGGCGCTGGCTGGCCACCCTGCTGGTGTTCCTTTCCGCCGTCGCGCTCTTCGCCGGCCTGGCCACCGCCTTCGTCGTGCCGCTGGCGCGCGAGGGCAGCCAGATGGTCGCCGACTTCCCCAAGATCATCGAGGATCTGCGCAGCGGTCGCGGGCCGGCCGGCGAGCTGATGACGCGCTTCCACCTGATCGATTACGCCCGCGACAACGCCGAGAAGATCCGCGGGTACGCGAGCGGCCTGGGCGCGCCGACCCTGGCCTTCCTCGGCTCGGTGGCCACCGGGGTGGCCGGCGTCGCGACGATCTTCGTGCTGTCCTACCTCATGGTGCTGGAAGCACCGAAGATCGTCGACGGCTTCCTGGCGCTCTTCCCGGAGCAGCGCGCCGAGCGGATCAGCCGCGTCGGCCACGACTGCGCCAAGACGATCACCGGTTACCTCAGCGGCAACCTGCTGATCAGCTTCATCTGCGGCACGCTGACCTTCCTCACCCTACTGGTGATGCACGTTCCGTACGCCGGTCTGATCGCGCTCTTCGTCGGCCTGACCGACCTGATCCCCCTGGTCGGCGCCACGCTGGGCGCCGTCGTCGCCTGCCTGGCCGCGTTCACCCAGTCGACCACCGCGGGCCTGGTCGTGACCGGCTTCTTCGTGCTCTACCAGCAGCTGGAGAATCATCTGCTGCAACCGGTGGTCTTCGCTCGCACCGTGCAGCTCAACCCGCTCACCGTGCTCATCGCGATCCTGGTAGCGGTCGAGCTGGCCGGCATTCTGGGCGCCCTGCTGGCCATCCCGGTCGCCGGCATCCTGCAGATCTTGGCCCGCGACATCTGGGACACCCACCGGGGCCGGCCCAAGAGTGTGCCGACGGTGGGCAAGGACCGCACTCCGGCGGTCGGCGGCGACGCCGAGCTCGCCGCGGCCGCCGGTCGGCAGGCCACGAGGGCCGCGCTCGCGGCAGAGGCCCCCGTGGTGCAGCGCGACTACCAGCCGAGGTAGGGATGCGTCGAGCGTCTCCTCTCCGGTCCGGCAGCGACACCCGGCGTCAGCCGGCCGAGCCGAGACCTCCCGATTCCGGCTTCTGCGCCAGCCACCGTTCGATGCAGGCCAACAGGTCCTCCGCGTCGACGGGCTTGGTGACGTAGTCGCTGGCGCCCGAGGACAGACTCTTCTCCCGGTCGCCGTGCATGGCCTTGGCGGTGACCGCGATGATCGGCAGGCGCGCGTACTTCGGCATGGCACGGATCGCGGCGGTGGCCGCGTAACCGTCCATCTCCGGCATCATGACGTCCATCAGGATCAGATCGACGTCGTCGTGCTGGGCGAGCACGTCGATGCCCTTGCGGCCGTTCTCGGCGTAGACGACCTCCATCCCGTGCAGTTCCAGGATGTTCGTCAGCGCGAACACGTTGCGGGCGTCGTCGTCGACGACCAGCACCTTGCGGCCGGCCAGGTCACCGGTGGCATGGGCAAGCTCGGCGACGGTGTCGACCGGCGCCGGCGGCGGCATGACCGGGCTGCCGGCGTCGGTGGACATGTACAGCGTGATGCGTTCGCGAAGATCGTCGAGGCTGGCCAGCGACTCCAGCGGCCGGGTCTGCGCGAACGCCTGCACCAGGGTGTCGTTGCCGAGCGACGCTAGCTGCGTCCGGTACACCAGCACCGGCAGGTCCCGCATCCGGGCCTGTTCGTGCAGGGCCTTAAGGAAGGCGGCGCCCTGGTCGGCCGGCATCGCGAGGTCGAGCACCACCAGGTGGAACGCCTGGGAGCGCAGCTCGGCGATCGCAGTGTCCGGGTCGACGGCGGTCACCACGTCGATCAAGCCGTGCGTGTCGGCCAGGGTCGCGGCCGCGCCCCGGGCGATCAGCGTCAGCAGCCCTTCGGCGTGGGCCTCCACGACCAGCAGCCGGCGGGGCTTGCTCAGGTCGGCCGGCGGCTGCGGCACCGGCACGACGGCCCCGGCGACGGGTTCGGCCGCAGGGGCGGGCAGGCCGGCGGCCGGGGCGGCCTGGACCGGCATGTAGAGCGTGAAGGTGCTGCCCTGCCCGAGCACGCTCTGGGCCCGGATCTCGCCGCCGAGCAGCCAGGCGATCTCCCGGCTGATCGACAGGCCGAGGCCGGTGCCGCCGTAACGGCGGCTGGTGGTGCCATCGGCCTGCTGGAAGGCGTCGAAGATGGCGGTGAGCTGCTGCTCGGCGATGCCGATGCCGGTGTCGGTCACCCGGAAGGCGATCACCGCGTCGTGGTCGGCCAGCGCGGCGGAGAGCTCGTCGGGGCGGGCGCGGTCGATGCGCAGCCGCACGCTGCCCTGCTCGGTGAACTTGACCGCGTTGGAGAGCAGGTTGCGCAGCACCTGGCGCAGCCGCTGCTCGTCGGTGAACAGGTCCACCGGTGCGTCCATCGCTGTCGACACCTGGAAGTCCAGACCGCGGGACGTGGTCAGCGGCCGGAACGTGGCCTCGACGTAGTCGAGCAGGTTGCGCAGTTCGAACGCCTCCGGCGCGATGTCCATCTTGCCGGCCTCGACCTTCGACAGGTCCAGGATGTCGTTGATCAGCTGGAGCAGGTCGGTGCCGGCCGAGTGGATGACGGTCGCGTACTCGACCTGCTTCGGGGTCAGGTTCCGGTTCGGGTTCTGCGCCAGCAACTGCGCGAGGATCAACAACGAGTTCAATGGCGTACGCAGTTCGTGGCTCATGTTGGCCAGGAACTCCGACTTGTACTTCGAGGCGAGCGCGAGCTGCTGGGCGCGGGCCTCCAACTCCTGGCGGGCCTGCTCGATCTCGGAGTTCTTCGTCTCGATGTCGCGGTTCTGCCGGGCCAGCAGCGACGCCTTGTCCTCCAGCTCCGCGTTCGAGCGCTGCAACTCCTCCGAGCGGGCCTGCAGTTCCTCGGATCGGGCCTGCAGCTCGGCGGCGAGCCGCTGCGACTCGGTGAGCAGCACGTCGGTACGGGCGTTGGCGACCATGGTGTTGACGTTGACGCCGATGATCTCCATCAGCTGGTCCAGGAAGTCGTGGTGCACCTGCAGGAAGGGCGCCATGGCGGCCAGCTCGATGACCCCCAGTGCCTGGTCCTCGACCAGGATGGGGACCACGACCACCTGCATCGGGGCCAGGGAGCCGAGGCTGGAGGAGACGGTGAAGTACTGCGCGGGCATCTCGTCGACCACGATGCGCCGTTTCGCCACCGCGGCCTGGCCGACCAGGGATTCGCCGAGGGCGTACCGGTGGCCGGCGCCCTGGTGCCCGTAGGTGCCGACCACGCGCAGGTCCGCGCTCGTGCCGGTGTCGTCGACCAGCAGGAACGTGCCGAGTTGCGCGTTGACCAGCGGGGCCAGCTCGTTCATCACCAGGGAGGCCACCACCTCGAGGTCGCGGTGCCCCTGCATCAGTGACGAGATGCGCGCCAGGTTGGTCTTGAGCCAGTCCTGTTCCTGGTTGGCCCGGGTGGTCTCGCGCAGCGACTCCACCATGAAGTTGATGTTGTCCTTGAGCTCGGCCACCTCACCGGAGGCGTCGACCGTGATCGAACGGGTCAGGTCGCCGGTCGCGACGGCGCTGGTGACCTCGGCAATGGCACGCACCTGCCGGGTCAGGTTGCCGGCGAGCTCGTTCACGTTCTCGGTCAGGCGCTTCCACGTGCCGGAGACGCCCTCGACCTCTGCCTGGCCGCCGAGGCGCCCCTCGCTGCCGACCTCGCGGGCCACGCGGGTGACCTCGGCGGCGAAGCTGGACAGCTGGTCGACCATCGTGTTGATGGTCGTCTTGAGCTCCAGGATCTCGCCGCGCGCGTCGACGTCGATCTTCTTGGTCAGGTCGCCCTGGGCGACGGCGGTGGTCACCTGGGCGATGTTGCGGACCTGCCCGGTCAGGTTGTTCGCCATCGAGTTGACGTTGTCGGTCAGGTCCTTCCAGGTGCCGGCGACGTTGGGCACCCGCGCCTGGCCGCCGAGCTGGCCCTCGGTGCCGACCTCGCGAGCCACCCGCGTCACCTCGTCGGCGAACGCGCTGAGGGTGTCGACCATGGTGTTGATGGTCTGTGCGAGGACGGCCACCTCGCCCTTCGCCTCGACGGTGATCTTGCGGCTCAGGTCGCCCTGGGCCACCGCGGTCGCCACCAGCGCGATCGAGCGCACCTGGTTGGTCAGGTTGGAGGCCATCACGTTGACGTTGTCGGTCAGGTCCTTCCAGGTGCCGCCGACGTTGAGCACCCGCGCCTGGCCGCCGAGCCGGCCCTCGGTGCCGACCTCGCGAGCCACCCGGGTCACCTCGTCGGCGAACGCGGACAGCTGGTCGACCATCGTGTTGATGGTCTCCTTGAGCTCGGCGATCTCGCCGCGCGCGTCGACCCGGATCTTCTGCGTCAGGTCGCCCTTGGCGACGGCGGTGGTCACCTCGGCGATGCTGCGCACCTGGGCGGTCAGGTTGTCGCCCATGACGTTGACCGACTCGGTGAGGTCCTTCCAGGTGCCGGAGACACCCTTGACGTCGGCCTGGCCGCCGAGCCGGCCCTCGGTGCCGACCTCGCGGGCCACCCGGGTCACCTCGTCGGCGAAGCTGGAGAGCTGATCCACCATCGTGTTGATGGTGTTCTTCAGCTCCAGGATCTCGCCGCGCGCGGTCACCGTGATCTTCTGCGACAGGTCACCGCGGGCCACCGCGGTCGCGACCTGCGCGATGCTGCGAACCTGGTCGGTCAGGTTGCCGGCCATCGAGTTCACCGAGTCGGTCAGGTCACGCCAGGTCCCCGCGACGCCGCTGACCTGGGCCTGCCCGCCGAGGCGTCCGTCGGTGCCGACCTCGCGCGCCACCCGGGTCACCTCGTCGGCGAAGCTGGAGAGCTGATCCACCATCGTGTTGATGGTGCTCTTGAGTTCCAGGATCTCGCCGCGGGCATCGACGGTGATCTTCTGCGACAGGTCACCACGCGCGACGGCGGTGGTCACCTGCGCGATGTTGCGGACCTGGTTGGTCAGGTTGCCGGCCATGAAGTTCACCGAGTCGGTCAGGTCACGCCAGGTCCCGGCGACACCGGGCACCTCGGCCTGCCCGCCGAGCCGGCCCTCGCTGCCGACCTCGCGCGCCACCCGGGTCACCTCGTCGGCGAACGACGACAGCTCGTCGACCATCGTGTTGATGGTGTTCTTCAGCTCGAGGATCTCGCCGCGCACGTCGACGGTGATCTTCTGCGACAGGTCACCGCGGGCCACCGCAGTCGCGACCTGCGCGATGTCACGCACCTGGTCGGTCAGGTTGCCGGCCATCGCGTTCACCGAGTCGGTCAGGTCCTTCCAGGTGCCGGAGACCCCCGGCACCTCCGCCTGCCCGCCGAGCTGGCCCTCGGTGCCGACCTCGCGCGCCACCCGCGTCACCTCGGAGGTGAACAGCGACAACTGGTCGACCATGCCGTTGAACACCGTCGCGATCTCACCCAGCAGGCCGTCGCCGTCATCGGGGAGCCGGGTGCCGAAGTCCCCGTCGCGCACCGCCGTCAACCCGGCCAGCAACTGCCGCAGGTCACGATCGGCCACCGCCGCACCGGCGTGCTGAAGCACGGTCATCTCGTCGCCCACAGATCTCTCCAGCTCTCACCAAGCACCACCACGACCACCGAGGGTCAGGATCGGCGGTAAGTATGCACGGACACACGGACCGCCATCGCAGGTGATCCGGCCTTTGGACGGAGCGGGCCCGAGCGGCTGTGGCACATCCGCACGATTGCGCCTGCGGATCCCCTGAAGACCGTTTCCGGCGTACGCGCGAAAGGGTTTGATCGTGACCGGCACGCACTGCCCGGCGAGGCTCCGGAGCCGGCCGCCGGGACCCAGCCGTCAGGCGACGCCGCTCTGCACGGCGTGGGAGCCGCCGTGCGCTTCGACGAGGTCGGCGATGTCGATGCCTGCTTCGGTGAGCAGCCGTTGCACGGTGGCGATGGCGAGGCCGTCGACGACGTTGTCGCCGTGCAGCAGGCGGTAGAAGTGGTCGCGGCCGCGCTGCACGGCTTCGACCCGCCACCGGCCGTCCGGCGTCTCGAACGCCCCGTGCACCTGTCCCGTGGCGGGCGGCACGACAGGGTCGGGGTGCCGGCGGGCGGAGCTGACGCCGCGGTCGGTGCGCAGACCGCGCCAGGACGGGTGACGGAGCCGGCCCTCGGGTGTCCAGTTGCGGAAGGCGACCTCGCCGACCAGGACCGGCTCGACCCACCGCGCCTGGCGGGCATGCTCGCGCGGCACCCCGGGGACGGGTGGTGTCGTCCGGGCCAGCGGGTGGAGCTCGTCACGGAGCCGGCGCAGCATGAGGTCGGTGAACCCGGTGCCCACGTGCCCGGCGAACCGCAGCTCGCCGCCGTCGTGCACGGCCAGCAGCAGGGAGCCGACGGTGCCGGCGCGCCGGCCCTCGCCCGGTTTCCAGCCGATCACCAGCACCTCCTGGGTACGGACCAGGGGCACCTTGGTCCAGTCCGCTGACCTGCGCCCGGCCCGGTACGGCGCGGTCAGCCTCTTGGCGACGACGCCTTCCAGCCCGCCGAGCTCGGCGGCGTGCAGCACCGCCCGCCCGTCGACGCCGATGAACTCCGGCGGTGTCCGGACGCCGCGGCCGTCGAGCCGGAGTTCGAGCAACCGCCGGCGCCGCTGCTCGTACGGCTCGTCCAGCAGCGACCGGCCGTCGAGCCACAGCAGGTCGAAGGCGTAGTACACGACCGGAACCGTGTGCAGCAGCGCCGGGGCGGGCGAGGCGACGTGGATACGCGCGGACAGCCGGGCGAAGGACGGCCGGTCCCCGGGTTCCAGCGCGACGATCTCGCCGTCCAGGACCGCTCGCCGGCCCGCCAGCAGCACGGTGAGCTCCTGCATCTCGGGGTAGGTCGCGGTCACGTCGTTGTGGTTCCGCGACAGGAGCCGCACCGATCCCTTGCCGGCGTACGCGATCGCCCGGACCCCGTCGTACTTGAACTCGAACGCCCACCCGGGGCCGGTGGGCAGCGGCCCCGCGGCGGCCAGCATCGGCGCGACAGGGTCAGGCATGGCCTGCTCGACGATCACCGGGTGGGCGTACCCGCGCAGGTCAGAGCGATGCCCGGCGCCCTGGAACTACATCCGGGTAGTTCGGCACCAGTGCATGCATCCGGACGACCTCACCGATGGCACCACCAGTCCGTCAGTTCCGCCGAGGGTGTTCCCGAACACTGGCCACCGCTCTTGACGGCGCCGGAGACGCACACCAGAGTTAACAACGTTAGAAGTTCTAACGCCGTTAACAATGCGGTGGTCCGCGAATGGAGAACCGTCATGGCCAAGCATGTCGTCATCGGCGCCGGTTCCATCGGCACCAACGTCGCCCGCCTGCTCGCCGAGCGAGGCGAGAGCGTCCGAATCGTCACCCGCAGCGGCTCCGGTCCGGAGCACGCGTTGATCGACCGGGTCGCCGCGGACGCGTCCGACCCGTCGCGCCTCACCGAGCTGTCCCGCGGCGCGGAAGTGATCTACCACTGCGCCAACCCACCCTCGTACACGGTGTGGGAGCGCCTGCTGCCGCCCCTGCAGACCGCCACCATCACCGCCGCTGAGGCGAACGACGCCGTCCTCGCGTTGACCGGGAGCCTCTACGCCTACGGCCCCCAGCCCGGTGGCCGGATGAACGAACACACCCCCATGGCCGCCACCGGGCGAAAGGGCCGGCTGCGCAGACGCATGTGGGAACAGGCCCTCGCCGCGGGCATCCGCACCGTCGAGGTGCGCGGCGCCGACTACATCGGCAAGGACGCCAACGGCATCTACTCCCTACTCATCGAACCAGCCCTGAGGAAACAAAAGGCAGCCTGGATCACCGGCAACTTGGACACGCCGCACACCTTCACGGTCAACAGCGACATGGCGCGAGCCCTCGTCACGCTGGCTTCGGACGCACGCGCATGGGGCCGGCCCTGGCACGTGCCGTCACCGCCGGCCGTCACCATCCGCGAGTTGGCGCGACGCTACGCCGCCGCGGCGGGCAGCCCACCGATCAAGCTGATCCAGATGCCACGCCTCGTGATGCGCACGGCCGGGCTGATCGTTCCGATCGCCCGCGAGATGGCCGAGATGGACTACCAGTGGTATGCGCCGTTCCACATGGACGCGACGGAGACGGCCGACACCTTCGGCCTGACCGCCACCGACCTCGACACCGCCATCCGCAACGAGGTCAGGTAAGCCATCCCCCGCGCTTCGACAGGCCGGCGGCGTGACCGCGACGGCTGGACCGTGGCCCAGAACGCCGGCGAGGCAAGCCCGGACGGGAGGCAGCGCCTGCTGCGCCGCGCCGGCCGGGACATCGACGCGGGGCGCGCGGTCCGCGCGGGGCGCGCGGAGGGCACGTCGCAGCTCCGACGTAGCCACGGCGGTGGGTGCGGGGCCGCCCGCAGGGTCAAGCCGCGGCGCGCCGCTTCCTGATCGTGCAGGGCGAAGGCGTGCACCGCCGGCCCGCCAAAGGACTTGCGGTATTCGCTGCCAGGGGCAAGGTATGGCCGACGCGTCTCGAAGACTTTCAACGGCTGCTGAAAGCTGAGCGCAGAACGGCACGCCAAATGCACAAGTGAGCGCGTCGGCCGCTGATGAACGTCGCGCATCGGCAGGGTACGGGAAGTCCCTGGCTTCAAAGCGGGAGCGAGGGCCTCGGATAGCCTTCCAAGCCGCCTCAACTCGGTGTCCACCGACGGCTGCCCCAACGATGTGAGCCACAAAGTCGTACCACGCGCGCACCGGTCGCGGCGCCTCCTACCCGCTGCCAGGGAGGGAGGCCAGCGGGTCATCAGTTAAAGCTGGCAAAGATCTCGGCGGCGTCCTTGAGCTCGATCGTTCCCTGGACAGTAAGAACGGCGACCGTCAGGACGGTGCCGACGATCGCAGCGGCGATAACCGCCTTCTTCAGGTGTTCCAAGTTGTCGCTGACGGCGACGAGCCGGGCCACCAAACGGGCAGCCGTTCCTCCTCGCCGGGCTGACCAGTCGGCGTCGAAGACGGCTGGATCGGCGACGATCGTCTTGTAGGCGACGTCGTCGACGGCGGGGCCGGTGAGCACGACCAGCACCGCGAGTGTCAGCTCTTGGATTCGGGGTGTCAGTTCGCCGGACAGCGACTGCGGGGAGCGCAGAAAGGCGGCTATCTCGTCGCTGGCACTCCACATGAGCACCGGTATCGGGTGCCCGGCACGCGTACCCGTCGTCGCCGCGACCCGTTTACCAATCTTGTCCAGGTGCTTTGCCATGACGGCAAGGCGATCGCGCAACTGGTGCCCCGCGTCGGGAACTCGCATCGGGTGCGGTGTGTCCAGCGAGGGCTTCGGGTCGGGCACGGTGTGCAGTACCGCCGTGATCATCGGAAGTGTGTGGACCACGACGAACGTCCGCTTCCAGAACCGCCACGCCATAACGGCGATCACGATCGGCAGATAGAGCGTCGCTTCGACCGCAAAACGCGTGAGGGCATCCAGTTCGGCCGGCAAGCGATCCGCGCGTGGTGCGGCAAGGTAGACCACCGCGACGGCGACGGCAGCACCACAGCGCAGCCCGTATTCGGCCCGCGCGAAGACAGCCCGTTGCCGACCGATCTCACTGACCTGGCCATCGGTCAGCGAGAAGT
>NZ_BOMH01000068.1 GCF_016862095.1 Actinoplanes cyaneus
GGATGAAAATGGCCCAGTGAACGTTCCGGGAACGGGCAGAGGCTGGCCTCACGGCGCCGCATCTTGGCTGCCGTGGACCGGAGGAACCCGATGAAGGTGGGAAGAAAGGCCGTGTTGTCGTATGTGGTCAACTACTTGCCGGCGGCCCGTAGATCGACGGTGCGCAGCTCTCCGGTGGCCGGACCAGGTGGCGGTGGCGGTGGCGGTGGCCAGACCTTCCTCACCTCCACAGCGAATTTGGCTCGGTCACCGAATCGGCGCGGCATAGGAGCGCCAAGATAACAGCTCGCGAGGACGGGGTCTTGCCTCGCCGGGTGAGCCGATGACACCACCGCTCGCCTGCGAGAGCCGAAGGTTGAATGTCGAGTTCAGGCGGCGGAACCGGTGCACAGGAACTCGCGGGCCCCGCGCAGCCTGGTGGTCAGGCGCGACTGTGTCGCTTTCGCATTCAGCCGTACGGCGATCGCCCCCGGCAGCCCGCTGTCCGCGCGCAACGCTGTGGGCAGGGCGTTCTCGTCCAGGCCGTCGCGACGGGCGATCAGGACGCCCAGTTCGTGGCGGCTCATCGCGTCCGGCCCCGCGACGTGGTGCACCCCGGGCACCCCGGCGAGCTCGAGAACGGCCGCTGCCAGGTCGGTGACGTGAACCGGGCAGCGGAGGTCGTCGGTGAACAGGGCACCTGTCCGCTTGCCGGTGGCGAGGTCGCTGACGAGGCTCTCGGTGGGCGATTCGCCGGAAGCGACGATCAACGACGTACGGACAATGGCAGCGGCCGGGACCAGCCCGCGAACCGCGACCTCGGCAGCGGCCTTGGCCGCGCCGTAGGGTGTGATCGGATCCGGCCTCGCCGACTCGTCGTATTCCGGTGCGCTCCCGGAGAAGATCGCGTCACTGGAGACGTGCACCAGCAGCGCGTTCGTCTCCGCGGCTGCCGCGGCCACGTGCATGCCGCCGTCCGCGGTCGTCGCCCAGTCCGCCTGCTGGTAGGCCGCGTTGATGATCACTTCCGGGCGCACGGCCGCGACCAGCGTGGCGACTTCGTCCCGGCGGCGGATGTCGACGCGCCGCCCACCCGGGCCGATCGGGTGGCTGTGGAAGGTCGCCGTTACCTCGTGACCGGTCCGCCGCGCCCGGCGGACGACCTCGCGGCCGAGCAGCCCGCTGCCGCCGACGACCAGAAGTCTCACCGCAGCACCGGCCGGATCAGTCGCAGCAGTTGGTCGCGCACCTGATCGGCGGGGCCGGGCGCGGCGCCGGTCATGCCCCAGGTGATCAGCGCGCCGTTGTAGGCGGCGTGGACGGCACGCGGCAGGTCCGGGTCGACACGGTCGGCGTGGATCTCCCCGGCCGCGGCGGCGGACCGGAGGACGACGGCGATCGCGGCCTCGACGGCGGTCGCATAGTCCCGCGCGACCTGCCGGAACTCCGGGATCGAGAGGTCCATCAGCAGGAACGCCAGGTGGTTGGCGAACTCCGCCGAGTCGCGCACGCTCGCGGCCATCGCGGTGAACTCGTCGATCAGCGCCGCGACGCTCGGCGCGGCGGCCAGGCGGGCGGGGACGACCTCCGCCGAGTGCCGGGCCAGGGCCAGCAGCAGCTGATCCTTCGAGCCGAACCGCTTCAGCAGCGCCGCGGCGGTCAGCCCGACCGCGGCGCCGATCTGTGCGAGGGTCACCCCGGCCGGGCCGGACGCGGCGACGGCGTTCGCGGTGGCGGCGAGGATCGCGCTGTCGGAGACGGTCCGGGGGCGTGCCATGGCAGCACGATACCGGGTCGACCGAGTTAGTGAATCGTGGTTAACTAACTCCGTGGAGAAGACACTGACAGGGAAGATCGCGCTGGTGGCCGGGGCGACCCGCGGTGCCGGGCGGGGGATCGCCGTCGAGCTGGGCGCGGCCGGCGCGGAGGTCTGGGTGACCGGGCGCAGCACCCGGGCGGCGCGCTCCGACATGGACCGGCCGGAGACGATCGAGGAGACCGCCGAGCTGGTGACCGCGGCGGGCGGGAAGGGCGTCGCGGTGGCCTGTGACCACAGCGACCCGGCACAGGTGGCAGCGCTGATCGACCGCCTCGACCGCCTCGACGTCCTGGTCAACGACATCTGGGGCGGTGACCCGCTCAGCGAGTGGGGCACGCCGTTCTGGCAGCTCGACGTCGGCAAGTTCCGGGCGATGTGGGAGCGGGCCGTGCTCACCCACCTGATCACCAGCCAGCATGCGGTGCACCTGATGATCCGAGAACGGGCCGGCCTGATCGTCGAGGTGACCGACGGGGTGGGCCGGGACTATCGGGGGAATCTCGCCTACGACCTGACCAAGACCGCGGTCAACCGGCTCGCGCTGGCGCAGGCCGAGGAGCTGCGGGAGCACGGCATCACGGCGGTCGCGGTCACGCCGGGCTTCCTGCGCTCGGAGGCGATGCTGGACCTCTTCGGCGTCACCGAGGCCGACTGGCGCGACGGCGCCGCGAAGGACCCGCACTTCCTTGCCTCGGAGACGCCGCACTTCGTCGGCCGCGCGATCGCCGCGCTGGCCGCCGACCCGTCCGTCGCCGAGCGGACCGGTCAGGTGCTTACCTCCTGGGACCTGGCCGAGGAGTACGGCATCGACGACGTCGACGGCCGCCGGCCGCACTGGGGCCGGCACTTCGCGTCAGTGCAGGTATAGGGCCGCGACGCGGCCAAGGTCCCAGCTGGCTCCCACGATGGTTTCCGGCCGTGATCACCACCGTGAGCGCCAGCCGGGGCGGTGCGCCGCGCGGTGCTGCTTGAGCCGGTGCACGCTCGCGCTGGTTGCCGATGGCCCGCCGGGTGGCGGGCCATCGGGCGGCGTCGGTCAGGCGGCCGGGATCTCGCCGGTGGCGACGATGGTGGCGCGGGCGAGGGTCTGGTTGTGGATGGTGAAGCCCAGCACCGCGGGCGTCGCGTCCGGCCCGACGCCGGCCTTGTCGGTGCTCAGGGCGTGCACGGTGATGAAGTAGCGGTGCCGGCCGTGCCCGGCGGGCGGGGCGGCGCCGATGAAGCGGGCCTGGCCGGCGTCGTTGCGCAGCTGGTAGGCGCCGTCCGGCAGGGCGGAGCCGGTGTCGTCGCCGGCGCCCTCGGGCAGGGAGGTGACGTCGGCCGGGATGTCCGCGACGGCCCAGTGCCAGAAGCCGGACTGGGTCGGCGCGTCCGGGTCGTAGACGGTGACGACGTAGCTCTTGGTGCCCTCCGGCGCGCCGGACCAGGAGAGCTGCGGCGAGACGTCCTCACCGCCGGGGACGCCGAACGCCCCCGAATACTGCGCCTTTGCCCACGCGGCGCCGTCGGCGACGGTGCTGCTGGTGACCGTGAAGGTGCCCGTCTCGGGATGACGGGCGAACGGGTCGTTCATGCGCTTGTCCTTCCAGGAACAATCTGACGTGATCGACCATAGCACCAATAATCGATTATCCAACAAATGGTCTACGATGCGTGCATGAAGCAGATGCTCTCGGAACGGGTCTACACCACGATCCGGGACGAGATCCTGTCCGGTGGCTTTGCCCCCGGGGCCGCGCTCAAACCCCAGGAGCTCGCCGGGGCGTACGGGGTGAGTCTCGCCGTCGTCCGCGAAGCCCTCGTGCGGCTGGTCGGCGACGGGCTCGCCGATCGGCTCACCAACCGTGGATTCGCCGTCCCCACCCCGTCCGACCAGCGGTGGCAGGATCTCGCGGAGGCGCGCGCCACGTTCGAGCCGGCGGTGCTGCGCCTCTCCGTCCAGCGCGGCGACCTGGAGTGGGAGTCACGGGTGCGGGCGGCGCACCACCGGCTCGCGCGGACCCCGGCGTACGAGAAAGGCGCCTGGAGCATCGCCCACCGGGAGTTCCACCGGGCTCTGCTGGACGGCTGCGGCAACGCCGTCATGCTCGAGACGTTCGACCGGTTGTGGGTCGCGAGCGAGCTGGTCCGGGTCTGGGCGACTGACCTCGCGCCCCCGCGCGACCACGCCGGTGAGCACCGCGCGCTGGAGGAGGCGGCGCTGGCCGGGGAGGTCGACCGGGCGGCGGAGCTGCTGGCGGCGCACGTGTCCTTGACCGCCGCCGGCCTGCGCGGATGACGGGCGGCTAGAGTGCCGGGGGTGCGGGTGGTGGTGACGGGCGCGGCCGGTTTCATCGGCAGCCATCTCGTGCTCGCGCTGGCCGGGGCCGGGCACGACGTGCTGGCGGTCGACGCCCCGGGGCGCAACGCCTCCGAGGCGGCCGCGGCGGAGAACCGGGCCGTGCTGTCCCGCGCCGGCGTCACCGTGACCGAATGTGATCTGGTCACCGACGATCTCGTCCCGCTCGCGGAGGCGGACGTGGTGCTGCACCTCGCGGGGCGTCCGGGGGTGCGCGCCTCGTGGGGGCCGGGCGAGGCGCTGACGTACCGGGAGAACGTGACAGCGACCGGGAGGCTGCTCACGGCATGCGCCCGGCGGCGGCCGCGATTCGTGCTGGCGTCCAGCTCCTCGGTGTACGGCGAGGCGGCCCACCCGTCGGGCGAGGACGACCGGCTGGAGCCGCGAAGTCCGTACGCCGGCTCGAAGGCCGAGGCGGAACGACTGGTCCACCGAGCCGCCGCCGAGGGGATGCCGGCCGTGGTTCTGCGGTACTTCTCCGTGTACGGGCCGAGGCAGCGACCGGACATGGCGTTCCACCGCTTCATCGAGGCCGCGCTGGCCGGCTCGCCCGCCCCGCTCTACGGCGACGGCGGCCAGCGGCGCTCGTTCACGTTTGTCGGCGACGTGGTGGACGCGACGATCCGCGCCGCGCGGCTGCCGCTGCCAGCGGGCACGGTCCTGAACGTCGGCCACCCGCGGACCGTCAGCCTGCACGAGGCGCTCGACCGGATCGGATCACTGCTCGGCACCCCGTCGCCGACCGTGCCGAAGGACGCCGCGCCCGGTGACGTCGCGTGCACCTGGGCCGGCACCGGCCGGGCTCGCGAGCTGCTCGGCTGGACCGCGAGGACCGGCCTGGACGACGGGCTGGCACGGCAGATCGCCTGGCATCGGGAGCGTGTGCGTGTCTGAGGGGCATCGCGCGGCGTACGTCGCGTTCGACCGTTTCCCGTCCGCCAAGGGCTCGGCAGTGCACATCAGGCACATGGCCGCCGAGCTGTTCGAGCGTCACGGCGGTGGGCTGCTGTGCGTCCTCGGCGGTGGCGACCTGCCCGCGTACCAGCGCGAGGGCGACGTGGAGATCGTCCGGTTCACCGACGTGGTGCCGAACCTGCTCGACCGGGCGCAGGCGTTCACGGCGTGGGTCGCCGAGCAGCTCGCGCCCCATCGGGACACTCTCGAGCTGTGCCACGTGCGCGATCCGTGGAGCGCCCTGCCGGTGACCGGCCCGATGGTCTACGAGGCGAACGGGCTGCCGTCGGTCGAGCTGCCGTACGCGTGGCCGATGGTCGCGCCCAGCACGCTGGACAAGATCCGCGAGCTGGAACAGGACTGCCTGCGGCGGGCCGCGGCGGTGGTCGTCCCGTCGTCAGTGATCGGAAAGGCCGTGATCGATCGCGGCGCGGCGCCGGACCGCGTCCATCTGATCCCCAACGGGGCGGACCCGGTGCCGGCGAGCCTGCCGCGACCGGAGGCGGCGCCCGGCCGCTATCTGATCTACGTCGGCGCGCTGCAGCCGTGGCAAGGCGTCGACGTGCTGCTCCGGGCGTTCGCGCGCCTCGCCGACCTGACCGATCTGCACCTGGTCGTGTGCTCGTCGGTGTCGCCGAACCGGGCCCGGCCGCTGCGCCGGCTCGCCGAGCGGCTCGGCCTCGGCGACCGGGTGCGGTGGCAGTACACGCTGCCGCACGAGCAGGTCGCCGCGTGGCTGGCGCACGCCGAGCTCTCGGTGGCGCCGCTGACCGCCGGCCCGCGTAACCTGGAGCAGGGCTGCAACCCGATCAAGGTCTGGGAGTCGATGGCCGCTGGGACCCCGGTCGTCGCCTCCGACCTGCCGGTGATCCGGGAGGTGCTCGGCGACGACGGCCGCTTCGTGCCGCCGGACCGCCCCGCAGAGCTGGCCCGCGCCATCCGCGTGATGCTGGAATACCCGGACGTGACGCACGAGTTCGCGGGCCGCGCCCGGCGGCGCGTGCTCACCTGGTCCGACGTCCGCCATCGGTTGGCGGCCGTTTATGACCAGGTAGAGAGCCGCTGATACGGTCCGATCATGTTCTGGCGCGAGCAGAAGGCCGCCCTCGCGGGGTTCCACCCGCTGCACCAGGCGCTGGTGCACGAGCGGGGGTTCGCCGCGACGCAACCGGCGGCGGGCTGGGCCGCGCTGGTCGACAGCCTGTACCGGCATGCCGGCCTGGTCAAACGGCGCAAATGGGCGCTGCCGGCCCGCACCCTCGACGTCGTCGTGCCACTGATCATCGAGCTCTGCTCCGACCTCGGCCCGAAAGGCACCCTCACGGTCACCGCTGACCTGCGCGGCCGCGACGTCCCCGGCAAGACCGGGCCGGAACGTCAGCTGGCGGTCCGCCCGCCGATCAAGTCGGCGACCGAGGCCTGGGCCGTCGACCCGTGGCTGCGGCTGCGCGGCGAGCTGCGCGACGGCAGCATCCTGGAGATCCTCGTCGTCGACCGGGAACGCAAGCGCAGCATCCGCAAGCGCAACCCGCGCGGCAAGATCAAGTGGAAGCGTAAGAGCAAGCTGGTGCAGACCATCAAGGTGCGCCGCCGCCTGCCGGCCGGGGTCGTGAGCCAAGTGCCCGCGACGCCGCCCCCGCCGTGGATCGGGACGTTCGTGCGCGAGGGCGAGCGCTGCAGCGTCCTGGCCGCCGCCAAGCTGACCCGGATGCCGCAGAGCGGGCAGGAACAGGTCGACCGCATCCTGTCAGTGGCCACCGAACCGTTCCGCTGGACGGCCCAGAACCGGGGGATCGCATGACGCCCTGCACTGTCACGACCGGGTTCTTCACCCTCGGCAAATGCGGGGTGATGGCGGTCGCGGGCTGCCCCGCCTGCGGGCGCGCGCTCTGCGCGAACCACGTCACCGAGGGCGGCCTGTGCCCGGAGTGCGCCGCCGCCCGCAACCAGGTCGGCCATCCCGCCGCGGCGGCCGCGTACCGGCGGCGGGCGCACCGGCACCGGACCGCCCAGGAGTACTCCGACGCGGGGTGGTACGTGGGGTTCGACTCGTACGACCGGGCGGCCTTCGACCCGGGCGCCGGCGCGGACCAGGACTACCTCGACGACGGCGCCGACGCGCTGGTGGACAGTTGACCCGGCTGCTCTGGATCACCGAGAACTATCCGCCCAGCCCGGGCGGGATGGCCACCTCGTGCGACCGGATCGTCAGCGGTCTGCGGGCCGCCGGGGTCGCGGTCGACGTGGTGCACCTGAGCCGGCGGTCGGTGGCGCGGCAGGCCCACGGGGTCCGGACGGTCCCGCTGGGGGAGGATCCCGAGCACGCGCTGCGCACGTTGTGGCTGTCGCTGTCGGCCACGATCGCTGGTTACACGCACGTCGTGGCGTTCGGCGGGACTTATCCGCTGCTGTCCGCGCCCGTCTACGCGGCGTGGGCCGGGCTGCCCCTGGTCACCCTCCTGCGCGGGAACGACTTCGACACCGGGATGTTCTCGCTGCGGCGCCAGCCCGTGGTCCTCGAAGCGCTGCGCGCCTCCGCCCACGTGTGCGTCGTCGCCGGCTCGATGGCCGCGCAGGTCTCCGCGCTCGCACCCGGGGTGCCGGTCAGCTGGGTCGCCAACAGCATCGACACCGGCGACTGGCAGATCCTGCCGTCGGAACGGGACCGGGCGGCGGCCTGGCGTGCGGGGCTCGGGCGGCGGACCCTCGGGCTGATCGGGCAACTGAAGAACAAGAAGGGGGTACGCCTGCTGCTCGACGCCCTCGTCGCCGGCGGTCACGCCGAGCGCTTCCACGTCGTGCTCGCGGGCGAGGTGGAACCCGGCATCGAGGAGTGGCTCTCCGCGCACCCGTCGGTCGCGTACACGGCGCTGCCGTTCCAGGACCGATACCAACTGCTTTCCGTGTACGCGGGGTGTGACGTGGTCGCCCTGCCCTCGTTCTACGACGGACTCCCCAACGTGGCGCTGGAAGCGGCCGCGCTCGGCATCCCGCTGCTCACCTCCGACGCCGGCGGTCTCGCCGACCTGGTCGACGAGCAGATCGGTTTCCGGTTCCCGGCCGGCGACCCGCACGGCTGCCGGGCGGCGGTGCACCGGGCCGCGCTGGCCTCGGACGACGAGCTCGCGGCACTGGGGGCAGCCGGCGCCCGGCGGGTCCGGGAACGGTTCGACCCGGCCGGCGAGACCGAGGGCTACCTGAAGGTGCTGGCCGCGACGCGGTGATCGTCTGCTACGCGCAGGGCGGCGGGCTCGGCCACCTGACCCGGATCCGCGCCTACCTGCACACCGTTCACGGCGACGAGCCGGCGACCATCGTCAGCACGTCGCCGTTCGCTGCCGATCCGCGCGTTCTCGGGCCGCATCGGCTGGTGCGCGGGCCGGTCGCTGACGTCGTACGGGACCTGCGTCCGTCGACTCTGGTCGTCGATGCCTTTCCCGGCGGCATCGACGGGGAGTTGCGGGTTCCGGGCGGGATCCGGACCGTCCTTCTCGCCCGATTGCTGCGCGGTTACGAGGCAACGCCCGTGCGGTTCGACCAGATCTGGACGGTGGAGGACCTGGGCGCGGATCAGTTGGCCGCACTGTCCGAGATCTCGGCCGACGTCGCGCCGCTCGAACTGGTCGATCCGCCCGCCCCGCCGTCGCGGGCCGCGGAGGGAACCTGGCTGATCCCGCACGCCGGTCCCGCTTCGGAGATCGCCGAGCTCATCGCGTACGCCCGTGAATGCGCGACCCTGGAGAACCGTGACCCACGGCTGCTCGTCGTATCCCCGCACCCGCCGCCCGGCGATGTCGAGCACCTCGACGTGTATCCGGTGTGGCCGCTGTTCGCCGGCGCGGAACGGGTGATCTCCGCGGCCGGCTTCAACGTGGTGCGCCAGATGCGCCGGTGGCGGGCCAAGCACCGCATGCTGCCGTTCCCGCGCCGCTGGGACGACCAGTTCACCCGCGCGGCCCGCGCCCGCCAGGAGAACAACCCCTGAGGGCCGGCCGAACTCGTGGCTGGTTCTCAGGGGTGTGACGAGAGGGCTGACACACCCTTGAGGACCAGCCGGGCTTTCCGGGCTGGTCCTCAAGGGTGTGTCACGGCGGGGAGGCACCCCTGGTGGCCAGCCGGAGCCTGGGCCCGGCGGCGCGGCGCGGCTCGGGCGGGACCGGCGCGGGCTGGCGCGGCCCGGGACGTGGCCGGCGTGGGCTGGTGCGGTCGCTCAGCGGCAGTTGCGGCGGCCCGGCAGGCCGATGATCAGGGCGGCGCCGACCGTGACGTGCATGCCGAGCAGAACCAGCTTCGTGCTGAGGCCGATGCCGCTGCCGAGCGGCCCGGCCAGCGAGATCAGCAGGACGATGACGGTGACGATCCGGTAGATCCGGACGGGTTGGCGGGTCGTCCGCTCCAGGATCGTGAGCAGGCCCCATGCGGCCAGCCCGGCGAGCAGAGCAGTGACAGCCACCGCCACCGGGCCGATGTGCTGAACCCCGGACCCCTGGCGGACGGCCAGGTCGATACCGGCCCACGGGTCGTTGACGGCCCACAGGAGCAGCGCCCCGGCGGTCCCGGCGGCGATCGTGATGAGGCGTCCGGCGGTGCGGGCCGGGACGGTGGCGGTGTTCGTCTCGTTCGTCATGCCGATGAGCTTGGCCTCCGGACCCCGTCGGGCACATCGGACCGCGGGCATCGGCGGCACCCTCCTTGGGAGGCGTGTCCTCATACTTTGGATGGTGTCGGTGCCCGGCGAAGCGCGGTTAACCTCGCCGCGTGACCGCACCGACCCGGCGTGACCTCCCCGCCGCAGCCATCGGCTCCGTTCTCGGCGCCGCTGTCGTGCTGGGTGTCAGCACGCTCGTGTCCTGGTGGGGCGGGCGGCCACTCGGCGCGCTGTTCGCGCTGGACGTGGTCGCCGGTCTGCTCAGCTGGGCGCTGGCCCCGATGGTCCTGTGGCGGCCGATGTCCACGGCGATTGTGCTCAACGTCCTGGCCGCGCTCTCCCCGGCGGCCACCCCACCGGCCACGATCGGGGCGTTGCAGGTCGCCCGCCGAAAGCCGTTCCCGGTGGCGGTGGCGGTCGCGGCCGGTGGCATCGCGGCCCATGCCGTGCAGGCGTGGTGGCGGACGAGCGGCGGCCTGCCGTACGGATGGTGGCTGGTTCTGGTCACGGTCGGCTACGGCGGGCTGCTCGGCTGGGGCGCGTGGGCACAGGCCCGGGAAGCGCTGGTCCGGTCACTGCGCGAGCGCGCCGAGCGGGCCGAGGCCGAGCAGGGCCGCCGGGTCGCCGAGGCCCGCATGATGGAGCGCCGCAAGATCGCCCGGGAGATGCACGACGTGCTGGCACACCGGTTGTCGCTGCTGGCGACGTTCGCCGGCGCGATGGAGTTCCGGCCCGACTCCCCTCCCGAGCGGATGTCCCGGGCGGCCGGCGTGGTCCGCGACGGGGTGCACCAGGCCCTGGAGGAGTTGCGCGAGGTCATCTCCCTGCTGCGGGACGACGACCCGTCGGAGATCCACCCGCAACCGGTGCTGGCGGACCTGCCCCGCCTGGTCGAGGAGTCCCGGTCGGCGGGCACCGAGGTGGACCTCGACCAGGCGGTGGACGAGCCGGGGGAGGCGCCGCCGGCGGTCGCGCGCACGGCGTACCGGGTGATCCAGGAAGGCCTGACCAACGCGCGCAAACACGCGGCCGGGGAGCGCGTCCGGGTCACTCTGCGGGGCGGGCCGGGGGTGGGGCTGGAGATCGACGTCCGTAACGCGCTCACTCCGGATCGGCCGGCGCCGCCCGGCTGGTCCGGCGGGGCTGGGCTGGTCGGCCTCACCGAGCGGGTCCAGCTGGCCGGGGGCCGGCTCGACCATCAGGAGGTCGCCGGCGAGTTCCATCTCCACGCGTCGATACCATGGCCGGCATGACGCCACCTGCTGACGTGCCGCACCCCGACTCGCCGGCTCGGGCGTCCGTCACGGGCGCCGGTGAGCCGATGCGGGCGCCCGGCCCGGATTCCGCCGGGCCGATGCGGGTGCGTGTGTTGATCGTGGACGATGACGCGCTGGTCCGTGCGGGGCTGACGATGATGCTCGACGGCGCGCCGGGGATCGCGGTGGTCGGCGAGGCAGCGGACGGTGACGAGGTGCCGGCGGCCGCTGACGCGCACGGGCCCGACGTCGTACTGATGGATCTGCGCATGCCGCGTGTCGACGGGATCACCGCGACCCGGCGTCTCCGGGCACGCCCGCGTCCGCCCGAGGTGATCGTTCTGACCACGTTCGACGCCGACGAGAACATCCTGCACGCGCTGCGTGCCGGGGCCAGCGGCTTCCTGCTCAAGGACACCCCGCCGGCCCGGATCGCCGAGGCGGTCCGGCAGGTCGCGGCCGGCGAGCCGATCCTGTCCCCGCGGATCACCCGTCGGCTGATGGACCGCGCGGCAGTGCAGGCGGGAGCGTTCGCGCAGGCCAAGGCCACTCTGGCGGCGCTGAGCCCGCGCGAGCGGGACGTCGTCGTGGCGATCGCTCAGGGGCGGTCCAACACCGAGATCGCGCGGGGGCTCGACATGACTCCGGCGACCGTGAAGACCCACGTGTCCCACATCCTGACGAAGCTGAGCCTCGACAACCGGACGCAGATCGCGCTGCTCGCCCACGACGCCGGCCTGGCCTGACCGTCATCACGCGGCCTGCTGGGCCGGGGTCAGGCGGTGCGCTGGACCCAGGCGCGGCGGGCGGGGGCGAGGCGGCGTTCGCGGGTGGGGAGGTTCTCGCGGACGGCGTCGGCCCGCCGCTCGGCGTCGGCGGCCTCCTGACGAAGACTGTCGTGCGCCGCGAAAGCCACCTGCGCGTCGTGCCAGGCGGAGCGTTCCGCCGCGGCGGCCCGCCGGTAGACGCTGTGCCGGTGCTCGTCGACCGCCGTCAGCAGCGCGAACTCCTGCTCCACCGGGTGCAGCCGCGGATCCCAGCCACGCTGCCGCGCCTCGGCCGGCAGGTCGCCGTTCGCCACCGCCCGCTCCAGCGCCCGGTGCAGGAATCGTTCACGATCGACATACTCCGCCGGGGTCCGTGGTGTGCCGGGGGCGGCGAAAACGGCCGCCGTCCGGGCCCGGGTCAGCCGCTCCCCGGCGTCCTGCCAGGCCTGCCACGCGCTCTCGGCGTGCTCCTCGGTCTGGCGCCACAGCTCCTGCCAGCGCTGCGACGACTCGTGCGCCCGCTCCGCCGCGACCCGCATCTCCTCGGCGAACCGGACGGTCTCGACGGCCTCCCGCTCGGCGCGCTCCCGCTCCTGCAGGTAGGTGCGGGCCTGGCCGAGGATCTCCAGCACGGCGAGCCGTGGATGCCGCATCGCCTCCGGACTGCCGAGCAGCAACAGCGCGGGCAGCGACACCACGATCAGAATCAGCCAGATCGCCACCGGCCGCGCCGAGTCGGCCAGCAGCACCTGCGACACCAGGTCCATGATCGAGACTCCTCAGATGATGTGGGCCGCGTCGGCGGCCGGAGTTCGGGTCGGCCGCGACGACAGCCGGGGAGTGGTCAGCGGCGATCAGCCGGGTTCATCGGCCGCGACGGCAGCCGGGATCATCGGAACCGGACGACCGGAACGGCGCGGACGCCGCCCGGAGCGCGGTTACGCGAAGAGCGCGGGGGGCGCGCGAGAGACGCCGGCCGACCGGGCGATCTGCTCGGTCAGGACCCGGTCACGCCCGATCACCGGGCGGGCAGCCGCCACGGCGGCGTCCACGAGCGAGTCGTCGAGGGACATCCGTGCGCCGCCGAACACGGCCAGCAGCACAGCGCGCAACAGGCACACGACCCGGTGCAGCATGCTGCGCGCCGAGTCGATGACCATGGTCACCAACCTACCCAGTGACGACCGTCCGAACCACACGGCACGCACGGGAGTTGTGTCACGTCCGGGGGACATCCGCCGGCGGATACGGGCGGCCCGCCGGGTCGGCGGGCCGCCCGTCATCGCGGGGATCAAGCGTCAGGGACCTCAGCCGAGCGTGATCTCGCCCTGGTTGAGCACCCGGGGCAGGAAGTACGCGGTCTGGATCTCCGCGTCGGTGTTGCCGCCGCGCAACTGCTCGGACCAGATCATGAAGTACGCCCAGTTCGGCTGCGACGACAGCAACGAGGCGGTGGGCACCTTGCCCATCTCGGCGATCGCCGTGGGCTTCCCGGCCGCGATCGACTGGATCTGCTGGTAGTCGGCGGCCGACGGATAGCTCTTGTACCAGGCGTCGAGCGTGACCACATCGACGTAGTTGCCGCCGGGGTAGTAGCTCGACCAGCCGCCCGCCGGGTTGTCCTGCACGTTCCAGACCCAGATCAGGTTGGTCAGTCCCTGACTGTCGAAGTAGTCCCGCATCTGCTGGTAGATCTTCGCCGACCCGTTCGCGCCCGGCCGGTGACCCCACCAGTTCCACGACTCGTTCATCTCGTGGAACGGCCGCCACAGCACCGGCACGCCCGCGTCGCGCAGTTGTCGCAGGTAGGGGACGACCTCGGCCATCCGGCTGCGCCACGTCTGGTTGAGCGCGGTCCCGCCGGTCACGATCTGCTGGAACTGCGCGTCGGTGACCGACGTCTTCACGCCGCCGTCGAACGCGCAGGTGCTGCCGGCCGTCGGCGAGCAGGCGTGCCAGGTCAGCGCGACGAGCGAGCCGTTCTTCCACTCGGTCTTGGCCTGGTCGATCACGCGCTGCCGGTTGGCGACGTCGGCCGGGTTGAACATCAGGTCGCCACCCCACAGGCCCGGCCACTGGCCGGTGACGTCGTGCACCTGCTGCGTGTACTGGCCGGGCGCCGACGCCGGCTCCTTGTTGTGCTGCCCACTCACGATGTTCCGCCCGGTGATCGACTTCAGGTAGTTGATCACCGTGGCCTTCGGGGTGGCGGGAAACGCCGCGACGGGTCCCGGCGCTATCAGAACGGCGGCGAGCGCGGCCAGGGGGATGAATCGGGGGATCTTCACGGGGAGCGGTCCTTTCACGGGAGGGAACGCAGGACGGTGCCCAGGTCGGTGAGCACCCACGGAGCTTTGACCAGGGCCGGATCCAACTCGGCGGGGCAGCGGACGCGGATGGTCGCGGCCTCGCCGGGAAGCAGGGTGAGGAAACCGCGGTCGGCGACCGCGTCCGGGTGCAGTCGATCGGGCTGCAGCAGCACGTCCCGGGCCAGGCCGGCGGCCTGCACCCGGACGTCGAGACCGCCGGGCACCGGCTCCGCGGTCACCGTCAGGCCGGCGTCGGGATAGGGAAAGTCCTTGTCCGGTACGGCGCAGAACAGCGTCCGCACGTCGTCGAGCTCGGCCACCAGCAGCTCGTCGTCCCCGAGCGCCGACACATCGGCCGGGACCTCGACGATCGACACCTGTCGCGCTGCCGCGGTCACCCGCACCGCCCATGACGCGCGTAGTTCCCCTTCCGCGGTACGGCGTTGCACCGCGAGCCGCCCCGGCCACTCCACCGGGCTGTCGTTGAGGACGGCCACGACCAGGCCGCCGTCGCGCCGCTGCACGGTCAGGGAACGCGGCGCGTAGAGGTCGCGCAACTCGAAGTAGAGCGGCTTGTGCCGCCCGGCCCCGTCGATCGCCGCCCACGAGGTCACCGGCCACAGGTCGTTGAGCTGCCACAGGATGGTTCCGCCGGTGTGCGGCCAGCAGGACCGCCAGTGCGCGACGCCGGTGCGCACGGCCCGCACCTGATTGAGCTGCGTGAGGTAGTGCCACGCGTCGACGTCCGCGGGGACCGGGAAGTGCGGCGCGAGACCCCGCGCCAGTTTGCCGTTCCCGTCCTCGGCCTTCTGATGCTGCATGACCCCGGGGGAGTCCGGCAGCATCGGATCGTCCGAGATGGCGTCCCGCAGCGTCCGCCAGGCCGGCGGCGCCTGCCACCCGAACTCGGCCACGAATCGGGGCGTCGAATCGAGATAGCCCAGGTAGCCCTCGCGGTTCCACACCTCCCACGAATGGAACGTCTGGTGCGCGGGATCGTTCGGCTCGTGCTCCCACGAGCCGGACCACGGGCTGCCCGCCTGATAGGGCCGGCTCGGGTCGAGCTCCGCCAGGATCGACGGCAGCGTGTGCAGGTAGTAGCCCTGTCCCCAGCTCAGCTCGCCGCCTGGCTGGGAGTCCCAGCCGCTCGCCCGGTAGAGCCACAGGTTCTCGTTGTTGCCGTTCCAGGTGACCAGGCTCGGGTGAACGGCGAGCCGGGTCACGTTCTCCCGTGCCTCGGCGACGATCTCCGACGCGAGCGGCTCCTCCTCGGGATAGCAGGCGCACGCGAACGGGAAGTCCTGCCACACCATCAGCCCGAGCTGGTCGCACTCCTCGTAGAAGTCGCGGTCCTCATAGATGCCGCCGCCCCAGACGCGGATCAGATTCACGCCGGCCGCGACCGCTTCCCGCAGCCGCAGCGCATATCGTGCCCGGGTCATCCGGGACGGGAAGATGTCGTCCGGAATCCAGTTCACGCCCTTCGCCAGGATCGGCTCGCCGTTGATCTGCATGACGAATCGGGTGCCGGCCGCGTCGGCGCCCCGATCGATGGTCGCGGTGCGGAATCCGGTGCGCCGCTCCCAGCGGTCCAGGAGCACGTCCCCGCTGGTCAACTCCACGACGAGGCCGTAGAGCGGCTGGTCTCCGTAACCGATCGGGTGCCACGGCCGTACCCCGGGAACGGGTTTGTCGATGCGCAGCCGCGACGCGCCGGGCAGCATGTCCCCGGCCGCGATCTCGCGCCCGTCGAGCAGGACGCGCACGCCGAGCGGAACGTCGTGAACGCGCTCCGCCTCGATCGTCACGTCGAGCCGGCCACTGCCGTCGGCCCAGGTGGCGAGGGGCCGCACGGCCGCCAGACGCGCGGTGTTCCAGCCTTCCAGCCGGACCGGGCGCCAGATGCCGGCCGTGACCAGCGTCGGCCCCCAGTCCCACCCGAAACTGCACGCCATCTTGCGCACGAGATTGAACGGTTCAGGGTAGGCGTTGGGACGATCCCCGAGCTTTTCCCGTACGGCGTCGGCCTCGGTGTATGCCGACGTGAAACGCACCTCGAGCGGCTTCGGTGTATCGCCGGCCAGTGACGTCACGTCGAATCGGTACGAGCGGTGCATGTTGCGCGTCGTGCCCAGTTCGACGCCGCCGAGGGAAACGGTGGCCACCGTGTCGAGCCCCTCGAAAACCAGGTCCACCCGATCCGGGACGTCCCCTTCCCAGGCGATGTCCCGGGCGTAGGTCCAATCGGCGTGCCCGACCCACGCGACCGCTTTCTCGTTGTCGTCGTGGAAGGGGTCCGGAATCAGCCCGGCGTTCAGCAGATCGGTGTGGACACAACCGGGAACGGTCGCCGGGATCGACTTCTCGACCAGCGTCCACGTCCCACCCAGATCCCGCACGGATGTCATCGATCTCCCCGTCATTTCGTGGCGCCGGCGGTGATGCCGGTGTAGATGAAGCGCTGCAGCAGCAGGAAGATCACGACGGTCGGCAGGATGACGATCATCGTGCAGGCCGCGATGACCTCCCACTGCGCGCCGTAGGGCCCCTTGAAGCGGAAGAGCGCCGTCGAGATGACGTTCAGTCCGGGGGAGCGCAGATAGAGGAACGGGATGTAGAACTCGTTGTAGATGGCGATGCCCTTGATGATCACCACGGTCGCGATCGCCGGTTTCATCAGCGGCAGGATGATCCTGCGGTAGACGCCGAACCGGGTGGCGCCGTCGAGCACCGCGGCCTCGTCGAGGCTGGGCGGAATCGACTGCATGAACTGCACGAAGATGTAGATGGAGACGATGTCCGTGCCGAGGAACAGCACGATTGCCGCCCACAGTGTGTTGACCAGGTCCATCGACTTGACGATCTGATACGTCGCGATCTGGGTCGTCACGCCCGGAACCAGCGCCGCGACCAGGAACAGGCCGAGGACCAGGCGCTTGAGGCGGAACTGGAAACGGTTCACGGCGTAGGCCGCGAGGGTCCCCACGAACACCGTGCCGGTCAGCGAGATCACCAGGATGATCGTGGTGTTGAGAAAGCCGCGCAGCATCGCGCCGTTCGTCCACGCGGTCCGGAAGTTCGCCAGGTGGAACCAGTCGTGCGGGGGAGTCAGGGCGCCCGTGGTCGCGTACTCGGAATGCGTTTTGAAAGCGGCGAAAAGCACGACCACCAGCGGAGCCAGAACGACCAGCGCGGCGCCGATCAGCGAGATCCACTTACCGATCCGGATCACGACAACGTCACCTCCTCATCGGGGACGATCCGGCGCTGCACCCAGGTGATCAGGAGCACCAGCAGGAGCAGCACCACGGCCATCGCGGATGCCAGCCCGATCTGGCGGAACTGGAACGCGGTCTCGTAGGCGCGGATCACGAACGTGCGGGTGCCGTTCGCGCCGCCGGTCATGATGAACGGGATCTCGAACACCGAGAGGCTGCCGGAGATCGCCAGGATGAAACTGAGCCCGATGATCCGGCGGATTCCGGGCGCGATGATGAACCGGAACTGGTGCCACCGATTCGCACCGTCGATCTCGGCGGCCTCGTAGAGGTCCGGCGGAATGGACTGGATCGCGCCGAGGAACAGCACGAAACTGAGCCCGGTGAACCGCCAGACCGAGGTGCCGGCCAGCGAGTAGTTCGCGATGTCCGGGTCTCCGAGCCACAGGTGATCGCCGCTGACGCCGAGGAATCCGAGAACCGTGTCGAGCGTGCCGCCCGGCTGGAACAGGTAGAGGAAGACGAATCCGACCGCGACGCCGTTGAGCAGGTACGGGAAGAACAGAATGCCCTTGAACAGGTTCCGCAGCCGGCGCTGGAACGTGAGCACCACCGCGAAGTAGAGCGCGACCGCGATCTGCAGGAACGACGCCGCGAAGTAGTAGAGGCTGACCAGGAACACCCGCCGGTATTCCTCGTCGGTGAGGACCCGCACGTAATTGCCGAGGCCGGCGCCGGTCATCGTGGGGCTGAGCCCGTCCCATTTGTGGAAGCTGTACCAGACCATGTTCGCGACCGGCACGTAGGTGAACGTGATCAGCAGCGCGAGCGCCGGCGCGAGATAGAGCCAGTGGGTTCGTGCCTTCGTCACTTCATGACCGCCGCTTGCGCCTTGCCCCAGCGCCCGTTCAGGTCGGCGAAGTAGGACTCCTTGTCGCCCTTGGCCGCGCCGCGGGCGATGTCGACCAGCTTCTGCCGGTAGATGTTGCCGGCCAGATCGATCTCGGACTCCTTGATGATCTGGTCCTCCCTACCGGCGTTCGTGGTCGCGGCCGGGATCTCCATGAGGTCGACGCCGGTGTCCTGGAACGCCTGCAGCGCGGGCGGCAGCGGCTGCCCGGTGGCCGGCGGGATCGCCTGCTGGTCCTGGGCGAAACCGGACTCGTTGACGAAGAAGTCCAGCCAGGCCTTCGCGGTCGCCTTGTTCTTGGAGTTCTTGCTGACCCCGGCCTTGTAGTCGCCTTCGATCCGGGAGTGGAACCTCCCGCCGGTCTGGACCGGGAACGGCCAGAACGCGATGTCGTCGGGGTTTGCGCCGGCGGCCTTCGCGGCGTCCCTCAGCTGCGGGACCGCCCAGGAGCCGAGGACCATCGTGGCCACCTTGCCGGTGGCGATCATCGGCTTGGAGCCCTCCCAGTTGGTGGTCAGCGGGTCCTTCTCGCTGAGTCCCTGGTGGACGATGTCGAACAGCAGGCCGTCGGTGGTGTATTGGATCTTGCCGGGCTGCCACGGCGACGGGTCGGCCGGGAACTTCTCGTTGATCTGCGGGTCGTTCACGATCGCGCGCTGCGAGTTGAAGAAGCTCAGCGGCCAGCCGTCCTTGTAGTTCGTGTAGTACGGGACGGCCCCGGTCTTCGACTTGATGGCCCGCAACCCGGTCAGGAACTCCTCGGGCGTCTTCGGCGGCGCGGTGACCCCGGCCTGCGCCCAGACGCGCTTGTTGACGACCATGCCCTGGGCGACGCCACCGATCGACAAGCCGTAGACCTGGCCGCCGTACGCCTTCTCGTCGATGAACCGGTACTTCGGCCGCAACTCCTCGACGCTGCCGAGCGGCTCGAAGAACTGGGCGAGCTGGTCGACCGGCACGGTGTTCGGGACGAGCAGCACGTCGCCGTAGTCGCCGGAGCTCAACTGGGTGGTGACATCACCCTCGTAGTCGGTGACCGGCTCGAAGCTGACCTTGGTGCCGGGGTGCTCGGCGGTGAACTTCCTGGCGTACTCGGGAAGGGTCGTGGTCGCCAGATCGGTGCGGTTCGTGAGGACCGTGATCTCGCCCGTGATGTCACCGGCGAAGTCGGCGGGCCCGGTCGAGTCGTCACCGGCGCCGCCGGTGCAGCCGGCGAGGAGCGTGGTGGCGACAGCGATCGCGAGGAGGTTCCTGATTATGGGCATACGGGTGTCCGTCCTGCTCAGCATCGGTTTTCGCGCCTGGGGGGAGCGGCGCGGGAGGGCCTCAGCATGCCGCCGCCATGACATCGACGTCAAGCTTAGATTAATAATTTATCTAGTCATGACATAGGTGGACGCGCTCGTGACCACCGCCCGCGGCTCAGCCGCCGACGGTGCTCTCGCGCACGACGATGTGAGCCGGCGGAGCCTCGTAGACCTCCGCGGGACGTCCCGACATCGCATCGGAGAGCGCCATCGCGGCCAGCTCGCCGATCCGGCCGACGTCGTGACTCATCGCGGACAACGCGGGCGTCGCGAGCTGGCACAGCGGTGAGTCGTCCCAGGCCACCACGGACACGTCGGCGGGCACCGACAGGCCACGATCGGCGATCGCCTGCAGCCCGCCGATCGCCATCACATCGTTGTCGAAGACCAGCGCGGTCGGCCGCTCCGGCGCCGCGAGAAGCGAGGACGTGGCGGTGAGGCCCGCGTCGTACGAGTAATCGCCCTCCACCTGGACCAGCAGCAGACCGTGAGCCTCGCTCTCGGCCCGGAACCCGGATCGCCGCAACTGCGTGTGCGCAAACGACGTCGGCCCACTGACCTGCGCGATCAGCCGATGACCCAGACCGGACAGGAACGACACGGCCTCACGGGCGAACCCGGCGTCGTCGGTCCAGACCGTGGGCAGCCCGTCCGCCGTGGAGGGGTCGCCGATCACCACGGCCGGCAGCTCCAGCCGCTTGACCAGCGCGACCCGCTCGTCCGACGGTGTCAGGTCCACCAGGATCACCCCGTCGACGCGGCGCTCGGCGGACCAGCGCTGGTAGACCGCGGTCTCGGCGGCACGGTCCGGCACGACCCGCACCAGCACGGAGGTCCCGGCCGGGGTGAGCACGCGCTCGAGACCCTCGAGGAACTCGTGGTAATACGCCTCCTCGCCGAGCACCTGCGACGCCCGGGCCAGCACCAGCCCGACCCGTCCTGCCGTACCCGCCACCGGTGTCCCCCTTCGATGCTGCCCGCCGCCAGGTACGGTAGCGCCTGTTGGTCAGCGGGAGATCGGAGTCCTGAGGCGGATGGCGCGTCGTGAAGCCCCCGCGGCCGGGCCGGGCAGCCGCGCCCTGATCGTCGACGTGATCCGGTCGGCGAACACGATCAGCCGCGTCGAGCTCGCGGACCTGACCGGGCTCACCCAGCCGTCGATCTCGATCATCGTGCGCGAGCTGATCACGGACGGGATCATCCACGAGACAGGATCCACCGATTCGGTACGGGGCAAGCCCCGCAAACTGATCTCGCTGAACCCGAACAACCGGTTCGGCGTCGGTATCCACCTCGGCCCGGAGACGGTCACGTGCGTCGCGATCGACCTGACCGGTGGTGTCGTCGGCCGGGAGGTCGTCCCGTTCACGGGCGCCGGCGCCGCCGCACTGGCCGGCCGGTTCGACGACTTCACCCAGGCCCTGGACCTGCCCCGCGAGCGCATCGAGGGGCTGGCCGTGGTCGGCCCGGCCGGGAACACCGGGCTCGGCGGCGCCCTGCGTGCCGAGCTGACGTCGTCGATAGGGCTGCCGGTCATCGTCGAGAACGATGCCGCGGCGGCCGCGCTCGGCGAGTTCTGGAGCCGTCGCGTCTCGCGTGAACAGTCGTTCGGCTGCATCTACGTCGGCGCCGGGATCGGGGCCGGCTTCGTCTTCGGCGGCGCGCTGTTCCGGGGCGCCAGCTTCGACGCCGGCGAGCTCGGCCACATGTCGATCGCCTTCGACGGCCGGGAATGCCCGTGCGGCAACCGGGGCTGCGTCGAGCGGTACGCGTCGACCACCGCCGTCGTCGCCGAGGCCCGCGCGACCCCGCTCGGGCGGCGGCTCGGCCTGGAGGGCGCGACCACGGCCGGCGCGTACGACCTGATCTCGCGCGCGGCGGTGAACGGCGACCGGGACGCCCACGCGATCGTCGACCAGGCCGCGGCGTACCTCAGCGTCGCCGTGACGTCGATGGTGAACCTTCTCGACCTGGGCCGCCTGGTGCTGACCGGCCCCGGGGTGGCCCTGGCCGGCGCGATCCACGCCCGGCGGCTGCGCGGCCACCTGGACCGCACCGCCCATGCGCGCCGCCGGCACGGCATCGTCGTCGAGCTCTCCGCGCAACCCCGCGACACCGCTGCCATCGGAGCGGCGGCCCTTGTGGTGCAGGCCTCGATTGCGCCCGGCCACACCCCCGGTCAGGCGTACTGACCTGGGGTTTCGAGCCGGTCCAGGGTTCCGGGGATCGGCGTACGGGGCGGATCGGGCGGCGTCGGCGTGCCAGTATGGGGGCCGCTTCGGCGAAAGCCGGACCGACCTCGGGGGAGGAACCAGCTCGATGAGCCAGGAAACGGCACCCGCCGACACCGGCAGACAGGCCGCGGTTCCCCCGGCCCAGCGGCCGGCCGGCGACCGGGCCGGGCCGGGATCGCGCTGGCGGCCGTGGATGACCCTCGTGGTGATCCTGCTGTTCCTCGGTCAGATGGCGGCCGGCATGGTGACCGCGGCCCGGCAACAGTCACCGACCGTGGACGAGCCGGTCTACATCGGGACCGCTGTCACCTACCTCCACGATCACCGGTTCACCTACAATTACGAGCATCCACCGCTGGCGAAACTCGTCATCGCGTCCGGTCTCGCCTTCATCGACGTGCGGCTCGACAAGCCGTACCCGGTTCATCCGTCGGATCTCGGCAAGGCGGCCCTGTACGAGGGCGGCAACGACGCCCAGCACGTGCTCCTCGTCGCGCGGCTGCCGATGATCGTCCTGACGCTGCTGTTCGGCCTGGTGGTGTTCGCCTTCGCCAGGGACCTGACCGGCCCGATCGGCGGGCTGCTGGCGCTCGCGCTGTACGCGTTCTCGCCCGACGCCATCGCGTACGGTTCGCTGGCGAACGTCGACATGCCGTCCGCCGGCTTCCTGCTGACCGCGCTCTGGCTGCTCTGGCGGGCGCGCTCACGGCCGTACCGCTATCTGCCGCTGGCGGGTCTCGCGCTCGGCGCGTCCACTGCCTCGAAGATGAGCACGCTCCCGGCGGTGCCGATCGCCGGGCTGCTGGTCGTGCTGACGGTGTGGCACCTGACCCGCGACCGCGTCACCGGCAAGCGTCCCGTGCTGCGGCGTCTCGGGCTCGGCGTCGCGGTGGCCGCCGGGGTCGCCGCGATCTCGGTCGCCGTGGTCTGGGCCTGCTATCTGATCGTCGACCCGCACCTGCACTGGGTCTCGCCGAGGAGCGTGGGCCCGCTGACCGGGGTCAAGGCGAACCTCACGAACCTGCTGCCGTACCCGCTGCCGTACCGGGACGGGATGCGCTACCAGTTCAACCTCGAGCACGCGACGTACTCCGGGTTCCTGTTCGGCGAGTCGTACCAGGGCGCGAAGTGGTATTACCTTCCGGCCGCGCTGCTGATCAAGGAGCCGATCGGGATGATCGTCCTCTGGATCATGGGCACGGTCGCCGTTCTGATCACCCCGCGGCTGCGGGCCGTCGGGCCGTACGTGCTGGTCCCGACCCTGCTGCTGACCGGGGTGGCGATGGCCGGGTCACGGAACTGGGGTGTCCGGTACGCGATCTTCGTGCCGGTGATCCTGGCCGTCGTCGCGGCCGCGGTCCTGGCGTACCGGCGGCGCTGGCTGCACGTGGCCGCGGGCGTGCTCGCGGCGTATGTGGCGGTCAGCTCGCTCAGCGCGTTCCCGTACTACCTGGCCTACTCCAACGAGGCGTTCGGCGGGGTGCAGGGGACCCACGAGATGCTGACCGACTCGAACGTCGACTGGGGCCAGGACCTGGGCCGACTCGGCGAACGCGTGAAACAGGAGTACCCGGGGCAGCCGGTGTTCCTGATCTACAAGGGGCGCGGTGAGCCGGCGTACTACGGGATCACCGCGATCAGTCCGTTCACCGTGCCGCTCGACCAGGTGCACGGCGTGATCGCGATCTCCGAGCGGTGCCTGGCCCCGAAAAGCTCGTGCCTGCCCGCCACCGGCGACCGCAAGGCCGCCCGCGCGCAACTCGACCGCATCCTGGCCACCAGCCGCAAGGACGAGCTGGTCGGCGGCTCCATCCAGATCTACCTCCGCTGACCGGCCTCCCCGCCCCGGCGCCGTGACCCGACCGTTACGCCGAGTGCCGTTTGCGGCGGGAGGAGCAGGGAATCCCGGCCCGCCGCAAGAGTGAACGATCTTCTGGTTGGGGGGAGGCCCAGTGACCGCGCTGGCCGAGAATGATCTGCGGGACCGCCGGACGAAGATACGCGAGCGGGAGTTGCTGCTGGCGCTGGAACGGTGGGCGCCGGCCTACCGTGACGTGGCCGGCGACGTTCTGACGTACGTCTTCGAGATCGCCGAGGCCACCGAGCCCGAGCGCGACTGGCTGCGGCAGCGGGTCGCGGCGAACGGACTGCCCGCCACGCCCGGGCCGACCCACGAGCAGCTGCGCGCCGCCGGCCGGCACGCCAACGCCGCCGCCAGCGCCGCGTTCCTCGCCGGTGACTACGGTCGCGCCCGTGACCTGGTCGACGACGCCCGGGCCTACGGCGCGCTGTTCGAGAGCGAGTGGGTCAAGCTGCACCAGTTCATCAGCGCCAAGGCAGGGTATGTCCCCGTCATGACCGAGAACGAGGAACTTCCCGAGCTCACCGAGCGCCCCGACATCGAACGTCCGGTCGACCTGCAGGACGCACCCCGCCACGAGAAGCCCGGCCCGGTTCCCGTCCCGCAGGAAAAGCCGGACGACAAACCCGGGAGCTGACTGCAACCGCCGGCCGGCGCTGACGCTCGGTCCGGGAGCTGACCGCGACCCGTCGGCACCGCCCGGCGCCAGCCCTGCTTCCGTGCCGGGCGGGCAGCGCGGCTCACGCTTGCCGGCTGGTGCTCACGGTCGTTCCTCGTGCCTCATAACGACCGTGAGCACCAGCCGGCAAGCTCGCGCCGCCGCAACGTGCTTCTCTGTCGCACATCGCGCGGTCCTTCTCGCTCCGGTGGGTGGGCGGCGGGCGATGTAGGGGAACCTGCGGCCGGTGATCAGGGGTGGAGGGCCCGGGGTGAGCACCGCGAAGGCCCGGTTGGTGAGAACCTGCGGGCCCTCGGCGCCGTCGTCGGCGGCCCAGCGGTGCATCACCGCCACGATCTCGTCGACCGTCCCGGCCTGAGTGGGGAAGACCTTGCCGTTCAGGAGCATGATCGGCGTGATCGCATGCCGGGTCCGGCGATGGTCCAGAATCTGATCGTGACCTCCGACGCCCGGCCGCCGGGAAACCTTGTCATCCGCCGCTATGAGGCCGGCGACGCCGGTGACACCTGGCGGGTCTTCCGGGCAGCCGTCCACGGCACGGCCAGCCGCGACTACACCGCCGAACAGATCGAGGCGTGGGCACCGCCGAGCGTCGACGAGGCCCGGTGGCAGGAACGTCGCTCGGCCTCGAGAACCTACGTCGCCTGCTGGGACGGCGCCGTCGTAGGCTTCGGTGACTTCACCGGCGACGGCGTGCTGGACATGCTTTTCGTCCACCCCGACGTCGGCGGCCGCGGCGTGGCTCGCGCGCTGGTCACCCGAATCCTGCGGGAGGCGGCCGCCGACGGTCACCAGGGGTTGCGGGTGCACGCCAGCCGCACGGCGAAACCCGCCTTCGAACGGTTCGGGTTCGCCGTCGACGCCACCCGGCTGGCCGAGATCCGCGGGCAGCAGCTGCAGAACTTCGACATGAGCATCGTCTTCGAGCCGGACAGCAGCGCCGGAACTGCCCCGCGAGACGGGTGATCGGCCGCATCGGCTGATCGGAGGCGATCGAGCGATGATCGGCTATTTCCATGTGCGACGGACCGTCCGGGGCGCCTAGGAAAGAGCCATGACCAACGAGGTGACCGTTCCGCTGCTGCCCTGCGCGTCGATCGACGACATCGAGACCTTCTACCGGGCTCTCGGCTTCAGCACCACGTACAAGCAGCGCAAACCCAACCCCTGCATGGGACTCCAGCGTGAAGACCTGAACCTGCAGTTCTTCGAGATGGCCGGCTTCGACGCAGAGCAGTCCTACGGCTCCTGTCTCGTGCTCACCCCGGACATCGCGGGACTGCACCGTGCTTTCGCTGCCGGCATGCGGGCCGCGTACGGCAAAGTCCTGGTGTCCGGAATCCCGCGGATGACCCGGCCCAGGGCTCGGAAGAACGCCGATGGGGTGGGCGGGTTCAGCGTCATCGACCCGGGTGGCAACTGGATCCGCGTCTTCCAGCACGCCCCCACGGCGCCTGCGCCGGCACCCGAACCCGCCGGCCGGCTCGCCAAGGCGCTGGCGAACGCCGTCGTGCTGGCCGACTCCAAGGGTGACGCGGGCCAGGCAGCCCGCATTCTCGACAGCGCGCTGGCTCGCCCGCGGGCCGACGACGACCCGGTGACCCACGTCGAGGTTCTGGTGTACCGCGCGGAACTGGCGATGACGCTTCATGACCGGGACACCGCAACGGAGATGCTGGCCCGCGCCGAGCACATCGCGCTGAACGCGGACGAGACCCTACGGGCGGCGCCGACCTTCGAGATCGCTGCCGACCTCGCGGCCGCGTTGCGATGACTCCGGGGCGCAGTCGATGCTTCCTCATCGGCTGGAAGCGTCGCGCTCTATGAGCCCTCAGCTAATAGGTCCCGGCAGCCCGCCGTCGCACCTGGCCGTACCTCCGTAATCGTCTCCACACCGGTCGACCGTGGTGTGGAGATGTGGTGGAGAAGAGACGCGGAGTTCCCCGTTCCCGCCCTCGCCGTCGTGGATCTGCACTCGGTGGTGAGTTGTTCCCTGTGCGCCGTCACTTGTGCCCGGTGCTGGGCGTGCGTTGTCATCCGGGGAATCGAACCCCTGCACCTGCCCGCGGCGCGCCAAGAAAGGAGCCGATTTGCCCGCCGGCTCTCGGGTGCGTGCACGCCTCCACGTCGGCTACCTGCTCCGCGTCCTCAGTCCAGGAGATCGGCCTCCCAGTTCGTCCGCTGGATCAGGGTGTCGACCTCGCGCAGTTGCCGGGCCAGATCGTCGGCCTGGCGTCGCAGGTCGGCCACCGGCAGCGCCGGGATCATCTTCAGCTCGGACCGCAGCTGCCGGAACCCGCGTTGCCCTTCCCCGGCCGCGGCGTCGGCAGCCGAGGTGATCATGCTGTGCCGCAGCCGCAGGACGTCGCGGCGGGCGATCGCGTCGGTCAGCGTCCCGCCGCCCTCGACGACGGTCGCGGCGTTGGTCCGGTTGATCCGCCGGATCAGCGACTCCAGCTCGCCGAGGACCTGGCCGGCCTCGGTCAGCAACGCCGCCGCGTCCTCGGCCGGGGCCTCGCCCTCCTGATAGCGGGCGCTGCCGGTCACCCGGGACCGCAGTTGTTCCGCGCGGCGCGACGCGTCCGCGCGCAACGCGAGAGCCTCGGCAAGTTTCATGGTCACCAGTATGTCCGACCAGGAGCTCGCGCCGGGGCCGGCCGTCGGAGGTCACCGCGGGTGTCGTGGTTGACAGCGCACCGTCCCTTTCTCTAGCCTTCAACCGCAATCGATTGACGGCAATGGCGCTATCGGATCGATCGAAGTTCACTGTGTCGTCTTCACGTTTACGATGAGCCCGCCGCGGGCTGGACCACTCGCCACGAGACGAACGATGACGGGGCATGCTTCCCGGGTCGGCGAGGTCCCCCATCATCAGCGGGCGACGACGGCACGGGGGATCGTATTCATGCTGATTCAAGGTTGATGCCGACGCGAGCTGCTGCCCGGGCGGCACGCTGCTCGCTGCGTTGACCCACCCGCCGAGCACCCGTGCGGCCGTCGTCGAGGACGGTCCGCACCGTGTCGCGGCCATTCCACGACGTTTCTGAAACCGTTCGGCGTCGTGCTTCCCTCAGAACGTTCCCATTTCCGGAAAAGGCGCCGGAACGATTCTGGCTGCCTGCTGCTCCGCATTCCGGCCGAGGCCCGACGCTCGGTCGTCCATGTCAATATTGGAGAGACGCAATGACAACGACGTCAGCGCTGACCGCCGATCAACTACGCCCTGCCCTGGCCCGGCACGTCCGCCGGACCTTCGGCCCGGACCGCGTCCGGGACCTGCACGACCGGTTCGCCACCGAGAACATCGTCGTGCTCCGGCAGTTCTGCCCACCGGAGCTCACCGAGGCGATCGCCGCCGAGGCCCGGAGCATCGCCGAGCGCAACGGCACCCCGCACGACCTGGTCTTCGCGATCACCGACAGCACGCCCCGGCGGATGACGACGGTGGGACAACCCGTGATCCGCGACGAGGGCCCGCTGATCCACGCCTTCTACTTCAATCCTGACATGCTCGACATCGCCTCCGACATCGTCGGTGAGCGCGTGCACGTCTGCCCCTACGCGGGTGAGCACTACGTGATCAGTGTGCTGGACCGCACCGGCGACACCCACGGCTGGCACTGGGACGACTACACGTACGGGATCATCCTCGTGCTGGAGGCGCCGCCGTACACCGACGGCGGGTTCGTCCAGGCCGCACCCGGCACGAGCTGGGACAAGCAGAACCCGGACGTCTACGGCGCGCTGCTGCGCAGCCAGGTCCGGTCCTACGCGCTGGAGCCGGGCGACGCGTACCTGATCAAGACGAACACCACGATGCACCGCGTGCACCCGATCCGGGGCGACGGCCGCCGGATGATCGTCAACATGACGCTGGCCAGCACGGCGGACCTGTCCCGGCCGCTCACGCACGAGACGAACGACGTGCTGTTCGGCGGGACCACCGATCCGCGCCGGGCGAAGTGAACGGGGCCCGCGTGAACGTCCGCGAGTCGATGCGCCCACTGCCCCGGATGACCCAGCCGTTTCTGACCTGGGTCACCGGGGTGCCACCGGCCGACGCCGCGCCCCGGGTCCTCTGGCACCCCCACCTGGCCGCCGTGACCGGGGTGGCGCAGACCGCCGCCGGCATCGCGCTGGGCGCCGTGGCCCTGCACCTGCCCTGGTACGCCCTGGTCCCGCTGCTGCTGGTGGCCTGGCCGACGATCGGCGGCGGCCTGCGCCGGCTGGACGTGGTGGTCGTGCACCAGACCCTGCACCGGATGTTCGCCCGCTCGGACCGGGCGAACCGGGTGGTCAGCGAGATCGTCACCACCCTGCTGTGGCGGCCGCCCTACGACGGGAACCGCAAGGAACACCTGGTGCACCACGCCCACCCCTGCTCGTTCCGGGACGGTGACACGCAGTACCTGCTGAGCACCGGGGCGGCTCCGGGCATGACCGAACAGCAGTTCCGCCGCTACCTGTGGCGGGCCGTCTTCTCGCCGCGGCACCACTGGTCGTTCACCGCCGGGCGGGTCCGGGCCAACGTCACCGGCGAGCAGCCCGTCCACCGCCGGGTGATGAGCCTGGCCTACCTGGCGCTCACCGTCGCCGGGCTGGCGCTGACCGGCTGGTGGCTGTACTGGCTGCTGCTCTGGTTGGTGCCGGCCACGTTCTTCTTCCAGGCCCAGACGTTCCTCTACACGCTCAGCGAGCACCGCTGGTGGCTCTTCGACAACGCCGAGCGGCTCACCAAGAGTCAGCGCGACCAGTTGACGTTCGGCCGGTTCTGCGGTGAGCCGGCCCCCGCGGTCGCCGGGCGGCCGTGGGCGGTCCGGCAGCTCGCCTGGGCGCGGTGGTGGCTGCGCATGGTGCTGGTCTACGCGCCGTACCGGATGTGGGTACTGGTCGGCGACACCGTGCAGCACGACCTGCACCACGTGCGGCCGAAGTGCGACTGGGCCAACTCGTCCTGGGTGCGCAACGCCGATCTGCGCTCGTCCGAGGCCGGCCGCTACTACGAGGTGTGGGGCGGACTGCTCAGCCACGTCTACGCCGGCAACAGCGTCCGGGGCTGGCAGGCGCGGCCGTCGGTCGCCCTGACCGGCACGGCCGCCCGCTGACCGGCCGGCGAGGAGGCGAGATGGCACGGCGCACCACGAGCACCGCCGGCCCGGCCGGCCTGGCCGCCCTGCGGTCGGCGATCGGGCGGCTCGTCGAGTCCGACCGGATCGACGCCTGGGTGACCGGCCTGCCGGACGAGGCCCTCATCCAGTTCATGGCACCCCTGGAGATGCTCTCCTTCCAGTACTACCTCGACCCGCCGCCGCACCACCGGCACCTGGTCAAGGCGGCCCGGGTGACCTGTGAGTCCATGCACGCCGTGCTGGACCGGTGCCCGCCCGACCTGGCGGACGCACTGTGCCGGATCGACACGGAACTCGGCCGCCACCCGGCCTGAGGACCGTCGCCGGTCGTCCACGCGGGCGGACCGCCGCACCACGGCGCGCACCGCCGGCAGACATGATGGAGACCCCAGCATGAAGACATTCGTCATCTTCGAACTGATGAACCAGATGGTGCTCGTCGCCAGGGCCGCCAAAGCCCGGGGCCTGCGCCTGGTCGTGCTCAACCAGGATCCGCTGCGCGACTCCGGTGACTTCGCCGTCCCGGACGGCCTGGTCGACGAGCTGATCACGGTCCGCTCCTGGACCGACGCCGACGCGGTCACCGCGCTGGTGGACGACGTGCTGCGCCACCACGAGGTGGCCGGCACCTACGCCGGCTTCGAACCGACCCTGCCCTTCGAGGCGGCCCTGCGCGAGAAGGCCGGCCTGCCGCACAACACCGTGGCGGACACGGTGTTCGCGCTGGACAAGGGCCTGGTCCGGGCAAAGCTGTACGCCGAGTCGCTGTCCGCCCTGCGATCCACGTCGCTGCGCGAGGCGCTGACGTGGGCGCACTGGCGGTTCGACCGGCCCGCCATCCTGAAGCCGGCCAACGGCACCGGCAGCGCGCTCTGCTTCGCGGTGTCCGACCTGGACCAGTTACGGGAGGCCGCGGCCGCCGTCGCGGCGCACACCGTGATCAATCCGCTCATGCGCGAGTACATCGCGGCGCACGGCGGCTTCGTGCTGGAGGAACGCGCCGACGGCGAGCTGCTCTCGGTCGAGTCGCTGGCCGACCGCGGCACCGTCCATCACATCGGCCTGACCGGGCGCTACGTGCTGGCCGCGAACCCGGTGGTCGAGCAGGGACTCTTCTTCCCGTACGAGCATCCCCGCCGCGCCGACATCATCGTGGCCGCCCAGCGGTTCCACCGCAGCCTGAACATCGTGCACGGGCCCACCCACCTCGAGGTGATGGTGCCTGCCCGCGGACCCGTCGAGCTGATCGACTTCAACCTGCGTTTCGCGGGCCTGGGCGCGAACGTGCTGATCAACACGGCGTACGGCAAGCGTTTCGAGGAATTGCTCGTCGACGTGGGTTGCGGGGTGCGGCCGGACGTGGCGGCTCTCGGACAGCCGCACCGGTTCGCCGCCGACATGCTGGTGATGCCGCCGCCCGGGGTTCTGGAGCTCACCGGCTTCACGTTCCCGCCGCAGGCCGAGACGCGCCGGCTGATGAAACGGATCGGGCAGCGGCTGACCGGCCGCAGCGACCAGCTCGACGCGGTGGCGATGTTCACCGTCTCCGGCGACACCGCCCCGGACACCCACGCCACGGCGGAGTGGGCCCGCAACCGCGCGCTGGTCAACGGCGAACCGGTCGCCGACCATCCGGCGCTGCGGGTGGTCTTCGGGGCCCGGGCCGGGGCCGCGGCATGACGGCCCGGCCGGGCGGGAGCGACCGGGTCCTGGTGATCGACGCGACCGGGCGCGGGCACGCCATCTGCCGCCTTTTCACCCGCACCAACCCCGGCGTGACGGTGTACTACGGGCCCGGATGCGACCTGGTCGCGGAGGACCGGATCGTCGCGGCGCCGCAGATCTCGCTCACCGATCCGGGCACCGCGCTGCGCTTCCTCGAGGACCATCCGGTGGAGGTGGTCCTCGTGTCCACCATCGACGGGCTGTCCCGCGGTTACGCCGACGTGCTGCGCGCGGCCGGGCATCCGGTCATCGGGCCGAGCGCCGACGCCGCGCGGCTGGAGGCCAGCAAGGAACGGGGCAAGCGGTTCTGCCGCGACCACGGGGTGCCGATCCCCGCGTACCGTGCGTGCACCGATCAGGAACAGGCGCAACGGTACGCGCGGTCGCTCTCGTACGACTGCGTGATCAAGGCCGACGAACTGACCCCGGACGGCGACGGCTCGATCGTCTGCGGCAACCGGGCCGAGGCCGAGGCCGCCATCGCCGGGCTGTCCCGGCGCCACGGCTTCCCGCTCCTCGTCGAGCGGCGGCTGCACGGACCGGAGCTCTCGCTCTTCGCGCTGCTCGACGGGCACACCGCGATGCCGTTGCCGACCGCGCTCGACTTCAAGCGCACCCTCGACGGCGACCGCGGCAAGAACTGCGACGGCATGGGGTCGGTGTCCCCGCACCCCCTCGCCGGCCGTGAGCTGGAGGATCTGTTGCGGCGGCGCCTGCTCGACCCGGTGACGGCCGGGCTCCGCGCCGAGGGCCTGCGGTACACCGGCTTCCTGTATCTCGGCGTGATGCTGACCGCGACCGGACCCGTGGTGATCGAGATCAACGCCCGGTTCGGTGACTCCGAGGCCCAGGTGGTGCTGCCCGGGGTGCGCTCGGACTTCCTGGCGCTCTGCGGGTCGGTGCTGCGCGGCGAGCTGGACCGCTGCCGGGTCGAGACCGACGGGCTGGCCCGGTGCTCGGTGGCGCTGGTTCAGGGGGCCGTGGACGACAGCGGCCCGGGCTGGCCGTTCGGCGCGTACCACCCGGGCCAGCGGGTGCACGGCATCGACGCGGCCGCGGCCGGCGGCGCCGAGGTGTACCTCGCCGGCGTGCGCCGCGGCGACGAGGGCCATCCGGTCACCTCGGGCGGCCGGGTGCTGCACGTGGTGGGCGCCGGGCAGACCGCGGACGAGGCACGCGACCGGGCGTACCGCGGGGTGCGTCCGATCTCCTTCGCCGGTCACCGCTTCCGCACCGACATCGGAGTCCGGACATGCAGCTGATCGAGACGACCGAATCCGCGGTCCGCAGTTACTCCCGGTCGTTCCCGGCGATCTTCGCGCACGCCAAGGACGACCTGCTGACCACCCACGACGGCCGGGACTACATCGACTTCCTGGCCGGTGCGGGCACCCTCAACTACGGACACAACCCCGCCGCCCTCAAGGACCGGCTGATCAGTTACCTGCAGGCCGACGGCCTGACCCACGGGCTGGACCTCTTCACCGAGGCCAAGGGCGATTTCCTGGACGTCTTCTCGCGGTACGTGCTGGCGCCGCGCGGCCTGCCGTACCGGGTGCAGTTCTGCAGCCCGTCCGGCACGAACGCGGTGGAGGCGGCCGTCAAACTGGCCCGGATCGCCACCGGGCGCCACACCGTGGTCGCCTTCAGCGGCGGCTTTCACGGGGTGAGCCTGGGTTCGCTGGCCGCCACCTCGGCTGCCTTCTACCGCCAGGGCGTCGAGGCCGGGCTCTCCGGGGTCACGCACGTGCCGTTCCCGGACTCGCCGTACGGCGCCTTCGACAGCCTGGACCTGCTGCGCCGGATGGTCACCGACACCAGCTCGGGGGTGGGCGCCCCGGCCGCGATCCTGCTGGAGTCGGTGCAGGGCGAGGGCGGGGTCTACGTCGCGCCGGTGGAGTTCCTGCGCGGCCTGCGGGCCCTCTGCGACGAGCACGGCATCCTGCTCGTCCTCGACGAGATCCAGGCGGGCTGCGGGCGTACCGGCGCGTTCTTCTCCTTCGAACGTGCCGGGATCGTCCCCGACCTGGTCACGCTCTCCAAGGCGATCAGCGGTTACGGCCTGCCGATGGCGTTGTTGCTGATCAAGCCGGGGTACGACGTGTGGCAGCCCGGTCAGCACAACGGCACGTTCCGCGGTCACCAGCTCGCCTTCGTGACGGCGGCCGCGGCGATCCGCGAGTACTGGTCGGACGGGGTGGACGGGGTGTTCGCCGGCACGGTGCGGCGCAAGGCGGCCATGGTGCGCGGGATCCTCGGCGACGCCGGGCTGCACCGTCTCGGCGTACAGGTCCGGGGCCTGGGTCTGATCTGGGGCATCGACACCTCCACCGCGCCCGGCCTGTCGGCGGGCAAGATCTCGCAGCGGTGTTTCGATCGCGGCCTGGTGGTGGAGACGTGCGGCCGCGACGGCACGGTCCTCAAGGTGCTGCCGCCGCTCACCGTCAGCGACGACAATCTGACGCGTGGCCTCGGGATCCTCACCGACGCCCTCACCGAGAAGCCGGACGACGCGCGATGACGAAGGACGGATGACCGTTGGAGACAGTGGATGTGGCAGTGGCCGGGACCCCACCGCCGTACGCCGGAGGCTGGTTGGATCGGGCGAGCACGCAGCGCACCGACCCGGCGTGGCTGGCCCGCCTGCGGGACCGCCCGGACACCCGGGTGGTGCCGATCTGGCAGGACGACTGCGTCGTGCACGGCGACCCGCCGCGGGCCGTCGTCGCGACCGGCACGACCGCGCGGCGACTGCTCGACGACACCGCCGAAGCCGTCTTCCTCGGCCTCGACGGCGACGCCGGCGTCTTCGCCGTCGACCTGTCCGACCTGGACCGCTCCGCGGCGGTGGCCCTGGCCGGTGGTGACGGGATCGCCTCGGTGCGCACCGTCTACACCGAGCACACCCCGGCCGCGGCGGCCACCCTCGGGTACGCCCGCGGCCTGCTGCACTGGACCCGCAACCAGCGGTACTGCGGCCGGTGCGGGGCGGCGGCCGAGCCCCGCGACGGCGGCCACGTCCGTGCCTGCCAAGGTTGCGGCCGGCTGCTGTTCCCGCGGATCGAGCCGGCCGTGCTGATGCTGGTCGAGTCGGCCACCGAACCGCGGCGCTGCCTGCTCGCCCGGCACCGCGCCTCGGTCCTGGGGCAGTACTCCACCCTCGCCGGCTTCGTCGAGACCGGCGAAAGCCTCGAGGACGCGGTCCGCCGCGAGGTGGCCGAGGAGGTCGGCCTCACCGTCGGCGCGGTCACCTACGCCGGCTCGCAACCCTGGCCGTTCCCCGCCGGGCTGATGGTCGCGTTCCGCGCGACCGCCACCGGCGACACCCCCACCGTCGACGCCGACGAGATCCTCGACGCGCGGTGGTTCACCCGGGCCGAACTGGCCGGCAAGGCCGCCGCCGGCGACCTCGGCCGCGTCGACTCGATCGACCGCATCCTCCTGCGCTCCTGGCTGGACCACGCCTGACCGGACGATCCCGGCCGGCCCTCACGGAAAGACTTCTCCATGCAGACGCTCCTCATCGTCGGGGGCCGGCCCGACACCGTCCGCAAGGCCGCCGAACTCGGTGTCCGGGTGGTGCTGGTGCAGCACAAGGAACTGTTCGACCCGGCCGTCAGCGAGCACGCCGAGGCCGTCATCCTCGTCGACTACACCGACTGGGCGGTCACCGAGCCGCTGGTCGACGCCGCCCACCGGGTGTGGTCGTTCAGCCGGGCGGTCTCCCTCGCCGACCAGGGCGTGGAGATCGTCGGGCGGATCAACGACCGGTTCCGGCTGCCCGGCACCCCGTACCGGGTGTCCCACCTGTTCCGCGACAAGCTGGCGATGCGCCGCCACCTCGCCGCCACCGGCCTCGGCACGGTCGCCGCCGAACCGGTGCGCGACCCGGCGGACGTGCGTGCCTTCGCGGCCCGGCACGGCTACCCCGTCGTGCTCAAGCCCGCCGACGGCACCGGCAGCCGCGGCGTGGTGATCGTCGAGGACGCCGGGCAGGTCGAGCAGGCCTGGAACGTGCCCGCAGGGCTGCGCGGGCACCGCGACGGCATCGGCCGCTACTACCCGGTCGATCGGCTGCTGGCCGAGGAGTACGTCGAGGGCACCGAGTACGCCGTGGAGACGTTCAGCTTCGGCGGACGGCACGTCGTCATCGCCGTCACCGAGAAGCTCTGCGCCGGCGTGGTGGAGATCGGCCATGCGGTCCCGGCCCGGTTGCCGGCCCACGAGGAGGAGCAACTCGTCGCGTACGTGACGGACTTTCTCGACGCGATGGGCCTGCGCGACGGGATCAGCTCCACCGAGGTCAAGATGTCGCCCGCGGGCCCCCGGGTCATCGAGTCGCAGGACCGCGTGTCCGGCGACCGGGTGATGGACCTGGTGGAGCTCGCGTACGGCGTCGACCTGGAACGGTACGCCGTCGGCTGGCCGTTCGGCCTCGTCGAGGCGCTGCCCGGCCGGCCGGTCGCGCGGCGCGGCGCGGCCACCCGGTTCCTGCTGGCGGCGCCCGGCACGGTGACCGCCGTCGACGGGTGCGAGGCGGTGCGCGACCAGCACGGTTTCGTCGACCTGGAGGTCGGCGTCGGGGTCGGCGACGAGGTGGCCGCGCTCGCCGACAGCTTCGACCGGATCGGACAGCTGCTGACCACCGGGGTGGACACCGGCGAGGCGGTGCGGACCTGCGACGAGTTGCTGTCCCGGGTGACGGTGCGGACCACGGCCGGGCCGGTCACCGCCGGGATCCCCGGGTGAGCGCCGCCGGCCGGTGGGGCATCCCCGCCGTACGGGGACATGGCAGGTTCGTCGCGGCGACCGGCATCGACAGCATCGGCACCGGCCTGGTCACCACCTTCATCATCATCTACTTCGTGCGGACCACGTCGCTGTCGCTGGTGACCATCGGCGGCTCCCTCTCGCTGGCCCGGCTGCTGGCCCTGCCGGTGCCGCTGCTGGTCGGCCCGCTGATCGACCGGTTCGGCGCCCGGCGCACCGCGGCGGCCGGCAACCTGCTCGTCGCCGCCGGGTTCACCGGCTATCTGGCGGCCGGGCATCCGTGGCAGATCGTGGCGATGAGCTTCCTGGTCCAGGCCGGCCAGGCGACGTACTGGACGTCGTCGAGCCCGCTGGTGGTGCTGGCCGCCGCGCCGCGGGACCGTACCCGCTGGTTCGGGTTCGTCCACGCGTTGCGCAACGCCGGACTGGGTCTCGGCGCCGCCGCCGGCTCGCTGTCTCTGGGCTTCAGCGGCACCGCGGGCCTGCAGGCGATCATGGCCGGCAACGCGGTGAGTTGTGTGGTCGCCGCCGTGCTGCTGACGCGGTGGCACCCGGAGCCGGGGGCGGCCGGCCCGGCGGCCACCGCGACGGCCGTCCCCGCCGGGTACGGAACCGTCCTGCGGGACGGGCGCTACCTGCTGCTGATCGGCGTCAACGTCACCTTCGTCTTCAGCGCGCTGGTCGTCAACGTGCTGCTCGCCCTCTACATCGACCAGGGGCTGCACCGCGGCGCCTGGATCGCCGGGGTGCTGCTGGTGCTCAACACCGTGCAGATCGTGCTGACCCAGACGGCGATCACCCGGCGGACCGAGCGCTACCGGCCGACCCGCGTGCTGATCGCCGCGTCGCTGGTGCACGTGGTCTCCTTCGTGCTCTTCGCCGCGCTGGACGTCGCGCCGGGCTGGTCCGTGGTGGCCGGGCTGTTCCTCGCGATGGCCGTGCTCACCGTTGGCGAGAGCCTGTCGGCGCCGCCCACCGACCAACTCAGCGTGGACCTGGCGCCGGAGCACCTGCGCGGCCGGTACCTCGCCGTGTACCAACTCTCCTGGACGTTCGGGCAGGTCACCGCGCCGTTGCTGTTCTCCCTGCTGTTCAGTCGCGGACCCGCCGTGCCCCTGCTGGCCCTCATCGCGATCAGTCTCGCCTCGGTGCCGTTGCTGCTGCTGCTGGAACGAACCGACCGCCGCGTACGGGCCATGAACCGTTCCCTTGTCAACGAAACGAGCTGATCTCATGCGTACCGTCATCGTCATCGGCACCCGGGGCTTCGGCGCGTTCCGGCGCGACCTGCTGCACGACCCGGACGGGGTGCGGTTCGTCGGGATCTTCTCCACCCACGACGAGCCGTTCATCCCGGCCGCGCACCGGGACCTGTTCAGCCGCGTCGCCGTCCTGCCCTGCGGAAAGGCCGATCCCACGGCCGCCGAGTCGTCACTGGTCGACGTGGACGGCGCACGGCGGGTGATCGGCGAGGTGCTGGCCGCGGAGCCGCGCCGGGACGTCACGCTGCACAGCTTCGACGAGCGCAACCTGCTGCTCACCGCCCGGCTGCGCGAGGAGTTCGGGCTTCCCGGGCCGCGGCACGCCGACATCCTGCCGTTCCGCGACAAACTGATCATGAAGGAGCTCGTCCGTACGGCCGGGATCCGCGTCCCCGCGTTCGGCGAGTACGACGCGGTGGCCGCCGCCGAGGACCCGGCCCGCTACTTCGACCGGATCGTCGCGGAGGTCGGCCTGCCGTTCGTCCTCAAGCCGGTCGACGGCAACTCCTCCGACGGCGTGTACCGGATCGACTCGGCCGAGGACCATCGGCGGCTGCCGGCCGAGCTGGGCTGGGCGTACGAGTACGAGGAGTTCATCGACAGCACCATGTACAGCGTCAACATCATCTCCCGGGGCGGACTCCCGGTGTTCGCCGGCGTCACCGAGTACCTGGTGAACTCGGCTCAGGTCCAGCAGGGCCGGGTCAACGTCGACGTCAACCTGATCGACTCCGACGCGCGGGTGCCGCGCATGATCGCCTTCGGGGAGGCGGCCCTGGACGCGCTCGGCCGTCCCGACGGGGCGTCACACCTGGAGCTGTTCCGGACCGCCGCGGACGAGCTCGTCTTCCTCGAGGTGGCCGCCCGCTTCAAGGGCATGGCCGGAGTGGCCGCCATGCAGCGCAACTACGGCGTCGCCCTGGTCAACCTGGCCCTGGAGATCGAAGGCGGGCCGGCCTCACGGCCGTACGACGGGGAGCGGGTGTACTGCTACGACGGGGTGATCCCGAAACGGGCCGGGACCGTCGAGCGCCTCGTCGAGCCGGACATCGAGAGCGAGTACGAGATGACCTGGAAGGTGCGTCCCGGTCAGGTGATCGGGCACGGCGAGTCGCTCTCCGACAACGGCGGCGTGTTCCTGGTGTGGAACAAGGACTACGACGCCGCGTACCGCGACTTCCGCCGATTCGCCGACTATCGACCCGTCGTCTACCGCACCAACTAGGCGGCGGTGATGTTCTCGACGGTCACCGTCGTACCCTCGCCGCCCGGACGGGAGACCGGGTGGCAGGCGCGGGCCGAGATCGACCTCGGCGCGATCCGGCACAACACCGCGACCGTACTGGCCGCCGCCGGCACCGAGGTGATGGCAGTGGTCAAAGGCGACGGGTACGGCCACGGCGCGCTGTCGGTGGCCCGCGCCGCCCTGGCCGGTGGCGCCACCTGGCTGGGCACCGCGTCGCTGGCCGAGGCGATGCGCCTGCGCGCGGCCGGGATCACCGCACCGGTCCTGGCGTGGCTGGTGCCACCGTACGTGCCACGCGACTCCGCCGTCGTCGCCGGGATCCACCTCTCCGCCTCCTCGACGGAGGAACTGGACGCGCTGCGGGGCGCCGCTCTGCGTACCGGCGTGCCGGCTCTCGTGCACCTGAAGGCCGACACCGGTCTCGGGCGCGGCGGAGCCCGGCCGGAACAGTGGCCGGCGCTGGTCGGCGCGGCGGCCCGGTCGGCGGCCGACGGCCTGGTCCGGGTGGTCGGCGTGTGGAGTCACCTCGTGCACGTCGACGACCCGGGCCATCCGGAACACCGGCGTCAGATCGGCCGCTTCACCCGGGCGCTCGACACGGCCGCTGCGGCAGGTCTGCGGGACGTCTGCCGCCACCTGGCCAACTCGGCCGCCGCGCTGGACCTGCCGGCCGCCCGCTTCGACATGGTCCGGGCCGGCAGCGCGCTCTACGGCCTCACCCCGCGGGCCGGTCCCGGCACCGTCCTGCGGCCCAGCATGGCACTGCGCGCCCGCGTCGCGGCGACGAAACGGCTCGGCGCCGGGTGCGGCGTCGGATACGGCCACACGTACGTCACCGACCGGCCGGCCACGGTGGCGCTGATCCCGCTCGGCTACGCCCACGGCGTCCCCCGCGCGGCCGGGAACCGCTGTCACGTCTGGCTGGGCGGCGCCCGGCGCCCGATCATCGGCCGGGTCTCGATGGACCAACTGGTCGTGGAGTGCGGCGACGACCCGGTGGCGGTCGGCGACGTGGCGACCCTGCTCGGCCCCGGCGTCCACGGCGAGCCCACGGCACACGACTGGGCCGCGGCGCTGGGCACGGTCAGCTACGAGGTGGTGACCAACCTGGGCGGGGACCGGATCGACCGTACCTACCTGGACCCGCCCCCGACCGCCGGCGGCGCCCGGCACACCGATCCGGCGCTGCGCACGCCATGATCTGATGCAGCGTGTCGGAGGCATCTCGGCGACAGGACATCGACACACCCATGGAAATCACGCAGGACGGGCCCTTCCTCGTCATCGAGCGCGACGGGTTCGTTGCCCGCTTTCCCGCTCGCCGGAACGATGACCTGGAACAACTACAGGATCAGGACATCTACGTCACCGTGACCGGCGGGCCGACCTACTACGCGAGCCTGATGACCCTCGACGCCATCAACGCCGTGCTGAGCCGATGGGAGCAGACCGGCGAAGCCGCCGGAGGCCGCTACTTCTACACGACGGACCTCGTCATCACGCCCCGGCCCGGTATCACCGCGATGCTCGAAGCGATCGACGGACTCGTCCGCGATGGAGAGATCGCCAACGCCTGCCAGATCATCCCCGATCCGTCCGGAATCGGGGACGAATCAGATTGAACGGACCGCGTACGCGGCCCGACCCGAACCGCGCGCGTTGTCCGCGGCAGCCGAGGTCGTCGCATCGGCGCAAGGCTGGTACTCACCGGGGTTGTCGCGGACGGCATTACCACGATGAGCGCCAGCCGCCTGCGACGTCTTCCATCGGCAGTTGAGCGCTCGACAGGTGAGGTACCCGGTCGGTGGCGGTTGGCGCGAGCTCGGAGATGCGGCCTGAGAGTGCAGTCCCACTGTCGCTCGGCGGGCACTGATCGTGATGGTCACCATGCAAGTTGAGCGGCAGCCGGACCGCAGCGGTAGTTCAGCTAATGGCGCAAGCAGCCGCTTGTCGTGGGTTCGGCCCGCCACGACACCATGCCTATGACGTACGGGGCAACGGGGTTGATCTAAGCGGCCCTGACCAGGTCGGCGGCCTTGGCGATGGTGGCCCGGTCGTAGTCGAAGTACGGGCGCAGCGCAAGCGGCGCCGCGGTCCGCCCCCACTGGTAGATGAGGCGCTGCGTCTCCATCGACCCGTCGTGCCAGCGGCGCAGCACGTCGTGCAGGTTGAGCGGTGACGGGGAGGCCTCGCCGTCGCCGAGGATGAACGCGAGCTCGGGCACCGCGTCGGTGGGGGAGAGCAGGCCGTCACGGACCCGGCGCAGCACGTCGAAGCAGGCGTTGAACTGCGCCTGGGCACTGGGCAGATCCGGACAGAACGAGCCGGGGACTGGGCCCTGGTGGAGCCGGTCGAGCAGGGCCGGGTCGGCGGTCTCGAGGAACTGGTAGTACGTGCCGGCGATGCGGATGACGCCGAGGTTCCACGCCAGGTACCACATCTTCGACCAGGCACGCCACAGGTCGAAGTCACGGAAGGCGATGTACGACCCGGCGATCAGCTTGTCGTTGTTGTCGAGGATGTTCTGGTTGAGCCGGTCGAGGTAGGCGAAGTGCCCGGCCGAGTAGTCGCCGGTCTCGCGCGCCGTCAGCAACAGCGGCACGAACGCCTCGATGACCGCCATGGTGTTCGCCATCCCGCGGCTGAACAGGGCGTCGATCGCGCCCGCGGCGTGGCTCATCAGGACCCAGCGATCGCCGACCGTCCGCGACGAGGAGAACTGCGTGCGGCCGGTGGAGATCCAGCGGAACGCCGAGGTGGCGTTCGCGAACTGGCGCTTGAGCGGCGGGAACCGGTCCAGGAACTCGTCCCACTCCTGCTCGGCGGAGACGCCGTCGCGCTTCGGGAACTTGTCGACGTCGAGACTCAGCCCGACGCTGACCAGGTCGGACTCGCTGCCCTCGCGGTTGTCGAACGGGATCACCCACATCCAGCCGCCGTCGAAGAGGTGGTGCAGCGTGCCCTCGTGCCACAGGTTCGGCTGGCCGGAGGAGTTCTCGACCGTGTCGTACGGGACGACGCCGCGCATGTGCGTGAAGATCGTCCGCGAGTTCGTCTCGAAGCGGCACGGCTCCTCCCGCAGGCCGAACTTCTCGGCCAGCACCGAGGTGCGCCCGGTCGCGTCGATCACGTAGTCGCTGCGGAAGGTCTCGCCGTCGTCGAGGACCACCACGGCCTCGGACGGCTGGATGTCCACTGATCGGATGCGGACACCCTCGCGGGCGATCGCGCCATATCGTACGCAGGCATTGAAGAGGTATTGATCGATGTCCGCCCGCATCAGGTGGGACTCGGGACCGAACGGTCCCTCCGACACGCTGCACTGCGTCACCTCGAACGGGTCATGCTCCTGACCCTCGTGGTGATAGACGAACCCGAAGTTGGTCTTGATGCCGCACCGCTTGCTCACGTGCTCCTGGATGCCGCCGCTGGTCGACACGTGCGCCAGCTCCGGCACGTCGTAGCGCGCGGCGAGCAGTCGCAACAGGAACGACGTCTCGCCGATCGTCGACTCGCCGAGCGCGAACCGGGGATGTCTCGCCGCGTCCACGATCGCGACCGAGAGGCCCAGGCGCGCCAGGATCGCGGCCACGGTGCTGCCACCGATGCCGCTGCCCAGCACCGTCACGTCGACTCGGGTGTCCGTCATGTGCTCAACCTTCCGAAGATCGCTCGTCACTGGGCGCGCCTGCGGTCGGCGACCTCGTGGTAGTACTCGACGCCGGCCTTGGCCTGCGCGGCGGCCATCGTCCGCCGGGTCAGCCCGCCGGACTGCAACTCCTGCTCGTACGCCCGGATCCGCGGCCACGTCGCCGCGGTGAAGTAGGGGATCACGCGACGGGCGAACAACTCGTACGACCGGCGGGTCGCCTCGGGGTCCGCGATGTCCGACTGCTCGATCAGGAACGTCCCGAACCCGCCGCTGAGCTCCCACATCTTCTCGATGTGCCGGATCGCCTGCTCCGGGGTCCCGATCACCGCGGTGCCGGTGGTCATCAGGACATCGATCACGGCATCCGGGTCGTCGAGATCCACCGGCACGTTCATCGGCAGGATCTGACGAACGAACTTGATGTACGTCGTGAGCCCGCGCCGCACCTCGGCGCGCGCCTGCTCCTCGGTCGCGGCGACGTGCATCAGGCTCATCACCGACCAGCGACTGCGGTCGAACTGCAGGCCCACCTGTTCCGCCTCGGCCTGCGCGATCTCCGCCGTGGTGCGCAACGGGTTCTCCGAGCCGGTCCCGATCGCCGCCGACGCCCCGAACGACACGATCCCCGCGCCGAACCGGCCCGCCAGGCGCGGCCCGGCCGGGGACTTGAACGCGGCGACCCGGATGTCGAGCGGCCACTGGTACGGCCGCAGGTGCATGACGCCCTGATCCAGGTGGAACCAGTCGGTCTTGCGGGTCACCGGCCCCTCGTACCGCAGCAGCGCCGTGATGACCTCGAGGGACTCCTCCAACATCCGGCGCGCCTGCATCGGATCGTGGCCGATCATGCTCGCGTCCAGCGGCAGCGCCCCCGACCCCACCCCGAAGATCAGCCGGCCGCGGGTCAGGTGATCGAGCTGGATGATCCGGTCCAGCAGCAGGAACGGATGGTGGTACGACAACGTCGCGACCCCGGTCCCGAGGCGGATCCGTTTCGTGCGCTGCGCCGCCGCGGCGATCATCAGCTCCGGCGACGCGATGATCTGCCAGCCACCGGAGTGGTGCTCGCCGAACCAGAACTCGTCGAACCCCAGCCGGTCGCAGTGCTCGGCAAGGGCAAGATCCCCCTCCAGCTGGAGGGTCGGATCCTCGGTCGGGTCATGAAACGGAAACACGAGTGCGCCGAACTTCATGCGCGGCCCCCTACCTGCACGAATTACGCCCACTGTAGACGTAGATCGCACCCTGTGCAGCCATCGATCGAAGGCATCGATGGTGTGCAATGAAGTCGAAGTGGGTATGCGCCGCTGCAGTTCACTGCGAAGGGGCGTGGCGCCATGCGGGGAAGACGATCGATCACGCTGACCGCCGGTCTCGTCCTGGCACTCGGGGTGGGCACGTTCACCGCGGCCTGCGAGTCCGGTGACGCCGGCGGCGGCGCCACCGCGAACTTCGGTGCCGACGCCGCCGGCACGCTGACGGCGTGGGCCTTCGACAACGCCGACGACGTCGGCAAGGCGCGGCTCGGATACGCGGCCAAGGCGCTGCCCGGCGTGACCCTGACGATGGACCAGACCGGGTTCGACGCGCAGAAGTTCACCGCCCGGCTGGCCTCCGGCGAGGTGCCCGACGTGGTGCAGATGGACCGCGAGTATGTGGGCACCTACGCCGCGCAGGGCCTGATCCTGCCGCTGGACAGCTGCTTCACGGCCAACCAGGTCGACCCGGCGCAGCGGTGGTACGCCAACGTCCTGGACGACGTGCGATACAAGGACCAGCTCTGGGCGGTGCCGCAGTTCTACCAGCCGCCGGCGATCCTGCTGAACACCACGGTGATGCGGGCCGCCGGGGTCACACCCGCCGACATCGACACCTCGAAGCCGGACGTGCTGCTGGCCGCGATCGCCAAGATGTACAAGGCGAGCGGGGGAGTCCCCACGACGCTCGGCTTCAACCCGCAGGCCGTCGGGCAGACCTACCTGTGGTTCGTCGCGCAGGGCGGCAAGCTCGTCGGTGACAAGGGCGTGCCCACCCTGGACGACCCCAGCAACGTACGACCGCTGGAGCTGCTCAAGCGCATCGTCGACGCGCAGGGCGGATTCGCCCGGTACAAGAGCTTCACCGACGCGTTCGACGTGTTCGGCGACCAGAACCAGTTCGTGCGCGGGCAGGTCGGCGCCGAGGTCGATGCGCAGTGGTACGCCAACGTGCTGGCGCCCTACAAGGACAAGGCCGAGCTGAGCGCCGTGCCGTTCCGCGGCAGCGACGGCAAGCCGGTGGCGGTGGCCTACGGCGGCTCGTTCGTGATCCCGGCCAAGGCCAAGAACCCCGCCGCGGCCTGCAAGTGGGCGCTGAGGCTGACCGAGGACGGCGCGTGGAACGCCGCCGCCGAGGCGCGGGCCGCCACCCGGGCCAAGGACAAGTCGGTCAACACCGGGCTGTTCACCGGCTCGCCCGGCCCCGACCGGGCGATCCGCGAGAAGTTCGTCAAGTCCAGCGGCAACGCCGGGTTCGATCAGGTCGTGAACACCTTCTACGACGTGGTCGCCACCGGCCGCAGCGCCGGGCTCTCGCCGGCCGGCCAGCAGCTCAAGCAGGAGCTGACCACCGCGATCACCACCACGCTGCTGGGCCAGAAGACGCCGCAGAAGGCGCTGCAGGACGCGCAGACGGCGGCCATGGCGGCGTACACGTCGATCGCCGGTGGCTGAGCGATGCCGGCGGCGCTGAGAGCGCGCAAGTACAACCGCCGGGAGGCGGTGGCCGGCTACCTGTTCATCACTCCCTGGATCATCGGCTTCCTGGTCTTCACGCTCGGCGCGATGATCTACAGCCTGGCCATCTCGTTCAGTCACTTCAACCTGGCGACCGGCCGGATGCGGCCCGGTGGCCTGGACAACTACCGGGCGCTGCTGGACGACCCGCGGGTCGCCGGCTCGCTGCGCAACACCCTGTTCTTCGCGGTCCTGGCCGTGCCGCTGGAGATCTGCCTCGCGCTGCTGCTGGCGATCCTGCTGAACCGGGTGCGGCGCGGCGCCGGTTTCTTCCGCACCGTCTACTACCTGCCGAAGATGACCCCGGCCGTGGCGACGGCCGCGGTCTTCCTGCTGCTGCTCAACGGCAACACCGGCGCGATCAACAGGGGGTTGCGGGCGGCCGGGATCGAGGGGCCGCAGTGGCTGGTCGACCCGGCCTGGGTACGCCCGTCGATCGTGCTGATGGCCCTCTGGGGAGTCAGCGGCACCATGGTGATCTTCCTGGCCGCGCTCAAGAACGTGCCCCGCGACCTCTACGAGGTGGCCGCCCTCGACGGCGCCGGCCCGATCCGCCAGTTCTTCGCGATCACCCTGCCGATGATCTCGGGGGCGGTGTTCTTCAACGTCATCATCCTGACGATCTACGCCTTCCAGGTCTTCGACCAGGCGTACCTGCTCTTCTGGCGGGACCAGAACAACGTCGCACCGGAATCCTCGCTGTTCTATGCGGTCTACCTGTTCCAGCAGGCGTTCCGCCAGTTCAACTTCGGCTTCGCCGCGGCGATGGCCTGGCTGCTGTTCCTGATCCTGATGGTCCTGACCTACCTGCAGGTCAGGATCGGCAACCGGTACGTGTACTACGAGGCGGAGCGCTGATGGCCACGACGACTCCCACCCCGCGCACGGCCCGGGCCCGCCGCTGGACGACCGGCCAGGTCGTGCTGTTCCTGCTCCTGATCGGGTTCACCGCACTGTTCCTCTACCCCCTGGTGTGGCTCGTCTCGGCCAGCCTCAAACCGTCCGGGCAGGTCTTCGACAACGCGCTGATCCCGCACACCTGGCGCTTCGGCAACTACGTGGAGGTCTGGGACCAGCTGCCGCTGCTGCACTGGATCTTCAACAGCGTGTCCATCGCGTTCCTGGCCGCCGCGCTGGTGGCCGTCTCCAGCTCGGTCGTCGCGTTCGGCTTCGCCTACTTCCGCTTCCCCGGCCGCAACCTGCTCTTCGGCCTGGTGCTGGCCACGATGATGCTGCCGGCCTCGGTCACGATGATCCCGACGTACCTGATCTGGAAGCAGACCGGGCTGCTCGGGACGTGGGTGCCGCTGTTCGGCGCCAACCTCTTCGGCTCCGGCTTCTACATCTTCCTGCAGCGGCAGTTCTTCCTGGGCCTGCCGCGCGAGCTGTTCGAGGCGGCCCGCATCGACGGCGCCAGTTACTGGCAGCTGTTCCGGCGCATCGCCATGCCGCTGTCGATCCCGTCCTTCATCATCGTCTTCCTCTTCGAGTTCCAGGCCTCCTGGAACAACTTCCAGGCCGCGCTGATCTACCTTAACGGCGGCTCGGTCGAGAGCTTCACCGCGCCGCTGGGCATCGCCTACGCCATGACCAAGTACAGTCCGACCGCCGGTGGTCACGCCGACTACCAGTACGTCATGGTCGCCGCGCTGATCGTCACCCTCCCGATGCTGCTGCTGTTCAGCGGCGGTCAGCGCTACTTCATCGAGGGCGTCGCCACGGCCGGCCGCAAGGGCTGATGCGACGTCCGTCCCATGCCGACAGCCGGACGCTCCGACCAGGCCGAACCGGGCATCCGCCGCCAGGTCACGGACCGGCCGCCGCCTGCCCGTGCCGCCTGCGCAAGAGCGGGCCGCCACCGTGGTGACCAGCCGCGAGCCGGCGCCGGCCCTGCCTCCGTGTCGGCCCACGGCGCGGCTCACGCTTTCCCCGCTGGTGCTCACCGTGGTCATGAGCACGAACAACCACGGTGAGCACCAGCCAGCACCCCGCGCCGGCGCGACGCGCTCAGCCGCCGACAAGGTGCCGCGCGACAGCGATCGACTGCCGGCCGGCGCGTAAGATCAACCCGTGCTGACCGGCGATGGCTTTCCCCTGGCTGTTCAGGTCAGTGGGCGTGCCGACGGGCCGACCCTCCTGCTGCTCTCCGGGCAGGCGAACTCGCACGCCTGGTGGACCGGGCTGCGGGAGCCGTTCGAGGACAGGTTCCGCGTCGTCAGTTTCGACTATCGGGGTACGGGCGCGAGCCGCGGCCCGGTCGGCGACTGGTCCACGCCGTGGTTCGCCGAGGACGCCGCCGCGGTGATCCGCGCGCACGGGAAACGTGCTGTCGTCTACGGCACGTCGATGGGTGGCCGGGTCGCGCAGCACCTCGCCGCGCGGCATCCGTCGCTCGTCGACCGGCTGATCCTGGCGTGCACCTCGCCCGGTGGTGAGCACGCCCACGAGCGCACGCCCGAGGTGCGCAAACGGCTCGCCTCCGCGGACGCCGCGCGGACGTTGCGTGAGCTGTTCTACACCGGCGCGTGGGACGGGCACAGCCACCTGTTCGGCGATCCGACGATGACCGCCGAGGAGAGCCGCGCCCATCTGCGGGCCAGCAACCGGCACGACGCGTGGGACGTGCTGCCGCGGATCACGGCGCCGACCCTGGTCCTGCACGGCACCGACGACCGGATGGTCCCGTCCGCGAACGCGCCGCTGCTGGCCCGGCGCATCCCGGGCGCGGTGCTGCACCTGCACGAGGGCGGGCGGCACGGGTTCTTCGACGAGTTCGCCGGCGACGTCCAGCCGGTGATCGACGATTTTCTGGATCAAGGAGAGCAATGAGCACCATCGACCTCGGCGGGAAGACCGTCAACCGGCTCGGGTACGGCGCGATGCGCATCACCGGGCCGGGCATCTGGGGGCCGCCGGCCGACCACGACGAGGCCATCCGGGTGTTGCGGCGCAGCGTCGAGCTCGGCGTCACGTTCATCGACACCGCGGACTCGTACGGACCGGACGTCTCCGAGAACCTGATCCGTGAGGCGTTGCACGACGGCACGGGGTACGGCGACGTCGTGATCGCCACCAAGGGCGGCTTCACCCGGCACGGGCCGAACATCTGGGCCGCGCTCGGGCGCCGCGAGTACCTGCGCCAGTGCGTCCTGATGTCGTTGCGCCGCCTCGGCGTCGAGCAGATCGACCTGTGGCAGCTGCACCGCATCGACCCGCGGACCCCGCGCGAGGAGCAGTTCGCCACGCTCCGCGAGTTCCTCGACGAGGGCCTGGTCAAGCAGGTCGGCCTCTCCGAGGTCAGCGTCGAGGACGTTCAGGAGGCGCAGGCCGCCGGCGTTCCGGTCGCCTCGGTCCAGAACCGCTACAACCTCGGTGACCGCCGTGCGGAGAAGCTGCTCGACTTCTGCACCGAGCAGGGGATCGCGTTCATCCCGTGGGCGCCGGTCGACGCCGGCAACCTGGCGCGGCCGGGCGGCCCGCTGGAGAAGGTCGCCGCGAACCACCCCGGCGTCACGACCGGCCAGCTCGCCATCGCCTGGCTGCTGCGCCGGTCCCCGATCGTCGTTCCCATCCCGGGTACGTCGTCGGTCGCCCACCTGGAGGAGAACCAGGCCGCCGAGCGCGTCGAGCTGACCGACGACGAGTTCGAGTCCCTGTCGAAGGCCGCCTGAGTCTCTCAGCGGTAGGTGAGCAGGCGGGAGTCGCTCTCGACGTGGGTGTGCTCGTTGAACGTCGAGAGCGACAGCCCGCCGCGGCCGGCGATCACCTTGGTGACGCCGGTGTTGACCGAGACCCGGTTGAACGACGCCCACAGCGGCGCGGGGAATTCCGGACCGGCCGTTATCAGTGCGGCGGCCATGGCGATCGGGCCGCCGGAACTGACCGCGAGGATGTCCCGGTGCTGGGCCAGCAACGTGGTGACCTCGGACAACGCCGCTGCCACCCGGGTGCGGAAGGCGCTGAACGACTCGATGTACTCCGCGTCGTGCCGGCCCGACGACCAGCGCACGGTGGCGGCGTCGAAGACTTCCTGGAACGCTCGGTCCGGCCGGTCGGAGAGCGCCAGCTCGGCCAGCATCGCGGAGCGGTCCCGATAGGCCGGGCGGTGGATCTCCACGACGTGCTGGAAGTCGAACTCGTTCCAGCCGGGGTCGCAGACCGTCGGGACCGCGGATCCGAGACCGTCCAGAATTCCGGACAGGGTCTCCTCGTGACGGCGCATGGTGCCACGCAGGACCAGGGCCGGCTTGATGCCGCGAGCCGCCAGGGACCGGCCCAGGACGAGAGCCTGCTCGTGGCCCAGCGGGGAGAGAGCGTCGTAGTCCTCGGCGCCGAACGACGCCTGACCGTGGCGGACCAGCAGCAACCGGGCCATGATCAGACCACCTTCCGGACGAGGGAGAGCGGCAGGACGCGCATGGCGTAACCGATCGGAACCCACGGCCACGCCGGAACGTACGCTTTCACTTTGCGTTTCTCGATGGCGGACACCATCGCCCGTACGCCAATGTCGGTCTTGACCATGAACTTGGTCTTCTGCTTGACGTGCGCGTTCATCTCCGACTCGATGTAGCCGGGATAGACGACCGAGACGTCGACGCCCGGAATGCGCTCGGAACGGACACCCTCGGCGATCGCCGCCACGCCCGCTTTCGTCGCGGCGTAGGTGGTCATCGACTTGCGCATGCCGCGGAGCGCGGACATCGACGAGATCAGGACCAGATGACCGCGGCCCTGGGCCCGGAAGATCTGCAGGGCGGCTTCGGTCTGGGCCAGCGCGCCGACGAAGTTGACCATCGCGGTGGCGCGGTTCGCGTCGAAACGGCCGGTGCCCAGCGGCGCGCCCTTACCCAGGCCGGCGTTGACGATGACCCGGTCGATGCGGCCGAACTCGTCAGCGAACTGCTGGAACACGGCGAAGACGGCGTCGTCGTCGGTGACGTCCAACTGCTTGACGATCACGCGTACGCCGGTGAGGGTGGCGGCCAGAGCGGACAGGCGGTCGATCCGGCGGGCGCACAGCGCGAGGTCGTAGCCCAGCGCGGCGAACTGCCGGGCCATCTCCTCACCCAGGCCGGCGCTCGCACCGGTGATCAGCACGACGGGTCGATCATCCATCCCGACACGGTAGGCCATCCGGCGCAGAATCTTGCACTCGGAGTGCGACATTGTCGCGCGTAAGGTCGGACCCATGCCAACGATCCCGGAGCTGGCCGGTCTGGACGTCGTCGACGACCCGGACGTGCTGGCGAGCCTCAGCCACGACGACGCGGAGTGGGCGCCCTTCGGGAAAGCGCTGGCAGCGGTGCGTCCGCGCACGACCGCCGAGGTGCAGCGGGTGGTCGGGGCGTGTGCCGCGAACCGGATTCCGATCATCGCCCGCGGCGCCGGGACGGGGCTCTCCGGCGGCGCCAACGCGGTCGACGGTGCGATGATCGTCGACCTGTCGAAGATGACCAGGATCGTCGAGATCGACGCGGAGAACCTGACCGCCACGGTCCAGCCCGGCGTCGTCAACGACGACCTGAAGCGGGCCGTCGCCGAGCACGGCCTCTGGTACCCACCGGACCCGGCCAGCGCCCCCTGGTCGACGATCGGCGGCAACGTTGCGACCAACGCCGGTGGGCTGTGCTGCCTCAAGTACGGCGTGACCAGGGACTATGTGCTCGGCTTGGAAGCGGTCGTCGGCGGCCCGGCGGGGGAGTACGGGACGGCGGTCCGCCTCGGCCGGCGCACCACCAAGGGCGTCAGCGGATACGACCTGGCCGGCCTCTTCACCGGCTCGGAAGGCACGTTCGGGATCATCACCGAGATCACCCTGCGACTGCGCCCGGCCCGCACGGAAGCCCCGAAAACCGTGGTGGGCGCGTTCGGCAGCGTCGTCGCGGCAGGTGAGGCGGTCGCCGCGATCACCCGCGCCGGGCTGGTGCCGGCCGCGCTGGAGCTGCTCGACCGCACGTGCCTGCGCGCCGTCGAGGAGTGGAAGCACCTCGGCATCGAGGCGGACGCGGCGGCGCTGCTGCTCGCCCAGTCGGACACGCCCGGCGACGACGAGGCGAGCGCGATCGCCGGGGTGTTCCGCGCGGCCGGGGCGTTGTGGGCCGAGCAGTCGACCGACGCGAGCGAGGCCGAGGCGCTGTTCGCGGCGCGACGCCTCGCCTACCCGGCGCTCGAACGGCTCGGCCCGGTGCTGACGGAGGACATCTGCGTGCCCCGCTCACACGTACCGCGAATGCTGTCTCTGATCGAAGAGATCGCCGCTCGTCACGGCGCGACCATTGCCACGATCGCGCACGCCGGCGACGGCAACCTGCACCCGCTGATCCTCGCACCGGTCGGTGACGACCAGGCACGGCGTGCGGCGCAGGCGGCCTTCGAGGACATGCTGACCGCGGCCATCGGCATGGGCGGGACGGTGACCGGCGAGCACGGCGTCGGTCTGCTGAAACGCGCCGGAATGCGCCAGGAATTGTCGCCCGGGGTGCTGGCCATGCAGGTCGCGATCAAGCAGACTCTGGACCCACTCGACCTTTTCAACCCCGGAAAGGTGATCGGCTGAACGGAGCACGCGTGGTCTGGAAGAGTCTGTGGCGCGTGGCCGGATCGATCCCCGGGTTCACCCCGGTCGCGAAACGCACGGTCACCATCGACCGCTGGCTGAGCCGGGTCACCCGCGGCCGCGTCGTGGCGCTCGGCATGGCGCCCGGTCTCCTGCTCACGACCGTCGGCCGCAAGAGCGGCCAGGAGCGCAAATCCCCTTTGCAGTACGTACGGGAGAGCGACGCCTACGTGGTGGTCGGCTCCAACTGGGGTGGGCCGCACGCGCCCGGCTGGGTCCACAATCTGCGCGCCGAACCGCGGGCGACCGTGACGATCGGCGGGCGCGACATCACGGTCGAGGCGCACGAGGCGACAGGTGAGGAGCGCGAACGGCTCTGGCAGTTGTTCGTCGACCAGTGGCCGGGATACGCCCGCTACCGCGAGCAGGCCTCCCACCGCACACTCCGGATCTTCCGCCTCATTCCGGTCTAGAGCCCGGCGATGGTTGCCGGGGCTCGTTCGGCGCGGCTCAGGGCGCGGAGCAAGGCGGGCCGGCCGTGGCGGCGGGCGGCCAGGTGGCAGAGGACGGCGGTGACCGCGTCGAAACAGGACGGCGGGAACTCGGGGGTGGTCACACCGAGGCTGGTGGCCAGGTCGTCGGTGTGCACGACCAGTTCCAGCAGGCGGGTGGTCAGGTAGTCGTCGAGCGTCAGCGCCCACGGGCCGAACGGCAACTGGATCACCCGCTCGGGCGGCTCGGCCGGCAGCCGTCGCCGCAGCTCGGCCAGCGCGATGACGGCCGACTCGGACAAGGCCGGGGCTCCGGCGGTCGCCTCCTGTTCGGAGACCCGGCGGATGTAGGTGTGCACCTCGCTGTCGAGATCCGCGTCGATCCAGGTGGACCTGGCGAAGTGCTCCGGGAGAGCGACCCGGTCGTTCTCCACCGGCGCGTCCAGGACGGGCGGCACCTGGGTGATCTGGAAGACGAGATGGGCGGTGAGCGCGCCGACCCGCATTCGCGGCAGCGCGCTCGGGGCAGCCCAGCACTCCGCGACGGCCGGATGTGCCAGCAGGGCCGTGACGATCGCGGCCGAGTCCAGGTAGACCTCTCTGACGCTCACCACTTCAGTCTGGGGACCGCCGGGCGCGCGGCGCAATGCCGCGCCGCACGCCCGATCGGTGGAACGGTCAGCTCGCCAGGAACGACCTGATCTGGGCGAGCGTGATCGTGTCGGTCAGGTACCCGAGGTGGGTCTGGCACGCCACGTAGTTGTTCGTCGCGCCGCTGAGGACGGTGCTGGTGTAGGGGATGATGATGCCGTCGCACGGCGAGTACCACGTGCCGTACCTGGTGCTGCCCGGCGTCTCGTCACCCGAGCTCAGCGTGGTGATGAACGACGAACCCGGATACATCTGCTGACAGGTCACATAGACCAGACAGGCTCCGGCGTACGTCGTGCCGTGGTTGGCGCCGGCGATCGACGCCAGATGCCTGACGTACTGGGCGCCGCCCAGCTGCTTCAGGTACCAGAGACTGACCAGGCCGCCCATCGAGTGGTTGACGATGTCGACCTGAGCGGCGCCGGTGCGCGCCCGGACCTGGCTGACGTAGGTGGCCAGGCCCTGCGCGTTGGTGATGTTGTTCCCGTACGAGTTGTACTCGTAGGCGAACAGGTCGCTGCTGGAGTATCCACCGGCGCGGAACACCGACATGGCGGTGGTCCAGTTCGACGCGCTGCCGGTGTACCCGTGCACGAAGATCACCGGGGTCCCGGGCGCGGCGGCCGCGGGCAGGGCCGGGCTGAGCGCCAGAGCGGCCAGCAGAGCGGTGAGCAGGACGACGAGACGACGCATGAAACCTCCTGGATTTCGGTGGTTTCTGCATCCTCAGTGCACACATGTCCTTCCAGCATCGGCGAAATCGCCAGCCGTCGAACCCGGCCCGCGACGCTCGACGCGACACGCAGCGGCGTGCCGGACGGGCCGCTCACCGGCCGGCGGCGATCCCGTCCGGGCCGGCGAACCGTTTCGGCGCCGGTGAGAAAGACGCACGGCCCGGTGGTCAGCCGGCGACGGTGACGGTGAAGGTGGCGACGTCGGCCCCGTCGGTCTGCTCCGCCGCGGCCTCGGTCAGGGCGTCGACAGTGCCCGCTGGTAACGGCGCCGGTTCGTCCCCGGACGCGTCAGCCCGGCCGCGTCGTAACTCAACTCTCCGCTCATCGCCGTCATCCTGGCACCGCCGAGCCGGCGGGGTGACGGGAACGGAGCGTCCGGGCGCTCGCGGCGGTGGTCAGCGCGCGGCACCGGGTCAGAAGCGGTCGAACTTGGCTTCCAGGTCGACGGGGGTGGCGCCGGCGGAGGCCAGGACGGGTGTCGAGTTCTCGTTGTAGGCGCCCCAGTTGCGGGGCGCCGGGTTGGCGGGCCAGGTCGATCGGGCCGGCCGGTGGGAGCCGCCCACCTGGAAGAAGTCCATCAGCGACGTGAGCTGCGCGGTCTGCGCCGACATCTGCTCCGCGGTGGCCGCCAGCTGTTCGCTGGACGACGCGGTCTGCTCGGTGACCTTGCCGATCTGCGACATCGCGATGTTGATCTGGCGCACGCCGGTGGACTGCTCGCCACTGGCGGCGGCGATCTCCTGGACCAGGTCCGACGTACGGATGATGTTGGGGATCATGGTGGACAGCAGGTCACCGGCCCGTTCCGCGGTCTGCACGCTGCCCGCCGCCAGCTCGCTGATCTCCTGCGCGGCGATCTGGCTGCGCTCGGCGAGTTTGCCGACCTCGGTGGCGACGACGGCGAAGCCCTTGCCGTGCTCGCCGGCCCGGGCCGCTTCGATCGTCGCGTTCAGGGCGAGCATGTTCGTCTGGAACGCGATGTCGTCGATGATCGCGATCTTGCTGGTGATCTCCTTCATCGCCGCGACCGTCCGCTGGACGGCGTCGCCGCCCTCCTGCGCCTCGGCCGCGGTGTTCGTCGCGATGCCCTCGGTGGCCGCCGCGTTCTCGCTGTTCTGCCCGATCCCGGCGGTCATCTGCTCGATGCTCGCGGTGGTCTCCTCGACGCTGGCGGCCTGCTCGGTGGCGGCCTGGGACAGGCTCTGGGACGCGCCGCTGATCTGCATGGACGCGCTGTTGAGCTGGGACGCGGACTCGACCACGGTGGAGACGGTCTCGTTGAGCCGGCCGAGCGCGCTGTTGAGGGCCTCGCCCATCCGCCCGACCTCGTCCCGGCCGTAGATGGTCACCCGCTGGTCGAGGCGTCCCTGGGCGAGCCCGGTGAGCACGGCGACCGTCTCGCTGAGCGGGCGGGACACGGCCCGGACGATGACCTGCACCACGACGAACGTCAGCAGCACCGCGACCACGAGCAGGATGATCATGATGAGGCGGGCGGTGGAGTACGCGTCCGCGGAGTCGTCGATCGACTTCTTGGCGGCCGAGTCGTCCTTGGTGATCAGGTTGTCGACCGCGGTGTTGATCGCGTCCGCGAGCGGGTTCACCTGGTTGGTTACCACCTTGTTGAACTCGGCCAGTCGGCCCGCGGTGGCCAGTGGCCGGAGCTGGTCGTTCATCAGGGTCTTGTACGACGCCCAGTTCGTCGCGAACGCCGCCTCGTCGGGGTCGCCGCCGGCCGCCGGGGCGAACGAGGCCCAGACCTGGTCCAGGGTCGCGACCGAGGTGTCCAGCCGCTGCAGGGCGGAGGTGGTGTCCGCGGTCCCGGCCATCGCCAGCGCGCGCATCGCGAGCCGGACGTCCCGGTAGTCGGCGGCGATCTCACCCAGCGCCCGCACGTCGTGCAGGTTGCTGTTGTAGAGGTGCGAGAGCCTGTCCTGGGTGCGGCTCAGCTGGACCAGGCCGAACACCCCGACGACGATCAGCAGGGCGCAGACCACGCCCGCGAGACCGCGCAACTTCCCGGCGATCGGCATGTCGCGGAAGGAGAACCGGCTGGCCGTGCCCGACGAGTCTGCCACCGCGCCAGCGTATGCATCTGCCCGCCGCCCGTACGCGGGAAAGCAGTTTCCCCTGGAAAACGGGCCGGGATCGGAGCCGGTCCGATTGAATGTTGCAGGTGAACACGGTCACCGACGCGGGGCGCTATCTGACGTTCACGCTCAACGGCGAGGCGTACGCGCTCGACATCTTCCACGTGACGGAGATCCTGGAGTACCGCGCGCTGACCGTGGTGCCGATGATGCCCGACTTCATCCGGGGCGTGATCAACCTGCGCGGGCGGGCCGTGCCCGTGATCGACCTCGCCATCCGGTTCGGCCGCGGGCGCACCGAGATCCAGCGCCGGACCAGCATCATCATCGTGCACGTCGACGACCCGGGGCTGGCCGAGATGGCGGGGCTGGACTCCGACGACAAGAGCATCGCGGACGGGCAGGACATCGGGATCCTCGTCGACTCGGCGTCGAAGGTGGTGACGCTGCAGCCGGACGACATCGAGCCGCCGCCCGCGTTCGGCGCCGGGATCCGCGCCGACTACATCAGCGGGATGGCGCGGCGGGACACCGACTTCCTGATCCTGCTGGACATCGCCCACGTGCTGTCGATCAGCGACATGGTCCGGCTCAGCGAGATGGCCCAGCAACCGGTCGAGCCGTGATCGCCCCGGAGGCCGGCTCGATGATGACGAGGCCGTCGATCAGCCGGGCGGACTTCCAGTACATCACCGGCGTCCTGCACAAGCACGCCGGCATCCGGCTCGCGGCGGGCAAGGAGGCGCTGGTCACGAGCCGGCTGGACAAGCGGATCCGGGCGCTGGGGCTCGGCGGGTACGCCGAGTACGTACGGCTGCTGCAGGACCGCGCGGGGGAGGCCGAGCTGCGGCAGATGATCGACCTGCTGACCACGAACGAGACGTTCTTCTTCCGCGAGGAGCAGCACTTCGACTTCCTGCGCCAGGTGGTGCTGCCGGCGCGGCGCGGCGGGCGGACGTTCCGGCTGTGGAGCGCGGCCAGCTCGACCGGGGAGGAGGCGTACACGGCGGCGATGGTGCTGGCCGACACGCTGCCGCCGGGGTCCTGGGAGATCGTCGGGACGGACATCTCGACCCGGGTCGTCGAGGGCGCGCGCACCGCCCTCTATCCGATCGCGGCCGCCGAGAAGATCCCGCGCCACCTGCTGCGCCGTTTCTGCCTCAAGGGCCGCGAGGAGTACGAGGGCTTGATGACGATCAGCCGCGAGCTGCGCGCCAAGGTCCACTTCCACTGCCAGAACCTGCACGAGGATCTGAGCCATCTCGGCCACTTCGACGTGATCATGCTGCGCAACGTGATGATCTACTTCGACGCCGACACCAAGCGCTCATTGATCGGGCGACTGCAGGGAATGCTGCACGAGGGCGGTCATCTCATCGTGGGAAGCTCTGAATCGCTCAACGCCATCCCGTCGCGCCTGCGCATGGTGCAGCCGTCGATCTACACGCTGGACGGCGCGGGCCGTGGCTGACGTCCACCTGAACCCCGGCGACTACCACTTCGGTGGCGCGGACACCCGCATCCACACGGTGCTGGGCTCCTGCGTCTCGATCACCCTGTGGCACGCCGGCCTGCGGATCGGCGGCATGTGCCACTACCTGCTGCCCGGCCCGTGCCCCGGCGACGAGCCGCTGAACGCGCGCTACGCCGACGGCGCGGTCCGCCGCTTCGTCCGGGACGTGCGCAGATCAAGAACGAGCCCTCCGCAGTACGAGGTGAAGATGTTCGGTGGTGGCCGTCAGTTCCCGCACCTGAGCGTGCCGGCCGCGCTCGACGTGGCCCAGCAGAACATCGCGGCCGGGATCACCCTGATGGAGGAAGAGAACTTCACGATTTCCGTACGGGAGTTGGGCGGCACCGGAGCCCGCCGCCTGATCTTCGACCTCGCCACCGGGACCGTGTGGCTGCGAGCCGCGGCGGCGACGGCGTGACGGGGCTGATCCGCGTGCTGATCGTGGACGACTCCGCGGTCGTGCGGCAGGTGCTGTCGGCGCGCTTGCGGGAGAACCCGGGCATCGACGTGGCAGGCGCGGTCGCCGACCCGATCTTCGCCATGGACCACATGAACAAGTCCTGGCCGGACGTGGTCGTCCTCGACCTGGAGATGCCCCGGATGGACGGCCTCACCTTCCTTCGCAAGATCATGGAGGTACGGCCGACGCCGGTCGTCATCTGCTCGACGCTGACCCAGCGCGGTGCGGAGAAGTCGGTGGAAGCGCTCGCCGCGGGCGCGGTCGCCGTGATCGAGAAGCCGCAGAGCGGGCTCAAGAAGTTCATGGAGACCGACAGCGGCGACATCGTCGCGGCGGTCCGGGCCGCGGCCGCCGCCGGACGACGCCCGCGCCGCACCACCCCGATCGCGACGGCGGCGCCTGCCCGGCCGGCCGTGGTCGCGTCGCCGAGGCCGAAGCCGATGGTCAACCTGGTCGCGATCGGCACGTCCACGGGCGGCACCCAGGCCCTGGAAGTGGTGCTGACCGCGCTGCAACCCGGGGTCCCCGGCGTGGTCGTCGTGCAGCACATGCCGGAGAAGTTCACCGCCGCGTTCGCCGCCCGGCTCGACACCATGTGCCGGGTGCACGTCAAGGAAGCCCGCGACGGCGACCAGGTCGTACCCGGTCAGGTCCTCGTCGCCCCCGGTGGCAAGCATCTGGAGGTGCAGCGGATGGACACCCGTTATCGCGTACGGGTCTTCGACGGCCAGCCCGTCAACCGGCATCGTCCGTCGGTCGACGTGCTGTTCCGCTCGGTCGCGAAGGTCGCCGGCCCGGACGCGCTCGGCGTGATCATGACCGGGATGGGCGACGACGGCGCCCGTGGACTGCTCGAGATGCACAAGGCAGGCGCCTACACGGTCGCGCAGGACGAGGCCACCTGCGTGGTGCACGGCATGCCCCGGGAGGCCGTCGCGCTCGGCGCCGTGGACCGTGAGGCGCCCCTCTCCTCGATCGCGGAGGTGATCCACCACCATGGCTGAGGTCCTCATCGCGGCGGTCGCGCTGGCCGTCGGCGCCGGAGCCGGTTACCTGCTGCGCGGCCGGCGTGACACCGCACGGCCGGGCACCGCCGCCGTCCCGCCACCGGAGGTCCAGTCGCAGGACCTGGCCCGCTTCGCCGGCGCGGTCACCCCGGTCTGGTCGGCACAGATCGATTCATCGCGTACCCAGATGGAAACGGCGGTCGGACAGCTCACCGAGACCTTCGCCGGCATCGTCGAGAACCTGGACACGGTCCTGTCGTCGACCGGGGTGCTCGGCGAGGGGCCGGGCGGTGTCTTCGATCGCAGCCGGGAGCGCCTCGGCGAGGTGGTCGGCACGCTGGACAGTGCGCTGACCGGCAAGCGGGAGGCCCTCGCCGAGCTGCACTCCCTGCTCAGCCTCAACGAGGAGCTGCGCGAGATGTCCGGCGAGGTCACCCGGATCGCGTCGCAGACCAACCTGCTGGCGCTCAACGCCGCGATCGAGGCGCAACGGATCGGTGAGGCCGGCGCCGCGTTCGGCGTGGTCGCCTCGGAGGTCCGCCAGCTCGCCGACCGGTCGCAGAACACCAGCGTGCGCATGGTCGAGAAGGTCGACAAGGTGGCCCAGGCGATCGCCGGGGTCCTGGCCACGCAGGAGGCCGGCGCCGAGACCGAGGGCACCGCTGTCGCCCACGCGCACGGCGAGGTGCAGGCCGTGCTCGACGACCTGATGAGCATGCTCGCGACGATGCGCCAGTCCTCGCAGGGCCTGGAACAGGCGGCCGTCGGCATCCGCGGCGAGATCAGCGACTCACTGGTCAACCTGCAGTTCCAGGACCGGGTCAACCAGATGCTGGAACACCTGCGGGACAACATCGGCCGGTTCCCGGACGTCGCGGCGGCCGCCGCCGCGGGCGCCGCGCCGCTGGACGCGCAGGTGCTGCTCGACGAGCTCGCCGCCCGCTACACGATGGCCGAGGAGCACGACGCGCACCAGTCCGGCTCGGCCGCCAAGGTGAACGAATCCGAGATCACGTTCTTCTGAGGAGTACGACCATGGCCAAGACGATTCTCATCGTGGACGACTCCGCGTCGGTGCGGCAGGTTGTCAGCATCGCCCTGAAAGGCGCCGGCTACGAGGTGATCACCGCCAACGACGGCAAGGACGCGCTCGGCAAGATGACCGGCCAGCGCATCCACCTGATCATCTCGGACGTGAACATGCCGAACATGGACGGGATCACGTTCGTGGCCGAGGCGAAGAAGCTGCCCGCCTACAAGTTCGTGCCGATCATCATGCTCACCACCGAGTCGCAGGACGAGAAGAAGAAACAGGCGCAGGCGGCCGGCGCGAAGGCGTGGGTCACCAAGCCGTTCCAGCCCGAGCAGATGCTCAGCGCCGTCGCGAAACTGGTGGCGCCGTGACCGATGCGCCGCTGCGGCGGTTCGCCTTCGACGACGAGCTGACGATCGTCACCGCGGCCGAGCACCGCGAGCGGCTGCTGGCCGCGCTGGGCGACTCCCACGGCGTACGGCTGGACCTGTCGGGTGTTTCTGATCTTGACACTGCCGGGTTGCAGGTGCTGCTCCTGGCGCGCGACGAGGGTGCCCGGCTGGGCCTGCCGGTCGAGTTCAGCGAGCCCAGCCCGGCCGTCGCCGAAGTTCTCGCTCTGACCCGCCTGGAGCTGTAGATGTCGCTCGACGACAGCATGCGCGAAGCGCTCGACATGTTCGTGACCGAGGCGCGCGACCTGGTGCAGCAGCTCGAGGAGGGGCTGCTGGAGATGGAGGGGCAGCCGCCCGGCGGGGACGCGGTCAACGCGATCTTCCGCGCGGCGCACACCATCAAGGGCTCGTCCGGGCTGTTCGGGCTGCGGCACCTGGTGTCGTTCACGCACGTCGTGGAGACCGTGCTCGGGTCGGTGCGCGAGGGGACCCTCCCGGTCACGCCCGGCCTGGTCAGCGCGCTGCTGCCGTGCGTCGACCACATCTCGTCGATGGTCGAGGGGATCCCCGAGGGGCGGCTCGCGCCGGACAGCTCCCAGGAGGCCGAGGGCGCTCGCCTGCTCAGCGGACTGGAGCCCTACCTGTCGGAGAGCGCGGCGCCGATCGCGGTGCCGGCCGAGGCCCCGCCGGTCACCGAGACCGCCTGGCACCTCGACCTGCGGTTCGGGCCGGACTGCCTGCGCAACGGGATGGACCCGCTGTCGTTCCTGCGCTACCTGTCGTCGCTCGGCGAGATCACGCACGTGGTGACCGAAACCGATCGGCTGCCCGAGGCCGCCGCCATGGACCCGGAGACGTGTTACCTCGCCTTCGCCGTGGACCTGACGACCGCCGCGCCCAAGAGCGAGATCGAGGCGGTCTTCGACTTCGTGCGCGAGGACAGCGACATCCGCATCACACCGGCGGAGAGCAGCCTCGACGCGTACGTCAGAGCCATCCGGGCCATGCCCGAGAACGACCGCATCGGCGACGTGCTGATCACCAGCGGCGCCGTCACCGAGCAGGAGATGGCCGAGGCGCTGCGCGTCCAGCAGGAACGCACGGCGAAACTCGGCCTCGCCCAGCCGGTGCCGATCGGCGAGATCCTTGTCGAGCAGGGCATCGTGCCCCGCGACATCGTCGACGCCGCGCTCTCCAAGCAGCGGCGCACCACCGAGTCGCGCTCGTCGCAGGACACCCGCACCATCCGGGTCGACGCCGCCCGCCTCGACAAGCTGATCGACCTGGTCGGCGAGCTGGTCATCGCGCAGTCCAGCACCGGCGTCGCGGGCGCGGTGGTCAGCGAGGCGCAGAGCGAGGTGATGCGCCTGGTCGACGAGGTGCGGCACAGCGCGCTGTCACTGCGGATGGTGCCGATCGGCACGACCCTGCGACGGTTCGAGCGCGTCGTCCGGGACGTCTGCATGGAACTGGGCAAAGAGGTCTCGCTGGTGATCACCGGCGGGGACACCGAGATGGACAAGGCTCTCGTCGAGCGGATCAGCGATCCGCTGCTCCACCTCGTACGCAATAGTCTTGATCATGGGGTGGAACCGGCCGCCGAACGCCGTCGCCACGGCAAGTCCCCGCAGGGCACGTTGAAGCTGAACGCCTATCACGACGCCGGGAACATCGTGATCGAGGTGACCGACGACGGGCGCGGCCTCGACCGGGAACGGATCCTCGCCAAGGCCGTCGAGCGGGAACTGATCAGCCCGGAAGCGGTCCTGACCGATGCCGAGGTCTACAACCTGATCTTCGAGCCGGGGTTCTCGACCGCCGCGACCGTCTCCAACCTCTCCGGCCGCGGCGTCGGCATGGACGTCGTCAAACGCAACGTCGGCGCGCTGCGCGGCAGCATCGAGGTCGAGACCACCCGGGGGATCGGGACCACCATCCGGATCCGGCTGCCACTGACCCTGGCGATCATCGACGGATTCCTGGTCGGGGTCGGGCCGTCGTCGTTCATCGTGCCGCTGGACCGGGTCACCGAATGCGTCGAACTGCCGCCCGGGCAGCTCGGCCGCGAGTGCATGAACCTGCGCGGGGAGGTCCTGCCGTTCATCAGGCTGCGGCAGTTGTTCCACATCCCCGGGACGGAGGCGCGCCGGCAGAGCGTCGTGATCGTGGAGCAGTCCGGGCAGCGGACCGGCCTGGTCGTGGACAGCCTGCTGGGCGAGTTGCAGACCGTGATCAAGCCGCTCGGGGTGCTGTTCAGCCGGATCAAATGCATCAGCGGATCGACGATCCTGGGCAACGGGGAGATCGCGCTGATCCTCGACGTGGGACCGCTGATCGCCGACCACTCCGAGCGCGAGGTCGCCGCCCTGGGCGTCTGACCCAGGATTCTGAACCCGACCGTCCCGTAGTAGCGCTGTGCCGTTGCGGGCGGAACGTCCGGTCCGGAAAAGCCCGGCTCTTCTGGCCGGTCCGGACCGCTCCGGCTCGTCATCGGTCTTCCTGGCGGCCGGTCCGGACCGCTCCGGCTCGTTCATCGGTCGGCGGCGGCACGGTCAGGCCGCGGCTCGCCGGAGGGCGGCCGTCGCGCCGCGGCTGCGGGCCGCCCTGCGTCTTTTGGCCAGCACTATCGGCATCTTGATGACGGCGGCGCCGATGACGACGGCGCCGTTGCAGAGCAGGCTCCACCCGAGGTCGTCGTGAGCGACGATGACCTGCGCAGACTCCCATCCGGGCTGGTCGATGGGCGGGCACGGGGGCTGGTGTTCGCACATGCCATCAGTCTCTGGAGAATGGCGGGCGCGCACATCGAGGCCAGCCTGACTCCTCGAATACCGGCTAGCCGGTAACAGCGTTGACCCGGGGGATGAGGATGGACGGCTTGAGAGTGGCTCTCGCGGAGGACGACGTCCTGCTGCGCGAGGGCATCGCCAGTCTGCTGGAGCGCAACGGCCTGATCGTTGTCGGTCAGGTCGGCACCGGCACCGAGCTGCTGGAGCTGGCCCGGCAGACGAAACCGGACGTGGCGGTGGTCGACGTGCGGATGCCGCCGACGCACACCACCGAAGGCCTGCAGGCGGCCCGCGAGCTGCGGCAGGAGCTGCCGGAGACCGGAATTCTGGTGCTCTCCGCGCACGCCGACGTCGAGCAGGCCACCGAGCTGCTGTCCGGCGGCCGCCGGATCGGGTACCTGTTGAAGAGCCGGGTCACCGAGGTCGCCGAGTTCCTGGCCGCGATCGAGCGGATCGCCAGCGGTGGCTCGGTGATCGATCCCGGTCTCGTCGAGGAGCTCGTCGCGGCGCGCCGGCGCAACGACCCGCTCGCGGCGCTCAGTTCACGCGAGCGCGAGGTGCTCGCCGAGATGGCGCAGGGACAGTCGAACGCGGGCATCGCCCGGCGCCTGTTCATCGCCGAGGGCACCGTCGAGAAACACGTGCGCAGCGTCCTGTCGAAGCTCGACCTGCCGGAGACCGAGGACCACCACCGCCGCGTCCTAGCCGTCCTGACGTTCCTCGACAATCGATAGCATCCGGCGTACGGCGTCAGCGGACAGTTCCGTCTTCGCCAGGAACCCGATCGCCGGGCTGGCCGCGATCAGGTCCGCGTAATCGTCCCCGGCGTGCGTCGAGATCATGATCACCGGGGCGGTGAGCAGCCGCGCCAGGTCGAAGCCGCTCTCGCCGCCGAGCTTGATGTCGACGAGCGCCACGTCCGGGCGCACCGTCGCGGCCAGCCTGGTCGCGTCGGCCGTCCGGGAGGCGGTGCCCGCGACGACCAGGCCCTCGCGCTCCAGCAGCTCCCGGGCAGCGGCGAGGAAGTGCTGGTTGTCGTCGACGAGCAGGCAGCGCAGGATCACCTCACCAGGGTGGCAGGCCCGCACCGGGTCCGCATTCCGGCTAGCCGGTAGAACCCGGCAATCGGCACGTGACAGTCGTCCCCTCGCCCGCGGGACTGCGCACCTCTAACGTGCCGCCGAGCGCCTCGACCCGGTCCTTGAGCCCGACCAGGCCGGTGCCGCGGGCAGGGTCGGCGCCGCCGATGCCGTCGTCACGGACGGTCAGCGACACGGCGTCGCCGTCGGGCTCGACGGTCACCGCGACGGTCGTGGCGTCGGCGTGCTTGACGGCGTTGGTGAGCATCTCGGACACCACGTAGTACGCGCAGACCTCCACCTGTTCCGGCGGGCGTGCGTCCAGGCGTACGTCCACCTCCACCGGAAGAGGGGAGCGGCGGCCGAGCGCTCGCAGGGCGGGCCGCAGGCCGGAATCGGACAGCACCGCGGGATGGATGCCACGGGACAACTCGCGCAGCTCGTCGATCACCTCGAGCAGGTCGCCGGCAGCCGCCTGCTGATCGATCGCGGACGTGCGCAGGCGCAGCGCGAGCGCGACCAGACGCTGCTGGGCGCCGTCGTGCAGGTCCCGCTCGATCCGGCGGCGCGCCTCGTCCGCGGCCGCGACGATCCGGGCCCGTGATTTGATCAGCTCGTCGGCGAGGTCGCCGCGGGCCCGCTCCGCCTCGACCGCCCGCCGCCCGGCCGCTGTCGTGACCGCACTGACGATCACGGCCATGACCAGGAACAGGGCGAGGATCGTGAACGCGGCGTCGTTCATGTCCCGCAACGGAGGCAGGAAGAACCAGTCGTAGGCCAGAATCGCGGCGACCCCCGCCGGCAGCGCGTACAGGATGCCGGTGGCGCGCGCGATCAGCAGCACGGCCGCCAGCAGCGCGAGCCCGAGCGGGACGTCCGGGAGATGACCGCGGGCGGCCGAGCAGACCAGCGCCGAGAACGCGAACGCGCCGGCGCCGGCCGCGAGCGACAGCCCGATCTCAGCCGGGAAGGGTATCCGTGCCACCCGGGGATTCTCCATGATCGCCGGCCGCGGAACGAGGGCCACGGACGTGACGTCGACCGCCCCGACCCGTTGACGTCGTCGCACTTCGTGTGGCGAGAGCCGAGTCCCGGGGCGCTCAGTGGTAGTCGAGGTGGGCGACCGAGACGACCTTGCCGGCGCGGATCGTGAGCAGGGCGGCCCACGGGTCGAGCGCGCCGGTCATCTGTGAGAAGACGCTGCGGCTGACCTGGCACGTTCCGGCGTGCGTGGCCGGGTCCAGGCACGTCGACGGTGACTTGCGATAGTCCAGGTACTTCAGGCCGTCCGCCACGGGCAGGGTCACCCGGAGCCCGCTGTAGACCGGCACGGTGGTCTTCGCGCATTTCGGGGACGAGGCCGCGACGGCGTACCGCCGGCAGTAATCCTTTCCGGACAGGTACTCCGCCTGTTCGACGATGGCCAGCCGGTGATCCTCGTAGAGCATCCAGACGCCGGCGGTGAGCTGCGCGTCACCGGTGGTGAACACGGGCACCGGCGGGACGCTCGGGTCCGGCCCGGAGCGCAGCTGCGCGTCGGTGAACGTGACCTGCCCGCGGCCGCCCCGTTTCGTCTCCGTGCCGAGCATGACGCGGCCGCTGAGCAGGTTGCTCTCCGTCAGTTCGCCCTGCAGCACCGGGGCGCCGTCGATCGAGACGGTCGCGCCGCGGTCGGTGGTGACGACCAGGATCCGGTGGGGTACGCCGGCCGTGGTGGGCCGCCGCACCGTGGCGATCGGGTCGTCGGCCGCGGCGTCGGTGCTGGTCAGATGCGTCTCGTCGGGGCAGACCACGACCCGGTAGGCGTCCGCGAGGTAGTTCGGCTCGTCCTCGTCGGCCGTCGCGCGGAACCAGATCGTGGCGCACGACGTGTCGTTGCCCAGTGTCGCGGTGACGCCGATGTTCTGGCTCGGCGGGAACACCAGGTGCGCGTACTCGCCGCACACCATCGACGAATCGGCCTTCGCCGTGACGACCAGGCCTTTCCTGATCGCGCACGCGCCGGTCGCCTCGGTCACCGGCGTGAACGCGGCATCCGTTCGCAACGGGTCGAACAGGGCGGGCCGGTCGGTTCCGGCAGCGGCCTGGCTCGGCTTCGCCGATTCGGGGGTACGGACCTCGTCCCCGCCCCGGTGATCACGTAACCCGAGCCCGGCGGCGACCCCGGCGGACGCCACGAGAGCGCCGGCCGCGATCCACGCCACGCGACGGCGCCCGCGTGTCCGTTTCTGCCCACCGGTCGGGTAGCGGCCGGACTGCTGGGCCGCCTCTGCCTCCCGCCGCAGCTCGGGTGGCAGCGGGGGAGCGCTCGGCGCGCCGGAGACCAGGAGACGGTCGAGCAGCTCGGGCGCGGTCGGCCGGTTCTCCGGGTCCTTCTCCAGCGCGGCCCCGACGAGCTCGGCGAGGTACGGCGGCAGGTCCCCGACCCGCGGCGGCTGCGTCAGGATCCGCGCGGCGGTCACCGCCGGGGTGTCACCGGCGAACGGGGTGCGGCCCGTCCCCGCGTACGTCACCACGACGCCCCACGCGAACACGTCCACCGCCGGGCTGATCAGCCGGTCGGTCTCCGGGTCGAGGCGTTCCGGGGCCATGTACGCCAGGGTGCCGATCACCTCCTCGGCGCGCGTGTGGAAGCTGGTCGGCTCCAGCGGCCGGGCGATCCCGAAGTCGATCACCTTGGGGATGCCGAGCGCGAACAGCACGTTGCGCGGCTTGAGGTCCCGGTGGATCACCCCGACGCCGTGGATGGCGGCGAGCGCCGAGGCCACCCCGACCGCGACCCCGTGCAGGCTGCCCCCGCCCAGCGGCCCGTTCTCGGCGACCACCTCGCTGAGGCTCGGGCCGTCCACGTACTCGACCACCAGGTACGGCGTCTCGTGATCCGGGTCGGCGTCGAGCACCTCGGCCGTGCAGAACGGCGGGACCTGCCGTGCGCGGTTCACCTCGCTGCGGAACCGGGCGCGGTATTGCGGGTCATGTGCGTACTCCGGGCGGATGACCTTGACCGCGACGAGCCGTCCGTGCGGGTCCTGCCCCAGGTAGACCGCGCCCATGCCGCCCGCTCCGAGCCGGGAGAGCAGACGGTACCTCCCGATGAACTCGGGGTCGGCAGGGTGCAGGGGATCTACCACGGGGTGACAACCTACCGACCCCGGTGGCCGCGGCGTCATCCGGCTCCCGCTGCACTTTCAACTGGTTGGTTGACAGGGGCCAGCGGTGCTTGTACGTTGAGTTTCAACTACAAAGTTGAAAGAGGGGTTCCGGATGACACTGTCCGACCAGCCTGCCGAGCGGCACCGGCAGATCAGCGGGGGCTTCACCGAGCGGGTCCGGGGCGCCTCGGCGTGGGACGCGCCGGCGCCGGTTCCCGGGTGGGCCGCGCGTGATGTGGTGCGGCACCTGGTCGAGTGGCTCCCGGCGTTCCTGGCCTCGGGCTCCGACGTCCGGCTCCCCGCCGGGCCATCGGTGGACGCCGACCCGGTCGCCGCGTGGCAGGCGCACAACGACGCGGTCCAGGCCCTGCTCGACGACCCGGCCACCGCCGCGCGGCGGCTGTCCAATCCGCACATCGGTGAGGTGCCGCTGGATCGGGCGATCGACCAGTTCTACACGTCCGACGTGTTCATGCACACCTGGGACCTGGCCCGGGCCACCGGTCAGGACGAACGTCTCGACCAGGAGTTCTGCGCCCAGCTGCTGGCCGGGATGGAGCCGATGGAGGAGATCATCCGCTCGTCCGGGCAGTATGGTCCTCGCGTGCCGGTCAAGGACAACGCCGACGTGCAGACCCGCCTGCTCGGCTTCATCGGCCGCGACCCGGACTGGACCGCCTGACCAACGCCCCAGCTCAGCGCCGCGATCCCCGGCCCGGTACAGGTTCGTCGCGCGGCCGGGCGTCCCGGCTGGTGCTCATGGTCGTTATTCGGCCCGGATAACGACCATGAGCACCAGCCGGCCAACCGTGCGTCGCGTTGCGACCCGGTGCTGCGCGAGGCCCGGCGTGGTCCGCCTCCGGCACGCGGCCGCAGCACCTCGGCTGGTGCTCACGGTTGGAAAACAGCCTGAACGCAGCCGTGAGTGCCAGCCGCGGTGGGTGGGCTGGTGGTCACGGTTGTGATGGGGCTCGATAGCAACCGTGAGTGCCGGTTGCTCGGGGGCTGGGACGACCGCGCGAGCCGGCGGGCGTGGGCGGCCCGGTCAGGTGGCGGCGCGGTGGGCGGGGCCGTGGGCCTCGACGCAGTGCGGCTCGCCGGAATGGCCGGGCAGGTCGTCGCTGTGGTCCACCTGCAACGTCGTGTGGCCGATGTCGTGCCGGTGCCGCAGCAGATGCTCGAGATCGGCCCGGGTGGCGTGGCAGTCGGCGTGGTCGGCGACGATCACGTGCGCGGATAGCGCCGTCTGACCGGAGGTGATCTGCCAGACGTGCAGATCGTGGATCTCGGTCACCGCGGGGACGGCGGCCAGCTCCGCCCCGATCGCGTCGACGTCGACGCCGGCCGGGGCGGCTTCGAGCAGGATGCGGCCGGGGTCGCGGACCAGGCGGACCCCGGCCACGACCATGAGCACCACCACGATCAGCGAGGCGATCGCGTCGGCGCGGGCGAAGCCGGTGACCACCATGACCACGCCGGCGATCAGCGTGGCGACGAACGCGAACAGGTCGTTGAGGATGTGCTGGAACGCCCCTTCGACGTTGAGGCTGGTCCGGTTCGCCCGGGACATGCACCACGCGGCGCCGAGGTTGACCACGACACCGGCCGCGGCCGTCGCGACGACCAGGCCGCCGGCGACCTCGGGCGGGTCGAGCAGGCGGCGGACCGCCTCATACCCCAGCCATCCGCCGAGCAGCAGCAACGACAACCCGTTGGCCTGGGCGGAGAGGATTTCCGCGCGCTTGAGCCCGTACGTGTAGCCGCCCTGCGGCGGCCGCGCGGCCAGGCGCATCGCGATCAGGGCGAGGACGATCGCGGCCGCGTCGGTCAGCATGTGCGCGGCGTCGGAGAGCAGGGCCAGCGACCGGGCGACGACGCCGACGACGACCTCACCGGCCATGAACGTGGTGATCAGCGCGAGCGCGGCGACGAGCCAGCGCCTGTCCGCACCGGCGCTCACGCCGTGGTGATGGTCGTGCTCGTGCCCCATCGGCTCGGCCCCTTTCCCGCGCACCAACTGTAAGCCGCCCGCCCCGGGCGACGCGGTGCCCGCCCAGCGCCGGGAACAGCTCGCCGGAGTCGCAGCGACAAGGCACAGGAACCGGGCGCCGACCACGCGCTCGTCCTGACGCCGGCTTTCCGACCCCGGTCAACCCCATGTGCCCGTACGGCCGAAAGCCCTGCTCCCTGCTCGGAAACGCACGTCACTTCCCGGTGGTGAGCAGCGCGACCAGGCTGTCGGCCAGCTGATCGTCGAAGGGCCCGGGCACCGCCAGCAACCGGTACCACAGCACGCCGTAGACGACGTCGGCCACCACGTCCGCGGTGAGGCCCGGCGGCAGGTCGCCACGGTCGCGCGCCCGATCGACCAGCGTCGCCAGCGCGGCGCGGCGGCGCTGGAGGAACTCCTCGCGGAAGCGCTCGCCGAAGACCGGGTCGAGCTGAGCCTCGACCATCAGCGCGCGCAGCAGCTCCCCGATCTGTGGAGCGCGCGCGAGCGTGTAGCTGTCGTTGAGCATCTTCCGCAGGTCAGCGGCCCAGCTGCCCTCGTCGGGCATCGGGATGTAGACGTCGGCCTTGCGCGCGAGCGCCTCCATCAGGACGTCGCCCTTGGACGGCCAGCCGCGGTAGATCGTCTGTTTCCCGACGCCGGCGCGCTGCGCGATCTTCTCGATGGAGGCCGCCGCGTAGCCCTGCTCGACGACGAGTTGCGTGGCCGCGAGCAGGATCGCGTCCCGGCTCTCCTGGCTGCGGGGCCGGCCCGTCCTGCGCTCCATGCCGATGATCGTAACGCACTTTCGATACGAGACGGTGCGGTTCGGAAGTGTGTTAGCCTCACTTACGAACCGCACCGTCTCGTTTGTCAGGAGCATCGTCATGTCGAAGCGCATCCTCGTCGTCGGCGGCACCTCGGGCGTCGGCCTCGCCACCGCCCGCCGCCTGGCCGCCGCGGGCAACACCGTCCACGTCGCCAGCCGCGACACCACCAAGCTCACCGACGCGCCCGAACTCGAAGCGCACCAGGCCGACGGCAACGACGCCGCAGCCGTGGCGCGCCTCGCCGCCGGGCTCGCGCCACTGGACACCCTGGTCGTCACCCTGTCCGGCGCGGAGGGCGCCGGTGCGTTCGCCGAGCTGGACCTGGCGTCGCTGCGCCGCGCGTTCGAGGGGAAGTTCTGGCCGACCCTGACCGTCCTGCAGGCCGTCCTGCCGCACCTGGCCGAACGCGCCTCGATCACGCTCGTCGGCGCGATCAGCGCGCACGCCGCCATGCCCGGGACGGCCGGGATCGGCTCGCTCAACGCCGCCGTCGAGTCCCTGGTCCGGCCCCTCGCGGTCGAGCTGGCGCCGCGCCGGATCAACGCGGTGTCGCCGGGGCTGGTCGACACTCCCTGGTGGAACGGCCTCGCCGAGCCGGACCGGACCGCGTGGTTCGCCTCCGCCGCGAAGGTCCTGCCCGTCGGCCGGGTCTCCACCGCCGACGAGATCGCCGACGCGGTCGTGCTGGCCGCCACCAACCCGTCAATGACCGGTTCGATCCTCCACATCGACGGGGGCGCCCGGTTCGCCCACTTCTGAGCGTGAGGCGGTCACGTAGTCGTCGATCTCGGTCAGGATCGCGGCTTTGCCGTGGTCGTCCAGGAACGAGTAGCGGACCGCCTGCCGGGCCAGCTCGGCGACACCCGGGGCGTCGAGCCGGAGCAGGCCTGCCGCCACCTCGTACTCCCGGTTGAGGGTGGTCGAGAACATCGGCGGGTCGTCGGAGTTGATGGTGACCGGGACGCCGGCCGCCACCAGCGCCGGCAGCGGGTGCTCGGCCAGCGACGGCACCGAGCGCGTACGCACGTTGGAGGTCGGGCACACCTCCAGCGCGATGTCGTGGTCGCGCAGGTGGGCCATCAGCTCGGGGTCGCGGGCGGCGGCGATGCCGTGGCCGATGCGTTCGGCGCCGAGGTGGCGTAGCGCGTCCCAGATCGTCTGCGGGCCGGTCGACTCGCCGGCGTGCGGCACACTGCGCAGCCCGGCGGCCCGGGCGGCGGCGAAGTGCGCGGCGTAACGCTCCCGCGGGATGCCGGCCTCGGGCCCGCCCAGCCCGAAACTGATCAGCCCGGCCGGCCGCTGGTCCAGGGCCACGCCGAGCGTCACGTCGGCCGAGTTCATCGTCGGCTCGCCCGGGATGTCGAAGCACCAGCGCAGCTGGATGCCGTGGTCCCGCTCGGCCCGCAGCCGCGCGTCCTCGACCGCCTCGCAGTACGCCTCGGCCGGGATGCCGCGAGTGACGGAGGAGTACGGGGTGAGGGTCACCTCGGCGTACCGCACCGCCTGCGCGGCCAGCCCCGCCCCGATGTCGTAGGTGAGCGTCGCGACGTCCTCGGCGTCCCGGATCAGGTCCACCACCGACAGGTAGACCTCGACGAAGTGCGCGAAGTCGGTGAACGTGAAGAACTCCGCCAGCAGTTCCGGATCGGCCGGCACGGAGGTGGTTCCGGCGTGCCGCTCGGCCAGCCGGGCCACGGTCTGCGGTGTCGCCGACCCGACGTGGTGGACGTGCAACTCCACCTTGGGCAGCCCGGCGATGAATGCGGTCAGATCTGATGCCACGAGTAGTCCTCCCGGGTGGGAGGCGCCCTTGCGACCGGGGTCGGGCCGGGCCGAGCGTGGCGGATGATCATCCGTCGCAGCGCCTCTCGACCCGCACCGGGCATGCTAACACCGGCCCCTGACCATCGGCGTCCATCGTCCCCTAGCCTCCGGTGAGGACGGCGATCAGCTTGCCGGCCGCGTTGTCGCCGAGCAGGATGCGGTTCATCGTGATGCCGTCGGTGGCGAGGTCGGCGCTGCGGGCGAACATCGCCTGCTCGTAGGCGGCGAGCGCCGCCTCGGTGTCCTCCGGATGCGCGGCGAGGGCCGTGCCGAGCTCGGCGCCGTCCTGCATGGCGAGGTTCGCGCCCTCGCCGTTCGGGGGCTGCAGGTGCGCGGCGTCGCCGAGCAGGGTCACGCCCGGCACGCGGGGCCAGCGATGATCGATCGGCAGCCCGAAGTGCGGGCGGTGGACCGGCTCGGTGTCGCTCTCGGTGATCAGTGCGGCCAGTTCCGGCGCCCAGCCGGACACCTCGGCGGCGAACCGGCCGGTAGCGCCGGGGGGCGGTGAACCAGTCCAGCGGTCGAGTCACCCAGGTAGGCGTGCAGGTTCCCGTCGCTCTCGCGATGCACCAGGAGGACTTTGCCGCTCGTGGCGCGGTCGAAGGCGAACAGCGAACCGCCGCCGACGAGTTTCGCGGAGAGGCCGGGCGCACTGCTCGTGCGGCAACGCCACGATCGACAGTGAGTGCCACCCGGCGGTGTCCGGTCCCGGTGCGCCGGCGTCGACCGGAGCCCGCTGGATGATCGTGTGAGGACCTTGACCGAAGGTGCCGGAGAAAGGCGATCGGCGGACGGAAGGGTAAGCGCGGCGTACATTTTGAGCCGGGCGCTCGCCATTGTATTCGTCAGATTGTTCCGGGCGTTCCCATTTCGATGAAAGGGAGCTTCGATGAAAACTCGAAAGTGGAGCGCGGTGCTCGGTGGCGCGCTGGTCGTCGGGTCGTTAGGGCTGGTCCAGGGGCTGAGCGCGGCCTCGGCAATGGCCGCTGACGCGGGTGCGGTGACCATTTCGGCGCACGTCGCGCAGGTCGGCGGAAAAGAGTATCAGCAGGGTTATCGGGACGGGATCAAGGACGGCGGGGAAGCGGGGGAGGCCGCCTGCAAGAAAGTGAACGACGACGCTGGTCTGAGCCTGCACAGCGGGCAGGGTTTCGCGAATGACCAGGCTCAGCAGGAGGCGGATTATCAGCGGGGCTACGACGTCGGCTACCAGAAGGCGTACGACAAGGCGTTCGAGACCTTCTGCTCCTGAGAGTGGCGATCGCGGAGGGGGCGGCCGGGCTACCCCCTCCGTTGGGTCGATCCGGGAAAATCTTGCGAACACGTTGGTTCCTGTTTCTTTTCGTTGACATCACACATGTAACTGGCTCAATGTGAACGTGTTACGTCGTCAGGCGAAGGGAAACACTCGATGCCACGATCGCCGTGGAGAGCGCTGCTCCTGGCCGTCCTCTTGACTCTCTCGTTCACCGCCGTGCCGACCGGCGCGAACGCTGCCGTCACGGTGCACGGCCTCAAGGGCGAGTACTACGCGATGTCCGCCCCGGGCGCCCGCGACTTCGCCCAGCTGGGCGGGGTCTCGCTCGACCCGAACATCGACCTGTCCGATCTGACCGGCACCTTCCAGTCGTTGCTCGGCCGCACCGAGCACACGACGGCCCGCTGGACCGGCAAGCTGACCGCCCCGGCGACCGGGGACTACACGTTCTTCATGATCGGCGACAACGGGTTCCGGTTCTTCCTGGACGGGCAGCCGGTGATCGACCACTGGGTCGGTGACTGGGACGTCGAGCAGACCAGCGCGGCAGTGCATCTGGTCGCCGGGGAGGCTCACGACGTACGCATCGAAATGTTCCAGGATGTCGGCGGGGCGAACCTCTTCCTGCGCTGGTCGGGCGCCGGGCTGTCGAAGCAGCTCGTGCCGGAGAGCGCTTTCACCCCGCCGGACGGCTTCCAGGTCTTCCCGGTCGCGCTGACCGTCGGGGCTGACGGCCGCAAGCTGGTCGCCGACTTCGACGCGACGGTCGACGCGATCGCGCAGACCGCCGCACACCTGAAGATCGAGGCCGACACCACGCCGATGCCGATCTCGTCGATCAGGAAGACCGGGAAGAAGCAGCTGACCGTCACCCTGGCCGAGCCGATCCAGGCCGGGCAGAAGGTGCGCGTCACCTACGACGGCACGGGCGGCCTGGTCGTCGGCGGCGAGACGGTGCCGCAACTGGTCCGTTCCGCGATCAACAACTCCACGCACCGCCTGACCACGGTGTGGGGCGACAAGCTGAACGAGCAGCACCCGCTGCCGGAGTACCCGCGTCCGCAGCTCACCCGCCGCGACTGGCTCAACCTGAACGGCCCGTGGGAGTTCGCCGGCGCCACAGCGACCGAGCAGCCGGTCTTCGGCAGGAAGTTGCGGGAGCGGATCATCGTGCCGTTCCCGGTCGAGTCGCAACTGTCCGGCATCGAGCGGCGCGAGTCGCACATGTTCTACCGCAAGCTGGTGACCATCCCGAAGGGCTGGAGGGAGCGGGTCAAGCTCAACTTCGGGGCGGTCGACTACCAGGCCAAGGTGTACGTCAACGGCAGCCTGGTCACCGAGCACACCGGCGGCTACACGGCGTTCACCGCGGACATCACCGACGCGCTGCGCGGCCGTGGCCAGCAGGAGATCCTGGTCGAGGTCACCGACGTGACCGGGCCGGACCAGCCGAAGGGCAAGCAGTCGCTGAACCCGGGCGGCATCGTCTACACCCCGTCGTCGGGCATCTGGCAGACCGTGTGGCTGGAGCCGGTCGCCGCCGCGAGCATCGACACCATCGTGACCACTCCGGACCTGGCCACCAACTCGCTGAAGCTGACCGTCACGTCGGCGTCCGCGAAGGCCGGCACCACGGTCACGGCGGTCGCAAAGGACGCCAAGGGCCGCAAGGTCGGTACGGTCACCGGCCTCGCCGGGGCGCAACTGAGCCTGCCGATCGCCAAGCCGCACCTGTGGACGACGGACGATCCCTATCTGTACGACCTGGACGTCACGCTCGGCCGCGATCGGGTGGGCAGCTACTTCGGGATGCGCTCGGTCGCCGTACAGCAAATCGGTGGCTTTCCGAAGTTGACGTTGAACGGCAAACCGGTCTTCTCCCTGGCCACCCTGGATCAGGGCTTCTTCCCGGACGGGCTCTACACCGCGCCGAGCGACGACGCGCTGAAGTTCGACCTGGTGGAGACGAAGAAGCTCGGCTTCAACGCGGTCCGCAAGCACATCAAGGTCGAGCCGGCGCGCTGGTACAAGCATGCCGACGAGCTCGGTCTGCTCGTCTGGCAGGACTTCGTGTCGGCCGACATCACCGGCACCGCCGGTCAGCGGGCCTGGTACGACCAGGGTCGCGAGATGATGAGCCAGCTGCACAACAGCCCCTCCGTGATCGGCTGGGTGGTGTTCAACGAGGGCTGGGGCGAGTGGGACCGCACCGCGACCGGCCAGATCGCCGAGCAGGTCAGGGCCGCCGACCCGTCCCGGATCGTGAACGCGCACAGCGGCGTGAACTGCTGCGCGTCGAAGGGCGACTCCGGCAAGGGCGACGTCATCGATCACCACGACTACAACAACACCGACCCCGCCTACCCCGACGCGACGCGGATGGCGATGGACGGCGAGCACGGCGGCTTCACCCTGCGCACCCCCGGGCACATGTGGCCGGGCACGCCCGCGGTGATCTACAGCGGGGTCGCCGACAAGGCCGCGCTGACCGCCAAGTACGTCGACAACACCGAGCGCTTCTACCTGGAGGCGGCCGGGGCCGAGCTGTCCGGTTCGGTCTACACCCAGATCACCGATCTGGAGACCGAGCTCAACGGTCTGTGGACCTATGACCGGCGGCAGATCAAGGTCGATCCCGCTCCCGTACGGGCGGTGAACCTTCGCGTCATCGCGGCCGGCGCCGCCGCGCAGGCCAAGCCGGCCCCGCCCGGCCACGGCGACTGGAGCCTGGACGAGGGCACCGGCACCGTGGCTCGCGATTCCGGCGGGTCCAGTGATCTCACGCTGACCGGCAACACCGCGTGGACGGCGGGCGTGTCCGGCTCGGCGCTGAAGTTCGACGGTGACGGCGACTCCGCGGACACCGCCGCGCCGGTCGTCGACACCACGAAGGACTACACGGTGTCGGCCTGGGTGACGCTGGACAAGGTGCCGGGCAACTACGCGACAGCGGTCAGCCAGGACGGCCGGCGGGCCGAGAACCCGTTCTACCTGCAATACGGGCAGGGCGCGTTCGCGTTCAGCACGCCGGGCGGCAACCGGGCGCGGCTCGCGGTCACGCCCGAGCTGAACCACTGGTACCAGCTGACCGGGGTCCGTGACCACGCCACCGGCGAGATCCGGCTGTTCGTCGACGGCAAGCGGGTCGCGACCACGACCGCCGGGCCGGATGTGGTCAGCACCGGGCCGCTGTCGGTGGGCCGGGCGAAGTACGCCGGCAACAAGACCGACTACTGGTCCGGCAACGTCGATCAGGTCCACGCCTTCGGCCGGGCGCTGACCGACGCGGAGGTCTCCGCCCTGTACGCCGCGGAAGTTCACTGAGCCGGTGCGGCGCGGGCCGGTCGGCCCGCGCCGCAACGCTTTTGCACCCGGCTTCGTTGCGTTGCCGGTGCAGGTCGTCTCAACCACTCAAGGGCCCTACCGATAGTGCCCGACATGTCGCACAGAGTGAACGACCAGCGTCTCCAGACGCTGCACGCCACCGGCCTGCTCGACGCGGCGCCGGTGCCGTCGCTGGACCGGCTGACCTCGTTGGCCGCGCGCCTGCTGAACGCCGGCGGGGCGCTGGTCACCCTGATCGACGCCGACCGTCAGTGCTTCGTGAGCCAGCACGGTCTTCCGGACCTGCCGGGCGACACCCCGCTACGGCAGTCCTACTGCAAGTTCGTGGTGTACGACGAGGCCCCGCTGATCGTCGCGGACGCGCGCCTCGACGACCGACTGCGCGACATCGCCAGCGAGATGGCCATCGCGTACGCCGGCTACCCGCTCTGCGCCCCGGACGGCAGCGTGCTCGGCTCGTTCTGCGTCGTCGACTCGCGCCGCCGCGACTGGACCGCCGACGAGACCGCCATCCTCGCCGACCTGGCCGCGGCCGCGTCGGTCGAGGTCGCGCTGCGGCTGGCCTGCGCCCGGGAGACCGCCGCCCGGCAGCGGACCGAGGCGATCCTGAACGGCACGCACGACGCGTTCGTCTCCACCGACCGTTCCGGAACCGTCCTGGCCTGGAACGCGGCCGCCGAGCGGATGTTCGGCTACCCCGCCACCGACACGCTGGGCCGCCCGCTCGCCGGCCTGGTCTTCCCGGACCGGTTCCGCGACCTGCAGGAGATCGCTGACCAGCCGCTCCCGGTGACCGTGACCGGCTGCTCCGGGCAGGAGTTCCCGGTGGAGATGACCGTGCAGTTCGTCGACGAGGTCGTCTACTACGCGTTCGCCCTGGACAGCGCGTTCCTGCAGGCGTTGCTGGACAGCCTCGACACCGGCGTGGCCGCGTGCGACAACCAGGGCCGTCTCACCTACTTCAACCGCAGCATGCGCGAGATGCTCGGCTGCAAGGACGCCGCCGCCGACCTGGCGACCGAGGAGTGGGCCGAGCAGTACGGCATCTACACCCCCGACGGCCGGCGTCGCCCCGAGCGGATGCCGCTGGGCCGCGCGCAGGCCGGCGAGATCGTGCGCGGGGAGCAGGCGATGCTGTGGCGCGACGGCGAGCGGCGCTTCCTGGTCACCAACGCCCGCCCGATCGACACCGCCGACGGCCGGCAGCTCGGCGCCGTCGCGGTCGTCGCCGACATCACCGAGGCGCACCGGGCCGAGGAGTTGCGCCGCGCCCGGCACGCCGTCGCCCAGGCGCTCTCCGTCGCGACCACTGCGCAGGACGCGGCGATCCGGGCGGTCGAGGCCATCACCGACGAACTGGGCTGGCTCTGCGGCGAGTACTGGCAGGTCTCCGAGGACCGGCGGCGAATCGAACGGCTGAGCTCGCACACCACCGGTGACCGGGATCTGTCCACGTTCAGCAGCGACCGGCCGCTGACCTTCGTACGCGGGGAGGGTCTGCCCGGGCTGGTCTGGCACCGCAACAACGAGGTGTGGTGGCACACCGGGGTCATGCCCGAGGACATGGTGTCGCCGGGCCGCCGGGAGCTGCACGAGGTCGGGATGCGGGTCGCGGTCGGTGTGCCGGTGCGCTCCGGCCGTCGTACCCTCGGCGTGCTCGCCTTCTACACCGACGTCGACTTCCCGTACGACTCGGACACCGCCGGCATGTTCGATGCCGTCGGCGCCCACCTCGGGCACTTCCTCGAACGTCGCTGGGCCGAGGAGATGTCCCTGGCGCTGGCCGAGGCGCGGCGCAGCTTCAACCGGGTCGTCGAGCAGGTCAACGACTACGTCTGGACCGTCGAGGGGGTCGGCGGGGAGCCGCCGCGGGTCGTCTGGGCCAGCCCCAACACCACGACCGTGTTCGGGGTCGTCCCCGACGGCGTGCCGAGCCCGACGCTCATCGAGCGGCTGCACCCGGACGACGCCGACCTGATGGTGGCCTTTCAGGAGGCGCTCGCCGACGGCGAAGCGGCCGAGCTGGAATGCCGCATCCTCGGCTTCGACGGTGTGACCCGCTGGGTCTGGACGCGGGCCCGGGCGCGCTGGTCGGACGGCCGGTTCTTCGTCGACGGGCTCAGCACCGACGTAACCGAGCGGCGCGAACTCGCCGACAAGCGGGACGAGCTGCTCGAACAGGAGCGCCGGCAGGTCGAGCAGCTGCGCAGCCTGGACGAGATGAAGGACGAGCTGGCCGCGGTCGTCATCCATGAGCTGCGCAACCCGATCGGCGTGATCCGCGGCTACAGCGAGACGCTGCTGGAATCGACGGGGCTCGGTGATCGGGAGCGCCGTTACGCCGACGTCATCGAGCGGACCACCCTGCACCTGCAGGGCCTCGTCGACGACCTGCTGGACCTGGCACGGCTCGCCGCCGGGCACATCAGCGTCGACCCGGGCGCGCTGGCCGGTGACGAGCTGATCCGCGACGTGATCGAGAACCACGCGCCCGGTGCGGCCGCCAAGCACCTGACCGTCGTGCAGCGGGTCGGACCGGGGCTGGCGCTGCACGCCGACGGGCGCCGGCTGCGTCAGGCGCTGGACAACATCATGTCCAACGCCATCAAGTACACGCCCGACGGGGGAGAGGTCACGGTGACCGCCTCCCGGGACGGGGACACGGTCGTCGTCGCGGTCAGCGACACCGGCATCGGCATCCCGGCCGAGCAGTACCCCCACCTGTTCAGCCGCTTCTTCCGGGCCAGCAACGCGACCCAGGCCGGCATCAAGGGCACGGGTCTCGGCCTGGCCGTCACCAAGGCGATCGTCGAGGCCCACGACGGGACGATCGCCGCGGGCCCGGCCATCGGCGGCGGAACGACGTTCACCCTGCGGCTGCCGGCGCTCTGACCGGCGGCCGGGCAGATCAAGCCTTCGCTGTACGCGGGGAGACCGCCCCGCCGCGGTCGGCCTCCACCGCGCGCCGCAGCATCGACCGGACCACCGCGGGGTGGAACAGTCGCACCACGGTCAGGTAGACGCGACCGGCCCGGGTGGTCGCCGTCGCGTGCGTGGACACGGTGACGGTCACCCCGTCGTCGTCCGGCTCGGCCAGCACACTCGCGCGGAAGTTCAGATGCGACGCGTCGGTGCCGAGCAGCACCTCACGATCGGTGCGGGCGAGGGTGGCGAAGGCGGAACGGTCACCGCGCTCGATGCCGAACGGGGTGACCAGCGTGTTGCGCAACCGCATCAGAGCGGCCACGGCCCGGGGCGGATCGCGGAAGACCCGGTCCGCCCAGGTCTGCGGGTCGGTGGCGGCGCCCGGGTGCACGCGGGCCGTGTACGCGTCGGCGAGATCCGGCCCGGGCAGGGCGGAATGCAGCAGCCCGGCCCGCGCGGGCACCGGAACGGCCCGGATCGGGCGGCTCAGCCTCGTCATCAGCCGCGCCCGGAACGGGTGCCGGGCGGGCGGGACCACCGCGCCGGCAGCGGCCCGCTCGGCGTTGTCGAGCAGCTCCTCCAGCAGCGTGTCGTGGCATGTCCGCACGATCGCCGCCCAGGCCGGTCGCATCGAGCCGCGCAGGCTGACCGCCATCCGGTGCCGCAGCACACACGCCTCGGCGCCGCGGGCCTCGACCTCGAAGACGTGGGTGCCGCACACGCCGATCCGCTCGTCGAAGGTGAACTCCACCCGGCGGCCCGGCTCGTGACCGGTGACGTGATAGCGCACCCGCCCGTGGCCACCTGTGGCTCCCGGGCCGAGCGGACGATCGAGGCGCATCGGCATCCAGGCCGGGGACGGCCAGAGCCGATCACCCGGCCGGCCCAGCCCGTCGAGCAGTTGCCCGACGACGGCTGCCGGGGCGGCGATGAGGCGTTCGTGCACGTTCTCCACGGCGATCCGCCTTCCGTACGGTGGCGTATGTTTTCCGTACTGTAGCGTATGGACATGGCGTCAACGCGGCTCAGTGCCGACGACTGGACAGCGGCGGCCCTGGAAGCGATCGGTCGCGGTGGCCTCGCCGCGGTCGCGGTCGAGCCGCTCGCCGCCCGGCTCGGCGCGACCAAGGGCAGCTTCTACTGGCACTTCGCGAACCGGGACGCGCTGATCGAGGCCGCCCTGCACCGCTGGGAACGCGATCACACCGATGCCGTGATCACCCTCATCGAGGCCCAGCCCGACGCGATGTCCCGGATCCGGCTGCTGATCACGACGGTCATCGCGTCGACGACCGCGCCGCACGCCGACGGGATCGAGCTGGCCATGCTCGCGACCGCCGACCATCCGCACGTGGCGCCGGTGCTGGCCCGGGTGACCGAGCGGCGGGTGGCGTACACGGCCGGGCTCTTCGAGGAGCTGGGGATGACGGCCGGCGAGGCGCGGCTGCGCGCGTTGATGGCGGTCAGCGCCTACCTGGGGTTCGGGCAGCTCGCCCACGCGGCGCCGGCCACGGTGCCGGCCGGCCTGGACGAACGGCGCTCCTACGCCGAGCGGCTGATCGCCCTGCTCACCGCCCGCTGACCCCGCCGCGCCCGCTGACCCCCTGCGTCCGCTGAACCCCGCCGCTCATCGCGCCCGCCGCGCCGCTCGGCGCGTCCACTGATCCTGCCGCTGCCGCTGCCGCTGCCGCTGCCGCTGCCGCCTGCCGCGCCCGCTGGTCGCGCCCGCTGGTCGCGCCCGCTGCTCGCTGCTCGCTGCTCACTGCGCCCGCTGGTCGCGCTGCTCGCCGCGCCCGCTGATCTTGCCGCTCGACCGGTGACGCCTTCCGCCGCTCGACCGATGACGCCGCTCGGCGCGGAGCGCGGCCGAGGCGCGACAAGTGCCCGATCGCGGGGGATGCGAGGGCTGAGGAGGTGGTGCTGGCACGAGGTCCCGGCTGGTTCTCACGGTCGTTATGAGGCACGAATAACGACCGTGAGAACCAGCCGGAAAGAGCGACGGCCCCACCGGCGCTCGCACCGCGTTCGTCGCGAACGCCACCGGCCGAGCGCGCAAGCCATTGCCCGGGGCGCCCGCTACCGGACAGCGCGCGGGCCGCTGCCCGGGGCGCCCGCTACCGAACGAGCGCACGGGCCGCTGCGCGGACGCCCACCCCGGTCGCGCTCGGATCGGGAGGGTCAGTTGCCGTACTTGTCGAAGGAGACGGTCCAGTCGCCGAGACCGTTGGTGAGGCCGAGGGTGCGCGGGCTGTTCTTGACGTCGACCACGTCGCCGACCATGAAGTTCTCATACACCCACTTGGCGTCCTCGACGCTCAGGTTGATGCAGCCGTGCGACTTGTTCGCCACGCCCAGCTGGTGGTTCCACGGGGCGGCGTGCAGGAACTCGCCCGAGTACGAGATTCGGGTGCAGTACTGCACCTTGTCGTCACCGTAGTAATACGGGTTGTTCGGGTCGGTGACGCCGTAGCTCGACGAGTTCATCGTGTGCCACAGCTCCTTGGAGAGCACGACGTGCGGGCCGCCCGCGGTCCAGAAGTTGATCTCCTGACCCTGCGCGCCCTTCGTGGTGCCGCCCATGCCGAAGCTGCTCTTCATGGTGCGCACGACCTTGCCGTCGATCATCACCTTGGTGATGTGCGTGCGGCTGTCGGCGATCGCGATCAGCTGGCGGCCGATCTTGAAACTGGCGGAGGCGTTGCGGTCACCGTAGACGCCCTTGCCCAGCTCCTTGCCGAGGACGTCGACGCTCACCTTGATCGAGCTGCCGGCCGTCCAGTACTTCGCCGGGCGCCAGTGCACGATGGTGTTGCTGACCCAGTGGAACTTGCCCTCCACCTTCGGCGACGTCGTGATCTCGATGGCCTTCTCGGCCAGCTCCTTGTCGACGGTGTGGCTGAACGCGACGATGACCGGCTGGCCCGCCCCATACGTCCCGCCGGACTTCAACGAGTTCAGCCCGTTGGCCTGGAAAGTGATCCGGGCGATCTGCTTCGGCTTGATCGTGGTGAACGTCGAGGCCTGCTCGGAGGCCGTGCCGGCGCTGTCAGCGGCCTTCACGACCACCTTGTACGTCTTGTTGTAGTCCAGCTCGCCGGTCGAGGCCCAGGTGCCGTCGGACTGCAGCGCGCCGGCGACCTTCGTCTTGCCGGTGGTGACAGTGACCGACTGCAGCGTGCCGGACTGGGCGGCCACGACGATCGGCTTGGTCAGCGCGACGCCGGTGGCCTTGTCGGCCGGCGTCACCGTCAGCTGCACGACCGGCGCCGACTCGACCGGGGCGGACGCGCCGGGCGCGGCCTGGTTGTCGGCCACCGGGTTGGTCCAGACGGTGCCGCCGGAGTCGGCCGAGGCGTGGGCGGAACAACCGGCGGCCGTGGCCGTGGCGGCCACACCGAGCGTGCCGATGATGACCTTGCGTCGCTGAATCATGGCTCTCGCATTCGAGGGGGGTGCCGCCGATGGTTGCACATATAGAAGACGTGGTGGGGGCCGGAAAGGTTGACCGCCGGGTCGATCAATCTTGCGACAACCCCGAACGCTGTCAACCCGTGCTGTCACGGTGTATAGACCTCGGCCACGCCGGTCACGACGCCGCCGGCCGTGGTGATCTGGGCCAGGCCGCCGCCTTTGAGCCGCTCGGCAAGCTGGTCAGCGCCGATCTTGCAGGTGCCGACGGTCACCGGGTCACCGCCGCAGCGCTCCGGGTCGTCGAACGTGCCGGTGAGCTTCGGGGCGGCCGACGTCGGCAACGTCACTGTCATCCGGCTGTCCTCGGTCACCCACTCGCGGTCGCACGGCGCGTCCGAGGAGGGCTTGACGGCGAACGTCTTGCAGTACTGCTCGCCCGACAGGAACAGGACCGGCTCGACGACCAGGGACTTCGACTTCGGGGAGAAGGCGTGCACCTTGACGGTCGACGTGCCGTAGTCATGCCGTACGTCGAAGAAGGTGACTTTGGTGGTCGCGGTTGCCGAAGGCGCCGCCGTGGAGGAGATCGGCCGGATCTCCGCACGGGCGACGACCGCGGCAGCGGGGTCGAGACCGTCCTTCTCCGGCGTGACCCCGAAGGTCACCTTGCCGGCGAGCAGGCTCGGGTCGGTCAGCTCGACGTTCAGCAGGGCGGATCCGTCGATCGCGACGTTCGCGCGCGAGCCGAGCACGGTCAGCGCGACCGCATGCACCTTGCCGACGGCGAACAGGTCGGTGGCCTTCTCGCCGAGCGTGGTGGTCTGCACGGCGCCCTGATGCCGGAGCCGGACGCGACTCGAGCAGAGATCCAGCCAGTACGCTGCGTCGCCGGCCGCGCGGAACGCGACGGTGGCGCAGGACTTCGCTCTGGTGACGGTCACGTCCAGGTGGATCGCCTGGTCACCGGCGAACGTCTCGGTCGTGCCCGGGCACTCGATGCCCACCTCGGGTGTCGTCATGACCAGCCCGCTGGTGCCGAACGAGCAGCGCCCGTCGTTGACGTCGGTGAAGCTCTTCCACTGGCCGGGGCGGTTCAGCGCGTCGACGACCCAGGGGCCGCGCACCGCGCCGGGCACCGGCATCGCCGGCTGCACGGGCAGGACCAACTGCTCCGCCTGCGACGGTGGCAGCGGCTCCGGCTGGGGCAGGCCCCGTGAGTAGAGGCCGGCCACCGCCATGAGCGCCGCGGCCACCGCGGTGACGGCGATGATGGTGCGGGCGCGGCGGCGGGGCTTGCGGGGCACCTCCGCACCGCGGTGATGGCCGCCGGAGACGTACCGCCCGGACTGCTGCGCCGCCTCCGCGGCCTGGCGCAGCTGCGGGTCGAGCGTGTCCCCGCGGGTGTGCGACCGGCTGCCGGTGTGCTGCTCGAGCAGCAGGTTGAGCAGCTCGTGGGCGGTCGGGCGCTCCTGCGGGTCCTTGGCCAGCGTGAGCGCCACCAGACCGGCGAGCGGCTCGGACAGGCCGGTCAGGTCCGGCGGCTGGGTCAGGATCCGGGCCGCCGTGGCGCCCGGCGAATCCGCGCGGAACGGGGTGCGGCCGGTCCCCGCGTACGCGATCACGGCACCCCACGCGAACACGTCGGCGGCCGGCGTGATCTCCCGGTCGATGCCGTCGAAGCGTTCCGGCGCCATGTAGGCGACAGTGCCGACCATCTCGTCCGGGCGGGTGTGCTGGCTGGTCACCTCGAGGGCCCGCGCGATGCCGAAGTCGATCACCTTGGGGGCGCCCATGGCCAGCAGCACGTTGCGCGGCTTGAGGTCACGGTGGATGACCCCGGCGCCGTGGATCGCGGTCAGCGCGGTGGCCACCCCGACGGCGAGACTGTGCAGCTGACCGGCGCTCATCGGGCCGTCGCGCTGGATCACCTCGTCCAGGCTCGGGCCGTCGACGAACTCCACCACCAGGTACGGCGTGCGGTGCTCGGGGTCGGCGTCGAGGACCGCGGCGGTGCAGAACGGCGGAACCTCGCTCGCGCGCCGGACCTCGCTGCGGAACCGGCCGCGGAACTCCTCCTCATGCGCGTACTCCGGCTTGATGACCTTGACCGCGACCCGCAGGCCGTCGTCGCGACGGCCGAGGAACACCGCGCCCATGCCGCCCTCGCCGAGCCGGGCGAGCAGTTCGTAGCCGCCCAGCGACCGCGGATCGCCGGGGCGTAACGGGCTCTTCATCGGGGCCATCCGTCCAAGGTCATGGTTCCGGAACGGCTCACAGCGTACGGGGCGCGGGCATCATCGCTCGATCAGGCCGATGACATGTCCGGCCGGGCTCACCGGGTTGACCTCAAGCGCTCTTGAGGTTGGAGGATCCTAGCGACTCATCTCGATCGCTAGGGGGAAAACATGACGGTTGCAGAGCAGTCGGCGGGCACCGGTACGCGGCGGGTCGCGGCCCGAGCGCTGGTGGCCACCGGTGCGGCGCTGGCCGCCATCCTGGTCTATGTCATCGCCGATCCGGTGCTCGGTCTCGACCTGACCGTGCCGGAGGCGCCCGGATCCAGCGCACGGGTGTCGCTGGAGATCGGCCCGGTCGTGATCACCGCGGTGCTGGCCGTGCTGGCGGGCTGGGGGCTGCTGGCGCTGCTGGAACGGATCACCGCCAAGGGGCTCACGATCTGGACCGTGATCGCGCTCGTCGTCCTGGCCGTCAGCCTGCCCTACATGCCCGGCTTCACGGTCACCGAGCGGATCACGCTCGCGGTGATGCACGTCCTGCTCGCCGCGATCCTCATCCTCGGGATGCGGCGCACTGCCACGCGTGGACGCTGAGCCCGATGCTCGTCGAGGTCTGGTCGGACATCATGTGTCCGTGGTGCTACCTCGGTAAACGCCGGTTGGAGACGGCTTTGAGCCGGCTCCCTGGCGGGGAAACGGCCGAGGTGCGCTGGCGAAGCTTCGAGCTGCGCCCCGCGTACGGACGTGAGCCGTCCCGCACCCTGGGCGAACTCATGTCGGCCGACCGTGGGATGCCGGCCGGCGCCGTACCGAAGATGTTCGCCTGGATCGAGCGGCTCGGCGCGGACGAAGGCCTGGAGTTGTCGCTGGCAGGGGTGCGGCCGGTCAACTCGTTCGACGCGCACCGGGTGGCGCACCTGGCCGCCGCCCGCGGTCGTCAGCCCGAGGTGGTCGACCGCCTGTTCCGGGCGCACCTGTCCGAGAACGTCGACGTGGCGGATCTCCTGGTGCTGGCCGACCTGGCGGCCGAGGCGGGACTGGACCGGGCCGAGGTCGCCCGGGTGCTCGCCGGTGACGATTACGCCGACGATGTGCGGGCGGATGAGCGGCGAGCCCGCGACCTGAACATCACGGCGGTTCCGACCTTCGTGGTCGACGGCGGTGCTCGGCTCTCCGGATCCCCGCCGGTCGGCGAACTGCAGGCGCTGCTCAGCGGGGGATAGGCGGGGCCTGCGGCTTCCCGCCGCGGGCCCCGCCCACCTCACTCGGCCGGCAGCGGTTTCCAGCCGGTGCTGCCCTGCCACCTCACTCGGCCGGCAGTGGCTTCAAGCCGATGCTGCCCGCCCACCTCACTCGGCCGGCAGCGGCTTCCAGCCCGTGCTGCCCAGCCACTGCTCAAGGGTGAGCAGCCCGGGGAACTGCTTGCGCAAGGTCGGCAGATCCGCTGTGTAACCGATCCGGTTCAGCCAGTCGTAGGCGGTGGCCTGCCACGGATTCGTTTCCTTCAACTCCTCCATCGAGATCGACTCGAAGCTGGTCGGAATGCCGGTGTGACGCTGGAACACCTCGGCGATCTGCTCGCCGGTGAGCTCGTCGCCGGCCAGCTCGACCTTGGCGCCGATGAACTCCTCCGGAGCGTCGAAGGCGTCAGCGGCGAAGTAACCGATGTCGTTGGCCGCGATCATCTGCAGCGGGACGCCGGGCGCCAGCCCCCGCCGGTAGACCAGCCGGTCACCGGCCATCTTCGGCGGGAACATGTCGGTGTTCAGGTTCTCCATGAAGTACGCCGGGCGCAGGAACGTCACCGGCAGGTCGTGCTCGCCGATGCGCTCCTCGATGCGCAACTTGGACTCGCGCCAGTGCACGCCCTCGGGCCGCTCGGCGCCACCGACCGAGCTGTGCACCATGTGCTCGATCCCGGTCTCATGGGCGATGTCGGCGACGAGCTTGCCGTGACGCTCCTCGCCGGGGACTCCACCCTCGCCGAGGGGGGTCTGGACGCTGAACAAGCCATACATCCCGGCCATGGCCTTGCGCAGGGAGCCGGCGTCGTCCAGGTCACCCTGGACCAGGGTGGCGCCGCGCTCCCGCAACGCCTGTGCCGCCGGCTTGCCCGGATCACGCACGAAGGCGTGCACCGGCCAGCCACGGTCCAGCAGATAGCGCGCGGTGGAGCCGCCCTGCTTGCCGGTCGCTCCAAGTACGAGGATCGTTCGTCGGTCGTCGGAAGGCACAGCCCCACCCCTTCATCCGGTCAGCTCCGGGCCAACGATGGCGCAGCGCACTCGAATGCCGGTGGAGAAGTCGTCCAGCCGTGGACCGTCAGTTCCCGCAGGCGGCCTGGCTCGACGGGCACACCCACTCCGGCCGGAAAGCCCGGTGATCGACAGCCTCCGCCGAGGGCCGGGCGGCCCCCTGCCCGTCGGCCCTCGCCGTGTCCGGCCCGCCGGTTCCCGCCACGCCTTGCCCGTCAGCCTTCGCCGCAGCCGGCGGGCGGGTGCGCTGGTCGCAGCCGGCGGCAGGCCGTGTCGTGCGCTGGTCGCAGCCCGCGGCAGGCCGCGTTGTGCGCTGGTCGTTGCCTGCGGCAGGTCGCGTCGTGCGCTGGTCGCTGCTCGCGGGCGGTCGCGTCGTGCGCTGGTCGCCGCCCGCCGGGGGCCGGGTGACGCGGCGGGAGACGAGGCGGCGCGGGCCGGGGCCCTCCGCCGCGAGCATGTCGCCCGGATTGGACAGGCGGCAGCGCTGCAGGGACAGGCAGCCGCAGCCGATGCAGTCGGTCAGATCGTCACGCAGCTGCAACAACTGCTCGATCCGGTCGTCCAGCTCGCGCCGCCAGGTGGCCGACAGCCGGGCCCAGTCGTCCCTGGTCGGTGTGCGGCCCTCCGGCAGGGTGGCCAACGCGTCGCGGATGGCGTCGAGCGGGATGCCGACACGCTGCGACACCCGGATGAACGCGACCCGGCGCAGCGTGTCCCGGTGATAACGGCGCTGGTTGCCGCCCGTCCGGCGGCTGCTGATCAGGCCTTTGGACTCGTAGAAATGCAGGGCGGACACGGCGACGCCGCTGCGTGCCGCGACCTCGCCGACGGTGAGTTCCTTGCTGGTCTCCGCGGTCTGCACCATTGCGCAACGATACCGATCGCTATCCGGGGTGGGTGGGTGTCGTGGACCGGTGGGCGCCCGCTCGGCGGGCCCCCACCGGTGAGGGTCACTCGTTGACGAGCACGACCTTGCCGCGGACGTGCCCGGACTCGACGTCCCGATGGGCCTGTGCGGCCTGGGCGAACGGATACGCCGCCTGGAGGTGGATGCGCAGCTTGCCCTCGGTGTGCAGCTCGGCCAGCTCGGCCAGGCGGGCCGCGGTGCGGGTGCCGCCGAGCATGCGGACACCGAACTGCTGGGCACCGCGGTAGTCGCCGATCGTGCCGACGCGCTCCTTGTCCTTGACCAGCTCCAGCGACGGCGCGATGGCGTCGCGGCTGGCGGCGTCGAAGGCCGCGTCCACACCCTCCGGCGCGAGCGCGCGGACCCGATCGACCAGGCCCGGCCCATACGCCACCGGGGTGGCGCCGAGCTCGCGCAGATAGTCGTGGTTGCGCTCGCTGGCCGTCCCGATGACCTGTGCCCCCCAGGCGCGGGCGAGCTGGACGGCCATCGTGCCCACACCGCCGGCCGCGCCGTGGACCAGCACCGTGTCGCCGGCGCCGACCTTGAGCTCGCTGAGAGCGATGTGCGCGGTCTGGCCGCACACCGACAGCACGCCGGCCTCGGCCCACGGCATGCCGGCCGGCTTGATGATGATGTGGTCGGCGCTGATCGTCACGAACTCGGCGACCGCGTCCATGGTGGTGAAACCGATGACCTCGTCGCCGACGGCGAAGCCGGTCACGCCGTCGCCGACCTCGTCGATCACCCCGGCCAGCTCGTTGCCGGTGGTCTGCGGGAAGGTGACCTCGACGAACCCCTGCGCGTCGCCGCGGCGCACCATCGTGTCGAAGGGCTGGACGCCGGCGGCCTTCACCCGGACCCGGACGTCGCCCGCGCCGGCGTGCGGCTCGGCGACGTCGACGATCTCCAGGACATCGGGGCCGCCGAAGCTGGAGAAGACAACCGCTTGAGACATTGTGCTCCCTCGTGGACTCAAGGCCCGGCGCGTCCCGCCGGACCGTTCAACCCTGCAACCCCAACCTGACTTGAGGTCAAGGCGCCGGGCGCGGGAACGACCTGCCTTCGCCGGCGTTCCCGCGCCCGGCCTGCGCTCCTGCCTGGCCCTACTGCCTGGCCGTCTTGCCTGGCCGTCTTGCCTGGCCTTCCTGCCTGGTCTTCCTGCTGGCCTTGTTGCCCGGCCTTTCCGACCTGCCTTCGCGGGCCGGGAGACCCGGCCCGCGAAGGTCACAGGACGTGCGCCTGACGTCGCGGCGCGACGTCCAGCTGTGTGGCAAACCGGTTCACCGGGCCGGCCCGGTTGTCCACCCGTGGGTTGAGCACCTCTTGCTGGAGCCGCTGGACCTCCGCCGCCGGCTCGATGCCGAGCTCGTCGCGGAGGATGCGGCGCAGATCCTGGTAGGCCTGCAGCGCCTCGGCCCGCCGGCCGGATCGGTACAGCGCGGTGATGAGCTGGCCGTGGAACCACTCGTTCAACGGGTACGCCACCACGAGGGACCGCAGCTCGGGCAGCAGCTCGCGGTGCCGGCCGAGGCGTTTCTCGGCCTCGATGCGCAGCTCGATGGCCCGGATCCGCAGCTCGTCGAGGTGCGTGACGTGGGCCTGCAGGACGTTGCCGATCGTGATGCTGGCCAGGGCCGGGCCGCGCCACAGATCGAGTGCCTCGCGCAGTCGCGCCGCGGCCTGCTCGGCGTGCCCGTCGTCGAGCTCCGCGCGTCCCTGTTTGACCAGGCGTTCGAAGACCTTGATGTCGACCTCGTCGGGCTCCACCTCGATCGCGTAGCCCCGAGGGCGAGTGAGCAGGAGGACGCGTGATTTCGGGATGAGGCCCTCGCGGACGAACATCCGCCGAGCGTGGTAAACATATGTCTGCAATGTGGTGAGTGCGCTCTTCGGCGGCTCGTCGCCCCACAATTCCTGCACCAGCAGATCGATGCCGGTTATCTCATTCGACTTCAGCAGCAGCAGGGCGAGAACCTGGGCCAGCTTCGAGGCTGTCAGTGCGCACCTGCGGCCGTCGTCAGCGATTATTTCCATTGGTCCGAGAAGGTTGAATCGCACGGTGGAACTCCCCCGTCGTTTCCCCGAATGCGGTTGCCTGTCCACCGATCCGCAAATATGTCCGATCTTCCGAACGCGGCCGGGGTGGCGGCGGTCATGTGATGGCGCGACGATGGTTGTCGATCGCGCGAGCCGTGCTCATCCTGCTCGGCAGCGCGGCCGGCGGCTGGCTCTGTCATGACGGTGCTCGAACATCGGATCCCCCGTTGGTTATCGACAGTTGCGCCTGCATCCTACTTGGACATTGTGTTCGTGGTTTTGCCCGGACATGCCGAATGGCGATCGTGTAAATGACAGATTCGCGCCCCGCGAAGTTTGATCTCCACGGCGGCGGCGTCCATCTCATGAATCCGCTGGTGGGGTACAACTATAGATGTCTGTCTAACAAGATCGACACCGCGGTTGCCGTCGGAGGAAGTGAGGAACATTACGCCGCCGACGGTATTCTTCCCGCTCGGAAATTTGATCGCGCAAAAGAAGCAGGGCCGACCACATGGGTCGGCCCTGCAGATCGGCTCTTTAGGCCCGGGAATTCCTATTTGTCGGCTGCGGTGTCGACCCGTCCCTCAGTGCCCTTCGATGAATCGCCGCCGCCGGCCGCACCCGTCGAGGAGCTTTCGCCACCACCGTTGCCGTTCCAGGAGTCGCCGCCACCGCTGCTGCCGGCGCCGGCCCAGGAGTTGCCCCCGCCGCTGCCGGTTCCGGTGCCGCTCCAGGAGTTGCCCCCGCCGCTGCTGCCGGTGCCGCTCCAGGAGTTGCCCCCGCCGCTGCCGCCTGTGCCGCTCCAGGAACTGCCGCCGCCTCCGCCGCCCCACGGGTTGGCGCCGGCGGCCGGCTTGCCGGGGAGCCAGCGCGCGACGACAGCCGCGCCGATCAGCGCCACCACCGCGGCACAGAGCGAGCTGACGTGCATCGCCGACACGAACGCGTCGTGGGCCGCCTGGACCAGGGTGGCCCCGTGGGTCGTGTCCTGACGCGCGACGGCCAGCGTCGCCTCGATCGACTCACCGGCCTTCGCCGCCGTCGCCGCGGGCAGGACCGTGAGCTTGTCCTCAATGTCGAGGCGGTAGACGGCGCTCAGCGCGGAACCGAGCACGGCGACGCCCACCACCTGACCCACCTGGCGCATCGTGTTGTTCATGGCCGAGCCGACAGCGGCCTTCTCCCGCGGCAGCGACATCATGACCGACACCGCGGCCGGCGGCATCACGTGCGCGATGCCCGTGCCCAGGAGGAAGAAGTCCGGGAGGATCGCCCAGATCGGCGTGTCCGCGTCGACCAGGGTGAGCGCCGTCAGCGCCACCGCGACGGTCACCAGGGCCAGGGAGCAGACCAGTTTCGGCCCGAACCGCCGTACCGTGGCGGCACTCAACGGCCCGAAGATCGCGAGCGCGGCGGCGAGCGCGAGGGTGCAGGCGCCGGCCCGCAACGGCGTGAACCCCCGGACGGACTGCAGGTAGAACGCGCTGAAGAACAGGAAGCCGGACATCGCGAACGAGACGAACCCGACGGCCGCGATCGCCGCCGAGAAGCCCGGGTGTCGCAGCAGTCGAACTTCGAAGGCAGGATTCGCCGTACGGCGTTCGTGCCACACGAACAGTCCCAGCACCACGAGCCCGGCCAGGATCGGGCCCCAGGCCACCGGCTCGGTGAACGATCCACGGCTGCCGCCCTCGATCACGCCGTAGACGAGCAGGACCAGCCCGGCGATCGAGAGCAGGACGCCGGGGACGTCGAGTGGCCGCTTGGCGGGCGCCTTCGACTCGGGCACCGCCACCCCGATCGCGATCATGACGAGCACCACGATCGGCACGTTGACCAGGAAGACCGACCCCCACCAGAAGTGGGCCAGGAGCAGACCGCCGGTGATCGGGCCGAGCGCGATGGCCACGCCGATCGCGGCGCTCCAGATGCCGATCGCCTTGGCCCGTTCGGTGATCGGGAAGACCGCGGCGATGATGGCCAGGGTGCACGGCATGACCGCGGCCGCGCCGACGCCCATCAGCGCCCGGGCGGTGATCAGCTGTTCCGGGTTCTGCGAGTAGGCGGAGGCCAGCGAGGACAGTCCGAAGATGACCAGGCCGGTCAGCAGGACCCGTTTGCGCCCCACCCGGTCGGCGATCACACCCCAGCTGAACAGCAGGGCGGCGAAGACGATGGTGTACGAGTTGAGGGTCCACTCCAGTTCGCCGTGGGTGGCGCCCAACCCCAGGACGGGATCGGAGAGCGTGCGCAGCGACACGTTCAGGATCGTCGTGTCGATGATGACGGCCATCAGGCTGCCGACGAGTACCGCAAGGATGCGCCAGCGGCGCGGATGTCCGAGGTCGGTGTCCGCCACGGTGTCTGGTTCCTCTCTGATGTCGCGCTCCGCGGGTCGCCTACTCGCGCGAGACGGTGGCGACCGTGCCGAAGCGACGGTCGAAGTAGATGGCCGGAGTTCCCTTGTCACCGAGCAGCACCGTGTCCACCCGGCCAACCATGATCATGTGATCGCCGACGTCGTACCGGCTGGCGACCAGGCATTCGACGGCGGCCGCGGCACCGGCCAGCACGGTCCGGTCCTGATCGGTGCGGACGAACTCGCCGGAGGCGAACTTGTCGGCCGCCTTGCTGGCGAACCGGTGTGCGACGTCGGCGTGGTGGGCCTGGAGGATGCTCACGGCGAAATGGCCGGTCCGGGCGAACACCGGGTAGGAGTTGGCGCTCTTGGCCAGGCACACCAGAACCAGCGGGGGATCGAGCGAGACCGAGCAGAACGAGCTGGCGGTGAACCCGTAGGGCACCCCGTCCTCGTCGTGCGTGGTCACGATCGTCACCCCGGTCGGGAACCGCGCCATCGCGTCCCGGAATGTCGCCGGCTCCACCGTGCCCTGTGCCTCGGCGTCGTGGTGCGGACCTGCTGAAATCACGTCCCTCTCCTCCTGGTGGCCTGCCGGCGTGCAACCGGCGTGGCAGCGCGGCAAGGTGCTCGGAGGGCGAACGCCGCCCATCCTGTTCGCCCGATCTCGAAAATCGGTCGAGAATGCGTCGAACGTCGACGTGTGCGGGTCAGCCGGCGGTGCCGGAGCGTTCCAGGGCCTCGGCGGCCTGCCGGACGATGGCGAGGCGCCCGTCCAGATCGGTCGCCGCGGCGGAGACCATGATCCCCAGCGTGGTGACGCCGGCGTCGGCGTACTCACGCATGCGGCCCGCTATGCGGTCGACCGGCCCGATCAGCGAGGTGGCGTCGATGAAGTCGAACGGCACGGCGGCCGCCGCACCGGCCCGGTCGCCGCCCGCGAGCCGATCGCGCAACTCGGTGACCGCCTCGGTGAACCCCAGCCGGTCCGCCATCGCACAGTAGAAGTTGCGCTCGCGGTCGCCGATCCCTAGCAGGTACACGAAGTGTGCCCGCAGCGCGTCGGCGGCCGGCCGTGGATCGCCGGCCACCGAGGTGGCCAGGCAGGGCAGCACGTCGAACCCGTCCAGCTCGCGACCGGCCCGGGCCCGGCCGGCGCGGATCTCGTCCACCGCGGACTTGACCGCGGCCGGGGAGGCGAACACGCCGATCCAGCCGTCGGCGATCTCGCCGGCGAGCCGCAGATTCCGGGGGCCGACGGCGGCCAGGTAGATCGGCAGATCGGCCCGTAGCGGCTCGGTGAACAGGTGCAGCGGCGCCGGCGAGCTACCGGTGGCGGGCAGGGGGTAGTAGGTGCCGTCGTGGCTGACCGGGCCGCCGCGCAGGGCCGCGCGCACGATCCCGACGTACTCGCGGGTCCGGCCCAGCGGATGGTCGGACGCGGCGCCGTACCAGCCGTTCGCGACGTCCGGGTTGGACACGCCCAGGCCCAGCCGGAACCGGCCGCCGGAGAGGCTGTCGAGCGTCGCCGCGGTCAGCGCCGCCATCGCCGGGGTGCGGCCCGGGATCTGCATGACCCCGGAGGCCAGCGCGATCCGCTCGGTCTGCCCGGCCACGTACCCCAGCACGCTCGGCGCGTCGGACTTGTAGCCCTCAGGGGCCAGGGCGATCGCGTACCCCAGACGCTCGGCCTCCCTGGCCAGCTCGCCGGCGCCCTGGTAGACGAGGTTCACACCCAGCTTCATGTTTCTCCGTCCTTTCCTGGGACGGCTGCCGGCCGGCGATGCACGCCGACCGGCAGCGAGCGGTCAGATGAGGTGTGCGCCGCCGTCGGCCAGCAGCACCTGGCCGGTCACGTACGTCGATCGGATCAGGCCCAGCACGACCTCGGCGACGTCATCGGGCAGTCCGACGCGCCGCAGCGGGGTCTCCTGCCGGACCTTCTCGGCGATCTGCGTCATCTGGCTGGTCCACGGCGTCTCGATCAGGCCGGGGGCGACGGCGTTGACCCGCACCTCCGGCCCGACCACGTTGGCCAGCAGCCGGGTCATGTGCTCGACCGCGGCCTTGCTGACCGCGTACGGGATGGAACTGCCGGCCGGCCGGCTGCCGGCGACCGAGGAGATGTTGACGATGCAGCCGGCGCCGGACTCCCGCAGGTGCGGGATCGCGGCGACGGCGGTCTGCCAGGTGCCCACGACGTTGACGTCGAGGATCTCGTGCCACACCTGCGGGGTGACCGCCTCGAGATCCGGGTGGGGGATGCGCCGAGTCGTGCCGGCGTTGTTCACCAGCACGTCGAGCCGGCCGTACTCCTCGACGGCCGCCTGCACCAGCCGCCGGGCCCCGTCCGGGGTGGCGATGTCGGCCTGGACGTATGTCGCCTCGGGCAGCGTCGCGGCCAGCTCGCGGCCGGCCTCGGCGCTGCGCGCGGAGTTGACCACTACCCGGGTCCCGGTCGCGGCCAGACGCCGCGCGATCGCGGCGCCGATGCCGGACGACGATCCGGTCACGATGGCGACCTTCTTGTCGGTCACGTCTTCTCCTCGGTCATGGGTGTCAGCTCGTGCCCGGCACGTCGCGGGCGTTGCGGCGGCCGTCGAGGCCCCACGCGGTGATCCGCTGCGGGACGATGCGGATGTACGCGTCCGGCCCGTCGACCGCCTCGGCCCGGCCCCGGATCTCGATACCGCGTGGCTGCCACGGCGGCAGCACGTCGTCGATCACGATCGCGGCGCGACCCGAGCGGGCCACGTCACGGAACTTCTTGCTCTGGCCCATGCCGGTGCCGCCGATCTCGATGGCCTGGCGCTCGGCGTCGAAACGCCAGCCGACCGGTGCGACGTGGGGCATGCCGTCGGATCCCACGGTGGCGATCCGGGCCAGCAGGGTGGGACTCGGGCCGGACTGCAGGTATTCGCGCTCGGCGTCGGTGAAAATGGTCATGCCAGGCATGTTGGTACGAGCCCGTCGTTGTATTCCACCATCTCGCCGAAGATCGACACCACGTCGAGCGGACGGCCGAGATCGCCCGGACCCAGCTCGGCGTAGGCACGATGAAGATTGCCGACGATCCGTTCCGGATCTATCAGGTGACCGAAGTCACCGGTTCCCGACTCGCGGGCGACCTCCAACGGGGTAAGGCCCGCGGCCGCACCGTCCGCGGCGAGGCGCTGGATCCATTCCAGATAGTCGGTGGTGGTGTCGAAGACCTCCGGACCGGCCACCGGCCCGTGCCCGCAGACGATCGTGCGGGCGCCGAGCTCGCGCAGCCGCCGCACCGCGACCAGCGCGCCGGAGACCGATCCCATCAGGTTGAACGGCGTCGACCCGGAGAGGACGACGTCACCGGCGAAGAGCACCCGCTCGTCGGGCAGCCAGGCCACCACGTCGTTGGTGGTGTGCGCCGGCCCGACGTGCAGCAACTCCACCCGCCGGTCTCCGACGTGCACCGCCGCCCGGCCGGCGAACGTGAGCGTCGGCAGGGTGACCCGCACGTCGCCCCACTGCACGTCCGGCCAGAGCCCGGTCAGGGCCATCCCGGTCGCCGCCATCTCGGTGCGGGCCAGCTCGTGTGCGACGACCTGCGCGGCCGGTCCGAACAGGTGGTTGCCGAAGTTGTGATCGCCGTGGTGGTGGGTGTTGACCACGGTCCGGCGCGGGCCGGGCCGGAGCGCGTCGACAGCGTCCCGCAGCCGCCGCGCACGACGCTCGGTGGCCAGCGTGTCGATCACCAGTGCGCCGTCCGGGCCGGCCACCACCCCGGCGTTGCTCACGCACCAGCCACCCGGCGGCTGGACGTACGCGTACACGCCGTCGGCCACCTCGGTCAGCGAGGCCTCCAGCTCCGGGCCGGCCACGGACGGGATCACGGGACGGTTCCCTCGGTGACCGGCACCCGGGCGCCCGCGTACGCCCCGGCGTGGGTGAGGGTCGCGCGGCTGTTGGCGCCCAGCGCGTCGCGCAGGAACCTGCGGGCGTCGGCCACCGTGGCGGACGGCCCCAGCACTGTCGTGATCGTGGCCGGGTTGATCGCCACGGTGTGCCGCGCGATGACCACCGTGCCCTCGACCCCGGTGTGGAACTCCCAGCTGCCGCTGTGCCCGGTGAGCAGCGCCGGCGGCACCAGCTGCTTGTAGACGATCTGCTCGGCCGGGAAGCACAGCCGGATCGAGCGCGTGGTGTGCGCCGAGCCGTCGGCGGTCACGGTGTCCATCTCCATGTCCTGCACGCCGGGCGGCTCCTCGCGCAGCGTGACCCGGCTGACGTGCGGCAGCCGGTCCGGCCAAAGGTCGGAGCGGTTCACGAACTCGTAGGCGTCCGCCGCCGCGCCGGGCAGGCGCACCAGGTCCTCGAACGTGAACACCAGGTCGTCGATCGGGTGCCCGCCCTGCGCGACGCGGCCCAGCGCGGCCAGCTCGACCGGGCTGTTGTGGTCGACCGCCCGGGTGATCCAGTCGAGCGCGGCGGGGTCGTCGCCGACCGCGGTGAAGTCGTGGTCGAGCACGATCTCGGTGCCGCCGGGCACCTCCCGGAAGTGCCAGGCGCCGCCCATCGACCCGATCGGCGCCTGGCTGCGCTCCTGCGCGAACGTGATCGTCCGCGCTCGCGGGTCGAGGGTGCGCCGCGACGTCCAGGTCTTGACCTCGCCGTTGGTGGTCGCCCAGATCTGGAACCGCTCGCTGTGCCCGTCGTGCTCGAGCAGCCGGACGTGCACTGTGGGTTCGAAGATGACCGGCCATCGGGTCACGTCCGCGACCAGCGCGTACAGGGTGTCGGCCGGTGCCGCGACGGTCAGCGTGTGGCGGGTGACGCGGCCGGTCATGCCGTGGCCAGCCGGCCGTTGACCAGGTCGAGCAACTCCTGCGGGGTACGGGCGTCGTTCACCTCGTCGTCCGGCAGCTTCACGCCGAACTCCTGCTCGATGCGCGCCGCGGTCTCCATGAGCGCGAGCGAGTCGTACCCCAGGTCGTCGAATCGCCGGCCGGCGCTGTCGGTGACGGTCGCCGTGGCGTCGTCCTCCCCGGCACAGCTGACAAGGATGCGCTGCAGGTCGTCGATGGTCATGATGGGCATTGCGGGCTCCTTGGATAGCGAATGGTCAGTCACGGACGGCCCGGACGACGACGGCGGAGTTGAACCCCCACCGGCCGCGGGCGAGGATCAGAGCGGTCGCGACGCGCGCGGCCCGCGGCTCGTGCAGGACCAGGTCGAGGCCGTAGTCGCCGGGAACGTCCTCGGTCCCGGCCGTGGCCGGCAGCACCCCGTCGCGGATGGACAGCAGTGCCGACACGACGTCGAGCGGGCCGCCACCGGAGAGCAGCCGGCCGGTGAGCGCCTTCGGTGCCGTGACCGGGACGCCGTGCGGGCCGAAGATTCCGGTGATCGCGGCCGCCTCGGCCCGGTCCAGCCCGGCCAGGCCGGCGGCGTCGGCGAAGACCACGTCCACCTCGGCCGGGGTCACGCCGGCGTCGGCCAGTGCCAGCTCGGCGGCGCGGCGTAGGCCCGGCGGCCGGGGCGAGCCGGGCGGCGGGTCGAAGGTGGAGGCGTAACCGGCGATCTCCCCGTAGATCTGGCTCTCGCCGCGGGCGCGGGCGGCCTCGGCCCGTTCCAGCACCAGGATCGCGCCGCCCTCGCCCGGGATCCAGCCGGCCGCCGCGCTGTCGAACGGGGTGTACGCGCGCGCGGGGTCGGTGACCTGGCTGACCCCGCCGCTGGACAGGTGCGACACCCAGCCCCACGGGTCGAAGGCCGAGTCCACCCCGCCGGCGACCACGAGCCGGGTGCCGCGGCGGGCGGTCCGCCGGGCGTGGCCGATCGCGTCCAGCCCGCCGGCCTGGTCGGCGACCAGGGCGCTGCTGGGCCCGCGCATCCCGTGCCGGATCGAGATCTGGCCGGTGTTGACCGCGTAGAACCAGGCGAACGACTCGTACACGCTGACCAGCTGCGGGCCCTGGGCCCAGAGCTTGTTGAACTCCCGGTGGGTGAAGTCGAAACCGCCGGAGGCGTTCGACGTGACCACGCCCATCTCGTAGTCGACCAGGCTGCCGGCGTCGACCTTGGCGTCGGTCAGGGCCCAGTCGGCGGCGGCCAGCGCGAAGCGTGTCGACACGTCGGTCTGAGGCAGCAGCCGGCCCGGGATGTGGTCCTTCGGCTCGAAGCCGCTGATCTGCCCGGCCAGCGCCGCCGGGTAGGCGGAGGCGTCGAACCGGGTCAGCGGCGCGATGCCGGAGCGTCCCTCCAGCGTGGCGTCCCAGTACTGCTGGGCGCCGAGGCCGTTCGGGGCGATCACCCCGATGCCGGTGACGTAGACGGGTTCGTGGTGCGGGCCGGTCATGCCGTCGCTCCTTCCGGGCGGCGCAGCACCATCGCGCTCTGGAAGCCGCCGAAGCCGCTGCCCACGGTGAGGACGGCGTCCAGCCGTCGCTCCCGGGCGGTCAGGGGTACGTAGTCCAGGTCGCACTCCGGGTCGGCCGAGTGCAGGTTCGCCGTCGGGGGCACCACGCCGTGCTCGATCGCCAGCAGCGACGCGGCGATCTCGATCGAGCCGATCGCGCCCAGCGAATGCCCGACCATCGACTTGATCGAGCTGATCGGGGTCCGGTACGCGTGGTCGCCGAGACTGCGCTTGAACGCCGCCGTCTCGTGGCGGTCGTTCTGCTTGGTCCCCGAGCCGTGCGCGTTGATGTAGTCGATCGCGGTGCCGTCCAGGCGCGACTCGTCCAGTGCCGACCGGATCGCCTCGGCCATCTCGCGACCGTCGGTCTTGAGCCCGGTCATGTGGTAGGCGTTGCAGCGGGTGGCGTACCCGGAGATCTCGGCGTACACGTGCGCGCCGCGGCGGCGGGCCGACTCGTACTCCTCCAGCACGAAGACCGCGGCGCCCTCGGCCAGCACGAATCCGGTGCGGGACGCGTCGAACGGGCGGGAGGCGTGCTCCGGGTCGTCGTTGCGCGGGGTCGTCGCCTTGATCGCGTCGAAGCAGGCGACCACGATCGGGGTGATCGGGGTGTCGGACGCGCCGGTCACCATGACGTCGGCGCTGCCCTCGCGGATCAGCTGCACGGCGTGGCCGACCGCGTCGATGCCGGAGGTGCAGCCGTTGGAGACCATCGCGGCCGGCCCCTCGGCGCCCACGGTCCAGGCCACCTCGGCCGGCATCACGCTCGGCACCAGGTAGTCGTACATGTGCGGGGACAGGTAGCGGTGGTCGACCTCCCAGGCGGCGCCGTCGCCGGAGAGCACCCGGTACTCCCTCTCCAGGCTGGTGGCCGCGGCGACCGCGCTGCCCAGGCTGACGCCGACCCGGTGCGGGTCGGTGGCGGCGAAGTCCAGACCGCTGTCGGCGACCGCGTCGCGGGCACAGACCACCGCGAACTGGGCCGCCCGGTCCATCCGGCGGATCTCCCGCGGGGTCAGGCCCTCCGATTCGGCGTCGAAGTCGATCTCCGCGGCGACCTGCGAGCGGTAGGGCGAGGGGTCGAAGAAGGAGATGCGGCGGGTGGCCGTGCGTCCGGCGGTGAGCAGGTCCCAGAACTCCTTGACGCCCCGGCCGCCGGGTGCCCGCACGCCGATCCCGGTGACCACCACACGGCGCGTCATTGACCGCCTCCAAAGGCAGAATAAACTGTCGTACGAAGCATGTCTGCGCATTCCTTTCGCCGATGTGAAGGCGCGTTCTGTATTGCGGCCGTGTTTCCGGCTCGGGCAACTCTCGAATGTCGCTCGAATGTCACTCGGATTTGACTGGAACAGGTGTCGCCGGGCGGGCACCGACATTTCCGGCGACGCCCGCCCGGCGGTCACGTCACTTGGTCGCGGTCGTGCTGGTGAGGGTCACCGTCGCGGCCGGCTCGCAACGGAACGGCCGCAGCGTGCCGGCCGGGTCACCGGCCGACGCGCTGGTCCGGGTCCACGAGAACGACGGGTTGTCGGTGCCGGTGCCACCCGTGGCCGTGGTCAGGACACCGGTCTTGACCTTCGACAGCAGCAGCACGTCCAGCTCGGGCAGGTCGAAGACGGTCGCCGCCGGGAACGGGCCGGCCGCCTTCAGCACCAGGACGTCGCCCTGCCGCTCGACGGACGCGCCACTGACCGTGCCACCGGTCAGCCACCAGGCCACCGGCACGGCGCCGGTCGGCAGCTTGAAGCGCACGGCGACGTCCTGGACCTGGGACTGGATCGCCGGGTTGGGCGTGATGGCCGGGGTGTCGAGCGTCACCTTGAAGAACTGGCCCTTGGCGACCGTCGCCGGCGCCGAGGTGGTGAAGGTGAGAGCGTAGGGCACTGTCGTCTCCCCGCCGGGGAAGGTGACGTAGCAGCCGTAGTTGACGGTGACCGGGGTGGCCGCCGCCGCAGTGGTCTCCGTGGCGGCCTGCGCGGACACCGCCGGCAGCACACCGGCGAGCGCGAGCACGGTGGTGGCCGCGACGCGGGTGGCCCACTTCGACTTCAGGGTCATCATCTGCCTCTCAGATTCGGTATGGGATCGCACGGCCGGCGCGGCGGGTCGGGCACCCACCGGAATCACCTGCCGTGCGCCGGGCAAATGTCTATCCGCCGCCGATAGAGCGCCGCTCGCACGCGACTCGAAAATGCGTCCATCGAATGTCGCGCGAGCCGCTGTCGAGCCTTTCTCGAGCGGACCGGGCGATTCTCTCCGGGCACCTTCCCGCGCCGGAGAATCCGTCGCCGCACCCAGGAGGTAACCAGCGTGCTGAATCACCCGCTGACCGATACCGATCTGCCGAGCGCGGCGACCGGGATCGCCGCGATCGCCGCCCGATGCGCGAACGACGCGGAGGACAACCGGCGCCTGGACCCCGAGGTGGTGAGCGCGGTCCTGGCGGCCGGCTTCGCCAGGCACTTCGTCCCGGCCGCCTGGGGCGGCAACGCCGGCACCTTCACCGACCTGACCGACGCGGTCGTCACCATCGGCTCGGCCTGCGCCTCCACCGCGTGGTACGCGTCGCTCACCGCCAGCCTCGGGCGGATGGCCGCGTTCCTGCCGGCCGAGGGGCAGGCCGAGCTCTGGTCCGCCGGCCCGGACCCGCTGATCGTCGGCGCACTGATGCCGGTCGGCACGGCGCAGCCGGTGGACGGCGGGTGGCAGCTCAGCGGCCGCTGGACGTTCGTCAGCGCCGTCGACTACTCCGACTGGGCGCTGGTCTGCGCGATGGCGGCGACCGGGGCCGCGCCGCAGGCCCGCTTCTTCGCGGTGCCGCGCTCCGGCTACCGCATCGAGGACACCTGGTTCAACGTGGGGATGCGCGGCACCGGCAGCAACACCCTGGTGATCGCCGACCAGTTCGTGCCGGCCGCCCGGTCGTTCACCCGCGACGAGGTCGCCGCCGGTGGCGCGGGTGGCTCGGCGGCGCTCTGTCACGCCGTACCGCTGAAAGCAGTCAATGGTCTGTCCTTCGCGGCACCCGTGCTCGGCGCCGCCCGGGGCGCGCTCGACGCCTGGACCGGCTACCTCGGCGAGAAGGTACGCAAGGCGGCGCCGCGACCCGGGCTTACCGCCGCCGGGCCGGCCGGTCACGAGCTCACGCTGGCCCGGTCGTCCGGCGAGATCGACGCGGCGGAACTCCTGCTGCGCCGGGTCGCCGCGGTCGCCGACACCGGCACTGTCGGCCCGCTCGACGTGGCCCGCAGCACGCGCGACTGCGCACTCGCCGTCGACCTGCTGGTCACCGCGGTCGACCGGCTCTTCCGGGCGGCCGGCACCTCCGGCCAGTCGTCCACCAACGCCATCCAGCGGTTCTGGCGCGACGTCAACGCCGCGTCCAGCCACGTGGTGCTGCAGTTCGAGCCGGCCGCCGGCGCCTACGCGGCGCTGCTGCTGAAGCTCTGACCACCGTTCCGACCACCGAGGAGAGCAATGATGATCGACGTTTCCCGGCCCGATACCGGCTTCGTCGCCCTGGTCACGATCCGGCTCGGCGACCCCGCTGCCGGTCAGCCGCTGCTGGACCTGCTGGCCGGCGAGGTCGAGCAGTGGGTCCGCTTCCAGCCCGGCTTCGTGTCCGCGAACTATCACGTCAGCATCGACGGCACCCGCGTGATCAACTACGCGCAGTGGTCGAGCGAGCAGGCGTACCGGGAGTCCTTCAAGGCCAGCCCGAACAGCGGGTCGCTGCGCGAGGCGATTCTCGCGATCCCCGGCGTCGAGGGCCTGGAGATGACCGGTTACACCCTGGCCCGGTCCGTCGCCGCCGCCTCGGCCGCAGCCGGGACGGTGTAACGATGGACTCGGCCGACTGGGTGATGTGCCGAGGCTGCCGGACCCTCGTCTACGGCAAGCGGTTCGCGCGCGACCTCGGCGTCTGCCCCGAGTGCGGCCGCCACGCGCCGGTCAGCGCCCAGGAGCGGCTGCGGCAGCTGTCCGACGGCGGGGAGTTCGAGCGGCTCGACTTCGTCGCCCGCAGTGAGGATCCGCTCGGCTTCGTCGACACCCGGCCGTACCCGTCACGCCTGGCCTCGGCACGAGCCCGGACAGGCATGGAGGAGGCGGTGCTCTGCGCCCGGATCACCATCGAGGGCCTGCCGGTGATCGCCGCGGTGATGGACTTCCGGTTCATGGGCGGCAGCCTCGGCAGTGCCGTCGGCGAACTGATCACCCTCGCCGCGGAGACGGCGCTGGCCGAGCGGACCCCGCTGCTGATCGTCTCGTCCTCCGGCGGCGCCCGGATGCAGGAGGGCGCGCTCTCGCTCATGCAGATGGCCAAGACCAGCGCCGCCCTCGCCCAGCTGGACGAGGCCGGCATCCTCACGCTGTCGCTGATCGCCGACCCGACCTTCGGCGGGGTGGCCGCGTCGTTCGCGACCCTCGCCGACGTCATCGTGGCCGAGCCGGGCGCCCGGCTCGGGTTCGCCGGCCGCCGCGTCATCGAGCAGACCATCCGCCAGCAACTGCCACCGGAGTTCCAGACCGCGGAGTTCCTGCTGGAACGGGGCTTCATCGACCTGATCGTGGCGCGCCGTCGGCTGCGCCCGGAACTGGCGAGACTGCTGCGGGTCGGCAGCCGGCCGGCCGGTGGCCGCTCCGGGTCCGGTGACCCGGCGCCGGACGCGCCGGTGATCCGCGACCCCCGGGACCTGCCCGAGGCCGACCCGTGGGCCCAGGTCGCCCGGGCCCGCAAGCTGGACCGGCCGACCACGCTGGACTACGCATCGATGATCTGCGCCGACTTCCAGGAGTTGCGCGGCGACCGGGTCGGGGGCGAGTGCGCCGCGGTCGTCGGTGGCACCGCCTGGCTCGACGGACGCGCGGTGATGCTGATCGGCCAGCAGAAGGGGCACACCCCGGCCGAGCTGATGCGGCGCAACTTCGGGATGCCGTCGCCGGCCGGTTACCGCAAGGCGGCCCGGCTCATGCGCCTCGCCGACAAGCTGGGCATCCCGGTCGTGACGCTCGTCGACACCCCGGGGGCCTACCCGGGAGCCGATGCCGAGGAGCAGGGCCAGGCGGTCGCCATCGCGGAGAGCCTGCGGCTGATGGCCTCCCTGCGGGTGCCGGTGGTGTCCGTCGTGATCGGCGAGGGCGGCAGCGGCGGCGCGCTCGGGCTCGCCCTCGCCAACCGGGTGCTGATGTTCGCCGACAGCGTCTACTCGGTGATCAGCCCGGAGGGCTGTGCCGCGATCATCTGGGACGATCCGTCGGCGGCCGCGGACGCCGCGGCGGCGCTGCGGCTCAACTCGCGGGACCTGCTGCGGCTCGGCGTCGTCGACGGCGTCATCCCGGAACCGGAGGGTGGCACCGGCGCCGCGCCGCTGGCCGCCGCCGACCGGCTGCGGCTGGCCATCGGGCAGAGCCTGCGCGAGCTGGACGGGCTCAACGGCGCCGAGCTGTGCGCCGACCGCCGGGCCCGGTTCCGCCAGTTCGGCTCGTCGCTGACGGTCGAGGCGGAACTCTGGACGATGAGCGAGGAGGTGCGGTGAACCCGGCCACCGAACCGATGTTCGCCAAGGTGCTGATCGCCAACCGGGGCGAGATCGCTCTGCGGGTCGCCCGCGCGTGCCGGGAGCTGGGCGTGGCCACCGTCGCCGTGCACTCCGTGCCGGACCGTGACTCGGCGGTGGTCCGCTTCGCCGACGAGTCGGTGCAGATCGGGCCGGCCGCGCCGGGGAAGAGCTACCTCAACGCGGCGGCGATCCTCGAGGCCGCCCAGCGCACCGGCGCCGACGCCGTCCACCCCGGGTACGGATTCCTCTCCGAGTCGCCCGACTTCGCCGAGGCCTGCGAGGACCTGGGCATCGTCCTGGTCGGCCCACCGGCCGGTGTGATGGGCCGGCTCGGCGACAAGGCGACGGCCCGGTCGCTGATGCACGCGGCCGGGCTGCCCCTGCTGCCTGGTGGCCTCGACCCGCTCGGCCCGGAGGAGGCCGCCGCGCTCGCCGGCCGGATCGGCTTCCCGGTCATCATCAAGGCCTGCGCCGGTGGCGGCGGTCGCGGAATGCAGGTCGTGCACGACCCGGACCGGTTCGCCGAGGAGTTCCGGCGCACCCAGGCCACCGCCCAGATGCTGTTCGGTGACGGCCGGGTGTACGTGGAGAAGTACCTGTCCGACGCCCGCCACGTCGAGGTCCAGGTCCTCTGCGACGGGCGCGGCAACGCGATCCACCTGGGCGAGCGCGACTGCACGGTCCAGCGCCGGCACCAGAAACTGATCGAGGAGACGCCGGCCCCGAGCCTGCCACCGGGCCTGGCCGAGCAGATGGGCGCCTCCGCGGTCGCCGGGGCGCTGGCCGCCGGATACGTCGGCGCCGGCACCTTCGAGTTCCTGCTCGCCCCGGACGGGGAGTACTACTTCATGGAGGTCAACTGCCGCATTCAGGTGGAACACCCGGTGACCGAGATGGTGACCGGCATCGACCTGGTCCGCGAGCAGCTGCGGATCGCGGCCGGCAATCCGCTCGATCTCGAGCAGGACGACGTACGCCTGCGTGGTGTCGCTCTGGAATGCCGGATCAACGCCGAGGACCCGGCCAACGGCTTCGTCCCGACCCCCGGGCTGATCGAGCAGTTCATCCCGGCGGGCGGGCCGTTCGTCCGGGTCGACACGCACGTCCACGCCGGGTACACGGTGCCGCCGAACTACGACTCGCTGCTGGCCAAGCTCGTGGTCTGGGCGCCGCGGCGGGACGAGGCCATCGCCCGGATGCTGCGGGCGCTGTCCGAGTTCACGGTGACCGGCGATCGGGTCCGGACGACCGGCGACTTCCTGGCCCGGGTCCTCGACGACGACCGGTTCCGCGGGGCCACGCACACGACGGCGCTCGTCGACGAGTTGCTGCGGCCCTGAGCGCATGCCTGAGGGCGGCCGGGACGACACCTCGTCCCGGCCGCCCTCAGCCGTTGCTCAGAACAGCTGGTCGTGCTCCACCCGGCGGGAGCGGTTGAGCAACTCGCCGTCCTCACGGACCAGCACGTCGTGCACCACGCAGCTGGGCGCGATGATCGGCTGCTTCACGCCCGGCCGGACGGTCACCACCAGGGCGTAGACGGTCGAGCGGATCGTGCCGTCCTCCTGGGGCTCCAGGTTCACGTGGTTGAACCAGTGGCGGCGCTGCACCGGGTCGCCGGCGAACCGCTCGTGGAACTCGTGCAGCTCGCGGACGATCTGCTCACGCCCGCGAGCCGGCTCCCGGCCCGGGGTGTGCCGGAACTCGCCGTCGATGGTGAACGTGTCCGCGTACGCCTCGAAGACGCCGCCGTCCAGCAGCTGCATCTGACGCGCGTAGAACTGCTGGACCTCGGCGTACAACTCGGTGCGGGACTGGGTGCTGCTCGTCATGGGCTCACTCCGGATCGTCGGTCGATGTGTCCACCGTGCCGAGCCCCGCTCGAACCCCGCTCGACAACGCATGGACGCCCGCATGAGCCTCCAGGCCCGCTCGACCGGGTTTCGAGCCACGGCGGACACCATCGGAGACCTGATGGCCGATGCGATGGAGGATTCATGACGCAACAGACCCGGCGGGTAGCCCTCGTCACCGGCGCGACCAGCGGAATGGGCCTGGACATCACCCGCCGCCTGGCCGGCCTGGGCATCAGTGTCTTCATCTGCTCCCGGAACGCCGAGGCGGTCGCCGGCACGGTGAAGGAGCTGACCGGCGAGGGGTTCGACGTGGACGGTCAGAGCTGCGACGTCTCCGTGCCCGAGCAGGTGCGTGACCTCGTCCACGCCGCGGTGGAGCGGTTCGGCCCGCTCGACGTCCTGGTCAACAACGCCGGCCGCAGCGGCGGCGGCGTGACCGCGGAAGTCCCCGAGGATCTCTGGTTCGAGGTCATCAACACCAACTTGAACAGCGTCTTCCTGGTCACCAAGACGGCGCTGACCGACGGCGGCATGCTCGCCAAGGGCAACGGCCGGGTGGTCAACATCGCCTCCACCGGCGGCAAGCAGGGCGTCGTGCACGGCGCGCCCTACTCGGCCTCCAAGCACGGCGTGGTCGGCCTGACCAAGGCGTGGGGCCTGGAGCTGGCCAAGAGCGGCGTGACCGTCAACGCGGTCTGCCCCGGATTCGTGGAGACGCCGATGGCCGAGCGCGTCCGCGAGCACTACGCCGGCATCTGGGGCGTCGACGAGGCGGAGGCCCACGCGCGGATCACCGCCCGGGTCCCGATCGGCCGCTACGTCGAGCCGCGCGAGGTTTCCGCGATGGTGGAGTACCTGATCAGCCCGGATGCCGCGGCCGTCACAGCGCAGGCGCTGAACGTCTGCGGCGGCCTCGGCAACTACTAGGGAGCGCCGGTATGAGTCAGGACGATCGCGAACTGCGCGATGTTCTCGAGCTGGTTCGTGACAACGCTCTGCATCTGCTCTCCGGGGTGTCGCAGCCGCCGAGCGCGCTGCGGTTGCAGGCCGGCGGGGTGAGCGTCGAGCTGGAGTGGCCGGTGACGACCGCGCCGGCTCAGCCGGCGCCACCGGCGGCCCCGGTCGCCGTCGCCCCTCAGGTGGAGGCGGACGGGTTGTCGTTCGTGACCGCGCCGATGGTCGGCGCGTTCTTCCGGGCGCCGGAACCGGGCGCCAAGCCCTTCGTCGAGGTCGGTGACACGGTCGTCGCCGGGCAGCAGGTCGCGATCGTCGAGGCGATGAAACTCATGATCCCCGTCAACGCGGAGCTCGACGGCCGCGTCGTCGAGGTGTTCAAGGACAACGGCGAGCCGGTCGAGTACGACGAGCGGCTGTTCGCCCTCGCCCCGCTCGGCTCCGGAGAGGAGTCATACGTGGAGATCAACACCGAGACCGTCGTTCAGGAGGTCTTCCTGGACGACTTCAGCGACGGACTGCGCACCGAGGGGGACGCCGCCAGGTGGCGGCTCCGGCCGGTCGGGTCGCTCCCGGCCGGCGACGGGGTGGTGCACACCACCGGCGACGGCATCGTGATCGAGCCGCCCGGCCGCGACCCGGAGACCGGCGAGCCGGCTTTCGCACCGTCCGAGGGCGGCGTGACCGAGCACATCCGGTGGGCCGCCTTCGCCGGCCGTGTCGCCTCCACCGGCGTGGCCGGGTTCGACGTCCGTCCCGGGCAGGTCCTGACGGCCGGCACCGAGATGGCCGCGCAGTTCTTCGGCACCGGCAAGCACCACCTCGGGGACACCGTCACCGATCCCGGCTCCGACCTGCGCCTGGGCATGGCCGGTATGATCTGCGTGGACATGGAGTCCGGGCTGGTCTTCGACTTCGTGCTGACCCAGAACACGGTCTACGCGCTGTACGAGCGTCTGCCGCGGCCCGATCGCAGTCACGCGACCTTCTCGTACGCGGTGCCGGTCGCGGACCGCAAGCCGGATCAGTTCCACCGGTTCGAGGTCGGCCTCGACCCGGATGCCGGGACGGCCCGGTGGAGCCTGGACGGCGCCGAGGTGCTGACCGCCGACCGGCTGGGGACGCAGTCCCTGGACGCGCGCTACCTGAAGAAGTCCGGCGGTGGCGCCGAGGAGCTCGTCGTGCCGCGGCAGGTGGTGCTCGGCTTCGGCCTGTTCACCGACGGCGTCTTCGGCCAGGGCATCCGCCTCGGTGTCCGCCGCGCCCGGGTCGCCACGGCGGGCTGATCGGCCGACCGGGGTAAGCCCCGTGCCCGCCGTGCCCGGTCGTGACGGCGGGCTGATCGGCCGCCCTGGGTGCGAGCTCGGCGTCGGCCCTGCCCGTGCCGTGACGGCGGCTGATCATCCGGCCGGGGCGCGAGTGATGAGTTCTCGCGCCCGGCCCCGTCATATCTGCGAAGGACATGACGAGGCGAAAGGATGACGGCATGAGCGCGGACACATGGCTGGGCGAGCGGGGCGTGGGCGGAGCCGGCGAGCCGGAGTTCACCGGGCTGGCCGAGCGGCACCGGCGGGAGCTGCACGTGCACTGCTACCGGATGCTCGGCTCGTTCGAGGACGCCGAGGACACCGTGCAGGAGACGTTCCTGCGGGCCTGGCGGCGGCGCGAGACGTTCGAGGGGCGGTCCACATTCCGGGCCTGGCTGTACCGGATCGCGACCAACGCCTGTCTGGACCTGCTCGCCAAGCGCCGCCCGGAGCCCGCGACCGGCGGCGAGGTCCTCTGGCTGCAGCCCTACCCGGACCGGTTGCTCGACGAGTTGCCGGCCGGTGACGCGGACGAGCCGGAGACCCTGGCCGTGGCGCGGGAGACGATCGAGCTGGCGTACCTGATCGCGGTCCAGCACCTGGCGCCGCGCCCGCGGGCCGTGCTGATCCTGCGCGACGTGCTCGGCTGGCCGGCGAAGGACGTCGCGGATCTGCTCGGCGACTCGGTCAACTCGGTGAACAGCGCGCTGCAGCGGGCCCGCGCCGGCATGCGGGAGCACCTGCCCGAGCAGCGGCAGGACTGGACCGGCGGCCAGGAGGACGCCGGGACGCGGGAGCTGGTGCGCCGCTTCACCGAGGCCAGCGTGGCCACCGACATCCCGGCGCTCGCCTCGATGCTGCGCGACGACGTCCGCTGCTCGATGCCGCCCACGCCGGGCCTGCAGATCGGCCGCGACGCGGTGATCGGTGACTGGACCGCGGACGGCTTCGCGGGCATGACCGGCCTGCGCGCGGTTCCGGCCGCCGCGAACCGGCAGCCCGCGGTCGCCTTCTACCACTGGCGGGAGCAGGAGGGGGCGTACCTGCCGCTGACCCTCGACGTGCTGCGGATCAGCGGCGGCGCGATCAGCGAGATCGTGACGTTCCACGCTGACCGGTTCGCGCGGTTCGGGCTGCCGGAGCGACTGCCCGCGGACGGCACGGAGTCGTGAGCGCCCCGGCCGGCCCGGCGGTGGCGCCGGAGGACTGACCCCGGGGGAGACCGAGCGGGAGGGAGCCGGTGTGCGAGGCTGACCGCCGACGGATCATGGGGGCGGTCGTGGGCGAGCCACTGGTGGGGCGTGCGGAGGAGCTGGGCCGGATCGCGACGGCGCTGGCGCGGACAGCGGAGCCGGCGGGCGCCGCGCTGGTGCTGCGCGGTGCGGCCGGCATGGGCAAGAGCGCCCTGCTGGCCAGGGCCGGCGACCTGGCGCGGGAGCGGAACATCAGGGTGCTGTCGGTGACCGGCGTGCAGGCCGAGACCCGCCTGCCGTTCGCCGCCCTGCGCCAGCTGCTGGATCCGCTGGGGCCGGTGGCGCTCGACGACGCCGAGCCGCCCGCCGCCGGCCTGCGGGCGCTGGAGCTGCTGAGCTCCGCCGGGGAGGCCGGCCCGCTCTGCCTGATCGTCGACGACGCCCAGTGGATCGATCTGCAGAGCTGGGAGGCACTGGCGTTCCTCGCCCGGCGCCTGCCGGACGAGCCGCTGGTCCTGCTCTTCGCGGTCCGCGAGAGCGACGAGGCCGCCGCCCGGCTGGCCGGGTCGGGGCTGGCCGAGACCCTGGTCGGCCCGCTCGCCGGCGACGCCGCGGAGTCGCTGCTGGACCTGGTCGCCGCCGACCTGTCGCCGGCGTTGCGCAGCCGAGTCCTGGCCGAGTCCGGCGGCAACCCACTGGGCCTGATCGAGCTCGCGGCCACCGCCGGGCAGTACGCCGGAGCGGGCTCGCTCCCGCTGACCGCGCGGCTCGAACGGACCTACGCGACGGTGGTCGCAGCCCTGCCGGCCGCGGCCCGCTCGCTGGTGCTGGTGGCCGCGCTGGACGACAGCGAGCAGCTCGGCGAGGTGCTCGCAGCGGGGGCCGAGCTGACCGGTGGCCCGGTCTCGCCGGCGACCCTGCAGCCGGCGCTGTCAGCGGGCCTGCTCACCACCGACGGGGTCACCGTGCGGTTCCGGCACCCGCTGATCCGGTCAGCGGTGCAGCAGGCCGCGGGCGTGGCCGAGCGGCTCGCCGCGCACGCCGCCCTGGCCCGGGTGCTGCCGGCGGAGAGCGACCGGAGCACCTGGCACAGCGCGGCCGCCACGGTCCGCGCCGACGACCGGCTCGCCCACCGGCTGGCCGAGCTCGCGGCGCGCGCCGGGCGCAGCGGCGCGGCCGACACCGCGGCGGTGGCCTGGCAGCGGGCCGGCGAGCTGACGGCGGACCCGCGCACCCGGGCGGACCGGCTGATGTGGGCGGTGACCGCGATGATGAAGCTCGGTGACCGGGAGCGGGCCGAGAATCTGCTGCGAACTCTCGGCGAGCACGACTTGGACACCGGGCAGCAGGTCCGGTTCCTGTGGATGCGCGAGGCGATGCTGGGCGAGGGCTGGTCCGGCAAGACCCGGCACGCCCGGCTGCTCGACGTGGTGCGCCGCCTCATCGACCAGGGCGACGACGAGCTCGCTCTCGACGCGCTCGGGATGTTCTCGCTGCGCAACTGGTGGGATCCGCCGCCGCCGGAACGCCGGACGGACATCGTCGCGCTCGCCGAGCGGCTGGCGATCCCGCCGGACGACCCGCGGCTGATCCGGGTGCTCGCGCACAACGCGCCGACCGAGCGGGCCGCCGAGGTGGTGGCGCGGGTGGGGGAGCGGCTGACGGCCCCGCCCAGCAACCCGGACCGGCTGTTCGAGCTCGGGGACGCCGCCACGTCGATCGGCGACCATCCGGCAGCCACGCTGCTGCTGGCCGACGCGGTGGCCGGCTCGCGCCTCAACGGGCACGTCAACACGCTACTGGCCGCGCTGAGGTCGCAGGCCTGGGTCGCGGCGCACGCCGGGGAGGTGCGGCTCGCCGTCATCGCCGGCGAGGAGGCGCAGAAACTCGCGCTCGAGATGAAGAACTTCGTCGGGGCGATCAGCGCGAAGCTGTGCCTGGCCCTGGCCGAGGCGGTGCGCGGCAACGACGCCGCGGCGGCAGCCCACGCCGACGAGTCGGAGCGGGCGTTGCATTCCGGCGGACGGCACCCGTTCCTGTGCGTCATCGCGACGGCCCGCGGGGTCGCACTGCTCGCCGCCGGGAAGCCCGTGGACGCGTTCGAGCAGCTCACGCGGGTGTTCGACCCGAACGACGCGGCCTATCACCCGTACGTGCGGCTCCTCGCCCTCGCTCATCTGGCCGAGGCGGGCAGGCTGGCCGACCGGTTGCCCGAGCTGGAGCCGATCGTCGACGAGTGCCGGGCCCTCGCCGCGACCGCGCCCTGGCCGGTCCTCACCGTTCACCTGCGCTACGCGACGGCGCTGCTCGCCGCCGAGCCGGAGCCGGCGTTCCGGGAGGCGCTCGCCGCGGACCTCGCCGACTGGCCGTTCGAGCGGGCCCGGACCCAGCTGGCGTACGGCGAGTGGCTGCGCCGCCATCGACGCCCGGCCGAGGCGCGTCCGGTGCTGCGCGCCGCGCTGGAGACGCTGACGGCGCTCGGCGTGACGCCGTGGGCCGAACGCGCCCGGCGCGAGTTGCGGGCGACCGGCGAGACGGTGCGTGCCGCGCAGGACCGGACCGCCCCGCTGACCGCCCAGGAACTGCAGATCGCCCAGCTCGCCGCGCGCGGGCTGAGCAATCAGGAGATCGCCCGCCAGCTCTACGTCTCGCCGCGCACGGTCAGCACGCACCTCTACCGGATCTACCCCAAGATCGGCGTGCGGTCCCGCGGCGGTCTGGCCGACGCCCTGCGGGACTCATAGGCTGGTGGTCATCCCGCCGTCGATCAGGACGTCGGTTCCGGTGACGTTCCCGGCCCGGTCACTGGCCAGCAGCAGGGCCAGGTCGGCGACCTCCCGCGGCCGGGTGAAACGGCCGGTGGCGGTGCCGCTGACCGCCTTCTCGGCGACCTGATCCGGGGTCACGTCGCTCGCGCCTCCGATGGTCTCGGCGACGCCACCGGCGCCGAGCCACAGGTCCGTCTCGACCGGGCCCGGGCTGATCGTGTTGACCCGGACGCCGCGCGGGCCGACCTCCTTGGACAGCGCTTTCGAGAAGTTCAGCAGGGCCGCCTTGCTCGCGCTGTAGTCGATGACGAGGGGGTCCGGCAGGGACGCGTTCACCGAGCAGATCGTGACGATCGAACCACCATTGCGGAGCAGTTCCGGAAGGGCCGCGCGCGTCACCCGTACGGCGGAAAGGAAGTTGAGGGTGAAGGTCTCGAGCCATTCCTCGTCGGTGACCGAGGTGAATCCGCCGAGCCGCGGATGGACGCCGCCGACGTTGTTGACCAGCACGTCCAGCCGGCCACCGAGCAGCGGGAGCGCGGTCTCGACCAGCGTGGTGGCGCCCTGCGGCGTGGCGAGGTCGACGGCGACCGGGTGAACGCCGTCGATCGCCGCGAGCTCCTTGCTCGTGGTGCGGGCCCCGGCCACCACGGTGGCGCCCTGCTCGGCGAAAGCGCGCGCGATCGCCGATCCGATGCCGCGGCTCGCACCGGTGACGACGACGCCTTTTCCGGACAATTGAAGATCCATGACAATGCCCTTTCCCGTACGCGGGGACGCCGCGACCCACTTCTCCGGGGATCGCGACGCCCCGCGGATTCCTGCGGGTTACCGGAAGAACGCGAGCAGTTTCGTCGTCATCTCTTCCGGGTGCTCCTCGTAGATCCAGTGCCCGGAGTTCGTGATCTTCAGATAGGTCACGTCCGTCGCATACTTCGGCACCTGGGACTCCAGGAAACCGTTCAGGCTGCCGTCGGCGTCCACCGCCAGCACCGGCATCGGCAACGGCGTCAGGATGTTGACCTTGTTCGCTTCGATGTCGGCCGGGAACGCCCGGAACCACTCGAAACTCGCCCGCAGATGAGCGTCGTCCCTCAGGTACTTGGCGAACACCTTCACGTCGTCCGGGCCGACGCCGTCCTTGACCACCTCGAGCTGGTCGGTGAAACCCTGCACCCACTGCTCCTCGCGGCCGTCGACGGTCTGCTCGGGCAGCCCGTTGCGCAGCGCGAAGAAGCCGAACTGCCAGCCGCCGTGGCCGGTCTCGGGCATCGCCGGGAACCCGTAGATGCTGCCGTCCGGGATCGGCGCCTCGCTGAGCACGAGCTTCGTGACCTCGGTGGGGTGCGCCGCGGCGTAGGCGTAGGCCACCATCGTGCCGATGTCGTGCCCGACCAGCCGGATGCCGGAGTTCAGGCCGAGCTTGACGAGCAGGCCGTGCAGGTCGTCGGCCATCGTCTTCTTGTCGTAGCCGCCGGCCGGCGCGTCGCTCTTGCCGGCGCCGCGCAGATCCGGCGCGATCACCGTGTAGTGCCTGGCCAGCTCGGGCATGACGGCGTGCCACTCGAACCAGGTCTCGGGGTAGCCGTGGATCAGCACCAGGACCGGGCCGCGCCCGCCGCGGACGTAGTTGATGCCGACGTCGCCGACGCGGACCTTCCGCTCGGTGAAACCGGCCGGCAGCCGGGAGTCGGCGGTGTCGTGCCCGTGCGCGTCGGCGACGACCGGCCCGCTGAGCGCGACGACCGCGACCAGCGTGGCGGCGATCGCCCGGATGGCCGCCCGCATCAGAGGCCCTGCCCTTTCAGCCAGGTCAGCGTGGTCTCGGCGACCTCGCGCCAGCCCGAGTCGATGGTCAGCGAGTGCGCCTTGCCGGGGAAGTCCACGATGTCGGTCACCGCGTGCGAGTGGCGGTACTGCTTGAGCGTCGCCCGGACGACCGTCTCCGGCACCGTGTGGTCCTTGCCGCCGGCCATCAGCAGCAGCGGGCCGCGCGACTCGTTGCCGGTGTTCACCTTCGCCGGCGAGTGCGGGTTGAAGTTCGCGGCGGCCGCCTCGAACAGCGGCTTGCCCGGGGCCGGGATCGACCACCGGTCGAACAGCTCGCGGGACTCCTGCTCGGAGACCGCGTTGCCGAACGCGTACCGGAACTGCTCGGGGGTCAGCGAGACCGCGCGGCCCGCGTTCGCCGGGTTGCCCAGCACCGGGAACCCGGAGCGCAGCGCGGACAGCGGCAGCGGCAGCACGCCCTTGATCTGCGCCGCGTCGATGGCGACAGCAGCGGCCGCCAGGTCGAGGCCGAGCAGTTTCTGGGCGATCATGCCGCCGAACGAGTGTCCGATCACGATCGGCTTGGTGTCCAGCGTGCCGATGATCTTCGCGTAGTGGTCGACGACATCGTCGATGCCGTGGCCGGCCAGCGCCTCCGGGTGGGCGCGGGTCTCCTCGACGGTGTCGGCGTCGCCGGGCCAGCCGGGCGCCCGGGTGCGGTAGCCGCGCTCGGTGAAGAGGTCGGCCCACGGCTGCCACGACGACGCGTGCAGCCAGAGGCCGTGGATGAAGATGACGGTGGTGGTCACAGCGGCAGAGCCTCCGAGGTCGGGTCGAGATCGCTGATGGGCGACGTTAGGCGCGGTGCTGTGGGCAAAGTGTGTGCGGGAAGTTGGCGCGGGTTCTGCCGGCTTGCCGGCCTCGTTCGCGGCGCCGCTGCTTCGCGCGCTGCGGTTTCCGGTGCTGCTGTTCCGCTCGGTGTCGTTTCCCGTGCCGCTGTTTCGCGTGCTGTCGTTTCCCGCGCCGGCGTTTCGCGTACTGCTGTTTCGCGTGCTGTCGTTTCCTGAGCCGCGGTTTCGCGTGCTGCTGTTTCGCGGGCGAAGAGTCGTAGCAGCTCGTGCATCCGGAATCGCCCGGGACCGATTTCGATCAGCATGCCGGCCGCTGACAGTTCCGAGGCGGCCGACGAGAGGCCGACCTCCGCCGACTCGTGCCCGAGCCGCGCGAAGGCCTCTGCCGCGTGCTCGGTCAAAGAGCTCACCGACAGAGCGAAGGATGCGCGTACGTCATCGGCCAGTCCCGGCGCCGACAACGCGTCCAGCCGGCCGGCGCGCAGCTCGGCGGCGAGCACCCGCAACGGCGCCGCAGGACCGTGCTGTGCCCGCGCCGCGACGATCGCCAGCGCTAGGGGCAGCCCACCGCAGTACGCGACGATCTCACCCGTGGCCACCGGATCGGCCGACAGCCGTGCCGGGCCCAGGCGTCTCTCCAGCATCCGCCGCGAGCCGAGCGGTGACAGCGGCGGCACCCTGATCACCGGCGCGCCGTGAACCGCCAGGCCGATCGGCTCCGCCCGGCCGGTCACGATCACCAGGCAGCCGCCGCCACCCGGAAGAAGCGGGCGGACCTGCCCGGCGTCCCGCGCGTCGTCGAGCACGACCAGCATCCGGCGCCCGGCGAGCAGGGTGCGGTAGAGCGCTGCCCGGGCGTCCACCGTCTCTGGCACGTCGCGACCGCTGACGCCCAGCCCGTCGAGCAACGCCGCGAGCGCCTCGCCGGAGGTCAGCGGGCGGCGTTCGCGGTCGAAGCCCCTCAGGTTGAGATAGAGCTGGCCGCCCGGGAACCTCCCCGCCACCCGGTGTGCCCAGTGGACGGCGAGCGTGGTCTTGCCGACGCCCGGCATGCCGGTCACCGCCACCGGCCCGGCCAGGTCGGCGAGCCCGTCGAGCAGCGCCAGCTCGGCGTCGCGCGCCGCGAAGACCGGCAGGTCGGCGGGGAGTTGCGCCGGAATCCGCGCGGCCCGGGCCGGCCGCAGCACGGCGTCGCGGGCGTCGGTGGCCTCGACGCCCGGCGTGATGCCCAGTTCCTCGCCGAGCCGCACCCGCAGCCGCTCGTAGGTGGCCAGCGCCCCGGCCTGATGACCGGTCGCGGCCCACAGCCGGATCAGCCGCGCGTGCAGCGCCTCGTCGAACGGCGCCTGATCCGCGGCCCGCCGCACCGCACCGAGCAGCAGCTCCGCGTCACCCGTGGCCAGCGCGAGGTCGGCGGCCTCCCGGGCGAGCGCGGTCAGCTCCTGATCGAGCGCGGTGAAGACGGTGTCGTTGCGGACCAGCGCGTCGATCCCGTCGGCCACCGTCCCCTGCCACAGGTCGAGCGCCTCCCGGAAAAGGTGGGGTTTCGCCTCCCGGCGACCCTGCTCGGCCAGCGCCCGCAGGCGCAGCAGGTCGAGACTCTCCGGGCCGACGGCGAGCCGGTAACCGCCCGCCGACCGGATCAGCCAGCTCCCCGGATCCCGCACCGGCAGAGCGGGCTCGATCAGCCGGCGCAGGAGCCCGACGTTGCGGTGCACCGCGTTGACCGCGGTGTTCGGCGGGGCGGCGCCCCACATCGCGTCCACGAGGTGCGCGAGGCTCATCACCTCGCCGCCGTGCGCCAGGAGAAGCGCGATCAACGTACGGGACTGCGGTGAGCCGAGGTGGATCTCCCTGTCACCGCGCCAGGCACGAACCGGGCCCAGCACGGTGAACCGGAGCGGGCGAGGGGACTTCTGCATGGCTCCGACGCTAAGCGTGTCCGTGCGGTCCTCGCGTACGTACTTTTACGCAGTTACCCGGCCGGCGGGATGTTGTGGTTGATCCGGAAGACGTTCGCCGGGTCGTACCGCCGCTTGATCTCCCGCAGTCGTGGGTACGCCTCCGGCGACCAGGCCAGCACCGCGGTCTGCGGCGCCGAGTCGGCGGCGAACATGAAGTTCAGGTAGCGCCGCCCGGTCGACCACGGCGCCAGCGCGTCGATCAGGCGCTGCTCGTACGCCAGCATCGCCTCCGCGTCCGGCGGCCCGCCCGCCGCGACCAGGAAGACGTTGAACAGCGTCTCGTCGCGGTTGCCGACCGCGTTCGGCACGGCCGGCGGACGCGACAGCGCGCCACCCAGGTGCCGGATCTCCGCGAGGACCAGTGGCGACGGCGCACCCGGCCCGGCCAGTTCCAGCACCGCGTCGACCGCCTCGGCGGGCAGGTCGTGCAGCAGGGCGCCGCGCTCGAACAGCGGTAACGGGTCGACCGGGTCACTGTGCACGGAGGCGATCGCGGCGTACGGCAACTCGGTGACCGCGTCGATGATCGGCGCGCCCAGCGCCCGGAACGGTGCCACCAGCCGCTCGCCCTGCGCCGCGTCGCCCAGGTACGTGATCCGGAGGTGCGCGACGAGCCGGTCGCGCAGCGGCTCCGGCACGAACGGCGCCGGCGGCAGGTGCAGCAGCCCCACCGATGCGGACATCTCCTCCGGCACGTCCTTCACCCACCGGCGGAACAGGTGCAGCACCTCCCCGGCGAGCTCACCGGGGAAGAAGATGCCGCCGCCGTAGAACGACGGGATCGGGAACAGCCCGAACTCGATGGCCACGACCACCCCGAAGTTGCCCTTGCCGCCGCGCAACGCCCAGAACAGCTCCGGGTCCCGCTCCGCGTCGACCCGCCGCAGTTCGCCGTCGGCGGTCACCACGTCGAGGGCCGTCACGTGGTCGGCGGCGTATCCGTGCTTGCGGCCGAACGGCCCGAGCCCGCCCCCGATCGTGTACGACACCACCGTCACCGTCGGCGAGGAGCCGTTCAGGGCGGCCAGCCCCACCTTGGCGAGCTGCTCGATCAGCTCGGCCCAGCGCACGCCGGCCTCCACCCGGGCGGTCCGGGCGTGCACGTCGATGCTGATCCCGCCCAGCCGCCGGGTCGTGATCATGACCGCCCCAGCGGACGACACCGCACTTCCGTGCCCGGCGCCGAGCACCGCCACCGGCAGGCCGCCGGCCACGGCGAACCGGACGGCGGCCCGGACGTCGGCCGCGTCCACGGCGCCCACCACCACCGACGGCGCGGGCACGACGGTCAGGTTGTAGGTGGCGGTCTCCGCCGCGTAACCCTCGTCCGCGGGGACGAACACCGGGCCGGTGACGACCGCGCGCAGACCCGCGACATCCATTGCTTCACTCACAGAGCGGTGCCTTCCTCGAAGCCGCGGCCGGCGATCACCGGCCGCGCCTCATTGGGCCACCCACCCAGTGGACGAAGTGTGGACACCCGCGCCTGTTCACCATCGCGATCGGCGGCGACACGGTGACGGCCGGGTCCCTCAGCGCGCCGGTGCCTCGCTCGGCGTGCTCTCCCGGGGTGCCGGGGACGGAACCCGCCGGGACGGCGTCCGGACGGCACCGACGTTGGCGGCGACGACCAGCGCGATGGCCAGCCCTTCGGCAGGTGTGAGCTGCTGGTGCAGGACGACATAGCCGGCGATCGCGGCGACGGCGGGCCCGAGGCTCATCAGGACGGCGAAGGTCGTGGTGGGCATGCGGCGGAGTGCCAGCAACTCCAGGGTGTAGGGCAGCGCCGAGGACAACAGCGCCACTCCGGCGCCCATCGCGAGGATGGACGGGTCCAGCAGCGTGGTTCCCGCTGTGCCCACGCCGAGGGGAAGGGTGATGATCGCGGCGGCGGTCATGGCCAGGGCCAGGCCGTCGGCCCGGGGAAAGCGTTGCCCGGCCCGTGCACTGGCCATGATGTATCCGGCCCACACGGCGCCTGCCGCGGTCGCGAAGCCGATCCCGGCCGGGGTGAGCCGATCGAATCCGGTGCTGCTCAGCAACGCCACCCCGGCGGCGGCCAGGCCGGCCCACAGCCAGCTCGCCGCGCGGCGGGCGGTCACCACCGACAGCACGAGCGGCCCCAGCACCTCCAGCATCACCACGGGACCCAGCGGGATCAGCGCGATCGCGTGATAGGCCAGCGTGTTCATGCCGGCGAGCGCCGCACCGAAGCCGCCGATCAGCAGCCAGTCGGCGCGCCGATGTCCCCGTACGCGGGGCCGGCACACCGCCAGCAGCACGAGCGCCGCGATCGTCAGCCGCAGGGTCACGGCTCCGTCCACCCCGGCCCGGGGGAACAGCAGCGCCGCGACCGCGCCGCCGAACGGACCCGACAGCAGGGCGCCCAGCACCAGCCCGACCGCCCCGGCGCGCCGTGTCGGGGACACCGGTGCCTCGGCAGGAGCGACGGCGGACGGCGTGGTGTCGGGAGCGCTGGTCATGCGGTCGACGTTAGGAGTCACCCCTCGGCCGCGGAAATGCCGAATGTGCTGCGGTTATGCTCTGTGGTTATGACCGTGGAGCTGCGGCATCTGCGCGCCTTCCTCGCCATCGCCGCCGAAGGCACCATCACCCGGGCCGCGGCCCGGCTGCACGTGACGCAACCCGCGCTCTCCCGCACCCTGCGCCAGCTGGAAGCACACCTGGGCGCCCGCCTGATCGACCGGTCCACCCATCACCTGCGGCTCACCGTCGCCGGGCACGCGTTCCAGCCGCGAGCCGCCGCCGCGGTCACGGCGGTCGACGAGGCACTCGACCCCGCCCGCGCCGGGACCTGGCCCCTGCGTCTCGGCCACGCCTGGTCGGCACTGGGCGAACACACCACGCCCCTGCTGCGCCGCTGGAAGCAGGAACACCCGGACACCCCCCTGCAACTGCTGCGCGTCGACGACCGCAACGCCGGGCTCGACCGCGGCACCGTCGACGTCGCCGTCATCCGGGGCGAGGCCGACCTGCCCGCCGAGGTGAACACCGTGGCCCTGCTGCTCGAGCCGCGCGTCGCCGCCGTCGCCGCCGACAGCCCGCTCGCCCGGAGGACCCGACTCACCCTGCGCGACCTCATCGCCAGGCCGATCGCCGTCAACACCATCGCCGGGACCACGGCCCTCGGTCTCTGGCCTCCGGACGACACCCCTGATGACACGATCGAGGTCGCCAACACCGACGACTGGATCGCTGCCATCGCCGCCGGCGACGCTGTCGGCGTCACGACCACCGCCACCGCGATCACCTACCCGAACCCCGCCGTGGCGTACCTGCCGCTCGCCGGCGTACCAGCCGTCACGGTCCACCTGGCCTGGAAGCAGCCCCCGAGCCATCCCGCCGTACCGGACTTCATCGCCCTCGCCCAGCGGCTCATCCCCGCACCACCCAGCACGACAGGCGGCTGAGCACGGGCCGGCTCTCTCGGGGCGGCACCGCGGGATCAGCGGCCGATCAGGGAAGCCGGTCCGGCGGTCAGTACCAGTGTTCGGCGCCGCTGAGGGCGGCGTCGAGCCACCGCTCGTACCAGGCGAGGAAGTCGGCGTCGGCGGTGAACATCGGCGCGCGGCCCCAGAACAGGTAGGCCACCCGCCCGCGGGCCGGCCCGGTCACCACCAGGGCGACCATGTCGCCGCACCCCTGGTCGGCCAGGGCGATCGCCCCTGGGTACCACTCGCCGTCCTCGTCCACGCCGGCGCGCTCGAACCAGTCCTCGCCCTTGCCGTAGTCGGCGCCCGGCACCGTGGGGAACGGCTGGGACAGCGGTTTCTTGGTTTCCTCCATGAGGATCCGATCCCAGTGGTGCAACGGGGTCAGCCCGTAGAACGGGCCCGCGCCGCCGAACTGTCCCGGTCCGCCGTGGCCGATCGTGGTGAGGAAGCCCCGGTACGCCCCGGGCAGCGTGATCCCGTGCTCGCGCTCGAACGTGGCGACCTGCGCCTCGGCCAGCGGTGGCCCGAGGACACAGCCGTGCGAGGACGCGCCGAAGATCTTCGGCCGGTCAAGACGTGACAGCTTCTCCCGCACGCGTTCCAGCCGTTGCTCGAGCGTTTCCATGCCGTCGAGCAAAGCATCAGCGATCCAGTCGGGGTCGCTCCGGGGGGTGTTCCGTCGGTGTTCCGGCCGGGGCGTGACAGCGACGCCGGTCACATGCGAGGCTACCCATCGGTAACTTCGGCGACGGAGGGTGGCGTCATGACGAATGCGACGGATTCACACCAGCAGGAAGCGGCGGCGATCGATCCGGCTCTGGTGCGTCAGGCCTGGCGACTGGCCGAGCCGCTGCACGGCATGATCTATTTCGTGCCCGAGGCCCACGAGCGGTACGCGGCGCTGGGCCTCACCGGGCGCGCCGGCTACTTCGCCTCGCGCGCGGCCGCTCTGGGGCCCGTCGGCGCCGAGCCGGTCACCGCCACCTTCTTCAACTTCAACCCGGGCCTGGTCGCCGCCGCGCTGCCCGCTGCCTGGGAGAAGACCACTCCGGCCGCGGTCCTGGCCGCCCGGCTGGAAGCCGCTGACGCGGCCCTGACCCGTGGCCTCGGCGACGCGGTGCACGGCCCGGAGGTGGCCGAGGCCGCCGGCCTGGCCCGTCGCGCGGCCGAGGCCGCCGCAGCCCACCCGCAGGGCCGTCCGTTGTTCGCCGCCCACGCCGCCCTGCCGTGGCCGGACCAGCCGCATCTGATCCTCTGGCAGGCGCAGACCGTGCTGCGGGAGTTCCGCGGCGACGGGCACGTCGCGGCCCTGCTGCTCGCCGGGCTGACCGGGCTGGAGGCGCTGGTGCTGCACGCCGCCTCCGGTGCGGTGCCGGAACGGTTCCTGCGCCGCAGCCGCGGCTGGAGCGACGAGCAGTGGGCCGGGGCGGTCGGCGACCTGCGGCGCCGGGGACTGATCGACGGCCACGAACCGGTGCTGAGCGCCGCCGGCCGCGCCCAGCGCGACGGGATCGAGGAGGCCACCGATCGGCTCGCCGCACCGGCGTACGCGGTTCTCGGCGCGGACGGCTGCCGGCGCCTCGCCGAGCTGGCTCGGCCCCTGAGCCGGACGATCGTCGCCGCCGGCTTGCTCAACGTGGACAAGGTTTAGCGCTGCTCCGGCGGGTGGTGGCTTCCGGGGTGTTCCCGGGACCCACGACCGGCCGCTCGTGCCGCCCGTCACAGCGTTTGCAAAAGAGAGCGTCTGCAACTACTTTTTCTTGCACACGTTGAAACAAGGCGTATGCAAGTAATTGTGGAACGGGTGGTCACCATGTCAGTGCTGTTCACGCCGATCACCCTGCCGGCCCCCGAGGGCCCGGGGCTCGTCCTGCGTAACCGCGCCATCGTCGCGCCGATGTGCCAGTACGTCATCGACGCCGAGGACGGGGTGCCCCGCGACTGGCACCTGCAGCATCTGGGCTCCTTCGCCGCCGGCGGGTTCGGCATGGTCACGACCGAGGCCACCGGCGTCGAGGCCCGGGGCCGGATCAGCCCCCGCGACGTCGGCCTCTACGACGACGAGCAGCAGCGGGCGCACGAGCGGCTGGTCACCTTCCTGCACTCGCAGGGCGCCGCGGCCGCGGTGCAGCTCGCCCACGCGGGCGGCAAAGCCTCCACCTTCCCGTGGCTTCCCGGCCAGCCGGACGGCACGGTGCCCGCCGCCGACGGCGGCTGGAGCACGGTCAGCGCCGTCGACGGTCCCGTGCTGCCGGGCCTGAGCGCCGCGGCCGGGTTGAGCCGCGAGGGCATCGCCGAGGTGGTCGCGGCCTTCGCCGCCGCGGCCCGTCGTGCGGACGCCGCCGGGTATGACGCGATCCAGCTGCACGGCGCGCACGGCTACCTGATCCACCAGTTCCTGTCGCCGCTGACGAACACCCGGACCGACGAGTACGGCGGTGACGAGGAGGGCCGGACCAGGCTCGCCCGGGAGGTCGCCGCCGCCGTGCGCGCCGTCTGGCCGGCGCACAAACCGCTCGGGATCCGGATCAGCGCGACCGACTGGGTGGACGGCGGCTGGGACGTGCCCGCTTCGGCGCGCCTGATCCGCCGGCTCGCCGAGGAGCACGGTGTGACCTGGGTGGACGTGTCCTCAGGGGGCCTCGGTGGCGGTGCGGCGATCCCGGTCGGTCCCGGATATCAGGTGCCGCTGGCCGCGGAGCTGACCCGGCAGCTCGCCGGCACGCCCGTCGTGGTGAGCGCGGTGGGCCTCGTCGAGGAGGCGCTGCAGGCGGAGACGATCCTGGCGACCGGCCAGGCGCACGCCGTGTCCATCGGCCGGGCGGCCCTGCGCGATCCGCATTGGGCCACGTCCGCCGCGGCACGTCTCGGCATCGACCGCACCGAGCTTCCGCGTCCGCCCCAGTACTGGCGAGCCGGCTGGTAGCAGCCCCGCAACGCCCTGCCGGGGCCTTCGTGACGCCGTACCCGAGCAGGGTGTTGATCCTTCAGGGGGTCAGGGTGAGGCCGAGATTGTCGCGCAGGGTCGCGCCGCGGTAGTCGTCCTTGACGATGCCGCGGCGGCGCAGGTCGTGCAGCAGTCCGTTGACGACGAAGTCGTGCTGGACGTCGTCGGCCAGCCCGCCGAGCGAGAGCACGTCGAGCACCCCGGCGTCGAAACGCTCCTGCACCGCGTCGGCCAGCTGTTCCGGGGTGCCGGCCACCGACCAGTGGCCGGTGTCCTGGGCGGCCTGGATCAGCTCGCGCAGCGTGTGTCCCTCGCGGATCAGCCGGCTGAAGATCTCGGCCCGCCCGCGCCGCCGGTTGATCCCGCCGATGTCCGGCAGCAGGCTCTCCGGCAGCCGTTCGTCGAGCTTGGCCTCGGTGAGGTCGATGCCGCCACCCAGCATGCCGGCGACCAGCTCGCGGCCCTTCTCGTAGTCGATCGCCTCGAGGCGCTCGCGGACGAGCCGCCGGGCTTCGGCCTCGGTGGACCCGAAGGTCGCGTGGAACGAGCTGAAGATCAACGGCAATCCGCGCGTACGGCCGTGAGCCGCCGCCTGTGCCCGGATCCGGCCGGTGAACTCCTCGGCGTCGGCCAGCGTCGGCAGCGCCGTGAAGACGATCTCGGCGAAGCGGACGCCGAGCGCGATCCCGGCGGCCGACTGTCCGGCCTGGATCAGCACGGGCCGCCGCTGTGGCAGGGGCGGGATGTTGATCGGTCCCTCGATCGAGAAGAACTCGCCCCGGTGCCGGATCGGTTCGATCAGCGAGGGGTCCAGCACCGCCTGCCCGTCCGGGCCCGCGCGCAGGGCGCCGGGCCGCCAGCTGTCCCACAGCGCGTTCACCACCTCGACCGTCTCAGCCGCCCGGGCGTAGCGCTGCTCGGGTGAGGGCAGCTCCCCGGTCCCGAAGTTCTGTTCCCCGATCGAGGAGGTGACCAGGTTCCAGGCGGCCCGGCCGTTGCTGACGTGGTCGAGCGTGGCGAACATGCGGGCCAGGTTGAACGGGTGGTGGAACGTCGTGGAGACGGTCGCGATCAGTCCCGCCTTCGAGGTGACCTGGCTGAGCGCGGCCACGAAGATCAGCGGTTCCTGGGCGCCGATCGTGCCCTGCGCACCGAATTCCAGCAGGTCCGGCACGAACAGCGCGTCGATCCGGGCCGCCTCGGCGCGCTGGGCGACCAGCGTCGCGGTGGCCAGGGTGGAGCGGTGCGGGTCGAGGGCCAGTTCGTAGGGGCCGGGGTGGCCGCCGGCGCTGGCGACAGTGGCGAGAGTGCGTCTCATCGGTTCTCCTGTCGGTACGGTCAGTGCCCGCTCCACCGTACCCGATAAGTTCTATAGGTTTTATATGTATTGCGGGGGGCGGCAACCTTCATGGCCAGTGCCGGCAGTAGGTTTCGGGAATGAGTGTGATCGACGCCATCGGCGACACGCCCCTGATCCGGCTCACCCGGGTCACCGAGGGGATCGCCGCCGAGGTGCTCCTCAAGGCGGAGTTCCTCAACCCGGGCGGCAGCGTGAAGGACCGCGCGGCGCTCGCCATGGTCAGCGCCGCCGAGGAGTCGGGCGAACTGCGGCCCGGCGGGGTGATCGTCGAGGGGACCTCGGGCAACACCGGGATCGGCCTGGCCATGATCGCGGCCCAGCGCGGCTACCGGGCGATCGTCGTGGTGCCGGACAAGAGCAGCACCGAGAAGATCAAGACCCTGCGCGCGTACGGCGCCGAGGTCGTGATCACCGCGGGCGGCGTCACCCGGGAGGACCCGCGGCATGTGTCCCGGGTCGCCGCGCGGCTGGCCGAGGAGACCCCGGGTGGCTGGCTCGCCGGACAGTACGACAACCCGGCGAACCCCGGCGCGCATCTGGCCACCACCGGCCCGGAGATCTGGCGGCAGACCGGCGGGCGGGTCACGCACTTCGTCGCGGGCGTCGGCACCGGCGGGACGATCAGCGGCGCCGGGGCGTACCTGCGCGAGACCGGCGCGGTCACCGTCGTCGGCGCGGACCCGGAGAGCTCGGTCTACGGCGGTGGCGACGGCAGCCCGTACTACGTGGAGAGCATCGGCCACTACGTGCACCCGGACACGGTCGAGGACGTGTGGCCGCAGTCGTACCACCCGAAGGTCGTCGACCGCATCGAGCGCGTCGGCGACCGGGAGTCGATCGCGATGACCCGGCGGCTGGCCCGCGAGGAGGGCATCCTGGCCGGCGCGTCCACCGGCACGGCGGTGGTGGCCGCCCTGCGCGTGGCCCGCGAGCTCGGCCCGTCCGGCGTGGTGGTCGTGCTCGCCCCGGACTCCGGCCGTGCCTACCTGTCCAAGTACTTCGACGACGACTGGCTGCGCCGCGCAGGCTTCCCCGCCCCGCCCGTCCCGGGGCCGCTGACCGGTGACGGGCCGGTCGTGACGCCACTGGTGCTGGCCGCGGACGCCACGGTCCGTGACCTGGCCGCGGGCGAGGTGGCCGTGCTCGTCCTGCCCCGCCCGGCCGGGAGCGAGGCGCCGCCCGCCCCGGGCGACGTGGTCGGGGTGGTGGCGGCCACCGAGCTGGCCGGCGCGCGGCCCGATGCCCCGCTGCGCGACTTCGCCCGTCCGCTGCCATCGGCCGGGGCGGGGGAGCCGGCGGCGGAAGCGCTCGCCCGCACCCCGGCCGGCGCGATCTGGCTCGCCGTACTCACCGACGGCCGCATCACCGGCGCGATCGCCCGCGCCGCCCTGGAAGCGGAGTGAGAGCCTGAGCGGTGAGCACTGGAATGCCGTAGCTCTTCATGGCGCCGCCCTCTCCCTGGCGAAGTCGTCGATGTCGGGCATGTGGCGCTCCGCCCAGTCCCGCAGGGCGGCGAGCGGCGCGTCGAGCGACAGGCCCAGCGGGGTGAGGCGGTAGAACACGCGCGGCGGGACACAGTCTTCGACCCGCCGCGCGGCCAGGCCGTCGGCGGTCAGCGACTGCAGCGTCTGCGACAGCATCTTGTGCGAGATGCCGGGAACGCGGCGCCGCAGCTCGGCGAAGCCCAACTCCTGCGGGGCGGCCTCGGCCAGCACCTTGACGATCATGGCGACCCACTTGCCGCCGACCCGGTCGAGCAACCGCCGGGTCGGGCAGGCCGGGTCGAACAGGTCGCCGCGGCGAGCAGTCACCACCGGGTTACCACCTTTCGGCGAAGTGCGTTCTTCCGGGCTCAGCCTAGCTCTCCTACGGTGCCCAGGTAACCGATGGTTACCACACGAAGGAGCGAGATGACCCACATCGTCAACGCCAACGGCATCGACATCAACGTGATGATCGCGGGGCAGGGACCGGCGATCCTGCTGCTGCACGGGTTCCCGCACACCTGGCAGGTCTGGTCCGAGGTGATCCCGTCGCTGTCGCGCACCCGGCGGGTCATCGCACCGGACCTGCGCGGCTTGGGTGGCACCACCCGGGCGGCCGGCGGATACGACGCCGGCACACTGGCCGAGGACGCCCGGGCGTTGCTCGACGCGCTCGGCGTCGCCACCGCCGAGGTCGCCGCCCTCGATCTCGGCGTGCCACCGGCAGTCCTGCTGGCCCTGCATCATCCGGCCCGGGTCACCCGCCTGGTCGTCATGGAGGCCACCCTCGGGGGAGAGGGCTTCACCCCGCCGTGGTGGTTCGGCTTCCACACCGTGCCGGGCCTGGCCGAGCGCGTCCTGCTCGGTCACGAAGGCGAGTATCTCGACTTCTTCCTGCGTGCGGGCACCTACGACGGGTCCGGGGTGGCGCGCGGTGTGCGGGATGCGTTCGTCACGGCGTACACCGGCGAGGAGAGCCTGCGCTGCGCGTTCGCGCACTACCGCGCGATGAGCGTGAGCACCGGCCAGATCGCGTCGTCCGCGCATCGGCGCCTGACCATGCCGGTGACCGCGATCGGTGCCCGGCCGGTCGGCGACACGCTGCACCGCCAACTGCGTCCGATGGCCGACCAACTCACCGGGCGGCTGATCGCCGAGTGCGGCCACATCGTGCCGTTGGACCGTCCGGAAGCGCTGCTCACCCTCCTCTGACATCGGCTGTCCCCCGGCGCCGGGCCGGCCGCACAGTGCGGCCGGTGATCGCTGACTTGCAGTGCTCTGACGCGACGCCGCGCGCCCAGATCCGGGGCCTCGGCGCACAGCGCCTCCGCCCGCCTGGATCGCGCGCTGCGGTGCCGGCTCCCGCGCCCCCCGGGGAGGGCCCGGGAGCCGGGTGGCGGAATCAGCCGCCGATCGGTGACGCCTGCGCGGTGGCGACGATCTGCGCCGCGTCCGGGGGCAGCAGGTAGCCGCCGGTCACCGCAGCGTCGGCCGCCGCCCGCACCGCCGCGACATACCGCTCATGCGTCGGGTACAGCGTGGCCAGGTCCGGTTCGCGGTTGGCCGGTGCGGCCGGGTCCGACGGGTCGCCGGCGTCGTGCCGGTCCCACCCGTCGGCGTCGGCGTTCCACGGGTCGCGCGCCCCGTAGAGGCGGCAGAACGGTCCGCCGCCGCTCTCCCGGGAGCCGCTCAGGGTGCGGGTCGGCACCGTCACGTCGGGCAACCGCAGGCCGCCCAGTGCCAGCCCGGTCGCCGCGTTCCGGGTCACGGTGCTGCCGCTGAGCGCGATCGGCGGGGCCGCCGGAGGTGCCGTCCCGCCTTGCGCCCACGTGGTCAGGTGCGCCAGCGCCGCGTTCATGCCGTAGCGGCCGGGCCCGTCGTTGGGTGGTGCCGAGCCGGCCGGGCAGTCCGGCGACGGCGTCTGGCTGCCCAGTGACCGGCGCAGCGTCGGATCACCCAGGTCCAGCGCCCACTGGTCGCCGTGTGCGGTGCCGGCCAGCTCCCAGGTGCGTACGGTCGCGGTGTCCGGCTGACGGGCCGGCGCGTGGCCGACCACGTCGGTCTCGGTGAGCACGACGAACGTGGGCTGCTCGAGGTCGGTACGGACCCGGACGGTCAGCGGCATGCCCAGCCCCAGCGCGTCGATCGGGGCGGCCAGGGCGCTGTTGCTGTGGATGAGGAAACCGTCGTACACCTCGGCGACCGGATGTATCGCGTTGACGTACGTCGTCATGCGCAGTGCCGATTGCGACTCCCCGTCGGCGAGCACCGTACGGACGGCGAGGCCGGCCAGCGGGTTCGTCGCACCAGGCGTACGCAGGGCCTGCCCGGCCTGGGAGAAGATGTCGTACGAGAACTGGTCGCCGGGGTGGCTCAGCGTCCGGTACCGGGCCGGGTCCCACTGGCGAAGCCCGGGCAGGTCACCGATCCCGCCGTCCACGCCGACCTCCTGGGCCGACACGCCGACCCAGGCGTACCCGGCGCGCAGCAGTTCGTCGTGGGCGAACCAGTAGTCCGGCGAGAGGTCCACCTGGCCGCTGACGTTGAGCCATTCCACCACCACGACGCCGTTGAAGCGGGCCGGCTCGGCCGGGCGGCGGACCAGCATCCGGGTCCGGTACGGGGCCCGGCCGGCCGGCGCGACCTGCCACCGCCCGCTCGGGCCGAGCACGCCGAGGCCGACGTACGAGGACGCGATCCCGGAGAGGAAGTACTCGGACTCGGTGTATCCGGCCGCGGCCAGATCCTCCGCCTCGGCCAGGAACGGGAAGCCGTGCGCACCGGCCGGTGGGACGGTGATCGCCGGGCTGGGCACCGCCGCCGCGGGCGCGGTCGCCGGTGCGGCGGCCGCGTCCGGAGCTGGGCCGGCCATCAGCACGGCGGCCACGGCGGCCAGCACGGCGATCAACGGCGGCCGGCGGCGGGGCCGGCGCGGGACGGGCAGTGGCGCGGTCATCGCGACCTCCTCGGTCGGGGACATCCGCCGGGACGGATCCGGCCGCCCGTCCTCCTCGGAGGGCGGCCGGTGGCGGGTCCAGCCAGTCTCGCCAGGCCGGTCGCCTGCCGCATCGGTAGAATCGCCGCTGTCGGCAAGGCGGTGACCTGCGCCGTCATCCCGGGAATTCCACCCCGGTGCGCCTCAGCCGGCGGTGCGGCCCGCCGGGGCGAGGTCGTTCAGCTCCGCGACGTCCTCGGGGGAGAGGCTGATCCCCGCTCCGGCGATGTTCTCCCGCAGGTGAGCCACCGATGAGGTGCCCGGGATCAGCAGGATGTTCGGTGAGCGCCGCAGCAGCCATGCCAGGGCGACGGCGATCGGGGTCGCGCCGAGCCGTGCCGAGACCCTCGTGAGCGCCTCGGACTGCAGCGGGCTGAACCCGCCGAGCGGGAAGAAGGGCACGTAGGCGATGCCTTCGGCGGCGAGCCGGTCGATCAGCTCGTCGTCGTGCCGGTGCGCGAGGTTGTACCCGTTCTGCACGCACACGATCGGCCCGATCGACTGCGCCTCGGTCACCTGCTCCGCGGTCACGTTGCTCACCCCGAGGTGCCGGATCAGTCCTTGCTGCCGCAGCTCCAGGAGCGCCTCGAACGCCTCGGCCAGAGATTCCTGCTGGGGACCCTGAGCATTGCCGAGCCGGAGGTTGACCAGGTCGAGTGTTTCCAGACCCAGATTCTCGAGATTCTCGTGTACGGATCGGCGCAGCGCTTCCGGGTCCCGGGCCGGCGGCCAGCCGCCCTTCTCGTCCCGGGTCGCGCCGACCTTGGTCACGATGTGCAACGCCTCGGGGTACGGGTGCAGTGCTTCGCGGATCAGCTGGTTGGTGATGTTCGGCCCGTAGGCGTTGCTGGTGTCGATGTGGGTGATGCCCTGCCCGACCGCCTCGCGAAGGACGGCGAGCGCACCGTCGTGGTCGGCGGGCGGCCCCATGACCCAGGGGCCGGCGAGCTGCATGGCACCGTAGCCGAACCGGGTGACCGTCAGATCACCCAACGTCCAGGTTCCGCCGGGTAGAGATGTCATGGTCGTGCCTTTCCGAACGTACGAGCTGGCCAGTACGCTTCCGTCGAGGAAGCTGCTTCACTCTGACGCGGTTACGCTCTATCGGGAAGTACGCACTTCGAAGTTCGTTAGTCACCCGGCGGAGGGGTTGAACGGCGATGGTCACGACGACAGCGTCACAGAAGAAGACGCAGGCCAAGATGGAGTACGACGCCTTTCTGGCGGGATGTCCCAGTCGCAAGCTGCTCGACCGGCTCTCCGACAAGTGGGTGACGCTGATCCTGTCCGCACTCGGCAGCGACGGCTCCCACCAGCTCGACATCGGCTGCGCCGGGGAACCCCGCGCGATGCGTTACTCCGAGCTGTCCCGCCTGCTGGCCGGCGTCAGTCAGAAGATGCTCACCCAGACCCTGCGGTCGCTGGAGCGCGACGGTCTGATCAGCCGCACCGTGACGCCGACGGTGCCGGTCACGGTCAGCTACGAGCTCACCGAGCTCGGCCTCTCCCTGCACGAGTTGATGCGTGGTCTCAAGTCCTGGGCGCAGACGCACATGGACGAGGTGCTGGCCCACCGCGAGACGTATGACGAGCGCGCCGCCGGCTGAGACGTTGCGGGCACACCGGCAGGCCGGTGTGCCCGCGTCCGAACGCCGCATCCATCGGGCGCGCCGGTCACGGCCGTGCGGGCGCCGCCGGTGAGCTGTGCGGCTCGGGGGTGGCCGGCACCGGCTCGCCGGCCAGCAGGCGCAGCATTCTGGCGACCTCCGCGCGGACCGCGTCCCGGCCCGGCGCCAGGTACTTCCGCGGATCGCTCAGGTCGGCGTCGTCGGTCAGTACTCCTCGGACTCGGCTGGTCAGAACCCGGTTGAGCAGCGTTCCGATGTTCACCTTGGTGATGCCCCGCCGGACAGCCTCCCGCAGGCCCTCGTCGGACACCCCGGAGGAGCCGTGCAGGACCAGCGGAACGGCGACCGCGGCACGCAGCCGTTCGATGAGCGCGTTGTCGAGGCTGGCGTCCCGGCGGGACATGGCGTGTACGGAGCCGACCGCCACGGCCAGCGCGTCGACCCCGGTGGCGGCGGTGAACGCGGTGGCTTCGGCGGGGTCGGTGCGTACGCCGGGAGCGTGCGCGCCGTCCTTGCCGCCGATGGCGCCGAGCTCGGCCTCGACCCGGCAGCCGGCCGCGTGACAACGGCGCACCACGTCGCGGGTGCGGGCGACGTTCTCGGCGTACGGCAGGGTGGCGGCGTCGAACATCACCGAGCGGATGCCGAGCGCGACGGCCTGGTCGATCAGGGTCTCGTCCTCGGCGTGATCGAGGTGGACGACGACCGGCACCGAGGCCGACGAGGCCAGGCTGAGACAGGCCGTGGCGAACGGGGCCAGCGAGCCGTGGTAGCGCACCGCGTTCTGCGAGATCTGCAGAATCACCGGGAGCCGGGCTTCCTCGGCGCCGGCCACGATGGCCTCGGCGTGCTCGAGCAGGATGGCGTTGAAGGCGCCGACCGCCCGGCCGCTGCCGCGCAGGTCGTCGAGAAGACTGTGGTCGGTCACGGGAGTTCCTTCACGGTGACGGCGCCGAGCCGGCGGCTCCGCGCCTCGAGGTCGATGTCGCCGGCCACCGGCCGCAGGACGCACGCGGCGGAGCTGGCCACGGCGTCGGTGAGTGCCGCGGGCCAGGCGGCGCCGCGTGCCAGGTGCAGGGCGAGCGCGGCGGCGGCCGCGTCGCCGGCGCCGGTCGGGTTGCCGCCGGCGACGCCGGCGGTGCGGGCGTGCCAGGCGCCGCCGTTCGTGACGGCGACGGCGCCGTCCTCGCCGAGCGTCACGAGCACCGCTGCCGCGCCGGCCCCGATCAGCTCGCGTGCGCGGGCGACGATCTCCGCGGTGGAGCCCGGCTGGTGGCCGGTGAGCTCGGCGAACTCGTCGCGGTTGGGCGTCAGGACGGCCCCGGCGGTGGCCACCGCACGCAGCGCGGGCCCGGACACGTCGGCGATCACCGGGACTCCCTGCGCGCGGGCGGTACGTGCCAGCTGGGCGGGCAGGTCGTCGGGCAGTCCCGGCGCGAGGCTGCCGGAGATGACCAGCGCGCCGGCGCCGGCCAGCTCCGCGGTGACGGTGGCGGCGATCCGGCCGGTGGTGTCCGGGGCCGCGTGGCTGCCCGGCTCCAGCAGGATCGTGGTCAGTCCGTCGGCGCCGACCACGGCGACGGTGCGCCGCACGGTCCCGAACGAGGGGATCAGGCGGTGGGGCAGGCCCAGGGCGGCCAGTCCGGAACGGAACGGGTCGGGTTCGGTGAGGGCGGTCGGCGCGACGACGATCGGGTCACCGCCCAGTTGCCGTACGACGGCGGCCACATTGACCCCTTTGCCGCCGGCCCGGGACCGGACCGTGGCGACCCGGACACTGGTCCCGATGGCGAGCGCCGGGACCTCGTACGTGACGTCGATCGCCGGGTTGAGCGTGACGGTGACGACGCGGGTCATGCTTCGGCCAGTTCGGCGGACTTCTCGGTGGTGTAGACCATCAGGGTCGAGCCGGCCAGCGCGAGCACGATGCCGGCGCTCTGGTAGACCGACGGGACGCTCCGGTAGACCGCCAGGGACAGGGCGATGGTCAGCACCGGCGCGAGCGCGTTGGTGATCGGCGCGACCACCGAGGCCTTGCCCCGGCTCATCGCCATCACCAGGAAGAGCGCGCCGATGGCGTTGAGCAGCTGGGTGGCCGCGGTCAGCGTGGGCGCCTGCCACGGGAAGCCGGTGGGGAAGCCGCCCATCATGATCAGGGCGACCGGGATCAGCACGATGCCGCTGACCCGTCATCCAGCCGAAGGTGGTGGCGTCGTTGACGCCGGCGACGGCGGCCTTGCGCATGTAGTACGCCTGCACGCCCCAGGCGACGCAGATCAGGACGGCCAGCAGCAGGTAGGGCCCGGTGGAGGCGTCCTCGTCACTGGGCGCGACCGAGAACAGGACGATCGCCACGAGCGCCAGGACGACGCCGACGACCGCGAGCCGGGTGAGGCGTTCCTTGAGCGCGACCAGCGCCATGATCACGGTGATCGCGGGGGACAGTGCGATGATCGGGAAGATGATGTAGGCGGGGCCGATGGTCAGCGCCTTGAACAGCAGCAACTGGCCGCCGGCGCCGGTGAGCCCCACGATCAGCCCGTACCCGGCCGCGACCGGGCGGCGGTCGAAGGTGGCGCCACGCAGGGCCGCCACCGCCGGGATGATCATCGTCAGCGACCAGATGAGGTAGACCATGCCGTCGGGGTAGCCGTACTTGCTGGTGGGGGTGCCGGAGAACGCGCCCCAGACGCCCCAGAACAGAACCAGCAGAGCGGCGTACGGAATCCAGCCGGTACGGCGGGTGATGGCGCTCGTTGTCATGACAGTCGTCCCATCGTGATCGGGGAGTGCCCGGCCAGCCGCGCGGCGTACAGGGCGGCGCCGTGGTCCGGGGGGAAGAGAGGTTCACGCAGGTCGTACCGGCCGGTCAGGGATTGCCGGAACGCGGCGAGCAGGGGCGGGCAGGTGAACATCCCGCCGGAGTACGAGACCGGAATCTGCTGGTGTCCCGGGAAGCGCAGGGCGCGCGCCTCGGCGTCGACCATGGCGGCGAGCTCGCGGCCGGCGTCGCGCAGGATGGCGGCGCACACGGTGTCGCCGGCGTCGGCGGCCTCGCTGACCACCGTGCTCAGTGCGGCGATCTTCGCCCGGTCGCCCTGCCAGCGGTTCATCACGACGTCGACGGCCTCGAGGTCGTCGGTGAGGCCGAGGGCGGTACGCAGGATGCCGGCGAGCGGCCCGCGGGGCAGGCGTCCGTCGCTCATCCGGCTGAACGCGTTGAGGCCGCGGACGGCGACCCAGTAGGCCGATCCCTCGTCGCCGAACAGTTCGCTCCAGCCGCCGGTGCGCGACCGGCGATCGCCGTTCTCGCCGTAGGCGATCGACCCGGTGCCGGCGACGACGTTGATGCCGTCGGCGGCGCCCAGCGAGCCGGCCCAGCCACAGATCATGTCGTTGCCGCACCGGTAGCGATCGGTGCCGAGCACCGCACGCGGCAGGGCGTCGAGCTTCGGTACGTCGGACAGGACCTCGCCGTGACACGGGATCCCGAAGAACGCGTACGTGATGGCCTCGGGGGTGATCCCGGCCTGCGCGCACACCCGCGTGACGCCTTCGGCGAGCAGGGGCTCGATGATGTCGATGCCGCTCGCCAGGTAGTGGATGCCGGCGGTGCGGGTCGTGGCGACGATCGCGCCGTCGTCGTCGATGAGGCAGAAGGCCGTCTTGGTGCCGCCGCCGTCCACGCCGAGGTACATGTCAGTTGCGCCCTTCGCCGTAGGGGTGGATGACGACGCCCTGGACGACCCGGTTGACCTCGCCGCCGGGGAACGGGTTGTCCGGGGTGAGCCCGGCGGCCAGCGAGCAGGCGAGCGCGGTGAGCTGGGCGGGGATGACGGCGAGGACCGCCCACAGGGCGTCCGGCAGACCGGGGCTGCGGGGTACGTGCCAGGTGCCCTCGCCGGCGTCGACGAGCACGACGCGTTCGGCGCCGAGGTCGCCGGCCAGTTCGCGGGCGAGGTCGAGGTCGTACGCGCGCCGGTAGGAGTCACCGGAGACGAAGACGACAGCGAGCGTGCCGGGGGTGAGAGCGGCCTTGGGGCCGTGCCGGAAACCCAGCGACGACTCGCCGAGCGCGACTGTGGTGCCGGCGGTCAGTTCGAGGGTCTTGAGGGCGGCCTCGCGGGCCAGTCCCTTGAGACTTCCGGAGCCCAGGTAGACGATGCGCTCCGGCCGCAACGCGGTCACCGCCCGCCGCACGTCTTCCGAGCGGGCGAGGACGGTCTCGGCGGCGGCCGCCAACGCGTCCACGTCGGCCTCGCCGGCCAGGCAGAGGTACGCGGCGAGCAGCATCGACGTGAACGAGGACGTCATCGCGAAGCCGCGGTCGTTGGTGGCGGCCGGCAACGTCACCACGGCGGCGTTGCCGGCCGACTCGTAGGCGCGGGCGAGCCGGCCCTCGGCGTTGCAGGTGATCACCAGGTGGTGGGCGACCGGGGCGAGCTGGTCGATCAGGCCGGCTGCCGCGAGGGACTCCGGGCTGTTGCCGCTGCGGGCGAACGACACCAGCAGCACCGGCTGGTCGCCGGTGGCCACCGCGTGCGGGTCGGTGACGAGATCCGTGGTGGGAATCGCCTCGACCGGCCGCTTCAGCAGGCGGGTCAGCTCCGGGGCCAGGATCTCGCCGACGTACGCCGAGGTCCCGGCGCCGGTCAGCACGATCCGCGTCCGGTCGTCCAGAGCGGCGGCCAGGAGCCGGTCCACGTCGGTGCGGGCGGCCTGCACCACCATCCGGGTCGCTCGCCAGACGGCCGGCTGTTGTTCGATCTCTGCCCTGGTGAAGTCGCTGCCACTCATCGTGCTCCTCGGGTTCCGACCTATCTGGTCTGGTTGCGGAAGCTACTGGTATGCAACTGGTATGTCAATGGCTTCAACTGGGTGCGCTGATAGGGTCGTGGCCGTGACAACCAGCCCTCTGATCGGCCCGGACGCGCTGCCGCTGTACCTGCGGCTCGCCGACCGCATTCACGAGGATCTGCGGGCGTCGGGCGGCGCCGACGGGGCCCGGTTGCCCTCCGAACGGCAGCTCGCCGAGCGTTACGGGGCCTCCCGGGTCACCATCCGCGCCGCCCTGAACGAGCTGCGCGAGCGCGGCATCCTGATCTCCCTGCCGGCGCGGGGCTGGGCCGTGGCGGCCGCCACCCCCGCCCATCGGCCCGGGGCGGCGGGTCGCGTGCTGGGCTTCGCCGACCTGGCCGCTCAGCGCGGAGTCGCCGTCCGCAACCGGGTGCTCTCCTCCGCGGTCCGCCCGGCCACGGTTCGCGAAGCCGAGCTGCTGCGCATCGCGGCGGGCGCCGAGCTGTTCGAGATGCGGCGGTTGCGCTACCAGAACGACCTGGTCATCGCGGTCGAACGCAACCGGCTCCCGCTGTCGGTCGCCCCCGGGCTGGCGACCACGGACTTCACCCAGCGTTCCCTGTACGAGGTGTTGCGCACCGCGACACCGGCCCAGCAGCCGCACTACGCGGACTACTCGGTCGAGGCGCGCAACGCCACCGAGAAGGAGCGGGAGCAACTCGAGATCACCGGTGCGGTGCCGATCCTGGCCGCCACCCAGCTGACCTTCAACCAGGAGGGCATCCCGATCGAGCTGACGGTGCAGGCCTACCGCGGCGACCGTTACACCTTCCGGGCCTCCATCACCGACTGACCGCCATCTCGGTCGCCGCTCCCGTCGCGTCGACTCAGAGGAGCCGGAGGGTGTCCTGGACGCTGTCCCACAGCATGTGGCCCTGCTCCCAGGGCGCCGCGTGGCTTCCCGTGCACCGGTGGCCGGTGACCACCCGCGGCACGCCCGCCTCGCGCAGCCGCGCCTCCATCGTCTCTCGCTGATTCATCGGTACGAGGTGGTCCTCGCTGCTCTGGTCGAGCACGACGAGTGCCGGTGCCCGTCCCCGGCGTACCCGCTCGCCGATCCCCGCCGGGTCGAACCGCGCCGGACTGGCCGCCGGCCACCGGCTCTGATCGGTCCCGAAGGCGTGCCCCAGCAACATCGCGTACTCGTCGCGGAGGTGCTGGTGGGACGCGCCGAGCCCGTGCACCAGCGCCGGTAGGTCGTACAGGCCGTTGAGGCCGAGCAGCGCCGCGGGGCGCGGCGCCTCCGGAACCGCGTCGAGCCCGTGGTCGCGAGGCGATCGCAGAATCGCCTGGAAGGCGATGCACGCGCCGCAGCTGTGCCCGGAAAGGACGTACGAGTCGTCCGCGAGACCATACGACCGGAGCAGATCGAGCCCGTGCAGAACGTCACGGACATGAGCCGGATGAACCGCTTCGCGAGCCGGGTCCGGATGCTCGGCCGTAGCCGGCTCATAGGGCAGTTCGGGATGGGTCGGGAATGGCGAGAGGCTGTAGTTCAGCGACGCCACCGCACGGAGGGGAATGGCGTCGCCGGCGGCGGAGAAAGCATGCGCGACAGCGGGCTCGATCGACCGGGCGGTAAGGTTCGGGTCACGCCACGCGCCACCGTGAACGTGGACGAGACCGCGGGCCGGATCCGGACCGGAGTCCGGCAGCGACACGACCGGCGCGCCGATCATCGCGGACGTCTCTGGGGTCACCGGAAGATAGATGCTCAGATTCTGGAAACGGTTCGCGTCCGGACGATAAGGAATGTCGCGGGCCACGATCACGGGGACCGGCCGGCCGAGCCGGGGAGCGGAGACCTCGGCCGCCCGCCACCGGACGGCCGAGGTGTCGAGACTGGTCATCGGGCGTCCGCGCTTCCCCACGAGATGTCGCCGGTGAACGGGGAGAAGTCCAGCCACAGGTATTCGTAGGTGCGGTTGGTGAAGACCCAGCCGTTGTCGGTACGCCGGAACGTGTCGGTCCACACCCCGTTGTTGCGGTAGTAGCTCTCCCCGGGACCGCGCGCCGCTTCGTGGCACATCGATCGGGCGGTGGCGGTGTCCCCGTCCATCTCCACGACGCCCGGAATCACGAATTGGATGAAGTAGTCGCGCTCTTCCCGGAGAGTGCGGTACAGCGCCACGATCTGGTCGGCACCTTCGGCGCGCCGTTCGAAAGGCTGGCCGTCGGTGCCGCCGATGACCCAGAGGGCGTCCTCCGACCACAGGGTGCGGAAGGCGTCGAAATCTCCGCGGACGGCGACGTCGGCGAATCGGAGGACGGTGTCACGGACGGCTGCCTCGTCGACCAGGCGGGCGACGGCGTTCTCGGTGCTCAGTGCGTTTGTCATGAGTTCATGATTCGACGCCGGAAAGCGGTCTACCAGAGAAGGATCGACGGTAGGAAAACCTTTACCACCCGGCACTCAGCTCCGGCGGCTCGGCCGCAATCCGTCCAGGACGACAGCGGGCAGCCGGGGCGCCTGGGTCTGTTGCCCCACGACGTCGAGGCTCTCAGCCGAAGGGCAGGTCGACCCACACGCGTTTGCCGGCCTCCGCATGATGCCGGTACACCCCCCAACTGTCGGCGATGGCTTCGACCAGGCGCATGCCCCGCCCATTGGGCTGATCGGTCTGGGGCGCGCGCCGGGCGCCGTGCGCGCCTTCCGGCCCGTACGGGAAGGCTGTCTGTCTCGTTATTGCGGTTTGGCCGGGAGCTCGATGGTGAAGGTGGTGCCCGGGCCGAGGTGGTCGGACAGGGTGATGGTGCCGTGATGGCGTTCGACGATGGTGCGGGCGATGACCAGCCCCAGCCCGGTGCCGGGGATGCGCTGGTCGAGAGCGGTGGAGGCGCGGTAGAAGCGGCGGAACAGCCGGGGCCGTTCGGCGGCGGGGATGCCGATGCCGGTGTCGGCGACCGTCCAGGTGATCGTGTCGCCGGTCTCGTCGGCGGCCGCGGTGACCGTGATGGTCCCGCCCGCGGGCGTGTACTTGATCGCGTTGGAGATCAGGTTGTCGGCGACCTGGCGCAGCCGGCTCGGGTCGGCGTACAGCTCGAGGTGCTCCGGGAGCCGTGCCGTGATGGTGAGATTCTTGCCGGGCTGCTCTGCGACCGCGTCGAGGGCCTGGCGGATGATGTCGGCCAGGTCGGTGTCGGCCGGGTTGATGGCGAGGTGCCCGGATTCGAGCCGTGCCAGGTCGAGCAGGTCCTCGGCCATGACCGACAGCCGCTCGGCGTTGCGGGTGATGATCTGCAGGCAGTGGCGCCGTTCGTCGGGGGGCAACTCGTCGAGTTCGTCGTCGAGCAGGGAAGCGGTGCCGGTGATCGCCGCCAGCGGGTTGCGCAGTTCATGGGTCACCATGGCGAGGAACTCGTCTTTGGTACGGGCCAGCTCGATGGCCAGTTCTTCGGCGCGCCGCCGCTCCACGTATTGCCCGATCTGCGCGGCGAGGCCACTGAGCAGGCCGAGCAGGGTGTCCTCGGGGTCTTCGACCCGGTCGCCGTAGACACACAGCGCGCCGTGCACCTGCCGGCCGGTGGTCAGCGGGACACCGATGGCCACCCGCAGCCCGATCCGGGCCGCCGCGCGGCTGCGCACCGATCGGGTGTCGGTGCCCAGGTCGGGAATCCAGATCGGCGAGCCGCCGGCGCAGACCCGGCCGGGCAGGGCGACGCCCGGTTCGAGGACGTCGACGGCGAAGTCCCGTAGCCGCCGGCCGGGCTCGACGTGGCGGGCGGCGCAGGTCAGCAGTTGCCGGTCGTCGTCGACGACCCACAGCTCCGTCACCGGCCAGCCCATCTTCACTCCGAGCGCCTCGACGACCCGAGCCGCGGCGGCGGTGCTGGAGCCGGCCTCGGCAAGGCCACGGGCGACGGCGGCCTCGGCGGCGGCGAACCGGCCGGCCCGCCGCGCGATGGTGATGTCGTGCGCGAAAGCGTGGAACACCCGGCCCGTGGGCCCATCGGTGGCGGTCAGCGTCATCTCGACGGGCACTTCGTGGCCGTCGGCGTGCCAGGCGCAAAACTGCATCCGCCGGCCGAGGCTCCTCCCGGGCCGTCCGCCGGCCAGAATCGCCAGTTCGGCGCGCGCGGCGGCCCGTTGCCCGGGCGCGACGATCAGCTCTTCGACCGATCGGCCGTACGCCTGTGCCTGGGTGTAGCCGAACGTCGTCTCGGCGGCCGGGTTCCAGGCCACCAGGCGCCCGGTGGTGTCGAAGGCGAGATAGGCCTCCATCGCCGCGGCGAGCACCGCCGACTGCTCGGGCAGCACCGTGCCGGAATCACCGCTCCGTTCGGGTGGCGCTGACATCGTTTCCCCCTGGTGGACGCGGCGTGATCGGCCAGCAAGGCCCCTGACCGGGGAAAAGAGCAACACCGCCAGGGTCAGGCTAACGCAGGCGCCCGCCGCGCGACGGTCACTCGGGCAGCGGCCAGGTCACCACCAGTAGTTCTCCTGCGGTGTGTAGCTTTCCTCCAACACGGCGCTCTCCTCGTCGGTGAGGTGCAGATCAAGGGCCGCGACGGCGTCCTGGAGGTGGTGCGGCTTGGTGGCGCCCACGATCGGGCAGGAGACCACCGGCTTGGACAGCACCCACGCCAGGGCCACTCGGGCCATCGGGACACCGCGGGCCTCGGCGACGCCCTGGACGGCGTCGACGACCGGCTTGTCGACGTCCCGATCGAACGCCTTGGCGACGTTGTCGGCCGACGATCGTGCGGTCTGCTCACCCCACGGCCGGGTGGCCCGGCCCTTTGCCAGCGGCGAGTAGGGGGTGAGGCCGACGCCCTGGTCCAGGCACATCGGGATCATGTCGCGCTCCTCTTCGCGCTTGAGCACGTTGTACTGGTCCTGCATCGCCGCGAACGGTGTCCACCCGCCCAGCACGGCGGCGTGCTGCATCTTCGCGAACTGCCACGCCCACATCGAGGACGCGCCGAGTTGACATCCTCTCCGCCCTGAAGGGCGGAGATTCCCTCCACGCTGCGCGTGC
>NZ_BOMH01000069.1 GCF_016862095.1 Actinoplanes cyaneus
GGGGGTGCACCTCAGGTTCCATTGCGTGGAAGAAAACCCGAGGGAGCACGTAAAGGGGCGGAACGCGAACACCCACGCGCTGAACCCGCCGAGGTGCAGAAGCGGCAATCAGGGCTTGCGGGCGACCCCGGACCAGTAATACGCCGCCTGGGGGTTGTCGACCTGCATGTCCGGCCGCCACGCCGACACCGGGACCAGCCCGGGGTCGAGAAGCTCCCAGTCGCCGAAGAAACGGGCAACCGCCTCCTGCGTCCGGGCGACCAGCGTCATGCCGGCGCCGGTGGCAGCCGCGACGGCCTGCTCGACCGCGCCGGGGTCGAAGTCGGCCGTCGGGTGGGTGATGGCCAGGCAGCTGCCGGACGGCATCGCGTCGCGCAGCTCGGCCACCGTCGACCACGGGTCGTCCTCGTCGGCCAGCAGCATCAGGATGGCGATCAGAGTGAGGCCGACCGGCTTGGTCAGGTCGAGCGTGTCGGTGAGGACCGCGTCGTCGAGGATCGAGCGCGGGTCCCGGATGTCGGCGCTGATGTACTCACTGCGACCGGAGGGGTGGCTGAGCATCAGGGCACGCGCGTGGACCAGGACGATCGGGTCGTTGTCGACGTAGACCACGCGGGTCTCGGGGGCGATCGTCTGCGCGATCTCGTGCAGGTTCGGCGAGGTCGGGATGCCGGTGCCGACGTCCAGGAACTGACGGATGCCCTCCTTGGCCACCAGGTCACGGGCGGCGCGGTGGACGAACTTGCGATTCTCCCCCGCCATGTAGCGCATGCCGGGGATGGCCTGGATCATCGCCTCGCCGACCGCGCGGTCGACGGCGAAGTTGTCCTTGCCGCCGAGCCAGTAGTCGTAGATGCGAGCGGAGTGCGGAACGTTGGGGTTGACCCCTGGTGGCGCCACCTCGTGCTGCACGACCGCCTCCTTGCGCCGACCGTCGATCTTCGACAGTGCGTTCCAGCCAGATAGACCCTAGCGCCAACGTTTGACCGATATCACCCCCACAGTCCGGTGGCGGTGACGGATTGGAACGAACACTGCAGGGCCTGCCCCGCTGATCGGGCGAGGCCGCGACCTCCGTGGAAGGCCACCCACCGCACCGGCACGGTCGTCGCCCGGAACCACCTGACCAGCAGGGCGGACCCTAAGCGGCCGAGGCGTGCCCGGCATAACCGCGAAGGTCGGCTGCCGACACCACGCGGTCACGTCCGCCGTGCTTGGCAGCGTACAGATGACTGTCTGCTGTGGACAGTAGGGGTGCCTGGGCCCTCTCCGGGGCGTCGCCGGAAGCGGCCACGCCGATGCTCACCGTGACCGGGAGGTGCCTGGTGATCGGCGACCAGTACTGGTTTCGGATGGTGCGCCGGATGCCGTTGAGGCACGCGGTGGCCCGGGGAGCCGGCATGCCGGGCAGCACCACCAGGAACTCCTCGCCACCCATCCGGGCCACGAAACCCTCCGGGCAGGCGGCGGCGACCTCGCGGGCCAGCACCTGGGCGACCCGGACGAGGACCTGGTCACCGACGTCGTGCGAGAGCTGATCGTTGATCTGCTTGAAGTGGTCCAGGTCGACCAGGGCGACGGTGAGCGCCGGGTCGGTGCGGATCAGGCCGGGCAGGCGCTCATCCACGAACCGCCGGTTGTGCAGGCCGGTGAGCGGGTCACGGCGGGCCTGCTCGCGGAAGCGCTCGGCCTCCTGCCGCGCCTCCGCGGTCTCGAACATCGCCTGCCGGGTGCGCGCCCGCGCCTCCCGCTGCAGGGACTGCTGCTGGTGATAGACCTCGAAGAACGTCTTGTGCGCGGCGAACGCGGCCGCGAAGTCGCCGCGGGCCGCGTGCAGCTCGGCCTGCTCCTGGTGCATGCGGACCAGCGACTCGCCGAGGTCGCGCTCCTCGCACTGGCGCAGGGCCTCGTCGAGGTTGGCCTGGGCCTCGTCGAACTTGCCGAGGCCGCGTTGCGCCTGGGCCAGGGTCACGAGGTATTGCGCCATGTCGTTGGCGTCGTCCCACTTGCCCTCGGCGTGCTGCTCCAGGCAGAGGCGAATGGTCCGCTCGGCGGCGGCGAACTGCCCGTCCGCGACCTGGATCGACCCGATCGTGTCGAGGAACGCCGGCTCGAGCGGGATGTCCCACTCGGCGGAAAGCTGCTGGAGCCGGGCGGCCAGCTCGACGGCGTGCGCCTTGTTGCCGCTGGAGGACTCGACGTACGCATAGTTGTTCAGCAGGCACAACAGCGCCGGCGAGCCGAGCTGCAGGGCCAGCTCCTCGGCCTGGGCATACCGCACCCGGGCGGTCTCGAGGTCGTCGGCGAAGTAGAGGGCGTCGGCCAGTTTCGTCCGGTGCCAGATCTGCATGTGCTCGGTCGAGTCCGCGTCGAGCAGCTCGACGGCGAGAACCGCGTGCTCCAGACCCTGCTCGGCGTCACCGAGGTGCAGGTGGATGGCGGACCAGACCAGGTGGGTGCGGGCCAGCAGCTGCCGGGCGTCGTGCTCGACGGCCCACTGGTGCACGTGCCAGATCTGTTCCGCGGCGGCCGCGACGTCACCGCAGCGCATCCGCATGTTGACCTGGCAGAGCCGGGCCCGCGCGGCGAGCAGCTCGTCGCCCAGCCGGTTGGCCGCCTGCTCCAGCTCGATCGAACGGCCCAGCTCGGCGTGCGCGTCCCAGGAACGCCGGTCCTCGATCGTGAGCAGGACTGTGGACAGCGTCTCGGCATCCATCTCGCGCTCGTTCAACCCGGTGCTCCTCTCCGTGGTCAGCTGGACCATTCGGTCGCGAGGCACGCAGGCTGAGGAAAACCGTGCCGATGATCAGCGCTCCGTCAACCGAGGTTAGCTCTCTGTCAACAAAAGGTTTCGGGTTCGGCACCGTGATCTGAATCGCCCTGCAACCGGAGCGGTGTACGGCTGCCTCTCAGAGGTGCATCAACGTGGCTGATGCACCCCTGGGAGCCAGCCGAAAACCGGCGCCCGGGCAGAAGCCCGGGCGCCGGTGTGGGGAGCGAAGAACCTACTTGGCGGTGGTGACCAGCTCGGGCTCGGTGGGCGTGGCCGGCGCCAGGTCGACCGTGCTGCGCAGCTTGCTGGGCTTCATCGCGATCGCCGCGATCACGCCGACCAGCGCGATCACCATCGAGATCAGGAAGATGTGCCCGGTCGCGTCACCGTACGCGGAGCGCACGATGTGCTGGATCGCCGGCGGGAGGCTGCCCAGGTTCAGGGCGCTGATGCCGGAGCCGCTGCCGGACGCCGGGGCACCGGTCGCGGCGAGCTGGCTGGTGATCGAGTCGGCGACCCGCCGGGCGAGGACCGCGCCGAGGACCGAGACGCCGATCGTGCCGCCGAGCGAGCGGAAGAACGCGATCGTCGAGCTGGCCGCGCCGATGTCCTTGAGCGCGACGGTGTTCTGCACGGCGAGGACCAGGTTCTGCATCGACATGCCGACACCCGCGCCGACCAGGAACATCGCGATCCCGACGTACCACAGCGGGGTGTCGTGGTCGAGGAAGGAGAGGCCGCCGAAGCCGGCGACCAGGATGATCGTGCCGGCCACCACGAACGGCTTGATGTTGCCGCTGCGAGTGATCAGGCGCCCGGCGACGGTCGAGGCGCCGGCGAGGCCGAACATCATCGGGATGGTGAGCAGGCCGGCCTCGGTGGGGCTGTAGCCACGGCCGATCTGGAAGTACTGCCCGAGGAAGACCGAACCGCCGAACATCGCCATGCCGACCGCGAGGCTGCCCAGGATGGCCAGGGCCGTGGTGCGCTGCTTGACGATCGGCAGCGGGACGACCGGCTCGGCGGCGCGCGCCTCGACGAACGTGGCCAGCGCGAGCAGGACCACGCCGCCGCCGACCATCGCGAAGGTCTGCCACGAGAGCCAGGCGAACGAGCTGTCGACGAACGAGACCCAGACCAGGATGACGCTGACGCCGGCCGCGATCAGGGAGGCGCCCAGGTAGTCGATCTTCACGTTCTCCCGGCGCAGGACCGGCAGGTGCAGCGTCTTCTGGAGCACGATCAGCGCGATGATCGCGATCGGGATGCCGATGAAGAAGCACCAGCGCCAGCCGAGCCAGCCGGTGTCGACGATCACGCCGCCGAGCAGCGGGCCGGCGACGGTGGCCAGGCCCATGACGCCACCGAGGTAGCCGTTGTAGCGGCCGCGCTCGCGGGGCGGGATCATCGCGGCGATGGCGACCTGGACGAGCGCCTGCACGCCGCCCATGCCGATGCCCTGGAACGCGCGGGCGGCGATCAGCTGCTCGGTGTTCTGCGTCAGGCCGGCGATGATCGAGCCGAGCACGTAGACCACGATCGAGATCTGGACCAGCAGCTTCTTGCTGTAGAGATCGGCCAGCTTGCCCCAGATGGGGGTGGACGCGGTCGCGGTCAGCAGGGTCGCGGTGACGACCCAGGTGTACTGCGTCTGCGACCCGTTCAGGTCCCCGATGATCGTCGGGAGGGCCGTGGAGACGATCGTGGAGCTGGACAGCGCGACGAACAGCACGAGGAGCAGGCCGGACAGGGCCTCCAGGATCTCGCGATGCGTCATCGCCTTGGCTTGCGGGGCACTCATTCGCGCTGCCCTTCGTTCGTAATGGTTGCTCAATACAACTATCGGCAACCATTGCGCACTGCGCAAACTTTCCCGTTGGGAAGTGACGTTCGTCGCCAGTACGCTTCCGGGGCATGAGCGAAGCGGAGGTGACGGCATGAGCGAGCTTGCGAGCGAATCATCGAGCTCAGTCCGAAACTCATGCCGGCGCCGGAGCGAAGCGGAGGTGATGGCATGAGCGACACGATCTCTTCGGAGCCCGAGCCGGGCCTGCGGGAGCGTAAGAAGGCGGCCACCCGGCAGGCGCTGCACGAGGCGGCGCTGCGTCTGGCCTTCGAGCACGGCCCGGAGAACGTCACAGTCGAGGCGATCGCCGACGAGGCCGGCGTCTCCCGGCGCACCTTCTCGAACTACTTCGCCAACAAGGAGGAGGCCCTCTTCTACGGTGACCTGCGGCGGATGCGACTGCTGGCGGGCATGATCCGCGAGCAGCCGGCCGGGTCGTCGCCGTGGCAGGCGCTGACCGCGGCGGCCGAGGGCTTCTACCGCGAGCTGGGCGATCTGGACCCGGAGTGGGTCGCGCGCAGCCGGATGGTGCGCAGGCATCCGTCGCTCGCGGCCGCGCAGGTGCAGACGTTCACGGCGCTGGAACGGGAGATCTCGGCCGAGGTCGCGCTCCGCCTCGGGGCCGGCGACCCGCTCGGGGTGCGGGCGCAGTTGATCGCCGCGACGTTCCTGGCGGTGCTGCGGGTGTCGCTGAACGTGTGGCTGGAACACCGGCCCGACGTCTACTACTGGGACATCGCGCGGGACTCGCTCGCTGACGCCGGCAGTGGTTTCGAGTAGGAAACACCGCTTCCGCCGTACGCCGAAATCGGCTCTTGATCGTGGAAAAGCGCGACCCCCGGGAGGTGCCTGCCCGGGAGCCGCGCTCGTGCGGGGAGTCGTTATCCCTTGAAGCCGGCGAAGATCTTGGAGAACTCGAACGCCGTCTGGGTCACGTTGGTGCACTGGAACAGGGCGCCGTTGCAGGCGTTCTTGTCGCGCTGCATCTCCCAGAAGGAGACGAAGCCGAGGTGGTTCGTGTTGGCGAACGCGACCAGGTCCTTCGCGTCGGACTGCGAGAACGTGCCGTTGTCGTCGTTCTTGCCGATCATCGGGGTGACGCCGACCATCTTGAAGGCCGCCGCGTCCGAGTTGCCGTAGATCGCCTTGATCTGGTCCTTCGTGGACTTGACGGCCTGGATCGCCAGGTCACCGTAGTCCTGCCCGGAGCGGCCGTAGTCCATCGCCATGATGTTGACCAGGTCCAGGTCGACGCCGGCGCTCTTGGCGGACTTGACCACGTTCAGGCCGTCACCGGTCAGGCCCTCCGGCAGCACCGGCAGGGTCAGCGAGATCTTCAGGCCCGGGTTCGCCTTCTGCAGCGCGGCGAGCGCGGTCGAGCGGCGGTTGATCGAGGCGGTGTCGGCCGAGGCCGCGCCCTCGATGTCCAGGTCGATGTACTTCAGGTTGTACGCGTCGACGACCGCCTGGTACTCGGCCTGCAGCGCGGTGGTCGAGGTGCAGGCCTGGGCCAGCTCGACGCCGGTCGCGCCGCCGAAGGAGACCTTCACGTCGCCGCCAGCCGCGCGGATCGCGCCGATCTGGTCGCTGAACTGCTTGGCCCGCGGGTCGAACGCGCCGAACCAGCTCGCCTTGCATCCCGCCGCGGTGACGAAGGCCAGGCTGAAGGACTTGACGTTGCCGCCGGTCGCCAGCGACGACAGGGTGCCGCCGTTGGAGAGCACCCCCATGTCGACGTACGGGGCGACGAGCACCCCGCCGCCCGAACCGGTCCCGCCGGTCGAGGTGGAGGTCGGCGTGGCCGTCGCGGTCTTCGTCGGCGCCGTGGTGGGGGGTGCCGTGGTCGCGGTCTTGGTCGGCGCGACGGTGGCGGTCTTGGTGGGCGTCGCAGTCGCGGTCGCGGTCGCAGTGGCCGTCGGGGCCACCGTCGCGCTGCCGCCGCCGCAGGAGACGCCGTTGATGGTGCAACTGGTCGGGTCGCCCTTGCCGGCCACCACGAAGCCGAACGAGATCGACCCACCGGCCGGGATCGTCGCGTTGTACGACGCGTTCTTCGCCGTCTCGACGTTGCCGCTGGCGCTCACCACGGCGTCCCACGCGCTGCCGACCTTGGCCGTCGACGGCAGGCCGAAGACCAGCTGCCAGCCGTTCACCGCGGCGCCGGTGTTGTTGGTGATCGTGTAGTGCGCCTGGTAGCCAGTGCCCCAGTCGCTCTCCTTGGTGAAGGAGGCGGACAGGGTGCCCGTGCTGGTGGTGGCCGCGACGGCCGCGCCGATGCCGCCGCCGACCGCGAGCACCGCGGCCGTCGAGTAGATGGCGAGCCGCAGACGGCTGCGTTGCATGTCGGAACTCCGATCACGGGGGATGGTGACGGAGCTGATTGTTCGCCGTGACCGTCTTAAGGTTCTCCGGCACAAGCCTTAAAGATCCTTAAAAGCCGCACCGTGATGGCCCGGTCACCGGGTCGCCAAACCGCCGATGACCAGGGACAACTGCCGCCGCCAGGCGTTCGGCTCCTTCGCGTGCAGGTTCACCCCGGCATTCGCCATCATCACCAGCCACAGGTCGTGCCGGGTGAAGTCGGCGCGCAGCCGGCCCGCCCGTTGCGCCCGGACCAGCACGTCCACCGCCCGCTGCTGGGCCGCGGCGCGCAGGGTGGAGAGCCGCTCGTCGTCGTCGAACGCGTCGGTGACCAGCAGCTCGGCCAGCCCCCGATCGGTGGCCTGCAGCTCACAGACCCGGGTGAGGTAGCCGACGAACGCGGCCCACGGATCAGGGTGCTCGCACGCCTGATCGGCGAGGCGGACCGCGGCTGTCATGTGACTGGCGAACACCTCCGCGATCAGGTGCCGGCGGCTCGGAAAACGCCGGTACAGCGTGGCGTTGCCGACCCCGGCCCGGCGGGCGATCTCGTCCAGCGAGGCGTCCAGACCCTGCTCCGCGAAGACCTCGCGAGCGGCGGAGAGCAGGGCCGCGCGATTTCGGCGAGCATCCGCACGCAGCCGGGGGGCCATGCGCCACAGAATACGACGATCCGGCCGGAAAGCCGTTATGGTCGGGGCGATCTTGGCGGATCGACTGGAGAGGACGCGGACATGCACCAGGCATCGATCGACATTCCGGCCGCTGACGGGGCGGCCGACGGGTACTTCGTCAAGCCGGACGGGCCCGGGCCGTACCCGGGGATTCTGCTGTTCATGGACGCGTTCGGTGTCCGGCCGCGGCTGCGCGAGATGGCCGACCGGATCGCCGCGCGCGGGTACGCGGTCCTGGTCCCGAACCTGTTCTACCGCAACCAGGCCAGCCCGCTGGTGTCGCCGGAAGAGCTGAGCGACGCGGAGAAGCGCGGCGCGGCGTTCGGCCGGCTGATGCCGATGATGCAGACGCTCACGGCGGATCGCGTCGTCGCCGACACCAACGCCTACCTGGACTTCCTCGCGGCGCAGGACGGGGTGGCGCCCGGGCCGGTCGGGGCTGTCGGCTACTGCATGGGCGGGCGGAACGCGCTGATCGCGATGTCCGCGCTGCCGGACCGGATCGCGGTGCTCGGCAGCTTCCACGCCGGTCGCGTCGTCACCGAGGAGGAGAACAGCCCGCACCTGGCGGTCGGGTCGATCACCGGCGAGGTCTACTTCGGGCACGCCGACAACGACGGGTCGATGACGCCGGAGAACATCGCGGCGCTGGAGAAGGCGTTGACCGAGGCCGGGGTGAAGCACACGTCCGAGCTCTACGAGGGCGCGCCGCACGGCTTCACGATGTCCGACACGGCGATGTACGACGAGGCCGGCGAGCAGCGGCACTGGGCTGCGCTGTTCGACCTGCTCGACCGCACCCTGCCCCACCCCTGACGCCCGGCGGGCACCCGAAGCCCGGCGGGGGACCTGACGCCCGGCGGGCACCTGACGCCGGCGGGGACCTGACGCCCGGCGGGCACCTGACGCCCGGCGCGAGCTGATCCCGGGTCCGGCAAGCGGCGCGGCTCGCGCCAGCCGGGACCTGGCGTCGCGGCTGGGGATCTCGCGGGGCGGACCTTGCGTGGCTGTTAGCGCGGGGCGCGGGGGGACCGCGGGGCGGACCTTGCGTGGCTGTTACGGCGGGGCGCGGTGGGACGGGGTGGCGGGGCTGGGTGGGGCTTGTGGGGCTGGGCGGGGCTTGTGCGGCGGGACCGCGTGGCTTGTGTGGGCGGGCGGCTCACGCCGTACCGGATGATCAGTTTTTGTAAAGGTCCGGGAAGTAACGGTCGATCGCAGTGGTGTCGTAGACGTGGCGGATCTCGGTGATCCGGTTGTCGTCGACGGCCAGGAACTCGACGAGGCGTGCCGTGCCGAACGGGGCCGCGAGGTCGTAGATCACCGTGGCGCCGTCCAGCGCGTCGGTCCGCGCCGCGACCGTGACGTGGTCGGCGAACGCGGCGATCCGGTGCAGCACCTGGAGCAGCTCCTCGTCGTCGACCGGGGCGTCCAGGTTCCACTCGACCTCGACGTCCGGGGTGAGCAGTTTCCGGGCGGCGGGCAGGTCGTCGGAGGTCCATGATCGGACCCAGAAGTCCACCGCGTCCATCCGTGTCTCCTCAGTGGTCGATGTGCGAAGGCCGGTCGATGTGCGAACGCCGGTCGATATGCGAACGCCGGTTGATGCGCGAAGGCCGGTTGATGTGCGAAGGCCGCCGTCCGGACAACCGGGCGGCGGCCTCGTCGGGATACAGGTGCTCAGCCGTTCAGCATGGTCTCGGCGCTGACGAACGAGTACCCGAGGCCCTTGACTCCGGTGACCAGGTCCTTCAGGTGATCCGTGCCCAGGTAGGCGTGGTAGAAGCAGCTTGCCACGCCGTCGCGGACGACCAGGTTGCGCTCGGCCGAGGCGATGATGTCGGCCGGCAGCCGGACCGGGTGGTTGTTGAACGCCTCGGTCTCGACGTTGCCGACGTTCTCCGGGACGACGACCGAGCCGTACACGTCCCGCACCGGGTACGGGAAGAACTGCCCGAACTGCCGCGCATAGTCATACTTGGCGCCGGTCAGCACGCCCGGGAAGTACAGGCCGCGGTCGTACCGTTTGCCGAACAGCGAGTTGACCGCCTCGTAGTCCGGCGCGCTGGCCGCGTAGTGCGGGAACTCGAAGATCTTCGGCGCGCCCAGCCCCGCGGCCGTGAAGATCACGCCGGAGGCGATCATGCGGGCGGCGGCCCAGGCGGCCGAGTCCTCGGCGACCGGGCCGTCGTAGACCACGTTGTCGCTCGCGTCCACATGCGCCTTGTAGAACTCGAAGTCGTTCGCGCTGACGCCGTCGTACGGGTTCGCCACCGAGCCGTACTGGTGGGTGTAGCCGTGCATGATCAGCGTGCCACCCTTGGCCTGCATGTACCTGAGCGCGGCGACCACCTTCGGCTTGTTCAGCAGGGTGTAGTCCTGCGCCTTGCCGGTGCCGACGCCCTTCGGGTCGCGGAAGCGCGGGTACACCGCGACGCTGAACGGCACCTTCTCCGCGGCCAGGTAGTCGGCGACCGCCTTGAGCTGCTCCGGGTCGGCGTCCGGCCCGACGTCCTCGATGCGGATCAGGGCGCGGTGCCGCTCGGTCGTGCCGCCGCCCAGCGAGTCGAAGAGCAGGTCGGCGAAGGCCAGGTAGCGGTCGTCGTGGGTGACGAAGGAGAACGGGATCTCACCGACGTACGTGAGGTTGCCGGAGCGGACCGCCCACGGGAAGCTCGTGCCGTCCGCGCGGACCGCGGTGGCCAGCGTGGTGACCTTGGCGCTGTCGCTGATCGACAGGTTCATGATCCCGGAGTTGTTGTCGGTGCTCCGGGTCAGCTTCCGGCCCTTGTAGCCGACCTCGGTCACCTGAGCCAGGTCGAAGGCGCCGCTGGCGAAGCCGTACTTCGCGGCGAACCCGCTCTTCGCCGTCAACTGCCAAATGTTGTCGTAGACCCAGGTCACCGGCTTGTTCGTGGCCATCACGTCGGTCAGGAACGCGGCCGGCAGCGGCTCGTCGTACGTGGAGCCGAGGTAGATCACCGCGGTGTACGCGCTCAGGTCACCGGACTTGTACTTCGCCACCGGCGCCGCCGTCCACGAGCCGAACCGCGAGCTCAGGTTCGCGGTCTGGGTGGCGTAGACCTCGCCCAGCCAGCCGTAGTCGCCGGTGGTGTCGTACAGGACCAGTGTCTTCGCGGAGCCGGCGCCCGGGCCGCCCTTGCCGCTCCTGGTGGCCGACGCGGTGTTCGACGGTGTGGTAGTCGCGGCGTCGGCCTGCATGGCGGTGAAACCGACTCCGGTGGCGACTGCCACGGCAGCGGCGCCGCCACCGGCGATGAGCGTCCGCCGGGTGACCTTGGAATTGCTGCTCATCAGGCGATCGCTCCGATCTCGGCGGTGGACTGCTGAACGGGCATGGCGTCGGGCGCCGGGGCGAGCCCGAGCAGCGCGGCGGTGGCCTGGGCGGTGCGCTGGGCGGCCCGGCCGTCGCCGTACGGGTTGCCGCCGGCCGTCATCGAGTCCCGCAGGGCCCGGCTGTCCAGCAGGGCGGACGCCTCGGCCACGATCTTCTCCGGGTCCGAGCCGACCAGCTTGGCGCAGCCGGCGTGCAGCGACTCGACCCGCTCGGTCACGTCGCGCAGCACCAGGGCCGGGACGCCGAACGACGGCGCCTCCTCCTGGATGCCGCCCGAGTCGGTGAGCACCAGGTACGCCTCGGAGAGCAGACGGGCCAGGTCGGGGTAGGGCAGCGGGTCGGTGACGGTCACCCGCTCGACCCCGGCCAGCGCGGCGTCGACCTGCGCGCGGACCGCGGGGTTCGGGTGGCTGGGCAGCACGACCTCGATGTCCGGGTAGCGCTCGATCAGCTCCTTGACGGCGCCGAGGATCCGGTCCAGCGGCTCGCCCCACGACTCACGGCGGTGCGCGGTGACCAGGACGAGGCGCTTGGTGCTCTCCGCCCGAGCCGCGGCGACGGCCTGGTTCTCGTACGGCAGCTTCCGGGCCGCCACCGCGAGGGTCGCGTCGACCACGGTGTTGCCGGTGATCAGCACGTCGCCCGCGGCGATCTTCTCGTCCAGCAGGTTCATCGCGGCCAGCGGCGTCGGCGCCAGGTGCAGCGCGGCGACCTGGGCGACCAGGCGGCGGTTGCCCTCTTCCGGGAACGGCGACTCGAGGTCACCGGAGCGCAGGCCGGCCTCCAGGTGCACGACCGGGATCCGGCGCCAGAACGCGGCGAGGGCCCCGGCCAGGCTGGTGGTGGTGTCGCCCTGGACGATCACGGCGGCCGGGGTGCGTACCGACCAGAGCTCGTCGAGCTGCTGGATCATCGCGGTGAGCAGCTCGGCCTGGGTGCCGGTGTTCCGGTCGACGGTCAGCGTGATGTCCGGCTCGAGGTCGAAGGCGGCCAGGGCCTGGGTGACCATCGTCGGGTGCTGACCGCTGGCCAGCAGGATCGGCGTGAGCAGACCGGCCTCGCGGAAGGCGAGGGCGACCGGGGCGAGCTTGACGGCTTCGGGGCGGGTGCCGCCGATCAGGTGGACTTCGCGAAGGGACATGGGGGAGCCTTCCTTCACTTGCATGGGGGAGGTCGTGCGAGCCTGTGGGAATCAGGCGGTTCGGAGGTTTCCGAGGGGAAGATCGCCGGGGATCGGGCGACTCGGAGGTTTTCCGTCGAGAAATTGCCTGGGGGTCAGGCGGCTTGCAGGGCGAGCGGCTCCTCGACGAGACGCTCGGTCTTGGCCCAGGACTGCTTGCCGGTCAGCTGACGGCCCAGCGCCCGGTAGGTCGCGGTCAGGCCGAGCAGCAGGAACGCCGGATAGGCCAGGGCGGCCAGCAGCATCCGGGACAGTGACTCGTCGCCGCGCTTGGTCCGGTGCACCAGCACCCAGATCAGGCCGGGGAAGGTGCTGACGACGACCCAGACGCCGATGCTCACGCCGAGCGAGAGCCAGGTGGGCAGGAACGGCACCGGGTGGCCGATCAGCAGCCCGAGGAAGCCGGCGGTGCCGGTCAGCGAGAGCAGGATCGCGATGATCGCGTTGGCCCACGGCGAGACCAGATAATGCAGGATCTCGATCAGCGACGTACGGGCGATGTTGCCCGACTGGAAGAGCGAGCCGAGGTACCGCGCGCACTGCAGGTTGCCCTGCGCCCAGCGGGTGCGCTGCCGGGTGAGCCGTTTGATGTCGACCACCGCCTGCTGGGTGACCGACGCCCGTGAGGTGTATCGGATCGACACGCCCTGCAGGTGCATCCGCAGGCCCAGTTCCATGTCCTCGACCAGGCACTCCGACCACGGCGCGGTGCCCAGCGAGATCAGCGTGGAGAGCCGGCTGAACTGCCCGTTGCCGCCGAGCCCGACGGTGTCCAGGGCGTTGCGCATGTTCTGGCTGGCGTCGACGATCGCGCCGAACTCCAGGTCCTGCACCGCGCCGAGCAGCTTGTCGCGGTTACGGATCCGGACCTGCACCTGCACCGCGCCGACCCGGGAGTCGCCCATCAGCCGGCCGACCTCGACCAGGATGTTGTCGCTGCCCTGCCCGTCGCCGTCGATGATGCCGAGCACCACGCGGTCGGCCGCGACGCCCTCGTCGGCGGTGAGCCGGGCGATGAAGCGGTAGGCCGCGTTCAGCGCCTCGCCCTTGCCCTGCCGTGCCTCGGGCAGTTCGCGTCGCATGACGTGCAGGCGCGGGTGGTCGATGGCGGCGAGGACGTCCGGCGTACGGTCGTCGGAGCCGTCGTCCACGACCAGCACCCGGGCGAGCGTGCCGGCCGGGCCGCGCAGGCCGAGCGCCGCGTTCACCGTGTTGGCGACCACCGCCTCCTCGTTGAGCGCGGGCACGATGATCCAGAAGTGCTCGGGTTTGCCGCCGCCGCTGGCCAGCGCCTTGTTGACGACCGAGGCGCGGTGCGTGCCGGTGTAGTGGACCGCGAACCAGACCAGGATGACGGTGGAGAGCGGCCAGGCCAGCAGGATCGCGTAGCCCGCGACCGCGATGAGCCAGCCGTCCGATGCGGACATCGTCTCCCCCGTCTCTGTCCTGCCACTGTTGTCGTGGACGTAATAGGACATTACGGATCTGCTGTGCGTCGCTCAATAGGCGTAGTCCGGCTGTTGCGGCATACCGCCCGAATGGCCCATGTCAGACATCTCAGACGTCTCGCGTAGGGCAAAACCGTGCAAATCTCGTGATTACCCACAGCGAAAAGGCGGTCACTGTAAGGTGACCGCCTTCTCGTTGGAACCGGGGCTCTAGTCGTCCAGCAGGTTCGGGTTGTCGCGCAACATCGCGGCCAGCCGACGCGCGGCCATCTCCGCCTCCTCCGCCTGGCGCTCGGCCTGGAACGGCACCGGGGTCGGCAGCGGCATCGGGTTCGCGGCCGGCGCCGGGGCAGGCGGCGGGGCCGGAGCGGGCGGGGCGGGCGGCGGGGTCGGCTCGGCGTGCGCCTGACGCTGCGGCGGAACGGGCGGAGGCGAGTACGCGGCCGGAGGCGGTGGCGCCTGCGGAGTCACGAACGGCCGCTCGGCGGTGGGCGGCTCGGCATACTCATAATCCGTCGGGCCGAACCGATCCTGATCGTCGTGACTGCCCCGCGGCGGCGGCTCGTCCTCCACGTTGATCTCGAAGTCCGCGTGCGCGCGAGCCGGCTCGGCAGGCACCGGGGCGGGCACCGCATGATCCGCCCGGACCTGAACGGTGCCGTCGGCGAACCCGAAGTGCAGCAGCACCGGGTCACCGGCGCCCTCCACCCCGACGGTGACGCCCAGGTTCGGGTACCGGGTGATCACCCCGGCGATGGCCTCGACCAGCTCGCTGACCGCGGGCGGCGGCCCGGGGTTCTCCCCGGCCGCGGCGCGCTTTCGCAGCTCGTCACGGCGGGCAAGCTTGTCGAGCGCGTCGTCCAGTCCGCCTCGCACGTCACCGTCCTCTTTCTCGCAAGGGTCGCCCGGTGCCCTCTGGGATGCTCAGCGAACCGGGCGACCCGCGCACCCATCGGAGGAGACCCTACGACTTCATCTTTATCGCCTTGTCGAGAGCCTGGTCCAGAACGACCAGCAGGGCATCTCGTACAGAAGCACGGAAGCGGGCGTCGTAAGAGATCACCGGAACGTCCTCACGAACCGCCAGCGCCCAGCGCACCTCGTCGAGGCTGTACGCCATGTTGCCGTTGAACGTGTTGACACCGACCACGAACGGCAGGCCGGCCCGCTCGAAGTAGTCGACGGCCGGGTAGCAGTCGTCGATGCGGTTGGTGTCGACCACGACGAGCGCGCCCAGGGCGCCTTTCACCAGGTCGTCCCACATGAACGCGAACCGGGTCTGGCCCGGCGTGCCGAAGATGTAGAGCTTCAGCGTCTGGTCGATGGTCAGAACGCCGAAGTCCATCGCGATCGTCGTGGTGGTCTTCGTGGTGGCCTGACCGACGTTGTCGATGCCGATCGACTCCGAGGTCATCTCGGCCTCGGTGGTCAGCGGCGAGATCTCCGAGATGGCGCCGACAGTCGTCGTCTTGCCGACCCCGAAGCCGCCGGCCACGATGATCTTGACCGGTACCGGCGCTTTCTTGGCGGGCGCGGTTCCGCCCGGTATGCGCGCCGTGCCGACTACGCGGTTAGCTGATGGATCGAAGTCCACGGATCACTCGCATGATGGTCTCGGGGTCAGGGGTGTCGTTTTCAATGCCCTGGATGTCCACCTGACCGGCGGCGCGCAGGTCGCCGACGAGGATCTGGCAGACGCCCAGGTGCAGGCGCAGACGTGCGGAGATCTCGGCCACCGAGATCGGGCTCTCCTCGAGGAGCGCCACGATCGCCCTGGTTTCCGGTGAGAACCGGGACGGCGGCGCACCGGGCACCACCGTCACCTGAGTCTCCATACCGATATCGGGGTCTCCTCCATCGGTGCGCCCAGCCGTGATGACGAACGGGCGCAGAGTGTTGCTCTGTCCTTGTTCGACCGGCGGGTGTTCCCCGGTAGGGGTGTATCCGCCGGCCGAATGCTTCGGACCGGATTGCAGGAAGGGCCGGACTCCGGGGCGCGCCGGAGGTACCGGTTCGTCAGCGGGGTCCGGGTACGTCATTGCTGGACGGCGTTCTTCAACTCGGCGATCAGGCGCGGGCTCAGGGCGCCACCGGCCCGGGTGGCGAAGAGAGTCATCTCGTACGCCAGGGTCCCCAGGTTCGCGGACCGGTCGGCGATGACACCGAGCACCGAGCCGGCGCTGATCGCGGTCACCAGCAGGTAGCCGTCGGCCATGTCGATGATGACCCGGTTCAGCGCGCCCAGCCGGTACCAGCTGGCGGCGCCGCCGGCGAGACTGGTCAGACCGGAGACCACGGCTGCCAGGCGCTCGGCGTTCGGCCGGTCCTTGATCGCGGACATGGCCATCAGCAGACCGTCCGAGGAGACGGCGATGGCCTCGATCACGCCGGCTGTTCCGGACGTGAAGGAGTCAAGCAGCCAGTTGAAGGTTTTGGCTTCGGCGCTGAGCTGACTTTGCGCGGTGGGGTAGGGGGAAGTCATCGCGGTTGTCCCTCGGGTTGTGGCTGAGTTTCATTCAGTGCGAGTGCGACGCCGTACTCGAACTGATCCATCAGAGCGCGAGCCTGCTCCGGGTCCATGAGGGTCGGGGCGGGCGGAAGGATCGGTTGATGCGGCTCGCTCGGCAGGGTCGCCCCTGGCACGCGGCGAGTCAAGCCCCCACCACCGAGCGACGGCGGGGCGGGGGCGGCCGCCGGAGCGGGCGCATCCCACTGCTGCGACCTGACCGGCTCGGCAGCCGGGTTGTTCCACTGCGGTGCGGCCTCCGGCGCAGGAGCCGGAGTGTTCCACTGCGGCGCGGGAGCCGGGGTGTTCCACTGCGGCGCGGCCTCCGGCGCGGGAGCCGGCGCCGGCACGTTCCACTGCGGGGCGGGCATCTCCGGCATCGAGGCCGGCATGCTCCACTGGCCGTTCGCATGGCCGTTCGCATGGCCGTTCGTGAGGTCCGGCGCCGGGATCGAGGTGCTCGTCTCGTGTGCCCGGCTGACCCCCTGCTCGAACGCGTCGAACGCGGCCCGCGCGGCCAGGGCGTCATCCTGCGACGGCGCCGCGGCGTGCTGCTTCGGACCGGTCTCCACCGGGAGCTGGCTGCCCGGAACCCGGCGGCGCAGCGGCTTGCTGCCACCGTTCTGCTGGGCGGTCGCCGGCGCCGGGGAGGTCGGCTCGGGTGCGGGGGCCGAGTAGCCCGAGTTGCCGGCCGAAGCCATCGGTGCCTCCACGGCCGGAGCCGGGGTGTTCCAGGCCGGCTCGGCCGGAGCCGGCGTGTTCCAGTTGGTCTCGGCCGGGGCCGGGGTGTTCCAGTTGGTCGGGGCGGGGGCCGGGGTGTTCCAGGCCGGCTCCGCCGGGGCGGGCGTGTTCCAGTTCGTCTCGGCCTGTTCCGGGATCGTCCAGGCCGTCTCGGACGGGTGCGGGGCGGTCCAGCCCGGGCCGGCCGGCAGAGCCGGCTCGTTGCCCCAGGCCTGCTGGCCGGCGGCGGGCAGCTCGGGCAGCGCGACCGGGTTACGGCCGGCGACCGGGATGCCGCTGTTGTAGGCGTGCGCCGGGTCGGGCTGGTGGTACGACGCGACCGGCTCCTGGTAGGGCACGCCCGGCGAGTAGACCGGCTCGGCGTCGTAGACCGGCTGACCTGCGTACGGGTCCTCGCCGCCCGGCTGCCCGGAACCGCCGAAAGCGTTCCACGACGGGACCGACTCCAGCGTCCGGGTGGCCCGGTTCAGCACGTTCGGGTCGAACGGCTGCTGGCTGCCCGGCACCGTGCGGATCGCCGTGCTGGCGATGGCCACCTCGGCGGTGTTGCCGCGCAGCGCGCCGCTGATCGGCGGGCCGACCGTCTCGTAACCGGCCGGGATCTCCGGCATCGCCGGGGGCGCCGGCACGGCCGGAGGCGCCACGGCGAGGCTCTCCACCCGGGCGATCAGGTGCTGCGGGCTCAGGTCGATCCAGGCGGTCAGGCCGCCGTCCGGCGTGTCGGTAAGGGTGACCTCGATGCCGTGCCGGCGGGCCAGCCGGCCGACCACGAAGAGACCGAGCACCTCGGTGGGGGCCAGGTCGAGTCGCTCACGGCGGGTCAGCCGGGCGTTCTCCTCGGCCAGTCGCTCGGGGGCGAGACCGAGGCCGTGGTCGATGATCGCGACCCGGGCGCCGCCGCGCAGCTCCTCCGCGGAGACCGTGACGGTGGTGTGCGGCGGGGAGAACGTCGTCGAGTTCTCCAGCAGCTCGGCCAGGAGCAGGGTGAGGTCGGCCAGGACGGCCGGCACCACGACGATCTCCTCCGGGACGTCCACCTCGACACGGGTGTAGTCCTCGATCTCACCGAGGGCGAGACGAACGACGTCGGAGAGCGCCAGCGGAGCCATGTGCTCGTTCGCACCGGCACCACCGGAGAGCACGACCAGCGCGGACGCGTTCCGGCGCAGACGGCTGGACATGTGGTCCAGGCGGTACAGCTCGCGGAGGCGGTCCGAGTCGGTCTCCCGGCGTTCCAGGGAGTCGATCAGGGACAGCTGACGGCCGACCAGGTTCTGCGTACGCCGGCCGACGTGGCCGAACATCTGGGCGACGTTACGGCGGCCGAGCACCTGACGTTCCACCAGCCGGGCGGCGGTGGTCTGCACCCGGTCGAACGCGCGGGCCAGGTCACCGATCTCGTCCTGGGCCTCGACGTCGACCGGGTCCAGGCGGATCGGCCGGACCTGGGCCTCGGACTCGTCGTCGGCGACTCGTTCGAGCTCGGACTCGGCGGCGCGGGCGATGCGGTCCGCGGAGACGGTCAGACGCCGCAGCGGCCGGGCGACCGCGCGGGCCATGAAGATCGAGAGCGTGACCACCAGGATCAGCAGCAGCAGCGCGCCACCACCGATGTAGCTCGCCTGCTGGATGGCGGCGGACCGGTTGTCGGTGACGGAGACGTCCACGTCCTTCGCCACGCGCTTCTCGACGAAGCCACCGAGAACCATGACGGACTGCAGCGACGGGAACAGGTTCCTGAGGTTGAGGCTGCCCAGCGCCTTGGCCGGGTCCGTCGCCAGGGTGGCGGTGAACGTCGAGCCCACGCGGGACTGGAACGCGTCCTGGGTGTTGATGTAGAGCTTGTACTGCGCGTCGGTGAAGTACGGCTTCGACTCGGTGATGACCGACTGGATCTGGCTGAACGTCTGGTTGAACAGCGACAGGACCAGCGTCGCCGCGGCCTTGCCCTCCCGTCCACCCGAGTTGTTCAGGAAGGCGGCGTAGGTGAGGTAGCAGGACGCCTGGCTGATCAGGTCGTCGGAGCGCATGGCGCGCTCCAGCGCGAAGACCTGCTGGCCGACGGCGGTGGTGAGGTCGGCGTGGCTGCTCAGCCCCAGGCCGTCGATCATCGGCGTGATGACGTTGGTGAAGTCGGCGACCACGTCGGTCGGGGTGGTCAGGCCGCTCAGCACGTTCTGCCGGGTGCTGCTCAGCTTGGTGGCCAGGATGACCGACCGGCGCAGCCCGGCGGGCAGCTCGTACTCGCTGTCGAGCAGCTCGGCGACCTTCTCGGCGGCCTCGGCACTCTGCAGGGCCAGGGTCGGCTCGTCGACCTGCTTCAGCAGGAAGCCGACCGAGAGCAGGCGCTCCTCCTGGAGCTCCAGCACCGCCGAGCTGACCTGGGTGGCGAGCTGGACGCTGTCCGAGGTGTCCTGCGCCTCGCTCGCGGCGTCGGCACGGTTGATGAGGATCGGCACCGTCAGGGCGAGAACACCCAGCAGCGGTACGAGCACCAGCAGGGCAAGCTTGCCCAGGATGCGGAACTTACCGAAGAGCACCGGAACGCTCCCGCCCGCCGCCGTAGTTGGGGACCTCGCCGTAACCCGGGGCCGAGTCGTACGGCCCGCCGCCGAAGGGGCTGTTGCCCGGGGCGTTGCCGCCGCTCGAGGCCTGGACCGACACGTCGCGGCTGCCCTCACCCGGCTGGTCCGTGGCGCCGGACTGCGCCTGGCGGGCCCGGCTGCGGGTCCACACGGTGGCCAGCGCGATCAGCACGATGGCGACGCCGAAGAGGACGAACGCCTCGATCTGCTTGTAGGTCAGCGTGCCGGACCGGTCGTCGAGCAGGCCGGAGATCTCCTTGAGGATGACGCCGGAGAGCGCGGCCAGCGCCGTCTGCAGGGTCGACTGCGCGGTCACCAGGGTGGACACGTTCGGGTCGGCGCCGCCGAGGTTCGCACCACGGTTGGCGGCCTCGATCCCACGCCGGAACGAGTCGAGGTTACTCACCAGGTTGCCGCTGAGCGTGTCGCTGTTCGTCTCGTCGACGGCCTCCTGGAGGCTGTCGGTCAGTTCGCCGACGGTCTCGGAGACCCTCAGCGACTGGTAGCCGAACTGCGTCTTCAGGTTCGCCTTGGTGGCGCCCGAGGAGGCGGCGACCATGTTCGCGAGGTCGCTCAGCCGGGAGACGGCGGTGACCGCCACCGGCATCTGCTCCGCCACGACCTCCTGGAGGAACCAGATGTCACTGTCCGGGTCGCGGTTCAGCGTCGAGTTCTCCCGGACCGCGTCGAAGATCTCGATGGTCAGGTCGGCGACCTCGACGTGCGCCGTGAAGACCTTGTTGGCCGCGCCGGTGATCGTCGGCAGCTTGGAGATCTTGGTCTTGAGGTCGGCCCACCGGGCCCGGGTGCCGAGCTCGTCGCCGAAGCGCTCGTCGACGCCCTGCACGCGGGCGACGGCCGCGGTGACCGAGGCCGGCTCCGACGGGACACCCTGCAGCGCCGCGGCCTGTGACTCGGCGAGCGCCGAGACCAGCGGGCTCAGCGCGGTGAGGTATTCGACGCCGTCCTGTTCCTTCTGGACGTTGTCGCGCTGCTTCGAGTTCTCTTGCAGGACCCGCAGGAACAGGCCTGCGGCAGGCAGCAGGACAAGAACCGTCAGCACCACCGCGAGAGCGGAGCGTAAACGGGTTCGCCGGCTGTTCACCGAGACTGACATTGCTTTCGTCCTCCGCCATGCACACACGCGATGGGCCATTGGGGGGCTACCGAACGTAGCCATGCGGGCGCACCGATCTGGGTCAATCTATCCGAGAAATCCTCAAGAAACCCCTTTCCAAGGGTCAGAGTTAGCTCGGCTGATCGGGGGATACGCAGCACTGCCGACCGCGCTCTCACAAGGTTTCTGTCGGCAGGGTGACAAGTGCCGCGCAGATGGTATCCGTACCGCGGCGGAGACGTGAATATGACTTCTACTTCGGATTCGTTACGTCTTGGGTGCACCGTTGTCCACGGAAAGTGTCAAAGCAATTACTAAAAGGCACGAGAGCACTTTGAGTGACTGATCCAACACATGAAAAAGGACCCCTCCGTCCCGTTTTCGGTACGGAGAGGCCCTAACGACTCAAATCCTGTCCAGTGCCTTCCTCAGTGGGTCAAGGCCGAGCGCGCCGAGGTTCAGGGCGTCCCGATGGAAGGCCTTGAGGTCGAAATCACTGCCTTTGCGCTGCTTCGCGTCGTCCCGGGCCTGCAGCCAGATCCGCTCGCCGACCTTGTACGACGGCGCCTGCCCCGGCCATCCCAGGTAACGCTTCCACTCGAAGCGCAGCACCTCCTCGTCCACCCGGGTGTGCCCACGCAGGAACTCCCAGCCCAGCTCCGGTGTCCAGTGCGCGCCCGGATGGAAGCCGAACGGGTTGTCCCGCGGGATCTCCAGCTCCAGGTGCATGCCGATGTCGACGATCACCCGCGACGCCCGCAGCGCCTGCGCGTCCAGCATGCCCAGCCGATCGCCCGGGTCGGTGAGGTAGCCGAGCTCGTCCATCAGCCGCTCGGCGTAGAGCGCCCAGCCCTCGCCGTGCCCGGAGCACCAGGCAAGCAGCCGGCGCCAGCGGTTCAGCGAGTCGGCGCGCAGCAGGGTCTGGCTGACCTGCAGATGATGGCCGGGCACCCCCTCGTGGTAGACGGTGGTCACCTCGCGCCAGGTGGAGAATGTCTCCTGCCCCTCCGGCACGGCCCACCACATCCGCCCGGGACGGGAGAAGTCCTCGCTCGGGCCGGTGTAGTAGATGCCGCCGTCGCTGGTCGGAGTGAGACAGCACTCCAGCTTCTGCGCGGGCGGCTCGATGTCGAAGTGCGTGCCGTCGAGCTCACTGATCGCCCGGTCGGAGAGCGCCTGCATCCAGTCCCGGAAACGCTCCTTGCCGACGATGTTGCGGGCCGGGTCGGCGTCCAGCGTGGCGACGGCCTGATCGACGGTGGCGCCGGGGCCGGCGATCAGCGCCGAGACGACGAGCATCTCGCGCTCCAGCCGATGCAATTCCTCGAAGCCCCAGAGGTACGTCTCCAGCAGGTCCACCCTGGCGCCGAGGAAGTACTGCGAGGCCAAGGCGTACCGCTCCGGCCCGGCCGCCTCCTTCTCCCGCCCGCGCGGGGCCAGCTCCTCGCGCAGGAACCGGCCGAACTCGGCGGTCGCGGCGGTCGCCGTCCCGGCCGCCCGCTGCAGGTCGGCGGCGAGCGCGCCGGAGGTGTCCAGGCGACCGGCCAGCCCGTGGAAGAAGTTGTCCCGCGCCGGGTCGGTCCACGCGTCGCACTGGTCGGCGACCGCCGCGAGCTGGGCTTTCGCGCTGACCAGGCCCTTGTCCGCGCCCTCCAGCAACGTCCGCCGGTACTGCGTGAGCGCGACCGGGAACGCGGCGAGCCGGGCGGCGATGTTCGCCACCGCCTGCTCGCCCTCGGTCGGCATCAGGTCCAGCGCCATGCGCAGCCCGTGCAGACCGCTGGAGATCACGTTGACCTCGGTCGCGGTGAATCCGGAGTCGAGCCGGGCCAGCTCCAGGCCGAGCCGTTCCATCATGGCTTCCTTGGCGACCTGCTCCGACTCGTGCTCCGGCTCGGTCACATCAAGTTCGTTGACGGTACGGCGTACCAGTTCCGCCTGGGCCGCGAAGCCCTCCGGGGAGAGGTCGTCGGTCTTGTCGTCGTAGCCGGAGATGCCGGCCGAGGTGGCACCGGTCGGGTTCAGCTCGGCCCATTCATCGACGTATCGGTTGGCGAGTTCGTCAATTTGTCCCACCGCCCGACTCTATGGGATCCATAAGTCGCGCAGGCATGTCTTTTCAGGCGTGCGAGGCGGTCCACTCCAGCAGGCGATCCGCCGTCCACGTGTTCACCACCCGATCGGCGGGCACCCCGCACAGCGCCGCCCGCTCGCAGCCGTTGCCGAGCCAGTCCAGCTGACCCGGGGCGTGCGCGTCGGTGTCGATGCTGAACCGGCAGCCCGCCTCGATCGCCACGGTCAGCATCCGCTTCGGCGGGTCCAGCCTGTCCGGCCGCGAGTTGATCTCCACGGCCTTGTCGTGCTCGACGCACGCGGCCAGCACCGACTCCAGGTCGAACGTGCTCGGCGGGCGGGTCCGCGCGGTCCGGTGCGCGGCGTCGCCGGCGCCCTGGGCGGCCACCTTGCGCCCGGTCATGTGACCGAGCACGTCCAGGTGCGGGTTCGCGATCGCGGCCAGCATCCGGCGGGTCATCCTCGCCGAGTCGTCACGCAGCTTGCTGTGCACCGAGCCGACCACGACGTCCAGCCGGGCCAGCAGCTCGTCCTCCTGGTCCAGCGAGCCGTCCTCCAGGATGTCCACCTCGATGCCGGTGAGGATCCGGAACCCGTCCGGGAGCTGCTCGTTCAGCCTCGCCACGTGGTCGAGCTGGCGGCGCAGCCGGTCGGCGGTCAGGCCGTGCGCCACGGTGAGCCGCGGCGAATGGTCGGTGAGCACGAAGTACTCGTGACCGACGTCGGCCGCGGCCAGCGCCATCTCCTCGATCGGGGAGCCGCCGTCCGACCAGTCCGAATGAACGTGCAGGTCACCGCGGAGCGCCTCGCGCAGCGCGGCGGCCTCGGCCGGCAGGTCGGCACCCTCGGTGCTGAGCAGCCGCCGCAGGTAGACCGGCTCCTCACCGGCCAGCGACTCGGTCACGCAGCGCGCGGTCACGTCGCCGACCCCGGGCAGCTTCGCCAGCGTGCCGGCGGTGGCTCGCTCGGCCAGCTCGTCCCGCGGCGTCCGGGACACCGTGGCGGCCGCCGACCGGAAGGCCTTCACCCGGTAGGTCGCCTCGTTCGCCCGCTCCAGCAGAAACGCGATGCGCCGCAGGTCGGCCACCGGGTCACGAGATGCCATACGCCCCAGAGTAGGGCCCGCTCGCCGATCAGATCAGGATCCGGCTGGGGTACGACGTGAGCGGCTGATCACGGGTCGCGTCGCCGCGTCCCTGCGACGGCACGCGCTCGGTAGTCTCGTTCGCATGCGGACGATCGACTGGGTGGACGGCGCTGTCGAGATCATCGATCAGACGGTGCTCCCCGGTGAGCTGCGGGTGCTCCGGCTGCACACCGTCGGCGAGCTGGTCGCGGCGATTCAGTCGCTGGCCGTGCGCGGCGCTCCTGCGCTGGGCGTGGCCGGGGCGTTCGGCGTCGCGCTGGCCGCCCGGGTGCACGGGGACGACCCCGTGGCGCTCGGCAACGCGGTCCGCAAGATCGAGACGGCGCGGCCCACGGCGGTGAACCTGGCCCGCGGCGCGCAACGGGCCGCGCACCTGCTGCCGCTCGGCCCGGACGCGGTGCTCGCCGAGGCGTGCGCCATCCGGGACGAGGAGATCGCCGCCTCCCTGGCGATGGCGTCGCGCGGCGCCGACCTCGTCGTCGAGCTGCGCGGGGACCGGCCACGGCTGCTCACGCACTGCAACACCGGCGGGCTGGCCGCGGTGACCGTCGGCACCGCGCTCGGTGTGGTCGGCGAGCTGCACCGGCGGGGGACGCTCGGCGCAGTGATCGCCTCCGAGACCCGTCCGCTGCTGCAGGGCGCGCGCCTGACCTCGTGGGAGCTGACCCAGTGGGGCATCGAGCACCGGGTCGCGGTGGACTCGGCCGGCCCGTTCCTGATGGCCCGCGGCGAGGTCGACGCGGTGATCCTGGGCGCCGACCGGATCTGCGCGAACGGTGACGTGATCAACAAGATCGGCACGTACGCGCATGCGCTCGGCGCCCGTCGGGCCGGCCTCCCGTTCGTCGTCGTGGCGCCGGAGTCCACCGTGGATGTGGCGACGCCGACCGGCGCGCACGTGGAGATCGAGGACCGTGGCGCCGCCGAGGTGACCGCGTGGGGCGACGCGGCCAACCCGGCCTTCGACGTGACCCCGCACGACCTGGTCACCGCGATCGTCACGGACCGCCGGGTGATCCGGCTGGACCGGGGCGAGAGGCCTTGACCCTCCTCGGTCCGGGGCCTCGGCCCGCCTTGGCCCAGGGACTCGGCTCGCTCGTCCAGAGCCTCAGCTCTCCTTCGTCCAGGGCTTGAGCCACGGCGTCTCGGGCCAGCCCTCGGCGGCCGCCATCAGCGGGTACGCCGTGGCGCCGTCGATCGACTCGCGGATGATGTCGGCGTGGCCGGCGTGCCGCGCGGTCTCCTGGATCAGGTGCAGCAGGATCCAGCGCGTCGTGAAGTGGTCGAGGTCGGGCCGGTTCCACGGGACCGAGTGGTCGACCGGGACCCGGTGGTCCAGGCCGAACTCGGCGACCGTCTTCTCGGTCACCGCGGCCGCCCGGTCGTAACGCGCGAACAACTCCTCGGCCGTCTCACCCTCGGCGAACTGGAAGTTCTCCTGGTACGCCGCGAAATCCGGCTTCTGTTCGGCGCCACGGATCTGACCGATCCAGTTCTCCTCGGTGGACGCGCAGTGCTTGATCAGCCCGCCGACGCTGAGCGGGCTGGCGCTCGGTGCCGCCCGGAGCTGCTCCGGGGTGAGGCCGTGCGCGGTCAGCTTGATCACGTAGCGCATCTGGGCGAGGTAACCGAGCAGACCCTCCTGCTCGTTGCTGATGGGTCCCACCTGACCGGGCATGCCGACTCCTTCACGTCGTGTCTCTTCGTCGAGAACCACGCTAGGCGTCAATGCGGTCAGTTTCCGGCCGCATTGTCGACAGTTGGTCGCCGTCGACCGCGGTCACCCATCCGCCGGACCTTCCGAGCGTCAGCAGCGCCCCCGCGCCGGCTGTCATCCGGCCGGCGGCACCGGGCGCGGGCGGCCAGGCCTGCCGCAGCTCGACGGCGGGATACAGGGTCGGCAGCAGGGCGCCCACCGGATTCTCGCCGGACAGCGTCCAGGTCATCTCGTCCAGGTCGGCCGACACCCGGCGCAGGACCCGGCTGACCGCCTCCGCGTTTCCGCCGCACATCGCCGCGATCAGCTCGGCGCGGGTCGCGGCCACCCGGGTGCCGTCCCGGAACGAGCCCGCGGCCAGAGACGCGGCCAGCGGATTGCCGTCGAGCAGCCGGGTCAGGGCGATGGCCACCAGGTGCGGGACGTGGCTGACCGCCGCGACCGCGTCGTCGTGCTCGGCCGCGGTCGCCGGAACGACCCGGGCGCCCAGGGTGGTGCAGAGCCCGGCCAGGGTCAGCCAATCGGCGAGACCCGTCTCCTCCTCCAGGCAGAGCACCCACACGCGGCCGTCGAACAGCTCCGGGTCGGAGGCGGCGAACCCGGACTGCTCGGTGCCCGCCATCGGATGCCCGCCGACGAACCGGCGGACCCCGTTGCTCTGCGCGAGCGCTCGCACCGGGCCCTTCACCGAGGTGACGTCGGTGAGCACGCCGTCATATCCGGCCAGGTCGGCGATCAGGCCCGGCAGGTACGGCAACGGCACTGCCAGGACCGTCACCTCGGTCCCGGCCATCGCGCCCGCGGCGGAGTCGAACACCCGGTGACCCGCGTCCTGAGCCAGCTCGCGGGTCGCGGGGTCGGCGTCGAAGCCGGTCACTTCGTGGCCCGCCGCCGCCAGGGCGCGCAGCAACGAGCCGCCGATCAGTCCCAGTCCGATGACCGCAATCCGCACGTCATCGTTATAGACGGCGGGACCCGCGCGTCGGCACGGGCCCCGGAATCGTCTCGCTTTTCTGTTCTGACCTGTGCCCACCCACGGACATCGCCCTTGCGGGCTGAGCGTCAAGGGCGCGCCAGCGCCCTGCTCGGGCCGGAAGGGTCCCCGCGGGAGCGACGGTCCGTACCCCGGCGGAGATGGGCAATGAAGATCTTGAATCAGGCCTTGCAGTGGTGCTTGTTGCGCCAGGCGCGCATGGCCGAGCCCGGGTTCTTCTGGCCGCCCTTGCGCCATGACGCGAGGAACGTGTAGGGCCAGACCACGCCGCGGCGGACCTTCCAGTCGCCGGCCTTGGCGCACGGCGGCGAGATGCCGTAGTGCAGGTGGCAGACGCCGCTGGCGTTGCCGGTGTGGCCGACCTTGCCGAGGAGCTGGCCGGTCTTGACGCGGACGCCCTTCTTGATGCCGGTGGTCACCGACTGCAGGTGCGAGCCGTAGTAGCGCACCCCGTCGTCGCCGAGGATCGAGACGAACAGGCCACCGTTGTACGGCCCGTCCTTCATCCCCTTCTTGAACTTGTCCTTGAGGCTGATCTCCAGGACCACGCCGCTGGTCGTGGCCACGAACTTGGAGCCGCACGCCGCGAAGATGTCGGTGGCCGGGTAACCCGAGTGGGTGTTGTGCCAGGACGCCTTCTTGGCGGCGACAGGGAAGGCATACTTCTTCGCCGCGGCGGCCTTGACCTTGGCCGGCGCGGCTGCCTTTACCTTCGCCGGCGCCGCGGCGGTGGTGACGGCGGCAACCGGCTGCAGGCCTGGCCCGGACGCGGCGGCGATGCCGTAACCGCTCAGGACCACGGCCGCGATTGTCAGACCGGAGAGAATTCTGGGTACGCGCACCGCGCCATCCTGGCAGACATCCGCGATTCCGGTCGTCCCGGATAGTCTGGTTCCATGCAGCCTCAGCCGCCACCAGGGGGGTACGCGGGGCTTCCGCCGCGCCCGGTCTACCGCGAGCCGCACCCGATCGGCGCCGGCCCGGTGCTCAGCGGGCTCGCCACCGGCGCGGTGTGGATGGCGCTCTTCGGCAGTCTCGGGCGTGACCTGGCGTCCTATGCGTGGTGGTCCATCGGCGCCGCGGTCAGCGCCTGGCTGGTCGCCCTGATCCTCACCCAGGTCGGGGACCGTGGCGTGGCACTCGGCGTGGCCTGCGCGAGCGGTGTCGGGCTCTCCGTCACCGTCGCGTTCGTGGCCCTGCGGTGGATCGACACGCTGGACTTCCCGCTCTGGTGATCAACAACGCTCCGGAGGGTCTTGATCGCCCTCCGCACGGGTGTCCGCGAAGTGCGCGACGACCCTTGACGAAGGCCGGTTCCGATCGGCAATCTCGGCAGCATGGCACCCGCATCGCAGCGCCTCGACGAGGATCGCTGCCGTCGCCGTCTGGAACTGCTGGCGGCCCTGGCCCACGCCAGATCGGTCCGTGAGTCGGCGCCGCCGCAACGGGTGCGTGGCATGCGGTTGCGCGAGCTCATCGCGACCCGCCGCCGCGCCACGAACTGATCTCGTCGCGTCAAAGGGCGTGGCGCGTCGCGCCCGCCGCCCCACCAGCTACCGTCAGGCGCTGAGGATTAGAACCGCGTTGGGGGAATCGTGTCGATTTTCGCTGCCGCTGTCGCCCGGGGCAAGAACGGGTGGACTGCGTCGGAGCTGGACCTTTCTGGCCTGGCCGACATCGACGAGGTGGTGGATGCGCTCCGGGATGTCGAGCCGGATGCCGAGCTGGCGCTGCTGTTCGCCGAGAGTGACGACGAGTACCTCGCGATCCTGCGCCTGGACGAGGGCGAGGACCTGCGGGTCTTCGGGTCCGACTCGGCGTTCGCCGCGGAGTCCCGGATCGGGTCGGTGCTGCTCGGCGAGGTGGAGACACCGGCCGTCGAGGTCGACGACCTGGCCGCTCCCGCCGAGGGCGACGACGAGGACGAGGAGGAGGACCGGCCGGTCGCCGACCCGGACGCCGACCCGGTCGGTGACGCCGAGTTGCTGAACGATCTGGGCGTCCCCGCACAGCGACTGCTGGCACTCTGCGGCATGGAGGGCATGCTGCCCTCCGACATCACCGCCGAGATCTGCCAGAAGATCGGGTGCGGCGACGAGATGGAAGAGCTGCGCGAGGCGTGATCCGTCGCGAGCGGCATGAGCTGTGGATGCGGCGGGCCCTGTCCGTCGCGTCCACGTCGCCGTCCGACGTGCCGGTCGGCGCGATCGTTCTCGGCCCGGACGGCGCCGAGCTGTCCGCGGCCGGCAACGAACGCGAACTCACCGGCGACCCGACCGCGCACGCCGAGATCCTGGCACTGCGCCGGGCCGCCGCCGTCCGCGGCGAGTGGCGCCTCGAGGACTGCACCCTGGTGGTCACGCTCGAACCGTGCACGATGTGCGCCGGAGCGCTGGTGCTGGCCCGGATCGCGACGCTGGTCTTCGGCGCGTGGGAGCCGAAGACGGGTGCGGTCGGCTCCCTGTTCGACGTCGTGCGCGACCCGCGGCTCAATCACCGCCCCGAGGTCTACGGTGGTGTCCTGGAACCCGAGTGTGCCCAGCTCATGCGCGACTTCTTCCGCTAGACCCTTTCCCGGTACGGCGCCTGCCCGCCCGCCGCGAGCCGCGTCCCGTGCGACCGTGCGCCGGGAGTCGCGTCCCGTGCGGCCGCTCTCCGCGAGTCGCGTCCCGTGTGCCCGGCGCGAGCGGCATCCGCGCGTCGTGCCGGGCTGTGGCGTGCGTCCGGCGCGCGGCGTTGCCGGCTGGTCCGGGTTGCGGCGCGCCTCGCTCTTCGGGCTGGTGCTCACGGTCGTTGTTCGTGCCTCATAACGACCGTGAGCACCAGCCGGAAGACGGACCGTCAGGCGATGATCGTGTTGAGGCCGATCTTCACCATGTTGCTGAAGCCCTGCTCGCGCTGGCTCGACTCCATCGCCTCACCGCGCTTGATGTGATCGCTCACGGTCAGGATCGTCAGCGCCTTGGCGCCGTACCGGGACGCGATGGTGTAGATCGCGGCGGACTCCATCTCGACCGCCAGCACGCCGTAGAGCGCCAGCGTGTCGTAGAGGTCCGGCCGGTCGGTGTAGAACGCGTCAGCGGCCAGGATCGGGCCGACCCGCATCGGCACACCCTGCGCCTCGGCGACGTCGACCGCGGTCCGGAGCAGGCCGAAGTCCGCCACCGGGGCGTAGTCGATCAGGCCGTCGAAGCGGGCGCGGTTCATGTTCGAGTCCGTCGCCGAGCCGATGGCGGCCACGACGTCACCCAGGTTCAGGTCCATCGCCAGCGCGCCGCAGGAGCCGATGCGGATGACCGACTTCACCCCGTACTCGTTGATCAGCTCGTGGGTGTAGATGGACGCCGACGGCATGCCCATGCCCGAGCCCTGCACCGAGACCCGTTGCCCCTGCCAGGTGCCGGTGAAGCCGAGCATCCCGCGGACCTCGGTGTAGCAGACCGCGTCCTCCAGGAACGTCTCCGCGATCCACTTGGCCCGCATCGGGTCACCCGGCAGCAGCACCCGCTCGGCGATCTCTCCCGGCTTGGCCCCGATGTGAACGCTCATGTGATTGTCTCCGTCTCGTCGATTGCTCTCGCCGATCTTGCCAGGTCAGCGTGGTCGCGGGCGGTTATGGGTGACCCGGCGACGAGCACGCTCGGGCGTCCGGTAACGTACTTCCCGGTGGTGTGTCCGAGCGGCCTAAGGAGCACGCCTCGAAAGCGTGTGAGGGTTTACGCCCTCCAAGGGTTCAAATCCCTTCACCACCGCCATCGGAGAGCCCGATCCTCACGGATCGGGCTCTCTTGTTTTCTCCCGTCACATCCGTCACTCTGTGTGCCCTGATCCCGGATCGACCGGGCGTACCGCGTCCGCCTCGTCCGTTCGGCCGTTGGGCATGATCAGAGGCTGTTGTGTAACAACGAGATGTCGTCGCACGTCAACGCGTTGAATTACGCTACGTAGTGAATCATGGACAGCCCAGCAACATAGGGTGTTGCGCAAGTCACGCAACCCAAATACACCGGATCAGACAATGCGGTTCCGACCGGGCGGTGAGAAACATTCACAGAAACGCCCCAAGGCAGGTTCGTCGATGCCTGTCGTAGATTTGACACGTGAGAGTTGAGCATCACTGGTGGAATGGCGACGTCCGGCTCCAGCGCCGCGATGTCTACGTCCGCACCGACGGCAGCACCTGGGAGGTCGAAGCCCAGCTGGGCGGACCCGAGGGTAAGTCGAAGGTGCAGCAGTGTCCCGGCAAGGCATCAGCGATGATCCTGGCCGACGCGTGGCGCGGTCCACGCTGGCGGTGGCGCGAGCTGTAAGTCGCGCCAGGAGCCCGGGCTGCGCCGTCGGTGCTTGACTGTTTCGGCCAGCCTTTGAGATGGGCCGGACCCCTCGTGGGTCCGGCCCGTTCGTCTTTCCGGGCCGGGCCACCCGTTCGCTCAAGATTCTTCGTGTGTAGCGCTGCGGCCCGACTGTCAAGCCGCTCCGCGACGCACGTTCAGTCCGATGTGCGCGATTCTGCGCAATCTACCCTGAAATTCCGTAGAACTTGGGTAGAAAGCGATTGCCATGCGCGCCACCATCACCGAGCACCGGCCTGATGTTGCCGTGCTGCACCTCAAGGGCGAGCTCGACGCGGACACCGCCGAAGAGCTGCGCGTCGTCTTCACCGGCCTGCTGGACCGTCCGGTCCCGCGGATCGTGGTGGACCTGACCGAGCTGAAGTTCTGCGACTCGATCGGCTTGAGCACGTTCATCATCAGCAAAGAAGTGATCGCGGCTAGAGGCGGCTGGCTCAGCTTCGCCGCCGCGAACCCGTTCCTGACCGGCCTGCTGCAGGCCGTCGGCCTGGCCCGCTACTTCGCGATCTTCCCCGAGGTGGACGACGCGATCGCGGCCGGCCAGCTCTGACCCGGAGAACGCCGGTCTGCACTGACATGTACGCGCCGGCCCGCTCCGGCGTGGAGACCATCCGACCACTCTGACGTGGCGCCGGCACGCGCCGGTTTCCGCCGGCACGCGCCGGTTTCGGCCGGCTTGCCGAGCGGACAGCGGCGTCATCGACCGCCGAGACGACGAGGGCCGGCCCCGATCGGGGCCGGCCCTCGCCTGCACTGTTTTCGCGCCGGAGCATACGAGAGGCGGCAGCAGCCTCACGCAGGGGCACCCTCTAGTCACGGCGCGCGTGCTCACGGCGTACGGCCGAATGCCTTTGATCTTGACCCGCTGAGCCGACATCAACCTTGGTGACCCTACGAAGATCGGCCGCCTCGCAGGTTCAAATGCAGGATCAGGGCGTCACGAAGTGGCTCATGCAGAGCTGCGGGAAGCCGCCCGAGCCGTCGGCTGATGCGTGTCACGTCGATAGCCCGGACCTGTTCGACCTGGATCTTGGATTCGCTGGAGAGGCCGGTCCCGAGCTGGTCGGCGGCGATCAGCACCTGGAACGGATAGAGCTTTCTGACGTTCGAGGTGATCGGCGCAACGGTGATGACACCGCGGCCGAATCGCTCCGCGGCGAGATTGGCGCCGTCGTTGCTGACGATGACCGCCGGCCTGACCTTGTTTGCCTCACTTCGGGTGGCAGGGTTCAGATCGACCCGCACGATGTCCCCCCATCTCACGAGGGGAGGCCATCGTTGGTCGTCGCGTCCCACAGGTCTGCGTCGGCTGAGCCGTTCCACTCGGTGAACGCCTCTGCGTATTGCTCGGCGAGCTGTCGGTCGCGAAGAAGCGCGACAGCCTCGTGAAGGGTCGCAGAACGGTTCGTGCCCTGTTCGTCGAGAAACCGGACATCCTCATCGGGGAGGCTGACGCTTATCTTCATGCCATCATCCTACCGTCGGTGGCACCAGTGTTGCTACTGGTGGTAGGAGGCCACGGTGTGCTGGGCTAGAGAGGGTGAGACGGACGAAAGGCATTGAAGTCCGGACCCGTGGGGCCCGGACTTCCGCTGAATGAGACCAGAACTGAGACGGGGACAGCAAGAAGGCCGGACCCGCTGGGTCCGGCCTTGCATGTTTCCGCTGGTGAAGCTGGCGGAGGATACGAGATTCGAACTCGTGAGGGTGTGAACCCAACACGCTTTCCAAGCGTGCGCCCTAGGCCTCTAGGCGAATCCTCCGTGCGCCAGAATACATACGGCTCGGCGGGGTTCCGCACGGGAGGGGTGGGCGGACGGTCCGGGCGCCCTCCGGGTAGGCTGTCGATCAGCCCCTCGTGCGGCGTCATCCTGTGAACCTCCCCAGGGCCGGAAGGCAGCAAGGATAAGCGGGCTCTGGCGGGTGCACGGGGGGTCCTTTCGTTTCCCTCCCGGCATGCACTCTCCGGGGCATGTCGTTTGTTCTTGTCACACCCTCGACGGAGAATGGCGCGGTCGTTCAGGAGGTGGCAGGAGTGGCTCTCGCCCTCTACCGGAAGTACCGTCCTCGCACGTTCGCCGAGGTCATCGGTCAAGAGCACGTGACCGAGCCGCTGTCGCAGGCGTTGCGCAGTGGCCGGCTCAACCACGCCTATCTCTTCTCCGGGCCACGCGGCTGCGGCAAGACGTCCAGCGCGCGCATCCTGGCCCGCTCGCTCAACTGTGAGCAGGGCCCCACCCCGGAGCCGTGCGGCGTCTGTGGGTCCTGCAAGTCGCTGGCCAACGACGGCGCCGGCTCGATCGACGTGATCGAGATCGACGCGGCCAGCCACGGTGGTGTCGACGACGCCCGTGAGCTGCGGGAGAAGGCGTTCTTCGCGCCGGCCAACAGTCGCTACAAGATCTACGTTATCGACGAGGCGCACATGGTCTCGTCGGCCGGCTTCAACGCGCTGCTCAAGCTCGTCGAGGAGCCGCCGGAATACGTGAAGTTCATCTTCGCCACCACCGAGCCCGACAAGGTGCTCGGCACCATCCGCTCGCGGACCCATCATTACCCCTTCCGGCTGATCCCGCCCGCGACGCTGCGGCCCTACCTGCAGCAGCTCACCGAGGCCGAGGGCGTCACCGTCGATCCGGCGGTGTTCCCGCTGGTGGTCCGGGCCGGCGGCGGCAGCGCGCGGGACACGCTGTCGGTGCTCGACCAGCTGATCGCCGGCGCCGGGCCGGAAGGTGTCAGCTACGCGCGGGCGGTCGCCCTGCTCGGCGTCACCGACGTGGCCCTGATCGACGAGATGTGCGATGCCCTCGCCAACGGTGACGGCGCCGCCGCCTACCAGACCATCGACCGGGTCGCCGAGGCCGGCCACGACGCTCGCCGTTTCGCGTCCGACCTGCTGGAGCGCCTGCGCGACCTGATCGTCCTGCAGCAGGTGCCGGATGCGGTCGCCAAGGGCCTGATCGACGGCCCGGCCGACCAGCTGGAGACCATGCACGGGCAGGCCGTCCGGCTCGGCGCGGCGACCCTGTCCCGCTGCGCCGACATCGTGCACAGCGGCTTGGTCGAGATGCGCGGGACGACAGCGCCCCGCCTGCTGCTCGAGCTGATCACCGCCCGGATGCTGCTGCCCGGCGCCGACGACTCGACCGGCGCTCTGCTGCAGCGGCTGGAGCGTCTGGAGAAACAAGGACCCATTTCCGGCGTACGGGGGTTGGCGGACGCCCCGCCGGCGCCACTCGATCCCCTGCAGGTCCCGTCCGTGCCGGGTGCCTCGCCGGCGCCGGTGGAGGACGGGCCGCTCTCCGGCGGGTCGGGTGGCGGGCTCGCGGCGGCTCGGGCGGCGGCCGCGGCCGCGGCGGCTGCCCGGGGAAAGCCGGGGCCGGCTCGGCCGGTTTCGCCTGCGCCCGCTGCGGGCGCTTCTCCCGCTGGTGCGACGCCGGTCTCCGCGCAGCCGGCGGTGCCCGCGCCGGTTTCGGCTCCTGCGGTTGCGCCTGACGCCGTCGCCGCGCCTTCTGCCGCGCTCGACGCGGGCGCGGCCCCGTCCGTCGCGTCCGAGCCGGTTCCCGCGTCGCCGGTCTCTGCCGCGCCCGCGTCGGAGCCGGTCTCCGTGGCTCCGGCTGCGTCCGATTCGGGTTCCGCTGCCCCGGCTCCGGCTGCGCACGAG
>NZ_BOMH01000070.1 GCF_016862095.1 Actinoplanes cyaneus
TCCGTCTCCGCGGCTCAGGCTGGGTCCGAGGCGGGGGCCGCTGGTGAGGTTCGTGCCGCGTCCGGTGACTTGGCGGACACGGCAGCGCCCGCGGCTGTTCCCGAGGTGGACTGGAATCAGGTTGCCGACGGTCCGGCGGGGGAGCCGTATGACGACGAGCCGCCGTGGGACGAGGAACCCCCGGCCGACCTGGAGCCGCCCGCTCCGCCGCGGCCGGGCCTGCCCCAGGTCCGGACGGTGTGGCAGGCGTTCGGGGCCAAGGACGCCAAGATCAAGGTGATGCAGAACAGCGGCATCGGCCTGCACGACGTCGACGGCGACACCGTCTTCTTCCTCGCACCGACCCCTAGGTATGCGGAGCGCTTCCTCACCTACTCCGAGCTGATCACCACGGAGTTCGCCAGTGAGCTCGGCGGGCGCTGGCAGATCCGCTGTGACGTCGGCGACGCGACCACCGAGCCGCCGTCCCGCAACGCGGCCCCGCGCAGCCGCCCGCCGTCCACCGACCAGTCGGCCGCGCGGCGTATGCCCGCCGGCCGCGCCACGTCGTCGGCCTCCACGGCGCCCGAGCGCAACACCGGGCGTACGGAGTCGCGTCCGTCCCGCCCGCAGCGCCCGGCCGCCGCCGACTCCGACGACGACTGGCCGGCCTCTGCTGCTCCGTCGTCTGCCGTCGCCCCGGAGCGGGGGGCTGTTCCCGAGCGGGTGGCTGTTACCGACCGGGGGGCTGTTGCCGACCGGGAGTTCGTTCTCGAGCGGGAGGCCGCCTCCGAGCGAGGGCCGGCAGACTCCGACGCTTCGGGCGGGCAGGGCGTTGCTGCGAGTTCCGGCGACGACACCGACTGGCCGGAGCCGGTCCGTCCGGGTTCAGTAGCCCCGCGCCCGGCGCCGGTCGTGGCGGATGACGGCTGGCCCGAGCCGGTGAAGCCCGGTTCTGTGGCCCGGGCTGTTCCGGTCACTTCCGAGAGCCGGCCGACGCAGGCGGCCGCCTACTGGGGTGCGGACGCCTCGGCTTCTCCATCTGACCCCGGTCCGGTGCCGAGTTCCGCTGTGCGTCCGGAGCCCGTGCCCGAGGATCAGCCGGTTGTGACGCCCCCGGCGAACCCGGGCGTCGGTGCGCCGGGGTCCACGCCTTCGGCGGGCCGGCCGACCCCGGTCAGCGCCTCGGCGGGCGGATCGCCGTCGGTCAGCGCCGCCGCATCGGGCGTGTCGTCACCCGCGGTGCCGTCCAGCTCGGGAAGTCAGGACGTGTCACCGGCTGCGGCTGCTCACGCGGTTGTTTCCGCCGCGGCGGCGTCCGTCCCCGCCGCGCCGGCGGGCCCGGCGGCTTCGGCGACGTCGGCCGGCCCGACACCTTCAATGGCGCCGACTGAGTCGGCGACGCGAGCAGCGTCGAGCGGCCCGTCAGCCCCGGCGTTGCCGTCGGCGGTTGCTCCGGCTCGTTCGGCTGCCCCGGCTGCCCCGGCTGCTCCGGCTGCCCCTGCTCGTTCGGCTGCGATGGAGGCGGCTCGGGCTGCCGCGGCTCGTGGTGGGAACACGATCCCCAGCAGCGGCCTGGCTGCCGCCCGTGCTGCTGCGGCCAACGCGGCCAAGGGTGTCTCTGGGCGTCCGGCTTCGCCGGGCGGGCCCGGAGCGGCTCCGGCGGCAGGCGGCGCGGGTGGGGGTTCGGCCTGGTCCGACGGCACTCCGATCGGCGAGGCGCCGTATGACCCGGAGTACGACGGGCCGCCCAGCGCCGCCGGATTCGAGGGCTTCGACCCGGGGGACGAGCCGCTCGACGAGGTGATCGACGAGAAGACGGCGCGCCAGAGCAGTGAGGAGCAGGCTTTCCAGCTGCTGCGTGATGCTTTCGGCGCCGAGAAGATCGGCGAGGTGTAACGACCGGGGAGCGCGCGGGACCCGCCCGAAGGCCCGGGAGCCGGCCGAACGCCGGGAACGGTCCAAGCGACCGGGAGCCGACCGGCCGCCGAGCGGCGGCCGGCGAGGTGGCGGTCCGGCGGCAGTGGCGCTCGGACGGGGAGTGGCGGCGGTGCAGCGCGTGGCGGCCGGCTCGCCACCCGAACGCCCGGGACTGAGCGGTGTCGGCGGCGGGTGGCGGGCGGTGGCTGTGCGCTGGTTTCCGGTCGGCTCGGGCGAGCCAACGGGGTGCGGCGTGCGCGTTTGCCGCCGGGGCTGTTCCCGGTGGGCGCGGGCCGGGCTGACGCCGTACGGGAGAAGCAGGAAAGAGCGACCACGCCGCAGCCCGGAAGCAGGCCGTGGACCGCGGCGCGACGATGCGCTGACCGGGAACCGGCGGCGCGGCGGCTACGCTGGCGGCGGTTGACGAGACGCCCGTCCGGGAATTGACGGCGGTCGTCCAGCAGGTGTTGATGACTACTTGAGGAGCAATGCGATGCGCCCCGGTGCACAGCCGAACATGCAGCAGCTGATGAAGCAGGCGCAGAAGATGCAGGAGCAGGTCGCGAAGGCTCAGGCCGAGCTGGCCGAGGCCGAGCTGACCGGGACTGCCGGCGGCGGCCTGGTGACGGTCACGGTGACCGGGCTGGGGGAGTACAAGGCCGTGAAGATCGACCCGAAGGCGGTCGACGCGGATGACGTGGAGACGCTGGAGGATCTGGTGCTCGCCGCGATCCACAATGCGGCCGAGGCGCAGCGGGAGCTGGCCGAGCAGAAGATGGGTCCGGCGACCGGCGGCCTCTCCTTGCCGGGGTTCTGATCTCGTGTATGAGGGTGCCATTCAGGACCTGATCGATGAGCTGGGCCGGCTGCCGGGCGTCGGCCCGAAGTCGGCTCAGCGCATCGCGTTCCACGTCCTGTCCGCTGATCCGGCCGATGTGAACCGGTTGTCCTCGGCGCTGCGTAAGGTGAAGGAGTTGGTGCGGTTCTGCACCACCTGTTTCAACGTGGCCGAGTCGGAGCAGTGCCGCGTCTGCCGCGACACGCGCCGCACCAATGAGGTGTTGTGCGTGGTCGAGGAGCCGAAGGATGTCGTCGCGATCGAGCGGACCGGCGAGTTCCGCGGGAGGTACCACGTGCTCGGCGGGGCGATCAACCCGCTGGAGGGCATCGGGCCGGACAATCTGAAGATCCGTGAGTTGCTGATCCGTCTGGGCACCGGGGAGGTCAAGGAACTGATCCTGGCGACCGATCCGAATACCGAGGGGGAGGCGACGGCGACCTATCTGGCGCTGCTCGTGAAGCCGATGGGTATTGCGGTGACCCGGTTGGCGAGCGGGCTGCCGGTCGGCGGTGATCTGGAGTACGCGGACGAAATCACCCTCGGTCGGGCATTCGAGGGCCGTCGGGCGGTTTAGAAGTGCAGAATTTACATGCGGTAACGCCGAAGTAACGTGATGCAAGCAGTTTGGCCCGGATTGGCTACTTGCGAGCCCCTTACGCGGTACCTTCCGTTTGTTCGGCGTCTAGGTCACGGTGACATCACGAGGGAGACACGGAAGCATCCGCGTGCGGTCGGTGAGCTTGACCCGAGCACCGCACTAGGTGAATGTTCCTCTCGATGGCGGCCACACCCGCCATCAGGTGCCCTCGTGGCCCCGGCCCGATCGTGGCCGGATGCGACGGGGGCCGGCACTCGAGGCATGCGATAACCGATCGGTTTACCGCCGGCAGCGTGGGCCATCGTCTCCGGGTCGTGGGAGCTTCCGTGCCACGCGCCTGAAGGCCGTGGACTCTTCGCTGCTGGGTGGTGGCCGGGAGAGGACCGGCGAAACAGATGTCGCTTGGCCCAGAAGCGTCGGTCACCGACGAGGAGTCGGCACTGACGGCCGACGCGGCTGAAGTGCGGGGGCCCGCCGAGAAGGCGATCGCCGGCCGCTCGCTGAAGCAGATCGCGTGGCGCCGCCTGAAGAAGGACAAGGTGGCTCTCGGTGGCGCCTGCGTCGTCATCTTCCTGATTCTGATCGCGATCCTGGCGCCGCTGCTCACGAAGTGGTTCGGCCATCCGATCGACGAGTTCCACAACGAGACGCTCGACCCGACCTTCGGTACGCCGAAGGGCGCGTTCGGCGGCATCAGCACGGAATTCCTCTTCGGTGTCGAGCCGGACTCCGGGCGGGACATCTTCAGCCGGGTCCTCTACGGCGCCCAGACGTCGCTGACTGTCGCTTTCCTCTCCGCGCTGGTCTCCACGATTCTCGGCGTGATCTTCGGGCTGGCGGCCGGCTTCCTCGGCGGCTGGGTCGACGCCACGATCAGCCGGGTGATGGACTTCCTGCTCGCCTTCCCCCAGTTGCTCTTCTCGATCGCACTGGTCTCGGTCCTGCCGTACGAGATGTTGGGTCTCAACGCCCGATGGTCGCGCGTGGCGGTGCTGGTCTGTGTCATCGGCTTCTTCGGCTGGCCGTACATCGGCCGGATCGTCCGCGGGCAGACGCTGTCGTTGCGTGAGCGTGAGTTCGTCGAGGCGGCCCGCAGCATGGGCGCGCGCTCGCCGCGGATCCTGATGCGGGAGCTGCTGCCGAACCTGGCGGCGCCGATCCTCGTGTACACCACGCTGATCATCCCGACGAACATCCTGACCGAGGCCGCACTCAGCTTCCTCGGTGTCGGCATCCCGCCGCCCAACCCGTCGTGGGGCGGCATGCTCTCGTCGGCGGTCCCGGTCTACCAGATCGACCCGATGTTCATGATCATCCCCGGCACGTTGATCTTCATTACCGTCCTGGCCTTCAACCTCTTCGGTGACGGCCTGCGTGACGCGCTCGACCCGAAGGCCCGCTGATCCCTGGCGGTAGCTGGAACATCGCATGTTTCGCGGACCGCTTGGTTCCGCTGTTCGAGGAGGTAGGAGTACAGGTGTCAAGGAAGACTAGGGCGATAGCCGCGGCTGGCGTCGCGCTCGCACTCGGCCTCACGACCGCCGCTTGTGGCGGTTCCAAGAGCGACGACAACAAGACCAGCGGCTCCGGCAACGGCAAGTCCGCCTACAACGCCGCGATCACCAGCGTGGTCAACCCGTCCACCACCAAGGGCGGCACGCTGAACCTGTGGAGCGCGCAGGACGCCGACTTCTGGGACCCGGCGCGTGGCTACTACGCGTTCGTGTGGAACCTGAACCGGCTCTACACCCGCAAGCTGGTCGACTACGCGTCAGCGCCGGAGAAGCCCGGTCTGGAGCTCCAGCCCGACCTCGCCTCCGCGTTGCCGGAGATCAGCGCGGACAAGAAGACCTACACGTTCAAGCTGAAGAGCGGTATCAAGTTCGACGACGGCACGCCGATCACGTCGAAGGACATCAAGTACGGCATCGAGCGCATCTTCGCGCAGGACGTGCTGCCGGGCGGCCCGGTCTACCTGATCGACATCCTCGACCAGGGCCAGGGCTACAAGGGTCCGTACAAGGACACCGACCCGAACAAGCTGGGTCTGAAGACCGTCGAGACGCCGGACGACTCGACGATCGTCTTCCACCTGAAGGAGCCGAAGTCCGACTTCCTCTACCTGCTGGCCATGCCGGGCGCCGGCCCGGTGCCGCAGAAGCGGGACAAGGGCGCGCAGTACAACGCGGCGCCGGCCTCCTCCGGCCCGTACATGTTCAAGGAAGGCAGCATCCAGCCCGGTAAGGGCGCGATGTGGGTGCGCAACCCGAACTGGGACGCCTCCACGGACACCATCCGCAAGGCGCTGCCGGACCAGATCAACCTGACGGTCACCACCAACGCCGAGGACATGGACAGCCGGCTCATCGCCGGCACCGCGGACCTCGACGTCGGCCAGACCGGTGTGCAGGCCGCCTCGCGGACCAAGATCCTTCAGGACCCGACGCTGAAGGCGAACGCGGACACCCCGACCACGGGCTTCATCCGCTACGCCGCGCTTAGCACCAACGTCGCTCCGTTCGACAACATCGACTGCCGCAAGGCGGTCATCTACGCCGCCGACCCGACCTCGCTGCAGACCGCGCGTGGCGGCCCGATCGCGGGTGGCGACATCGGCACCAGCATGCTGCCGCCGAACATCGCGGGCTCGGACACCAAGTACGACCCGTTCAACCGGCTCCAGGGCAAGCCGCAGGCGGAGGAGGCCAAGAAGGCCCTCACCGCGTGTGGCAAGCCGAACGGCTTCGACACCAAGATCGCCGTTCGTAACAACAAGCCGGCCGAGGTCAAGACCGCCGAGGCGCTGCAGGCCGCGCTGAAGGCCGTGGGCATCAACGCCGCGATCGAGCAGTACGACGGTGGCAACATCTCCTCCGTCATCGGTGCGCCCGACAACGTCAAGTCCAAGGGCTACGGCATCGAGATCGCCGGCTGGGGCGCCGACTACCCGACCGGCTCGGGTTACCTGCAGCCGCTGGCGGACAGCCGCTTCATCCTGAACAACGGCAACTACAACCTGCCGCTGATCAAGGACACGTCGATCGACGCCCTGTTCGACCAGGCCGCGGGCGAGACCGACGCCACCAAGGCGGCGGACGTCTACTCGCAGATCAACCACAAGATCATGGAGGGTGCGTACTACCTGCCCTTCGTGGTCGACAAGGCGCTCAACTACCGCAACCCGCGGCTGACGAACGTCTACATCCACGACGCTTTCGGCATGGTCGACTTCCAGGCCCTCGGCGTCAGCGACGGCAAGTAACCAGTCCTGATCGCATCGGGTAATTCGAAGGGTTGGTGAAGGCCGCCCGCGGCGGGCGGGCGCCGGTTCACTCCGGCGCCCGCCCGTCGTTCGGCCGAACGACGTGGTGGCTTATCTCATCCGGCGGCTGATCAACGCCGTCCTGACGCTGCTCGTGGTCACGCTCGTGACTTTCGGCATCTTCTTCATGGTTCCGAAGCTCACCGGTAGCGACCCGGCGTTGCTCTACATCGGTAAGACCGCCGACAAGGTCGCGGTCGAGGGCATCCGGGAGAAGATGGGCCTCAGCGACCCGATCCTGGTGCAGTACGGCAAGTTCCTCAAAGGCATCGTGGCAGGCCGCGACTACGCGAACGGCCCGGATGTCCAGCACTGCGACGCCCCGTGCCTCGGTTACTCCTTCAAGACCGAGCAGGAGGTGACCCCGCTCCTGATGGACGATCTGCCGGTGACGCTCTCGCTGGCACTGGGCGCGGCGATCCTCTGGTTGATCGGCGGTGTCACGGCGGGTGTTATCTCGGCGTTGCGGAAGGGATCGATACCCGACCGGGCGGTGATGTTCATTGCCCTGGCCGGCGTCTCGCTGCCCATCTACTTCACCGGCCTGCTCTCCAAACAGATCTTCGTGAACTGGCTCGGCTGGCTGCCGGAGGGCAACTACGTGCCGTTCCTGGAGAGTCCCAGCGAATGGTTCATCCAGATGCTGCTGCCCTGGATCACGCTGGCTTTCCTCTTCGCCGCCACCTACGCCCGCCTGACCCGGGCGAACATGCTGGAGACGCTGGGCGAGGACTACATCCGCACGGCGCGGGCCAAGGGCCTGACCGAGCGGATCGTGATCGGCAAGCATGCGCTGCGATCGGGTCTGACCCCGATCGTCACGATCTTCGGTCTCGACCTCGGCGCGCTGCTCGGCGGCGCGGTCCTCACCGAAGCCGTCTTCAACCTGCGCGGTCTGGGCTATCAGGCCCTCCAGGCGATCCGCGGCAACGACCTGCCGGTGATCCTGGGCGTCACGATGATCGCCGCGTTCTTCATCGTCATCGCGAACCTGGTTGTCGACCTGGTTTACAGCGCCATCGACCCGCGCGTGCGGCTGGGCTGAGGAGAGAGCGAATGTCACGCCCATTCCTCGAGGTCAAGGATCTCAACGTCCGGTTCGAGACGGACGACGGCATCGTGCAGGCGGTCACCGACTCGTCGTTCTCGCTGGAGGCCGGCAAGACGCTCGGCATCGTCGGCGAGTCCGGCTCCGGCAAGAGCGTCACCTCGCTGGCCCTGCTGGGCCTGCACCGGACCCGCAGCAACGCGAAGGTCACCGGCGAGATCTGGCTGGACGAGCAGGAACTGGTCAGCGCCTCCGACGCCGACGTCCGCGGCCTGCGCGGCGGCAAGATGTCGATGATCTTCCAGGACCCGCTGAGCGCGATGCACCCGTACTTCACCGTCGGGTCGCAGATCGTCGAGGCGTACCGGGTGCACCACCCCGGGGTGAACAAGAAGGTGGCCCGGGAACGGGCGATCGACATGCTCGCCCGGGTCGGCATCCCGCAGCCGGCGCGCCGCTTCAACGACTACGCCCACCAGTTCTCGGGGGGTATGCGTCAGCGCGCGATGATCGCGATGGCGCTGGTCAACGACCCGAAGCTGCTGATCGCCGACGAGCCGACCACGGCTCTGGACGTGACCGTGCAGGCGCAGATCCTGGACCTGATCCGGGATCTGCAGGCCGAGTTCGGCTCCGCGGTCATCATGATCACGCACGACCTCGGCGTGGTGGCCGAGCTGGCCGACGAGGTCCTGGTGATGTACGGCGGCAAGGTGATCGAGAAGGGCCCGACGATCGACCTGTTCCAGCGGCCGCAGCACCCGTACACCTGGGGTCTGCTCGGCTCGATGCCGCGCCTGGACCGGGAGGTCAGGGATCGGCTCATCCCGGTCAAGGGCTCGCCGCCCAGCCTGATCAACCTGCCGTCGGGCTGCGCCTTCCACCCGCGCTGCCCGTACGCGGGCCGTAACGGCGACCGGTCGTTCACCGAGGTTCCGGTGCTGACCGGCGGGGTGCACTCGGTCGCCTGCCACATGCCGCCGGAGGAGCGCAACAGGCTCTTCCAGGAAGACATCGCACCGAACCTCTGAGCGGGGAAGAGAGAGAACCATGAGCGAGAACCTGCTCGAGGTGACCGGGCTGCAGAAGCACTTCCCGATCACGAAGGGGCTGTTCAAGCGCCAGGTCGGCGCGGTCCGCGCGGTGGACGGCATCGACCTGACCGTGCAGGCCGGCGAGACGCTGGGCCTGGTCGGCGAGTCCGGCTGCGGCAAGTCGACGGCCGGGCGGCTCTTCACCCGGATCCTGGAGCCGACCGGCGGCAAGATCGTTTTCGAGGGTCAGGACATCAGTCACCGCAACATGGCGCAGCTGCGGCCGCTGCGGCGCGACGTCCAGATGATCTTCCAGGACCCGTACTCGTCGCTGAACCCGCGGCACACCATCGGCACGATCATCTCCGCGCCGCTGCAGATCCAGAACATCCCGACCCCGCAGGGCCTGAAGAAGGCCGTGCAGGAGCTGCTGGAGCTCGTCGGTCTCAACCCGGAGCACTACAACCGGTACCCGCACGAGTTCTCCGGCGGCCAGCGCCAGCGCATCGGCATCGCCCGGGCGCTCGCGCTGCGGCCGAAACTGATCATCGCCGACGAGCCGGTCTCCGCGCTCGACGTGTCGATCCAGGCGCAGGTGGTCAACCTGCTGGAGGACCTGCAGAGCGAGTTCGACCTGACCTACGTCTTCATCGCGCACGACCTGTCGGTGGTCAGGCACATCTCCGACCGCGTCGCCGTGATGTACCTGGGCAAGGTCATGGAGATCGCGAACCGTGACGACCTCTACAAGAACCCGCGGCACCCATACACCGTGGCGCTGATGTCGGCCGTCCCGGTGCCCGACCCGGTCCGGCGTGACCGGGCTCAGCGCAACCGCGTGCTGCTCACCGGCGACGTGCCGAGCCCGATCAACCCGCCGTCCGGCTGCCGTTTCCGGACCCGGTGCTGGAAGGCGCAGGACATCTGCGCGACCGAGGAGCCGCCGCTGGTCACGCGGCTGGACGACCCGGCGTCGCACCTGACCGCCTGCCACTTCCCGGTCGTCGACGACGAGGCGGTCACGGGCCGCACGCCGGCCGCGGCTCCGGCCTGAGGATCAAAAGACGCTTTCCGGCGTACGGACATCGCAGCGCGCCCGAGGTCAGGACCACCTGACCTCGGGCGATCTGTAGAAGTGCACGTCGCGTCGCACCCACCCCTGGCCGTAACGGCCGAGCCGGTCCCGGAACGAGACCCAGTCGTGTGCGGATCGGGGTGACCAGCCCAGCTCGGCGATCGCCGCCATCCGCGGGAACGCGCTGAACTCCACCTCGCGGTAGTCGCGCAGCGTCTCCGACCAGAGTGGCGCCTCCACCCCCAGCACCGACTCCGGCGGGACGCCGTGCGCCCACGTCGCCGGGTCCCAGTCGTACGCGGCCGGCAGGTCGATGGTTCCCGCCCAGTGCAGCCCGCCGGGGGTCAGCAGGTCGTACTGCATGTCCAGGTAGGTCCGGTTCGCCGGGGACATGATCACTTTCGCGCCGGCCCCGGCTGCCGCGGCGACCGCCGGTTTGTCTCGGGTGACCGCCCAGTACTGAATGACGGCGTTCGTCGCGGCCGGCGCGGCGGCGATCTCCTCCCAGCCGCTCGCCGTCTTCCCGTACTTCGCGACCAGCGGCAGCACCCGCTGCTCGAACGCCACGTAGTCGGCATGCGGGGTGGACATCGCCTCGTCGCCGCCGAGATGCAGGTACGGCCCCGGGGTGATCGCCGCGAGCTGCCGGATCACGTCCTCGGCGAACCGGTACGTGACCTCCTTGCCCGTGCAGAGCGAGCTGTACCCCACCCGGATGTCGATCCGCGGGCGCGGCGCCACCCCGTCGCAGGTCAGCTCGGGATAGGCGACCTGGGCCGCGTTCACGTGCCCGGGCATGTCGATCTCGGGGACGATCGTGATGTGCCGCTGCGCCGCGTACCGGACCAGGTCACGGTAGTCGGCCTGGGTCAGGTGACCGCCGCCGATGCCGCGCACGCCGGTCCCCGGGCCGCCACCGACAGTGGTGAGCCGCGGCCAGCCGTCGATCTCGATCCGCCAGCCCTGGTCGTCGGCGAGGTGCAGATGGAGATAGTTGATCTTCAAGCGGCTGAGCTCGTCGAGGTACCGCTTCACGTCGGCCGGCGGGTGGAAGTGCCGGGCCAGATCGAGCATCGCCCCGCGGTACGCGAACCGCGGCCGGTCCCGGATCACGCCGGCCGGGACGGCCCACTCCGCATGACGTACCGTGACCGCCTCGATGGCCGGCGGAAGCAGCTGCCGCAACGTCTGGAAGCCGGCGAAGAGACCGGCGGGTCTGTTGGCGCGCAGCGCCACGCCCTCGGGCCGGATCTCCAGGCGATAGCCCTCGTCACCCATCCACGGGTCGACGACGTCGTTGAGCCGCAGGTTGACGGCGTTCCCGCCGCTCGCCCGTACCGGCAGGGGGAAGCCGGTGGCCGGGCGCAACGCGGCGGCGAGCTGATCCGCGACGGGCACGGCCGCTCCCGAGGCGGTGATCACGGTGTCCCCGGTGAGCCGGAAAGGCTCCGACCGCGACGGGACGACCTCGGCCGGCGCCGGGATCACGCTGCCCAGCGTCATCGCCGGTGGTGGCCGGTGAGCGGCCGAGCCGGTCGTCGCGGCCAGCAGAACGGTGGCCGCGACGGCCAGCAGGAGCGGTCTGCGGATGTTCAGGGGTCAGCCTTCGCAGTTGCTCAGCAGGTCCCGCGGGTCGGTGCCGCACAGGTCGGTGTCCGCGCCGCCGTCCACGAAGTCGTCACCGGCGCCGCCGTCGAGGTCGTCGTCACCCGCCTCCCCGGCCATCAGATCGTCACCGGCGCCACCGGCCAGGACGTCATCGCCGGCATTGCCGTTCAGCACGTCGTTGCCGGCCTGGCCGCGCAGCACGTCGTCACCGTCCCCGCCGACGAGCTGGTCGCCGTCGTCGCCGCCGGCGAGCACGTCGTTGCCCGCCCCGCCGATCAGCGTGTCCATGTCGCCGCCACCGGTCAGGCGATCGGCGCCGGTGCCGCCGGTCAGATTGTCACTGTCGGCGCCGCCGTCGGCGTACGCCGGAATCGCCGTCTGATTCGTGAAGAAGTCGTAGCCGTCGCCGAGCGCGACCGTCACCCGCAGCGGCGCCTTGGCGAGCGCGCAGCTCACCGTGGTCTCGTCGACAGCCGTGCAACCCGGGCCGGCGGTGATCGGCACGACGTCCTGGATGGTGACGACCCGGCCGGCGCGGGTCACCGACACGTCGTTGTCCTGACCGCCGGCGGCCGTGTAGCCGACCCTGGCCCCGGACGCCGAGACGACCCCGGCGTCCGTGGCGGCCTGGGCCGGCGCCGCGAGCACCGCGCCGAGGCCGGCGCCGGCGCACAACACGATCCCGATTCTGAACGCGCGCATGTCCATTCCTCCCCGTGGATTGGTCCACTCGGGAGCCTAGGCGCCGCGATCAACCCTCCGGACGGTTCAGCAGCCCGACCGCGACGGCGTGCACGGCGTCCAGGTCGGCCGGGTCGGCGAGAGTGGTCCTGCCGCCGGTGACGGTGTACCACTCCTCGGCGTCCTTGTACTGGACGCGCAGGGTCAGGTCGTTCCCGGCGAGCTCGGTGCGCAGCGTCAGGTCGCCGGTCACGACGCCGGCCTCGTCGGTCATCACGCCACCCGGGCCGGGCACGATGTCGGTGCTCTTGCCCGGTTTCGCGGCCGGTTTCGCGGCCGGCTTCTCGGCCGGTTTCGCGGCCGCTTTCTCCACCGGTTTCTCCGCCGCGCCGGTCTTGGCGGGCACGGCGGTCTTGGCGGCTTCGGCAGGTTTTGCGGACTCGGCGCTCTGTTCGGAAGCGGTCATCAGCAGGTCCCCAGCATGTCCTTCAAGGCGTCCTTCTCCTTCTGGGTCACGGTGAGCTTGTAGTAACTCTTCACGGTTACCCAGTCCGTGGCGTAGGCGCACCACTCGTCCTTGGCCGGCGGTTTCCAGGTCGACGGGTCCTGGTCGCCCTTCGACCGGTTCGAGCCGGCCGAGACCGCCACCAACTGCGGGCGGTCCAGGTCGTTGGCGAAGCCCTCGCGCTGGTCGGTGGTCCACTTGTCGGCGCCCGAGCGCCACGCGTTGGCCAGCGGCACCATGTGGTCGATGTCCACCTGGGCGGGCGCGGTCAGGGTCTTGTCGTCGTAGATGCTCTTCCAGCTCCCGGCGACGACGTTGCAGCCGGACTTCTTCACCTTGGTGCCGTCGCGCTCCAGCACCGAGTCGCGGACGTCGCAGTTCTTGCCGGTGCTCTTCCAGTGCGGGAACTTCTCCCGGCTGTAGCCGGCCATCGACCCGGTCTTGGCGACCACCGTCAGCTTGCCGAGCTGCGCCTCGGCGTCCTTCGACGAGCCCGAGCCGGAGTTGGTGCCGCCGGTGGCCGGCGCGCCGGTGCTGCCCGGGTCGCCGGCGTCGACGACCTCACATCCGGCGGTGAGGGAGGCGGTGATCAGAAACGGAAGGAACCATCGAACAGCGTTACGTGGGGGCACCCGCTCAGCGTAGAGCCGGGTCCCTCGTGCCGCCTCTCGGCAGCACGAGGGAGTGACATCAGCGAGCGCGGTTGATAGCGCTGGTGACGGCCTTGATCGACGCGCTGACGATGTTGGCGTCGATGCCCACGCCCCAGAAGGCGCGGTCACCGACCTCGACCTCGACGTACGCCGCGGCCTGCGCGTCCCCGCCGGAGGTCAGCGCGTGCTCCTGGTAATCCAGCACCCGGGCCTTGATCCCCAGCGGCTCGACGGCCTGCGTGAACGCGTCGATCGGGCCGTTGCCGACGCCGACCAGCGGCCGCCGCATGCCGCGGTGGATCACCTCGACGTCGATCTCCACCTTGCCGTCCACGGTGGCGGTGCTGTATGCCTCGATCTTGAAGGCGCTGCCCAGCTGGTGCTCGACCAGGTATTCCTGGGCGAAGATGTCCCACATCTGCTGCGGGGAGACCTCGCCGCCCTCCTCGTCGGTGTGGTGCTGCACCACGCCGGAGAACTCGATCTGCAGCCGCCGCGGCATGTCGAGCTTGTGCTCCTCCTTCATGATGTACGCCACGCCGCCCTTGCCGGACTGCGAGTTGACCCGGATGACCGCCTCGTACGTGCGGCCCAGGTCCTTCGGGTCGACCGGCAGGTAGGGCACGCCCCAGGTGAAGGAGTCGATGTCGACGCCGGCCTCGTCCGCGTCGGCCTGCAGGGCGGTGAAGCCCTTCTTGATCGCGTCCTGGTGGGAACCGGAGAACGCGGTGTAGACCAGATCCCCCGCGTACGGGTGACGCTCGTGCACCGGCAGCTGGTTGCAGTACTCCACGGTCCGCTTGATCTCGTCGATCGTGGAGAAGTCGATCTGCGGGTCGATGCCCTGGGAGAACAGGTTCAGCCCCAGGGTCACCAGGTCCACGTTGCCGGTGCGCTCGCCGTTGCCGAACAGGCAACCCTCGATCCGGTCGGCGCCGGCCAGCAGGCCCAGCTCGGCGGCGGCCACCCCGGTGCCCCGGTCGTTGTGCGGGTGCAGGCTCAGGATCACGCTGTCCCGGCGGGGCAGGTTCCGGTGCATCCACTCGATCGAGTCGGCGTACACGTTCGGGGTGGCCATCTCGACGGTGGCCGGCAGGTTGATGATCAGCGGCCGGGCCGGCGTCGGGTCGATCACGTCGATCACGGCGGAGCAGATCTCCAGCGCATACTCCAGCTCGGTGCCGGTGTAGGACTCCGGCGAGTACTCGTAGAAGATCTCGGTGTCCGGGGTGTGGATCTCCGCATACTTCTGGCAGAGCCGCGCGCCCTGGGTCGCGATGTCGGTGATCCCGTCCTTGTCCAGGCCGAAGACCACCCGCCGCTGCAGCACCGAGGTCGAGTTGTAGAAGTGCACGATGGCGCGCTTGGCGCCGCGGATCGACTCGAAGGTCCGGTCGATCAGGTGCTCGCGGCACTGCACCAGCACCTGGATGGTGACGTCGTCCGGGATCAGATCCTGCTCGATGAGCTGGCGGACGAAGTCGAAGTCGGTCTGGCTGGCCGCCGGGAAACCGACCTCGATCTCCTTGTAGCCCATCTTCACCAGCAGCATGAACATCCGCCGCTTGCGTTCCGGGGACATCGGATCGATCAGCGCCTGATTGCCGTCGCGCAGGTCGACCGCGCACCAGCGGGGGGCGGTCTCGACGACGCGGCCGGGCCATTGGCGATCGGGCAGGGAGATCGAGAATTGCTTCTGGTACGACTCGTAGCGCTGGAACGGCATCGAGCTGCTGCGCTGGGTGTTCTCGAACGTGGACATGTGACTGCTCCAGTCAGGAAGAAGACGAGCAGGCGGCGCGCGTCACCACCGCGACGGGGTGCCGGCCTGGAATGAGGCCCCGTCGCGGCAGAGAAGGAGGAGGTTCACCTGCCACATGTCGGCACCCACGTTACGTGATCCACATCTGGGCGGCTATCCGAACGACCGGATGGTGGGATTCACGATCACTGCGTCGGAGCCGCCGACCCGGCCGTCGTGGACTCCGGCCCGCCCATGCCCATCGCCTCGCCACCAACCTCCGGGCCGGGGAACTGCACGGTGGCCGGAGCGGCGACCTGCCGGACCAGTTTGAGCACGCCGAAACCGACCCGGGCCGCGGTCAGCATGCCGTCCGGGGCGTAGCAGTAGACGCCGACGTCGACCGGTGCGTCCAGCGACGCGGTGGTCGAGTCCACCGAGTAACAGCTGCCCGTCGCGCCGGCCAGCGGCTGCACCGCGGAGACCGCGAGCGCCGACTCCCGGTCGGTGAAGACCGGCAGCCACTGCCGGAACAGCCGCTGCACCTTCGGGTCGAAACGGCTCGGCACCTTCTCGCCCTTCGCCGCCACGTGCACGCAGCCGGGCGTCACCGGGGTGCTGGTCATCGACAGGGTGCACTGGTAGACGCCGTTCGGGTTGTGCACGATCGAGACGTCAGCGGCCCCGCCGAGCGCGCCGCTCGCGATGTCGACCCGCCAGGTGCCGTCGTTGGCGACAGTGGCCACCACGTTGCGGGCGACGCCGTCACCGCCGGTGAACGAGTAGAGCGCCGCGTAACGCCGGTCCATCGCGAGCGCGGCCAGGCCGGCGAGCTGGACCCGGGCGTCCGGGCTGCCACCGGTCGCCGAGGCCGACACCGAGGCGGACGGGGTCGGGGCGGCGTCGGGCGTGCCGCCGTCGCCGCAGCCGGCCAGGCCGAGGGCCAGCGCGACGGCGGTCAGCGCGGACAGGCCACGACCGGAACCGGAGGGAAGGCGCACCGAGACATTCTCGCCTCATACCGCCCGGAGTACGCGACACGCCCGGCTGTGAGGTCGGCGTGTCGCGAACGGCGGCGTTCCGCCGGTGGCCGGATTCTGGGATCGTCTGTCGAGGTCGCGACCCCGCGCGGCTAGGGTGGTGGCGATCGCCCTGAAAGGATTGGTTGGCCGTGGCTCTTGTGGTGCAGAAATACGGTGGCTCGTCGGTGGCGAACGCCGAGCGCATCAAGCGCGTGGCCGAGCGCATCGTGGCCGCCCGCAAGGCCGGTGACGACGTGGTCGTGGTCGTCTCCGCGATGGGTGACACCACTGACGAGCTGATGGACCTGGCCAACCAGGTCAGTCCGCTGCCGCCCGGCCGTGAGCTGGACATGCTGCTCACCTCGGGCGAGCGGATCTCGATGGCGCTGCTCGCCATGGCGATCCACAACCTGGGTTACGAGGCCAGGTCCTACACCGGCTCCCAGGCCGGCGTGCTGACCACCTCGACGCACGGCAAGGCCCGGATCATCGACGTGACCCCCGGCCGCCTGCGGACCGCGCTGGACGAGGGCGCCATCGCCATCGTCGCCGGCTTCCAGGGCGTGTCGCAGGACACCAAGGACATCACCACCCTGGGCCGCGGCGGTTCGGACACCACAGCGGTCGCGCTGGCGGCGGCCCTGCACGCCGACGTCTGCGAGATCTACACCGACGTGGACGGCGTGTTCACCGCCGACCCGCGGATCGTGCCGGACGCCCAGCACATCAAGAAGATCACCTACGAGGAGATGCTCGAGCTGGCGGCGGGCGGTGCGAAGGTGCTGATGTTGCGATGCGTGGAGTACGCGCGCCGCTTCAAGGTGCCGATCCACGTACGCTCTTCGTACTCGAACAAAGAAGGCACGCTCGTCACCGGCTCGATGGAGGACCCTGACGTGGAGCAAGCACTGATCACCGGGGTCGCGCACGACCGCAGCGAGGCCAAGATCACGATCGTCGGTGTCCCCGACGAGCCGGGCTCGGCCGGCCGGATCTTCGAGACCGTCGCGCAGGCCGAGATCAACATCGACATGATCGTGCAGAACGTGTCGACCGAGGGCACCGGCCGCACCGACATCTCGTTCACCCTGCCGAAGGCGGACGGGGCGACAGCGATGACGGCCCTCGACCGCATCAAGGATCAGATCAAGTTCAAGAGCCTGCTCTTCGACGACCACGTCGGCAAGGTGTCGCTGATCGGCGCCGGCATGCGCTCGCACCCGGGCGTCGCCGCCTCGTTCTTCGCCTGCATCGGTGAGGCCGGCGTGAACATCGAGATGATCTCCACCTCGGAGATCCGCGTCTCGGTCGTCTGCCGCGACACCGACCTGGACACCGCCGTCCGTGCCGTCCACGACCAGTTCGAGCTGGGTGGCTCGGAGGAGGCCGTCGTCTACGGCGGTACAGGCCGGTAAGCCGGACGATGGCGCGGCCCACGCTCGCCGTCGTCGGAGCCACCGGTTCCGTCGGGGCCGTCATGCTCGACCTGCTCTCGTCCCGGCGTGACGTCTGGGGCGAGATCCGGCTGATCGCCTCCACCCGCTCGGCGGGCAAGTCGCTGATGTGCCGGGGCGAGTCCCTGCCGGTCCGGTCGCTGACCGCCGAGGCGTTCGACGGCGTGGACGTGGCGATGTTCGACGTGCCCGACGACGTGGCGGCGCACTGGGCCCCGATCGCGGTGTCCCGGGGCGCCGTCGTGGTCGACAACTCGGCCGTGTTCCGCATGGAGCCGGACGTGCCGCTCGTGGTGCCCGACGTCAACCACGAGGTCCTCGGTCACCGGCCGCGAGGCATCGTCTCCAGCGCCAACTGCACGGTCGCCGCGATGATCATGGCGGTCGCTCCGCTGCACTTCGAGTACGGGTTGCGGGAGCTCGTCCTCGCGTCGTACCAATCCGCCTCCGGGGTCGGCCAGGTCGGCGTCGACACCCTCCACGACCAGCTCACCAAGGTCGCCGGGGATCGGCTGCTCGGCTCCCGCCCCGGCAACGTGCGGCAGGCGGTCGGTGACGACCTGGGTCCGTTCCCGGCGCCGCTCGCGCTGAACGTGGTGCCCTGGGCCGGTCAGATCGCGACGCTCGGCTGGTCGTCCGAGGAGCTGAAACTCCGTAACGAGAGCCGGAAGATCCTCGGTCTGACCGCGCTCAAGGTCTCCGCCACGTGCGTCCGGGTGCCGGTGGTGACCGGCCACTCGGTCGCCGTGCACGCGGTCTTCGCCGCCGAGGTCACCGCCGACGGCGCCCGCCAGGTGCTGCGCAACGCGCCCGGGGTGATCCTGGTCGACGACCCGGAGGCCGGCGAGTTCCCGATGCCGATCGACGCGGTCGGCACCGACCCGTCCTGGGTCGGCCGGATCCGCCGGGCGATGGACGACCCGCGCGCCCTGGACTTCTTCGTCACCGGCGACAACATGCGCAAGGGCGCCGCCCTGAACACGGTGCAGACCGCCGAGCTGCTCGCCGTCGAGCTCTCCAGGTAAGGCGGTCCGGGAGCTTCTCATCGCGATCGGTGAGCCCCCGGCCCTCGGCCCCGGCCCGGGCCCCGTCGCGGTCCCCCGGCCCTCTGCCCCCGTCGCGGTCCTCGGCTGGTGCTCATGGTCGTTATCCGGACCGGATAACGACCATGAGCACCAGCCGGAAACCCGCAGCCGCGTGCCTACCGCGCCCACCCACCGACCTCGCGCACTCCGAGTGGCAGGGCGCTTCGCCGCGGGCGCGACCCGTGGCCGGTCTTGTGCTCTGACCGTGCCCACCCACGGACGCCGCCCTTGCGGGCTGAGCGTCAAGGGCGCGTCAGCGCCCTGCTCAGCCCGCGAGGGTCCCCGCGGGAGCGACGATCCGGACCACAGCGGAGATGGGCAAGGAAGAACTTGATCTTGATTTGACGCTGTGCTGTGCGTCTTCCCCAGATCGGCCGGTCAGGAGGCGGCGGCGTCCAGGTCGGCCCTGGTCAGCAGGGCGCGCAGGGTAATGCCGTCGTCGGCCAGGGCCTGGGTGCCGCCCTCCTGCCGGTCGATCACGCAGAGCGCGTGGTCCACGTGCGCGCCCAGCTTGCGCAGCTCGCCGGTGGAGATGACGACCTGGCCGCCGGAGGTCACGACGTCCTCGACGACGAGCACGCGGCGGCCGGCGACCTCGGCGCCCTCGGCGAGGCGGGCGGTGCCGTACTTCTTCGCCTCCTTGCGGACGAAGGCGGTGGGCAGGCCGGCGTGCCGGGCGAGGGCGGTGACCACCGCGATGCCGCCCATCTCCAGGCCGGCCAGCACCTCGGTGCCCTCGGGAATCAGCACGGCGAGTCGCTCGGCGAGTTTGTCGAGGAGCACCGGGTCGGCCTCGAACTGGTACTTGTCGAAGTATTCGTTGGCGATACGGCCGGAACGGAGCGTGAATTCGCCGGTCAGACGGCTTACGGAGCGCACCTGACGGGCGAGGTCGTTGGAGTCAGTCACAAGGTCCCAGCTTGTCAGGCGGGGGTGCGGCGACGCGCACCACCCCGGTCGTCACCCGTTGGCGTACTTGATCTCCGCAATACGGCATTCTATGTCTGTTTGGGGTAGTTTTCGCCTAATTAGCGGCTTGTGCCCGGAAGGAACATCGCTGTGACGCCCTTCGCCATTCTCTTCCTGCTCGCCTTCGCCGGATCGTCGTGCTTCGCGCTCGGCCGGGCCTTCGGACGGGGCGAGCGTTATGAGCGCGGCTACCGGGAGGGCTTCCGCGACGGCGAGACCGGTTCGCTGGCCCGCGCGACCCGATTGATGCAGCTCGGCGAGCGGCAGACGATCGCGCCGGTGGTGGAGACCATGCTCGGGCCGTACTGCGTGCCGCAGCAGATGGCGCCGCGACCGGTCGGGCCCGCGGTGGCCGGCGTTCCGGTTCGCCCGCAGTTCGCCGTCTGAGACCCTCCTGTTGCGCCGGGCGCATCGAGTTCGTCGACGATGCTGAGCGCCCTTAGTGGCGATCTTCCGGCTCCGCCTCTGCTCGGCGTCGCGCCGGCCCGGCAAACGGCTCCTGGGCACGCTCAGCGGCCGCAAAAGACCCTCTGGCCGAGTGGCCCGACCTCGGACCATCTGTAGCGGAGCGCGGCGACCAGCCCGCGGGCGACGACAGCCCGGCCCGGCAAAGCCCGCCAGGACAAAGCCCGCCCGGCAAAGCCCGCCCCGGCAAACTCGCCCGGCAAAGCCCGGCCCGACAACGCCCGCCGCAGGCAAAGCGAAAGGCCCGATCTCCGTTTCCGGAGACCGGGCCTTTCTGCAAGCTGGTCGGGGTGGCGGGATTTGAACCCACGGCCTCTACGTCCCGAACGTAGCGCGCTACCAAACTGCGCCACACCCCGTTGCTGCGAGAAGAATACTAGCGGACCTTTCCGCAGCCCCGAAATCCGGGCTCCCCTCGCAGCGTTTCCCCAGGTCAGCGCGGGATCAGCGTGAGGATCGAAGCCTCCGGGCGGCAGGCGAAGCGGATCGGAGCGGTCGGGTGGGTGCCCAGACCGGCCGAGACGTGCAGCCAGGAGTCCGAGCCGGGCCACCGGTGCAGGCCCTTCGCCATCCGGGTCGGCAGGTCGCAGTTCGTCGTCAGCGCGCCATAGCCGGGCACGCACACCTGCCCGCCGTGGGTGTGCCCGGCGAGCAGCAGCTCGAAGCCGTCGGCCGCCATCGGTTCCAGCACCCGGGAGGCCGGCGTGTGGGTGACCCCGAGGTGCAGGTCGACGCCGGCGCTGATCGGCCCGGCCACTGACGGGTAGTCGTCGCGCTCGACGTGCGGGTCGTCGACGCCCACGAGCTCGATCGAGCGGCCGCCGGCCTTCAGGACGGTACGGGCGTTGTTCAGATCCGCCCAGCCCGCGTCGGTGAACGCGGCGCGCAGGTCGTCGTAGGGCAGCTCGACCCCGTGCACGTATTCCCGGTCGGGCAGCAGGTACTGCAACGGGTTCTTGAAGACCGGGCCGGTGTAGTCGTTGCTGCCGAACACGAACGCGCCCGGCACGTCGAGCAGCGGTTCCAGGGCGCGCAGGACACCGGGCACCGCGTACGGCGAGGCCATGTTGTCGCCGGTGACGATCACCAGATCCGGGTCGGTGCCGATCAGGCCGGCCACCCACTCCTGCTTGCGCCGCTGGTCAGGCATCATGTGCAGGTCGGACAGGTGCAGGATGCGCAGCGGTTCCGCGTCCGGGTCGAGCACCGGGACGTCGAAGCGACGGAGCGTGAACAGGTTCCGCTCGACCAGTGACGCATAGGCGAAGGTGGCGCCGCCGACGGCGGCCAGCGCGGCGGCTGCGGAAATAAGGGAGCGCTTACGCATGACGGCAAGGGTAGTTTCTCCGTCCATGGGAACGCTGAAAGACCGCCTGAACGATGACCTGCACACCGCGATGAAGTCCCGGGACGAGCTGATCACCTCGACGCTGCGGATGGCGCTGTCCGCCGTCCGGACGGCCGAGGTCGCCGGTGACGAGGCCCGCGAGCTCTCCGACGACGAGGTGCTGGCCGTTCTGACGAAGGAGGCGAAGAAGCGTCGCGAGGCGGCTGCCGCCTTCTCCGGCGCGGGTCGTGCCGACCAGGCGGCGAAGGAGACGGCAGAGGGCGAGGTCCTCGACCGCTACCTGCCGAAACAGCTCACCGACGCGGAGATCGCCGAGATCGTGTCCGGGGCTCTGGCGGCCGGCGGCTTCTCCGGCAAGGCGCAGATGGGCCCGGCCATGAAGGCGGCTCAGGCCGCTGTCGCGGGGCGCGCGGAGGGCGGCCGGGTCGCCGCCGAGGTGCGCCGTCAGCTGGGCTGACCTTCACAAGACGATTCGCCGCGTACGGCAGAAGGGGCGGGAGACCGTGGTCTCCCGCCCCTTCTGCTGTGGTTTTGCTTACCGTCCCGGCGGGTTGCCGCCCGGCGGCGGGTTCTGCTGGTTCTTCTTGCCGTTGCTGACGTTGATCGTCACCGCGCCGCCCTTGATGGTGCGCTCCTCGGTGGTGCCCGCGGCGGTGCCGGCCGGGCAGTCCGAGTCGACGGTGGGACCGGTCACCGGGTCGAAACCGGCGCCGCTGATCTTGTCCTTGGCGCTCGACATCGAGTCACAGGTCACGTCCGGCACGCTGCGCAGATCGCCGATGGAGACCTTGTCGTTGCCGGGCTTCTTGAACTGGACGCTCGGCTTGCCCTTCATGTAGTCGGCGAGGGCGTGCTGCACCGTCTTGTTGATGATCGGGTGCGACATCTGGTCGGTGTGGTTCTGCCAGTCCGGCACAGCCATGTAACCGGCCATGACCAGCGACGTGGTGCCGACGATCAGCGACGCGGTCTTGCTGTTGTCGGTGGTGCCGGTCTTGCCGAACACCGGGTGGTCGACGATCCCGCGGGTGTCGCCGGCGGTGCTGCTGCCACCGCAGCTGCCGAGCTGGGCCGAGTCGCCGACCGGGCAGCGGGCCGCGTCGAGCGCCGCACGGGCGACGTCCTTGGTGGTGGCCTGGATGCAGTGCGGCTTGCCGACGTCGATCTTCTCGCCGTCGTTGGTGGTGATCTGCTCGACCGGGGTGGCCTCGCAGTACTTGCCGTCGCCGGCCAGCGTCGCGTACGCGTTCGCCATCTCCAGCGGGGTGGAGTCCATCACGCCGAGGGTGAAGGCGCCCCAGCCGGCGGCGTTGGCGGCGTTGTCCTGGTCGACCTTGGTGCGGAACTGGATGCCGAACCGCTTGGCAACGGCGACCACGCTGTCCGCGCCGACCTTCTGCTCCAGCGGCACGAAGAACGTGTTCACCGACTTGCCGAAGCCGGTCCACATGTTGAAGACGCCGGCCTCCTTGGCGCTCGCGTTACGCGGGCACCAGTCGTCCGAGTTGGGGCAGGACGACGGGGTGCCGTAACCGGCCTTGTACTTCGAGTGGAACACCGCGGGCGCGTTGATCGGGTAGCTGAGCGGGACGCCCTTCTCCAGCGCCGCGACCATGGTGAACATCTTGTACACCGAGCCGGCCTGGTAACCACTGATGTCGCCACCGCCGGTGATCAGCGGGTTCGTGGTCTTCGGGAACGAGCCGCGGATCTTCTTCGCCTTCTTCTTCGGGTCCGGCGAGATCTGGTTCGTCGGGTGGTCCGGGTCGTCCAGCGCGTACTTACGGTTCGTCGCGAGGACCCGGACCTTGCCGGTGCCCGGCTCGACGCCGGCCAGGAGCAGAGCGTTCTTGCTGCTGTCCGACTGCCGCTCGGCGATCTCGGCGCGGGCCGAGGCCTGACCCTTCAGGTCGATCGTGGTGACGACCTTGTAACCACCGCTCTTGAGGCGGCGCTCCCGGTCATAGGTGGTGGCGCCGAACGCCTCCTGGCTCATCCACCAGCGGTAGAAGTAGTCGCAGAAGAAGCCCCAGTTGTTCTTGGCGACCGAGACGCAGCCGTTGCCGACCGACTTGACCTTGGTCGGGATCTTCTCGGTCTTCGCCTTGTCGGCGTCGGCCTGGGTGATCGCGCCCATCTCCACCATGCCCGGCAGGATGTAGTTGTCGCGGCGGGCCTGGATCTGCTCGTGACCCGTCTTGATGGTCGGGTTGAAGCTGGTCGGGGCCTTCACCATGCCGGCGAGCATGGCGGCCTCGGCGGCGTCGAGATCCTTCGGCTTCTTGTTGAAGTAGACCTGGCTCGCGGCGTAGATGCCGTAGGCCTGGTTGCCGAACGGCGCGATGTTGAGGTAGCGCTCGAGGATCTGCTCCTTGGAGAGCTGCTTCTCGATCTGCAGCGCGTACTTCATCTCGGTGACCTTGCGCTTCGGGGTGTCCTTCGTCGCGTCGATCACCTCCTGCGGATTGGTCGCCGAGTAGGCCAGCGACATTCGCACGTACTGCATCGTGAGCGTCGAGGCGCCCTGCTGAGCACCACCCTGGTTGTTGCTCACGAACGCACGGGCGACACCCTTGAGGTCGACGCCGTTGTGCTCGTAGAACTTCCGGTCCTCGGCGGCGATGATCGCGGCCTGCATGTTCTTGGAGATGTCCTTCAGCGGGACATCGCTGCGGAACTCGTCGTAGAACTGCGACAGCAGCGTCTTGCCGTCCGAGGCGTAGACCCGGGTGATCTGCGGGGAGCTGAAGTCCTTGAGCTCACTGGGCAGACTCGCGAACGACGTCCCGCCGGCCTTGGCGGCGAGGCCGGACATGGCTGCGGCAGGGAAGGCGGCCGCGGCCACCACCACACCGGCCAGCAGGCCACACACCAGCAACGATGTCGCGTTCGTGAAGATGTTGTGATCGCGTCTGCGCATCCAGGAGGTCACCCGAGGCAGGATACGCGAAGAGTGCACGCGACCGCCCGTCGAGCAGGTCGCCTTCGCCCGTTATGAGTGTGACCTGTCACCCGGGTCGCCGTGGTGATTTCCCCCATCTGCACCAAAGATACCCCCGTTCGGCTCCAGCGCCTCGGCCGCTTTGCCCGGAACTACCGGGCTATACGTATTTGAGGGACAACGTTGCGTAATCACCCAACTACGGAGCATGATGGTCCGGCGAGACATCTCGCATGACGTCTGCGCGGCCTTGGGGGACATGGGCAGCCGCGCCGGACGTTCGGGGGTGAAATGCAAGGGGGGACGTTTACCAATGGGGATGATCAGCGACTGGCCCAGCATGGCGGCATGTCAGAGTGGCGACCCTGACGCGCTGTTCGTGCAGGGCGCCGAGCAGAACGTGGCGAAGAGGATTTGCCGCAGCTGCCCGGTGCGCTACGAATGCCTCGCCGACGCCCTGGACAACCGGATCGAGTTCGGCGTCTGGGGAGGCATGACGGAACGGGAGCGACGCGCTCTGCTGCGCCGCCACCCGCACGTGGCGAGCTGGCGGAAGATGTTCGAAGCCGCTCTGAAGGAGAAAGGCGCCGACAAGGTGCTGGTCTCCACCCGCTGATCAGGCGAGCAAAGCGCCGATCGTTCGCAGCCCGTCGACGTCGTGGACGTCGGCGGGCTGCGCCGCGACAGCGGTCGTCGGCACCTGCGGGAACGCCTCGGTGAAGCCGGCTGCGACGCGGATCTCCCGCTCGGACTGCCGCAGCAGCCCCGCGTGGATCCGCAGCACGTCCGCGGCGACCGGCTGGTCACCGGCCTCGTCGAGCCGCTCCGCCGCGGCCTCGCTCTCGGCCGCCGGCAGGCCGGCCTCCTCGGTCTGATGCATCCGGTTCAGCACCAGGCCGCTGAGCGGCATCCGTTCCGCGACCAGCCGCTCGGCGAAGTAGGCGGCCTCCCGGATCGCATCCCGCTCCGGCGCGGCGACCAGCAGGAACGCGGTCTGCGGGTCCTGCAGGACCCGGTACGTCTGGTCGGCGCGCTGCCGGAAGCCGCCGAACATCGAGTCCAGCGCCGCGACGAAGCCCGACAGGTCGGTCAGCAACTGGGCGCCGAGAATCTTCTGCACGGCCCGGGAGAACAGCCCGAACGACGCGGTGACCAGGCTGAACATGCTGCGCCCGCCGCGGGCGGGGGCGAGCAGCATGCGCAGCATCCGGCCGTCCAGGAAACGGGAGAGCCGGGCCGGCGCGTCCAGGAAGTCGAGCGCGGAGCGGGACGGCGGGGTGTCCACGATGATCAGGTCCCACTGGTCGCCGGCCCGCAGCTGGCCCAGCTTCTCCATCGCCATGTACTCCTGCGTGCCGGCGAAGGTCGAGCTCATGGCCTGGTAGAACGGGTTCGCGAAGATCTCGGCGGCGCGCTCCGGCCGGGTGTGCTGCTCCACCACCTCGTCGAAGGTGCGCTTCATGTCCAGCATCATGGCGTGCAGCTCACCACCGGACTTGCCGGCGTCGATGCCCTTGACCTGGCGCGGCGTGTTGTCGAGCTCGGTCAGGCCCATCGACTGGGCCAGGCGGCGGGCCGGGTCGATGGTCAGCACCACCGTGCGCCGGCCGTGCACCTCGGCGGCCCGCAGCCCGAGCGCGGCGGCCGTGGTGGTCTTGCCGACCCCGCCGGACCCGCAGCACACCACGATCCGGATGCCCGGATCGGCGAGCAGGCCGTCGATGTCGAGCCGTGGAGCGGTCACATCAACCACACACCCCAGAGTAAGGCGTCTTGATCGGACGCGGCGTGATCAAACGCTCATCAGGCGTTCGGCGATGACATCCAGACCCGCGCGGTCCACACCGTCGGGCAACTGCGGCAGCTCGACCATGGGCCGGCCGCGCTCGGCCAGCTCCCGCCGGAGCGACTCCTCCAGCTCGCGCCGGGTCAGATGGGCCTGCGCCTCGGCGGCCAGCCGGCCGACGGTGGCAGGGGCGGCCGGCAGGCCCGCGGCGACCAGGCCCCGCTTGATCTCCGCCTTGGTCACCTTGCCACCGGCGAGCAGCGGTGGCCGGGCGCCGTTCAGGATGATCCGGCCGACCCGGATGCCCAGGCCGGAGAGCTCGTCGACGGCGTCCAGCGTTTCCTGCACCGGCATCTCCTCCAGCAGCGTGACCACGTGCACCGCGGTGATCGGCGAGCGCAGCAGCGAGGAGACCCCGTCGCTCTGGGTCTTGATCGGGCCCATCTTGGCGAGCCGGGCGGTCTCCGCGGTCACGTTCAGGAAGCGGCCGATGCGCCCGGTGGGCGGGGCGTCGAGCACCACCGCGTCATACACCCGGCGACCGTCCTGCGAGCGGGTGGTGGCCTCCTTCACCTTGCCGGTGAGAAGCACGTCACGCAGGCCCGGGGCGATCGTGGTGGCGAAGTCGATGGCGCCGACCTTGCGCAGCATCCGGCCGGCCGCGCCGAGCTTGTAGAACATGTCCAGGTATTCGAGGAGCGCCTCCTCCGGGTCCACCGGCAGCGCGCGGACCTCGCCACCGCCGGTGGTCGTGGTGATCCGGCGCTCGGTGTAGGGCAACGGCTCCAGCCCGAAGAGCTGGGCGATGCCCTGGCGGCCCTCCACCTCGGCCAGCAGCGTGCGGCGCCCACCGGCGGCCAGGCCGAGGGCGAGCGCGGCGGCGACGCTGGTCTTCCCGGTGCCGCCCTTGCCGGTCACGATGTGCAGTCGTTCCGGCCAGTTCCCGTGATGCTCGCCCATGCCGTCCACGTTACGGCCTCGGCGCTCAGCCGGAGACGTCGCAAACCAGCCATCCGCTCTTGCGCACGACGGTGAACTGGAGGTCCTGAGCAGCGGTCTTCTCGTCCTCGGTCGACATGACGACGCGTACGCCGACCTCTGCCTCGCCGTTGGTGTCGGTCGTCACGGCGGGGTCGTCCCAGCGGAAGGTGGCGCCCTCGTAGCCGTCGGCGTAGTCACGGATCTGCTGCACCCGCTCGTTCAGCTTGGTCGCGTCCCGGGCCTTGCGGCAGACCAGGTCCTGGGCGGCGCCGGCGTCCTGCTGGGTGTAGACGGCGGTGAGGAACCGGTTGACCGCGGTGGCCGGGTCCGGTGAGCCGGGGTTGTCAGCGTCCCGGAACAGCAGGTACGCCGAGACCGCCCCGCCGCCGCAGAGCGCCATCGTGGCCACCAGCGCGGCCGAGACGAACAGCGACGAGCGCCGGGAGGCCCGGTCACGGCCGGGCGCGGGTGGTTGCGGGCCGTTCGTCACGCCGACCCAGATCGGCTCCAGCTCGGGCGGCTGCACCTCGGCAGGCGGCGAGTGCTCCCAGGCCAGGTGCTCGGGAGGCGGGTATTGCCACTCTCCGGGCTTCTCGTGTCGGGCGTGCCACGGGCCCTGCGGTGGCGGCTGGCGCCAGCCCTGGGTGACCGGCTCTCCGGTGACCGGCTCCTCGGTGATCGGCTCTCCGGTGGCCGGCTCGGGGAGCGCGTGCCGGGCCAGATGCGGCGGCTCGGGGCGCGGGAGGGGCTCCGGGAGTGGAGCCGGGGGCTCGGGTTCGGGAGCGGGCGGTTCCGGATGGCCGGGCTGCGTCACGTCACCCTCCGCGGTCGATCGCATGCTCTCCGTGCGTATTCCGGTTCAGCCTAGCCAACCGGCGATCACCCCGGGCCCTAAGCTGTGCCGGTACCCGACTAAGGAGTGTCTTCAGCCATGCAGAAGTGGGAGTACGTGACCGTGCCCCTGCTGGTCCACGCGACCAAGCAGATCCTCGACAACTGGGGCGAGGACGGCTGGGAGCTGGTCCAGGTCGTGCCGGGTCCCAACCCGGACAACCTGATCGCCTACATGAAGCGGGCGAAGTCGTGACCACGCCGGTCGCCGGTGAGGGCGGTGTGGACGCCTACGCCAAGCTGGCCGAGCTCGGCCTGACGCTGCCGACGGTGGTCCCGCCGCTGGCGTCCTACGTGCCGGCCGTCCAGTCCGGCAACTACGTCTACGTCTCCGGCCAGCTGCCGATGGTCGACGGCAAGCTGCCGCAGACCGGCAAGGTCGGCGCCGAGGTGAGCGTCGAGGAAGCCACCGGCCTCGCCAAGATCTGCGCGCTGAACGCACTGGCCGCGATCGAGTCGCTGGTCGGCCTGGGCCGGATCGTGAAGATCGTCAAGGTGTCCGGTTTCGTCGCGTCGGCGCCGGGCTTCACCGGTCAGCCCGCGGTGATCAACGGCGCCTCGAACCTGTTCGGCGAGGTGCTCGGTGAGCAGGGGCGGCACGCCCGCAGCGCGGTCGGCGTCGCCGAGTTGCCGCTGGGTGCGCCGGTGGAGGTGGAGGTCATCGCCGAAGTGGCGTGATCTTGGGCGGGTTCGGCCGGGTTTGCTGACCCGAGGTGACCGGAACGGACATCGTGTCTCGGCTCACACGGGATTCGCGACGTACGATTCTCGGCATGGGGGGTGCTGAGCCTGCATCGGCTTCCGAGAGTGATCGTGAGGTCGACCGGCTGCCGGGTTGGGTGTCGCTGTTGCGCGCTCCCAACCCGGGCCCGATGACGCTGGACGGCACGAACACGTGGATCCTGCGGGCGCCCGGCGCGGAGCTCGCCACGGTGATCGACCCCGGTCCGCTGGACGAGGGGCATCTGCGCCGCATCGCGGATCAGGGGCCCTACCGGTCGATCCTGGTCACGCACGGTCACCATGATCATGTCGAGGGTGTCCCACGGCTGGTCGAGATGCTCGGTGAGCCTTTCGACCCACGCGAGAGCCTCGGTGGGAACGGATTGGAAATACAGGTCCTGAACACTCCGGGACACACCGGTGATTCGGTGTGCTTCCTCGTCGAGTGTGAGGGCGAGCGGGTGATGTTCACCGGCGACACGATCCTGGGCCGCGGCACGACGGTGGTGGCCGCGCCTGATGGAAATCTGAGTGACTATCTGACGAGCCTCGAGCTGCTGACGACGTACGAGAATGTCCTGATGCTGCCCGGCCACGGGCCGGTCCGTGCCGACACGGCGGCCTTGGCCAGGGAGTACCTGAGCCACCGGATCGAACGACTTGCGCAGGTCAGGGCCGCGATGGCGTCCGGGGCGCGGACCCCGGAGGCGGTGGTCGACGTGGTCTACCCGGACATCGACCCACGGGTGCGGTTCGCCGCGGAATGGTCGGCGGCCGCGCAGATCGACCATCTGAACCGGGAATCAGCGGCGGGGGCCGACGGTTTGGACCGGCTGTGACCTGCCCTGTGTGCGGGACCGTCGCCGTGCCCGGTGCGCGCTTCTGCCACCACTGCGGTTCGGCGCTGCCCGCCGCCGCGACCCTGCCCGCCGCCGAGCGGCGGATCGTCACCGTGCTCTTCGGCGACCTCTCCGACTTCACCTCCTGGTCCGAGGATCTCGACCCGGAACGCGTCGGTGCCGTCACCGACCGGGTCCTCGCCGCGCTGGCCGGCGCGGTGAAGACGTTCGGCGGCCACGTCGACAAGTTGACCGGCGACGGGATCATGGCCGTCTTCGGCGCCCCGGTCGCCCACGAGGACGACGCCGAGCGGGCGGTCCGCGCCGCGCTGAGCATGCAGCGCGCGGTCCGCCGGGTCCTCGACGACGAGCGTGGCGGCGGCGCGCCGCTGGGCCTGCGCGTCGGGCTGAACACCGGCGAGGTGGTCGCCGGCATGCAGGCCGGCATCGAATACACCGTCATCGGCGACACCGTGAACACCGCCGCCCGGCTGGCCGACGCCGCCGCGGTCGGCACCGTCTACGCCGGCGAGCGCACCAGCAACGGCACCCGGCACGTCGCCTCCTGGCGGCAGTTGCGGCCGCTGCGGCTCAAGGGCAAGCGCGAGCCGGTCCCGACGTACGAGTTGCTGGGCCTGCACGACGCCCCGGGCACGCGGTCCGGCCTGGGCGACGAGGCGCCGTTCGTGGGCCGGGAGACCGAGCTGGGCCGGGTCTCCGGGCGGCTCGCCGAGGCGATCGACTCGGGCACGCCCCGGGTGCTGGTGATGACGGCCGAGGCGGGGATCGGCAAGTCGCGCTTCGCCGGCGAGGTGAAGCGGCTGGCCGCCGGCTACGAGGTCGGCACCGGGCCGTATGCGGGGCACGGCGCCCGCGTCCTGCGCGTGCGCTGCCGGGCGTTCGGTGAGCGCCGCCGCTACGCGCCCCTGGCCGACCTGGTCCGCAAAGCCGCCGGCCTGCCCAAGGACGTGGTCACCTCGGTCGGCCGCACGGTCGTCGAGGAGCGGCTGCGCAAGGTCGCCCAGCGGCTCGGCGTGCCTCTGGACATCGACCGGCTGCTGGTCCTGCTCGGTTACGGCGAGGCCCCGGTCAACCCGGTCGGCCCGGCCGCCCCCGCGGACTGGCCGCGCAGCGCCAAGCGGGTCGACGCCGAGGCCATCTCGATCGCGGTCGCCGACCTGCTCAACGCGATGGCCACCACCACCCCGCTGATGGTGATCGTGGACGACCTGCACGACGCCACCGCCACCACCGTCGACGCGCTGGGCAGCACGCTGTCCCGGCTCGAGGGCCCGGTCGTGGTGCTGCTGCTCGGGCGGCCGGAACTGGTCCGCACCGGCGCGCTGAGCCGGGTCGCGGACGCCGAGGTGCACAACCTGCCGCCGCTGCGCGGGGCGGACGCGTCGCGGCTACTCACGTCGTACCTCAGTGGTGGGAAACTGCCGCAGCAGGACACCGACCGGATGCTCGCCACCGCCCAGGGCAACCCGTTCTACCTGGCCGAGATGGTGACGCTGCTGATGGAGCGCGGCGCGCTGACCCCGGCCATCGGGGCGAACGCGGCCGGCAAGTGGCAGCTCGCGGCCGGCTCGCTCGGCAGCCAGCTGCTCTCCCGGGACCTCGCGGCGGTGCTCGCGGCGCGCATCGACGCGCTGGCGGCCGAGCCGCGGTCGGTGCTGCGGGATGCCTCCGTGGCCGGGACGACGGTGCCCACCGGGGTGCTGGAGGCGCTGCACGAACGTCGCGCGCCCGGCGAGGAGCTCGAACCGGCGATCGACGAGCTGCTGCAACGGCGCATGATCCACCGCAGTCGTGGCGGGTTCCAGTTCTCGACGCCGCTGATGCGCGAGGCGGCGTATGCGGGGATCGGCAAGGCGGACCTGGCCGAGCGCCACGCCTACCTGGCGATCTGGGCCGCGCCGGAGACGGTCGGGCGGCACACCGACGGCGCGTCCCGGCTGAACCTGACCGACAACGAGCGCGACGCGTTCGTGGCCACCCACGCCGAGGCCGCGATCGAGCTGGCCGACGCCGTGCGGCTGCGGCCGGACGCCACGGTTCGCGAGGTCGCCGCCCTGGGCGTGGCCGCGCTGGGCCGGATGGCCCGGCGCGCGCTGGCCAACATCGAGCCCGCCGCCGCGATCGAGTACGCGGAGCGCGCCACCGCCCTCGGTCACGGCGACCTGCCGCTGCCCGACCAGCTCGTGCTGGCCCGCGCGCTGCTGCGGCTCGGTCGTGCCGAGGAGGCGCTGGCCTCCGGCGAGAAGATCACCAAGAACGCGACCGAGGAGCCGGTCTGCCGGGCCGAGGCGCTGATCGTGGTCGGCCGCGCGCACGAGGCCCTCGGCGACGGTGGCCGGGCGGTCGCGGCCTGGCAGGAGGCGCTGGAGGTGGCGACCGAGGCGCAGCTGCTGCCGGAGCGCGCCAACGCGATGCGCCGGCTCGGCATGGCCGACTTCCTGAACGGGCGGCTGAGCCAGGCGAGCAGCCGGTTCGCCGCCGCCTACCAGGTGACGCTGGCCGCCGGTGACCGGCACGGCCAGGCCTGGGCCCTGCAGAACCTGGCCTGGGTGACCACCACCCGGGGTGACTTCGCCGGCACCGACGCGGTGCTGGGCCGGGCCGCGCGGCTCTTCGCCGAGCTCGGCGACCCGGTCGGCCGTTCCTGGCTGCGCGGCACCACGGCGTTCGCCCGGCTGCTGGCCGGCCGGCTGCAGGAGGCCCGCCGGCTGGCCCGGATCTTCCTGCCCTTCGGCGACCGGGTCGGTGAGGGCTGGGCGGTCGGCACACTGCGGGTCGTCGAGGCCTACGCGGCTGCCGAGCTGGGCGACCTGGGCGCGGCCGACAGCCAGGCGCGCCGGGCCTACCGGGAGTTCCAGGAGGTCTCCGACGACTGGGGCTGCGGGCTGGCGATGGTCGTGCGCGGGGCGATCGCGCGCGGGCTCGGCGAGTTCGACCACGCGGCGGACCTGCTCGGCGACGCGCTCTGGTTCGCCGACCGGACAGGTCACCCGCTGCTGATCGGCATGGCCGGCACGCTGCACGGGTTCGTCGCCATGCAGCTCGGCGACCTGACCACCGCCGAGGCGGCGGCGCGCCGGGTGATGACCGCGGTCGAGCCGCACAACGCGCTGGCGCCGGCCCAGGTCGGGCCGCGGGTGCTGCTCGCCGAGGCGCGCACCCGGGCCGGGGACGCGGCGACTGCGATCGGGCTGCTGGCGCCGATCGCGAGTGACACGTCGGCGCCGTCGCTGCTGTTCTCGCGGCGGCACGCGCTCGCGTCGTACGCGTCCGCCCTGCTCGCCGAGGGCCGCGTCGGTGAGGCGCTGACCTGGATCGAGCGTGCCCGTGAGGTGCCGGCCGAGGATGTGCGCAGCGGCGTGGTGGCCTCGATGGTCCGGGCCCGGGTGCTGGCCGCCGCCGATCGGTACGTGGAGGCGCGCGCGGCGGCCGAGGACGCGGTCCGGCTGGCGTATTCGACCGAGCAGGCGAGCGAGCGCGCCGCCGCCGAGGAGCTGCGCGACACCCTCGCGGTGACCGAGGTCGAAGCCGCTCCGGCGGAAACTGTCGCCTACGCGTCTGACGTGCCCGGATGATCTTCCCGTCCGCTGGCGTATTTTCTAAGCCGTGACGGAGACACCGCCTGGCGCCCTGCCCGTGCCCTATGTCCCGGGCATGTCCGGCTTGTCGGTCATGGCCCGTGGTGGCTATGCGACCGTGTACCGGGCCACCCAGGACTCCGTCGGCCGTGAGGTCGCCATCAAGATGGAGAACCGGACCCTCGACAACGCGCGGGACCAGGCCCGGTTCCTGCGCGAGGCCCGTGCCGCGGGGCGGATGTCCTCGCACCCGCACGTGGTCGACCTGTTCGACGTGGGCGTGACGGTCGACCAGCATCCGTACCTGATCATGGAGCTCTGTGACGGGTCGTACCTGGACCGCATGCGCGTCAAGCCGCTCACCGCGGCCGAGGCGCGCGACGTCGGCGTGAAGATCGCCGACGCGCTCGTGCACACCCACGCCAACGGGGTGCTGCACCGCGACGTGAAGCCGGCGAACATCCTCTACTCGCAGTTCAACCAGGCGGTGCTGGCCGATTTCGGTCTGGCCGTGCTGGGCGAGATGCGGGACTCGTCGGTCACCCTCGAGGTCCTGACGCCGGCCTACGCGCCACCCGAGATGTTCCGCCACGAGCAGCCGTCCGGCGCCGCCGACGTCTACTCGCTGTGCGCCACCCTCTACGCCGTGATGAGTGGCCGGCCGCCGCGCTGGGAGTCCGACCGCAGTCCGAGTCTGATCACTCTGATGGACCTGTTCCTGCGCCCCATCCCGGAACTTCCCGGCGTGCCGCGCGCGTTCACCGACCTGCTACGCCGCGGCATGAACAACGATCCGCGGGGGCGGCCCTCCGCGCAGGAGCTGCTGCAGGAGCTGAGCAACCTGCACCTGGACCCGAACGCGCCGCCGCCGAACGTCTATCGCTCCACCTCGACGTACCCGGCGCCGCGGCCACGACCGGTCCCGCCCACGACGCCGACGCTGGACGAGACGCCCACGGTCAACACCGACCGCAAGGGTTTCTTCACCAAGTGGTTCAGCTGGTAAAGACCCAAGATCAAGTTCCGCTTACGGTACGACGTTCTCGCCGCCCGTTCTCAGGCGACACGACCCGGTCCCGTCCGTGCCCGCGCGAGGTCCGCCGTTGGTCCGGGCGGGCGGCGCGCGTCCCGGTCTTCAGCTGGTGCTCATGGTCGTTATCCAGGACGGATAACGACCATGAGCACCAGCCGGGAGAGTGAGTCGCGCCCGAGCCTTGGCCGGCTGCCTCATCGCGTGAGCTCTACGGGCGAGCTCATCGCGTGAGTTCTACGGACGAGGCCTGGGCCGTGACGAGCGTTGGTCGCCCGGGAGTGCCAGGAACCGGCCCGCCGGCGGGACCCGGCGGGTTTTCTGCTCTGGGCGCGGCCACCCACGGAGATCGCCCTTTCGGGCTTTGCGTTCTGGGCGCGCCAGCGCCCTGCGAAGCCCGGAAGGGTCCCCGCGGGAGCGACGATCCGGACCACGGCGGACGCAGGAAATGAAGATCTTGAAGTTACTCTGGGTCAAGTACTGCGAGTAACTCTCCGGTGTCGACCTCGGCGCCGGGATGGACCGGGAGGGACGCGACCACGCCGGCCGACGGGGCGTGGACAGGGTGTTCGAGCTTCATGGCCTCCAGGGTGAGCAGCAGTTCACCGGCACGAACCCGCTGGCCGGGCACGACCAGCACCCGGCGGACAGCGCCCGGGAGTGGGGCGATGAGAGAGCTCTCCGCCGCCTCGGGAGCGGGCAGCGGGAACCGTGGGATCTCACGAAGTGTGACCGATCCCTCGGGGCTGTCCACGTATGAGACGTCGCCGACGCGATGCACCAGGACCGCGAGGCGGATGCCCTGGACGTTGAGGACGACCCGGTCGCGGCTGGCGGAGACGACCACGATCGGCGGGTGCTCGTCGACCGGCGCCTGACCGAGCCCGGCCAGGTCCAGTTCCTCGGGGTCGACCGAGCGGACCCACCAGCCGGCGAGCTCGCCGTGCCGGTTCATCCGGTAGCCGACCTCGACCGGGCCGGTCGGGCCGTCGTAGACAGCGGTCTGCGAGCCGGAGGGCACGTTGCGCCAGCCGGACGGCAGCGTGCTCAGCACCGGGGCGCTGGCACGGCGGTCGGCGGCCCCGGCCAGTGCGGACGCCAGGCAGGAGAGCCGGACGGCGTCGACCGAGGAGAGCAGCGGCGCGAAGACCTCGGGGTGCCGGTCGAGGAAGCCGGTGTCGATGTCGCCGGAGCGGAACGAGTGGTGCCGCAGCGTGCGGACCAGCAGATCCCGGTTGGTGACGACGCCGTGCAGCTGGGCGCGGGCCAGCGCGGACGCCAGCATCCGGGCCGCCTCCTGGCGCGACGGGGCCCAGGCGACGAGCTTGGCCAGCATCGGGTCGTGGTGGTGCGGGCCGGTGACCGAGCCGTCCGCGACGCCCGAGTCCAGGCGCAGGCCGGGCTGCGGCAGCGGGCGGAACGAGCCGGCGACGTCGGGCACCGCGAATCGGTGCAGCGTGCCGGCGCTGGGCAGCCACGCGTACGCCGGGTCCTCCGCGCAGATCCGCACCTCGATGGCGTGCCCGCGGATCGGCGGCGGCCCGGGCATCGGCAGGCTGCCGCCCTCGGCGATCAGCAGCTGGAGCCGGACCAGGTCGTAGCCGGAGGTGCACTCGGTGACCGCGTGATCGGTCTGCAGGGTCGGGGTGAGTTCCAGGAACCAGAAGTCGCCGTCGGAGTCGAGCAGGAACTCGACGGCGCCGGCCCCGACGAAACCGAGCGCCCGGACCGCGACGATGGCCGCCCGGCACAGGTCCTCGCGCAACGCCGCGTCGACCGCCGGTGACGGGGTCTCCTCGACGATCTTCTGGTAGCGCCTCTGCACCGAGCACTCACGCTCGCCGAACGGCACGACAGCGCCCATCGCGTCGGCCAGGATCGGCACCTCGATGTGCCGGACGTTGGCCACGTAGGGCTCGCAGAAGACGTCGCCGTCCACCTCGCGCCGGGTGGACGCGACCGCCTCGGCCAGCGTCGACGCGTCCCGGACCACCCGCATGCCGGTGCCACCGATCCCCGCGTCCGGTTTGATCAGGACCGGGAATCCGGGCACCGTCGCCGGGTCGGTGAAGGTCGGCAGCACCGGCACCTTCGCCTCGGCGACCAGCTTCTTCGTCTCGGACTTGCGGTGCAGCGTGCGCAGGGTCGCGGCCGGCGGGCCGACCCAGATCATCCCGGCATCGGTGACCGCGGCGGCGAACTCCGGGTCCTCGGCCAGCGATCCGTTGCCCGGGTGCACGGCGTTCGCCCCGGCCCGTTTGGCGGCCGCGATCAGCGCGTGCTGCTCGAGGTAGGTGGTGGCCGGGGTGCTGCCCTCCAGGTGGACGGCGTAGTCGGCCTCGTTGACGTGCGGAGCGTCGGTGTCGACGTCCGAGTAGACGGCGACCGTCTCGATGCCGACCAGACGGCAGGTGGCGAACACCCGGCGGGCGATCTCACCACGGTCGGCCACCAAGAGTCGTCGGATCACTGGTCTACCTTTCAAGGTCGGAACACGCCGACGTGTTCGGCACCCGCCACGGCGGCGCTGTGCACTGCGGAGAGGCAGAGGCCGAGGACCGTACGGGTGTCGCGGGGGTCGATGACGCCGTCGTCGGCCGCGGCGGGCTCCGCCGAGGGACGCGGCCAGCTGAACTGGAAGCGGGGACGGTCGGCGCGGTCCGGCGGGCCGGCGTGCTCCGGTCCGATGGTGAGGACCAGGTGCGGCACGGTCGACTTGGCGACCGCGTGGACCAGGGGGGCGTCGTGGCGTACGTCGGTGTCGTCGCTCTTCTTGATCTCTCCGGGGTGGCGCAGGAACAGGACCGGGGTGGCCGTCGCGTTGGCCAGTTGCAGGAAGTGCACGGCCTTGCGGGACTCCGCCGGGGGCAGCCAGATGCCGGGGCTGGCCAGCACACCGACCGGGTATCCGTGCAGCTCACCCCAGCCGGCCACGAGCACGCTGCCCTGGCCGGGTTTGAACTCGTCGAAGTCGGAGTCGTCCAGGATCCGGGCGAGCACCTCGCGCGCGTCGAACCGGGACGGGCCGGCCGCGGCCAAACTCAGCAGCGCCTCGGCGTCGTAACGGGGGTCGCGCGGGCGGGTGGTCCGGGGCGGGGGTCCCTGCTTGCGCCAGTTGAAACGGCGTACGCACTGGCGGGCCAGCCGCAGCCCGTCCCGCTCGTCCTCGGCCAGCTGGTCGGCGGGTCCCGGCGGCCCGACCGGCACCACCGGGGTGGCGCGCACCTCGACGCCGCTGCGTTGCGGGTGGATGGTCAGCACCTTCGCGTGACCCCGCACCACGATCGTGTAGTCGGAGAGCGCCGGCAGGTACGCCGCGTCCCCGCTCGTGGTCCCGAAGACCACGCACACGGTCGGCACCCGGTCCGCGGTGAGCCGGCTCAGCTCCCGCGCGATGCTCCCGGCCGGGGCCGCCTCGCCCGACGACTCGACCAGGTTGACCAGCGGTAACCGGTTCTCCGAGGCGATCCGGGCGGCCCTGCGGATCTTCTCCGCGGTGTACGGGTTGACAGCGCCCCCGGCCACTGTCGGGTCGTTCGCTATCACCACGCACTCGACGCCCTCCACGGCGCCGATGCCGGTGACGACGCTCGCGCCGACCGGGAACTCCGAGCCCCGCGCCGCCACCGGGGACAGCTCGAGGAACGGGCTGTCCTGGTCGAGCAGCATCTCGATGCGCTCCCGGGGGAGCAGTTTTCCGCGCGCGTGGTGCCGGGTCACCCACTTCTCGCCGCCGCCGGCGCGCGCCTCGTCGAGGGCGGCCTCCAGCGCGGCGAGCCACTGCAGGGTGCTGCCGCGACCCTCCAGGTATGCGGGGTCGCGCGGGTCCAGCGTGGTGTCGAGCGCGGTCACGTCGACACCCCGATGCGCGCTACGCGCCTACCTGCGTTCAATGCCGCGCCCTTCCCTGTCACGCCGGTGCCTCTCGGCCACCTCCGTAACGAGCGGCTGTGCGGGCGCGACACGGATCACGGGTCCTGGGCCCGGTCACCGGGAAGAGTGGATCAAGCACGTTCGAGGGGCTGTCCACCTGGACAGCCCCTCGTGACGCGATGTGGCGGAACGTCAGACGCGAGCGCGCCGGGCGAGCCGTTCCGGATCGAGAATGATGACGCTCTTGCCGTCCAGCCGCAGCCAGGCGCGGGAGGCGAAGTCGGCGAGCGCCTTGTTCACCGTCTCGCGGGACGCGCCGACCAGCTGGGCCAGCTCCTCCTGCGTGAGGTCGTGCGTGACCCGCAGCACACCACCGTCACGGGTGCCGAACCGGCCGGCCATCTGCAGCAGGTTTTTCGCCACCCGGCCGGGCACGTCCGTGAAGATCAGGTCGGCCAGCGCGTCGTTGGTGCGCCGCAGGCGGCGGGCCAGCACACGCAGCAGCTGCTCCGCGATCTCCGGACGGTTGTTCAGCCACGGGCGCAGTGACGACTTCTTCAGCCGGGCGAGCCGGCTGTCGGTCACCGCGGTCGCCGTCGCGGTGCGCGGCCCCGGGTCGAAGAGCGAAAGCTCACCGAGCATGTCGGACGGCCCCATGATGGAGACAAGGTTCTGCCGTCCGTCCGCTGCCCGGCGACCGAGCTTGATCTTCCCGGACAGAACGATATACAGGCTGTCGCCGGCCTCGCCCTCGTTGAAGACCACGTCGCCCTTGCGGACTTCGATCGTGTCCATCTCCTTGGCGAGCGCCTCTGCGGCTTCCGGGTCAACGCCCTGGAAGATTCCGCTGCGCGCCAGTACCTCATCCATCGCCGCACCTCCGAAACGCGCAACGTCTGCGCTCGATCAGTCTAGGCGCACGCGGGCGGGAAACGGGCGGCCACCCCTTGATCCAGATACTGGACGGTAACCAGATTTGCCGTAACCGGTGGTGACAATTCGACGGTTCCGGCATATCGGGACGGCACTTTCGTCGGTCGCTCCTGCTTGCGAGCCGACGGTATCGTCCCGGTCGATGAATTCGCACCCCCGGCCCGACCGCAAAACTGCTTCTGGGCGTTATGCCCTGTATATCGGACTCGTCGGCGTCGTTGTCGCTGGTGCTGCCGTGGGTGGGATCATCCTGGTCAACGAGGGCGACGAGGCCGACGCGAGCTGGCATTCCACGCCGGCCGCCGCTGCCAGCACAGCCGTCCCGGCAGTTCCGGGAAAGACCGCGGCGGCCCGCGAGGAGTCGGGAACGGTCGAATCCCTGACATTCTCCGCGACCGGTGACATCATGATGGCCAGCGCGCCGGGTGGGCTGCCGCCGAAGAACGGCGACGGATTCTTCGACGGGGTTCGCAAGGACCTCGCGTCCGATCTGGTGATGGGCAACCTCGAGCAGCCGCTCACCGACGACACCGGAGCGTCCAAGTGCGGCAGACCCGCCCGCTCCGGCTGCTTCGCGTTCCGCTCGCCGCCCTCCTACGCCGGGCACCTGAAGGACGGCGGCTTCCAGCTGATGAACCTGGCGAACAACCACGCCAAGGACTTCGGTGCCGCCGGCAACCGCAACACGATCACGGCCCTCGAGGGCGCCGGGCTGAAGTACACCGGCGCGGCGGACCTGATCACCACGGTGGAGGTCAAGGGCGTCAAGGTGGCGGTGATCGGGTTCGCGCCGTACGCCGGGTCCAACAACCTGAACGACCTCACGCACGCCCGGGACCTCGTGAAACGGGCCAAGCAGGAGGCGGACCTGGTCGTCGTCCAGGCCCACATGGGTGCCGAGGGCGCGACCATGAACCACGTGAAGCCGGGCACCGAGAACTACCTCGGGGAGAACCGCGGCGACCCGATCAAGTTCAGTCACACCGTCATCGACGCGGGCGCCGACCTGGTCATCGGGCACGGGCCGCACGTGCTGCGGGGCATGGAGTTCTACAAGGGCAAGCTGATCGCGTACAGCCTCGGGAACTTCGCCGGCGGCGGGCACACCCTCTCCAAGGACGGCATCCTGAAGTACGCCGGGATCCTGCGCGTGACGATGCGGTCCGACGGGACGTACACGGGCGGGAAGTTCGTCTCCACCTATCTCGACAGCTCCGGCCTGCCCACCCGGGACACCGCCGGTCAGCACGGGCGGGAACTGGTGAGCACGCTGACGAAAGCGGATTTCCGGTCGACCGGCGCGGTGATCGGCGACGACGGGACGATCAAGCCGCCCGCGTGAGGCGAAGGGCTGGGCGGGCCGACGTACTCTTTACCGGTGACCCGACCCCGCACCACGCCCGCCGACCCCGGGCCGGCCGTGCTGGAGCGGTCGATGAAGCGCTTCGCGCGGGAGACGCCGATCGGGCGCAAGCGCCGGGCCAGGAAGATGGCCCGCGTGCTCGCCGACACGCACCCGGACGCGCACTGCGAGCTCGACTTCACCACGCCGCTCGAGCTGGCCGTGGCGACCATCCTCTCGGCACAGACCACCGACGTCCGGGTCAACCAGGTGACGCCGGTCCTCTTCCGGAAGTATCGGTCGGCGGCGGATTACGCGTCCGCCGACCGCGCCGAGATGGAAGCGATCCTGCGGCCCACCGGGTTCTTTCGCGCCAAGACCAACTCGCTGATGAATCTCGGTCAAACCCTCATCGGCTCGTACGGTGGTGAGCTGCCCCGTGAGCTCGACGCGCTCGTGAAGCTGCCGGGCATCGGGCGCAAGACGGCGAACGTGATCCTCGGCAACGCGTTCGACGTGCCCGGCATCACCGTCGACACGCACTTCCGTCGCCTGACCAACCGGTTCGGCTGGGTCTCGGAAGAGGACCCCGTCAAGATCGAGTTCCTGGTCGCCGACCTGATCGAGAAACGCGACTGGACGATGCTGTCGCACCGGATCATCTTCCACGGGCGGCGGGTGTGCCACGCGCGCAAGCCGGCCTGCGGAGCCTGCACGCTGGCGGCGTCCTGCCCGTCCTTCGGGACCGGGCCGACCGAGGCGGCGCCCGCGGCGAAACTCCTCAAGGGGCCCCGCGCCCGCGAGCTCGCCGTCGCCGCCGGGGTCGACCCGGAGCTGGTGCCGGCGTCGGCCGTGCTCGCGCCGGAGGAGCCGTGAGGGCACTTCTGCCGCTCGTCGCGGGCGTGTTGCTGCTCGCCGGGTGCACCGCCGCCGTCCAGTCCGGCGACGAGGAGACGCCGTCCCCGTTCGCGGCGTGCACGACGGCTTCCCCGGGCGCCGCCGCCTCCCCCGAGGCTGCTGCTTCCGCTGGCGCCGCCGCCTCCCCCGAGGCTGCTGCTTCCGCCGGCGTCGCCGTCGCCTCGTCGGGGACCGATCTGCCGGACATCGCGGTCGACTGCTTCACCGGGGGCGCTCCGGTGAGCCTGCGGTCCCTGCGCGGGCCGGCGGTGATCAACGTCTGGGCGTCCTCCTGCGGGCCGTGCCGGGAGGAGCTTCCGCTGATCCAGAGACTGGCCGACACCACCGCCGGGAAACTGACGGTGCTCGGGATGGACACCGGTGACAGCCGGACGGCGGCGGCCTCGTTCGGGTCCGACCACGGGGTCACCATGCCGACGCTGTACGACCCGGACCGCTCGGCGATCACCAAGCTCAAGGTGGTCAACCTGCCCACCACGATCTTCATCGACGCGACCGGGAAGTCCTACCTGCACCGCTACGCGATGGACGCGCAGGACCTGACCGCACTTCTGCGGGAGCACGCCGGGCTGTCGGTGACGTTGTGAGGCGCTCATCGCGTACCGGGGCAATCGGCTTTTCTCTCTGTTCTTTCTGTGCGGCAAGGTGGGGCGCATGAGCCGGGGCGTGGTGCTGGATCGGCCCGACGACCTGCCGTCCTGGTTCGAGCCGTTGCTCACCCGCGTCGCCGGGTGCCGGAGCGAGGATTTCAGCGTGCTGCGCAAACCCGCCGGGACGAACGGGCGGTCCAGCGCGGTGCTCGTCCTGCTCGGTGAGGGTCCCGCCGGGCCCGACCTGCTGATCCTGCAACGAGCCGCGACCATGCGGAACCACGCGGGCCAGCCGGCCTTCCCCGGTGGCGCCACCGACCCGGAGGACGCCGACGCGATCGCCACCGCGCTGCGCGAGGCCGACGAGGAGGTCGGTCTCGAGCCGTCCAGCGCCCAGGCGCTCGCGCTGCTGCCGGAGCTGTGGATCCCGGTCAGCCGGTTCACCGTCAACCCGGTCCTGGCCTGGTGGCGGCACCCGCATCCGGTCCGGCCACGGCAGGTCACCGAGGTCGCGCACGTCGCCAGATTGCCGATCAGTGAACTCGCCGACCCCGCGAACCGTATCCGGGTGCGACACCCGAGCGGCTGGATCGGACCGGCCTTCCAGGTCCGCGGACTGCTCGTCTGGGGTTTCACGGCGGGGGTGATCTCGGTTCTGCTGGACATGGCAGGCTGGGCGCTGCCCTGGGAGCCGGGTCGTGTCGTCGAACTGCCCGACGCCGAGGCCCCGGTTCCGGCGGCGCGCGGCGGCGCTCCCGACGAGGTGGTGCCGTGACGTGCGTCTGACTTCTATGTTGAGTGAGTGCCCGTGGTCGATGTCATCCTGATCGTGCTGATGCTGCTGTTCGCGATCAGCGGCTACCGCCAGGGATTCGTGATCGGGGCGTTGTCCCTCGGCGGGTTCTTCAGCGGTGTCCTGATCGGGCTCCAGCTCGGTCCGCTGCTGGCCAAGCAGTTCGCCGACGGCACGATCCGCATGGTCGTCGCCCTCGCGGTGATCCTTGCCCTGGCTGTCCTCGGTCAAACCCTGGCCGGCTGGCTCGGCACCAGCCTCCGCAAAGCCATCTTCAACCGGCCGCTGCAGCACCTCGACGACGCGGGTGGCGCGGTCGTGTCGGTCGTCGCGGTCCTGCTGGCCGCCTGGCTGGTCGCCGTGCCGATGGGCTCCACCCCGTTCCCGGGGATCAACAAGGCGGTCCGGAGCAGCGCGATCCTCGGTGGCATCAACGGGCTGATGCCGGAGCAGGCGCAGGCCCTCTCCTCGGCGCTCCGCGAGACGCTCGACACCAACGGCTTCCCCGACGTGTTCGGCGGTCTCGCGCGCACCCAGGCCAAAGAGGTCGCCGAGCCCGACCCGGCGCTGCGGAACTCGAAGATCGTGCAGACCTCCAAGCAGTCCGTCCTCAAGGTCCTCGGCGCGGCGCCCAGCTGCTCCCGGCGCATCGAGGGCACCGGTTTCGTCTACGCCGACGAGCGCGTCATGACCAACGCGCACGTGGTCGCCGGCACCCGAGACGTGGTCGTCGAGACCACCCGCGGCCAGATCGAGGGCACCGTCGTGGTCTACGACCCGAAACGCGACCTCGCCGTCATCCGGGTGCCCGGGCTGAAGGCGCCGATCATGCCGTTCGTCACGAAGAAGGCGGCGTCCGGGGCCAGCGCCATAGTTCTCGGCTATCCGCAGGACGGGCCGTACAACGCGCAGTCCGCCCGGGTCCGCGACGTCGGCGACATCACCGGGCCGGACATCTACGAGTCCGGCGACGTGACCCGGGAGATCTACACGATCAAGTCGCTGGTCCGCAGCGGCAACTCGGGCGGCCCGCTGATCGCCCCCGACGGCGAGGTGCTCGGCGTGATCTTCGCGGCGGCGGCCGACGACAAGAACGTGGGCTTCGCGCTGACGGCGGCTGAAGCGGCGCCGATCGCGAAGCTGGGGCGGGAGAGCACGCAGGCGGTCAAGACGGGCGAGTGCGCCTGAGCCGGGGACGCTCCGGTTCCTCTCACTCTCGAGACAACTGCCCCGGTGGTACGCCGTGAGACCGCCACACTTCCCCACCGCCCTCGTGGTTCACGGCGCCCATGCCCGCTGCCGAAGCTGCACGGCTCCCGAGTCGTCGCCGCGCCCGGTCGCCCCGCACCCGGTCGGTTCTGCACCCCGGTCGGTTCTGCACCCCGGTCGGCCCAACCGCTCGGCTGGTCCAGCGCCCGGGGCCGCTGAGGTGCTCGGCTGGTGCTGACGGGTGTTTCCGGGCGTGTTCACACCCCTGAGAGCCAGCCGGGGTCGCGACGTCCGCTGAGGGCCGCGCGGTCGCTCGCCGTTGGCTTGTTGCCGCCCGGGTGGGGTTCTTCCCGGGCTCGACACCCACCTGACGAGCAGCAGGGGCGGTGTGCCCGCGAATGGGTCGGGTTGGTGGTGAGAGCTGCGTGAACTGGAGCGGCGCTCTCGAGAGCCGGCCGTGACGGTGAGCCGCGGGTCAGCCGGCGGTGGTCGCGAAACGGCGAATGGTCACGGCAGCCGCCAGCGCCGAGATCACGAACAGCGCGATCGCGATGAAGCGCCCCCGATGCGACCCGCCCGCCTCGGCGGCCGCCGGCGCCGCCCAGCCGCCGCTGTTCGTCCCGGGCACCACCGCGGCCGGCTGCTGGCCGGTGTCGCCGCTCGGCGCCGACTGGGCCTCGCCGGGCGCCGGCGCGCTGCCGAACCGGGCCACCCCGGCGGGCGGCGTGTTGTCCAGCGGGTTGCTAGCCGCTTCCGGCACGACGGCGGTGAGCGCCCCGGTCGGGTCGATCAGGCCGAAGCCGAAGGCGTCGTCGCGGCCGGGCGCGCCACGGTCCTTGGCGGTACGGATGATCCGGTTGATCACGTCGCTCGCCGACATGTCCGGCCAGCGGGAGCGGATCAGCGCCGCGGTCCCGGCGACCATCGGCGCGGCGAAGCTGGTGCCCTGCACCCGCCAGTAGCCGCCCGGTTTCGCGCCGACCAGGTCCGTGGCGGGGGCGGTGACGACCGTCTCCTTGCCGGTTATCGAGCCGGACCACAGATCGGTTCCGTTGCGTTCCATGCCGGCGACAGCGATCACGCCGGGCTCGCGGGCCGGGTACCAGACACCGTGGTTCGTGGACGCGGTCGCGCTCACGTTGCCGGTGCAGGCGACGACCACCACGTCCTTGGCGAACGCGTAGTCCAGGGCGGCGGCGAGCGCCGGGCTGTTGGCGCTGCCGCCGAGCGACAGGTTGACCACCCGGGCGCCGTGGTCGACTGCCCAGCGCAGGCCTTTGGCGACGATCAGCGCGTCGTCGTAGCGGTTGTCCTCGTCCAGGACCCGTACCGGAAGAATCTTGGCTTTCGGGGCGATGCCGACCACGCCGGTGCTGTCGTCGTTGCGGCCGGCGATGATCCCGGAGACCGTGGTGCCATGGCCGACCGGGTCGGTGTCGCCGCCGTCGCCGGTCTTGGTGTTCACCAGGTCCAGCCCGGGCAGGACCTGGCCTTCCAGGTCGGGGTGGTGCGCGTCCACCCCGGAGTCGATCACGGCGACGGTGATGCCGGTGCCGTCCGCGTAGGTCCACGCGTCGGTCAGGTCGAGCGCCTGCAACTGCCACTCGTCGGCCCGGACCGTGTCGATCGCGGCGCCCGGGTCGGCCAGCGGCTTGCTGAACGTGGTGCCCTCGACCACCTCGTCGGCCGCCCCCGGCTCGGCCAGCGGCAGGCCGCCCAAATGCGAGGCCAGCGGCAGGCCGGCCACACGCGAGACCAGCGGCAGGCCGGAAACGTGCGAGGCCAGCGGCAGGCCGGAAAGGGGCGAGCCGAGGGGCAGGCCGGAAACGTGCGAGACGAACGGCAGGCCGGACACCTGCGCGGAGAGCGGCCCGGTCGTCAGCGCGGGCGAACCCGCGAACGCGGGCGAGGCCGCCGGCATCAGGGCGATGAACCCGGCAAGGGCCGCCACCCCGAGTCGCCGCCCGCTCACCATCGGACACCGCCGCGGGGTGCACGACACCGCGGCCGCTGCGGCCGGAAGGTTGCGCTCACTCTGGTCACGGGTCGGCGTCGCCATTCTCATGATGGTCAGTCGATGGGGGGAGATTACTCCGAAACCGTTGCGTGTCGCTGCGGTCCGAGGTCCCTAATCGCACTGGGAGTCTGTCCCTGGCCCGGATTCGGGAAGTGCCAGCTGGATCAGGCGAATTCCCTCACGGCGGGTGATCAGTCGGCCACGCCCCGGCGGCATCCGTTCCGGCCGCACGGTACTGATCAACGCACCCTCCTCAGGAGATCCCGACATCACCAGGCCGGGCGCGGAAAGCTCCCGCAGGCGCTGGATCACCGGCTCGTAGAGCACCCGCCCGGCACCACCGGCCCGCCGGGTGAGCACCAGGTGCAGCCCGAGGTCCCGGGCCTGCGGAAGGTACTCCAGCAGCGGGGTGAGCGGGTTGACCGGCCCGGCGGCCACCAGGTCGTAGTCGTCGACCAGCACGAACAGCTCCGGCCCGGTCCACCAGGAACGGTCCCGGAGGTCTTTGGCGGTGACCTCGGGGCCGGGCAGGCGCTTCTCCATGTATCCCGCCACCGAGTGCATCAGGTCCAGGGTGGGCTGGGCCTGCATCCCGTACCCGATCCGATGGCCGGTCTCCGGCAGGTCCATCAGGCTGCGCCGGTAGTCGACCAGGATGATGCGGGCCTGCTCGGGCTCGAACCGGCCGGTCACCGACGCGGCCAGGGTGCGGAGGAAGGTCGACTTGCCGCACTCGGCGTCACCGAGCAGCAGGAAGTGCGGATCGGAGGCGAAGTCGACGGTCACCGGTTCCAGATCGGCCTCGGCCAGGCCGATCGGCAGCCGCAGGCCCTCGCCGGCGGCCGCGATCCGCCGGTACGCCACCGTCGCCGGCAACAGCCGCACCCGCGGCGCCACCGCCCCGGACCAGGCCGAGGCCACCGCCTTGACCAGCGCGGCGGTGTCGCCCAGCGAGGTCACCGCGGGTCGTGCCGTGAGCAGGTGCAGCCACTGTCCCGTGACCACCGGGTGCTCGATCACGCCCCGTCCGGGCTGCCGCTCCGGCACCGCCGTGGCGGCCCGCCGCCCGACGTGCGAGTCCGAGGTGTCGCCGAGCCGCAGTTCCACCCGTGATCCGAAGAGGTCTCGCACCGCGGGCCGAAAGTCCATCCACCGGGAGGCGCCGGCCACCAGGTGGATCCCGTACGACAGCCCGCGCGTCGCCAGATCGGTCAGCACCTGCTCGAGCTCCTCGAAGTCGGCGCGCACCGTGGCCCAGCCGTCCACCACGAGGAACACGTCGGGGCCGGTCCCGGACCGCCGGAACTCGGCCATCGAAGCGATCCCGAGCTCGGCGAACGTCCGTTCGCGCTCGGCCAGCAGGGTGACCATCTCGCCGGCGGTCCGGCGTACGCCCTCGGCCTCCAGCCGCCCGAACACCCCACCGACGTGCGGCAGCCCGCGCAGCGCGCCGAGCGACCCGCCCCCGAAGTCCAGGCAGTACACCTGCGCCTCGGCGGGCGTATGGGTCAGCGCCAGCCCGCAGATCAGCGTGCGCAGCGCTGTCGACTTGCCGCTGAGCGTCCCGCCGACCACCGCCACGTGTCCGGCCGCCCCGCCCAGCTGCAGCCACAGCACGTCCCGCAGTTGCTCGCGTGGCTTGTCCACCAGCGCGACCGGCACCTGCAGCGCGCCGTGCAGTGCAGGGTTCGCGCAGGCCAGCCCGCGGTCCCGGTCGACGACGGGTGTCCCGAGCAGATCGTCGAGCGCGGCCGAGGTGTCCAAGGGCGGCAGCCACACCCGATGAGCCGGCGGACCCTGCCCGGCCATCCGGTCGACCAGCACGCTGAGCATGGTCGGCCCGTCCTGGACCGGCTCGGCGGCGACCGGGAGGGCGGCCTGGGTCGCGACGGTGCGCGTGGTGAACGCCATCACGCGCATCTCGGCGGCCCGGCCCGGGACGACTGCCCGGCGCACCCGCCCGGACACGAACGCTCCGCGGAACCGGATCAGCGGCCCGTTCCCGAACTTCAGATACGCGTGCCCCGGGGCGCCGGGCAGGTCGGCAGCGTCCGGCACACCCAGGACGACCCGGGATTCCATGCTGTTGAAGGTCTTCAGCCCGATTCGGTACGACAGGTGCGTGTCCAGCCCCCGCAGCCGCCCCTCCTCCAGCCGCTGACTGGCCAGCAACAGGTGCACGCCCAGCGACCGCCCGAGCCGCCCGATCTGCAGGAACATCTCGATGAAGTCCGGTTTGTGCAGCAGCAGCTCGGCGAACTCGTCGACGATCACGAAAAGCGACGGCAGCGGGGGAAGGGTCGCGCCCGCCGCCCGCGCCCGCTCGTAATCCGGCAGCCCGGCGAAGTTCCCGGCCTTGCGCAGCAACTCCTGGCGCCGGATCAGCTCGCCGTCGATCGCCTCCGCCATCCGGTCGACCAGCGGCAGCTCGTCGTTGAGGTTGGTGATCAGGGCGGCGGTGTGCGGCAGCCGGTCCATCGAGGCGAAGGTCGCGCCGCCCTTGAAGTCGATCAGCACGAAGTTCAGCTGCTCGGAGGAGTGCGTGGCGGCCAGCGCCAGCACGAGCGTGCGCAGCAGCTCCGACTTGCCCGACCCGGTGGCCCCGATGAGCAGCCCGTGCGGGCCCATCCCGTCCTGCGCCGACTCCTTCAGATCCAGCTCGACCGGCAGGCCCTCGGGTGTCGTCCCGATCGGCACCCGCAGCCGTTCCCGGCCGGTCCGTGGTCGTCGGCCCTCGACCGGCCGGAAGCTCTCCGGGTCGCCGATGCCGAGCAGGTCGCTGAACCCGGTCTCGGCCGGCGCCGGTGTGCCGTCCGGGTCGCTCGCGCCGGCCAGGCGCAGCGGGGCCAGCCGCCGGGCGATCGCCTCGGCCACTGTCGCGGGCAGCCCGTCGGCGCGGCCGGCCTCGGTCTCGACGTCCATCGTGGCGGTGCGCAGCGTCCCGGCCGGCCCGGCCTCCAGCGCGAGGGTGGTCCGGTCCAGCAGCCGGGGCGGCGGGGTGTCCAGGTCCAGCACTGTCACGCCGTCCAGGCCGTCGTCCCCGGCGAGCGGGCCGGGACCGTCGCGGACGATCACCACGTGCGGCCCGGACCGGCCCGGCGCGCCCGCCTGGAACCGTGGGCGGCCGCCGATCAGGTCGTCGAGCAGCCGGTCCAGCTCGGGGCCGGAGCCGGCCACCAGCCGCAGCGGGCCGAGCGCGTCCCCACGCTCGGGGTGCAGGGCGTGCGGCAGCCACTTCACCCACTCCCACTCGGCGCGCCGCCGCGGCCCGGCACAGACCGCGATCAGCAGGTCGTCCGGCGGGTGGAAGACGGCGAGCTGGGTGAGCACGGCCCGGACCAGGGCGCGGGCCGGCTCGTCGCCGCGCACGTGGACCCGGGCGAACCCGCGCAGCGACATCGCCACCGGCAGGTCGGGCACCACCGACCAGGCGTCCAGGAATCGCCGCAGCGAGCCCGCCGTCATCGGCTCCAGCTCGTGCAACGGCCGGGTGGGCGGCGGCAGCAGCGGGGTGGCCAGGGATTGCGGGCCGAGCCCGACTCGCACCACGCCGAAGTCGGGGTCGTCGGGCCGGCGTTCCCAGAGTCGATGGCTGGACACCGTGGACCACAGGCGGGACGGGTCGGGATGGCGATAGAGCAGGCCGGCGCGCTGACGCCGCACGGTCTGGCGGACCCGCCGCCGCAGGACGGCCAGGTGGCGCAGGTAGTCGCGGCGGGCGGCGGCCATCTCGGCGCGGCGCGGGCCGGTCGCCGAGCCGAACGAGGTGGCCAGCATGGCCAGCGAGGAGACCCCGAAGAGGCCACCGATCACGTACGAGTACGCCCCGCCCCGTCCCTGGCCCATCATCATCGCCATCGCGACCGTCCCGCCCAGCATCGGCAGCACCATGAGCGCCTGCTGCCAGCGCCCGGCGGGCGGGGCGGGGGTCTCCGGCGGCGCCTCGACGGGCAGCTCCCCGAACGGGATCTCGGGCGCCGGTCGGCGCTCGGCCCGTCTGATCGCCACGGTGCCCATCCGGCCGCCGCCTCTCCGTCGCGGAACGTGCCCCGGCGGTCACGGGGCATCACGACGCGCTCATGCTAGATACAGTCCTGTCGATCCCGCAGCACCGAATCGTTCCCCTGTGGACAACCGGGAGGGGCCTGATGAGCACCGGTCTGGCTCGAGTGACGATCAGCGCCCCGCAGCGCCGGGTGGATGTCGCGCTGCCCGAGCACGTGCCGCTCGCCGAGCTGCTGCCCGAGGTGCTCCGGCACGCCGGTGAGGATCTCGCCGACACCGGTGAGCGGCACGGTGGGTGGGTGCTGCGCCGGGCCGACGGGCTCGCCCTGGAGATCGGCAGCGGACTTCATCCACAGGGTGTGCGTGACGGTGAGGTGCTGCACCTGAGCCCGGCCCACGACGACTGGCCGGAGTGGGAGTTCGACGACGTGGTGGAAGCCGTCGCCGAGGGCGCCCGCCGGCGCGGCGGCCTCTGGACCCCGGCCGCGACCCGCACGACGACCCTGATCGCGGCCGGCGCGGTCCTCACCCTGGGCCTGCTGGCGCTGCGCGGCGACACCTCGGGCTGGCCCGGTCTGGGCCTGGCCACGCTGCTCACCCTGGCCGCGACAACCACTTCCCGGGCGTACGGCGTGGCCGGCGCGGGCGTGGTGCTCGGCTGTTTCGCGATGCCCTACGCGTTCACCGGCGCGACCGCCCTGGTCACCTCGTCCGGCGGCGACCGGATCAGCGGCCCGGGCCTGCTGGCGGGCTCGGTCGCGGTCCTCCTGGCAGCAACGCTCGGCGGGGCCGGGGTCGCGGCCGGTCCGCGGGTCTTCACGGCCGGCGCGACGATCGGCGTGCTGGGCGCCCTGACCGCGCTCACCGTGCTGGCCGCGGGCCCGGCGGCCGGCGCCGCGGCGCTGATGGCGGCCCTGGTCTGCGGGATCTCGCTGCTCCCGGCGCTCGCCCTGCGGCTGGGCCGTACCCCGATGCCTCCGGCCACCCTGCCGGAGGAGATGCCGGACGAGCCGGCCGGTACGGCCCTGGAGGCGCTGCGCCGGCGGCCGGACCGGGAGGTGGTCTTCGCCGCGGCCCGCCGGGCCGACGAGTTCCTGGCCGGCCTGCTGCTCGGCCACGCGCTGCTGGTGGCCGCCGCGGCGGTGGCGCTGGCGGTCGTGAGCACGCCGGCGGCGCGGATCCTGCTGGCGACCGCCGCGATCGCCCTGCTGCTGCGGTCCCGGCTGTTCCGCGCGCGCCGGCACCGGCTGCCGATGATCGCGGGCGGGCTGGCCGCTCTCGTCACGCTCGGCGCCGGCCTGCTCGCCGAGGCGCCGCCGAAGGTCCTGCCCGTGGTGACGCTGGGGTGCGTGCTGCTGGCGCTGGCCGTCGTGGCCGGTGGGACCATCTGGGCGCAGCGCCCGCCGGCGCCGTCCGTGAGCCGGGCCGCGGACGCACTGGACGTGCTGGCCACGGTGTCGGTGATCCCGGTGGCGTGCGCGGTGGCCGGCCTCTACCGCGCGGTCAGCGGTCTCGGCGTCGGATAGCCATACGACCGCACCTGCGAGGCGCGGGCCCCGCAGGTGCGGTCGTCAGCGGTATCAGGGGATACGAACGATCTAGTGGTGCTCGCCTTCCTCGGCCTCGGCGTCCTCGGCGCGCTTGAACGAGGCGCGGATCTCCGCCTCGGCCTCGACCCGGCCGACCCAGGTCGCGCCCTCGACGGACTTGCCGGGCTCCAGGTCCTTGTAGACCGTGAAGAAGTGCTGGATCTCCATCCGGTCGAACTCGCCCAGGTGGTGGATGTCCCGCAGGTGCTCCTGGCGCGGGTCCTCGAACGGCACGCAGAGGACCTTGTCGTCGCGGCCCTTCTCGTCGGTCATCCGGTACATCCCGATGGCACGGGAACGGACCAGACAACCGGGGAAGGTCGGCTCCTGGATCAGCACCAGAGCGTCCAGCGGGTCGCCGTCCTGGCCCAGGGTGCCCTCGATGAAGCCGTAGTCGGCGGGATACTGTGTCGCCGTGAAGAGGGTCCGGTCCAGCCGGATGCGACCGGTCTTGTGGTCCACCTCGTACTTGTTGCGCTGCCCCTTGGGGATCTCAACCAGAACGTCGAAATCCATTATCCGCTCCCCTTGTGATTGCCCGCTTGATGTGACCGGGCCGCCGGGCGGGAAGCGGGGGAATGGAAGCAGGCCCGCAGGATCCGCGCGCAACGGTGTGCCGGATGTCGCTAGTCTCCCCTAAGTCTGACGCCACAGGCGAGGAGGGGCGTGTGACGAGGCAAGATTCACAGAACAGTCCGGAGTGCAACGGCGTGTCCAGCGGGACGAATCACCCGGATGCCGGTAGAGGGCAGTCCGGTTGGCCCGGTGTGCCCGGATCTGCGCCTCAGTCGCAGGCCAGCCCCTATCCGCCGAGCGCCCCGCCACCGCCGCCGGACTCCCGGACGACGGCGCCGATCGCGCCGGCCGGTGGATATCCGCCGAGCGCCCCGCCACCGCCCCAGCCGGTGCCGGCCCCGATCCCGGGCGGCTCACCCGCGTACGGGAAAGCCTCTGTTCCTCTGAACACCGCGCGCCCGGCGGTGCCCCCGCCCGTCGGCGGAGCCCGGCCACCCGCCACGCCGGAGCCCGAGGCCGCCTCGGAGACTGCTTCCGGCAGCGGCCCGGCCGGGTCCGGGTCGGGGTTCTTCGCCAACCCGAAGGCCGCCGCCGCCGTCCTCGCCGTGGTGGTCCTGGTCGCCGTGGCCGTCGTGGGCCTGGTCGAGAAGCCCGGCCCGATCGCCGGCTGGTTCGGCGACTCCTCCACGCCGACCCCGATCGCGACCACGCCCGAGCCGACGCCCACCCCGGTGCTCGCCGCGGCGACCTCGCAGGGCCGGGCGCCGACCGCCGATGCCGTCAAGAAGGCGCTGGATCCGCTGGTCAAGTCGTCCGCGCTGGGCTCGACCGTGCACGTCTCGGTGCTGGACGTGGCCGCCGCGCAGGTCCTCTACGCGCAGAACGCGGACATCCCGACCACGCCAGCCTCGACCACCAAGATCCTCACCGCGGTGACCGCGCTGGCCGCGCGCGGCCCGGCCTATCGCCTGGCGACCCGCGCGGTGGCCGGCGAGACGGCGGGCGAGGTGGTGATCATCGGGGGCGGTGACCCGACGCTGTCGGCCGACGCGAAAGGGCAGTTCCCCGGCGCGGCCCGGCTCGACCTGCTAGCCCAGCAGGTGAAGAAGGCGATGGGCGGCACCCCGATCACCCGGGTGACGGTGGACGCCTCGCTGTTCAAGGGGCCGGAGACGGCGACCGGCTGGTCCTCCGACGACATCTCGCCGGGCGGTCAGGTGGCCCGGATCCAGGCGCTGATGACGAACGCCGGCCGGATCAAGCCGGTGCACAACGAGTTCGGCGGCGACCCGCGGTTCAGCGACCCGGCGCTCGCCGCGGGCAAGACGTTCGCCAAGCAGCTCGGCGTCGCCGCGTCGAAGGTCGCCAAGGGGACGGCCCCGGCGTCCGCCGCAGCCTCCGCGCCGGCCTCCGCCGCGGCCGCCGGCGTGACCCCCGGCCAGGAACTGGGCAAAGTCGAGTCGCCGCCGCTGGTGCAGGTCCTCGACTGGATGCTCCAGCAGAGCGACAACACCATCGCCGAGACGATGGCCCGGCAGGTGGCGCTGGCCGCCGGCGCCGAGCCCAGCTTCGACGGCGCCTCCGAGGCGATGATCAAGAAGCTGAAGGAGCTGGGCCTGCCCGGCGACGAGGCGGACCTCTACGACGGCAGCGGCCTCTCCCGGCACAACGGCATCAGTCCGACCCTGCTGGTGCAGACGCTGGCCCTGGCGGCCGGCGGCACCAAGCCGGAGCTGTCCGCCATGTTCAACGGCCTGCCGGTGGCCGGCTGGTCCGGCACCCTGCGGACCAGGTTCGCCACGCCCAGCCCGAACCAGGCGGCGCAGGGCATCGTGCGCGCCAAGACGGGCACCCTCAGCGGCGTGAACACGCTGGCCGGCGTGCTGATCACCAGGGACGGGCGGGTTCTCGCCTTCGCGATCATGGCGAGCGCCACCTCGGACGCGACCACCGCCAAGGCCGCCCTCGACAAGGTCGCCGCCAAGCTGGTGGCCTGCGGCTGTTCCTAGAACCCGGGTATCGACGTCCGGCCGGGATACCCCGTCTAAGGGTTTCACCGGAGTGCGCTGTGGAGCCGCGCGGGTACTGTCGGCTGCATGGCGCAGTTCGTTGACTGGGATCTGGCCGCCGCGACCGCTGGCGCGCTTTCCAAATCAGGTCCAGCGGTTTCCTACGACGAGGCCGCTCAGGTGGTGTCCGAGCTGCGGGAGCTGACCGAGGTCGCGGCCGGCCACGTGGCGGAGTACACGGGGCTCAGCTCGCAGACCGTGGTCCCCCCGGTTCGCGTGGTCGACCGGCGGGACTGGGCGAAGGTGAACATCGCCGGCCTGCAACAGGTGATCAACCCGCTGGTCACCAAGCTCTCCGGGGACAAGCAGCCGGGCGCGTTCGCCGAGGCGATCGGCTCCAGGGTCACCGGCGTCCAGGCCGGGACGATCCTGGCCTACCTCTCCGGCCGCGTCCTGGGGCAGTATGAGGTGTTTTCCGGCGATCCCGGCCAGCTGCTGCTGAACGCGCCGAACATCGTCGAGGTCGAGCGCAAGATCGGCGCCGATCCGCGGGACTTCCGGCTCTGGGTCTGCCTGCACGAGGTCACCCACCGCACCCAGTTCACCGCGGTCCCCTGGATGCGGGGTTACTTCCTCGGTCAGGTGCAGGCCTTCGTCGACGCCTCGCAGGGCGGCGAGCACATGCTGGAGCGCCTGCGCCGCGGCGTGGCGACGGTCTCGGACGCGTTGCGCGACCCGGAGAGCCGCGCCTCGGTGCTCGACATCGTGCAGACCCCTGGGCAGAAAGCCGTGCTGGACCGGCTGACCGCACTGATGACGCTGCTGGAGGGGCACGCCGAGTTCGTGATGGACGGCGTCGGCCCCGAGGTGATCCCGTCCGTCGAGTCGATCCGCACCAAGTTCAACCGCCGGCGCGAGGGCGGCAACCCGCTGGAGAAGACGGTGCGCCGCCTGCTCGGCATCGAGGTCAAGATGCGGCAGTACGCGGAGGGCCACAAGTTCGTGCACGGCGTGGTCGAGCGGGTGGGGATGGACGGCTTCAACAAGATCTTCGAGTCCCCGCTGACCCTGCCCTGGCTGGAGGAGCTCGGCGATCCGGATGCCTGGGTGGCGCGGGTGCACGACGCGCGCCCGGCGCTCGACTGACCGTGGCCCGGATCCCGGCGCCGGTCGCCGCGGTCCGCACCGCGGTCCGCCGAGGTCTGGCGGACCTGCCATCCGGCGCGCTGGTGCTGGTCGCCTGCTCGGGCGGCGCCGATTCGCTGTCGCTCGCCGCGGCGGCGAGGTTCGTGGCGGGCCGGGTCGGTCTGGTCACCGTGGACCACGGCCTCCAGGAGGGCTCGGACCGCCGGGCACGATCGGTTGCCGCCTGGGCGCGAGATGCCGACTTCGATCCGGTACGTGTGTCGACCGTCACCGTCGCGGGTCTGCCCGGTGGCCCGGAAGCGGCCGCGCGGACCGCCCGCTACACCGCCCTGGAGACTGCCGCGGCCGAGCTCGGGGCGGCCGCCGTGCTGCTCGGGCACACGCGCGACGACCAGGCCGAGACGGTGCTGCTGGCGCTGGCCCGGGGCGCCGGCCCCCGTGGCCTGGCCGGGATGCCGCAGCGCCGCGGGGTGTTCCGCCGCCCGTTGCTCGAGGTGGCCCGTGCCGACACCCGGAAGGCGTGCGCCGCGCTGGGCCTCGCCCCCTGGGAGGACCCGCACAACACCGATCCGGCGTATGCACGGTCGCGTGTCCGTGCCACCGCCCTGCCCACCCTCGTCACCGAGCTGGGCGCGGCCGTGGTCGGCAACCTGGCCCGGACGGCGGCGCTGCTCGCGGCCGACAACGAGGCGCTGGACGAGTTGGCGGCCGAGGCGCTGGAGCGGGCCAGGTCCGGCGACGGCCTGTCCGTGGCGGCGCTGGCCGGGCTGCCGTCCGCGATCCGCGGCCGGGTGCTGCACCGGTGGGCACGGGAACTGGGTGCGCCCGGCGGCGCGCTGGCGTTCGGGCACGTGATGTCCCTGGACGCCCTGGTCACCGACTGGCACGGGCAGGGCGAGGCCTGCCTGCCCGGCGGGATCGCCGTCGCGAGGCGGCACAGTGACCTCGTTCGGGTGGTTCCGGCCCCTGTCAAGTGAGCGATGGGCAACGTAATTCGGCCCCGTTTCGCGAACGGTAACCTCCATGCGGCAGGCTTAGGGCCATGGCAGATGGTTCTTGGTACGACGCCGACATCGACCACGTGATCATCTCGGAGGAGCAGATCCGCGAGAAGATCGACGAGCTGGCGAAACAGGTCTCCGCGGACCATGCCGATGCCGCCGACGGCATCCTTCTCGTGTGCGTGCTCAAGGGCGCGGTCATGTTCATGGCCGACTTCGCCCGCTCGCTGGGCCGCCAGGGTCCGTCCACCGAGATGGAGTTCATGGCGGTCTCCTCCTACGGGCAGGGGACGACCTCGTCGGGCGTGGTGCGCATCCTGAAGGACCTGGACCGGGACATCGCCGGCCGCCACGTGCTGGTGGTCGAGGACATCGTGGACTCCGGGCTGACCCTGTCCTGGCTGATGAAGTACCTGGAGTCGCGTCAGCCGGCCAGCGTCGAGGTGGTCGCGCTGTTCCGCAAGCCGGACGCGGTGAAGGTGCAGGTTCCGGTGAAGTATGTGGGCTTCGACATCCCCAACGAGTTCGTGGTCGGTTACGGACTGGACTTCGCGGAGCGCTACCGCGAGTTGCCGTACGTGGGAGTTCTGCGGCCCGAGGTCTACGCCCGTAGCTGAACCGCTTTCTCAGCGTGTTCTCAGTAATGGTGGATATCGCCCGTTTTATTGCTGAAACACGCTGGATTGCGGGGGGTTACGTGGAGTTCGCCCTACCGCCTCACGGGTTCGCGATGCGTGCCTACGGTGTACGGTCGAGTGACCGATGGCGTGGTGTCACGAGCGCCGGAGGGGCCGGGACGCGATTCGCCGCCACCAAGCGGGGGAAATTGATCCCGGCGGCCGCCGGTGGGCGGCGACGTTGAGGTGACCAGGACGCCGATCAGGAGGGTCCGGGCGCTTGGCGCCCGACAACAGTATGGAACGTACGCGTTTCTTCCGCCGCCCGGTGGTCTGGATCATTCTGGTGATCATCGGCGTAGTCGCGCTGAGCTCGATCTTCACCAGTGGTACCAGCTACCAGCGGGTAGACACTTCGGTCGCTCTTGAGCGTCTGAACCAGCCCGGCATCGAGAAGGTCGTCCAGAAGGACAAGGAGCAGACGCTCCAGATCGACCTGAAGGATTCCGAGCAGTTCAACGGCAAGAGCACGAACAAGATCGAAACCCAATATCCGTACGAGGTCACCAGCGCCATCTGGGACGACGTTCAGCAGGCCAAGTCCGCCGGCCGGATCACCGGGACGATCAACACCACCGTCTCCGGCGACAACATCCTCCTCAGTCTGCTGATCAACCTGCTGCCGATCGCCATTCTGGTGGTTCTGCTGCTGCTGTTCATGTCGCAGATGCAGGGTGGCGGCTCGCGGGTGCTCAACTTCGGCAAGTCCAAAGCGAAGATGATCACCAAGGACACGCCCAAGACGACGTTCGCCGACGTGGCGGGCGCCGACGAGGCGGTCGAGGAGCTGCAGGAGATCAAGGACTTCCTGCAGAACCCGGCGAAGTACCAGGCGCTCGGTGCCAAGATCCCGAAGGGCGTGCTGCTCTTCGGCCAGCCGGGTACCGGTAAGACGCTGCTGGCCCGCGCGGTCGCCGGCGAGGCCGGTGTGCCCTTCTACTCGATCTCCGGGTCGGACTTCGTGGAGATGTTCGTCGGTGTCGGCGCGAGCCGGGTCCGCGACCTCTTCGAGCAGGCCAAGTCGAACGCTCCGGCGATCGTCTTCGTCGACGAGATCGACGCCGTCGGCCGGCACCGCGGCGCCGGCATGGGTGGCGGTCACGACGAGCGCGAGCAGACGCTCAACCAGCTGCTCGTCGAGATGGACGGCTTCGACACCAAGGGTGGCGTGATCCTCATCGCGGCCACCAACCGGCCCGACATCCTCGACCCCGCGCTGCTGCGTCCCGGTCGTTTCGACCGGCAGATCCCAGTGGACAACCCGGACATGGAGGGCCGCAAGGCGATCCTCCGGGTGCACGCCAAGGGCAAGCCGTTCACGCCGGATGTCGACCTCGACTCGGTGGCCCGCCGCACGCCCGGTTTCTCCGGCGCCGACCTGGCCAACGTGATCAACGAGGCCGCGCTGCTCACCGCGCGTAACGAGAAGCGGGCGATCTCGAACTACTTCCTCGAAGAGGCGATCGACCGGGTCATCGCCGGCCCCGAGCGCCGCACCCGGGCGATGAGCGACAACGAGAAGAAGATCACGGCGTACCACGAGGGTGGTCACGCTCTGGTCGCCTACGCGTTGCCGCACTCCGCGCCGGTGCACAAGGTGACGATCCTGCCGCGTGGCCGCTCGCTGGGTCACACGCTGGTCCTGCCGGTCGAGGACAAGTACACGCAGACCCGTGCCGAGATGATCGACACCCTGGCGTACGCGCTGGGTGGCCGCGCCGCTGAGGAGCTCGTCTTCCACGAGCCCACCACTGGCGCCGGCAACGACATCGAGAAGGCGTCCGGCCTGGCCCGTGCCATGGTCACGCAGTACGGCATGAGTTCCAAGCTGGGTGCCGTGAAGTACGGGACCAGTGGGGACGAGCCGTTCCTGGGCCGCAACATGGGCCACGAGCGGGACTACTCGGACTCGGTGGCAGCCGACATCGACTCGGAGGTGCGTGCGCTCATCGAGCTCGCGCACGACGAGGCCTGGGAGATCCTGGTGGAGTACCGGGATGTCCTTGACGAGATGGTCCTCGAGCTGATCGAGAAAGAGACGCTCACCCGCGAGGACATGGACCGGATCTGCGCCCGGGTGCAGAAGCGTCCGCCGATGTCGCCGTTCAACGGTTTCGGCAAGCGGCTCCCGTCGGAGGCCCCGCCCGTGCTCACCCCCGCCGAGCGGGAGAAGCTGAAGGCGCAGGCCGAGTCCGATGGCCAGCTCGCCGTCGGACCGAACGCCAACGGCACCGTCGAAGGCAGTAACTGATCAACGTGCAGGACGAACTGGACTATCTCGCCGCCCGGCTGGTCGACGGCAAGGTCACCGGAACCCCGGTGGAGCAGGCCGTCGACCTCGGGCGGATCGAGAAGGCGGTCCGGGAGATCCTCATCGCGATCGGTGAGGACCCGGACCGGGACGGCTTGGCGCGGACCCCCTCCCGGGTCGCCCGTGCCTACGCGGAACTCTTCGCCGGCCTGCGGGTCGACCCGGCAAGTGTGCTCACCACCACCTTCGAGGCGGACCACGAGGAGCTCGTGCTGGTCCGCGACATCGAGGTGCAGAGCATGTGCGAACACCATCTGCTGCCGTTCAAGGGTGTCGCGCACATCGGCTACATCCCGGGCACCGACGGGCGCATCACCGGCCTGTCGAAACTCGCTCGCCTCGTCGAGGTCTACGCCCGACGCCCCCAGGTGCAGGAACGCCTCACCTCGCAGATAGCGGACCTGCTGATGTCGCGGCTGGGCGCGCGCGGGGTGATCGTGGTCCTCGAGTGCGAGCACCTGTGCATGGAGATGCGCGGCATCCGCAAGGTCGGCGCCCGCACGGTGACCTCCGCGGTCCGGGGCGCCTTCCAGACCGACGGCAAGGTCCGAGCCGAGGCCATGGCGTTGATAAACGCCCGCTGACCCGACTCCACCATGAGCACCAGCCGATCCTTTCGGCCGGTGCTCATGTTCGTTTCCGCCTGAGTTCCCGCCGGTCCTGGCTGCTGCTCACGATTCGTTCTGTCTGAGTTACCACCCGTCCCGGCTGCTGCTCAGGGTCTGCTCCGGCCTGAGTTCCGGCCCCGGCTGGTGCTCAGGGTCGTGTCTCAGCTCGGCGGCAGCCATGAGCGTCAGCCGGCTCCGCGAGCTCCGCGTCGGCCCGGCGTGCTGCGCGGGTCGCTGTCTTGGCTGGTGCTCATGGCTGTTATCCGGGACGGATAACAGCCATGAGCACCAGCCGGAAGCTGGCGGCGCGTCGCGGCCCGTCTCGGTGCGGGCGTCGCGGAGCTTGGCTGGCTCTCAGGGGTCTTACCGAGCATTGAAGCACCCCTGAGCACCAGCTACGTGCCAGTGGCGACTCGGTGGTGAGCGGCGACGGGGTCGGGTCTTGGGGTGAGTGGAACCAGCCACGGAGATCGCCCCGGAGGGTTTCGCGTCCTGGGCCGGCCACGGCCCTGCGAAGCCCGCAGGGGTCCCCGCGGGAGCGACGGTCCGGACCACCGCGGAGATCGGACATGAAGATCTTGATCTTCAAGGTTTCGGACCCCGCCGTCGTCGAGGGCTCAGATCATGCCGCGGAACTGGTTCGCCGAGTCCATGGCGGCACGGGTCAGCTGAGTCGCCTCGTCGAGGCGGGTGCGAGCCTGCTCCAGGTGCGCGATCGCGGCCGCCGTCGACGGGTGGAACGAGCCGATCGAGGTGAGGCGGAGGAGGGCCAGCGACTGGTCGAGCTGATCGGCGACCATCTGGATGCCGGCGATAGCGCGGTCCGCCCCGGCCACCGAAGCGGCGATGTTGACCTTGACTTCTTCAATGCTGGCCAATGCCCTGGTCCTCTCGTGACTCAGCTGAGCAGCTGTTGCAGACCGACACCCATGCAGGTGAGCAGCACCGGGATCAGGCAGGTGACGATGCCGAGCACGGGCGTGCGGTCGGCCGCCGGCCCGCCCTGCTCGCCGTCGCCGCCCCAGACGAAGCCGATGGTGGCCCAGCCCAGCCCGAACGCCAGCAGCGGCATGCTGAGGCCACACAGCAGCATGTACGTCGGCAGTGAGCCGCTCGGCGCCACCAGGTAGAGGATGATCTGGACGAGCAGGACCGCCGCCGCGAACGGGCCGTAGACCAGCAGATTCCGTGCCCAGGGGCGCCCGGAGCCGGCCGGGAGCGGGCCGATGAACGCGTGATCCGCGGCGTCGGCCGTGACCCTGGCCTGCTGGAGCGCCGACAGCACGGCCGGCGGGCCACCTGTCACCGCGGCCAGAGCGGTCGCCCGTTCACCCTCCAGAGGAACAAGATCGCTTTCCGGTACGCCGAAGTCGCGCACCAGACGCGCACGCTGCGGCGCCAGCCTCGCGCGGACCGCCGCCAGCTCCTGCCGGGCGGCGGTGACCGTGGCGGCCTGCTCGCCGGCGACAGTGCTGGCCGCCCGGCGCACCGCGTCGAGCTCCTGGGCCGCCGCCAGATAGGCCTCCCACGGACCGTCAGCCGGCCGGCCGCCCTGGGCCGGCACGAGACCGATCTGCTCAGCCTGTTCCTGGCCTGTCATGTCCTGGCCCGTCATGGATTGTCGCCCTCCGGCTGCACGAACGGGACCACGGTGACCGTGCGGTCGGTGTGCCGGTCGTGGAGCAGGGCCCGGTTCGGCCTCGGCTGCCAATCCACGGCCCGGCCCAGCATCAACGTCACGTCCGACTGCGGGATGTTCAGGAAGAGCAGGCCGGCGACGTCCTCCCGGCCCAGGCTGCCGCCGGTCTCCTCGCTGAACCGGCGCACGCCGCGCCACCAGGAGAGCAGGTGCGCGCCGCGGCTCGGCCCCTCGCGCAGCAGCTGCCGCAGACCGGTCAGCGCGCCGGGCGGGGCCGCGTCCATTCCGAACACCACCCGGTAGCCAGGCTGGCCGGAGGCGAGCTCGGCGGAAAGCCCTGCCGCGTCGACGACCACCACCTCCTGCCGGTGCGCGATCTCCTCGGCCAGCTCCGCGGCGAGCACGTCACCCTCGGCGGCCAGGGAGGCGATCACGAACCGGGTCGTCCGCGGGGCGTGACAGGCCGCCACACTGCGGGCCACCGCGTCCAGCACCTCGGCGCCGGCCGGCTGCGAGCCCAGGATCGCCAGGTGCCGGCCGGGCGACGAGTCCAGCGGGAAAGCGGCGGTCGTCAGATTCACGTCGATCATGCGCCCGAGCAGCGCGGTCGGACGACTCGCCCGGCCCGCCAGCGCGGCCCGATAGGTGGGGTCGTCCGCCAGGTGCTGCTGCGCGTACCCGGCGAAGACGCGCGGCGGGAGCGACTCCGGATCGCGGGCTCCCCACAGTTTGTGCCGCAGGTCGCTCAGCAACTCCCGATCGGCGTGCGGATCCGGGAAACGAACCACCCGTTCGTGACCCCGGGTCGCCCCGCGCGGCCCGCCCAGCCCGCCGGCAGTGTTCACCACGGCGCTGCCCAGGGGAAGCCCGGCCGCCGAGTCGTTCGTCGGCTCCAGCACGTCACCGCCGCCCGGCAGCGCGATGCGCACCGGGAACTGGCCGAAGATCGAGTCGCGCTTGGCATAGAGCGCCTCGACGCCGAGCACCGTCTGACTTGCCAGGACCAGATGAATCCCGTACGACCGGCCCTTGCGCGCCAAGGACTCGAGAAGCCCCACCGCCTCGGACGCGGTCGGATCGTTGCCGGCCAGCAGCACCTGGAACTCGTCGATGACACACAGGACCCGCGGCAGCGGACGGCCCCGGCCCTCCTCCGCGGCGACCGCCCGAAGATCGGCGAAACGCGAGACACCGGCTCTCTTGTACGCCATCGAGCGCCGGCCCATCTCGGCGTCCAGCTCGCGGAGGACGGCCAATCCATACTCCCGGTCGGACTCGACACCGACCGCCCGGGCGTGTGGCAGCCAGGTCCGGTCCCGCTGAGTCGGGACGAACTCGGCGAACGACACACCCTCCTTGAAATCGAGCAGGTAGAGCGCCAGCTCGTCGGGGGAGTAACGGGCACCGAGCCCGTAGAGCACGTTGATCAGGAACGCCGTCTTGCCGCCGCCGGAGCGGCCACCGACCATCCAGTGCGGGGTCAGATCGTTGAACCTGAGCACCAACGGCACGTCACCGTGATGGCCGACCACCGTCTCCACCCCGGCAGACGCATCCGCCGACCACAGCTCCTCCGTCGGCTCCGGGAGCAGATCGGAGAGCGTCACCCGGGAAGCGGCCGCCGTGTGCGCTGCCAACTCCTGACAGACCGCGTCGACCAGATGCGGCGGCGGCTCCTCGTCGAGGAAGACGGGCGCGTTGAGCCACGGCGTCTCCGGCGTCGACCCGAACGAGCCACCGGGCGGATCCCCGACGATCGCGAACGGATTACGCACCGAGACGGCGGTGGTGCGCGGCAGCGGCGCCTGAGTGGTCTCGGCGGTCAACGGAGGCGGCGGCCAGCCGGCCACGATGAGGTGCAACCCCGAATCCGGCCCCTGCTGGGCGAGCGCCGCGATCCGCCGCAGCTCCTCGCCCTCGGTCATCTCCGGCAGGCTGGCGATGACCACCAGCAGCATCCGGTCCCGCCGGACCCGCCGGCTGCCACCGGTGCGTGCCGGGCGCAGCCACTTCTCCGCCTCGGCCAGCACATCACGCAAACCCTGCCGGTCAGTGGCCGGCGGTGACATCAACCCGGCGTCGGCCAGCTCCTCGAACGGCTCGAACACCGCGCCGCCGCCCACCCCGTCGACCGTGCGGACCAGCAGCGAGCCGGCCGGAGCTGCCGCCAGCATGCGCAACAGCAGCGACCTGAGCAAACCGAACACCCGAGGATCGGTGGCGCTGGCATCAACCGTGAGATGACCGGCCCCGAGCAGCGGCACGATCGCCGGGAAGCGCACGTCATCCAGCGGCTGAGCCACCCCCAGCCGCACGAACTGCGGTGTCTGCCCACCGCCGAGCGGCGCCTTCGGCGTCAACGCGTCCAACGGCGCACCGAGCCACCCCGGAGCGAGCTGAGCGGCTGCCGCCTGCAACCGCTTGGCAAGCCGATGCTGTTCCCGGGGATCGCTGGCACCCGGCGCATATGCCTCCAGAGCGGCGGAGGCCGCATCCGCTGTCGCCACCGCCTGCCGGTGCAAAGCAGCGGCCTGCCGGACCCGCAGAGCCGAACCCGCCACTGCTGTCACCTCCTGTCGCGCGCATAAAACCTATCCCAGACCAGCGAGGGTCCACGCAATGCGGTCCCGGTGCCGTTTGGTCCCATCCGGGGCGATGGATCCTGGGATGTCCGTCGGGAGTGTCCTATCAGGAGCCTCCGATCATGGGTACGGGCGGAGGGTTGACACGGTTCGGCCCGCGCCCAGCCGTGATGGGCGAGCCATGACGAATTAGTGTCGTATGTATGCAGCCGCGCGACTCGGAACCCGGACCTGAACTAGGACCCGTAGCGTCGGAAGATCCTGCGGCCCGAACCCAGATCGGTTCGGTCGGCACGCCACCCGCGCCTCGCGCGGGTGGGGGAGCACCACGTCGGCGCGGCAGTCGGATCCAAAGCCGCCGTGCACGTTTGCTTCTCGCCTTGAGCGCTGGACTCGCGGCGCTACTGTGTTTGGGTGCTGTTGGCACGATCGTTGCCTTATATGACAAGGCCACCGAGATTCCTAGGTCGGATCCCAATGTTGTTATGGCCAACTTCCTGGGTGCTTATTTAGTTAATCAGAGCGATCAAGACGCTGCGCTGTATACATGCAAGGAAAGCAGCGGTCTTGGTAAGTTAAGTTCTTTTCGGGATGAAATCAAGCGAACAGAGAAAGCGAATTCGGTCGACATTGTAGTCTCATGGAGAAATCTTGCTGTTCAAATCGATGGAAGTCATGCATCGGCGGTCGTCGAGATCGTGCGATCGGTAGCCAGTGGAGTAGCGGAATCGTTTGATCCATGGAACTTCCAACTGTTAGACGATGGCGGTTGGCGGGTGTGCTCAGCCAGCCCGGCCTGACCTCACTCGATCCAGAGGAAGTCTGCCGAGATTTCCAAGGTTGAAGGTATTCTCCCGCTCCAGGACCAGCGGTACCATTCAACTTCTACGGCGATCCGAGCGCAGATTCCACCGTTTTCGCTGGTGTAAAGCTCGGTCGTTGCGCGTAGGTCCCGCTGCTCGCCGCCGTCGTTAAGCAGCCTAACTATGCGTTGGCCGACTAGCGACCGGGCTTGTGTAGCTAGCTGAGGAAGCCGCCGAGGTGGCTGATCAAGAGAGACCAATTGAGGTCGAGCCGGCGTCACCGCGTCCAAAGTTGCGGCGATGCCCAAGTCTTCTACCCATACCCGGTCAATAGGAATAAGCGCAGCAAACACCTCAGTTTGTTCTGACTCTGCCCGGTACCACTCCGACTCGGGCATTACTGGTATGTACGTTCGGCTGCCCTGGATGACCTTCTCGTCGGCGCGCAGATCACCGCGCCAACCATATCCCGGAAGGCCTATAAGTACTCTTCGGCCGCGCAGGCCGGCGATCATGGTTGCTGGGACTGGTGAAATCGGATCGGGTGACCTGAGTTCCCAGTAATTGCTCTCAACGAACGGGTCCGGAAACGAATCGCTCATGACCCTGTGTTGCCTAAGGGCGCGCCTTGTTGCTGCATGAACGTCACCGGATTTGTTGCTCCCGCTTTTGACCGGTCGTTGTTGAAGTGCACCTCGTAGTGAAGGTGCGGACCCGACGAGTTCCCGCTCGTGCCGATTCGGCCGATGATTTGTCCGGCGGTGACCTTCTGGTTCACCTTGACGAATGGTTGCTGCACCATGTGACAGTAACGGGTCATGACGTTCCCGGCGTGCTGGATCTCTACCATCCAGCCGCATCCGCCCTTGCCGGGGTACCCGTCGACGTTGCATGTCTTGCGACCCTTGAAGTCTTCGTCGCATTTCACGACCGACACGATGCCGCTCGAGGCCGCGACGATCGGCGTGTACCGACTGACCATCAGGTCGACGCCCTGATGGTTGGGACGCTCCGGGCTCCGGAAGCCGGATCCGACCTCTGCTTTCACCGGGACGGTCCATCCGGAGGCCGCGATCTGTCCCGCCTGCGCGCATGACATAGATAGAGAGTTTCCGACCGCGTTCGCCGCGCCGTGAGCCAGCATGTTCACGATCTGGGTGGCGACCCGCTCGTGCTTCGCGTACGCGTCCGGGTAGGCGCTGATCTGTACGGCCTGCGCCGCCCGGGTCAGCGACATGTTCTCCCAGCCGTTGATCGTCTTGAGCTTTTCGTAGAACTTCGTGGCGGCATACTCCGGATCCTGGATCTGCTGAGGAGTTCCCCACCCAGAGCTCGGCCGCTGCTGGAACAGGCCGAGGGAGTCGTGGTCGTTGCGGGCGCCGAGATTGCCGAGGTTGGTCAGCCGGGACTCCTGCATGGCCGTGGCCACGGCGATCACCCACGCGCGAGGCGGCATCTTCAGCTTCGCGCCGACATTGATGATCACCGCGGCATTGCGGACTTGCTGGGTGCCGTACTGCCGGGCCTTCGGCAGCTTGGCGTTCGGATCAATTGGCCCGTCTTGGCCGCAGTCATACGCGGTGATGTTCAAATTGGTCGGTTCATCTTTGTCGGCTAGCCCGCCGTAGAGCAGCAGCGCGACGCTGCCGCCACAACACAGCAGGGCAAGCGTGGTGACCAGCGCAACCAGTAGCACAACTTTGCGGGGACGCCGGAAAGTCATGCTCCCTCCCAGTCGATGCCATCGACCAGCCAGTGGCCGTCCGGGGCGACCAGCCGGAGGCTGAGCTTGCCGGAATTCATCGTGACGATGGCGTTGACCTGCGTCTCGTTGACCACGTCGAGGGTGGGACGTCCGAGCACCCGGTCTGCTGGGACGCCAGCGGGGTCCACCCCACGGAGTTGGTCGGCGAGATCCGCCGTGGCGTTCGGCAGCAGGCGGTCCAGCCACTTCTTCGAGGTGACATCGTTGTGGCTCACCCAAGCCGAAGCGAAGGCGTAAGCGACCTGTTCCGGCTCGGCTCTGCCGGGACTCGTTCGAGGCTTCGGCGGCGGCTCGGAGGAGACAATGCTGTCATCTTCGGACGGGTCGATACTGATTGCCGGTGCCGGTGAGCCTAGCCCGATGGGTGTAGAGCCGGACTGCCCGTCGGAGAGAAGCCGCCCTATGCCGACGATGGCCAAGACGACAGCGACAAGGACGAGAGCTACGCCCCAGCGCGTACGAAACAGCGCGTTGAGCCCGCGCGCGACTATCCCCGACATGCGATCACCTCGCCTCGGATCGCACCCGCGGGCTGGCCGACTCCTGGGTTGTGGAACCCGTGTCCGGTCGGTAGATCGTGTAAGACGCGGGCTGCTCGGCTACGTCCGGTTCGGTCCACTCCGTGCGTCGAGTCTTGGGCCGGGGAGAGACAGGACGGCTGCTGCTGGCGTCGGTGTTACTACTGGTCGTTCTCCTGGCCGGCTTCTCGTCGCGGACCGTCTCGGTGCCATCCGTACGCTTCGGGACCGGCAGCTTCGAATCGTTGTCGGACGTCTTGCGTGCTGATGCTGATTCGGTTCGAGCTGAGGTCGAGTGCGCCGGATCTTCCAGACGAGCTTCGGGGCGCACGTTACGCGGTTCGATGAAAACCGTTCGCCTGTCCTTGCCGAACGTCGGTTCCCGCGTTACTCCGCCGTCGACCACGTCAAGCTTCGCCGCCTCACGCATGTCCCGGAAGAACCGCCTGTGCCACGAGCCGCCGGAAGCAATGACACCAGCGCTATCTTTTCCGCCGAGTTGAGTGATCCGGCGATATGGGCGGAGCAGGAGCCATCCCACCACGCCGCAAAGCCAAACAAGGACAACTTGGAGCCACCCTGGAAGGGTCGCGGTATTCATAATCAAATCTACCGCGAATAGGTAGATCGCTGCGCCCGTCCCGAAAATCGCGATATTGAACACTGCCGCTATAACGGCGTTCCCCAAGCGTCGGATGCCGGCGCTAGCCGGTTGAAGAAGCCCTACCGTTCCAAGAATTGGGACGGCGATCACGGCCCATCGGAAAATGAGGAATCCTAGTAGTACCAGAATGGACGCTGTGATGTCGAACATGGCAAACATCAGTGCAGCTAGTGCGGCAATGAATCCCGACCCGATGCGTTCCATACCGTTTGTTCCTTGGAGGTATTGGTACGCCTCGGGATCCTCGGTCTTGATTTGGGCCGAGATGGCTTGCCATTGAGTCTTCTTCTGTGCAATCAGGGGTTCTCTGACCGTAGGGTTCTTACGAATGTTCTCTACCTCGTCCCAGCGGAACGAATGAGCTAGGTAGAGCGCGAAGCCGTACTTCTGAGCGGTCTCGCTATCGGCAGACCCTAGGACTCCGCGTAGCCAGTTCCGATAGAGCATCGTTTCAGTAACCGTGTCGCTCGCACGCACGGCAGGTGGCCGATGCTCGGTACATGCTTCGGCTCTGCCGAGGATGCAACTACCTGGGTCGGTGCTTTGAGACGGGGGGCCGAGCGCATCGTGAACAACGGCTAGAGATGTCTCAAGGCTTTGGTCTGCAAGGTTGGCTGATCGAACTGGCCATGCTGCGATGGCGGTTACGCCAACCATGACGAGAATGGCCCAACCGGCAGTTGTTGTTGCGGCGCCCATGTCAGCCTGGCGGGAGCGCCAGAGTAGATAAATTCCGACGATTGCAAGGGTAATCACACCGAAGACGCTGAAGACTTTATTGTAGACAGCCTTGGTTGCCTGCTCTACAAGAGTGTCTGCCCATCCCCACAATGATTGGGGCTCCCATGCTCGCTCGCGGAGAGCGTTTGACGCTCCGATGATCGCGGTTGCGAACATGAACTCGCCGTTAGCGATAGTGGACTCGGCGCGCGAATCCGCCTCCGTTATGACGGCAGTGCAGCCGCCATCCTGATCGTAAGTTGGGAAATTGTATCCGGCGTATCCGTAGCGCGTGTACATGCCTTTGGGGCCCGGCTGGTCTGAGGCGGCCGGTTTTTCGGCGAACCAGCCCGCAAGGCCGGAATCAGGAGTGCTGGGTGTAGGCGCGTTTTCACATTTCGCTTTGTCGCCGACATCCTGCACTAAACGGTTGAGGCAGTTGTTGAGGTTTTTCTTCCACTCTTCAACGCTGCAGGGGCCACCTGGTGCCTTAACCGGGGCGGCGTAGGCGCTGATTGGGGCCGTGACCGCCCAAGCGATCGACGCCACCACCATCACGACGAGAACCGAGAACAGCGCCACCCCCCGCCGCACCATCTCAAACCTCCAGGTCGGAAGGCAGCGACACCACCGAAGGCGTTGCCGTTCCAGGCGTTGTGTCGAGGTGCTCCAACAGGCCGTCGACGTAGGACACGTCAACGCGTACTTTCTGGACCCGCCCGTCCACGTCCCGCATCACGAACTCTCGGAAGCCGAGACGGTTCTGTGACGACGTGTCGACCTGTGACAGCGAGGCCAGTGTCGCCTCGTATCCGTCGTGCACCGGCACCCGTAGCAGGCGCAGCGCTTCGGAGGCGATCTCCTGGTCTTCGGCGATTCGCCCGACGAAGACGGTGGAGACGAGGTTCTGCACGTCGAGGCCGAGGATGTCGCGCGGGTTCTGTGAGGCGACCAGCGCGGCGAGGTTCCATTTCCGGGAGTCTCGGGCGAGCCGGACCAGGAAGGAGCGGCCGGATCGCCAGCCTTCCATGAAGTGTGCCTCGTCGAGGCCGACCATCTTGCGGGATGACATCGAGCCGCCGTAGCAGCGCCGCACCGCGAGCCGGTGTGCGGTGTGCAGCATCGGCAGGGTCAGCGATTCCTCGGCCGACCAGTATTCCCGCTCGATTTTGAGGTCGGGCAGTCGCAGGCCGGCCATGGTGATCACGGTGAGTGCCGCGTCGGCGCCGAGCAGGTGTTCGGGCGGCCGGCCGAAGAAGAGCAGCGCGAGCGGCATCTCGGCGGTGTCCAGCAGCAGGTTGGCCAGCTCTTTGCCCTCGTCGTCGTCGAGCCCTTGGAGGGTGGTGACCACGTCGTCGAGCATCGAGGTCTCTTCGGCGGGGACCTGCCGCACCGCGTGCCGCAGCAGTGTCGCGGTGGACGCCTCTTTGGCGACCTGCGGCGGCACCAGCATGGAGCAGATGTCCTGGACGAGCATGCGGCGTTCGGCGCGGGCGTTGGAGACCGCGATCTCGTATTCCCGGTCGCCGCCGGGGCCGGTCGAGAACTCGGACCGGATCGGGGTGGGGATCAGCGCGTAGGGGGCGAGGGTGCCCTGCTCGGATCCGGTCAGATTCAGGACGCGACTGTACGGCCGTAGCTCCGGCATGTCGCACAGCCGGGCGAGCGGCCCGGACGGGTCGAGCAGGGTGACCTGTACTCCCCGGCGCGCGTTGAGGTAGCCGAGCGCGCCCATCAGGGTCGACTTGCCACCGCCGGGTTCGGCGACGAAGACTCCGAGCCCGGAGCGTTCCCGCACCTCCATGGGGAAGTGCAGGTCGAGGAAGACCGGCCGGCGGCACGTGCCAGCGGTCCGGCCGATCAGGTCACCGCGCCGGTCGCCGACCGTGGACGCGGCCTGGGGCAGCGCGGCGGCCAGCAGCTTCACCGGCATGCGCCGGACGTACCCGGTGTTGGCGATCGGCTCGCCCGGGATGAACTCGCGGGCCAGCTGGTCCTGGTTCTTCGGGTGCTGCAGGGAGATCCGCAGTTCACGGGAGTAGAGCTGGATGAGCCGGCGGGCGCGCTCCAGGCATTCCTCGCGGTTGGCGCCGCTGACCGCGATCCGGTGCCAGCCGTGCGCCCGGGCCGAGTCGGTGGGCAGGCCGGTGGTCATCTCGTCGCCGATCACCAGCGCCCGTTTGGCGAGGCGTTCCAGTTCCGGCGGGGCGTCGATGCCGTGCTCGGCGTAGTCGAGCTGCTGCGAGCGGATCATCCGGAGCCGGTGCTCGAGGTTCTTGAACGAGCTGTTCGAGCCGAGGATGTCGATCCGGGAGGAGAGCTCCATCGGCCAGGGCAGTCGCTCGTGGAAGTGCATCCACGGCTCGTGCCGCTCGGGGATCTCCAGCGGTTCCATCCGGCCGACCGAGAGCACCGCGACGTGGCGTTCCTCGCCGGTCATCCGATTGACCAGTTTGACCGTGGAGCCGTACGGCGTCCGGTACCGCTCGACCTGCTCGGTCAGCGCGAGCAGGTCACCGGTTTCCCAGTGCCCGTTGGAGACGGGGGAGAGCAGCCCGGGTGGGGCCATGCCGAGCGCCACCGAGCGGAACAGCAGCCATTCCAGCTCCTGCGGGGTGACGCGCCGGCCGCGCATGCCGAAGGCGTTCAGCACCTCGTCGAACTGCTCGACCGTCCGGCCGAGTTTGCGGCGTTCGTTCTCCGAGGTGCCGCGGCCGAAGGCGCGCAGGATTCGCTCGGAGAACGTGTCGCCCAGCGACCGCCGGGCGAACGTGACGCCGAGGTAGGTCTGGCCCTCGGCGTGGTTGACCGAGAGCAGGTGCCGCTGAGCCGCGACCATGTGGTCGGACCAGGAGGTGGCGCCCTGCACATCGGGCAGCGGATTGGTGGTGAACGAGTCGACCGTGCGGGCCCACTCGTCGGCCGGGAACGGCCGGGTGGTCCGGCGCAGGTGCAGCCGGAAGCCGGCGAGACCGGCGTACTGCTCGGAGATCGCGCTGAGCAGGGCCTCCCGTTCGGCATCGGGGCGGAACGCCCAGCGCACCTCGGGCAGCGAGTACCACGCGGTCACGGTGCCCTGGGTGAACGTGAGGTGCCCGGCGATCTCGCTGATCGCCAGTTCGATCGCGGGATCGCGGTCGCTGAACTTGAGTTTCTGCGGGCGCAGCGGCGCCGGTTTCGGCGCCTTGGGCTCCTTGCGCTTGACCGGGGCCGGCTTGGGCTCCCGCCGGGCCGGGGCCTTCTCCCGCCGCTTGGCCGGCGCTTTCTCCGGCACCGGGACCGGTAGCGGCGCCGGCGCGGCCTCCAGGCCGGGCATGCCGTTCAGCGGCGCACCGTTCAGCGGCGCGACCGGCGACGGCTCAGCGTAGAAGGACCCGTTGCGTGCCGGCGCGGGCGGAAACGGCCCGTTGCGTGACGGGGTAGCAGGCAGCGGCCCACCGGGCGAAGTCCTGGCCGGCAGCGGCCCAACCCGTGCGGAATCTCCCTTCGGGGGCCGCGGCGGCCACTCGTCGAACTCGGACCAGTCGTCCTCGTCCCTGGTTGCCGCCTCTGATTCCGGGTAGAAGTCAGGCTCCGGCCCCGCCGGAGCCCGGGTGACGGCCGCGCCGTTCCACCCATTGGCCCCTGGCGGGTCGGCCACGACCGGCAGCGCTGCCGGGCTCGACCCGTTGCCGCGATGACCGTTGGCCGGCGACGCTTGGGCCGGCGCGGCGGGCAACGGTGCGGCCGGCGTGGCAGCGGGCGGCTTCGCCGGAAGATCACCCGTGCGGGTGGGCGCCACCCCGCCGAAGAGGTCGAGGAAGGGCGAGTCGATGTCCATGGTGGTGTCCACCGCGGGGGCGGACGTCGGACGAACCGCGTTCGGCGCCTGGAACACGCCGATGCCCCCGTGCCCGGGTGCGGCGACCAGCTCTTCGGCCTCGTCCAGGGAGTCGGCCGAGGAGTATCTGCCCGACGTGGGCGCGCCCGCGCGGGGACGCCCGTGCGGAGGTGGGGTCGTGGTCATGCGCTGACACCGCCGAGGATGGCCGAACCGGTCATACCAACTCCTCCCGAACCCGGATGCGAGTGGCGACAAGTCTGGGGTCGCGGCGCTCGACGGCTGGCTCGCGGGTACGGCGCCAGTCGGTCAGCGCGGTGCGGATGACGACCCGGGCCGGGCGGTCCGGGTCGACGTGCCGGAACACGTACGACGTCGTCACCATGGCCAGGGCGATCTCCCAGGCCGGGAAGAGATCGAAGTCGAACGTGATCAGGTAGTGCAGGACCATGAAGACCGGTACGAGCACGACGAACATGCCGTACTGCGCATACGGCAAGTGGATCGGCAGTGTGTAGCCGGGCGGGCCCAGATAGACCAGGCGAGCCCGGTAGATGTCGTCGTCGGTACGGAGCCGCATCTCAGTTGAAGATCAACTTGATCAGGTAGTCGCCGACGAAGAAGAGGGTGGCCGCACCCGCGATGAAGGCCAGGCCCACGATCGCGATGGCCGAGCTGGTGAGCACTCGGGAGACCTCACCGCGGCTGGCCCGGCCGATGAAGATCACGCCGAGAACCGCGAGCAGGATGGGCGCGATGTTCTTCGCGAAGAACGTGACGATGCCCGAAGTGTTGATGCCGGTCGGCTCAGCAGCGAGCACAGTGCTCTGGAGCGCCGTCGCGACCTGACCGGCGAGCTCAGTGGCGATCATCGGTAAACCTCCCCGTGTCCGGTATGGGGGTTGCGGACACGCTGCAGTTGTGAAGCCGTACGGCACTGCCCATATCGTGCTACCTGTAGCTCACCACGTCGAGTGAACCGTTCGGGCACTGCCATGCTCGTCTCTGCTCTCTTCGGTCACTTCATGATGCCCAGTTCCGAAGAGTACGGCTCGTACTTGTCAGCAACAAGCGCCCGTTTCGTTACCCAAGGTGAAGGAATGGATGAATGAGCGTCACCAGGGCATCGTACACCTGTTCGAAAGGACCTGGCCCCGTACGCTCGACGGGTGCTCACTCCGCCGACAGAAGCCCAGGTCATCGCGGCTGAACTGCTGCATCGGGATCACCCGGTCGTGATGGGAGTCCTGAACGTCACGCCGGACTCGTTCTCGGACGGAGGCCGGTGGTCCGACCTGGACTCCGCTGTGGAACATGGCATTTCTCTGTTTCGTCAGGGTGCGGACATCGTCGATGTCGGGGGCGAGTCCACCCGTCCCGGCGCGGACCGGGTCGACGCCGCCACGGAGGCGTCCCGGGTGGTGCCGGTCATCGAGCGTCTTGCCGCCGCCGGCGTGCCGCTGAGCATCGACACCACGCGGGCAGTCGTCGCCGAGGCCGCGCTTGCGGCCGGCGCTTCGGTGATCAACGACGTCTCGGGCGGCCTGGCCGATCCGGGCATGGCGGCGGTCGCGGCGGCGGCCGGCTGCCCGTGGATCCTGATGCACTGGCGTGGGCATTCGCGCGACATGCAGGCGCTCGCCACCTATCAGGACGTGGTCGCCGAGGTCCGCGACGAGCTGCGGGCCCGGGCGGACGCTGCGGTTGCGGCCGGCGTCGACCCCGGCCGGATCATCCTGGACCCGGGCCTCGGCTTCGCGAAGACCGCGGATCACAACTGGGCCCTCAGCGCCCACCTCGACGTCCTGATCGGCCTCGGCTTCCCGGTCCTCTTCGCCGCCAGCCGCAAGACCTACCTGGGCAGACTCCTCGCGGACGAGGACGGCACGCCGCGCCCGGTCGCCGGCCGTGAGGCGGCGACTCTCGCCACCTCGCTGCTGGCGTTCGCCGCCGGCGCCTGGGGCGTCCGGGTCCACGAGGTCCGCGAGACCGCTGATGCCCGCGCTGTCTGGCGCGCCACCGGCTCGCCGAGGCTTGCCAAGATCTGAAACACGTTTTGGTACGGCGTGGGCCGTGCCGAATCGACCCGGAAGAGTGCGACAGGGAGGATCCCGGAGTGACCGGACAGATCACGCTGACCGGGCTGCGTGCCCGTGGCCGGCACGGGGTCTACGACTTCGAGCGTGAACAGGGCCAGGACTTCGTCGTCGACGTCCGGCTCGATCTCGACCTGAGCCGTGCCGCCGCGACCGATGACGTGGCCGACACCGTGCACTACGGCGAGTTGGCGACGGCGCTGGTCGAGGTGCTCACCGGCGAGCCGGTCAACCTGCTGGAGCGTCTGGCCGACCGTCTGCTCGGCGTGTGCCTGGCCGACCCGCGGGTGTCCGCCGCCGAGGTCACCGTCCACAAGCCGCAGGCCCCCATCCCGCACGAGTTCGCCGACGTCGCCGTGACGCTGCGCCGTGAGCGGGGTACGGCATGAGCCGGGCGGTGCTCTCCATCGGGAGCAACCTCGGTGACCGGCTCGCACATCTGCGAGGCGCGGTGACAGTGCTCGGCAGGAGCGTGCGAGAGGTCTCCGGGGTTTACGAGACGCCGCCGTGGGGCGACGCGGACCAACCCTCGTACCTCAATGCCGTGATCCTGGCCGAGGATGTCGCCGCGACCCCGCATGATTGGCTGGAGCGGGCCCGGGCCTGCGAAGCGGCCGAGGGTCGCGAGCGCGACCCGGAGCGCCGCTTCGGCCCGCGCACCCTGGACGTCGACGTGATCACCGTGTGGGATGCCGACGGCCGCCCGGTGATCGCCGACGACCCCGAGCTGACGCTGCCGCATCCGCGCGCCCAGCTGCGGGCCTTCGTGCTGCGGCCGTGGCTCGACCTGCGGCCGGATGCGGTCCTGCCCGGCCACGGCCCGCTGGCCGTCCTGCTCTCCGCTCCGGAACTCGCCGCCGACGTCGCCGCGATGACGCCTCGTCCCGATCTGTCGCTAGAGTCGTTGGCGTGAGCACCAACCCCGACGGACTCCCGAGCGGGCGGCCGACCGACCCGTCACTGCGACCGACGAGTGTCTCGGCTCTTGTGCTCGCCGCGCTGGTCGGCGCGGCGCTGGGCTGGCTGCTGCTCGGCTGGAACGAACTGTTCTACAAGCTCACCCCGCTGCCCTGGACGGCGGCGGTGGTGCTGTTCGCGCTGGCGGTGGCCGAGGGCTATCTGGCGCAGAACACCACCGCCCGGATCCAGCGCAGGCCGGGCGCCCCGCGGGTGGAGCCGCTCGCGGTCGCGCGCTATGTCGCGCTCGCGAAGGCGTCCTCCCTGGTCGGCGCCCTCACCGCCGGGTTCTCCGCCGGCATCCTGATCTGGCTGGTCATGGAGCCGACCGACTCGGCCAAGTCGGACGTTCCCACCGTCGCGACGACGCTGGTCGCGGCGGTCGCGCTGATCGGCACGGCGCTCTGGCTGGAACGCGCCTGCCGGGTGCCGGACGATCCGGATCGCGAGGGCAACGACACCGGCCGCCCGACCGGCCGGCGCTGACGCTCGTAATTGCCTTGCATGCTCTGAACTGAGGCCATCCCGTATCCGTATCCTGTGCGGCGGGTGACCCGCACCCGGAGTAGCGTGCGCCTCGAACCGCTGTTGGGGGCGTAAGGAGGCGCGGACCATGGCGTACGACGAAACGACGTTCCGTCGGCCCGGCGAGAGCACCGGCGAGACGGATCCGGCCGCGTATCGGCGCCGTGTTCAGCTCGACGACACCACGGGCAACACCCTCGACCAGTCCTTGCGCGCCCCCGTCACCGCCCCGGCCGAGGACGACGGACGGGATCGGCTCGGCGTGCACCTGGGCTGGGAGGTCGTCCTCCTCGTCGCGGCCGGCGTGCTCGGCTTCCTGCTCTGGCGGGAGAGCTCGGCAGCGCTGCAGCGTCCCGCGCTGGACGGGCTGCTCGTCACCGGCGCCGCGATCGGCCTGATCACTCTCGGCGCCGGGCTGTCCCTGCGGGCCGGCGTGCCGAACCTGGCGATCGGCCCGATCGTGCTGGCCGCCGAGTTCCAGTTCGCGGAGAACGGTGACAAGGGCATCCTCCAGGCGCTGGTCCCGGCTCTGATCATCGCCGCGGCCGGTGGCCTGATCGTCGCCGTGCTGATCCTGGTGCTGCACGTGCCCGGCTGGGCGGCGACCCTCGCCGCGGCGCTCGGTGTGATCACTTTCGACCAGCTCCGGGTCAACGCCGTCGTGGTGCAGGGCGACTGGGAGCCCACCGGCCGCGCGTTCGTGCTCTTCGGCGGGTTCGCCGTGCTCGCCGTGCTGGGAGCGGCGCTCGGCGCGATCGGCCCGGTGCGCCGCTTCTTCGGCCGGATGCGCTCGTCCGGTGACCCGGCCGGCCGGCGCGGTTTCGCGGTCATCCTGCCGGTGCTGGTGGCCCTGATCGGCTCGTCGGTCTTCGCGGCCGGCGCCGGCGTGATCCTGGCCGCCCAGTCGACCGTCCCGATCCGGCCCGGCACCGGCCTGGAGTGGACCGGCATCGGCCTGGGCCTGGCGCTGCTCGGCGGCACGAGCGCCTACGGCCGCCGCGGCGGCATCTTCGGCACGCTCTTCGCGGTCATCGCGCTGACCCTGTTCCTGGACTATCAGGCCCGGCGGGACCTGCAGATCGCCCTCTTCGCGATCGCCGGCGTGGTCTTCGTCGCGGGCCTGATCGCGACCCGCATCGTCGAGTCCTACGGCCGGCTGGCCGGCGCCGTCGCCACGCAGGACTGGAACGCCGCGCCCTCCGGTGGGCTGGACAGCAGCTGGTCACCGGCCATGCCGGAGACCTGGAACACCCCGGCTCAGCCGGCCCGGGGCGACCGATGGGACGAGGGCCCGTGGGGCGCCACCCGCTGAAAGTATGCTTTCGTTCATGACCACGCCCGGCTTCGCCGAACTGGACGCCCTGCCCACCGAAGAGCTGCGGGAACGCGCCTTCGCCAAGGCCCGGGAGAAACACGACGTCCGTTTCTTCTGGTCGGTGTTCAAGCACCTGCCCGACTCCGACGAGGCCGCGGCGCTCGACGGCGCTCCGAATTCGATCGGCCCGACCGTCGACGAGGCCGTCGCGCTCTGGCGCGAGCTGGAGGGTCGCGATCTCGGCGAGCAGGAGCCGTTGCTGCGCGCCGCGTTCATCGACTATCTGAGCAGGTAGTGACGGCCGTCGTTTGAGGGTTCGGCCCCGCAGGGAAATAGCGGGGCCATGGCTCTCGGAAGCAAGTACAAGACTGCGCCTGGTGCGGGCACCATAGCCGCGCTCATACTCGTGTTGGTCTTCGGCAGCCCCTGGTACGGGGACTGGGCCGCGGACAACACCAACGAGAACACCGCCGGTGGCTGGTGGCTGCGCCTGCTGCACTGGCCGGCCTGGCAGTTCGACACCTCGGATTCGCTGCGTGATGTGGTCGTCGGTGACCTCCGCGCGATCCTGCTGGTCCTGCTGACGTTCCTCTTCCTGGTCCTGCTGCCCGGTTCGCAACTGGCCCGGGCCCGGGGCACGATCAGCCAGTTCTTCGCCGGCTGGGGGGCGTACATCTTCGCGGGTGGCCTGGCGTCGCTGCTCGCCACCCTCTTTCTGGCCAACCCCTCGATGCTCGGCGCGTTCCAGGCGGCTGGCAGCGGCGCCCAGTACGGCCTGTTCGTCGGCTGGGTCGTCGGTCTCGCCAGCCTCGGAGGCCGGCGCGGTACCCGCGTGTAGTGCTCAGACCGCGGTTCCCGCGGGGGTTTCGAAGACGGCCGTCCGGGTCACCTGACCGACCGGGCGGCCGTCCTCCGTGACCAGGATCGTGGCGGCGTCCTCGGTGAGCATCACGGCCAGCGCGTCGTGGAGCGTGGCGGCGGCGTCCACGGCGGGCAGGCCGTCGGCCGGGGCGGTGACCGGGGACATGACGTCGCGTACCGGGGTGACGGCCAGGCGGCGGATGCCACGGTCGGCGCCGACGAAGTCGCGGACCTCGGGGGACGCGGGGCGGCTCAGCAGCTCGGCCGGCGTCGCGTACTGCAGCAATCGCCCGCCCTCGGCGAGCACCGCGATCCGATCGCCCATCCGGACGGCCTCGTCGATGTCGTGCGTGACCAGCACGATCGTCTTGCGGACGGCGGCCTGCAGGCGAAGGAACTCCTCCTGTAGGCGAGCCCGGACGATCGGGTCGACCGCCGAGAACGGCTCGTCCATCAGCAGCACCAGCGGGTCCGCGGCGAGTGCCCGGGCGACCCCGACCCGCTGGCGCTGACCGCCGGAGAGCTCGTGCGGGTAACGCTTGCCGTACCGCGCCGGGTCGAGCCCGACCGTCTCCAGCAGCTCGTCGGCCCGGCTGTCGATCCGCTTGCGGTCCCAGCCGAGCAGCCGCGCGACAGTGCCGACGTTCGCCCGGACGGTCTGGTGCGGGAACAGTCCCACATTCTGGATCACGTAGCCGATCTGCCGCCGTAGCTGCACCGGGTCCTGTTTCAGCACGTCCCGGCCGTCGATCGTGATCGTCCCGCGGGTCGGCTCGATCAGGCGGTTGATCATGCGCAGGATGGTCGACTTGCCGGACCCGGAGGCGCCGATCAGCACCGCGAGCTCGCCGGCGCGCACCTCGAGACTGAACTTGTCGACGGCGACCGTGCCGTCCGGATAGACCTTGCCGACGTCCGACAGGGTGATCGATGCCGCGGTAGCGTCCACGTATGTCTCTCCTGCTCTGGGGACCGGCCCTGCTCTGGGGACCGGCATCGCTGACGCCGGTGGCCGCACCCGCCGATGGGGGCCCGGGGAACCCGTGGTTCTCCTGGCGGTACGTTCACGAGAACGCCGACGCCATCGGCACCGCCCTGCGCTTCCACGCCGGGCTCACCGCGCAGACGGTGCTCCTCGCGCTGGTCGTCGCCGTGCCGCTGGCGGTCGTCGCCTACTGGATCAAACCGCTGACCGGGCCGATTCTCGCACTCTCCGGCGTTCTCTACACGATCCCTTCGCTGGCACTGCTCTCCCTGCTGGCGCCGCTGGTCGGGACGACGAGCACCACGTCGGTCCTGATCGCCCTGGTGATGTACGCGCTGCTGGTCCTGGTCCGCAACTCGCTGGCCGGGCTCACCCAGGTTCCGCCCGAGGTCATCGACGCCGCGACCGGCATGGGGTACAGCCGGTTCGGCCGCCTGCTGCGGGTCGAGCTGCCGCTCGCGCTGCCCGGCATCCTCACCGGGCTGCGCCTGGCCACCGTCTCGACTGTGGCACTCGTCACGGTCGGGTCGCTGATCGGGCAGGGTGGTCTCGGCGACCTGATCCTGGGTGGCTTCCGGAACAACTTCTACAAGGCGGAGATCCTCACCGGGACGATCCTCTGCGTGGGGCTGGCCCTGGTGCTCGACCTCCTGCTGGCCGGGCTGGGTCGGGCGTTGACCCCATGGGCCCGGGGGAGGGCGGCGTGAGCCTCGTGACGAATCGGGCCGTCGAACTCACCGGAGGGGTGTCGTGAGCTACTTCCAGGAGGGCATCACCTGGCTCAACGACCCGCTGAACTGGACCAACCCCGGCGGCCTGCTCGATCGGCTGACCGAGCACCTGGTGATCAGCTTCTGGGCGGTGCTGCTCGGCTGCGCGGTCGGCTGGCCGATCGGCATCTGGCTCGGACACCGCGGCCGGGGCGGCGCCACGGCGGTCACGGTGGCCAACCTCACCCTCGCCATTCCCACCCTGGCGCTGCTGACCATCCTGCCGCTGACCCCGCTCGGCTTCGGCAAGCCGCCCGTGGTGGTCGCCCTCGCGGTCTTCGCGGTGCCGCCGCTGCTGGCCAACGCGGTCACCGGGCTGCGCGCGATCGACCCGGAGACCCGGGAGGCGGCCCGCGGCATGGGCCTCTCCGGCGGGCAGCTGCTGCGCCAGGTGGAGCTGCCGCTCGCGGTGCCCTACCTGGCGGCCGGCCTGCGTACCGCGGCGGTGCAGGTGGTCGCGACCGCGGCGCTGGCCGCCCTGGTCAACGGCGGCGGTCTCGGCCAGATCATCAGCGCCGGTTTCGGCATCGGGATGAGCAACGGCGGCGGCGGTCAGATCGTCGCCGGCGGCCTCGCTGTGGCTCTGCTCGCACTCCTGGTCGAGGGCCTGCTGGCACTGTTCCAGCGCCTGGTCACACCCCCTGCCCTGCGGGTCCGGAAGCGCCGCCGGGCCGCTGTGACGGTGGGCACGCCATAACGCTCCGGCATCAAAGGCCGATCTTTGTCGTACCCAGCAGGTACGAAGGAGAGGAGCACAACGCGGGCACCGCACCTCGGCTGCCCGCCGGACACGCGGCACCGCCACAAGGGCGGTTCCGGGACACAGAAGGCGGCAGTAATGCGTCACAACCTTTTCCGCACGGCCGGGGTTCTTGCCGCGGCCGTCGTCGTCCTGGCCGGCTGTGGTGAGGCCGGTTCCTCCGGCACCGAGGCGCCTCCGTCGGCAGCGGCCGGCGCGGGCGCGGGCTGCGCTCCGGTCGCGGGTGACAAGCTGGTCGTCCTCACCGACGACAAGAAGCTGCAGAACACCGACAACGTCATACCGGCGATCAACAAGAAGGCGTCCAGCCCCGAGCTGGTCGCCGCGCTGGACAAGGTGTCCGCGGCGCTGGACACGGCCAAGCTGGTCGAGCTGAACAAGGCCGTCGACATCGACCGCAAGTCCTCCAAGGCCGCCGCTCAGGACTTCGCCACGGCGAACAAGCTGACCGACGGTCTCGCCAAGGGCAAGGGTGGCAACGTCACCGTCGGCGCGGCGAACTTCAGCGAGAACGCGACGCTCGGCGAGCTCTACGGCATCGTCCTGACCGCGGCCGGCTACACCGTGAAGGTGCAGCAGATCGGCAACCGCGAACTCTACGAGCCGGCCCTGGAGAAGGGCGACCTCACCGTCGTCCCGGAGTATGCGGCGACTCTCGCGACCTTTCTCTCCGGCAAGGTCGACAAGAACGCGGCGGACCCGTCCTCGTCGGATCTGGACGCCACGGTGACCAATCTCAAGGCGCTCGGTGACAAGCGCGGCCTGGTCTTCGGCCAGCCCAGCCAGGCGCAGGACCAGAACGCGTTCGCCGTCACCACCACCTTCGCCGAGAAGTACGCCTTGACCACTCTCTCCGACCTGGCGTCGAAGTGCTCCGGCGCGGCGACCGTGCTCGGTGGCCCGGCCGAGTGCCCGCAGCGGCCCAAGTGCCAGCAGGGCCTGGTCACGACGTACAACTTCCAGGCCGGCAAGTTCGACACCCTGGACGCCGGTGGCCCGCTCACCAAGAACGGTCTGAAGACCGGCACGATCTCGGTCGGCCTGGTCTTCAGCTCGGACGGCGCACTGGCCGCGGGCTGACGCCCCGTCGAACGTTCGGTCCGAACGCCGGGTCGGTGTGTGCCACCCGGCGTTCGGCCGTTTCGTCCTTGGCGCACTCTCGGTAACATCAGCGCCCATGCCGGAACGCGACGCCCAAGCGGGACACAGCGCACGCCTGCTCCGCGGTCTCCTGTGGGCGGGGGTGATCCTCGCTCCCGTGGCGGCCGCTGTCGTGCTGATCGGCGGCAGCCCCGGATCGGTCCGGTTCGCGGTGCTGCTGATCGCGGTCAGCGTCGTCCTGGTCGGCGCATCAGTGCTGATCCGCAGCGATCCCGTGCTGCTCAGGATGGATGTCGAGGATCGTGTCGCGGAAGAGGTCGACCGTCTCCGCAAGGAGTTGACGGCGGAGATCTCGGCGCACGCCGTCGATGGCCAGGCCACGCCGGATCCGAGCCGGCCGCCGCTGCCGCCGCGCCGTCCCGGTGGCGGCCGCGCTCCGGTCGGGGCCGTCGCTGCGGCGCCCGGTGCCTACGGTCCGCAGTCGGGCCGGGGCGCTGAGCAAGGAGCCGAGTTCGGTTTCCCGCCGGAGGGTCAGTCGAACGGCTTCTTCGGCGACGAGTCCGGCTACGAGGATCAGCAAGACTTCAACGGCCGGCCGGCGTACGAGGACGGGCAGCCCGCTTTCAACGGCCAGCCCGGTTTCCATGGCCAGCCCGGGTTCGACGACCAAGGCGGGTTCGACGGCCAGCCTGGGTTCGACGGTCAGGCCGGGTTCGACGATCAGGGTGGGTTCGAGAATCCGGCGACCTACGGGCCGGGGCCGAACGGTGACGGTTACGACGCCGAGCCCGTCTACGCCGATCAGCAGAACGACTACTACGACGAGTACGGGCAGCCGAGCGTCCCGGAACCGCCCCGCCCGGTCAACGGCGGCCGTGCGGTTGTCGCCGGCAGCGCCCGCCCGATGTCGCCCGGAGGCCCGGCCGGTCGCGCTTCTGCTGCCGTACCCACCGGTTCCGCCTCGGTGGGCGCCGCCGCCGTCGCACCCCCGCAGACCGGCCCGCTGCCCCGCCAGCGCGGCGCCGCCTCGGTTCCCGCCCCGGCCGCCGGCGTGGCCCGCGCATCGGTCACGCCGCCCAGCCCCGGCGGCCCGATCCCCGTTCCGGCCGGCGGCCCCGTGCCGGTCCAGGGCGGTCCGCTGCCCGGCAAAGCCGGCGGTCCCGTGCCGGGCCCGCGTGGTGGCCCGATGAACGGCCCTGCCGGCGGTCCGATGCCTGGTCCCGGTGGTGTTCCGATGAACGGCCCGGCTGGTGGTGGCCCGATCAACGGCATGGCCGGTGGTGGCCCCATCAACGGCCAGGCCGGCGGTCCGGTGCCCGGCCCCGGTGGTGGACCGATGAACGGCCCGGCACGCGGTCCTGTGCCAGGCCCAGGTGGCCCGGTGGGCCCAAGCGTCCCGGTTGGCCCAGGTGGCCCCGGTGGTGGCGTCTACGGTGCCGGCGGACAACCCGGCCCCCGGGCCGCCGCCGCTGTCCGCCCCGCAGGCACCTACGGCCGCCCGGAGGCCCCGAACGGTTATGCCGAGGCCGGCGACGATTTCGGACCCGGCTACGGCGCGGGCCCGGCGAACGCCACCGGTGCGCCCGGTGAGGACTTCGGCCCGGGTTACGGCGGCCCCGGCAACGGCTACGGTGCCGACGGATACGGCCCCGAGAACGGATACGGCCCCGACAACGGATACGGCCCGGAAAACGGTTACGGTCCCGGCAACGGCTACGACCCTCAGGACGGCTACGACCCTCAGGACGGCTACGGACCGGAGAACGGTTACGGACCGGACGGCAACTACGCCCCCGACCAGAACGGCGTCGACTCCGGGGATTACAAGGCTCGCCGCCACCGCCCGTCCGCGAACGACACGAACGTCGGCTCCCTCGCCGACTTCGCCAACCTGCCCGGTTACCGGGGGGACGCCCAGGGCAACTGGTGACCTACTTGTCGATGTCTCCGACCACGAAGAACATCGACCCCAGGATCGCGATCAGATCCGGCACCAGGCACCCGGGGATGAGCGTCGCCAGCGCCTGCACGTTGGCGTAGGAGGCGGTTCGCAGTTTGAGCCGCCACGGCGTCTTGTCCCCGCGCGACACCAGGTAGTACCCGTTGACCCCGAGCGGGTTCTCGGTCCACGCGTACGTGTGGCCCTCGGGCGCCTTGACGACCTTGGGCAGGCGCACGTTCACCGGTCCGCCGATCCGGTCCACCCGGTCCAGGCACTGGTCGACCAGATCGAGCGAGACCATCACCTGCTCCAGCAGCACCGCGAAGCGGGCGTGGCAGTCGCCGGCGGTGCGCGTCACCACTGGCACGTCCAGTTCGTCGTACGCCAGATAGGGCTCGTCGCGGCGGACGTCGAAGTCCAGACCGCTGGCCCTCGCGACCGGACCCGACGCCCCGAAGGCCGCGGCATCGGCCGCGGACAGGACACCGACGCCGACCGTCCGCGCCAGGAAGATGTCGTTCTTGTGGATGATCCGGTCCAGGTCGGGCATCCGCCGCCGGACCGCGGCGACCGCCTGCCGCGCCCGTTTCGTCCACCCGGCCGGGACCTCCTCCTTCAGCCCGCCGACCCGGTTGAACATGTAGTGGATGCGTCCGCCGGAGACCTCCTCCATGACGGTCTGCAGCGTCTCCCGCTCGCGGAAGGCGTAGAACATCGGCGTGATCGCGCCGATCTCCAACGGGTAGGAGCCGAGGAACATCAGGTGGTTCAGCACCCGGTTCAGCTCGGCGAGCGCCATCCGCAGCCAGACCGCACGCTCCGGCACCTCGATGCCCATCAGCCGCTCGACGGCGAGCACCACGCCCAGCTCGTTCGAGAACGCGGAGAGCCAGTCGTGCCGGTTCGCCAGCATGATGATCTGCCGGTAGTCCCGCACCTCGAACAGCTTCTCCGCGCCGCGGTGCATGTATCCCACGATCGGCTCGCAGGCGACGACCCGCTCGCCGTCCAGCGTCAGCTTCAGCCGCAGCACACCGTGCGTCGACGGATGCTGCGGCCCGATGTTGAGCACCATGTCGGCCGTCTCGAGCCCGGCCCCGGTCCCAACGGTCATCTCCCGCAGCGCATCCGTCACATCAGGCATCGTGCCACGCCTGCCTCCCCGGAGTCCGGGCCGACTTTCCCACCCGATCAAAACCCTCTTCCCGTACGTCGTGAAGCGCCCCACCCGCCCTCATGTGAGCGGCAGATCGATGCCGATCGGGTGCCAGAGCCACCAGTGCGCCCCGAGCCCGGTGGCCGAGGTCAGCTCAGCCGCCTCCCCGGCCCCGGACAGGGCCCGCAGATAAGCCGCCGGATCACTCCCGGCGAGCGACAGTGACGGCCGGGCCCCGCTCACCCCGAGGGCCCGCAGAGCGTCCCGCTGCCGGACCAGCTCGCCGGGAACCCCGGTGGCGAGGGCGGCCGAGTCCACGGCGACGTGCGCGGTCACGTCGCAGCTCCCGTCCGGCACGGGCGGCACCTGTCGCCCCGCACGGAACCCGGCCAACGTCCCCAGCGGCGGCCTCTCGTCCTTGCGGTGCCCGTAGTCGACACAGAGCGCGGCCCCGAGCCGCACCCGGTCGACCGCATCGGCCCACGCCGCGTCCCGTGCGGCCCCGATCTCGACGCGCCCCGGGCCCGGCCACCACCGGGCCGCCCAGAAGACCTCCGCCGGATCGGCCGGGCCGCCGATCGTCTCGACGCCGGTGTGCCGGTCCACCAGGACTTTCCGCAGCCGCCCGCCCGCATCGGTCTCCACCACGTCGAGCGGCACGTTGTCCAGCCACTCGGTGGCGACCAGTAGCCCGGTCACCTCCTCCGGCACGTCGCGCCGCCAGTGGATCCGCCCGTCGAGCCCGGTCGGCCGGGGCGCCATCTCCACGCCCACCGGCCGCACGCGTGCGACCAGGTCGGCGGGCAGCATCAGGCAGAGTGCGGTGAGCAGCTCGCCCCGCCCGGCGCCCACGTCGACCAGGTCGAACCGCTCGGGCCGGCCCAGCGCCGCGTCCACCCGCTCGACCACCTGGGCCAGCGCCCGGGCGAACAGCGGCGAGGCGTGCACGCTGGTCCGGAAGTGATCACCCGGGCCGTCGGCGGGCCGCACGAAGAACCCGCCGGCCCCATAGAGAGCCGACTGCGTGGCCAGCCGCCACCCGATCCCCGTCACGCCGCGACCTTAACCATTCCGGCGCCCGCGGCGCTCGCGCCGGCGGATGCCCTGTGGACAACCCGCGGCTGTGGAAAACCTCAGGGCCCGGCGCTCCAGGGGGTAGGTATTGCGGAGACGGAAGGCGGCCGGCGGGAGGAGGAGGCTCGTGGCGACGTTCCGGCTCAGCGAACCGTGGGAGCGGCCGAACGGGGTAGGAACCCGGCGGTGCGGTTGTTCACACGTGGTTGCTACCGGCGTGTTACGGCGGCGCATACTGGCGCTCGACCGGTACCCCGATCGTGAGGACTGGATCCATGAGGACATTGACTGTCGGCGTGGTCGGCGCCGGCCGGGTGGGCGCGGTGCTGGGCGCTGCGCTGAGTGCTGCCGGGCACCGGGTGGTGGCCGCCGCGGCTGTCTCCGGGGCGTCACGGGAGCGGGCGGCCCGGCTGTTGCCGCAGGCCGCGGTGCTCCCCGCCGACGAGGTGGCCCGCGCTGCGACCGATCTGTTGCTGATCGCCGTTCCGGATGACGCTCTGCGCGGTGTGGTCGCCGGTCTGCACAGCACCGGCGCGCTCCGGGCGGATCAGGTTGTTGCTCACACCTCCGGTGCTCACGGGCTGGACGTTTTCGGCGATGTGAACGGCATGGCCCTGCACCCCGCGATGACGTTCACCGGCGCGGAATCCGATCTCGCCCGGCTGCCCGGCATCGCGTGGGGCGTGACGACCCGCGATCGCGCGTTCGCCACGCGGCTGGTCGCCGATCTGGGCGGGGTGCCGGAGTGGATCGCCGAGCAGGCCCGCCCGGTCTATCACGCGGCGCTGGCGCACGGCGCGAACCATCTGGTCACGCTCGTCAACGAGGCCGCCGACACGCTGCGTGCGGCCGGGGTCGGTGAGCCCGCCCGGGTGTTGACGCCGCTGCTGACCGCGGCGCTGGACAACGCGCTGCGGATGGGGGACGCCGCGCTGACCGGGCCGGTCTCCCGGGGCGACGCCGGCACGGTCGCGAAGCATCTGGACCGGTTGCCCGCCGAGGCCGTACCGGCGTATCTGGCTCTTGCCCGGCGGACGGCGGACCGTGCCCTCGCGGCCGGAAGACTGCGCCCGCAGGATGCCGCGGCTCTGCTGGAGATTCTGTACCGAGCCGAGGTCGGGAGCCCCGCGTGACCGACTGCACCGCAGCGAAGCAAGGGCCAGGAGGGCACGCAATGGGAGGCACAGCGTGACCGAAGTGGTGCATACCCGCGACGAGTTGGCCGCGGCGCTGTCAAAAGCGGACAACGAGATCGCCGTCGTGATGACGATGGGCGCGCTGCACGAGGGGCACCGGCAGCTGATCCGGGTTGCCCGCGAGCGGTCGGACTTCGTCGTCGTGACGATCTTCGTGAACCCGTTGCAGTTCGGCCCGAACGAGGACTTCGAGAAGTACCCGCGGACTCTGGAGCAGGATCTCGAGGCGTGCCGGGCCGAGGGCGCCGCGGTGGTCTTCGCGCCGGGGCGGGACGACGTCTATCCCGGTGGCGCGCCGTCGATCACGATGAATCCGGGGCCGCTCGGCGCGATCCTGGAGGGCGCGAGCCGTCCGGGTCACTTCTCCGGCATGCTCACCGTGGTCGAGAAGTTGTTGCGGCTCACGCGCGCCGATGTCGCGTTCTTCGGCGAGAAGGACTTCCAGCAGCTGGCGCTGATCCGCCGGATGGCCGTGGATCTGGAACTCGGCGTGGAGATCATCGGCGTGCCGACCGTACGGGAAATCGATGGTCTTGCTCTGTCGAGTCGTAATCGGTACCTTTCGGCGGACGAGCGGATCTCGGCGCTGGCGCTGTCCCGTGCCTTGCGGGAGGGTGCCGCGCAGCACGACCCGGCTGCGGTTCTCGCCGCTGCCGGCAAGGTTCTGGCCGAGGAGCCGGGCGTGCGACTCGACTACCTCGAAGTGACCGGCGCCGACCTCGGTGACGTGCCGGTCGAAGGACCCGCTCGCCTGCTCGTGGCCGCCAGAGTCGGCGCCACGCGTCTGATCGACAACGTGCCGATCGTTCTCCGGAAGGAAGCTTGATGCTGCGCACCATGCTGAAGTCGAAGATCCACCGGGCCACCGTGACGCAGGCCGACCTGCACTACGTCGGTTCGGTGACCGTCGACCTCGACCTGATGGAGGCGGCCGATCTGCTGGCCGGGGAACTGGTGGCGATCGTCGACGTGACCAACGGCGCGCGCCTGGAGACCTACGTGATCCCGGGTGAGCGGGGCAGCGGCGTGATCGGCATCAACGGCGCCGCCGCGCACCTGGTTCACCCCGGTGACCTGGTCATCCTGATCTCTTACGGACAGATGGACGACGCCGAGGCGCGCGCCTACGAGCCGCGCGTCGTGCACGTGAACGCCGACAACAAGGTCATCGAGCTGGGCGCCGACCCGGCCGAGGCTGTTCCCGGCATGGTCGGCGACCTGGTCAGGGGAGATCTGACGCTCTCCACCCGCTGAGAGGCTGACTTTCCCGAACGCCGCCGATGAACCGCGCCGATCACCATATGATCGATAAATCGGACATCGGTGGCGTGCGGGAGGGTCCTTCATGCGAAACTGGCGGGCCCGATTCAAGGACCAAGGCTTGCGCGTACGCGACCGAGCCGCCCGTCTTCGTGAACGGCACGTCCGCTCCGGCCCCTGGCTGGGCTTCGACCTGGCCGCCACGCTCGGCGTGCTGCTGCTGGTCGCGGCCGGGTGCGGCAACCCCGGCCAGATCGACGGCGACCTGACCAACGACTGGACGGCGATGGCCCCGGCGACCGGCTTCGAACCGCTCGCCGAGACGTGCCACCTCGCCAACTTCGCCGCAGCCGGCCCGCGCGCGACCTACGAGGAGGTCGACTGCACGGTCCGGCATCGCACCGAGACGGTCTTCGTCGGCGCCTACACCGGGACGGCCGCGGATGCCGAGCAGCCGCCGCCGGAGACCTCCGCCGGGGCCCGCGCCGCCTACGCCACCTGCGATCAGAAGACCAGCGCGTACGTGGGTGGGCCGTGGCGCACCGCCCGGCTGTGGATCGGCGTGACGCACCCGTCGCCGGCCGCCTGGACGGGCGGCGCCCGCTGGTTCCGCTGCGAGGTCCTCGAGCTCGACTCGATCGAGGACAACGGCGCGCTCGTCGAGCGGCAGGGCAGCCTGCGTGGCGTCCTGACGGCCGGCTCCGACCTGGAGCTCACCTGCTACGCGATCAAGCTCGGCCCGGGCGGCGCGATCGACACGATGCCACCGGCGGGATGCGGCGAGAAGCACAACGCCGAGTTCGCCGGGGTGTGGGACGCGCCGGCCGACGCGTCGTACCCGAAGGGCGACACCGCCTGGGAGGAGTTCCACGACGGGTGCCGGACGGTGGTCGCCCGGTACACCGGCGTGCCCGACGACAAGAACCTGGAATTCCGTACCGGCGTGGTCTCCCTGCCCGGCAACGCCGACGTCTGGTCGCAGGGTGACCGCGGCGTGCGCTGCTACCTATGGCTGGACGGCGCCGAGCTGACCACCTCGCTGAGAGGCAAGGGAATCACGGCACTGCCCGTCCAGTACAAGTAACGGTGACCACTGATGGTGCCCCCGCCGTGACGGGTGCGCGCGAGCGGAGTGTACTGACACACATGTCACCTCTCGCGGATCTGCCGGCACTGCCGCGCCGGCTCGCCGCCGCCGAGCCCGGCTGGAACGAGACCACCGACGTGGTTGTGGTCGGTTCCGGCGTCGCCGGGCTGACCGCCGCGCTGCATCTGCGCGAGCGCGGCCTGCACGTCACGGTGGTCACCAAGGTCAACATCGACGACGGCTCGACGCGCTGGGCGCAGGGCGGGATCGCCGGGGTCCTCGACCCGCTGGACACGCCGCAGGCGCACGCCTACGACACCGAGATCGCCGGTGTCGGGCTGTGCGACCCGGAGGCGGTGAAGGTGCTGGTCGAGGAGGGCCCGGCGCGGATCCGGGAGCTGATCCGCCGGGGTGCCGAGTTCGACCGCAACCCGGACGGCTCGCTCATGCTGACCCGCGAGGGCGGCCACCGGGCGGACCGGATCGTGCACGCCGGCGGCGACGCGACCGGCGCCGAGGTGCAGCGCGCCCTGCACGCCGCGGTCCGCCGCGACCCGTGGATCCGGCTCGTCGAGCACGCCCTGGTGCTGGACCTGCTGCGCGCCGCCGACGGCCGGGCCTGCGGGATCACCCTGCACGTGCTCGGCGAGGGCTCGGAGGACGGTGTCGGCGCCATCCTGGCCCGCGCGGTCGTGCTGGCCACCGGCGGGATGGGGCAGATCTACGCCTCCACCACGAACCCGTCGGTCTCCACCGGCGACGGCGTGGCGCTCGCGCTGCGGGCCGGCGCCGCGGTCACCGACGTGGAGTTCGTCCAGTTCCACCCGACCTCGTTCGTCACCGCAGACCTGAGCTCGGTGCAGCGGCCGCTGATCTCCGAGGCGCTGCGTGGCGAGGGCGCGCACCTGGTCGACGAGAGCGGCACGCGCTTCATGGTCGGCCAGCACGAGCAGGCCGAGCTCGCCCCGCGCGACGTGGTGGCCAAGGGCATCTACCGGGTGCTGCGCTCGACCGGGGCGGACCACGTCTACCTGGACGCGCGGCATCTCGGCAAGGAGTTCCTGGAGGGCCGCTTCCCGACGATCATGGCGTCCACCCGGGCGGCCGGCGTGGACCCGGCGACCGAGCTGATCCCGGTGGCGCCGGCCGCGCACTACGCCTCCGGCGGGGTCCGTACCGACCTGCACGGGCGGACCAGCATCGCCGGCCTGTACGCGTGCGGGGAGGTCGCCTGCACCGGCGTGCACGGAGCGAACCGCCTGGCCAGCAACTCGCTGCTGGAGGGTCTGGTCTTCGCCAAGCGCATCGCCGACGACATCGGCCGGGACCTGCCGCCCCAAGCCGATCCGGTACGGGTGAACATGACGCCGGCGTGGGTCGCCGACCCGGCGATCCGGGTGGACCTGCAGCGCACCATGACCCGGGGCGCCGGCGTGCTGCGCTCGGCCGACTCGCTCGACACCGCGGCCAAGGAGCTCTCCCGGCTGGCCGAGTCCCGTGCCACCCCGAACACCGCGGCGTGGGAGGCGACGAACCTGCTCACCGTCGCCGCCGCGCTGGTCGCCTCGGCCCGCAGCCGCAGGGAGACGCGCGGCTGCCACTGGCGCGAGGATTACCCGACCGCGGCCGACGAGTGGCGCGGCCACCTGCTCGACAGCATTGCTCGTGACGGCAGCATGACCCAGGACTTCCAGGAGATGCAGTGATCGACTTCGGGTTGGACTTCGCGGAAGTCCAGCGGATCGTGCTGACCGCGCTCGCCGAGGATCTCGGCGACCCGCCGCGCGACGTGACCAGTGAGGCCACCATCCCGGCCGGCCAGGTCGACACGGCCGAGCTGGTGGCCCGCGCCGACGGCGTGGTCGCCGGCCTCCCGGTCGCGGCCGAGGTCTTCGCGGTCACCTCGCAGGGGCACGCCGAGTTCCGCCAGGTCGCCGGCGAGGGCGACCGCGTGGTCCGCGGCGACGTGCTGGCCGTCGTGACCGGGCCGACCCGCTCGCTGCTCACCGCCGAGCGCACCGCGCTGAACCTGATCAGCCGGATGTCCGGCGTCGCCACCCACACCCGGAAGTGGGCCGACCAGCTCGAGGGCACCAGGGCGACAGTGCTGGACACCCGCAAGACCACCCCGGGCCTGCGGTCGCTGGAGAAGTACGCGGTCCGGGTCGGCGGCGGCACCAACAAGCGCATGGGCCTGTACGACGTTGCCATGATCAAGGACAACCACAAGCTGGCCGCGGGGAGCATCACCGCGGCGTACCGGCTGGTCCGCGACACGTTCCCGGAGGTGGCGGTACAGGTCGAGGTGACCACGCTGGCCGAGGCGCGGGAGGCGGTGGACGCGGGCGCGACGTTCCTGCTCTGCGACAACATGACGCCCGAGCTGCTGACCGAGGTGGTCGCGGCGATCGGCGGGCGGGCCGAGCTGGAGGCGACCGGGAACCTGACCCTCGCCACGGCGGCGGCCTATGCGGCGACCGGTGTGGACTATCTGTCGGTGGGCGGGCTGACGCACTCCTCGCCGATCCTGGACATCGCCATGGACCTGCGTGCCCGGTGAGTGCTCCGCCCGTACAAAATGGGGGTCTTGATTGTGATTCTTAGGGGCACCCGTGCTGCTTTGCATTGACATCGGTAACACGAACACCGTGCTGGCCACCTTCGACGGTGACAAGCTGGTGCACAACTGGCGGATCAAGACCGACGCCGCCTCGACCGCGGACGAGCTCGGCCTGATGTTCCGTGGCCTGCTGGCCGGCGACGCGGTGGAGATCACCGGGGTGGCGGCCTGCTCCACGGTGCCGGCCGCGCTGCGCAACCTGCGCACGATGCTGAAGCGGTACTACGGCGACGTGCCCAGCGTGATCGTCGAGCCGGGCGTGAAGACCGGCGTGCAACTCGCCATCGACAACCCCAAGGAGGTGGGCGCGGACCGGGTGGTGAACACCCTCGCGGCGCACGCCCTCTACGGCGGGCCGTCGATCGTCGTCGACTTCGGCACCACCACCAACTTCGATCTGATCAGCGCGAAGGGCGAGTTCCTGGGCGGCGCGTTCGCCCCGGGCATCGAGATCTCCTTCGACGCGCTCGCCGCCCGCGCCGCCCAGCTGCGCAAGGTCGAGCCGACCAAGCCGCGCTCGGTGATCGGGAAGAACACCGTGGAGTGTCTGCAGGCCGGGCTCTACTACGGCTTCGGCGGTCAGGTCGACCGGATCGTCGAGCGCATGGTCGAGGAGATCGGGCCGGTCAAGGCGGTGATCGCCACCGGTGGCCTGGCCTGGCTGGTGAAGGACGAGTGCCGCACGCTGACCGCGCACGAGCCGATGATCACGCTGATCGGGCTGCGGATGGTATATGAGCGGAACGTCTGAACCGGGCTGAGTAGGCTTTCCAGGTCTCGTAAAGCCCCCACTACACCAGCCGCCACTACACCAGGAAGACGTGCCGTGACCGAGCAGAACGTGCCAGTGACCGATCCCGCCGATGACCTACCCGAGCAGATGAAGGTCCGCCGGGCGAAGCGGGACCAACTGCTGGCCAAGGGCATCGCGCCCTACCCGGTCACCGTCCCGCGGACGATCAGCCTGGCCGAGATCCGCGCGCAGTACGCGGAGCTGCCGACCGACACCGCCAGCGGCGACCAGGTCTCCGTCACGGGCCGGGTGATCTTCGTCCGGAACGGTGGCAAGCTCTGCTTCGCGACCCTGCGCGAGGGCGACGGCACCGAGCTGCAGGCGATGCTCTCGCTGGACAAGGTCGGTGCCGAGGGCCTGGAGGACTGGAAGCGCCTGGTCGATCTGGGCGACCTGGTCGCGATCACCGGTGAGGTGATAACCAGCCGGCGCGGCGAGCTCTCCGTTCTCGCCGATTCCTGGTCGATGAGCGCCAAGGCGTTGCGGCCGCTTCCGGTCGCGCACAAGCCGCTTTCCGAGGAAACCCGGGTGCGGCAGCGTTATGTGGATCTGATCGTCCGGCCGCAGGCCAGGGACACTGTGCGTACTCGCGCAACCGTGGTCCGTAGCCTTCGCGAGTCGCTGTTCCGCCGCAATTATCTCGAGGTGGAAACGCCGATGTTGCAGTTGCTGCACGGCGGCGCGACGGCCCGGCCGTTTGTGACGCACAGCAACGCACTGGATACCGATCTTTATCTGCGGATCGCGCCGGAACTGTTTTTGAAGCGCGCCGTCGTCGGTGGCATCGACCGGGTCTTCGAGATCAACAGGAACTTCCGTAATGAGGGCATGGACTCCAGTCACTCCCCGGAGTTCGCCATGCTCGAGGCCTATCAGGCGTATGCGGACTACAACGTGATGCAGGTCCAGGTGCGGGAGTGGATTCAGGAGGCCGCGCAGGCCGTCTCCGGCTCCCACGTGGTCACCCACTACGACGGCACCGAGATCGACTTCGGTGGCGAGTGGAGGCAGATCACCCTGTTCGGCTCGATCTCCGAGGCGCTGGGTGAGGAGGTCACGATCGAGACCGATCTGGCCCAGCTCCAGGCGTACGCGGAGAAGGTCCAGCTCGGTGTCGACCCCAAGTGGAGCGCGGGCAAGCTGGCCGAGGAATTGTTCGAGCACCTCGTTCAGCACACGCTGCAGGCGCCGACCTTCGTCCGGGACTACCCGGAGGAGACGGCTCCGCTGACCGCGCCGCACCGCGAGACGCCCGGCCTGACCGAGAAGTGGGATCTCTACGTCGGCGGCTTCGAACTCGGCACCGCGTATTCGGAACTGGTCGACCCGGTCGTCCAGCGGGACCGGCTCGTCGCCCAGTCGCTGCTGGCGGCCGGTGGTGACGCCGAGGCGATGCAGCTCGACGAAGATTTTCTCCGGGCCATGGAGTACGGAATGCCGCCGTCCGGCGGCATGGGAATGGGAATCGATCGCCTGTTGATGGCCCTCACCGGCCTGGGCATTCGGGAAACGATCCTGTTCCCGTTGGTCCGCCCGGAGTAGCCGCCCGTCAATTATCGCCCCCCGCCATTGACGGGCGATGTCCCCCTGGCGTTATTGTTCTCCCATTGCGTGGGAGAGAACCTGTGTTCGGGAGGATAACGGCGCGTGGCCAAGCAGATCATTCACAAGCTGGTCGATGACATCGACGGTGGCGACGCCGACGAGACGGTGAAGTTCGCTCTCGACGGTATTCAGTACGAGATCGACCTCTCGGAGAAGAACGCCGCAGAATTGCGGGAGGTCTTCGCTCAGTACGTCGCCGCAGGCACCAAGGTGGCCCGGGGCGGTGTGGTCGTCGGTGGCCGCGCGGCTCGTGGCCGGGGCGGGGCAGCGGCCGACCGGGAGCAGAACAAAGCCATCCGGGAGTGGGCCAAGAAGTCCGGACGCGACATCTCCGACCGCGGGCGTATCCCGCAGGAGATCGTCGACGAGTACCACGCGAAGGGCCCTGGCCGGGACTGAGCCTGTCGCAGCGGAGGGCGTACCGATCATCGGTACGCCCTCTCGTGCTTCCCGTACGGTTATCCACAGGGCAGCGGTCTTTGTCCACAGGCTGTGGATCAGAGGGATTTCGCTGTCCGCGTACACGTTCGGGTAGGGGAACAGCCGCTGAGCGTGCGAAGTTGGCTAAATCAACGTTGCGGATCGTTTCGAGGGGCTGCGAGGGCCCAGCGGATCCTCCGGGCGGCGATAGAGTTACTGCACGGGTATCACCGATGCCCGTGCGCTGGCCGCGCAAGCTGTTGAGACAGGCTCAGCATTGGCGCACGGCACGTGAGGAGCACGAGGGCATGTTCGAGCGGTTCACCGACCGAGCGCGACGGGTTGTCGTCCTGGCCCAAGAAGAGGCCCGGATGCTCAACCACAACTACATCGGCACAGAGCACATCCTGCTCGGGCTGATCCACGAGGGAGAGGGCGTCGCCGCGAAGGCTCTGGAGAGCCTCGGCATCTCTCTCGAAGGCGTCCGGCAGCAGGTTGAGGAGATCATCGGCCAGGGCCAGCAGGCGCCGAGCGGGCACATCCCGTTCACGCCGCGGGCGAAGAAGGTGCTGGAGCTGTCTCTGCGGGAGGCGCTGCAGCTCGGCCACAACTACATCGGCACCGAGCACATCCTGCTCGGGCTGATCCGTGAGGGCGAGGGCGTCGCCGCCCAGGTGCTGGTCAAGCTCGGCGCCGACCTCAACCGGGTCCGCCAGCAGGTGATCCAGCTGCTCTCCGGTTACCAGGGCAAGGAGCCGGCCGCCGCGGGCACCGCCACCGGCGAGGCCGCACCGTCCACGTCGCTGGTCCTCGACCAGTTCGGGCGCAACCTGACGCAGGCCGCCCGCGAGGGCAAGCTCGACCCGGTCATCGGCCGGGAGAAGGAAATCGAGCGGGTCATGCAGGTGCTGTCCCGCCGCACCAAGAACAACCCGGTGCTGATCGGCGAGCCGGGCGTCGGCAAGACCGCCGTCGTCGAGGGCCTGTCCCAGTCCATCGTCAAGGGCGAGGTGCCCGAGACGCTGAAGGACAAGCAGCTCTACACGCTCGACCTGGGCGCGCTGGTCGCCGGCTCGCGTTACCGCGGTGACTTCGAGGAGCGCCTGAAGAAGGTGCTCAAGGAAATCCGCACGCGCGGCGACATCATCCTGTTCATCGACGAGATCCACACCCTGGTCGGCGCCGGCGCCGCCGAGGGCGCGATCGACGCCGCCTCGATCCTCAAGCCCATGCTGGCGCGTGGCGAGCTGCAGACGATCGGCGCGACCACCCTCGACGAGTACCGCAAGCACCTGGAGAAGGACGCCGCGCTCGAGCGCCGCTTCCAGCCGATCCAGGTCGGCGAGCCGTCCCTGGCACACACCATCGAGATCCTCAAGGGTCTCCGCGACCGTTACGAGGCGCACCACCGGATCAGCATCACCGACGCCGCCCTGGTGGCCGCCGCGACGCTGGCCGACCGGTACATCTCGGACCGGTTCCTGCCGGACAAGGCGATCGACCTGATCGACGAGGCCGGCGCACGGATGCGCATCCGCCGGATGACCGCGCCGCCGGACCTGCGTGACTTCGACGAGCGCATCGCCCAGGTGCGCCGCGACAAGGAGTCCGCGATCGACGCGCAGGACTTCGAGCGGGCCGCCCAGCTGCGCGACAAGGAGAAAACCCTCCTCGGCCAGAAGGCGCAGCGGGAGAAGGAGTGGAAGGCCGGCGACCTCGACGTCGTGTCCGAGGTCGACGACGAGCAGATCGCCGAGGTCCTGGGCAACTGGACCGGCATCCCGGTCTACAAGCTGACCGAGGAGGAGACTTCCC
>NZ_BOMH01000071.1 GCF_016862095.1 Actinoplanes cyaneus
CGACTCGCTGACCTACAGCGAAGACGACGCACTGCGCACTTCGCGCCCCGCTCTGGAACGCTTGAGCCGCCTCGGGCACGTGCCGGACTCGGCGAATCCGGGAGCTCGCCGGTGACACGAGCTCCTACGTGACGGGACAGGACCTGCTGGTCGACGGTGGCCTGTCGCTCGGGCAGCCGAGGGACGAGATGGTCAAGATCCGGGACGCCATGGCCCGCATCGTCGCCGACTGACCCGGGCGGTGGAGACTCCGGGATGCCGGGGCTCCTACCGCAGGGCGTGTCCCGCCGGGGCGGGGGCGCGACCGATCTCGTCGAGGAGCACGCCGAGCCGCGCCGTCGCCTCGTCGGTGAACCCGGCGTCGGCGAGCAGCCGCCCGACAGCACCGGCGACAGCCGCTCGAGCGTCCCGGATCCGGTTCTCCCCGGCCGGGGTGAGCTCCAGGTGGCGCACCCGGCCGTCGTACCGGCCCGCGCTGCGGCTGATCAGTCCCTGGTCGGTGAGGTCGTCGACGAGCTTGCGCGTGGTGGACCCGGACGTCGACATGACGCGAGCCACCTGGTTCGTCCGCAGCCGCCCCCCGAGGAGGACGGTGAGCACGGCGTACGCCCGGGGGTCGAGGTCCTCCTCGCGCAGCGCGGCGGCCTCCGCGGCGGCCACGACACGCGCGGCCCGCGCCAGCTTCCGGCTCAGGCCGGTCATCCCCGGCCGCGCGTCGACTGAGTTCACGACCGGACCGACGTATCGGCCCGGTGAAAGTTCACGGGCCGCGACTGTGCCGGCCGCCACCCGACGGGTGTCAATCCTTCGCCCGACGAGGCGTACCCCCGCCCTGGAGAGACTGCTCGCGGCCATGTCCGCGCTGAGAACGAGCTTTCCGGCCACGTACTGCCTCGGTTCTGAAAGGTTCGACCTCACGGCTGGTCGGCCGTCGGGTCCGGCATGGCATCCGTTCGCCGCCTTCCTCGGCGGTGTCCGGGACCGAGGCACCGTGGCCATCCGCTGACGACAAGGAAACCGTCACCATGACCACCGCAGCCCGTGCAGCTGACTTGCGCGCCGCGCTCATCGGACCCCTTTTCCTGCCGGGCGAGCCCGGTTACGACGAGGAGTGTTCGACCTACAACCTGGTGACCCCGCTGCGCCCGGCGATCGCCGTCGGGGCGGCCGGTGTCGCCGACGTCCAGGCCGCGGTCCGGTTCGCCGCGGCCGCCGGGACGAGCGTCGCGATCCGCGGCGGCGGGCACATCGTCGCCGCGCCGTCCGAGGGCAGCGTGCTGATCAACATGCGGCGGATGAACGCCGTCACCGTCGACCCCGAGGCCCGGGTCGTGCGGATCGAGGGGTCGGCGCTGTGGCAGGACGTCCTCGACGCGCTGACCCCGCACGCTCTGGCCGCGCTGAACGGCTCGTCGCCCACCGTGAGCGCCATCGGATACCTGCTCGGCGGCGGCCACAGCCCGACCCTGGGGCGTTCGCGGGGATGGGCGGCCGAGTACGTGAGCGCCATCGAGATCGTCACTGCCGACGGCGAGGCGCGCCGGGCCACCGCCGACGAGAATCCCGACCTCTTCTTCGCCGTACGGGGTACCAAGGGCAACTTCGGCGTGGTCACCGCGATCGAGACCCGGGTGTTCCCGATCGCCCGCATCCTCGCCGGGGGGGCTCTGGTTCGCCGGTGACGACATGCGCCCGGTCCTGCACGGCTGGCGTGAGTGGGTGGCGTCGGCGCCCATCGAGATGTCGTCGTCGCTCGCCGTCCAGCGCCTGCCGGCGGACCCGAACCTGCCCGAGCCGTTGCGCGGTGCGTTCGTGGTGCACGTCCGCATCGCCTACGCCGGGCCGGCAGACGAGGGTGCCCGGCTGATCGAGCCGCTGCGCGAACTGGCGCCGATCGTCATGGAGACGGTGGCCGACCAGCCGTACACGCAGGCCGCGACCATCCACCTGGACCCGCCGGTGCCCCTGCCGTACTTCGACCGCTCGATCGGGCTGCGTGAGCTGACCGCCGACACCGTGGAAGCGCTGATCGACGTGGCCGGGCCCGGCACCGGCTGCACCCTGGCCAGCATCGAGATCCGGGCGCTCGGCGGAGCCCTGGACCGGGAGCCGCGGGTGCCGGACGCGATCCCGGCGCGCGGCCTGCCGTACCAGCTCTTCGCGTTCGGCGTCGGTCCGCGGGAGACGGCCGACACCAACCGTGCCGCGCTGGCCGGGGTGATCGACCGGCTGCGGCCGTGGGCGGACGAGCGCCGGATGGTCAGCTTCCTGTCGCCGGACGAGGCGGGCAGCCAGGCGGAGATCGCGGCGCTCTACGGCCGGGAGCGCTACGAGCGGCTGGCCCGGATCAAGGGCGTCCACGACCCGGCGAACATGTTCCGGGTCAACCACAACATCGCCCCGGCGAGCTGATCGGAGCGCCGGAGCCGGCGTGACAACGATCGGCTGCGGTTCTCCCCGGCATCCTCCGGTGGCTACTACTACTGCTCGGCGGCGGCCGAGAGGCGGTCCAGCAGCATCGGCACGGCGTTGAGCATCTCCCGTTCGGCGGAGCTCAGCCGGGTGGCGATGGCGTCGGCCATCACGCGGCGGCGGGCCAGCCGGTCGGCCTCCAGCGCGGCGGCGCCGGCCTCGGTGAGGGTGATCACGAAAGCTCGGCCGTCGCTCGGGCTGGCACGTCGCTCCACCAGGCCGAGGGCTTCCAGTTCGCCGACGGTCCGGCTCATGCTCTGGTGTTTGATGCCGCGCTGGGCCGCCAGCTGCGCGATCGTCAGTGGCCCCTGGTGCAACAGCACGCCCAGCGCCTCGGAACGGGTCGGGGGCAGGGTGTCCGCGGACGCCCGGGTGGTGCGGACGAAGCGGCCGACAGCCTGCCGGAGCCGCTCGGCAAGCTCTTCGTCTGGGCTCAGTGCCATGGCACAACAATACAGGGCCGCTGTATCTCCCTCTCCTTCTCGGCTGGCGGCTTTACAGCATTGCTGTACAGTCTCGCTGTATTCATTACGCGAGGAGAAGGCCATGCAGCTCACCAAACACACCCATGCCTGTGTCTCGTTCACCGACGGCGGCGGTGTGCTGCTCATCGATCCGGGCACGTTCACGCCGAACGCGGCCGAGCTGATCGCGGGCGCCACCGCCGTGCTGATCACCCACGAGCACTTCGACCACTTCGACGACGCGGCGCTCGCGGCCGAGCTCGACCGCCGGCCCGAGCTGCGCGTCTTCGGGCCGGCGGCGGTGCGGGACAAGCTGGGGGAGCGCGATGGCCGGGTGGTGGCGGTGCGTTCCGGGGACCGGCTCGACGTGGCCGGCTTCGAGGTGCAGGTGCACGGCGAGCGGCATGCCGTGATCCATCAGGACATTCCGCTGGTGGACAACGTCGGTTACCTGGTCGAGGGGCGGGTGTTCCACCCCGGCGACTCGTACCGGGTGCCGGACGTCCGGGTCGAGACACTGCTGCTGCCGACCAGTGGCCCGTGGACCAAGTTCGGCGAGGCCGCCGAGTTCGTCCGGGCGGTGCGCCCGGCCCGGATGATCCAGGTGCACGAGCTGATGCTCAGCGAGCTGGGGCAGAACTCGGCGCGCATGCTGCTCGGCGAGAAGGGGCTCACCGGCGTGCCGCTGGAGATCCTGCCGGCCGGCGAGTCAGTGGACGTGTGAGGTCGCGCTCTACCGCGGGCCCGTGTCATCTGTGCCGGGGGTGGCGACGTGCTCGCCCATGTATACAGCTTAGCTGTAGGTGTTTGCGCAGAAAGGCTGTACAGATCCGGCGAGGATTTCTCGCGATTCCCAGCTCGCCGCGGTCACGCGGCTCACCCTTGGTGACCTGGCCGGTCCCGGCTGACCGGTGGTTCCGGGGTTACTGATCGACATCGGTTGATAAAAGAGCACATCGGTGCAACCCTTTCCGGGAGCGCTCCCAAATCCCCGTGAAGCCGAAGAAGGAGGACACACCGTGCCCCCACGCGCGTCCCATCGATCCGGCCGGCATTCCCTTTCCGCCGCGCCCCGGCCAGCTCACGTGCTGGTCGTGGTGCTCGCCCTGCTCGCCGGCGTGCTGACCTGGGCCGGCCCCGCCCAGGCCCACGGCACCATCGTCAACCCGGCCTCCCGCGCCTACCAGTGCTGGAAGACCTGGGGAAGTCAGCACACCAATCCCGCCATGCAGCAGCAGGACCCGATGTGCTGGCAGGCGTTCCAGGCCAACCCAGACACCATGTGGAACTGGATGAGCGCCCTGCGCGACGGCCTCGGCGGCCAGTTCCAGGCCCGTACGCCGGACGGGCAGTTGTGCAGCAACGGCCTCACGCGTAACGACAGCCTGAACCAGTTGGGCGCCTGGAAGCAGACCACCGTTAGCCGCAACCTCACCGTGCAGCTCTACGACCAGGCCAGCCACGGCGCCGACTACTTCCGCGTCTACGTCAGCAAGCAGGGATTCAACCCCGCGACCCAGCGCCTCGGCTGGGGCAACCTGGACTTCATCACGCAGACCGGCAGGTACGCCCCGGCTCAGAACATCTCCTTCAACATCTCGACCAGCGGATACACCGGTCATCACGTCCTGTTCGTGATCTGGCAGGCCTCGCACCAGGACCAGACCTACATGTGGTGCAGCGACGTGAACTTCGCCTGACCGCGAGGAACAATCCTCCGCCCGGGACGTCAGCCGGCGTTCCGGGCGGAGGCATCAGGCGTCCCGACCCGAGGTGAACCGATCATGATTGCTCTCCGGAAGCCCGAGCGGCACGGCCGCAGCCGGTATGTGTTGGCGGCAGCGGTCCTGCTGGCCGGGACCCTCGGCGCGGCCGCTCTGGCTCGCTCGGACCGCTCACCGGCCGAACCGGCCGATCTCCAGGCCCAGATCACCACGCGGATGCGCACCGCGCTCGAACAGTCCGATCCGGGAACGCACCACCACGCCGGCCACGGAACCCAGCAGGCCCCGGCCCAGGGGGCGGCGGAGCCGGCGGTGATCTGCGGAGTCCGGGTCTACGGATACGAGCCCGCGGAAGCCGCCCGGCTCACCGAGGTCCGGACGGTCTACGGCTTCCACCTCTGCGGCATCGCCGAGCCGGGACAACCCTGGGACGTGGCCGTCAAACTGGCCGGCCCGGTGATCGTGGACATGTCCACCGACCCGGTGGGCATCCAGGTCGTCGAGGCGACCGCCGAGGTCAAGTACGTCGACCGGCTGCGCCAGATGTTCCCGGAGAAGTACGCGCAGCTGGCACTCACCCAGGCTCTGACCGAGGCCGAGATGGCCGACCTGCACAGCCGGTACTCCACCGCCGCCGGACTGTGACGGCCGGACCAGGCCGGCTCCGGTCAGCGCGACCCGGACGCCGGACGCTCGGCGGCGGTGTCCGGAGCGGCGTGCGCCGGTAGTCGTACCGTGAAGGTGCTTCCGACGTCGGGAGTGCTGACCACGGTGATGTCGCCGCCGTGGGCCTGGGCCAGTTTGCGGGCGATCGACAGGCCGAGCCCGCTGCCGCCGGTGGCCCGGGCGCGGGCCCGGTCGGCGCGCCAGAAACGGTCGAAGACGTGCGGCAGGTCGGTCGCCGTGATGCCCTCGCCGGTGTCGGCCACGTCGATCGACAGGACACCGCGCGCGGCCTCGGCGCGGACCTCGACCCGGCCGTCCGCGGGGGTGTGCCGCCAGGCGTTGGTCAGCAGGTTGCCGACGATCTGCCGGAACCGGATCGGGTCGACGACCACCCACGGGTCGCCGGCGACCGTCAGCGTCGTGTTCCGGTGCGCCTCGCACACCGGGGCCAGCAGGTCCCGCACCGGTTGATCTTCCAGGGCCAGCGCCAGCGTGCCGGCGTCGGCGTCGGCCAGATCGGCCAGGTCGGCGACGATGTGCTGCAGCAGGCCGGTCTCCTCCAGCAGCAGGCGGACCATGTCCTGATCCAGGTCGGCGAGGCCGTCCTGGCCGGCGGTGAGCCAGTTGCGCATGGTCGTCAGTGGACTGCGCAGCTCGTGGGCGATGTCGTCGACCATGACGCGGCGCTGCTGTTCGCTGCGCTCGCTGCGGTCGGCCAGCGCGTTGAAGGCGGCCGCGAGCCGGCCGATCTCGTCGTTGCGGGCGATCCGTACCGGCGACGGGCGGCTGGTGGCGCCGTCGGCGGCCGCGGTCAGCGCCCGCAGCGGACGGACCAGCCGCAGGCCGACCACCAGGGTGGCGGTGACCGCGACGGCCAGGACGAACGCGGTGACACCGGCGATGCGCCGGGTGCTGTCCGGGGACAGGTCGAACACCGGCAGCGGCGGATGGGCCGGGCTGGTCAGGTACAGCCGGGCCGGCGCCGCGACGTACGGACGCAACTGCTCCCGGCGTGCCCGGTCGATGCAGTCCTGGATGGCCTGCCTGTTGCCGACGTTCGCCGGGTCGCTGTAGACCGGGACGAAGTCGGTGGAACGGAAGGTCACCTCGGTCAGCAGCCGCTCCTTGAGGCAGCTCGTGAGCCGGATCTGCAACTGCTCCAGCGCGGCCCGCTCGCTGGTGACCGGGTAGTCCTCGCGGAACGAGCAGTCCCGCTGCTGCTGGCGGGGGCTGTCGGCGGCCAGTCTCACCACCAGCCGCCCGGCCGGGGTCTCCTCGACCGTCGCCTTGATGCCCTGGTCCTGCAGGCACCGGAGCCGCTTGGTGGCCAGGGCGTGCTGCAGGGTGCGGTCGCGCCCGGTGATCAGGTAGGGCCCGACCGCCCGCGGATCGATCACCGCACCGAGCGGATCCACCAGCGCGTCCGGCCGCGCCGGCAGCGGCACGCCCGGATGGCTGGCCGCGATCATCGTCCCGCCCGGGGTGGTCAGGGTGATCTGCCGACCGGTCTCGCCGGCCAGCCGCCGTACCTGCGGCTCGACGTCCTTCCAATTCGGATGCTGGGCCGCGTACCCGAGCAGGGTGTCGTGGATCAGGGAGTCGACGGCCAGCGACTGGCTCTGTTCCTTCTGCACGGCGCGGGTCGCGGTTTTCGCCGCCAGCCAGGCGGCCGCACCGACGGACAACACCACGATCAACACCGAGGTGCCCAGCAGCCGTACGACCAGACTGCGGTGCACCGGCACGGCCCGGCTCATCCGCGTCCGCCGCCGGTCAGTTTGTACCCCACCCCGTGGACGGTCAGCAGCTGTTCCGGGCGGCGCGGGTCGCGCTCCAGTTTCCGCCGCAGGTTCACCACGTGCATGTCGATGCCGCGGTCGGTGGCGTTGCGGTCCTGGCCACTGATCCGTTCCACCAGCTGGCGGCGGCTGAACACCCGTCCCGGCTCGGCGGCCAGCACCGCGAGCACCGCGAACTCGCCGCGGGTGCACGCCACTTCGAGGCCGTCGACCCGTACCGTGTGCCCGGCCGGATCCACCTCGATCCCGCCGACCCGCAGCGCGTTCCCGACCGGCGGCCGGGTCGTCGCGCGGCGCAGCAGCGACCGCACCCGGGCGACCAGTTCGCGGGGGTCGTAGGGCTTGGTCAGGTAGTCGTCGGCGCCGATCTCCAGGCCCAGCACCCGGTCGTCGGCGCTGGACCGGGCGGTCAGCATCAGGATCGGCAGGTCGTGATCGACCCGGAGCACCCGGCAGACGTCCCGGCCGTCGATCTCCGGCATCAGCACGTCGAGGACCAGCAGGTCGGGAACCCGCTGCCGGACCGCGGCGATCGCGGCGCGGCCGTCACCGACCACCACCGGATCCCAGCCGGCCGCCTGCAGGTAACGACGGACGATCTCGGCCTGCCGGGGATCATCCTCGGCGATCACGATTCGCTCGGGCACCGCCCGACTCTAGGTCGCCCGGTCCCGGCGGCCACGAAATCTGACGATCCCTCGACAAATCTCTGACGTCCCGGCGACCGGCGCCCGGCACGGTAGGTCGGCATGTGGGACGTGAGACAGCGGGACCTCCGATGAGGCGGCGGCGGGTGCTCGGGCTGCTGGCCGGATTGACGGTGGCCGGCGCCGGGAGCGGCATCGTGGTGACGAGGTGGGCTGCCCACGACGGGACGCCGGCGCCGGCCACACCCCCGGGGCCGGCGGTGGCGACGGTGGCCGTCGAGCGCACCGACCTGTCGACGGCCCGGACCATGCCCGGGACACTCGGTTACGGCACACCCCGCACGATCCGGGGCGCCGGCGGCACGGTGACCTGGCTGCCGCCGGCCGGTACGACGGTGACCCTCGGCCGGCCGCTCTACCGCAACGACGACCAGCCGGTCATCCTGCTGTACGGCGCGACGCCGATGTTCCGGACGATCCAGGGCGCCGGGACGACCGGCCGCGACGTCCGCGTCATCGTGGACAACCTGCGTGCTCTCGGCTACAAGACCGGCGACCAGCCGCACCACATCCGTCCCGGCGACGGTGTGCTCACTCCGGGCGTCGTCGCGGCCGTCAAGAAATGGCAGCAGGACACCGGCCGGCCGGTGACCGGCACGATCACGCCCGAGCACGTGGCGGTGCTGCCCGGGCCGGTCCGGGTCGCCGAGGTCGTCGCCGAGCTCGGCGGACCCGCCGCTGACGGGGTGCTGACCGTGACCGGACGCAAGAAGGTGGTCACGGTGCCGGTCGGCGCCGCGGACCTCGGCTCGATCGGCAAGGGCGACGCCGTCCAGGTCGAGCTGCCCGGCGGCACCACCACCGACGGCACCGTCACCGCGGTGGCCCGGGACGCGCGACCCGCCGCCGACGCCGAGGGCGGGCAGCCACTGGTGGACGTCACCGTGACGGTGAAGAAGGCCGACGCGGTCAAGAAGCTGGATACCGCCCCGGTGCAGGTCTCGTTCGCCGGCGAGATCCGCGAGAACGTCCTCGCGGTGCCGGTCGCGGCCCTGCTCGCGCTGCGTGAGGGCGGCCACGCCGTCCAGATCGCCGATGGTCCGCTGATCGCCGTCGAGACCGGCATGTTCGCCATGGGGATGGTCGAGATCAGCGGCGACGGCCTCGCCGAGGGCAGCCGGGTGGTGACGGTCTCATGAACCCGCCCGTTCTGGCCGTCCACGACGTCGGCATGGTCTACGGCACGGTCACCGCCCTCGACCGCGTCACGCTCACCGTCACCGCCGGGGAGCTGCTGGCGATCGTCGGCGCCTCCGGCTCCGGCAAGTCGACCCTGCTCAACATCATGGGCACTCTCGACCGGCCGACCTCGGGCACCGTCACCGTTCGCGGTCACGACGTCCGGCGGCTGTCCGACCGGAAACTGTCCGCGCTGCGTGCCCGGCACATCGGCTTCGTCTTCCACCAGTTCCACCTCACCGACGGCGTCTCCGCCACCGGCAACGTCGCCACCGGACTGCTCTACGCGGGCGTGCCCCGGCGCAGGCGTCGCCCGGTGGCTCGGGAGGCGCTCGCCCGGGTCGGTCTCGGTCACCGCCTCGACCATCGCCCGCACGAGCTCTCCGGCGGTGAACGGCAGCGGGTGGCCATCGCCCGCGCGCTGGCCACCGGCCCCGACCTGCTGCTGGCCGACGAGCCCACCGGCGCGCTCGACACCGTCACCGGCCGGGCCGTGCTCGACCTGCTCGTCCGGCTCAACGCCGAGGGCACCACGATCGCCGTCATCACGCACGACCGCGACATCGCCGCGGCCCTGCCCCGCCGCGTCGAACTCCGCGACGGCCGCGTCGTCACCGACACGGGGCGCGCATGAGAACCGTCCGCCTGTCGCCCGTCGACATCGTCGCGCTCGGCCTGATGGGTCTGCGGGTGCGCCGGGCCCGTGCCGCCCTGTCCGCCCTGGGCATCGCCATCGGTATCGCCACCATGGTCGTGGTCATGGGCATCCCCGCCTCCAGCCAGCAGGCCCTGCGGCGTGACCTGCAACGGCTGGGCACCGACCTGCTCCAGGTCAGCGCGCTGCCCGACCAGCAGCCACCGGTCGCGTTCGCCGAGCAGGCCACCGGCATGACGCGGCGCATCGGTCCGGTGACCGGCGCCTCCGCCATGGCCAACACCCACTGCACCATCGCCCGCAACGAACGCGCCGACAACTCCGCCGCCACCGCCGTGCTGGCCACCGAGCCGGGCATCCTCGGCCTGCTCGACGGCACGGTGCGCTCCGGCCGCTGGTTCGACGCCACCACGCAACGGTTCCCGGCGGTGGTGCTGGGCGCCGAAGCCGCCGGCCGCCTCGGCATCCGGGACGCGGCCGGCGGCCCCCAGCTCTACATCGGCCGCCGCTGGTTCACCGTCACCGGCATCCTCGACCCGATCCCGCTGGCCCCCGAGATCGACCGGGCGGCCCTGGTCGGCTGGCCGGCCGCGGAACAGCAACTCGGGTTCGACGGCCGCGCCACCGTCATGTACGTCCGAAGCCACGACGCCGCCGTCGAAACAGTCCGCGAGGTCCTGCCCGCCACGGTGCTTCCCCAAGCGCCCGGCCTGGTCCGCGTCACCCGGCCGTCCGACGCGCTGGCGGCGAAACGGGTCTCCGAATCCACGTTCAGCGGCCTCTTCCTCGGCATGGCCGGCGTGGCGCTGCTGGTCGGCGGGATCGGCGTGGCCAACACCATGGTCATCTCGGTGCTGGAACGCCGCCGGGAGATCGGCCTGCGCCGGGCCCTCGGCGCGCACCGTGGCCAGATCCGCGCGCAATTCCTCGCCGAGTCGGTGGCTCTCTCCCTGCTCGGCGGGGTCACCGGCACCCTGCTCGGGGTCGTCGCCACCGTTGCCTACGCCCTGCATCAGCAGTGGCCGCCGACCGTGCCGGCCCAAGCCCTCGGCCTCGGCACCGGCGGCGCGCTCCTGGTCGGCGTGCTGGCCGGCGTCTACCCCTGCATGCGGGCCGCGGGCCTGACCCCCACCGAAGCTCTCGCCTCCACCTGACGAAAGGCCACACCCCTCCATGCGTACGCGAATCGTCCCTGTCCTGATGGTGTTTCTGCTGACCGGCTTCTTCGCCGGGTGCGGCGGCCCGGCCGACGAACCGGCCCCGCCGCAGGTGGCCTCCCTCGCCTCGCCCAGCAGCGTCGCGTCCGACGCCGTGTCCCGGGCCGCGCCGATCATCCGCCCCGACACCACGGCGGCGGAGGTGTTGCGGATGCAGCAGCCGTGGTTCCAGTGCCTGAAGGAGCACGACGTGCCGACCCGGGTGACCGAGGGCGGTCTGCTCGACCTGGACGCCGGTGCCAAGGTCAACGGCCGGATCCGGGCCTCCGAACCGGACATGCAGAAGGCCTGCGGCGACCTCGAGCCGAAGCTCGCCCCGGAGCTCGACGAGGACCGCAACCCGTACTGGGCCGACGACAACGACAACTACCACGAGTGCCTGGTCGAGAACGGCGTCGACCTGGTCAAGAAGGACGGCCATTGGGTTCCCGGCCCGACCTGGGGAGACATGGTGCCGGACGAGGGGCGTGACCTCGCCTGCCAGGCCAAGGCCTTCGACGGCCGCAAGGGCTGACAACCGCCGGCAGGCCCTCGAGCCTGCTCGCGCCGCAGCCTGCCGGGCCGCCCGTCCCGCGGGCGCGGCGCGGGCCTGGTCCGCGGGGATCGGCGGCGGGCTGACCAACCTGGAGCCGCGGGCCGTCCCGGAGCGTGCTGCGCTCCCGGAGCCTTGTGCCGCACACTGTCTCCGACAGATCGATCGACTGTGGAGGGTTCGGTCGGGCGGGATGGCGCAGCGTTGTGTGACCGGCGCCCGCACCGGCGATCACCTCGCCGGCCGGACAGTCCGGCCGCCCAGGGCCCGCCTGCTGCGCGAGGCCCGCGACGAGGTCGTCCGGGCCCAGCGGCTGCTCGACCTCGAAGATTGGACAGGAAACGCCCGATGAGCTCCCGATCGTTCCTCTTCCTACTGGCCGGCGCCCGCCCGGACGGCAACACCGAGCTGCTGGCCCGGCACGCCGCCGCGGACCTGCCGGGCGGCGCCGTCCAGCGCTGGATCCGGCTGGGCGACGCGCCACTCGACACCTACGAGGACCTGCGGCACCTGGACCCGCCGCGCGAACGCGTCCCGGCCGGCGCCGAGCGGCTGCTGCTGGACGCCACGCTGGAGGCCACCGACATCGTCATCGCCTCCCCGCTGTACTGGTACAGCGTCTCGGCCTCCGCCAAGCTGTACCTGGACCACTGGTCCGGCTGGTTGCGCGTCGGTGAGCCCGGCTCGTTCCGCGCCCGGATGCGGGCGAAGATCCTGTGGGGCGTCTCCGTCTACAGTGGCGACGATCCCGCCGACGCCGACCCGCTGTTCGGCACCCTGCGGAAGTCGGCCGACTACTTCCCGATGCGCTTCGGCGGCCTGCTCCTCGGCCAGGGCAACCGCCCGGGTGACATCCTCCAGGACACTCCGACGCTCACCCGGGCCAAGCAGTTCTTCAGCTGATTCCGGCCGCCGGTGTACCGGGTCAGAGGTGGACGCGGGCAGTGGGAAGGTGCGGCCGATCCCAGTGCGAACCGTCGATGCGTGCCGAACGTGAGAGTTGCGGGCCAGAAAATCTGTGTCGCAGGGACTAGACTTTCTTGGCGAGGGCCACTAGTGTTTCTCTCGTTGACAGGAAAGATCGCGACAGTGCGGCTGGCCGGGCGTCAAGCAGGGCCCGGATCGTTCGTGGCTCGTCCGGCCCCGCCCTCGGGTGCATGACCGCACCCGGCAAGGCAAAGCAGTGGTAAGGCACGACAAGACCTTGACGTAACTCCAGGTCAGGGCACTTGCAGGCAGGGCCGATGCAGGTTCGGGGCTCCGCCTGATGCAGGAAGTCGCCGCACGTGCGCGGGGCCATGGAATTTGCGTGGGGCTCCCGCACCGGCAGATGGCACGACAAGCAGCACAGGTAATGGAAGCAGAGGAAAGGGAGGGTCAGGCACCGTTGGATCGCCCGCCCGTCAAGGACGCAGTTCCGGTCCTGGGGTGGACACCGCAGCTCCCATCGAACGTGAGGTGGTCTCCGGTCACGCTGATGCGATCCTCACACCGCAAGCCGCTGAGTTCCGCGGCCGGTGTGGACACGACAAGCCGGCGAACCTGCCGGTAGATGGTGTAGTAAACCCGTAACCCGGGCCCCGGTGCATGCGCGCCGGGGCCCTCGTCATGCGGGTGCGCCCGGTGTCCGTGCTCGCCCTTGGCTGTGCGGCCCGGCCGGAGGGGTGGTGGCGCACCCCACCGCCCAACCTGATGATCACAGGAGGTGGGCGCGGCCCGGACAGCCGACGTCGGCAGGCCCGGACCGACGGCCAGGTCGCCGGTGTGCGCGACGAGTTCCCAGCGGTGTTCCGTAGTGCGGCCCGAGTGTCTGACGGCCGGCGCCGTCGATGGCCCGGGCAGGAGCAGCCGGGTGAAACGCTGAACGGCGGCCCGGTCAGGAACAGCCGGATGAAACGCCGAACGGCGGCCCGCTGAACCAGCCGGCCGCCGTTCGGTGAAAGCGTGAATCAGATGACGCGGATGTTCTCCGCCTGCAGGCCCTTCTGGCCCTGCGTGACCTCGAACTCCACCCGCTGGTTCTCGTCGAGGCTGCGGAAGCCGCTCGCCGCGATCTGGGAGAAGTGGGCGAAGACGTCGGCGCCGCCGTCGTCCTGGGTGATGAAGCCGAAACCCTTGTCGCCGTTGAACCACTTCACGGTACCGGTAGCCATGTCTGCTCCTTCGCAGGCTCAAGTGGCCGCACTGTGCGGACCCCTTATGCCGCCGCGTTGATCACCCGCGTCGGAACGACACGAACAACGAAAAAGCGCCTGAGCGGGTTAGCTGAGACCCATCAGGCGCTGAAAACGTCTACGGAAATCAAAACTGCAACGAGGAGAAAGGTAGCACAGGATCCACCGTTCGTCGCCACCGCCGCCGCGGCGAAAAGCTGGGGAAGCGGTCGTCACCGGCGGGTGGGCAGGGAGTCACCCGGTCTGACCAGGTGATGTCGGTAGGCGAAGACCACCAGCTGCGCCCGGTCGCGGGCGTTCAGTTTGATCATCGTGCGGTTGATGTGCGTCTTCACCGTCAGGGGAGACAGGTACAGCCGCTCGGCGATGTCGTCGTTGGACAGGCCGTGCGCGACCAGCAGCAGGATCTCCTTCTCCCGGTCGGTGACCAGCGCGAGCTCCGGCACCTCCGGGACGGGCGGCGGGAGGTGGTGGATCAACCGGCTGACCAGGCCTCTGGTGGCCCGCGGTGACAGCAGCGCCTCGCCGTCGGCGACCACCCGGATGGCGTTGACCAGATCGCCGGGCGCCACGTTCTTGCCCAGGAAGCCGCTCGCCCCCGCCTGCAGGGCGTGGATCACGTTGTCGTCGTCGTCGAACGTGGTGAGCACCAGCACCCGCACGCCGGCGAGACGCTCGTCGGCGCCGATGCGGCGGGTCGCCTCGATGCCGTCCACCCGCGGCATGCGGATGTCCATCAGGACGACGTCGACGCGGCCGCGGTGGCACAGCTCGACGGCTTCGGCGCCGTCGGCGGCCTCACCGACGACCTCCAGGCCCGGTTCCGCGTCGATGATCATCTTGAAGCCCGCGCGGATGAGCGCCTGGTCGTCGGCGAGGAGAACGCGGATGCTCACGTCACCTTCTTCCAGCGGTGGGGGAGGCGTTGAGGCGGTCGATCGCCCGCTCGTCGGTGGGCAGCTCGGCACGGACCCGGAAGAGGCCACCGGCGACCGGCCCGGCCTCGATCGTGCCGCGGGCGGCGACGGCCCGCTCCCGCATGCCGAGCAGCCCGAACCCGGGACGGGGCCGCCCATCGCCGTACCGGGCAATGCTGTTCGTCACGTCGATGCTCACGGTGTCGGCGGTGTACTCGAGCTCGAGGGTGGCGCCGCCGTCACCGTAACGGTGGGCGTTGGTCAGGGCCTCCTGCGCGATGCGGTACGCGGCCAGGTCCACCACCGCCGGTAGCGCCCGGGGCTCGCCGCGCTGCCGGTGCCGTACGGCGAAACCGACGGCGCCCAGCCCGGTCAGCAGTTCCGGCAGGCGTGCCACGCCGGGCGCCGGTTCGGTGCTCGGGACGTCGTCCGGGTCCCGCAGCACGCTGACCACCGACTTGATCTCGTGCAGGACGGTGTCCGCGGCGGTGCGGATGTGCCCGAGCACGGGCCACACCTTCTCCGGCTCGGTGCGCAGCACGTGACCGGCGGCCCCGGCATGGACGCTGATCACCGCGATGTGGTGGGCGACGACGTCGTGCAGCTCCCGGGCGATGCGCAGCCGCTCGTCCATCACCCGGCGGCGGGCCTCCTCGTCGCGGCTGGTCTCCGCCTGCCGGGCCCGCTCGGTGACCTCGGCGACGTACGCCCGGCGCATCCGGACCGAGTCTCCCGCCGCCGCCCCGCCGAAGGTGATCGCGAACGTGGTGAGCTGGTCGGTGCTCCACCAGTCGGCGAGGTACACCACCGAGCCGCAGAGCATGAGCGAACCCCACATCACCATGGCGTAGAACCAGGGCCGGCGACGCGGGCCGGACAGCGCGGCGGAGTAGGTCAGCACGCCGGCGACGAGGAACATCGCGTCCGGGGGCCGGGCCAGCGCGATGGTGACCATGAAGACGGCGGCGCCGGCCAGCAGGACCGGCACGGGATACCGGCGGCGCATCAGGATCAGCGCGGCGCACGCCACCGCCAGCAGTGCCGTGCCGACACCCACCGGCGCCGGGCCCAGGTACGGCACCAGCGCGGCCCCGGCCGCCGCCAGCAGCACATCGCCCAGCGGGCCACGGTAACGGTCGAGGTGCGGGGGCATCCACCGGCTGATTGCCGTGTCCATGACCACGACGGTAGTGCAGCGAGCCGTTCGGATCGACCGGCGCCCGCGGTACCCCGGCGCCGCGGAAGTACCGCGTTCGCGGTATCGGAACGCCTGCGCGGGCAGGACGACACCTGCGGGTGCCCACAGGGATCGTGGAACCGCCCCGGACCGGGGCGACACGACAACGGGAGGACATCCGTGGCAACCCTCTTGTACCGGCTGGGACGGTTCTCGTTCCGGCGCCGGCGGCTGACGCTCGTCGTCTGGGTGATGCTCCTGGGCCTGCTCGGCGTGGGTGCCGCCCAGTTGTCCGGGCCGGCCAGTGACGAACTGTCCATTCCCGGCACCGAGTCGTTGCGGGCGCTGGAGGTGGTGACGGAGAAGTTCGACGGGGGTGTGGACACCGCCTCGGCGAGGGTGGTGTTCACCGCGTCCGGCGACGCCACGCTGACCGGCCCGGAGCAGCGGGCCGCCGTGCTGGCCACGGTCGCCGCTCTGCGCACGGCACCGCAGGTCACGACGGTCGCCGACCCGTACGAGGCCGGGACGATCGCGCCGGACGGGAAGACGGCTTACGCCGGCGTCTCGTACGCGGTGGCGGCGACCGGGGTGAGTGACACCTCCCGTGCGGCGCTGCTCGCCGCCGGGGACACCGCACGACGGGCCGGGATCGGCGTCGAGTACTCCGGAGAGGTCACCGAGCGGGCCGAAGCCGGCGGCGGCGCCGAAGGTCTCGGCATCGCCGTGGCCGCGGTCGTCCTGCTGATCACCTTCGGCTCGCTCGTCGCCGCGGGCCTGCCGGTGCTGACCGCGCTCATCGGTGTCGGTATCGGCGTGCTCGGCATCCAGATCGCCACCGGCTTCCTCGACCTGACCTCGAACACCGCCGACCTGGCCGTCATGCTCGGCCTGGCCGTCGGGATCGACTACGCGCTGTTCGTGCTGTCGCGCTACCGGCACGAGCTCGCGATCGGCCGCGGTGGTGAGGAGGCCGCGGGCCGGGCCGTGGGCGCCGCCGGCTCGGCCGTCGTCTTCGCCGGCCTGACCGTCATCATCGCCCTGGCCGCGCTCGCCGTGGTCGGCATCCCGTTCCTGGCCGCCATGGGTGTCGCCGCGGCCGGCACCGTCGCCGTGGCGGTGGTGATCAGCCTGTCCCTGCTGCCTGCCCTGCTGGGCTTCGCCGGCCGCAGGGTCCTGCCCAGGCCCCAGCGTCGCGGCGCCGGGCGGCCCGCCCGGACAGCGCTGGGCGAGCGCTGGGCCCGCGGCGTGGTCAAGCACCGGGTTCCCGTCCTGATCCTGTCGGTGGTCGCGATCGGCGTGGTCGCGATCCCCGGGCTCGGCCTGAGCCTGGCACTGCCCGACGACAGCATGGCGTCCACCGGGTCCACCCAGCGCAAGGCGTACGACCAGCTGTCCGAGGGCTTCGGGGCGGGCATCAACGGCTCCCTGCTCCTCGTGGTCGAGGCCGCCCCGGGGGAGGCGGCGGCCGCGGGTGAACAGGCGCGGGAACTGGTCTCCGGTCTCGGGGGCGTGGTCACCGCGGCGGAGCCGAACCAGGCGGGGGACACCGCCACCCTCACCGTCGTGCCGCGCAGCGGTCCGCTCAGCGAGGACACCAGGAAGCTCGTGCACGACATCCGCGCCCGGCAGGCGGGTTTCACCGCGGCCACCGGCGGCGCGACCCTGGCCGTCACGGGCCGGACCGCTGTCGACATCGACGTGTCGGAGAAGATCAACGACGCGCTGCTGCCGTACCTGGCCGTCGTGGTCGGTCTCGCGCTGCTCCTGCTGCTGATGGTGTTCCGCAGCGTCCTGGTGCCGATCAAGGCAACGCTGGGCTTCCTGCTGTCGGTGGCCGCCTCGTTCGGCGCCCTGGTGCTCGTCTTCCAGCGGGGACACCTCACCGATCTGGTCGGCATCGAGTCGACCGGCCCGATCGTCAGCTTCATCCCGATCTTCCTGATCGGCATCCTGTTCGGCCTCGCCATGGACTACGAGGTCTTCCTGATCCTCCGGGCCCGGGAGGAGTTCGTGCGCGGGGCGAGCCCGGACGAGGCCATCGTGGCCGGCATGCGGCACGGCGCCCGGGTCGTCACGGCCGCGGCGCTGATCATGATGAGCGTCTTCGCGGGCTTCGTCCTGGCCGACGACATCATCATCAAGTCGCTCGGGTTCGCCCTGGCGTTCGGCGTCGCGGTCGACGCCCTGCTGGTACGCATGACCATCGTCCCGGCGGTGCTGTCGCTGCTCGGCAGGTCGGCGTGGTGGCTGCCGAGGTGGCTCGACCGGATCCTGCCGGACCTCGACCTCGACGTCGAGGGTGAGCGGCTGGCGCGGCAGCTCGCCGGCGGGACGTCACCGGCGGCCGATCACGCCGGGGAGACCGTTGCCGGGCAGCGCCGGTGACCGGCTCGGCGCGCGGCTCCCTCGCGCCGAGCCGGCCCCGGTCGTCACGCCTCCCGTCTACTGCGGGTCCGCGGGGCTGACGTCCGTCGTCAGAGCCAGCTCGCGGCCCGCCTCGAGGTCACCGCGCAGCGACTCCACGCGAGCCGTCGCCAGCCCGTACGAGTCGGAGCCGAGCACCTGGTGCAGTGGCGCCGCGCCGTTCGAGGCGACCGCGATGACGGCCGCCACCACTTTGGCCGGGTCGCCGAGCTGGGTGCCCGGCATCGCCTGATGCGCGGTGGTCATCTCCCGGATCGCGCGGTAGCCGTCCGCGGTGGCCGCGGGCAGACCGAGCGAGACCGGGCGCAGGAAGTCGGTCCGCGTGTAGCCGGGCTCGACCAGCGAGACCTTCACGCCGAACTCGGCGACCTCGGCCGCGAGCGACTCGGAGAGGCCCTCCAGGGCGAACTTGCCGGCGCAGTACAGCCCCCAGCCGGGGAACGCGGTCAGGCCGAGGATCGACGACACGTTGACGATGTGCCCGCGCCGGGCGGACCGCATGCCGGGCAGCACGGCGCGCAGCACGTTCCAGACGCCGAAGACCTGCACCTCGAACATGTTCCGGACCTCGGCGTCGCTGGTCTCCTCGACCGCGCCGAGGAATCCGTAGCCGGCGTTGTTGACCACGACGTCGATCCCGCCGAAGCGGTCGGTGGTCGCGGCGATCGCGGCGGCGACGGCCCGCTCGTCGGTGAGGTCGAGCTCGATCGGCAGCAGCCGCGTGCGGTCGGCGTCGCCGAGAGCGGCGACGAGGCGTTCGGCGGAGCGGGAGGTGGCCGCGACGTTGTGCCCCTGTGCCAGCAGCTGCCGGGTGAGTTCGAGGCCGAGGCCGCGGGAGGTGCCGGTGACGAACCATGTGGTGGACATGACTCCATGCTGGTTCGCTGCAGCCGGGGCGGACATGGCTGACCAGGCCCAGCGCTGCCTGGGAACGGCATGCCCACCCAGGCGGCAGGCGCCGGGCGGGGGCTGGTGCCACGATGGGGACATGGCAGCTTCGCGTACGGAACTGGGTGACTTTCTGCGCAGGTGCCGCGCCGGCGTGACGCCGGAGGCCGTGGGATTCGACGACGCCGGCCCGGTGAAGCGGCGGGTCCGCGGGTTGCGGCGCGAGGAGGTGGCGCAGCTCGCCGGGGTCAGCGTCGATTACTACACCCGGCTGGAACAGGGCCGGCACTCGAGCCCGTCGGAGGCGGTGCTCGAAGCGCTGGCCCGGGTCTTCCGGCTGGAACCGGCGGCCCGCGCGCACCTGTCCGATCTGGCCCATCCGGTACGGCGCCGGGCGGAACAGCCACCCGTGCAGCGGGTGCGGCCGGCCATGCAGCAGCTGATCGCCTCGATGAGCGAGCACCCGGCCCTGATCCTCGGCCGGCGCACCGACGTGCTCGCCGCGAACGCGCTGGCCCGGGAGCTGTTCACGGACTGGACCAGGATGCCGCCGGGCGAGCGCAACTACGCGCGGTGGATGTTCCTGGATCCCGCGGCGGCCGAGCTGTTCGTCGACTGGCGCACGGTGGCCGCCGAAGTGGTCGGCACGCTGCGCCTCTACGCCGGGCGTCATCCCGACGACGTACGGCTGAACGAGCTGGTCGGCGAGCTGACCATCAAGAGCGCCGATTTCTCCGCGTGGTGGAACGGGCACCAGGTGCACGAGCGGACCCACGGCGTCAAGCGGATGATCCACCCCGCCGTGGGTCCGATCACGATCCGGTACGAGGCGCTGCCGCTGCCCGGCGACGCGGACCAGGTGTTGTTCGTCTACCACACCGACCCGGGCAGCAGCTCGCACGACAACCTCCGCCTGCTGGGGCTGCTGTCCGGCCGGACGACCTCAGGGCACGACCACCGCTAGGGCTGTGAGCGGATTCCGGAGACGAGCGCGGCGGCCACGTCGCGCACCTTGCGGTTGGTGTTCTGCGAGATCGTGGTGAGCACGGCGAAGGCGTCGTCGGCGTTGCAGCGCCGTTCGGCCATGATGATGCCTTTGGCCTGTTCGATGACGGCCCGGCTCTCCATGGCGGTCTGCATGTGCCGGACCATCTCGTTGGTGTGGTGGTAGAGGTGGACGTTGGCCAGCGCGACGGCCGCGTACCCGGCGAGTGACTGCGCCAGCGTGACCGAGTCGTGGTCGAAGGCCCCGGGCCGGTCGCCGTAGATGTTGAGGGCCCCGCTGATGTCGTCGTGCACCGGCAGCCCGACCGACAGGACACTGCCGGCCCCGGCGGCGGCGGCGCGTTCCGCCCAGCCGTCCCAGCGGCTGTCGGTGGCGGTGTCCGGCACGGAGATCGTCTTCTGCTCGGCGGCTGCCTGCAGGCAGGGGCCGCGATGATGTTCGTACTGTCGCTCGTCGAGTTTCAGGGCCAGCTCGCCGGTGTAGGCGGCGGTGTACGGAACGTCGCGGCGAACCAGGGTGACCGACACCTCCGCGGCGCCGGGCAGTGCTCGCCGAGCCATCGACGCGACACGGTTCAGCAGATCGTCCAAGCTGGTCTCGATGAGTTTGGTGCGTCCCAGTTCAGCGAAGACGGCGAGCGGGTCCATCGGGTCGTACGGCATGGATCTGTCGTGGTCCTTCGGCAGCCGTGATGCCGTCGTGACGGCATGACGTGAGTCGGCGGGGGGAGAGGTCGGGAAGCTCCCGAGATCTCGGGCCGCGCCGCTGCTTGACGCGTGACGGCGGCCGCGAGAGGCGGCTGCCGTCACGACGATATTACTAGTGGTGGTGTCACTGCCCGCCGTGGCGTTCACCTGTCCTGGTGCTCTTCGATCACCTGGGCGGCGGCGTCGGTCAGGCTCGCGCCGGTCTCCGCGGCTCGCGTGCGCAGCCGCGGGTAGGCGGAGCCGGGGTCGGCCGGGGCATCGGCAGCGAGCAGCCGGATCGCCTGCTGGATCATGGCGCGCAGGGCCAGCGCCCCGATCACCCCGGCGGTCATCTCCCGCTCGCCGTCGTCGAGCCCGTCGTGGTCCCAGCCGTGCGCGGTCTGCGGGTCGTAGGCCTCGCAGATCGCCGTGCTCAACGCTGTCAGGGCGCCGGGCCGCCGGCTGTAGAGGTTCAGCGACGCCACGGTCCGGCCTGATCCGGTGAACAGCGGGATCGACAGCGATGCCCGGATTCCCACCTGTCTGGCGGTCTCCCGCAGGCCGGGCCAGGCCGTCGTGGCGGAGATCAGCGGAGTCGCCACCGGACGCCCGGTCGTCAGGGCCTGCAGGCAGGGCCCGGCGTCGTCGCCGTACTGAGCCTTGTCGGCGACGACCGCGAGGTCGCTGCTGGCGGCCACGGTCTCGTAGCCGTCCCGGCCCCGGCCGGTCACGGACGCCGAGTCCGCCGCCGGTATGCGGGTGGCGGCGACCTGCGCGACGACGATGAGATCGGTCTCGATCGTGGCGCAGTCGTCCGGTGTGCCCGCCAGGCCGACCAGCCGATCCATCAGCACGCCGGACTGTGCCCGGTGCTCGGGGAACGACGTCACGGAGTCTCCTTGTGGTGGACCACGGGGTGGCCGGGGAGGGGAGGTTCGGCTACGACCGCTGGAGAATCCGGCTGGGGTCGACGGCATCCAGGACACGCCGGGTCGTCGCGGTGGCGCCGCGAAGGAGGAACTGCTGCCCCGCGGTGGTGGCGCGCGCGTGCGCGTGGAAGGCGAGGTTGGCGGCGGCCGCGCCGAAGAACGTGACCCGGGCCAGGTCGCAGCAGACCGGTCCGCCGTCGTCGAGCGCCTGGATCAGCGCGTGCCGCAGGAGCGCGACAGTGTCGCGATCGAGATCACCCTCGGCGGTCACCACCGCCAGCGGCGCGGCGGAGGCGCCGTCACCGTTGCGGGTCTCGGCCCGCCGGGAGACCACCAGAACGACAGTGCCGGAGTCGTCGGTGACCGTGGCGGCCACGCCGTCGCGGAAGAAATCGTCCGGCACATCGACACGACCGAGGCGGAGCCGGTACGGATGTTCAGCCACCATGGGGATCCGCCTCTGCCGCCGCCGATAGGACGGGCACCTGGTTTGACCCACGCACGAGCGTAGTCCCGGGTGCGCCCGGCCGCCACTGGATCGCCACGGTCCTCACCCGTGCTCCCCGGGCTCCCGGGCCCGGCCTTCGCGGTACGCACCGGATGAACCGGAGAAAGCGTACTATATAGCATTTCGTCGGCTATCGGATGCTGGCGGGAAGGCTTCGGCCCAGCTCGGCGATGGATCAGCACTCCGGCGGCGATGACACCGGGAATGAGGCGGCGGGAGGTGGGTAGCCAGGTGCCTGAACCCGGAGGGATACCGCGTCCTCCAGGCGTCCGCCACGGACGCCGGCACCACCCTGAGCCGGGCGGCGGCAGGCCTCCTGACCGACCAGGCCTGACCATCGCCGCGAATGACCATTGGAGGAGATGCTGTGTCCGGTGAGATGCCCCTCGACCCGGCTGATGCCTTCGCCGAGCTCGGCCGGATCAAACTCGGTGAGACCGACCTCGGCGGCGTCCTCGGCAAGATCGCGGACTCGGCCAAGCGCACGATCCCGGGCGCGGCCGAGGTCACCGTGACGCTGGTCCGGGCCGGCGGCCCGCACACCGCCGCGTGCACCGGCGAGACCGCTCTGGCCCTGGACGAGTCGCAGTACGAGCAGGGGCACGGACCCTGCCTGGCCGCCTCGGCCGGCGCGGTGACGCTGTCGCTGCCGGACATGGCGAACGAGTCCCGCTGGCCGGAGTTCGCCCGTCGCGCACAGGAGGCCGGGATGCGCAGCTCGCTCTCGGTCGGCCTGCCGGTCCACGAGGACGTCACCGGCGCGCTCAACATCTACTCCACCCGCACCCGGGCCTTCGACGACGAGGCGATCGAGCTGGCGCAGACGTTCTCCGGCTATGCCGCTGTCACCCTCGCCAACGCGCACCTGTACGACACGAAGGCCAGCCTGGCCCAGCACATGCAGGTGGCCATGCGCAGCCGTGCCGTGATCGAGCAGGCCAAAGGCATCCTGATGGGCGGGCGGCACTGCAGCGCGGACGAGGCGTTCACGATCCTGACGAAGCTGTCGCAGGACACCAACCGCAAGCTGCGGGACGTCGCTGCCGCGCTGGTGGAGAGCGTTCAGCAGCCCCGGCGACGCTGAACGCGCGGCCACCCGGGACTCGGCTCCTGGCGATGCCCTGGGTGGCCGGGCGAGTTATTACCGACTCCTTACCTGGGCCGGGAGCGGCGATCCGGAGCAATCCGAGCCTCGTATCGAGGGGCGACGCCGGCAATCGCGGCGGTCCGTCCCACGATGAGGAGAAGCACGTGAGAGCTCGCAACCGACGGCCTTCGCCGAAGAACCCGACACTGGTGCGGGTTCTCGCGGCCGGCACGGCGCTCGCCGCCGCCGGGGTCCTGACCGCCACCTTCGTCTCCGGTGGTGGCAAGGGCACCGCCGACGCGTCGACGAGCCTGAACCAGTACGTGCCGATCGAGCGGGTCGCGGCCGGCGTGGTGAACCCGCGGCCGGGCCGGGACGCCTCGCGCGGCCGGTTCACGGTGGACTGCGGCACGAACGGCAACGGCAAGTTCAGCCCGGACAACCCGGTGGCCCAGCCGGGGATCCGTAACGGCGCCGAGCACGTGCACGACTTCGTCGGCAACAAGGCGATCACGGCGTTCTCCTCCGACGCCGACCTGGACGCCTCCGGCACCACCTGCCGCAACGGCGACAAGTCGTCGTACTTCTGGCCGGTCGTGCGGATCGACCCGGCGGTGCGCGCCGACGGCGCCACGGTCCGGCAGGCGCTGTCCGGGACCTCCGGCGCGGTGGTGTGCCCGGCCGTACGGGATCGTCTCCCGGCCGTGCCGGACACCGCGAGAGCCGCCGTGGAACAGCAGCTGGCCGGGATGGATCAGCTGGAGGCCGCCGCGGACCGGCGGATCCTCGCCGTCAAGGGCGTGAACGCCGACCTGAACAACGAGGTCCTGCGCAAGCTGGGTGCGGACCGGGCGTCCGCGCTGGCGGGGATCGGCGACGCGGTTCGCCGGGCCGGTGGCGCGTGGCCGTCCGCGATGGTGTCGATGGCCGACTGCGACATCAGCTACGACGGTGTTCACGCGGCCCTGCACACGTCGTCCACGAAGGCCGGCCCGGTGGCGAACCCGCAGGTCCGGTGCCCCGGAGTGCGGGACAAGCTGCCCGGCGTGCCGCGGCAGGCGCTGGCCGAGGTCGATCGGAGCCTCGCCGAGCTGGACCGGCAGATCTCGGAGGCGAACGAGCGACTGGTCGCCACCCGCGGGCAGGGCGGCGCCGCCTTCGTCGACAACGCGATCCTCGGCCCGCTCAAGGCCAAGCGCACCGCCGTCCTGGACCGCATCGCCATCGCCATCGGCCGTAACGCCCCGCGTCCCGAGGGCCTCGGGAAACTGGCCACCTGCACGCTCGACGGCCAGCAGGGCAACGGCCAGCAGGGCGGTAAGCCGTCGGCCTCCCCGTCCGCCGCCGCGCTGCCCGACCCGCAGGGCCCGAATCTGGAGCTGCCGAACAACACCGGCGGCATCGTGCGCCCGGCCGCGGTGCTGATCGAGTACCGGGGCAACGCGGTGAGCAAGGTCGTACCGATGCCGAAGTTCCTGCGCGAGCTGACCGGTGACGCGAAGCCGACCAGCCGCGGCCCGGCCAACGCCCGGGCCACCTGGACCTGCTCCGGGTTCGCCGACCGGCTGTCCGACAAGTACCCGATCTGCCCGGCCGGCAGCCAGGTCCAGCGCGTGCAGGACTTCCCCGGCTGCTGGGACGGCAAGAACACCGACAGCGCCAACCACCGCGCTCACGTCGCGTTCGCCGACCGGAAGACCGGCGCCTGCCCGGCCGGGTTCGTGGCGATCCCGCAGCTGCGGATCACCCTCTCGTACCAGATCTCGCGGGAGGTCCAGAAGAAGGGCCAGTACGCCCTGGACTCGTTCCCGGAGGAGAACCACAACCCGTTCTCCGACCACAACGACTTCGTCAACGTCAACTCGGCCCAGACCATGCAGCGCATCGCCACCTGCATCAACAAGGGCAAGGACTGCCGCTGACCGCAGCCGCACCGCGAGGGTGTGCCGGTGACCCGGCGCGCCCTCGCGCCTCGCCGTCGATCCGGAGGAGTGTCAGGCGGACGGAGTGACGAACTCCTTGCCGGACCGCCGGCCGATGTGATGCAGCAGGATCAGCGTCTTGCCCTCCCAGGGCGGCCCGGCCACACCTTGGTCGGCGCGGAACGCGGCGATGGTCTGATCGTTGGAGGAAGCCATACGACCAGGCTATGTCGTACGGGTCCCTCCGGTCGACGAGGCCGACCCGGGCGACGACACCCGGCCGTCTCCCGGAACAGGGCCGTGCGTCCCGGTGGCGAGACCTCGCCACAGCTCCCGGAGGCGGCGGCGCGAGGTGATCTCCAGCTTGCGGAAGATCCGCCGCAGGTGGGCATCGATGGTGCGCGGGCTCAGGAACAGCACCGCGGCGATCTCCTTGTTGGTCAGCCCTTGCGCGACGTGCCCGATGACCAGCATTTCCTGTTCGGTGAGGCCGGCCTGGGACATCGCCCGGGGTTCCGCGGCCGGCGCTCTCGCCGTGGCGGCGAGCACGGCACCGGCAGTGTCCGGCTCGCGGTCGGCGTCCGCGCGGCGCCCGTCGTGCGGCGGTGATCCGTCCCGGCGCCGGGCGGTCGCGGGAACCCGTCGCGGTTCGCCGGCGCCGGGCCGTGCGCCGGCCTCGCCCCGGTGCCATGCCCGCAGGCCGGGATCCACTGTCGCGGCGGCCAGGGCCCGGTGAGCCTGGCGGCGTTGCCCGGCCCGAGCCGCCAGATAGACGGCGGATCGCAGCAGCGGGTCCCGGAACAGCACCCGGATCCCGATCCGGACCAGGCCGGTCGCCTCCGCCGCCGCGACAGCCGGCCCGATGCCGAGCCCGGTGGCCGCCCGCCACAGGACCAGCGGATCACCGAGCGGCTCGGCCGCGGCAAGGAGCAGCAGCATCCGCGTGTCCGGGTCGAGCCCCTCCAGCCCGAGCCCGGGCGGCACCCGGCCGGGCGGCACCGGAGGCCACGTGGCATCCCGGTGGGCCAGGAGGGTGCCCGGATTGCCGCCCGCCTCGGCGACGATCCGGTCGACGACGCGGGCATCGGCCGGATCCGGCACCCTGCCGTCCAGCAGCCGGCGGGCGTCCGGGTCGGCCAGACCGGCCAGGTGCAACCGCGGCACCCCGGCCGTCGCCGCCGGCGGCCGTTCCGCGGTGAACAGCACCGCGATCGCCTCGCCACGGATGCGCCGGGCGACGAACGACAGCACCCGCACCGACTCCTCGTCCAGCTCGTCCGCGTCGTCGGCGACGCAGACGACCGGCTGGTCGCGGGCCAGCTCGGTGAGCAGCCGCAGCATCGCCACGCCGATCAGGAGCCGGTCCGGCACGGGGCGGCGGCCGGCGAGGACGGCGCCGAGGACGGCACGCGGCCGCTGCGGCAGCCGCCCGAGCTGGTCCACGACCGGGGCGCACAGGCCGCGAAGGCCGGCGAAGGCCCGGCCGGGCCCGGTCGGCGGACCGCCGGTGACCAGCCGCCGATGACCGCTCCGGCCGGCCAGTACGCCCTCGATCAGCGTCGTCTTGCCGATCCCCGCGTCGCCGTGCACGACCAGGGCCGCGCCCCGGCCGGCCGCCGCTTCGTCGAGCAGGCGCAGCAACTCGCCGCGCTCCCGTTCGCGTCCGGGCGGCACGGCCGGCGCCGGCCCGGCGACCGTCGTGCCCATGGCAGACAGTCCTACTCCTGGGCGCCGAGCAGCGCCACGGGCTGTCCGCGGGTCGCCGACCACGACGTGAGCACGCTGGTCAGCCCGGTGACCAGGAAGGCGCTCACGGCCACGGCGGCGATCAGCCGCCACGGCAGGTCGAGGGTCGCGGTGCCGGTCACGGCGGCGGTGGTGGCCAGCACACCGGCGTAGGTCCCGGCCGCGGCGACCAGGCCGAGCAACAACCCGAGGAACGTCACGATCGACGACTCGGCCAGGGCCATCCGTACCACCTGGCGCCGGGTGAGGCCGGTGGCGCGCGCGGCGGCGAACTCCCGGCGTCGGGTGGCGGCGGCGATCACCACCGCGTTGACCACGCCGACCAGCGCGTACAGGCCGGCCACACCCATCACCACGAGGAGGATCCTGGTGCTGGTGGCGCTCCGGTTCGCGCCGTCGCGGGTCAGCCAGTCGTCCAGTTCCGACACCGTGCCGGCGGCGGCCAGCGCGGCGGTCACCCGCGACCGGTCGGCACGAGGATCAAGGGTCACGAACGTACGCGACGGGGCGCCGGCGAGCAGCCCGGCGGGAAGCGTCCCGGTGGCCAGCAGCAGGGCCGCGCCTCCGCCGATCGCCGTCGGGACAGCCGCCACCACCGGTTGCGGGCCGAGATCGGTGTCGCCGATCCGCACCCCGATCCGGTCGCCCGGCGAGTACCCACTGGCGCCGGGGCCGGCCACGACGGCACCGGCACGCAGGCCCGGCAGCTCGCTCCCACCCGGATGAACCCGCCCGTACGCCGCCGGATCGATCACCAGCGCGGACATGATCCGGGTGTTCACCGCCTTCCCGCTGGTGGTGGTGACGGCCACCGGCATCGACGTCTCGGTGGAGACGTCCAGCACGCCGGGCACGCCGGACAGCCGGCCGTCGCCCGGCCCGATGCTCTCCACCACCAGGCCGGCCTTCGTGGTGCGGCGCAGCTCCTCGTGACCCGCCGTGGCGAACGACGACGAGGCGCCGGCCTGTCCGAGCAGCAGGCCGACCAGCAGGATCAGCGGCGCGGCGGTGGACGCACTGCGGCGTACGTTGTCGCGGACGTTCGCCTTGGCGAGCATGCCCAGCACGCCGGCGCCGGGAACCAGGCGGGTCAGCAGGGACACGAGAACCGGGCCGAGCATGGCGAGCGCGATGGCCGCGCAGATCGACACGTTCAGGGCCATCGCCTGCCCGCCGACGGCGCCACCGACCGGGGCGAGGGCCGCCAGCACGATCGCACCGGCGCCGAACACCAGCCCGGACACCCATCGCCCGGCGGTCATCACCCGGGCGGCCTCCCCGGTGTCGCGCAGCGCGGCGAGCGGGCGTACCCGGGCGGCACGCCGCGCGGCGACCAGGACACTGACGACGGCCAGCACAACGCCCACGCCGATCGACGCGAACGGGATCCAGCCGCGCCACTGCCCGGCGAAGCCCTCCGGCAGGAAGCCGAGGCGGACGAGCAGGGCGGACTGGGCCGCCATCACCGCCTGCCCGGCGGGCACGCCGGCCACCGCGCCGATCGCCCCGAGCAGGACCGCCTCGCCGAGCATGAGGCGCCGCACGTGCCGGCGGCCGGCACCGACCAGCCGCAGCAGGGCCATGTCGCGGCGACGCTGCTCGACGGTGAAGGCGAACGTGGAACTGATGATGAAGACGGCGAACAGCGCGGCGAAACCGAGCGTCACCGAGATCAACGCGGCCGAGGCGCCGTTGGCCTCGTCGAACCGCATCCGGTCCACCGCGGAGGTGCCCGCGGGCGGCTCCAGCGTGACCGCTGACAACAGGAGCAGCAGCGACGACTGCACGAGGGCGACCCCGAGGCACACGGTCAGCGCCGCTCCGATGAACAACGTCCAGCGTTCCCGGAACCCGGCCCAGCTCAAGCGCAGCATGTCAGCGCTCCAGCGCGACGAGGCGGTCGGCCACGGCCCGCACGTCCGCGCCGACGAGGCGGTCCACGACCCGGCCGTCGCGCAGGAAGACCACGGCGTCGGCCCGCGCGGCGGCGGCCGGATCGTGGGTGACCATGACGATCGCCTGCCCGCGGTCCACGGTGGCGCGCAGAAGGTCGAGAACGACATGCGCCGACCGGGTGTCCAGCGCACCGGTGGGTTCGTCGGCGAACAGGACCTCCGGACGCATCACCATGGCGCGCGCGATGGCCACCCGCTGCTGCTGCCCGCCGGACATCTCGCGAGGCCGGTGCCGGGCCCGCTCGCCGAGGCCGACCGCCGCGAGGGCTTCACGCACCTGGTTCTTCGCGGGGCGACGGCCGGCCAGGCGTAACGGCAGCGCCACGTTCTGCTCGGCGGTCAGCGATCCCACGAGGTTGAAACTCTGGAAGACGAAGCCGATCCGGGTACGGCGTAGCGCGGTCAACTCGTCGTCGCCCGCGGCGGTCAGGTCGGTCTCGCCGAGCAGGATCGTCCCGCTGTCCACCCGTTCCAGGCCGGCGGCGCAGTGCAGCAGTGTCGACTTGCCGGACCCGGAGGGACCCATGACCGCGGTCCAGGTGCCACCCGGGAAGCTCAGATCGACGTCGTCGACGGCCCGCACGGTCGCGGCCCCGTGACCGTAGGACCGGCTCACGCCCCGCAGTTCGATCGCCACGGCGTTCGATGACGTCCGTACCGCTGGATCGGCGTAGCCCCGCAGCTTGTCGGCTGCCATGCAACTTCCTCCAAAGCTCGTGCCCGGACCGGTTTCACCGGTGCCCCGCCGACGATGTCAGCCGTGCCCGTCACCCGGCTCGGCGAAAATCGCCTAATGTCCGCCGGGAGCCGCTGCCGGGAGCCGCCGTCGACGGGTTGGCTGCCGACGGGTCTGTGCCCGCGGTTCTACGCTCGTCGCCATGATGATCGACGCAGCCGGTGACCATCACCGCCGGAGACCGCTCGTCGGCCGCGACGGCGAACTGGCGGTGCTGCGGCGGCTGATCGGCTCGGCGTCCGCGGGCGACGGGGGTGCGCTGCTGGTGCACGGTGGCGCCGGCATCGGCAAGACCGCACTGGTCGCCACGGCCCTGACGGCGACGGCGGACAGCCGGGTGCTGTGGGCGACCGGCTCGCAGTACGAGCAGGACCTGCCCTTCGCGGGTCTCCACCAGCTGCTGGTCCCGCTGCTGGACCGGCGGGACGGATGGACCGGGGTTCAGGATCGCGCGCTCGCGACGGCACTGGGTCTCGCCGAGCCCGGCGCCGCGCCGACCACCCCGCTCATCGCCCGGGCCACCCTGGCCCTGCTGGCCGGCCGCGCACAGGAGACCACGATCCTGGCCGCGGTCGACGACGCCCAGTGGCTCGACGATGCCTCCGCGCAGGTGATCGCCTATGTCGCCCAGCACCTGAGAGGCACCGCGGTGGCTCTCGTGGTGACGGTCCGGGAGCCGGCCACGGTGCCGTCGCTCGCCGGGCTGCCCGAGTTGCCGGTGCCGGCCCTGCGCGAAGCCGACGCCCGGACGGTCCTGCTCACCGGGCTGAGGGCCCCGCTGGACCCGCTGGTCCGCGACCGGGTCCTCGACGAGGCGCGAGGAAACCCTCTCGCGCTGCTCGCCCTGCCACCCACGGCCGGCGGTTTCGGCGTTCCGGCCGGCCGCGACGGCCTGCCCGCGACCTTGCGGGAACGGTTCCGCGAGCAGTACGCCGGACTGCCACCGGCGGCCCGCCGCTTCCTTGTCGTGGCCGCCGCCGATCCGACCGGGGACCCGGCCCTGGTGCGGCGGGCCGCGCGGGCTCTCGGCGCCGGCCGGGCAGCCGAGGCCGAAGCGGCCGGCAGCGGGCTCGTCCAGGTCGGCGCCCGGCTCCGGTTCGGTCACCCGCTGATGCGCTCCGCGGTGTACGAGGCGGTCTCCCCGGCGGACCGCGCGGCCGCGCACCGCGCCCTGTCCGACGCCACCGACCCGGTGCTCGACGCGGACCGCCGGGCGTGGCACGCGGCTCAGGCGGCCTCCGGCCCGGACCCGGAACTCGCCGCGGATCTGGAGCGCCTCTCCGCCCGGGCGCACGCTCGCGGCGGGCTGGCCGCTGCCGCCGCCTTCCTGGAACGAGCGGCCGTGCTGACCGCCGACCCGCAGGCCCGGGCGCGCCGGTTGCTCGCCGCCGGGAAGCTGCGGCGGGAGACGGGCGAGTCGAACGCCGCGCTCGACCTCGCCGCGGTGGCCGAGAGCACCACCTCCGACCCGGCCCGGCACGCGGAGGCCGCGGTACTGCGCGCCCGGGTCGCCTTCGATCAGGCTCGTGACGAGAACGCCGTACGCCGGCTGATCGACGCGGCCCGCCAGGCCGGCCCGGCCGATCCCGCGCTGGCCCGGGGCGTGCTGTTCGACGCCCTCGCCGCGCTGACCTTCATGGGTTCCTTCGCCGGCCCCGGATCGCTTGCCGAGGTGGCCGAACAGGCGGCGGCGCTGCCGCCGGCCGACTATCCGCCACGACCGGCGGAACTGCTCCTGGAGGGCATGCTCTCGCGGGTGCGCGAGCTCTCCCGGGCGAACGGTCCCTCCTGGACGAACGGGGGTGACCCGCCGGACCCGGCGCTGCTGGGCCGAGCCGTCGCGACGTACGTCCGGCACAGCCGGGAGGGCGCCGCGGGGCTGGGCATCGGCGAGCTCTGGCTGGCGTGCAGCGCCGCCGAGGATCTCTGGGACGATCGCGCTTTCCTGGAACTCGCCGATCGGCAACTCGACCATGTCCGGCGGACCGGCGCGGTCACCGCCATGCCGGTGGCGCTCAGCTACCGGGGACTGGCCGCGGTGTTCGAGGGCCGGTTCACCGAGGCGCAGCGGTTCGTCGACGAGGCGTACGCCGCGGCGGCGGATGTCGGCGCACCGTCCATGGCGCACGTCGACCTCTGCGTCGCCGCCTGGCGCGGTGATGAGCATCGCGTGGAGCGGCTGTCCCGCATCGTGCTCGGCGACGCCACGGCACGGGGGGAGGGACGGCTGCTCACCGCGCTGGCGTGCGCCAGGGCCGTCCTGTTGAACGGCCAGGGCCGCTACCGCGAGACAGCCGAGATCTGCCGTTCCTCGGCGGACTTCGACGAACCCAGTTACCCGCTGGCTGTCTTCCCCGAGTTCGTCGAGGCGGCCAGTCGTATCGGCGAGCTCGACGCCGCCACCCGCGTCGCGGTCCGGCTCGAGCAGCGCGCCGCGGAGTTGGACAGCGACTGGTGCACCGGGACGGCGGAAGCCGCGAGGGCACTGGTCACCCCGGGGCCGGCGGCCGACGGTCACTACCGGAACGCGATCGAGCACCTGGGCCGGACCGCCGGCCGCGTCCGGCTGGCCCGCACGCGACTGCTGCACGGCGAATGGCTGCGCCGCAACGGCCGGCGCTCCCACGCCGCTGCGCAGTTACGGGCCGCGCACGACGCGTTCGCGGAGATGGGGGTGGCCGCGTTCGCCGCCCGCGCAGCCCGGGAACTGGCCGCGGCCGGCGGGCGCCGGGGGACCGGCGAGCACGGCCTGACCGATCGTGAGCAGGCGGTGGCCCGGCTGGTCGCCGGTGGTGCGACGACCCGGGAGGCCGCCGCGGAGCTGTTCGTCAGCCCGCGCACCGTCGACACCCATCTGCGCGGGGTCTTCGCCAAGCTCGGCATCACCTCGCGCCGGGAGCTGCGGGGCCGGCTCGGTGAACACGGCCCGGGCGACCGCACCTCCGTGTCACCCTGACCGGGCCGCCGTCCGGGCGACGGGCCGTGGGCTCAGTCGACGATGAAGAGCGTCGCGCCGGTCCGGGTGCTCGATCGGTGCGGCTCGGAGTCGTCGCCGACGGTGTAGAAGTCGCCGGCCTCCAGCGTCGTCGTCCGGCCGTCGGCCAGATCGGTGCGCAGACTGCCCTCGACGCACAGGAGCACGTGGCCCTTCGTGCACCAGTGGTCGGCGAGGTAACCGGGGCTGTAACGGACCCTGCGGATCCGTACGTCTCCCAGGTTGTGGGTCTGCCATCGGGCCGTGCCGGTCTCGCCAGGATGGACCGTCACCGCCACCTGGTCCCACGCGACGGTGCTGAACGGATGGCGGGAGATGTGCACGCGCGCCCCTGAGGTGAGTTCTGCCGAAGACCCGGCAGACTCTAGCGACGCCCGCCCGGGTCGTGGCGGGCCGGACCCGCGAAGACCCGGAGCAGGGCATCCCACCGGCCACGTACCGCAGCGGGGTTCTGCACGGGTTGAGCGCCTGCACCTGAGTGCCGGCCGGGCGGTGGCTCGGAGCCGCCGCGGTACCGCCGGGCCAGGCGCCCGGCCAGCGGCAGGCGGCTCGGCTGAGATCATTGTTAGCGATCACAGTTCGCGGAGCGGCTCGGATCGAGCGGCGCCGAAGCTCCCGGGGCCGTTCACCGGCGATCGTCGACGGCGACTCCCGGAATTGACCGCGCATTACCATTCGCGCCGGCCACCATGCGGCTGGGCGGGGGACGGACTCCGCGCCGATGACCGGACTCGCTGCGTACGGCGGATGTAACAATTCTGGTGAACTGAGTTTCTCCGGCATGTGAAATTCCCGGAGAAGAAGTCGGCCGGTCGTCGATGGCCACGTGAAATGGGTGTATCGCCGACTGATCCGGCTTCCATTCATCAACGCCTCTTGATGGCGCCGAAACTTTGTGGCAATCTCCGACATCAGGTGTTAACGCTCTCACCACTGTTCCGCAGCCTCGTCACCCGGCGGTAGGCGTACCGCGCGCCGACCCGGTCACCACCCGCTTCTCCCTGTCCCGGCCACGCCCGGCGGCCGCGCCGGAAATGACGGCTCTCGATGGCCACGAGCGTGATCGAGCGGTGCGGTCAGGCCGCGTAGTGAGCTTTCCCCCAGCTGTCCCACGGAGGTTCCCCTTGCCGTTCCCCCTTCGCAGACGGGTCGTACTGAGCATTCTCTGGGCTTTGTCGATCCTGTGCGTCTCCGTTCTGTTCCCGCCGGCTGCCCGGGCCGACAACCCGATCGTGCAGACCATCTACACCGCCGACCCGGCCCCGCTGGTCCACAACGGCCGGGTCTACCTCTACACCGGCCACGACGAGGACAACTCGACCTACTTCACGATGAAGGAATGGCGGGTCTACTCGACGTCGGACATGGTGAACTGGACCGACCACGGCTCCCCGATGAGCCTGGCCACCTTCAGCTGGGCCAAGAGCGACGCGTGGGCCGGCCAGGTCACCTACCGCAACGGCAAGTTCTACTGGTACGTCCCGGTCACCAGCCGGGCCAGCGGCCGGATGGCCATCGGGGTCGGCGTCTCGGACAGCCCCACCGGCCCCTTCACCGACGCTCTCGGCAAACCGCTGGTGGAGAACGGGGAGATCGACCCGACCGTCTTCATCGACGACAACGGGCAGGCGTACCTGTACTGGGGGAACCCGAACCTGTGGTACGTCCGGCTGAACACCGACATGATCAGCTACAGCGGCGGCGTGAACCAGATCCCGCTCACCACCGCGGGCTTCGGCACCCGGACCGGTGTCGCCAACCGTCCGACGCTGTACGAGGAAGGCCCCTGGGTCTACAAGCGCAACGGGCTCTACTACAACGTCTTCGCCGCGAAGTGCTGCTCCGAGTTCATCGGTTACTCCACGTCGACCGGCCCGACCGGCCCGTGGACCTACCGCGGCACCGTCATGCCCACCCAGGGCAGCAGCTTCACCAACCACCCCGGGATCATCGACTTCAACGGTAGTTCGTACTTCTTCTACCACAACGGCGCGCTCCCGGGCGGCGGTGGATTCACCCGCTCCGTGGCCGTGGAGAAGTTCAGCTACAACGCCGACGGCACCATCCCTGCGATGAACATGACCACGACCGGCCCGCCGCAGAACGGCACGTTCAACCCGTACGTCCGCCAGGAGGCCGAAACGATCGCCTGGAGTTCCGGGATCGAGACCGAGGCGACGTCCGAGGGCGGCCGGAACATTGCCAACATCGAGAACGGCGACTACGTCAAGGTGAAGGGTGTCGCCTTCGGCAGCGGCGGCGCCACCTCGTTCACCGCGCGGGTCGCCTCGGCCACCAGCGGCGGGCGGATCGAGCTGCGCACCGGCAGCCCCACCGGCGCCCTGGCCGGCACCTGCACCGTCCCCGGCACGGGAGCCTGGCAGACGTGGACCTCGGTGTCCTGCGGGGTGACCGGCCTGACCGGCACCCAGGACCTGTACCTGCGATTCACCGGTGGCAGCGGCTTCCTGTTCAACGTGAACTGGTGGCAGTTCACCGGCGGCGGCACGGGCGGGAACCTTCTCACCAACCCCGACCTGGAGCAGGGCACCAGCGGCTGGCAGGTCAACGGCAGCGGCACGCTCGCGGCCAGCACCTCGGTCGTGCACGGCGGCACGCAGGCGCTCGGCATCACCGGCCGCACCGGTGCGTGGAACGGCCCCGCGCAGGACGTGACGTCCCGGATGACCAACGGCAAGTCGTACGCCACCAGCGTGTGGGTGCGCTCGCAGAGCGGCACCCCCGGCGCGAAGGCGACGCTGGCGCTGACGGCGAACGGCACCACCAGCTACCTGCAGCTGACCCCGGCCGCGCCGGTGAACGCGAGTGGCTGGACCCAGTTGACCGGCACGGCGACCGTCTCGTGGACCGGAACGCTGTCCCGGGCGGTGCTCTACGTCGAGACCACCGAGGGCACGGACGGCCTCTACATCGACGACGCCTCCTTCCAGTGAGCATCGCTCCAGTGACCATCGCTCATCCCCACCGGCACGAATCACACCTCCGGAGAGGTCGATCACCCATGAGACGTTGGAAGTCCATGCTCGCGGCGGGCCTCCTGCTGCTGTCGAGCACCGCGTTCGTCGCTTCCGCCACCCCGGCGCAGGCCCTCGACAACGGCGTGGGCCGTACCCCGCCGATGGGGTGGAACAGCTGGAACACCTTCTTCTGCAACATCAGCGAATCGCTGATCCGGGGCATGGCCGACGCCATCGTCAGCACCGGGATGCGCGACGCCGGCTACCAGTACGTGGTGGTCGACGACTGCTGGATGAACTCGGTCCGGGACGGCAGCGGCAACCTGCAGGGCGATCCGACCCGGTTCCCCAGCGGGATGAAGGCGCTCGGCGACTACATCCACAGCAAGGGGTTGAAGTTCGGGATCTACCAGGCCCCGCTGGACCAGACCTGTGCGCAGTACTTCGACTCGTATCCGGGCGCCACCGGCAGCCAGGGGCACGAGACCGCCGACGCCCGGCAGTTCGCGGCCTGGGGCGTCGACTACCTGAAGTACGACTGGTGCTCGCCCAGCGGCTCCATCACCGACCAGGTGAACACCTTCGCCAAGATGCGGGACGCGCTCGCCGCCACCGGCCGGCCGATCCTCTACAGCATCAACTCCAACAGCGTGCACGCCAAGACCGGGCCGCAGCGCAACTGGGGCGACGTGGCGAACATCTGGCGCACCACCGAGGACATCCAGCTGCAGTGGGACACCGGGGTGGCCAACGGTTACCCGATGGGTGTCAAGAACATCGTCGACGTGAACGTGCCGCTCGCTTCGTACGCCAGGCCCGGGGGCTTCAACGACCCGGACATGATGGAGGTCGGTCGCGGCACGCTGACCGACACCGAGCAGCGTTCGCACTTCGCCCTCTGGGCGATGATGGCCGCCCCGCTGATCGCCGGCAACGACATCCGCAACATGAGCGCCGCGACCCAGACCATCCTGAAGAACCCGCGACTGATCGCGATCAACCAGGACACCCTCGGCCTGCAGGGCGTCCAGGTCGCGGGTGACGCCGGTCAGCGGGTGCTGGCCAAGCGCCTGTCCAACGGTGACGTCGCGGTGGCCCTGTTCAACCAGAGCAGTTCGACCCGCACGATCACGACCACGGCGGCGGCGGTGGGCAAGAGCGGGGCGTCGTCCTACTCCCTGGTCGACGCCTGGAGCGGCGCCACGACGAGCACCTCCGGCACGATCAGTGCCAGCGTCCCGGCGCACGGAACCGTCGTCTACCGGGTCAGCGGCGGCGTCACCGGTGACCCGCAGGCGCCGGCTTCGACGACCCTGGTCAGCTCGTCGTCCGGGCGTTGCCTCGACGTGCCGAACAGCAACACCGCCAACGGCACCCAGCCGGTCGTCTGGGACTGCAACGGCGCCGGCAACCAGCGGTGGACCGTGTCCGGCCAGACCCTGCAGGCCCTCGGGAAATGCCTCGACGCGCCGACCGGGGCCACGGCCGGGGCGAAGGTGCAGATCTGGGACTGCAACGGCGGCACCAACCAGCAGTGGACCTTCCAGTCCAACGGCACGGTCCGCAACAACCAGTCCGGTCTCTGCCTGGACGTCTACAACAACCAGACGGCCAACGGCACCCTGACCCTGCTGTGGACCTGCACGGGCGCCGCGAACCAGGTGTGGTCCCGGCGCTGACCGCTGCGCATCGATACACGCCGTCGGGCCCGGCCTGACGGCGTGTATCGGTGGCACCGGCCGGCATGACGTTTCTCATCGATGGACGCCATTGTTCCGGGGTGATGCGGGAGCGCTCCCATAAGTTATCGCCATTCGCGTCATACGTCATTAGGAACGGGGGAGACGTGCGCGAATGCCCAGCTGGGATGCCGGTGGAAGGTATCGCCGGCTCTTTCTTCTCGCGTTGCGAGGCGTTCGGAAAGTGCTACGTTCAAAGTCATGCGCGTCGATTCCCTGAGGTCAATCAGAAGCGGCATGACGGCGGTCACCGGCATCGCAGGTCTGCTGTTCGCCGCAGTGCCGGCGGTCGCCGTTCCGGACAGTCCGCCGGGGGCGCCGCCCGGCGTGTGCGAGGGCGGCGTGCCCACGGAGCCGCCCCTTCCCGGCGCCGCTCTGTCCGCCGCGCGAGTTCAGGGCGGCTTCACGTTCCTCGAGGGCCCGGTCTGGGTCGCCGATCCGGGCTACCTGCTCGTGTCCGATCTCGGCGCGGCCACCGGCGCCCAGCAGGTCCAGCCGTCGACGATCCGCCGGCTGGCCCCACCGGCGCCGGCCGAGACGTTCGTCGTCGCCTCCGGCAGCAACGGCCTGGCGCTGAGCCCGGACGGACTCCAGATCGTCGCGGCCACCCACGACAACCGGGGCGTCTCCGCGTTCCGCCGGTCCGACGGCGGCCGCACGGTCCTGGCGACCCGCTTCCAGGGCCGGGCCTTCAACTCGCCGAACGACGTCACGATCCGCGCGGACGGCGTCGTCTACTTCACCGACCCGAACTTTCAGCGGGGCCGCCGGAGCGACGAGATGGGTGGCCGGACCGGGGTGTTCCGGATCGTGAACGGGCAGGTCACCCTGGTCGACGACACCGTGCGTCAGCCCAACGGCATCGCGCTGTCCCCGGACGGCCGGACCCTGTACGTCGGCGCGTACGCGGAGAATCGGATCTACGCCTACGCCGTCGAGCCGGACGGCAGCACCGGCGCGCGGACCGTCTTCGCCACCGTCGCCGGCCCGGACGGGGTGACAGTGGACTGCTCGGGCAACCTCTACTGGGTGTCGCACAGCGAGGGCCGGGTGCACGTGTTCTCGCCCTCCGGCGCCACGCTCGGGACGATCGCGTCCGGCTCGGAGGCCACCAACGCGGCGTTCGGCGGTGCGGATCGGCGCACCCTCTACATCACCGCGGGCCGGACCGGCGACTACGCCGTCTATGCCATCCGGCTCGGCATACCCGGTTACCCGTACTGATTCTCGCGTCCCGGACGCGGTCAGAAAGGTGTTCCCATGCGTGCTGTCGCGCTACCCCTGCTCCTTCCGGCCCTGATCGCGGCCGGCGGCTCGCTGCCGCTGACCGCCCCGGCCGACACCACGCCACCGACCGCCCCGGCCCGGCTGCGTGCCGTGTCGCTCACCTGCGAGTCGGTCGGCCTGCGCTGGTCGGCGGCCACCGACGACGTCGGCGTCACCGCCTACGACATCTACCACGACGGTCAGCTCGTGACGTCCGTGCCGGGGTCCACCAGGTCGGCGACCCTGCCGGTGGTCGGCGGCGCGACCTGGGGATGGTATGTGAACGCGCGGGACCGGGCCGGGAACGTCTCGCAGGCCGGTCCCACGGTGTCCGTCACCCCGCCCTACTGCGAGGTGGACGATCAGGCGCCGACCGTTCCCGCCGGGTTGACCGGCACCGCGACCGGCACTTCGGTCGTCCTGTCCTGGACGGCGGCGTCCGACAACGTGGCGGTGGTCGCGTACGTCGTGTATCGCGACGGGACCCCGGCCGGCACCGTCACCGGCTCGGCCGCGAATCCGCCCGCGACCTCGTTCACCGACAGCGGGCTGCGCCCGGGCACCGGGTACCGGTACTCCGTGCTGGCTCGCGACGCCCAGGGCAACGTCTCCGCCCGGAGCGCCGAGGTGACCGTTGCCACCGGCGCGGGCTGCACCAGCCCGGTGTGTGGCAGCACCCAGGTGACGACCGAGCAGGACCTGCCCTGGGGTCTGGTCCAGACGCCTGACGGCACGGTGCTCTACGGCCGCCGGGACGTCTTCGACATCATCGCGATGAACCCCGACGGCAGCGGCAAGCAGAGCATCGGGACCGTGCCCGGGGTTCAGGGCACCAACGGTGAGGGCGGCGTGCTGGGGCTGGCGGTGGGGCCGGACTTCACCACCGACCGGTGGCTGTACATCTACCACACGAGCCCGACCGACAACCGGATCGTGCGGATCCGTTACGACGGCACCTTGCGTACCGACACGCTCCAGGTGCTGCTCACCGGCATTCCGCGCAACAAGTACCACAACGGCGGGCGGCTGCGGTTCGGCCCGGACGGCATGCTCTACGCCGCGGCCGGTGACGGTCAGGACCCGGACCAGGCCCAGGACCTCGCCTCCCTCGGCGGCAAGGTGCTCCGGCTGCGGCCGGACGGCGGGGTGCCGGCCGACAACCCCTTCGCCGGCAGCTACGTGTGGAGCTACGGGCACCGCAACCCGCAGGGGCTGGCCTTCGACTCGCGCGGCCGGCTGTGGGAGCAGGAGTTCGGCAACAACGTGATGGACGAGACGAACCTCGTGGTGAAGGGCGGCAACTACGGCTGGCCGGCCTGCGAGGGCACCACCGGCGACTGCGCCGGAGCCGGCCTGATCGCGCCGGTCCGCACGTACCCGGTCGCGGCGGCGTCCTGCAGCGGCATCGCGATCGTCCGTGATGTCCTCTACATCGCCTGTCTGCGAGGGACCCGCCTCTACCGGGCGGTGATCAGCGGCGACACGCTCACCGACGTCCAGCAGTACTTCGTCGGCACCTATGGCCGGCTGCGGACGGTCGAACCGTCGATCGACGGCAACCTGTGGCTGACCACCAGCACCGGCGGCGACAAGGACAGCGTGCCCCGCAACAGCAACGAGCGGATCTTCGAGGTGACCGTGGGGCGGTGACCCGGGCTGACGTCGGCCTGGTGATTCCGGCTTTTCCGGACAGTTCGAGAAAACGTTTTCCCAGTTTAGTTTTCATCATTCTTGAAAAACTTACCTCCGCAAAGTGTAATGACGACTGGTGCGTGGCTGTGACCTGAGGAGATGCTACGCATTCGGGAGGCGTGACGAAGGATCGCCGGTGTTCCGGAAACACGTGGTCCTTGTTTCCTTGAGCCCACAGAAGCCGCTGTCGTAACATGCCAGAAGCGGTTGTTAACGGTAACGTGACAATCGACTTCGTCCGATCGGCCGGCCCGGACCGTGCGTACACGGTCGGCAGGCCCGCATCCGGCATCCCCGTCCTCCCCGATGCGTTGGAGTCCCCATGTCCCCCTTGCCCATGAACCGCCGTCACCTGTTGCAGGCCGCCGGCATCACCGCGCTGGCCTCCGCCGCCGGCGGCACCGGTGCCTTCCTGGCCGAGCCGGCGAGCGCCGCCGAGATCCCGCCCACCCGGCCGGACCTCGGGGTGTCGGCGTACCCGTTCGAGCTCGGCCAGGTGCGCCTGACCGCGGGCCGCTTCCAGGACAACGAGAACCGCACCCTGAACTACCTGCGGTTCGTCGACGTCGACCGCCTGCTGTACGTGTTCCGCGCCAACCACAAGCTGTCCACGAACGGCGCCGCGTCCAACGGCGGGTGGGACGCGCCGAACTTCCCGTTCCGCAGCCACATGCAGGGTCACTTCCTGACCGCCTGGGCGCAGGCGTACGCGGTGCGCGGCGACACCACGTGCCGGGACAAGGCCAACTACATGGTCGCCGAGCTGGCCAAGTGTCAGGCCAACAACGGCGCCGCCGGGTTCAACACCGGTTACCTGTCCGGCTTCCCCGAGTCCGACGTCAGCGCGGTCGAGGCCGGCACGCCCGTCGCCGTGTCGTACTACTGCATCCACAAGACCCTGGCCGGGCTGCTCGACGTCTGGCGGTACCTCGGCAACACGCAGGCCCGCGACGTCCTGCTGAGGTTCGCCGGCTGGGTCGACTGGCGCACCGGCCGGCTCAGCTACAGCCAGATGCAGACGGTCCTGAACACCGAGTTCGGCGGCATGAACGCGGTGCTGACCGACCTCTACCAGCAGACCGGTGACACCCGCTGGCTCACCGTCGCGAAACGGTTCGACCACGCCGCGATCTTCGACCCGCTCGCCGCGAACCAGGACCAGCTCAACGGCAAGCACGCGAACACCAACCTCCCGAAGTGGGTCGGCGCCGCCCGGGAGTACAAGGCCACCGGCACGACCCGGTACCGCGACATCGCGAGCAACGTCTGGACCATGGTCACCTCCGCCCACTCGTACGTCATCGGCGGGAACAGCCAGGCCGAGCACTTCAAGGCGCCGAACGCGATCGCCGGCTACCTCACCAACGACACGTGCGAGCACTGCAACACGTACAACATGTTGAAGCTGACCCGCGAGTTGTGGCTGCTCGACCCGAACCGGGCCGACTACTTCGACTACTACGAGCGGGCCCTGCTCAACCACCTGATCGGCGCGCAGAACCCGGCCGACAGCCACGGCCACATCACCTACTTCACCCCGCTCAAACCGGGCGGGCGCCGGGGCGTCGGGCCGGCGTGGGGCGGCGGCACCTGGTCCACCGACTACAACAGTTTCTGGTGCTGCCAGGGCACCGGCATCGAGACCAACACCAAGCTGGCGGACTCGATCTACTTCTACAACGGCACCACGCTGACGGTGAACCTGTACGTGCCGTCGGTGCTCACCTGGACCCAGCGCGGGATCACGGTCACCCAGTCCACGACGTACCCGGTCAGCGACACCACCACGCTGACGCTGAGCGGCACGACGAGCGGCACGTGGGATCTGCGGCTGCGCATCCCGTCCTGGACCACCGGCCCGGTGATCAGCGTCAACGGCACCGTGCAGAACGTCACGGCGACCCCGGGCAGCTACGCCACCGTCACCCGGTCCTGGGCGTCCGGCGACACCGTCACGGTCCGGCTGCCGATGCGCGTGATCATGAAGGCGGCCAACGACAATGCCAACCTGCAGGCCATCACGTACGGGCCCGCGGTGCTCTGCGGCAACTACGGCAACACCACGCTGTCCGCGACGCCGTCACTGACCACCTCGTCGATCACCCGGACCAGCACCAGCAGCCTGGCCTTCACGGCGACCGCGAACGGCGCCACCGTGAACCTCGGACCGTTCCACGACGCCCAGGGCTTCAACTACAACGTCTACTGGAACACCGGTGGCGGCGGCGCCGCGGGCACCTACAAGCTGGTCAACGTCGGCACCGGGCTGGTCCTCGGCGTGCAAAACATGTCCACCGCCGACGGTGGCCTGGCCGTGGTCTGGGGGGACACCGGCACGGCCGATCACAACTGGGTCCGGATCGCCGACGGCAGCGCCGTCCGGTTCCGCAACGCCAACAGCGGCAAGGTCCTCGGCGTCGAGAACATGTCGACCGCCGACAACGGCCGCGTCCTGCAGTGGGGCGACACCGGCACCGCCGACCACCGCTGGACCCTCGTCGCCAACAGTGACGGCTCCTACCGCATCCGCAACGTCAACAGCGGCAAGGTCCTGGCCATCCTCAACGGCTCCAGCACCTGGGGCGCCCAGGCCGTCCAGTACGCCGACAACGGCAGCACCACGAACAACTGGCGGCTGGTCCAGATCGGCTGAGCCCTCCACCGCCACCGCCCGGCCCCGGACCCGCCCGCACACGGCGGGCCCGGGGCCGGTCGTGTGCGGGCGAGTCGCCGAATCCGGCTCTGCCCCACTGCTTCACATCAATTCGACGACTCGCCGGGGGCGGTCCGCATAACACTTTCGCCTGACCGGGAACCCGAATTGAAAACTTGTCCCGGTACGCATTCCCATCGTTCCCGAAAAGCGTCTCCGATCAGGCGAAACGATGCCGATAGCGGTATCTGAAACAGCTCTGCCGAAACTTATCGATGTCGGGACTGTTACATCCAGGAGAAATCAGTGATGATACGTCACATCAATCGAAGGACGTCGAGGCGTTAACCATTAGACGCCCCCGTCCGCCCCCGATGACAACCTCAGCCGGAGGAACCCGTCTCGTCATCGGCACCGTGGCAGAAGGAGATACGTGATGGTGCGGAAAAGACTCGTCGCTGCGGCCGCCGCGATCGCGGCAGCCGTGGTCCTCGCCGCCGCCGGCGCGATGCCGGGCGGCGCCATCGCCGGGACGACGGACGCGACCGCCGCGGCCGCCACCGCAGGCTGCGGCAGAGCCCCCACGCTGGGCAGTGGGAACCACACGATCACCAGCGGCGGCCAGAACCGCAGCTACATCCTGCGGATCCCGGCGGGGTACGACAACAACCGCCCGTACCGGCTGGTCTTCGGGTTCCACTGGAACGGCGGCACCGCTGGCGACGTCGACTCCGGTGGCACCGACGGCTACAACTGGTCGTACTACGGGCTGCGCCGGCTCGCCGACGCCGCCGGCAACGGGACGATCTTCGTGGCGCCCCAGGGCATCGGCAACGGCTGGGCCAACTCCGGTGGCCGGGACGTCACCTTCGTCGACGACCTGCTCCGCCAGGTCGAGACCGACCTGTGCGTCGACACCGCGCAGGTCTTCTCCTCGGGCTTCAGCTACGGCGGCGCCATGAGCTACGCGCTGGCCTGCGCCCGGCCTACTGTCTTCCGTGCCGTCGCGGTCTACGCCGGTGGCAGCCTCAGCGGGTGCGGCGGTGGCACCCAGCCGGTGGCCTACATCGGGCTGCACGGCATCCGGGACAACGTGCTCCCCATCTCCAGCGGCCGGGCCCTGCGCGACACCTTCGTCCGCAACAACGGCTGCACCCCGCAGAACCCGCCGGAACCGGCCAACGGCAGCCTCACCCACATCGTCACCGCCTACTCCGGGTGCCGGGCCGGATATCCGGTGGTCTGGGCGGCCTTCGACGGCGCCGGCCACGACCCCGGTCCTCGCGACGGCTGCACCTGCAACGGCTGGCAGACCTGGACCTCCGGGGTCGTCTGGAACTTCTTCAGCCAGTTCGGCAGCACCACCCCGCCGAGCTCGCCGCCGCCCGGGAACGCCCAGCAGCTCGTGGGCGAGCAGTCCGGACGGTGCGCCGACGTGCCCAACTCGTCGACCGCCAACGGCACCCAGGTCCAGCTCTGGGACTGCTCCGGCGCCACCGGCCAGCGCTGGACCCTGACCTCCGGGCGACAGCTGCAGGTGTACGGCACCAAGTGTCTCGACGCGAGCGGCCAGGGCACCGCCAACGGCACCGCGGTCGTCATCTGGGACTGCAACGGCCAGGCCAACCAGCAGTGGAACGTCACCGCGAACGGCACCGTCACCGGTCAGCAGTCCGGGTTGTGCCTGGACGCCAACGGCGCCGCCACGGCCAACGGCACCCGGCTCATCCTGTGGGCCTGCAACGGCGGCGCCAACCAGCGGTGGAGCCTGCGCGGCTGAGCACCGCCCATCCCCGCATCCCCCAGGTTGAGGAGAGGCACATGTCGATTCCCCCGATGTCCCCATGGCGAAGGCGCCTGACGGCGGTGACCGCTGCGGCGGGGCTGGCCGCGCTCGGCACCCTGGTCGCGGCATCACCGGCCCTGGCCGCGCCCACCACCCTCTACGCCTCGCCCGCCGGCACCGGCACGAGCTGCTCCAGCGCCCAGCCGTGCTCCCTGGCCGGCGCGCAGGCCGCGGTGCGAGCGTTGAACGACGCGATGTCCGACGACATCGTGGTGCAGCTGGCTGACGGCACGTACCGGCTGCCGGCGCCGTTGCGGCTGACCGCCGAGGACTCCGGCTCCAACGGCCACACCGTGGTGTGGCGGGCCGCGCCGTCGGCGCACCCCGCGATCAGCGGCGCCCGGGCGGTCACCGGCTGGACCGTGGCCGACACCGGCCGCAACATCTGGCGGGCCGACGTCGGAGCAGGCACGGACACCCGGCAGCTCTACGTGAACGGCGCCGTCGCGACCCGGGCGCGTACCGCGGTGAACCGGTCCGACTTCACCGCCGCCACCAGTGGCCTGAGGTTCAGCAACGGCGCGCTCGCCTACCTGAACAACCTGGCCGACCAGAGCCGGATCCAGCTGGAGAGCATCGGCTCGTTCACCGACCGGTACGTGTCGGTGCAGGGCATCAGCGGCAACTTCATCACCATGCAGCAGCCGGGGTGGAACAACAACACCTTCGGCTACGACACCTTCACCAGCCCGCACCGGGCCGGCCCGCTGTACCTCACCAACGCGTACGAGTTCCTGGACTCACCCGGCGAGTGGTATCTCAACCGGGGGACCGGCGCGCTCTACTACATCCCGCTCGCCGGTCAGAGCATGAACAGTGCCGGCGTGGAACTGCCGGCCCTGCAGTCGCTGGTGGACGTCGGCGGCACCTACGACGCGCCCGCGCACGACGTCACGTTCGACGGGATCACCTTCACCGGCACCAGCTGGCTGGGCCCCAGCAGCAACCAGGGGTACGCGGACCAGCAGACCGGGGCGTACATCACCGGGAACTGGAACTGGCCGGCGCTGACCGCCTGCCAGGAAGGCTGTCCGCAGTTCGAGGCCGCCCGCCCGCACTGGAACCAGATGCCCGCCGCGGTCCAGGTCTCGGCGGCCCACCACATCACGTTCAGCGGCTCGCAGTTCGTCAACCTCGGGCAGTTGGCCATCGGCATCGGCAACGACGCGAACGCCCACGCCAGTGGGGTCGGGCTGGGCGCCGCCAACATCACCGTCACCGGATCGGAGATCGCGCGCAGCACGGCCGGTGGCATCGTCGTCGGCGGTGTAAGGGCCGACGCCCACCACCCCGGCGACTCCCGGATGGTCAACCGGGACATCACCATCAGCAACAACCGGATCCACGACCTCGGGCTGGAGCACCGGGGCAACGTGTCGGTCCTGACCACCTACGTCACCAACGCCACGATGTCGCACAACGAGGTCTACAACATGCCGTACTCCGGGATGTCGGTCGGCTTCGGATGGGGTGCGAACGAGCCCGGCGGCAGCACCCAGTACACCAACCGCGGCCTGTACAACTACCAGCCGCGTTACACCACCGCCACCACCGCCGCGAACAACCGGGTGATCGGCAACTACATCCACGACGTGATGCAGCAGACGACCGACGGCGGCTGCATCTACACCCTGTCGTGGAACCCGGGCGCGGTGATCAACGGGAACTACTGCCTGCGGACGAACGGCTGGTTCGGGCTCTACTTCGACGAGGGCTCCAAGTACTACACCGCCACCGGCAACGTGTTCTCCTCGATCGGCACCTGGGCCACCGCCAACTACTGGGGCGGCGAGAACATGGGCAACTTCACCGTCACCGGCAACTGGGCGAGCAGCAGCGCCACCAACGTGACCAACGGCGACCGCGGCAACGTCGTGAACAACAACGTCACCGTCACCAACGGGAACTGGCCGTCCGGCGCCCAGGCCGTGATGTCGTCGGCCGGGCCGCAGAGCGGCGGCACCCCGCAGGGCAGGCAGATCGTCGGCGCGCAGTCCGGCCGGTGTGTGGACGTCTCCGGCGCCGCCACCGCCAACGGCACCGTGACGCAGTTGTGGGACTGCACCGGCGCCGCCAACCAGAGCTGGACCTACACCTCCGGCAAGCAACTGACCACGTACGGCGGCACGAAGTGTCTGGACGCCTCCGGCCAGGGCACCGCCAACGGCACCGCCGCCGTCGTCTGGGACTGCAACGGCCAGGCGAACCAGCAGTGGAACGTCAACACCAACGGCACGATCACCGGCGTCCAGTCCGGACTCTGCCTGGACGTCACCGGTGCGAGCACCGCCAACGGCAGCAAGCTCAACCTCTGGTCCTGCCACGGCGGCACGAACCAGCAGTGGACCCTGCGGTGAGCACGCGCCGCTGACAGCCGCGGAGGTCCCGCGGGCCGGGGAGCCGGGTGCGAGCCGGCTCCCCGGCCCGGCGTCAGCACCACACGGCGACCGGATGACGGCGGCACCGTGACAGATCGCCGTACGACCAGAAGGAGGAGACATGACGCAGGATCAGCGTGAGCAGCGAAGGGTGCTGAGCCGGCGAACAGTGCTGACGACGGTGGGGGCCGTGCCGGTCCTCGCGGTCGCGGCGTCGGTGGTGGGTGCCACCGAAGCGTCCGCCGCGGCGGCGAACGTCAACCCGTCGGCGCCGCGGCAGACGGTCAAGGGTTTCGGAGCCATGTCGCACGCGGCCTGGATCGGTGACCTGACGGCCGCCCAGCGGGACACGGCGTTCGGCAACGGCGACGGCAGGCTCGGGCTGTCCCTCCTGCGGATCCCGGTGGGCGAGAACCAGTCGGACTGGAGTCGTGACCTGGCCACGGCGCAGCGCGCGGTCGCGCTCGGGGCGACGGTGTTCGCGTCACCGTGGAATCCGCCGGCCGCCATGATCGAGACGTTCACCCGCAACGGCCAGGCCGGACAGCGGCGTCTCAAGGCAGGGTCCTACGCCGCGTACGCCAAGCACCTGAACGACTTCACCACCCATCTGCGGAACAACGGCGTGAGCCTGTACGCCGTCTCGGTGCAGAACGAGCCCGACTACGCGACGGAATGGACGTGGTGGACTCCCGCCGAGATCACCAGGTTCCTGCGGGAGAACGCCGGTTCGATCAGCACCAGGGTCATCGCGCCCGAGTCGTTCCAGTACGTCAAGTCGATGTCGGACCCGATCCTCAACGACTCCGCCGCGCTCGCGAACGTGGACATCATCGGGGCGCACCTGTACGGCACGTCGTACGCGAACTTCCCCTATCCGTTGTTCAAGCAGAAAGGCGCCGGCAAAGAGCTCTGGATGACCGAGGTCTACTACCCGAACAGCACCGCGAACTCCGGGGATGCCTGGCCGGAGGCGCTCGACGTGGCCGAGCACATCCACCACGCCATGGTCGACGCCGAGTTCCAGGCGTACGTCTGGTGGTATCTGCGGCGCAGCTACGGCCCGATGCGCGAGGACGGGCAGATCAGCAAGCGCGGCGCGATGATGGCGCACTTCGCCAGGTTCGTCCGGCCCGGATACGTCCGGATCGACGCGACGGCGAATCCGGCGTCGAACGTCTACGTGTCGGCGTACCGGGACGGCGACACCGTGGTCGTCGTGGCCGTCAACAAGAACAGCTCGGCGGTGGGTCAGCAGTTCACGCTGGCGGGCACCACCGCGTCCGGCAGCGTCGCGAACTGGCTGACCGACAGCAGCCGCAATGTCGCGCCCCAGGGTGCGCTCACGATGGCGAACGGCTCCTTCACCGTCACGCTCCCCGCCCGCAGCGCCATGACCTTCGTGACCACCATCGGCGGCGGCACCTCGTCGCCCGGCCCGTCGAACAGCGCGTCGCCCGTGCCCAGTGGCGGACCGGGGCCCCGGGTCACCTACACGGTGAGCCCCTGGAGCTCCGGCCTCACGGCTGCGATCAGCATCACCAACACCGGGACCGCGACGATCGACGGCTGGACGCTCGACTTCACCCTGCCCCCGGGCCAGTCGATCACCTCGGGCTGGAACGCCACGTTCTCGCCGTCGAGCGGCCGGGTGAGCGCGCGCAACGTCAGCTACAACGGCACCCTCGCACCCGGGGCCACCGTCGACCTCGGCTTCCAAGCCACCCACACCGGCAACACCAGCGAGCCGGCGGCCTTCACCCTCAACGGCATCCCCTGCACCGTGGCCTGACCGGGGCGCGTGACACCTCGCGCGGCTCGGCCGGCGAGCGGCGCGGTGGTGCGCTACCGGGCGCGGGACAACTCGCGGGGTTTGGCGACCGGCGAGCGGCGCGGTGCGGCGCTGCTCCCGGCCGCGGGTGCCGCGCCCCGCCGGCCCGGCCGGAGCCCTGGGTAAGGTACAGCCATGATGGCTGCGCCGGACGCGTTCGCTCTGCCTCCCCGCCGTCGCGCCGAGCGGCTGAGCGTCGCGGTGGTGAGCGAGCTGGTCGAGCTCATCGTCACCGGCCAGCTGGCGGAGAACCAGTTGTTGCCACCGGAAGGCCCGCTCAGCGACTACTTCGGTGTCAGCCGCACGGTCATCCGCGAGTCGGTCAAGCTGCTCGAGGAGAAGGGCCTGGTGATCGTCACGCAGGGTCGTGGCACGCAGGTGGCCCGCTCCGGATCATGGAACATGCTGGACCCGCTCGTCCTGTCGGCGCTCATCGACAACGACGAGTCGCTGGGCATCCTCGACGAGCTCACCACCGTGCGGGCGAGCCTGGAGTCCGCCATGGCGGGTGCCATGGCGGCCCGCCGCACCGACGAGGAGCTGACCCGGGTCGAGCACGCGTTGCAGTTCATGCGGGACAGTCAGCACGAGAGTGACGCGTTCCGGCAGGCGGACGTGGTCTTCCACCTGACCGTGATGGAGCTCTCCCGCAACCACCTGGCGGAGAACATCGCCAAGCGGCTGTACCTGCGGGCGCTGGAGAGCAGCCGCTTCCACGGCCTGGGATACGAGAACGCGTTCCAGTCGACCCTCGACGAGCACGCCCTGGTCGTGGACGCGATCGCCCGGCAGGACGTCGCCGCCGCAGAGCAGGCGATGAGCCATCACATCGTCAGCTCCTGGCAGCGCCGCCGTTTCGAGCCCCCGCGCGACTAGTGCCGGTGCCGGTCCAGCAGCTGATCTTCCTGCCGTCCTCAACAGGGAAGGCCGGTTCGGTCATACCTGGACCCGATAGAAATCCGCTCCGGTACGCGACAGCACCGCCTCACGCTCGGCCTCGCTGAGCCCGTCGATCAGGTCCTCCACGGCGGCTCGCCAGGCCAGCGCTCCGGCGCCCAGCTCGGCGACCGGCCAGTCGGACCCGTACATGAGCCGGCCGGGGCCGAATGCCTCCATGGCCACGTCGACCGCGCGCCGCACGGTGGCGGCGGTGGCCGGTCGTGGCCCGCCCATGCCGGCGAGCCCGGAGAGCTTGGCCCACACGTTGGGCAGCCGGGCCAGGTCCCGCAGGCTCTGTGCCCAGCCGTCGAAGTCGTCCGCGTCGGCTGTGCCGCCCAGGTGGTCCAGGACGAGCCGCAGGCCCGGATGCGCCTTCGCGGTGGTCAGGGCCGACGGCAGCTGCCACCATCGCACGACCAGGTCGAAACCGACGTCGTGTGGGGCCAGCCGGGCGAGGCCGGCCTGCACCGCGGGCCGGGCGAGCCACCGCGGGTCCGGGTCGAGATGGATCAGATGCCGTAGGCCGACGAGTCTGCGCCGTGCCGCCGGGTCGAGCTGGTCGAGCTGCGCGATCGGGTCGGCCGAGAGGTCGAGCCAGCCGACCACGCCGGCGATGCGCGGGCTGCGGTGCGCGAGCAGGCGCCGGGTCTCGGCGGCGCTGTTGCTCGACTGCACGACCACGGCGGCCGCCATGCCGGTCGCGTCCAGCATCGACGCGAGATGTCCGGGCTCGAAGTCCCGGTCGAGCACCGCCATCGTCTCCGGATCGATCCAGGGCTGCGGGTCGGTGGACCGGTTCCAGAGATGCACGTGGGTGTCGAGGAGGGATCCCGCGGCGGGCGCCGGATCGGTGGCGGCGCTCACGGCTCCGCCCGCCGGGCCGCCGCCAGGGTGCCGTTGAGATGCGGGTCGGGGACCAGGCGCAGCCCGGCGCGTGCCGGGCGGACATGCGGCCCGGTCACCGCCGCGGCCGGGCCGGCGGGCCGCAGGTGGCTGATCCGTTCCTCGTCGACCCGGATGCCGATGCCCGGTTCGTCGCCCAGGACGATCCCGCCGTCCTGGTATTCCTGATCGACGTGGAGCCCGATCGCCGGGGTGAGTCCCTGCACCTCGGAGACCAGGTGGTTCGGCACCGCCGCGGCGGCGTGCGCCAGCGGGTTCGCGTGGTAGGCCACCGGGCTCACCGGCAGGTCACGGCTGTGCGCCACGGCGGCCACCCGGAGGAAATGGGTTATCCCCCAGACGTTGCCCACCTGCACGATGTCGACCGCGTCGGCGTCGAGCAGCGGCCGGTACTGTTCGAGGCCGGTGAGGTTCTCCCCGGTCGCGACGGCGGCGCGGATCCCGCGCCGCACCGAGGCCAGGCCGGCGGCGTCCCAGCGGCGCACCGGCTCCTCGACCCAGGCCAGGTCGATCCGGCGTTCCAGCGCCGTGACGAACCGGACCGCCTGCGACCGGTGCCACGACTCGTTGGCGTCGAACATCAGCGCGGGCTCGGCCGAGTTGCGGCCGAGAACCTCGCGCACGGCGGTGAGCCGGCGCAGGTCGTGCTCGACGTCGTGGCCGCCCTTGAGCTTGGCGGAGCTGAAACCGCGGTCCGCGAACTCCTCGTAGAGCCGGACGAGCGCGTCGTCGTCGAGGGCGATGTCGAGGCCGGAGGCGTAGCCGGGAACGAATCGGTCGAGCGCGCCGAGGGTTCGCCAGAGCGGTTCACCGGCCGCCTTGGACTTGAGATCCCAGAGCGCCATGTCGATCGCTCCGATGGCGCCGAACGTCGCGCCCGAGTGGCCGCTCTTGAAGACGTGGCCGAGCATGCGGTCGTAGAGCACCGCCACCCCGCGCGGGTCCTGGCCCTCGACCGCCCCGAAGACGCGCTCGATCTCCCCGTGCGCGCCGACGCCGACGCCCTCCAGGCCGCTGTCGGTCTCCAGGACGAGGACGTGGACGTCGGTGCGCTGGTCCGGCATCACCCCGTTGGCGTCGCCGATGTGCCGTCCCCAGTCGTGTTCGGTCCGCAGGCTGCGGTAACCGGTGACCTTCACCTTTTCTCCTACTCTGCCCGTTCGCGATTCTCTGCCGGTTCGCGGTTCACTCCTTGGTTCCGCCCGCCGTCATGCCGGCGATCAGGAACCGTTGTGCGAAGAGGAAGACGATCAGGACCGGCAGCACCGAGATGACGGTCGCCAGCGCGAGCGTCGGGAGCTGGATCGACTGGGTCCCGGCGGAGCTGGGGTTGAACGCCGGGGTCGAGGCCAGCAGGGAGGTCAGGCCGACCTGGATGGGGTAGCCGTCGCTGGACGGCAGCATGACGAAGGGCAGGAAGAAGTTGTTCCAGCTCTGCACGAAGCTGAAGAAGGCGACCAGGGCGACGATCGGCGCGGCCAGCGGTAGGGCGACCTTGGCGAAGACCTGGAATTCCCCGCAGCCGTCGACCCGGGCGGCCGCGAGCAGGTCGCGGGGAATGCTCGTCGAGAAGTAGATGTAGGTGAGGTACACCCCGAACGGGAAGAACGACATCGGCAGGATCACCGACAGCGGGCTGCCGATCAGCCCGATCGTGTTCAGCTCCAGGAAGATCGGCAGCACCAGGGCCGTGTTCGGGATCAGCATGACCACCAGCGTCAGGATCAGCAGCAGGCGCCGGAACCGGAACCGCGTCAGGGCCATGGCGTAACCGGCCGGGATGCTCGCGATCAGGGTGATGACGAGCGCGCCTGTCGCGTACAGCGCCGAATTGCCGATCCAGGTGGTGACCTCCCCGTCGCCGAAGCCGAAGAGCTGATCCCAGTTGTCCGCGAACGCGCCGGCACTGCCCGGGGCGAAGGGGTGGCCGACGATCAGCTCGCGGGCGTTCTTCGTCGAGGCCAGCAGCAGCCAGAGGATCGGGATGAGGAAGAACAGCACGAAGACGGTGGTGGCGACGCCGGCGATCGCCCGCCCGCTCCACCCGCTGACCGCCGCCCGCCGGGAGCCGGCGACCCTGACCTGTCCTGTCGTCATGGCTCAGTCCGTCTCGAAGAGTCCGCCGCGCAGCACGAAGAACGCCGACAGCGCGAGGGCGACGACGAGCAGCAGCAGCGAGATGGCCGCGGCTCCGTTGAAGTCGTTCTGCTGGAACGCGTACTGGTAGGCGAGCTGGTTGAGTGAGTAGTCGTTGGGCACGACGGCGTTGCTCGCCTGCGACAGCAGCTGTGGCTCGACGAACAGTTGGGTGCCGGCCGCCAGGGACATGATTCCCATGTACGAGATCCACTTGCGCAGCAGTGGCAGCTGGATCCGCCAGGCGATCTGCAGGGTGCCGGCGCCGTCGATGCGGGCCGCCTCGATGACGTCCGGGCTGATGTTGTTGAGCGCGCCGTACATGATCACGATCCAGCCGCCGGCGCCGGCCCAGAAGGCGATGATGGCGAAGATCGGCGGGAGGTGCGCGGGCATGATCACCTGGACGAAGCTCGCCAGGCCGAGGCTGCGGAGCAGGCCGCCGACCGGGCTGGCGGTCGGGTCGAGCACGAAGAGCCAGAGCAGGACGCTCGACGCGCCCGCCAGCGCGCCCGGCAGATAGAAGATCAACCGCAGCGTGCCGCTGAGCCAGCGCCACCGGATCGTGTGCACGATCAGCGCCAGCAGTGTCACCAGCAGGACCAGCGAGACGAGCCAGAGCAGCAGGTAGAACGCGACGTGCCCGACGGCGGGCAGGAAGCGGAAGTCGCCGGCCACCCTGGTGAAGTTGGCGAGTCCGGCGAAGCCGCCCTCGCCGGTGGTGAACGCGAGGTAGACGGCGTAGAGCATGGGCAGGATCCCGAAGGCCACGGTCAGCAGGACGTAGAGCGCGATGAAGGCGTAACTCGTCGCGCTCCGGACGTCGCCGGGGCGCCGGACGGCCGGCGGGCGGTGGGGGGTCACCGTACGCCGGGCGTCCTCGTCCACTGTCGTCACTTGACGGTGTAGCCGTCGACCTGGGCCTGGTTCTTGATCGCGGTCTGCCATTCCGGCAGCAGATCGACCAGGCTCTTGCCGCCGGCGATTCCCGGGGTCATCGTCTTGGCCCAGATCGCCTCCTGGCTGAAGAGCCCGGAACCCCATCCGTCCCAGATCTGGGTGCCGGCCTTGACGATCGCCTGCAGATCGGTGGCGTAGTAGGCGCTGGACTCCTGCTTCTGGACCCACTTGGCGGCGGCGGTCGCGTAGGCGGGATAACCGGGTGCCAGATTCACCTGGTAGTCGTCGGCGGTCGTGACGAACTCCGCGAACTTCTCGGCGGCCTTGAGGTTCTTGGAGTGGCTGCTGATGAACCAGGTTCCGCCGCCGACGTTGCCGGTCACCGCGGGCTCGCCCTGCCACGCCGGCGGGGCGGCGACGCCCAGTTGTCCCTTCGGGACGTTCAGGGACTGGGGGTTGTTGAAGATGGCTCCGGCGTACCAGGCCGGTCCGGGCATGGCGAGAACCTTGCCCGAGTACTTCTTCACGAACTCAGGGGTGAAGACGCTGATGGTGGGTGTGGTGCCGTTCTTGATCAGCGTGTCCAGCATCGACGCGGCCCGCGTGCACTGCGGGCTCGTGGTGTCGACGGTGACGGACTTCGGCCCGGTGATGTTGTTGGCCTGGCACTTGCTGCCCCAGAAGAACACCTCCGGGGTCCAGGCGTCCCCGACGGTGCCGATGATGTAGCCGGGGTGCTCGCGGGCCACCTTCTCGCCGAGCGCCTGGTAGTCCTGCCAGGTGGCGGGCACCGGGTAGCCGAACTGGTCGAGCAGTTCCTTGTTGTACCAGAGCACCGCCTGGGCCAGGTCGTTGCGCAGGCAGTAGACCTTGCCGTCGACGGTGCACGGGTTCAGCGACCCGGGGGTGAAGCCGTCGAGCGTCGCCTTCGGGACCAGACCGCCGTCGAGCACCGCCGCGAAGGCCGGCTTGCCGTTGCTCTTCTGGCTCGCCCACGCCGCGTCGTTGTTCTGGGTCGAGAACACCACGTCCGGCCAGCCGCTGCCGGCGCGATCGAACAGCTGCATCTTGGTACGGAACGAGTTGGAGCCGTTGGCCGATCCGTCGTAGGTGACGGCCTTGACCGGCACGCCGGGGTTGGCCTTCTTGAACGCGTCGACCGCGCCTGAGCGGTCGGCGTCGACCCACACCGTGATCTCTGCCTTGTCGTCCTGGGTGGCCTGGGTGAAGCCGTAGGTGTCCGCCGCGGAGCCGCCGTCGTTCCCGCCGCAGCCGGCGAGTGCGAGGGCGACGGTGATGGCGCCTGCGACGCCCATCATCCACATAGGTCGACGGGTGTGTCGGGCTCGTGCGATTCCAGCCATGTCTATGTCCTTGTCAGTCCGCCCCATTGACGCGCTTCTCATCGGCCCGAAATATAAGAGCATACGTATGATGTTTGCAAGGGTCACTGATTCCCCAGAGAGCACTGAACCCCGAGAGAGCGAGGACGCCCGATGAAGGGTGCGGCATATGTCGGCCAGGGACGGCTCGAGACGGTGACGGTGGACGTCGCGCCGCCCGGTCCCGGCGAGCTCCAGATCGCCGTCGCCTACTGCGGCCTGTGCGGGACCGACCTGCACATCGCGCACGGTGACATGGACGCCCGGGTGCGGACTCCACTGGTCTTCGGCCACGAGACGTCCGGCACGGTGGCCGCGGTCGGCGCCGGGGTCGAGGGCTGGGCGGTGGGTGATCCGCTGACGGTGATGCCGCTGTCCTGGGACGGCACCTGCGCCGCCTGCCTCGCCGGCCACCAGCACATCTGCCAGAATCTCGTCTTCGTCGGCATCGACTCGCCCGGCGGCCTCCAGCAGCGGTGGAACGTGCCGGCGTCGCTGGCCGTCGCGCTGCCGCCCGGCCTCGATCTGCGCACCGCCGCGCTCGTCGAGCCCGTCGCGGTCGCCGTGCACGACGTCCGGCGTTCCGAGCTGCAGGTCGGCGACCACGCCGTCGTGCTCGGCGGTGGTCCCATCGGCGTGCTGATCGCCGGTGTCGCCCGCGATGCCGGCGCCCACGTCCTGATGGCCGAGACCGACGCGGCCCGCCGGAGCCGGATCGCCGAGCTGGGCTTCCCGGTCGTCGACCCGTCCGCCATCGACGTGCCGGCCGAGGTCGAACGCTGGACCGGGGGCGTCGGCGCCGACGTGGTGTTCGAGGTGTCGGGCGCGGCCGCCGCGGCGCGCTCCACCACCGCACTGGCCCGGGTCCGCGGCACGATCGTCATCGTCGCCATCCACGCCGCGGCCCGCGAGATCGACCTGCAGCGGGTGTTCTGGCGGGAGCTGCGCCTGCTCGGCGCCCGGGTGTATCAACGGTCCGACTTCGATCGCGCGGTGGACCTGCTGCGACAGGGCCGGATCCCGGTGGACGCCCTCGTCTCGCACGTGGTCGCCCTGGAGGAGACCGCGGCCGCGATGGACGAGCTCGCGGCCGGTCGTGCCATGAAGGTTCTCGTGGATGTCGCCGGGCAGGTGCGGGCATGAGCGGGTTGTTCGATCTCACCGGCCGCCTGGCGGTGGTCACCGGCGCCCGGCGGGGCATCGGCCGGGCGATGGCCGAGGCGCTCGCCGCCGCGGGAGCCGACATCATCGGCGTCAGCACGTCGGCGCGGGCCGGCGACGAGGTGGGGGAGTCGGTCCGCGCGCTGGGCCGCTCCTTCGAGGCGCGCGCGGTGGACTTCGCCGACCGCGACGCCGCGCTGGCACTGGCCGGTGAGCTCGCCGGGCGCGCGCCCGACATCCTCGTCAACAACGCCGGAACCATCGAGCGCGCCCCGGCCGCGGAACACCCGCTGCAGTGGTGGGACCGGGTGCTCGAGGTCGACCTGTCGAGTCAGTTCGTGCTCACCCAGGCGGTCGCCCGGCCGATGCTGGCGCGCGGCAGCGGGAAGATCGTGTTCACCGCGAGCATGCTCAGCTTCCAGGGCGGGATCAACGTGCCCGGTTACACCGCCGCCAAGTCCGGCATCGCCGGACTGACCCGCGCGCTGGCCAACGAATGGGCCCTGCACGGCGTCAACGTCAACGCCATCGCGCCGGGCTACATCGCCACGGACAACACCGCTGCCCTGCGCGCCGACCCGGACCGGTCGCGGTCGATCCTGGACCGGATCCCGGCCGGCCGGTGGGGACGGTCCGACGACCTCGCGGGGGCCACCGTCTTCCTCTGCTCGTCCGCCGCCGACTACGTGTCCGGGGCGATCATCCCGGTGGACGGCGGCTGGCTGGGGCGCTGACCTGCCCGGCCGACGCGGCGGGCGCCGACCGGCGCCCGCCGCGATCGTGGCCGTCCCGCGGGTCAGCTTCGCGTCCACTGCTGGTTGGCCCCGCCGTTGCAGGTCCAGACGATGACCGCGGTGCCGTTGGCGGTTCCGGCGCTGCTGGCGTCGAGGCAGAGACCGGACTGCGCGTTGGTGACGGTGCCGTCCGGGTTGACGTTCCACTGCTGAGCGGTGGCGCCGGTGCAGGCCGCGATCACCGTCCTGCTGCCCGGGGACGAGCCGGAGGTGCCCGGGTCCAGGCACTTGGTGCCGTACACCTGGAGCTGTTTGCCGGTGGTGAGGGTCCATTGCTGGTTGGCGCCGCCGTTGCAGTCCCACAACGCCAGTTGTGTGCCGTTGGTCTGGGCGTTGGACGGGACGTCCAGGCATCGGCCGGCGTTGGCGTTGCGCAGCGCCAGTGACGTGCCACCGCCGGTGCCACCGGTGATCCGCAGGTTGTCGAACTGGGCGGTCTGGCCCTGGCTGGTGCCGAGGCCCGCGAGGCCCGCGCCGAAGGCCGAGTCGCTCGCCGTGCCGACCACGGTGCCGTCGACGGTGGCGGTCAGGGTGCCGCCGGAGAAGCCGAGGGCGAGGGTGTGCCAGCGGCCGGTGCCCAGCGCGGTGGTGGTGCCGCTGCGCAGCGTGGTCGTCTGGGCGGAGGTGTTGGTGCGCAGGATCGACCAGGCGCCGCTGTCGCTGACCCGCAGGTGGTAGGCGTTCAGCGCGCCCGGGTTCATCAGCTCCTGCCCGCCGACGCGGCCCAGCAGCTCGACGTACCCGGAGCGTTCCAGCATGACGTCGGACTGCACGGTGTAGTTGTTCCAGGTCGTGCTGCCCAGTTCGGCGTACGGGTCGCTCAGCGTCTTCCAGGTGATCGGCGCCTGGGTGCTGGCCTGCCGGACGCACTTCCCGGCGCGACCGCCACCGCAGGCGGCCACCTCGAAGGCGCCCTGCATGTCCATCAGGTACCTGGCCTCGCGCCCGGCAAGGTAGCTCTCGTAGTCGTCGGTGTAGGGCAGCCCGAGGGAGCCCTGGGCCGGGCTGGTGGCGGTGCCCTTGCCCTGTCCGGTCGTGGTGGTGACGGTGTACTGGTATCCGGGCTGCACGGTCAGCGAGTACCGGCCGCCGGACGGGGTGATGTCGGCCTGGCGGGCCAGGAAGTCGGCCGGGTTGCTGGAGTTGAGGTTGGTCGCCCACACGTGCACGGGCCCGGTGGTGGGCAGCCCGCCGGTGACGCCGAGATCGAGCGTCTGCGCGCCGGACGCGTCCATCGTCTCGACGATCATGCTGTAGGCGGCGTTGTCCGGCGACTTCATCGTGACGTAGCTGCCGTTGTTGCGGTTCCCGCCGAGGTAACCGGAGGAGGCGTCCAGGTACTTCCAGCCGGGAGCGGTGAACTGGGTGGTGTGCGCGATCGCCCAGACGTCCTTGCCGACCGCGTAGTAGCCCGACCACGGCTGGTTCGCCAGCACCAGGCCCACCGTGGACCAGAGGTTGTTCGGAGTGGTGGAGGCCACCAGGTCCCAGTTCATGTAGCCGGTCATCTTGGCGTCGAGGTACGCCCGGTTGATGCCCCGGGCGAGCGGTTTCGCGCCGCCGTTGTAGTCCTGGGAGCCGTTCTCACTGGACCACAGGGCCTTGCCGGAGTTGATGGCGGTGGCCGAGGAGTTGCAGGTCTTCTGGTCCGAGAGGTATCCGCACGAGTAGTGCACGCCGATCGCGTCGACGGCGTCGCGCAGAGCCGGGTTGCCGGCGAACTGGTCGGCCGGAGAGTAGGTCCAGTCCTCGGCGACCTCGATCCCGACGCTGCCGTAGCCGTTGGCGTCGAGCGCGTTGCGGACGGCGATCGTCGTGGCGGCGTTCCACTGCCGCTCGTTCTGCGCCGGCACCAGGTAGTCGATGGTCAGGTTGTGCTGCCTGGCGCAGCCGAGCCAGGACAGCAGATAGCCGGTCAGGTCGCTGGAGAGGAAGGTGCCGTTGCCGATCCAGCCGGGCGCGCCCCACGGCAGGCCCATCAGCTTGATGGCGGGATTACGGCGCTTGGCCTCCTCCATGATCCACCACTCGTAGCCGCGGTTGCAGTCGAGATCACCGCGGAAGTGCGCGTGGCTGGGCTCGGCGCCGCTGGTGGAGTTGGTGTCGCCGCCTATCTCGACCTTGAGGACCTGCAGCGCGGCGCCGTATCCGGGCGTGAAGAGATAGTCGAGGACCTGGCCGCGCTGGGGCTCGGGGTAGTCGATCAGCAGGCGGCTGTTGCCCCCTCCGCCGCTGACCGCGCCCACCCCGTCGAACGTCCGGCCACCGGACGACCCGTTGATCGTGATCGAGGTGGCGGCCAGAGCCGGGGTCACCGCGGTCAGCTGCACACCGGCGGCGAGCAGCGCGCCGGTCGCCATCATGCCGGCCATCCGGCGCCAGGCCGGCCGGCCCGGGGTGCGGCGTGGTGCCGTGTCAGACCTCATGAAAGCGTTCCTTCCGTGCCGTCGATCAGCAATGCCGGCCCCGAGGTAAGGAGAATGGAAACTGTTCCGGGTACGCGCCGAGGTCCGATTCCGCCGTGCGGTGACGGCCTGCGCGATGCGGGAAAGCCGCAGGTTGAATCGCTGGCATTCAGCGCGCTTAATGAAGCTGAAACATAAGTTATACGTGTGATGTATGTCAAGCGGTGTGCGTCAATGCCATCTACCGTATGGGAAATGGAAATGGGAGGCGGGAAACCGTTATCCGGGTCTCTTCGGAAAAGTCGCCGACCGGCCTCGCTGTCCCGGCTCCGAGCTACCCGTGGTCGTGCCGACCGGCCCCGCCTCGCCGGTGGCGCGCGGAGTCCCGTGCGAGACTCGGAGGGTGAACCGATCTATCCGTCAGGACGTCGATTGCGCAGGCGCCTAGTGTGGCCGCTGCCTCGCCGGGCAGCTCGCGAGCACCGGCCTGCGGTCCACCCCGAGACGGTGGGAGTTCCCTTCCCGGCGCTGCTGGAGGACGACCTCGACGACCTCTACGACAACGCGCCGTGCGGTTTCGTCTCCACCCTGCTGGACGGCACGATCGCCAAGATCAACGCCACCCTGCTCGCCTGGCTGGTTGAGGACAGCGCCGACCTGGTCGGCCGGCGGCGCTTCGGCGAGCTGCTCACGCCCGGCAGCCGCCTCTACCACGAGGCCCACTGTGCGCCGCTGCTGCGATTGCGCAACGAGGTCAAAGGCGTCGCCGTGGAGATGCGTGCCAGTGACGGAACGGTGTTCCCGGCGCTGATCACCTCCGTCGTCAAGACCGGCCGCGACGGCTCACCCCTGTTGATCCGCACGACCGTCTTCGACGCACGGGAGCGCCGGGCGTACGAGAACGAGCTGCTCGAGGCCCGCCGGACCGCGGATCGGGAACGTGACCGGCTCCGCCTGCTCGTCGGCGGACTCCAGCGCAGTCTGCTGCCCGCGTCCCTGGCCGTTCCGCCCGGGATGACCACGGCGTCGCTCTACCACATGGCTTCCGCCGACGAGGTCGGCGGAGACTTCTACGACCTCTTCCCGCTCCCGGGAGACCGGTGGGGATTCTTCCTCGGTGACGTCCGCGGGAAGGGGGTGGCCGCCGCGGCGGTGACCGCGGCCGCCCGGTACACCCTGCGGGCCGCGGCCGTCTACGACAGCGAGCCCGTCGCCGTCCTGCGCAACCTCAACGCCGTCGTCTACCAGGACTATGCCCGGCCGGAGCACCGGCACTGCACCGTCATCTTCGGCATCCTCGAACGGCGGGGCAGCGGTTACACCGCCACCATCGCCTCGGGAGGCCACCCGCCGGTGCTGGTGGTCCGCGCCGACGGGTCCGCCGCCTACCACCCCACCGACGGCGGCACCCTCATCGGCATCCTGCCCGCTCCGCGCCTGGTGAGCCGCACGATCATGCTGGAGCCGGGCGACACCATGATCCTCTACAGCGACGGGCTGACCGAGGCGCGGACGCGGACCGGCGGGCGTTACGGCGACCAGGCGCTGCTGGACTTCGTGCGCGACCGCGGCCGGACCAGCGCCGCGGCGGCCGTCGACGCCCTCGCCGGCCTGCTCACCACGTTCGCTGAGGTCGACGACGACGTGGCGGTGATCGCGCTGACCATCGGGGAGGGGACGCCGTCGGTGGCCGGCCCGCCGTGACTCCGGCCAGCCGGGTTCCGGGGTCGCGGCGCACGCAGTGACCACGGTGCCCGCCCGTGCGGCCCGCGGTGCCGCGCCGAGATCATGCCGGTGCTGCTGCACTTCCGCGCGAGATCATGATGACCGGAGGGGGCGGACGTTGACCGCGTGGACGTCCCTGGTGCCATGAGCGAGGTCGAACTCGACACGCTGGTTGTTCTCGATGCCGCGGGCGCCGGGCCCCGTGACGGCGGAGAAGTGGACGAAGACGTCCGAGCCACCGTCATCGCGGGTGATCCATCCGAACCCCCGGTCGGCGCTGAACCATTTCATGGTTCCGGAAGCCATGATCACTCCTGGCATTCGTAGAGACTGCACCGGGCATTCTCGCGTGCTGCCGATGGTGAAGGCGGCATCCAGAATCAAGTGAAAATGAGTGGCACCAGAACGACGCTAGCACGGGCGGACCATTTGTCAGGTGCCAGATATGGTGAACCGGACGATGCGAAATCTGCTCAGGTTCGGTCGTGTCCGGCGCGAGTAGTGTGAGGGGTGAGCAAGCCGCCAGGCGGGGCGACCCGGTCGATGACGCGCCGCCCGTTCGAGGCGGCGCCACGGCGAACACGGCGGGTCGGCGCGGGCACGAGGCGTAAGGCTTCGGTGCCGCGCGATCCCTGAGTGACCTGGCGGCTCAGTGCCGGCTCATTGAGCATCAGGCGTGCCCGTGGCCAGCGAGATCCGGATCCCCGTGGCCGTCTCCTCTATCGCGAATCCCTCACCGCGTCCGTCGGCGGGCAGCATCGCGGCATACAGATCCGCGTTGGAAATGTCCACCGTTCCACCCTCGCGGGCCACCAGAACACTCAGGACCGCACGCAGATTGACGTCGCTGAGATAGCGCATGAGGCGACTCGTTCCTGTGGAGGGCGACGGCCTGAGGGAATGGGATGAGGCAATCGAGGAGCCGGGGCAATCGAGGAGCCGAGGGGATCGTGGTTTCCGCAGCACCTCGAAACCTCCTCAGCCTACTCCCGGGCCGCCCTCGCCGGGTGTGTCGCTGCCCCGGTGGGGGACCGGCGCCGACAAGGACGCCGATCTCCCCGGGCCGGCGACCGGCGGCGTGGTTCCGGGGCGCAGCCGGATTTCTGTGCTACGGTTCCCTCGTTGCAGTTTTGATTTCCGTAGACGTTTTCGGCGCCTGATGGGTTATCTGAGCCCTTCCAGGCGCTTTTTCGTTTTCCGTGTCGGTTCGACGCGGGTGATCAACTCGGCGGCGGGAGAATCCGCACAGTGTGGATTCCGGCAGCTTGCGAGGACAAAGACATGGTTACAGGCACCGTGAAGTGGTTCAACGGCGACAAGGGCTTCGGCTTCATCAGTCAGGATGGTGGCGGCCCCGACGTGTTCGCCCACTTCTCGGCGATCTCGGCGAGCGGTTTCCGCAGCCTTGACGAGAACCAGCGGGTGGAGTTCGACATCACCCAGGGTCAAAAGGGTCCGCAGGCGGAGAACATCCGCGTGATCTGATCCACACACCACCAACGGCGGCTCGACTGGTTCAGCGAGCCGCCGTTGGCGTTCCATCAATAGCAATTGTTCACACCATGTTTGTTTCAAGGAAGGGCTGTATGACGACGATCAGCACGGCATCGCACGCATCTGTTTCCCGCCCGCTCTCCGGCCTCTCGCGTTTCCGGTCCCCGGTCGCGACCGCCGGAGGCGTGACCCCGTTCCTGGCTCCCGCCGGCGCTGACGACCTGTCGCCGGTGCTACCCACCTCCGACCGCGGTGAGCAGGCGATGCATCGCCTCCGCCACCCCTTCACGTCGCGGTAGTCGCGCCCGGCGGTTCCGGCGTCGTCAGGCGTCGAGGTATTTCAGCACGGCCATGACCCGCCGGTTGTCGTCGTCGGACGGCGGCATCCCGAGCTTGGCGAAGATGCTGTTGATGTGCTTGCTGACCACTTTCTCCGTGATGAACAGCCGGGCCGCGATCGCCGCGTTCGAACGGCCCTCGGCGATGTGCCGCAGCACCTCCTGCTCACGGGCGGTCAGCCCGGCCAGGGGCTCGCGGCGGGCCAGCATCTGGGCGACCACCTCCGGGTCGAAGGCGGTGCCACCGGCCGCGACCTGTTGCACGGTGGCCACGAACTGCTCGACGTCGGAGACGCGTTCCTTGAGCAGGTAACCCACCCCACCGGCCTGGTCGGTGAGCAGCTCCCGCGCGTACAGCGGCTCGACGTGCTGCGAGAGCACCAGCACCGGAAGGCCCGGAATCCGCTCGCGGGCCGCGATCGCCGCCTTCAGCCCCTCGTCGGTCTGGGTGGGCGGCAGCCGCACGTCCACGACCGCCACGTCCGGCCGGTGGCGCAGCAGCGCGGGCAGCAGCGCCGGCCCGTTGTCGATGGCGTCGACCACCTCGAAGTCGAAGGCCTCCAGGAGACGGGTGAGCCCGTCCCGCAGCAAGGTCAGGTCTTCGGCGATGACAACGCGCACGGCAACTCCATGGTGACGACGGTGGGACCGCCGGGCGGGGACGAGACCGCCATCGTGCCATCGAACGCGCCCAGCCGTCGCTCGATGCTGTGCAGACCGGTGCCGCGCCCGGCGTCGGCGCCGCCATTGCCGTCGTCGCCGACCTCCACCGCGAGCACCCCTTCCACGTGCGACAGCGAGACCCATGCGGACTTGGCGCCGCTGTGCCGGCTCATGTTGGCCAGCGCCTCGGCCACCGCGAAGTAGACCGCCGACTCGAGCGGCGCGTCGAGACGCCCCGGCAGATGGGAGCGGACGGCCGTGGGCACCGGCAGGTGCATCGCCAGCGCCTGGACCGCGCCCTCCAGCCCGCGCTCGGCAAGCACCGGAGGGTGTATGCCGCGGACCAGGTGACGCAGGTCGACCAGGGCGCTGGTGCTGGCCGCCCGGGCCTCGGCGAGCAGTTTCAGTGCGGCGGTGGGGTCGCGGCGCACGAGCCGTTCGGCCAGCCCGATCGTCATGCCGACCGCGACCATCCGGGCCTGCGCGCCGTCGTGCAGGTCACGTTCGATGCGGCGCAGCTCGGCCGCCTGCGCGTCGATCGCGTCGGCCCGGGTCACGGTCAGGTGCGCCACCCGCAGCCGCAGCTCGGCCGAGCGGGTCGGGGCGAGGAACAGCCGCGCGAAGCTGACGTGCACCCTCCGGATCAGCGGTGCCAGGATCAGGGCGAGAAGCAGCAGCGCCAGACCCTGGGGGAGGGCCAGCCATGCTTCGGCGCGATTCGCCGTCGGCCAGAACACGCCGTACCCGAACCAGAGCCCGCCCAGATGCAGCCACAACGGCACCAGCAGGACCCCCACCAGCCCGTACGCCGTGATCGCCACGACGATGAGGCCGAGCGCCGCCGCGACGAGCGCGCCGGGCAGCAGCCAGGCCGCGTCGCGCCAGGTCGCCGGGTCGGTGATGATCCACCGCAGCCATCGGCCGGTGCCCACCTCGGCGTCGGCCGGCGCGGGAAGATACGGGCGGCGGATGGGCAGGCCGGCCCGGGTGCTCAGGCGCCGCTCCAGGTCGGCACGCCAGCGCACCACGGTGGTGGCCACCGCGAGCAACTCGGCGCCGAGCACCGGAACGGGGCTGAGCACCAGCCCGGCCAGCCAGAGCATCAGCACCGGCGCGTTGAGCAGAGCGAGGCTGATCGCGAACAGCGCGTCCACGATCGCGCTCACACCGGTGCGCAACCGGCCCCGCAGCGTCATGCCCCCATCATCGCGCGGCGGCGCGACCACCCCGCCCGGTGGGGTGACTGCCTTCTCCGGGCGGAACCGGTAGAGGCCGTCACCTCGGGGTATCTCCGGCTGGGTGACGCCCGACCCGATCGACGTGACCGCACCGCTGGCGCCCGGCGCGCCGCGCCGCATCCTCTACTGGATGTAGGCTCTACCGGGCGTGCGGCCGGAAGGCCAGGATCGCGCCCCGGTGTTCGAGCTCGGTGGTGGGCCGCCCGTCCCGCCCCAGGACGCTGCCGGACGGGTCGGTGGCCACGTAGACGGTACGGCCGTCCGGGCTGATCGCGACGTCCCGGTAACGATCGACGGTGTGCAGCTCGGCGACCGGATCGCCGTCCCCGCCCGGCGGGAACCGGTACACCGTCCCGTCCTTGAGCGCCGGCATCAGCAGCGACCCACGCCAGGCCGGGATCCCGGGCGCGTCGTAGAAGTCCAGGCTCGACGGCGCCACCGTGGGCCAGCACATGTTCGCGTCGCCGGCACATCGCGGATCCTGGAAGTCGTACCCGTCCGGCACGGTCCCGACGGTGCGCAGCGGCTCGGTGTACGCCGCGCTCGTGAAACTGCTCTCGGCGGCGGTCGGCACCGACGGCGGGATCACGTAGTCGCTGTAGGTCAGTGACGAGCAGGGTGCCGGCGCGGAGGCGGACCAGTCGGCGAAGCGGTAGGCCCTGTCGTCGCGGCGCCCGGCGACCCGCGGCCAGCCGTAGTCGCCACCCGGCCGGATCTCGTTGATCTCGTCGTCGGTCTTCGGCCCCTGCTCACTGGAGTAGAGACGACCACGCCCGAAGACCAGACCCTGCGCGTTGCGGTGCCCATAGGACCAGACATGGGTGCGTACGCCGTCGAGCACCGGATTGTCCCGCGGAATCGTCCCGTCGCGCTCGAGCCGCAGCACCTTGCCCTGGTAGGCGGACCGGTCCCGCGCGTCGGCCGGCAGGTCGCGGGCACGGTTGCGCAGGCAGAACCGGTCGAACTGGTTGTTTCCCTGGTCGCCGATCGTGTAGTACAGCTTGTCGTCGGGCCCGAGTACGAGCCGGCCGGAGTCGTGGTCGGGACTGGCCGGCAACCCGGTCAGCAGATCGGCGTGGTGACGCAGGGTGCCGGTCGTCACGTCGTACCGGAAATCGGCGATCTTGAATTGCTCCGTCACGGCGGGCGACGGGTCGGCGTCGTAGCTGTACGCGAGGTAGACGTCCGGCAGGCGCAGCGCCATGCCGAGCAACCCGTCCTGGCCGCGCAGCCCGCCGATCGCCTCGGTGACGGTCGCCGCCACGCGGGTCGTGCCGGTGCCGGGGTCGATGCGGAGCACACGATGGCCGCTGCGCTCGGTCACCCAGAGCCATCCGTCCGGCCCGGTCAGCACCTCCCACGGATGCTGCAACCCGGAGGCGAGCACCCGCAGCGTGAAGCCGGGCGTCGCCGGCGCCGCGGTCGAGCAGGTGAGCAGGGCGGCCGTCGCCGCCGCGGCCGCCAGAAGTCTGCGCATCAGGCGCGCATACCCCGATCATGCCCGGTCAACCGGTCCGGCCGCCCACCGCGGCCGAGGCCCCGTCGAGCCTCGGACCCGGTGGTGCTCGGCGGCTAGGCGCCGTCCTTGTGGTTGTGGGCGCAGTCGGCACCGGTCAGCGTCGACGTCCGGGTGGCGACCTGCGCGCCGTCGACGACGGTGGAGCAGGTGACCGCGGGCGGCGGGAGCTTCGGCGTCAGGTTGTAGACGCTGAAGACGATGCGTACGCCCCGCGAGCCGAACCAGGGGAACTTGGCCCGGTACTCCCACGGCAGGCTGACGTCCTCCTCCTTGACCTCACCGGTGATCGGGTCGGTGTACTGGACGCGCGCCGTCTTGACGTCCTTGCTGTCGGCGCGCAGGACCAGTTCGTGCGGCTTCCCGGTGGCGTTCTTCCCGACCTCCGGAATGCGCTGCAGCAGGGTGGACACCAGCGTCGCGGCGGCCTTGCGGGCGTCGAAGTCCTGGTCGTCGTGGAGGAACCCGATGTTCAGCCCGACGAGCAGGGCACCGCGGCGTACCCACAGATCGTGGCCGTCGATGTCGGAGACGTCGAACCAGCTCTCGTCGGCGTCCGGGACGCCGTTCTCCTGCAGCTGGCTGTTCTTCACCCGCCGCCGGTGGTCGGCCAGATTCTGCTGGTAGGAGAGGTGCGCCGACTCGGGATCGGGTTGCAGGGCCAGGGAGAGCCAGTGGCCGCCGAGCGCGTGGCAGGAGAGCGAGCTCGGCTCGGGCGACTCCGACGCTTTACGGTCCTCCCAGTTCAGGGCGGTGACCCCGGACGCGGCGAAGTCGTCGGGGGTCAGCAGGTCGCACATCTGCGGTGTCAGCCTGCCGCCGACCGGCTGCGGCCACGACGCGGGCTTGGGGTCTGTCCCCGTCGCCGGTTTCCCGTCGGTTCCGGAACAGGCGGCCAGGCACAGCATCGTGACGGCCGCCGCCAGCAGGCGGTGCTTTCTCATCGGTGTCCTTTCCGTGGCGCGCGGTTCCGCGACGCACGAAAAGGAAAAGGGAAATCACGCCCGCGCGCCCCGATTCCCGGCAACTCCCGACGATCCGGCTGTCGGCCCTGCTGGTGGCGTCGTGTCCGGAGCCCGCACCGGACAACACCGGACATCCGCCGGAACCGGGCCGGATCCCGGCGAACGGCGGGCCGCCGCTGACCACGTGCCTCACCGGCGCGCTGCGGGCGGCGGCGTCGTGAAGATCATCTGTGAACAACGACTCGTCGGCACCGCCCCGGGTCGTTCCTAGGATGTGCCCATGACCGATGCCATCACCCCGGACCAGCTGCGCCAGCAGATCAAGGATCTCGATGCGGAGATCGCCGAGCTCCGCCGCCTGGACACCGACGCGCAGGCGCGCCGCGGCGAGGACGGCGACGAATCCGAGGGATTCGTCGAGAACGAGGAGCTCGCCACCGAACTGACCGGCATCGCCGAGAACGAGGCCGTCATCGACGTGCTCACGCAGCGCCGGGAGAGCCTGCAGGCCAAGCTCGACGCCGCCGGGTGACACAGCCGCACAGGCCGCCCGGCGGGCGGCCTGTGCGGCATCGGCTCAGCGGAGCCAGGTCTCCCAGGTCTCGCGGTGCGCGTCGGCCCACTTCTTGGCCGCGTCGTCGGCGGAGAGCCGGTTCTGGGTCATGTCCCTGGCGACCTCGTTCTGGTCGGCGTTGCTCCAGGTCCAGTTCTTGATGAAGGTCGCCGCGGGGGAGCCGGAGTCGACGAAGGCCTTGCGGGCGATCTTGTCGAGCTCGTAGGGCGGATAGTCGCAGGCCACCGCGTCCACGATCGTGTCGCAGCCGGGCTTGTAGGCGGGCAGCGGGATGTGCGTCAGCTCGAGGTCGGGCAGCATCGACTGCGGCTCGTAGAAGTACCCCAGCAGCGGCTTCTTGTCCTTCTGCGCCTGGCGGAACGCGGCGACCAGCTTCTCCTCGCTGCCGGCCGAGACCACTGTGTAGTCCAGCTCGAGGTTCTTGATCAGCGCGGCGTCGTTGGTGACGAACGACGGGTCGGCGCCGAGGAACTGGCCCTTCCCGCCCGAGCGCGACGTCCGGAACAGCTCGGCGCGGCTGTTCAGCTTGGTCCAGTCGGTGATGTCCGGGTACTCGTCGGCCATCCACGACGGGACGTACCAGCCGACGGAGCCCTTGTTGCCGGTCAGGCCCAGCTCGACGGCGACCTTCTGGCCGTCGATGTACTTACGCTTCAGGTCGTCGTGGCCCCAGTTCTCCAGGATCACGTCGATGCTGCCGTCGGCCAGGCCCGCCCACGACGCGGTCTCGGTCAGCGAGACGGTCTTCACGTCGCAGCCGAGCTCCGTCCTGAGCAGGTAACCGACGACGGCGGCGTCGGCCGCGTACCCGGCCCGGGGGTTGAGCACCATGTTCACCCTGCCGCAGCTCGCCTGGGCGGGCACGCCGGGCGGTGGGGTGATCGCCGCCTCGCTGCCCGAACAGCCGGCGAGCGCCACCAGCCCGAGGACGGCGAGCGCCCGGGCGAGTCCGCGCCTCACCACGCCGACCCCGCCCGCTCCCGGCTCGTGCGCTTGGCGAGAACCTCCTCGGTGAGCGAGACCAGCACGCCCTTGACCGACTCGCGGTCGCGGGCGTCGCACTCGACCATCGGGACGCCCGCGCTGATGCCCAGCGCGTCGCGGACCTCGGCCGGGGAGAAGCTCTGCGCCCCGGGGAACCGGTTGATGCCGACGATGAACGGGATCTCGTGCTCCTCGAAGTAGTCGATGGCCGGGAACGAGTCCTCGATGCGCCGCGTGTCGACCAGGACGATCGCGCCGAGCGCGCCGGTGACCAGGTCGTCCCAGAGGAACGCGAAGCGGTCCTGCCCGGGGGTGCCGAACAGGTAGAGCAGCAGCGCGTCGTCGAGGGTGATCCGGCCGAAGTCGAGGGCGACAGTGGTGGTGGTCTTCTCGGACACGGCGGACGTGTCGTCGATGCCGATCGACTTCTCGGTCATCTCGGCCTCGGTGACCAGCGGCTCGATCTCGGAGATGGCGCCCACGAAGGTGGTCTTGCCGACCCCGAAGCCGCCGCTGATGACGATCTTGACAGCGATGGGGTGCGCTGCCGACGGCTCGCTAGAGCGCCCGGACACGATCCCTGATCCTTTCGATCAAACTGGTGGAGAGCTCCTCGGGCTGTGGTGCCACGTCGAGGAAGCTCTGGGTGATCAGGTCGGCGACGATCACGCGGACCACGCCGAGCGGCGCGCGCAGCGCCACCGACAGATCGGCGATCGAGCGCGGCTCCTGGCACAGCTCGACGATGCGCCGCGACTCGAAGCGCAACGGGGCGGACAGGGCGGCCGGTGCCGCGCGCAGCAACGTCTCGACCCGCAGCCCGTCCTGCATCGGCTGGGTACGCCCGTTGGTGAGCATGAACGGGCGGATCACCGGATCCTCGTCCAGGTCGCCGGAGTGCAGCCCGCTGGACGGCCGGTGGTTACCGGCGTACGGGAAAGCCCCGGGCTCCTCGGAGCCCCACGACTGGCCGGTCATGCCGCCACCTCCGCTGCAGCGCTCGCGAGCTCGCTCATCGGGGCAGGTGTTGCCGGGACTCCGCGATCAACGCCGGGGTCAGCAGGGTGCCGAACCGGTCGGCGAGCAGCGAGATCTCGTAACCGACCAGGCCCAGGTCGGCCTCGCTGCCGGCCACCACGCCCAGGACGCTGCCGCCGGAGATGACCGAGACCAGCAGGAAGCCCCGATGCATCTCGATCATGATGAGCTTGAGGCCGTCGAAGTCGTACCGGCGGGAGGCGCTGCGGGCCAGGCTCGCCAGGCTGGAGACGATGGCGGCCAGCTGGTCGGCCTCGGCCCGGTTCAGCCCGTCCGAGCCGGCGATCAGCAGCCCGTCGGAGGACACCGCGACGGCGTCCCGGACGCCGTCCGTCTGGTGCACGAAGTTGCCGAGCATCCAGTTGAACTGGTGCCGGTCCGCCGAGGTGTCAACGCTCATTGTTCTTCTTTCCAGGTTGCTGCCAACGGGCCACTTCTCCAACTCCGGTCACGATGACCGCGCTGTCTCGGCGTTACCGCGCTGAATGCCGCCGCGCAGGGCGTTGAGCCGGTCCCGCACCGCCTCCGCCGAGTCCGCGACCGGGGCCGGGCGGTCGGCCGGCGCGGTGCTGGGCACGTCCGCCCGCGACTGGCCACGCTGCGCGCGGGGAATGCGCTTGCGCAGGCCGTTCGGCGTACGCGGCGCGTCGTCCTCCCCCAAAGAGAGCGAGGAGGCGGGGGACCCGGACGGCACGGTCCCGTCGACCACCACGTAGTCGATCGCCGCGGGCTCCAGCGCCCGATCGGCGGTGAGCACCGTGCCGGTCACCGGCTCCCGCTCGGCCGCGGGCAGCCGCAGGGCGGTGGCCGGCTCCGCGGTGGCGGTGACCTGCCGCGCCGGTTGCCGGGCCGGCCGGGACGGGGTGACCGCCGGCTGGTCGGTCAGGATCTCGGCGGGCAGCGTGATCCGCGCGGTCACGCCGGTCACCGGCGACGGGGTCAGCTGCACGTCGATGTTCAGCTGCTGGGCCAGCCGGCCGACCACGTAGTGGCCCAGGAATCGGGCCGGCGCGGTGATGAAGTCGCCCTCGCCGCGCAGTCGCGCGTTCGCCCGCTGCAGGTCGTCCGGGGTCATGCCGACGCCCTGGTCGGTGATGGCGATCAGGTAACCGGTGCCGATCCGGCGGCCGTGGATCTCCACGTCCATGTCCGGCGGGGAGAACGACAGACCGTTCTCGATCAGCTCGGCGAGCATGTGCGCGACGGCGCTGACCGCGGAGCCGGCCACCAGCCCGTCGTCCACCCGGCGCAGGGTGACCCGGCGGTACTCCTCGACCTCGGAGACCGCGGCGCGGATCACGTCCGGCACCATCAGCGGCTCGGCGAGCTGCCGCGGGCTCGCCGCGCCGACCAGGACCAGCAGGCTCTCGGCGTTGCGGCGCATGCGGGTGGCCAGGTGGTCGAGCTCGAAGAGGTTCGCCAGGCCGGTCGGGCTGGACTCCTCCCGCTCCAGCTTGGTGATGAAGGCGAGCTGGCGCCGGAGCAGGTTCTGGTTGCGCCGGCCGAGGTTGGCCAGCGACTCCGCCGTGGTGCGGCGCAGCACCGCCTGCTCGGTGGCCAGGGTGTACGCGGTGTCCTGCACCCGGTCGAACGCGTCGGCCACCAGCCGGACCTCGTCGCTGGCGCCGCGCGGCACGAGCACCGGGGCGGGCGGGTCGGTACTGGCGCCGGCCGACGCCCGCTCGACCGCCTCCGGCAGCTGCTCGCCGGCGAGCCGGTTGGCCTCCCCGGCCAGCACCGCGAGCGGCCGGGCCACCGACTTCGACGCGACGGTGGCGAGCCAGACCGAGCCGGCCAGGCAGAGCAGCACGGCGCCGATCAGCGCGCCCATCCGGGCGGAGGCGTCGTCCTCCAGGGTCGAGGCGCGCGCCGCGATGACGGAGCCGACGTGGTGTTCCAGCTGCAGCATGTCGCCCAGCACGGTGGTCTGCGCGGACCACCAGGACTGCGGGTCGACCGTCAGGCGTTTGCCGTCCCCGGAGGCCAGGGCGAGCTGTTCGAAGTACGCCGCCTCGCGCGCCGCACCGGTGTCCAGGGTGTAGTCCCGGCCGGCCTGGGCGAGCGGGTCGGCGTAGCGGTCGAAGGTCTTCAGCGCCGCGTCCTTGTCGGCGCGCATCGTGACGAACTGCAGGTATTCGCCCTGCTTGAAACCGCTGGCGGAGAAGACCGTGTTGAGGAACGCCCGCTCCTGGGAGGTGGCCTCCTTGACGTCGCCGAGCGCCTCCAGCGTGACCGCGCCGCGGCGCAGCTCCTCGTCGCCGGTGCTGTCCAGATCCAGGTCGAGGCCGCCGAGGTCGGCGATGCGCTGGGTGTAGAAGGCGACGGTGGGGATCCGCTTGCCGGAGCCGGTGTCGGTGCCGGCCCGGACGCTGGTCAGGCCGTCCAGCGCGCGCAGCGCGCCGGCGACCCGGTCGGCCACCTCGCCGCCGCCGGCGGTCAGTCGCTCCACCTCCTCGCGGCGCAGGTCCACCTCGTTGCGGGCCCGCTGCAGCTCGGTGCTGAACCCGTCGTTGCCGCCGAGCAGGCCGGCGGCCAGGCCACGCTCGGTCTGCAGGCCCTGGACCAGCTCCTGGACGGCGAGGTCGATGCGGACGGCCTTGGCGGTCGCGGACGCCGTCCGGAAGTTCTCGACCTCGCCGACGGCCACGATGGTGAGCAGCACCAGGGTGGTCGCGACCGGCAGGGCCAGGGTGCGGACCACGCGCCGGCGGATCGTGCCACCGGTCCGGCGCCGCCAGAATGCCCGGATCAGGTCGCCGGGGGTGGGGACGGGCGTTTTCTCCGCGCCCGGTCCGGCCTGCTCGGCGTCCTCGGCGTGGACGGACAAGCGATCAGCTCCTCTGTCGACTGCCGGCCCGGCGCGGTCACGGCCGGCGGGCACAGTCGATATCACTACGGGAATGCCTTGACGTCGATGATGCGAAGTAGGGAGGCGACGCAGCGCGGGATGCGGACCCGAGGGCCGATCCTCCATGATCGCCGCAATAGGATCTGCCCTTTGTCCTCGATGGTCAACACCGCGGACCGAAGTTTGCGTGAACGGCGGTCTTCGCAGCTCGGCCCGGTCACCCATGGTCACGTGGGAGCGCTCTCAGTTGCTGCCCGTCACACAATGCCGACAGCCGCGGCTCCGGGGCGCGAGCAGGTCTCTAGGCTGGGGTGATGAAGGTTCTGTCCATCCAGTCGGTCGTCGCGCACGGCCATGTCGGCAACTCCGCTGCCGTGTTCCCGCTGCAGCGCATCGGTGTCGAGGTCGTGCCGATCCCCACGGTGAACTTCTCCAACCACACGGGCTACGGCGCGTGGCGGGGGCCGCTCCTCCCACCCGCGGACGTGGCCGAGATCCTGCTCGGCGTCCAGGAGCGGGGAGTGTTCCCGCAGATCGACGCCGTGCTCTCCGGCTATCAGGGCGGGACCGGCATCGCCGACGTCATCATCGACGCCGTGCGCCGGGTCAAGGCCGAGAACCCGTCGGCCGTCTACGCGTGCGACCCGGTGATGGGCAACGCCAAGTCCGGCTGCTTCGTCGCGCCGGAGATCCCGGTCCTGCTGCGCGACCGCGTCGTGCCGGTCGCCGACATCATCACCCCGAACCAGTTCGAGCTGGGCTTCCTGACCGGCACCGAGCCGGCGAGCGTCGAGTCGACCCTCGTCTCGGCCGACCTGGCCCGCGCCATGGGACCCTCGACCGTGCTGGTCACCAGCGTGGAACGGCCCGACCGGGAGGAGGGCACGATCGAGATGCTGGTCGTGGACGACGCCGGGGCGTGGATCGTCACCACCCCGCACCTGCCGTTCAAGGCGAACGGGTCCGGCGACGTCACGGCGGCGCTGTTCACCGCGCACTACGTCCGGACCGGGGACGCGGCGGTGGCGCTGGAACGAACCGCGTCGAGCGTCTTCGACCTGATCGAGACCACGTACCGCTCCGGGGAGCGGGAACTCCAGCTGGTGCAGGCGCAGGAGTTCTACGCCACCCCGCGCATGCAGTTCAAGGCCGTCCAGGTGCGCTGACTCCTCGGCCCTGGCCGCTGTCCTCGCGGCCGCCTGGGGTTCCGCCCGCCCGGCGGCGCGACCTCGGCCGAGCCGGGTTCACCCCCAAGATCAAGGGTGGGCTGCGGCCGTACGGCAATCGGCCCTGGAAAGACCGCAACCGGAAGCGCACCCGGTCCTGACCGCATGCCGGTGCCCCCGGGGTCCGGAACGGCGGCCCCGGCCGTTCGCCGGTCGGCGAAGTCCCGCGTGAACGGCTCGCGGTGATGGTCGTCCGGCGCCGGATCGGGTATGAGTGGGCCGTGGATCAGATGCGGCTGCGGTTCGACGGGTGGATCGCCGGGCTCGGCCTGACCGGCGGGCCGCGGCTGGTGGTCGGTCACTGGCCGGAGTCGCCGTTCGGGCCGATCAGCGACGTCATGGTCGAACACCGGGACGGGCGGCGGGTGCTGTTCGCGCCGGCCGCGGACGTGGCCGAGTTCATCGCCGCGACCTACTCCTTCGACCAGGTGCACGTGGTGCCGACCGCGGTGCGACGGCACGGGCCGGCATGGACCGTCACGGCCGGGCCGCTGACCCTGCGGTTCACCGTCGGCGGGCGCGGTGCGCTCGGCGGTCTCCTGCGTGCCGTTCCGCCGCCGCTGGCCCGGCGGTTGTGGTGGGTGCGGCTGATCGGCGCGCCGGCGCGGCTCCTGCAGGGCGTGCGCACCTACGGGAGCGCGGGAAACGGCCGCCGCGAATGGTACGCCGCCCAGGACCTGCACCGGATCACCACCGCGGCGGGGACGCTGGACGGCGTGGACCTCGGCCACCTCACCGCCGTCGACCCGCCGGTGAGGTTCGGTTTCGGCTCGACGCCACACTTCCCGGCCCTGGTCCGCGTCACCACCACAGTGGAACTCCCGCCGGCCCCCACCCCGGACAGCCCGCTCCATCGCGGTTTCCCCGGTTGACCCCACTCCGGCAGCCGCATCCGTCGCGGTTTCCCCGGTCGACCCCACTCCGGCAGCCGCATCCGTCGCGGTTTCCCCGGTTGACCCCGCTCCGGCGCCCTCCGCATGCGCTCCTGGCTGCGGGAACGCCCGGCAGCGATGACCGGTCGCGGTGACACCACTCCATCCCGGCGTCGCATCGGCGCGAGCGTGCCGGCTGGTGCTCACCGTGGTTGTCGGCCGTCGGTAACGCCAGCTCGCGAGCGTGAGTCGCGCTGCGGCGCGGCACGGTAGCGGGGCCGGCGCGGCGTCGGCCGTCGAAGCGATTCGACATTGATGCGAGATTGCCCCGATGTTACGCGGGAGCGCTCCCATCGAGCAATGGAATCGATTAGCATCAATAACCCCCATCCCCTGAGGAGGCAGCGCATGCGAGTTCTCCTGGCCTTTGCCCTCACCCTGACCGGCTGGTTCATCCCCGCTCCAGTCCTGGCCGCGACCGGCGACGGCACCCCCACCGATCCCAACCTCAGCTTCGTCGGCCGCTGGAACAAGTCCAACGCCGCGGCGTACGTGCCCTACTGGGCGGGCGCGTACCTGCGGACCGGCTTCACCGGCAGGACCGTCAAGCTCCGGCAGCGCAACACCGTCGACCTGTGGGCCAGCATCGACGGCAAGCCGTTCACCGCGTTCAAGGGCTCCGGCACGATCAACCTGACCCCGGCCGCGCTGGCCGCCGGCACCCACACGCTGATCGTCAGCTACCGCCAGGTGGCCGGCTCCTACACCGGCGACGCGGTCTTCCAGGGCCTGACGCTCGACGCCGGTGCGCGCACGGTCAAGGCGCCGGCCCGCCCGAGACTCGTCGAGTTCGTCGGCGACTCGATCACGGCCGGCACGACCAGCAGCCAGCTCGCGGTGACCGATTACGGCTTCAAGGCCGGTGAACAGCTCGGTTACGACCACACCCAGATCGCGATCGGCGGCATGTGCCTGTCCGAGACCGCCGACGGCTGCTGGGCGCACGAGACCCGTTACTGGATGTCGAGCGGTGGCCAGGCCGGCACCGACCTGTGGAACTTCAGCCGTTACACGGCCGACGGCGTGGTGATCAACCTCGGCACCAACGACAAGAGCCACGGCGTCAGCAACGCGGACTTCCAGGCCAAGTACATCGCCTTCCTCACCCGGATCCGGGCCACGTTCCCCACCACCAAGATCTTCGCTTTGCGTACGTTCATCGGCCGTTACGCCGCGCAGACGCAAGCCGCGGTCCAGGCGCGCAACGCCGCCGGCGACGCCGGGGTGTTCTACGTGGACACCACGGGATGGTTGCCGGCGGACGGGCTCAGCGACTCCGTGCACCCCAACGACAAGGGCCACCAGGCAATCGCCGACCGGCTCGCCCCCATCATCAGCGCGCGTCTGTAGGAGCCCCCATGAAGATCTCCCTCGCGATCCTGACCGCCACCGCCCTGACCGTTGCGGCCGGCGCCTCCGGTGTCGTCACCGCGCAACCGGCCGCCGCGATGTGCCGCACCGGCACCGCCACCACCGCTGCCGCGCCCGTCAAGGTGTGGATGGCCGGCGACTCCACGATGATGAACGCCAGTTCCTGCCCGATCGGCTGGGGCAGCCAGTTCGGGTCGTACCTGACCACCGGCGCGACAGTGCAGAACAGCGCCGTCGGCGGCCGCAGCATCCAGACCTGGCTGTACGAGGGCAACGTGACCGGCACCAAGAACGCCGCCGGGGAGTGCGCGCTCAGCTCGACGGCCTACAGCTCGCGGTGGACGGCGGTGCTGAACGGCTTCGTCGCCGGCGACCACCTGATCGTCCAGTTCGGCATCAACGACGGTGACCCGGCCTGCCCGCGGCACGTCGGCAGCGCCCGGTTCAAGGAGCTGCTCGGCGTGATGGCGACGGCGGCCAAGGCGCGCGGCGTGCATCCGATCTTCGTCACGCCGGTCGCCGCGATCACCTGCAGCGGCAGCACCGCCGTCGGCAACCGCGGCTTCGTCACCGAGACGAAAGCCGCAGCCACGGCCAACGGCGTCCCGGTGATCGACCTGCACGCCCGGAGCGTGGCGCTCTACAACTCGCTCCGGCTGTGCCCGAACAACGGCGACTACACCAGCGGGGCGGTCGGCGCGTTCTTCTGCAACGACCACACCCACTTCGAGGCGGCCGGGGCGAAACGCATCGCCGGCCTCATCGCCACCGCGCTGCGCGAGCAGGGCATCCCGCTCGCCGCGTACCTGAAGTAGGTCCTTCTCACGCCGCGGCGGCCGCGGCCAGCTGGTTGCGGCCGCCGCGCTTGGCGACGTAGAGGTGGGCATCCGCGCGGTCGTAGAGATCCCGGCCCGGTTCGCCGGGCCGGCACGCCGCCACGCCCATGCTCAGCGTCACGCTCAGCCCCGGCATGATCGTGTTCCAGTCGCGGGCCAGGATGACCCGGCGGATCCGTTCGGCGACCTGCCGCGCCTCCTCCTCGCCGACGGACAGGAACACCGCGAACTCGTCCCCGCCGAAGCGGATCGCCACCTCGTCGTGCCGGCAGTGCGAGCGCAGCACCGCGGCGATCTCGCCCAGCACCCGGTCACCGACGCCGTGCGAGAACCGGTCGTTGATCTCCTTGAAGTGGTCCACGTCGATGAGCAGCAGCGAGCCGCCGGTCGTGACCGTGCTGATCCGGCGGTCGAACATCCGCCGGTTGCCGAGCCCGGTCAGCGCGTCCGAGGTGGCGGCCAGGTCGGCGGTGGTGCGCGCGGCCTCCAGCTCGACCCGGCGGTACGCCTGCCGCAGCATCGTGCGCCGGTCCAGCCGCAGCTGCCACAGCGCCTCGACATGCTCGCGCAGCGACTCCAGCACCGCGTGGGTGACCTCGCCCGGGAACTCGAGCGCGGCCGTGATCGTCAACTCGTACTGGAAGAGCAGCCGCTGCGACCGCAGCACGGAGAGCTCCACGGCGGCCCGGAACTCGCGGCGGGCGGCCCGCCACTCACCGTTCGCGCGCAGGGCCAGCCCGTTCGCGAGGTGCAACAGGCGTGACTCGTGGTTCTGCTCGGCCGCGCGCATCGCCGGCAGCAGGTCCTCGACCAGCGTGAGCGCTTCCTTGATCCGCTCTGCCTTGGCGTGGCAGACCGCCAGCAGCGCGCTGGCGAGCGGGGAGTCGATGCCCTGGTCGATCCAGTACTCCAGCGCCGCGGTGCACTTGCCGACGAGGTTCGCGGCCTCCTCGGCCCGGCCCACCTGATCCAGCCGCAGGGACCACTCCAGCCACAGCTCGGCCTGGGTCAGCGCGGCGGCCGACCGGTACACGTCGTCGGTGGGGTCGAACGCCTCGATCGACCGGCGCATCGCGTCGTCGGCCAGCTCGAACAGCTCGGCGACCCGGGCCGCCTGGGCCAGCGAGGCCATCGCCGAGAAGTAGCGCAGACCCTTGCGCGGCGCCACGTCCAGCACGGCCATCGCCCGGGCGACGTAGTGCAGGCCGTCGTCGATCCGGCCCATGTCGATCAGCACCTCGGCGGCGTCCGCCATGATCTTGGCGTCGGTGGCTTTCGGGCCGCCCAGCCGGGCCTGGTCGGCGATCAGGTCCTCGGCGATGCGCAGCGCCTCGTCCAGCCGGCCGAGCGACTTCAGCGCGTACATCCGGCCCAGCCGGCTGACCCGGTGGGTGCGATGGTCGCCGAGCACCAGCGTGATCGCCTCGGCCTCGTCCGCCGCGTGCAGCGTCTCGGTGTGGTGACCGCGAATGGTCAGATCGTGCACGTGCAGCGCGAGGTCGGCAAAGGGACCGTACGGTGACACCAGCACCGGCAAGCGGTTCATCGGCAAACCCCGTTTCCCATGGCCCTAGGTTCGGCCGATCCGCGCCCGATGTGAGGCGTCCGCCCTCCGGAAGCCGATCGGCCCGGCGCCGGGGACAGCGGCAGCGGACTCACCACGTCGCGCCGCTCCGCTGCTCGACGGCCGCTCCGCGCGGGCGCCACCGGGGATCGCCCCCGGGAGCGCGCAGGGACGCCGAGGCACACGGCGTCGGCGGCGTGGGCCGGCAGCCCGAATTGGCTGGCAGGCGACTCCCCGGATGCGGTAAGCACGTCGCATGACGACATCGGAGCCGCCGCCGCTGACCGTGGTGCAGCCGGGCGGCGGGCGCGTGGGCGAGCTCGGCGACATCGGCGTGCACTTCAAACTCTGGGGCGAGGACACCGGCGGAGCGCTGGCGGTCGTCGAGCATCCGTTCCCGGTCGGCGCGCTGGTGGCGCCGCATCTGCACACCCGGGAGGACGAGTACTCGATCGTCCTCGACGGCGAGATCGGCTTCCGGTCGGGCGACCGGGAGGTGGTGCTCGGACCGGGCGGTTACATCACCAAGCCGCGCGGCGAACTGCACGCCATGTGGAACGCCGGCGCGGTCCCCGCCCGGATGATCGAGATCATCACCCCGGCCGGCTTCGAGCACTTCTTCCGTGAGGTGGCGGAGCTGATCGCGGCCGGCCCCGCGGCCGGGCAGGGCGACGACCTCGCGGAGCGCTACGGTCTGCAGTTCGGCGACCCCGAGTGGCTGCCCGGCATCGTCGAACGCTACGGGCTGAACACCTAGACGGCCGGAAGGCGCCGGGGTGGCAAGGCCGGTTCGCGATGCCTGCCCCGGCCCGCTCCTGGCGCGGCGTCGCGGCGATCAGGTGACCGGCGCGGTCACCTCCGGACCGGCGGCATGTCCGCACCAGCGGTGTCAGCGCGCCTGTTCCCAGAGCGGCAGGCGGAAGGTCGCGTAGGTGAACTTGCCGGTGATCTGCCCGGCGGCGTCGAAGTGGAAGACGTCCAGGCCGTGCCACTGCATCCGGCCGTTGTACCGGAGCCGGGCGAACCACCGCACCGGTGCGAAGGCGCGCCTGCCGTGCGTGCCGGTGAAGTCCAGCCGGCATGCCCACCGGATCGTCGCGCGGCGCCGGTCCGGGTCGATCACCCGGTCGTAGACGTCGAAGGTCATCGCGCCGTAGCGGCCGGCGAACTGTGGGGCGAACTCCGCGCGGATGGCCGCGAGGCCGCGCAGCTCGGGGCCGTGGCCGGGAAGGTACCGGGCGTCCTCGGCGAAGAACGACATGACCCGGTCGAGGTCGGGCTCCGGGTCGTTGAAGGCGGACACGAACGCGTCGATGGTCTGGCCGAGGCCGAGGTCACTGGTGTTCATGAGCTTGCTCCTGGGGGAGAGGCGAGCCGGGCGATCGGCACCGACACTATAAGAACGGTGTTCCTTTAACAAGGGAACACCGTTCTTTTAGAGAGCCACGGCATGGCGTCGACGCGCTCGGCGCCGGGCTATGGTGTTGGCTGTCATGGAAGCGTCGTTCCAGCGGGCCAGGCGCCCGGAGCAGAAGGACCAGCGGCGCGAGGACATCCTCGCCGCCGCCGGCCGGCTGGCGCTGGAGTCGGGCGTGGCCCGGGTCAGCCTGGGTGACATCGCCGCGGCGGTCGGGCTGGCCAAGTCCAACGTCCTGCGGTATTTCGGGACGCGCGAGGAGATCTACCTGCAGCTGGCGATGCGTGAGGGCAACGAGTGGGCGGCCGCCGCGCTCGCCGCGCTGCGCGGGGCGAGCGGCTTCTCAGCGACGGCGGCCGCGCTCGCCGACGCCTACGCCGACCGCCCGCTGTACTGCGATCTGACCACCCACGCCGAGACGATGCTGGAACACAACGTCTCCGTCGCGGCGCTGCGCGTCTACAAGCTGTGGGCCATCGACACCTACTTCACCGTCGGCCGGCAGATCACCACCGCCTGCCCGCAGCTGACCGACACCGACGGCGCCTCCCTGGTCATGGCGGCCAGCGCGTTCGTCGCCAAGCTGTTCCCGCTGACCCGCCCCCCGGAGGCGCTGCGCCAGCTCTACGAGCAGGAGCCGGAGATCGCCCGGGTGTTCCCGCCGCTGCGGCCGACGCTGCAACGCATGATCGCCGCCACCGCGGCCGGGTTGCAGGCCACCCACTGACCCGGCGGCCACCGGCCCCTTCCGAGCCGGCCCGGCCGTTCCTACGCCGCCACCACTGCCTCGATCACGAAGTACGGCGGCTGCACCGCCGTCACCGCTGCCCGGCGCAGGCCGGCCCGGGTCAGCAGGTCGTCGAACTCGGCGAGCGTCCGCTCCCGGCTGCCGGCGGTGGCCAGCATCGCGATGTCCATCAGCGGCGCCATGCCGGTCGCCTGATCGTCGATGAGGATCTCGGTGATCACGATGCGGCCGCCCGGGCGTACCGCGTCGCGGCAGTTCACCAGGATGCGCACGGCGTCGTCGTCGGCCCAGTCGTGCAGGATGAACTTCAGCAGCAGGACGTCCCCTTCCGGGACCGCCTCGAAGAAGTCGCCGGCCACCGCGGTGAGCCGGTCCTGCAGGCCGCGCTCGGCGGCCGCGGCCCGAGCGCCCGGCACCGCGTGCGGCAGGTCGAGCACGATCGCGTCGAGGCCGGGATGCTTGGCGAGCATGGCCAGGGCGAACGTCCCGTGAGCGCCGCCCACGTCGACCACCGTGGTCGCCCCGGACACGTCGATCACCTCGACCGCCTCCCGGATGACCGGCGCCGACATGCTGGCCATCGCCGCCCCGAACAGCGCGCCCTGGTCCGGGTGGGCGGCCAGGTAGTCGAAGAACGACATGCCGAGCGCCTTGTCGGTCTGCGCCTCGCCGCTGCGGATCGCTTCCGGAATCCGTGCCCAGGTCAGCCACGTGACAGCGGTGGACTGCGACGCGGCCAGGTCTCGCAGCGACATCGGCGCGTCGCGGTGCAGCACCGCCAGTGTCTCGGTGCCGGCGAAGCCCTTCCCGGTGGTCGCGACGAGCCCCAGCGACGCGCAGGCCCGCAGGAAACGCGCGGTCGCGCCCGGGTCGGAACCCTCCGCCTCGGCGATCTCGGCAGCCGTGCGTGGCCCCTCCGCCAGGTGCTCGGCCAGATTCAGATCGACAGCGGCGCGTACGGACTGGGCCAGCCACGGCCCGATGATGAACCCCATGACGGTCTCATATGGACTCTCGGTCATGCCCGGAACCTAGTGCCACCGGCAACCCGCGTCTGCCCGCCGTCAGACAGTGCGAAACACGACCCGGTCATGGTCCGCGGCGGTGCCGGCCGGGCGAGAATCGGGGACTTCGGTGTCGTACGGTCCGCGCGGCGGGGGATCATGGAGCGGTGAGTGGCCGTACCTTCGGGATTTTGTCGCCTTTCGTCGGTGGTGACTACTACGGGGCGATCGTCGAGGGCATCAACACCGCCGCGGTCGCGGGTGGCGACCGCGTCATGGCGATGCAGACCCTCGACCCCGGCGCGCACAGCGCCGACCGCAGTGGCCTGCCCGACTTCGGGCGCCCGCTCGCCTGGGGCCACCTGTCCGGGCTCGTGGTGCTGCCCGGCGCGGTCGGCGCGGAGTACGCGTCGGCGGCCCGCCGAGCCGGCCTGCCGGTGGTCATGGTCGCGCAGGACGCGGGCGGCACCGGCGCGGCGGTCGTCCTCGCCGACAACCGCAGCGGCGTCCGGGAAGCGGTCGCCCACCTGATCGAACACGGTCACGAGCGGATCGCGTTCGCCGGCTACCTGGCCCACTTCGACCTGCGCGAACGGCACGAGGGATACCGCGAAGGGCTGCTCGCGCACGGCATCACGCCCGACCCCGCCCTGCTGTTCGACACCGGCGACAACCACGAGAGCGGCGGAGCAGCGGTCGCGGACGCGCTGATCGCGGCGGGGATGCCGGCCACCGCGATCGTCCTCGGGACCGACCGCAACGCGATGGGGCTCATCAGCCGCATGATCGCCGCCGGCCACGACGTGCCCGGTGAGCTCGCGGTCGTCGGGTTCGACGACATCGCCGACGCGGCCTACCTCGAGCCGGCGCTCTCCAGCGTGCGGCAGCCGCTCGACCGGGTCGGCGCAGCCGTCTACGAACTGCTGAACGGTGGCACGGCCACGCTCGCGCAGGTGCCGACGATCTTCCAGCCGCGGCACTCCTGCGGCTGCCCGGACGCCGGGCTGCCCGTCTCCGAGCCGCACACCCGCGACCTGTTCGCGCAGGTGCAATACCTGCAGAGCACCCTCAACATCCAGTACGAGCTGGGCATCGCGCTGCTCGGCACGCAGCAGGTCGACGCCCGTACGCTCGCCTGGCTCGGATTGACGCCGGCGTCAGCCGGCTGCCTCGGCCTGTGGGACGACGACCTGGAGAAGGACCATCTGCGGATCGTCGGGGAGTTCCGGATCGAGGTCGGCGCGCCCGGCGCCGAGACGCCGGTGACCCTGTTCCCGCCGGCCGAGCTGTTCGCGCGGGCCGACGGCGCCGCCGGCGACATCGTGTTCACGGTCCCGATCCGCTCCCACACGCGCGACTGGGGGATGCTCGCCGCCGTGAGCCGCATCCAGTCGGCCACCCCGCCCGGCCGCGAGACGATGAACCAGTCCGGTGCGCTGCTCACCTCCGCCCTCGACTACCAGGTGATGATGGCCGCCCTGCGCGAACAGGAGGAACGCCTGCGCACCGCGGCGCTGCGCGACCACCTGACCGGCCTGCCGAACCGGGTGCTGCTCGAGGATCGCCTCGCGCACGCCGAAGCGCGGGCCGCACGCGAGCCCGGCTACCGGTTCGCGGTGCTCCTGCTCGACCTCGACGGCTTCAAGGCGGTCAACGACTCCCTCGGCCACGCGGCCGGCGACGTGCTGCTGGTCGAGGTCGCCCGCCGCCTCACCACCCTGCTGCGCCGCACCGACACGGTGGCCCGGCTCGGCGGCGACGAGTTCGTGGTGCTCATCGACGGCCTGGCGGCGCCGGACGCGTACCAGCGGGTGTGCGACGCCATCCAGCAGACGGTCGCCGAGCCGATCGCTATCGACGGCCGTACGGTGTCGGTCGGCGTGAGCATCGGCGTCGCCGTCTCCGGCGACGGCCCGGCCGATTCCGATCACCTGCTGCGCGAGGCCGACGCCGCGATGTACCGCGCCAAGTCCGCCGGCCGCGCCCGCTGACCCACTCCTGACCAAGGCGATTGCCACGGTACGGCCGTTCGCCGGGTGATGTCCGTGGTTGCTCTCGCGTGCCCTGCCGTCATGCTGATCGCCGCCCGGTCAGGCGTCGGGCCCCACCAGCAGGACGAAGGTCCGTGCCAACCCGAATCTCTCGGAGCGTGGCCAGTCCAGCGCCGCGAGCGCGGTGGCGGACGGCTCGTGCCTCCGGCCGTTGATCCGGACCTCGCACTCGGTGAAGTCGCCGCCCTGACCGACGAGCAGGCGGATGCCGTTGAGATGCGGCCGGTCGAGGCCGGGCGTGATGACATCCGCCAAGGCCGACCACGGCATCCTCTCCGCGAACCACTGCTGCTTCTCGTGCGACCCGTCGACCGACCACCCGGTCGCACTGCCGATGATCGCGTGCCAGCCACGGAAGCCGCCCTCGTCGCCGGACCTGAAGTGGTTTGCCAACCGTCCTTGCTGTTCCACCATTTCCAGCACAGTGACCAGGCAGGTTTCGATCCACGCCTGGATCGCCTGCCGGGCGGCCTCGACCGGATCCGCAGCCAGGCCCGTCGAGCAGTCGACGATCGTCGGCACGTCCGGGCGGTCCGCGTTCAGCAGGACCTCCAGATCGAGGTGCCGGTAGTCATCGCTGTCCGACGGAAGGACCCGGATGCCCAGCGACCCCGACCTCAGCATCGGCCCGTCGACCAGCCGCCAGCTTCCGCCCACCGCATCGAGCATCGGCGCAGCGATCTCCAGCACCCGCTCGGCCGGAAGAGCTTGCGGTGTCTCCTGCGGAACGACCATGGTGAGCCACCCTATCGGTACGGAAGGCGGGTCAGACTTGCCCTCGACGCGGCTCGGCGGAGGTGCCCCCGCTTCTTCGGCCGGCCCGGCTCGGGGTCGCAGTCCGTGCGATCGTCCACCAGCCGAATTCGTCGGTGGCAGGTGCAATGCCGGCGGGGTGCCAGGTTGTCCGGCTGGGTGAGGGCAGTTGTCGAGGGGGTCGCGTGACATCATCCGATGCCGAGTTCTTGGAGTTCGCCGAGGCGGCGCGGCTGCCTCTGGTCAGGACCGCGCGCCTGCTCACCGGCGACTGGCATCTCGGCCAGGACCTGCTGCAGGTGACGATGATGAAGGTCTACCTGCGCTGGGGGCGGGCGGATCGGTGGGACTCGCCGGTGACCTACGCGCGGACTGTCATGGTCAACACGTACTGCACCTGGTATCGGCGGCGATGGCGGCACGAGGTGCCGAGCGAGCGCCTTCCCGACAACGCGGACGCAGGCGATGCGGCAGAGAGCGTGGTGACCACCGATGTGCTGGCCCGCGCGCTCGCCGGGTTGCCCCGGCGTCAGCGGGCGGCGGTGGTCCTGCGGTACTACGACGACCTGCCGGTCGAGCAGGTCGCGGCGATCCTGGGCTGTCCGCCGGGCACGGTGACGAGCCTGACCCATCGGGCGCTGATCCGGCTGCGGCGAAGCCCTGAGCTGCTGGACGACATGGCGGGAGAACGGTGATGAAGGATCGGGACGAGCGGGAACTGCGCCGGGGCCTGCGGGCAATGGTCACGGAACCCCCGCCGGGTCCGCCGATGACCGGAGTGATCGAGGCGGCCCGGGCGCGGCGCCGGCGCGACCGGGCCGGGCTGGGCGTGGTGGCCGTGCTGGTGGCCGGGTCGCTGGTCCTGCCCGGCATGCTGACCCGGGACAGGGGTGCGCAACGACCGCTGACACCGCCGCCGGTCCCGTCCGCCGTGGCGAGTGTCGCGCCGATGCCGCGGGGGTCGGGTCCGGTCGTCGTCGGCCAGCAGTACCACTTCGACCTGTACGTTCATTGCGGGATCCGGTACACGACCTTCGGCGGCCGCCCCTGGCGTGCCGCCCCGGAGGACACCGAGCGGTATGCCTCGTACGACGTCGGGCGTGTCTACACGCTGCGGGGCACCATGACGCTTGTCAGCACCGACGAGGCCCGATTCCGGAGTGACACCGGGGACGTGACCGCGACGTTCCGGCCGGTCGGCAGGATCGAGCCCTGCGACTGAGCGGCTTCCATCCGAGCGGCCCGGGGCGACGCACCGGTCACGAGCCGGGATGAGCGGACGCGTTGTAGGCGTTCTTGGCGGCGACCACGGCGGCCTGGACGTGTTCCGGGTCGACGCCGCTGACGTTCAGCGGTGGGTGCAGGCGCTGGACGAGGGTGGCCTCGACCGAGGCCGGCTCCACGTCCTGCGCCCAGGTCAGCCGCAGGTTCGCGTGCATCCAGGCGGTCAGCCGGGTCTCGTCCTCGGGGATCAGGACGACCCGATCGGTCCAGGTGGTCCGATAGTTCTCGGACACCAGGAGACCGGCCAGGGTGCGGCGCAGGGTGGAGCTGCCCGAGCGCCGCAGGTGGTTGCGCAGGATCCGGCCGCGCAGGCTGGACGCCCGGCCCAGGTACAGCATCCGCAGCGACGGGACCTGCTCGTTCGGCGGCCCGGGCAGGCCGGGGAAGATCGACGGGGCGGCCCACCACGCGTAGACGCCGCCGCCCCGGCTGACCCTCTTGACGGCGACGTCGAGGGTGACGGGCACACCGGACAGCAGTCGCAGGGCTTCCTCGGCTCGCCGGGCGGCGGGACCGTCAGCGGGGCGTACTTCCGGAGTAGTCATCGCGCTCATGCTACGGCGACCTCACCGGCCGGTCCGCACGCCGTGGATCACCGGCGGCATCAGTCGCCTGATCCGCGGGTAGTTTCAGGCCGTGAGCGTAGAGGCACCGTCGGCGTGGGCGCCGCTGCGAGTGGCGGCCTTCCGGAGCCTGTGGCTGGCGCTGCTGGCGAGCAACATCGGGACCTGGATGCAGACCGTCGGCGCGCAGTGGCTACTGGTCGAGAACTCCGGGACGGACACCCTGGTGGCGGTGGTGCAGACGGCGAGCACGCTGCCGATCGTGTTGCTGGCGTTGCCGTCCGGGGCGCTGGCGGACACGTTCGACAAGCGGCGGCTGCTGATCGCCGTGCAGGTGTTCCTGACCGGCGTGGGCGTGCTGCTCACGGTGCTGACCGTGACCGGGCACATGCCCCCGACGCTGCTGCTCACGCTGACGTTCGTGCTGGGCGCGGGGCAGGCGCTGACCGCGCCGGCGTGGCAGGCGGTCATTCCCGAGCTGGTGCCGCGCCCGCAGCTCGCGTCGGCGTCGGCGCTCGGGGCGATCAGCATGAACCTGGCCCGTGCGGTCGGGCCGGCGGTGGCCGGGGTGCTGATCGCGCGGGCCGGCACCGGGCTGGTGTTCGGGCTCAACACGGTGACGTTCGCGATCTTCGCGGTGGTGCTGTGGCGGTGGCGGCGCGCGGCCGACGACGCGGCCGGGATTCCGGAGCCGTTCACCGCTGCGGTACGGGCCGGCAGCAGATATGTCCGGCACGCCCCGGTGGTGCGGCGGATCCTGCTGCGGGCGGCGCTGTTCCTGGTGCCGGGCAGCGCGTTGTGGGCGCTGCTGCCACTGGTCGCGAGCCGCCGTCTGGGTCTGGGCTCCGGAGGCTACGGGGTGCTGCTCGCCGCGGTCGGCGCCGGCGCGGTCGTGGGTGCGCTGCTGCTGCCGTGGATGCGGGCGCGCTGGTCGATCAATCGGCTGCTGCTGATCGCGAGTGTGGTGTTCGCGGTGGTTCTCGCCGTCCTGGGGCTGGTCCGCTCGGAGGCGGCGGTGGTGGTCGCGCTGATCCCGGCCGGCGTCGCGTGGGTGATGGTGCTGTCCAGCGTGAACGCGGCGATGCAGCTGTTCCTGCCGAACTGGGTCCGGGCCCGCGGGCTCGCCGTCTACCAGATGGTCTTCGCGGGCGCGCAGGCCGCCGGGTCGCTGATCTGGGGCGCCGTCTCGGACGTGTCGGGGCTGATGATCGCCCTGGTCGCGGCGACCGTTCTGATGCTGGCGGGCGCCGCCACGCTGCGCTGGTGGCCGATGCGCGACACCAGTGGGCTGAACCGGGAGCCGGCAGTCTTCTGGCCCGAGCCGCACCTGGAGATCGAGCCGGGGGAGCACGACGCCCCGGTGCTGGTGACGGCGAGCTACCCGGTCAGCCCGGAGCGGGAGGAGGCGTTCGTGACGGCGATGCGCGACGTGCGGCGCAGCCGGCTGCGGACCGGCGCGGTGCGCTGGGGGTTGTTCCGTGACGGCGAGAAGCCGGGCCGGTTCGTCGAGGTGTACCTGGTGCCGAGCTGGGACGAGCACCTGCGTCAGCACACCGGCCGCCTGACCGGAACCGATCAGGCGGTGGAGGAGCGGGCGCGGGCGTTCGCCGACGGGCCGCCGGAGGTGAGCCACCTGCTGTCCCGCGAGTGACGGCGGGACGTGCCGTCCAGGCGGGGCACGCCGCCGCTTACCGCGGGCGTGTCATGTGCGCCCGTCACGCTCCTGGGCGCGCGCCAGGGACTTGCGGTGCGGGACCCAGTCGGCGAGCCGCACCGGGAAGCCGTCGCGCTGCAGGCGTCGCACCACCTCGGGGTCGTCGTCGACGATCACGGCGATCGTGGCGTCGGCGGCCAGCCGGCGTACGCGATGAGCCTTGTAGTCCTTCGCCGGACGGCGGTCGTGGTCGGGGCGCATGAGCAGCCGCCCGACCGGCAGGCCGTGCTCGGAGAACCAGCGTTCGGTGACTGTGCGCAGGCGCTCCGGCCGGCCGGTGAGCCAGACGAGCTCGTGGCCGGTGGTGTACTCGTGGACGAGGTCGACGCCGGGGCGCAGCGCCGGATCACGGTGCGCGGCGGCGAAGAACGCGGTCCAGTCCTTCGGGCGTTTCTCGAGGTGGCGCAGCCGGTGACGGACGTCGGCGACGACGCCGTCGACGTCGAACACCGCGATCGGCAGCGGCGGGGTCAGCGCACACCACCCATCAGCCGCGAGATGGGACGGCTGCCCGCTGCCAGCGCGAGTCCGAGAATGATCGCCACGCCGCCGAGGATACCGAAGTACGCCGTCTCGTGATCGGCGCTGTAGTACCCGGCGAGCGTGCCCGACGCGGCGGTGCCCAGCGCGATCGAGAGGAAGAACAGCGCGACCATCTGGGTCCGGAACACGTGCGGCGCCAGTTTCGTGGTCAGCGACAGCCCGACCGGCGAGAGCAGCAGCTCGGCGATGGTGAACACCAGCAGGATCCCGGCGAGCGCGAGCAGCGGCGTGCTGTTCGGCCCACCGCCGGCGAACGGCAGGAACAGCAGGAACGCCAGGCCCATCACGACCGTACCGGCGGCGAACTTGATCGGTGAGCTCGGCTGGCGATCGCCGAGCCTGGTCCACAGGGCGGCGAACACGCCCGACAGGATGATGATGAAGACCGGGTTGATCGACTGCACCCAGGAGACCGGCATCTCCCAGCCGCCGAGGGCGCGGTCCAGGCGCTCGTCCGAGTAGATCGTGACAACCGTGAACTGCTGCTGGTAGAGCGACCAGAACGCGGCGCTGGCCAGGAACATCGGGATGAACGCGAACACCCGCCGCCGTTCCTCGCCGGTGATCCGGTGACTGGAAAGGATCACGATGAAGTACGCGACGGCGGCCAGCACGCTGAGCACGACGACCACCGTGGAGAGCCGGTCCGCGGTCAGCCACGTCAGCGCGGAGACCACCACGGCGACGACCCCGGCGGCGGCCACGGTCAGGACCACCGGCCAGCGGCTCGCCGGCAGCGGGTTCGGGATCTCGCGGCCGGCCGCCGGAAGGTTGCGCCGGCCCAGTGTGTACTGGACGAGGCCGACCGCCATGCCGGCTGCGGCCAGGCCGAAGCCGTAGTGGAAGCCGGCGTTGTCCTGCAACAGCCCGGTGAGCAGCGGGCCGGCCAGCGCGCCGAGGTTGATGCCGAGGTAGAACAGGGAGAACCCGGCGTCGCGGCGTTCGTCGTGCTCGCCGTAGAGGGTGCCGACCAGCGACGTGGCGTTCGCCTTCACGCCGCCGCTGCCGACCGCGATCAGCACCAGGCCGACGCCGACGCCGAGCAGGCCGGGCAGGGTGGCGAGCGCGATGTGCCCCAGCATGACCACGACCGCGCTCAGGAACAGCACCCGTTCCGAGCCGAGCAGCCGGTCGGCGACCCACGCGCCGAGCACTGTGGACAGGTAGACGGCGCCGCCGTACGCGCCGACGATGCTGGTGGCCGTGGCCTGGTCGATGCCGAGCCCGTCGTCGGTGGCCGAGTAGTACAGGTAGATCAGCAGGATGCCCTGCATGCCGTAGAACTAGAATCGTTCCCACAGCTCCACGCCGAACAGGTTGGCCAGCGGTCGCGGCTGGCCGAAGAACGTCTTGTCGGATCGCGCGAGGGGTTCAGCACTGGCCATGGCATCGGATACCCGGCCACGCCACCGGACAATCGCCCGGCGGCCGTCGCGCCGCCGGCGCGATCTCCGATATCCTCGCCAAGGCCGGGAAAAGCGGATTTAGCCGTACGCTGTCCGGACGCCTCGCCGATCGGCAGCATTAACGCACGTCGAAGTCCTCTGTGGCCTGACATTCGTCACGGATCAACACAGGCAAATGTCATGCCGGCGTGATCGAACCGCTACTGATCATGATCGAGTGACAGCGGCGAATGACGACCTGGCTCCATCACGAGACGGTTCACGGGGACGACCGGCGATCGCGCGATGGGCGGCCCTCACCGGTCTCACCCTCGCCGCGGTCCTGGTGGCCGCCGGCGGACCCCCGACCACCAGCAGCGCCGCCGACGCGGCCTGTGCCACCCGGGGGCGCCCGGACCCGGCCTCGGCGTCGAGACTGGCGCAGTCCTGCCGGCGGACCGTCGAGGTCGACGGCGCGACCACGGCCACGTCGACGCTGGTGGCGAACGCGAACGGTTCGTTCACCGCGACCGAGTCGGCCGTCCCGGAACGTGTCCGGCGCGCCGACGGCACCTGGGCGCAGGTGGACACGACGCTGCACGCGAACGGTGACGGCACCCTCTCGCCGATCGCCTCGCCGACCGCGGTGGTGCTCTCCGGCGGGGGCACCGGCCCGCTGGCGCGGGTGGCGAGCCAGGGCCGGGAGCTCGTCTGGACGTGGACGGGCGTGGCCCTGCCGAAGCCGGTGACGGCAGGCCCCGTGGCGACGTACGCCGAAGTCCTTCCCGGTGTTGATCTGACGTTGCACGTCGACGAGTGGGGCTTCGCCGAGGTGCTGGTCGTGAAGACCGCGGCGGCGGCCCGGAACCCGGCGCTGGCGGCACTGCGGTTCGCGCTCTCCGGCACCGGACTGACCGCGGCCGGGGCCGCCGGCCGGGCGAGGACGCCGGCCGCGGCGGTCAGCGACGCCTTCGACATCGGGCCCGCGGCCATGTGGGACTCGACGCTGCCGGCCACGAAGCCGCCGGCCTCGATGCCGGCGCAGGACGTGCGGTCCGAGCTGGTGTCCACCTTCGACGGGCCCGGCGCCGGCGCGCGGACCGCGACGATGCCGGCCCGGATGTCCGGCACGACGCTGGTGATGACCCCGGTGCGGAGCCTGCTGACCGACCCCGCGACGACGTTCCCGGTCTTCATCGACCCGAAGTCGTCGTCGCCGGCCCGCAGCTACTGGGCGATGATCAACAAGGGTCACCCGAGCCAGCAGTACTGGAGTTACGACCGCTCCGACCACGCGAAGGTCGGCAACGCCGGTGACGGCACCGACATGTACCGGTCGCTGTTCCAGTTCTCCACCGCGACGTGGCAGGGCAAGCACGTCACGGCGGTGACCTTCTCCGACAACCTGCTGCACTCCTGGAGCTGCAGCAACACCGTGACCCAGCTGCATCACGTCACCCAGGCACTCAGCTCGACGACCACGTGGACGTCGAACAACGCCGCGTGGAGCTCGTCGCTGGCGACCGCCTCCAACCAGAACTGCACCGACAAGACCGGCGTACGGACCGAGTGGAGCACGACCGCTCTCACCAGCGAGGTCGCCGCGGCGAACGGCAACGCGACCATCACGCTCGGGCTGCGCGCGGCCAGCGAGACGGTCTCCACGAACGGGTCGAACGGCTGGAAGAAGTTCGACGAGACCGCCACCGCGACCGGCGCGCACCTGTCGGTCACCTACAACACCGCGCCGGTGATCAGCAACGGTCACACCGACGCGGCGACCTGCGCGACCTCCGCGGCGGGCGCTCCGGCGCTGGCCACGCTCGGCAGCCCGGCGCACAACCCGGTCCCGGTCGTGACGGTCACCGACGCCGAGGCTGACGCGTCGACGGTCACGTTCACCTACCCGGCGGCCGGCGGCGGAACGGCCACGACGTCGTACGCGAACGTGACCAGCGGCGCCAGCCAGAAACTGGCCGGCGGGATCCCGGCCGCGGCCATCCCGGGCGGCGGCACCTACTCGTGGAGCGTGTCGGTCGGCGACGGCACCGACACGTCGTCCGCGACCTGCTGGTTCACGATCGACAACACCGTTCCCGAGCCGCCGTCGATCACCTCCGCCGACGGCCGGTATCCCGACGACGACCAGGTCCACGGCGGCGTGGGCAAGCCCGGGGCGTTCACCATCGCGGCGCCCGCGGCCACCAGGGCGTCCGTGGTCAAGTACACCTGGGGACCGTCCGGGGGTGCGCTGCAGACCGTGACCACGACGGCCGGCGCCCCGGTGACGGTCTCCTTCACCCCGGCGACCGCGGGCGACACCACCCTTCAGGCGTACGCCTGGACCAGCACCGGCGTCATGTCCGCGATGGGCAGCGCGGAGTTCCTGGCCGGCACGTCCGCCGCGCCTGCCGGTGACTGGGCCCTGAACGGCAGCGGGGCCGACACCGGCACCGGCGCCCACGCCGCGACCGCCGCGAACGTGACCTGGACCGCCGACGGCCGGCAGATCGGGCGCAGCGTCGGGCACTTCGGCGGCACCGGCTCCGAGCTGACCGCGACCGCCCCGATCCACACCGACACGTCCTTCTCGGTGGCCGCCTGGGTCCGCCCCTCCGGCACCTCCTGCACGACCAACGCGGTCGGCCAGGACGGCGTACACACCAGCGGCTTCTACCTCGGCTGTTACCAGGGCAAGTTCACCTTCGACGTGATCGCGTCGGACTCCAGCTCGGTGGTGACCACCCGGACGGTGTCGGCCGCGACCGCACCGATCGGATCGTGGAGCAGCCTGCTCGGCGTCTACGACCTGTCGGCGAACCAGATCCGGCTCTACGTCAACGGTGTGCTGCAGCAGAGCGCCGCGCTGACCGGCCCGCTCTGGGACGCGACCGGCCCGTTCGTCATCGGCCGGGAGCGTTACGCCGACACCTCCACCGGCTGGTGGGCCGGTGACATCTCCGCCGTGCGCGTCTGGGACCGGGTCGCCTACCAGGCCGACATCGCCTCGCTGAGCGCCTCGAGCTGGGCCGACCAGTACCCGCTCGGCCTCGACCCCGCGCAGAACGCCAAGGACCCGGTCGCGAACCCGCTGACCTGGACCGGCAGCCCGCAGGTCGGGATCGACGACATGAACCCGCCGGGCACCGGCGGCACCCCGGCGGCGATTCTCACCCCCACCCACCCGGACTACGGGCTCTCGGCGCGGCCCTCGGTGCGCACCGACGGCTCGTTCACCGTGTCCGCCTGGGTCGACCCGGCCGCGCCGAACAGCACCTACACCAACGCGGTCTCGCAGAACGGCGCCGTGACGGCCAACTTCGGCCTGGGGCTGAGCAGCACCAACCACTACGACTTCTGGATGCACGGCTCCGACGTGACCAGCCCGACGGCCACTGTCGCCCAGTCGGCGGCGACCGCCACGGCCGGGACCTGGGTCCACCTGATCGGCGTCTTCGACGCCACCACCAAGGTGCTGACGCTCTACGTCGACGGCACGGTGGCCGGCACGGCGACGTTCACCGCGACCCCCTGGTACACCAGCGGGTCCGTGGCGGTCGGCAGCGGGCGCTGGCAGAACGCCAACGCCTATCTGTGGAACGGCGGCATCGACAACGTGGGCCTGTTCAACGGGGTCCTGAGCGCCACCGAGATCAGCAACCTCTACCGGTTCAACGACCCCTACTACGTCCTGGCCAACCAGTGAGACGACTGATGGAGGCTGCCGTGACCGGCCGCGCCCTGCTGACCGCGGGCCTGGCGATCGTGTTGTCCATCGGCGTCGCGGGCAACCAGCCCGCGTACGCCGCCGTGGACCGGACCGCCAAGCTGACCGCCCCCGACACCCCCAGCGTCGCCCCCGGCAAGGCCAAGCCGGCGGCCGGACGGCCCGCCGACCCGGCCGGCGCCGCGGCCCTGCGCAAGGCTCCCGCCGTCACCTGGCCGGCCGCTTCGGACACCGTCGTCGCCGCGCCGGCCGGACGGCGCGCGGTCGCGGTGACCGGCACCCCGGTCAGCGTCGGCGCCGCCGCCGCATCCTCGGTCCGCGTCCGCATCCTCGGGCACGACGCCGCCGTCCGGGCCAAGCGGGACATGCTGATCGAGGTCAGCCGGACCGCGGCCGCGCCGAGCGCCGGCCCGGTCGACGTCGCGGTCGACTACGCCTCGTTCCGGTCGGCCTACGGGGCGGACTGGGCCGGTCGTCTCCACCTGGTCCAGGTGCCCGGCTGCGCCACCACCACCCCGGACGCGGCGGCCTGCCAGCCGGTCGCGGTGCCGTCCCGCAACGACCCCGCCGCCGCCCAGGTCACCGCGACCGTCACGCTGGCCGCCACCGCGCAGGCCACCACGCTCGCGCTGACCTCGGGATCGTCCGGCAACGCCGGTGACTTCACGGCGACCCCGCTCAAGGCGTCGTCGACCTGGAGCGGAGGCAACCAGTCCGGCGACTTCACCTGGTCGTACCCGATGCGGGTGCCGCCGTCGCAAGGCGGGCCGGAGCCGGCCGTCGCACTGAACTACTCGTCCGCGTCGGTCGACGGCGAGATGGCGGCCTCGAACAACCAGCCCGGCTGGATCGGGGAGGGCTTCAGCTACCAGCCCGGCTCGATCGTGCGCAACTACAAGGCGTGCGCCGAGGACATGGGCGGCACGGCCACGAACAAGACCAAGACCGGCGACCTGTGCTGGGGCACCGCCAACGCGACGTTGTCGATGCCGGGCCACGCCGGTGAGCTGGTCCGCGACGACGGCGACGGGCACTGGTCGCTCAAGGGTGACGACGGCTCGAAGGTGCAGCTGCTGACCGGCGCGACCAACGGCGACAACGACGGTGAGTACTGGAAGGTCACCACCGCCGACGGCACGCAGTACTTCTTCGGCCTCAACCACCTCGCCGGCTGGGCGACCGGCAACCCGGTCACCAACGCGGCCTACACGGTGCCGGTCTTCGGCAACAACTCCGGCGAGCCCTGCTACAACGCGACGTTCGCGTCGGCGTCGTGCAGCCAGGCGTACGAGTGGAACCTCGACTACGTCGTCGACCCGCACGGCGACACGATGTCGCTGTGGTACACCCCGGAGACCAACAAGTACGCCCGTAACCTGACCAGCAGCTCGATCTCGACCTACACCCGCGGCGGCTACCTGAGCCGGATCGACTACGGCACCGACCAGCACACCGGTGGCAAGGACAGCGACCTGACCACCAAGGCGCCGAACAAGGTCGACTTCACCCCGGCCGACCGCTGCGTCACCGCCGGCACCACCTGCGTGTCGAGCACGCCGTCGAACTGGCCGGACGTCCCCTGGGACCAGTCCTGCACGTCGACCACCTCGTGCAAGGACTACGCGCCGACCTTCTTCAGCCAGAAGCGTCTCGACACCGTGCAGACCTCCGTCTGGAACGCCTCCACCAGCGAGTACGTGCCGGTGGAGAAGTGGACGCTGCACCAGACGTACCCGGACCCGGGCGACAGCACGCGCGCCGGCCTGTGGCTGTCGTCGATCTCGCACACCGGCCTCTACGGCGGCACGGCGACCCTGCCCGACGTCTCGTTCACCGGCGTCCAGAAGGCCAACCGGGTCGACACCGCCACCGACAACGCGGCGAAGATGAACTGGTGGCGGATCGCGTCGATCACCACCGAGACCGGCGACCTGATCGGTGTCACCTACTCCGACCAGGAGTGCACGGCCGGGTCGACGCCCACGCCGGACGCGAACACCGCGAACTGCTACCCGGTCTTCTGGACCCGGGCGGGCGAGACGAACCCGCGCATCGACTGGTTCAACAAGTACCGGGTCACCGCGGTCTCGGAGAACGACCAGACCGGTGGCGGCCCGCGCGTCCGCACCACCTACGACTACGGCACGCCGGCCTGGCACTACGACGAGGACAACGGCCTGGTGCCGGCCACCCGCAAGACGTGGGGCCAGTTCCGCGGCTACGACACGGTCACCACCACCACCGGGGACACCGGCGACCCGAGGTCGAGCACGACAGTCCGCTACTTCCTGGGCATGAACGGCGACAAGACCTCGTCCGGCACCCGCGCCGCCCAGGTCACCGACTCGACCGGGGCCACGGTCGCCGACGACGACGCGTACGCCGGGATGACCCGCGAGACCATCGTCCGCAACGGCCCCGGTGGCGCCGAGGTCAGCGGCGAGATCGACGATCCCTGGAAGTCCGCCGCGGTCGCGACCCGCACGATCAACGGCCGCACCGTCGCGGCGTACCGCACCGGGATCGCCGCCACGCACTCGCGCACCGACCTGGACGGCGGCCGATCGCCGCGGCGCACCGAGAAGGTCGACACCCTCGACGTGTACGGCATGACGACCCAGGTGTGGGACAAGGGCGACCTCGCCAAGAGCGACGACGACACCTGCACGATCACCACCTACAACCGCAACACGACAGTGAACCTGCTGGACACGGTCGGGCGGACCCAGGAGTACGCCAAGCCCTGCGGCACCGCGCCGGCCACGCAGGACGACGTGATCTCCGACGTCGAGAGCAGCTTCGACGGCCAGGCGTACGGCGTCGCCCCGACCAAGGGGGACATCACCAGGGAGCAGACCGCCAAGGCCTGGACGACGTCGTCGATCACCTGGCTGACCACGGCCGCGAGCGTCTACGACGCGTACGGCCGGGTCACCGACGCCACCGACGTGCGCGGCAACCACTCGCTGACCGAGTTCACCCCGGCCACCGGCGGGCCGGTCACCGCGACCAAGACCACCAAGAACCCGCTGGGCTGGGTCACCACCGCGGAGATCGCCCCCGGGTACGGCGTGGTCACGGCGTCGGTCGACGAGAACAACAAGCGGACCGACACCACGTACGACCCGTTCGGGCGCAAGACCGCGATCTGGAAACCGACCCGGTCGAAGAGCGCCGGCGCGACGGCGAACACCACGTTCGCCTACCAGATCAGCCAGACGGCGCCGTCGGTCGTCACCACCAGCAACCTCGACGCGTCCGCCACCTACGTGCCGGTGTACGCGTTCTACGACGGCCTGCTGCGCGAGCGCCAGACGCAGGAACTCGCGACCGGCGGCGGCCGTACCGTCTCGGATGTCTTCTACGACTCGCTCGGGCAGACGGTGAAGGAGAGCGGGCCGTACTACAACGCCGGCGCGCCGGGCACCACGCTCTTCCCGGCGCCGATCGACCAGAACGTGCCGGCGCAGACGCTCACCACCTACGACGGGGCGGGCCGGGAGATCCGCTCGGCGTTCGTCGCCCACGGCGTCACCCAATGGCACACCACCACGGCGTACGGCGGTGACCGCGTCGACGTCACGCCGGCCGCCGACGCCGCCACCCCGACGGCCGGCACACCCACCTCGACCGTCACCGACGCGCTGGACCACATGGTCGAGCTGCGGCGCTACACCGGCACCACGGTCAGCGGCACGTACGAGTCGACGAAGTACACGTACAACGAGAAGGGCGAGCAGACCGTCGTCACCGACAACGGCGGCAGCCAGTGGCGGTACGCGTTCGACCTGCTCGGCCGGACGGTCAGCAGCACCGACCCGGACAGCGGCACCACGACGACGGCCTACGACGACGCCGGCGACGTCACCAGCACCACCGACGCGCTGAACCGGACGGTGTCGTACGACTACACCCTGCCCGCCGGTTACGCCGACCCGCTCGGCCGGAGGACTGCTACCTGGCTCGGCGCGGCCGGGACCGGCACGAGGACGGCCACCTGGACGTACGACACCCTGGCCAAGGGCCACCTGACGTCGTCCAGCCGCTTCGTGGGCACCGACGAGTACAAGAGCACGGTGATCGGCTACAACAACCTCTACCAGCGGGCCGGCACGATCACCACGATCCCCGCGTCCGAGGGGGCGCTGGCCGGGACGTACGGGTTCAGCGCGACGTACAACCTCGACGGCACGATGAACAGCAAGACGCTCCCGGCCACCGGGGACGTGCCGGCCGAGACGCTCAACTACAGCTACGACCAGGCGACCGGGCGTCCGTACAGCCTCAAGACGGACCTCGGCGGCACCACCAAGCAGATCGTGCTCTCCACCCAGTACACGAGCTACGGCGAGCCGGCGGTCACCACCTTCGCCGACAGCAACACCGCCCCGTTCGCCCAGCAGGCCCTGACGTACGACGAGAGCACCCACCGGCTCGTCGAGGCCAAGACCCTCAAGTCGACCGCGTCGGCCGTCGTCGGGGACGTGCACTACTCCTACGACGCGCTGGGCAACATCACCAAGGCCGCCGACACTCCCGCCGCGGGCACGGCGGAGACCCAGTGCTACACCTACGACGGGTTGCAGCGCCTGACCGACGCGTGGACCCCGGCCGACGGCGACTGCGCGGTGACACCGGCGACCGATCGGCTCGGCGGGGCCGCGCCGTACTGGAAGTCCTGGACCTTCGACGGCAGCACCGGGAACCGGAAGACCGAGGTCACCCACACCGCGGCGGCGACCACCACGGTCACCTCGGCCTACGGCCAGGCCGGCCACCCGCACGCGGTGAGCGGCACGACCAGCACCTCGGGAACGGTCAGGGCGTACACCTACGACGCGGCCGGCAACACGATCAGCCGGCCCGGCACGAGCGCGCAGCAGACCCTGCAGTGGGACGCCGAGAACCACCTGGTGTCGCTCACCGAGGGCAGCAGCCACTACACCTACGTCTACGACCCGGACGGCAACCGGCTGATCGCCCACGAGCCGACCGGCACCACCCTCTACATCGGCGACGTGCAGTTGCGGCTCTCCGGCACCGGCGTCAAGACGGCGGTGCGGTACTACTCCTTCAACAACCAGACGGTCGCCCAGCGCACCGCCGCCGGGCTGCAGTTCCTGAGCTGTGACCCGAACGGGACCAGCACGATCGCGATCGACGACACGGCGGCGCAGAACACCACCAAGCGCTACCAGGACCCGTACGGCAACGCGGTGGGCCCGGCGGTCAGCTGGGTCGGCACGAAGTCGTTCGTCGGCGGCGACCAGGACCCGACCGGCCTGATCCACGAGGGCGCGCGGGAGTACGACGCGACCCTGGGCGCCTTCGTCAGCCGCGACCCGGTCGTGGACCAGGACGATCCGTCGCAGCTCAACGGGTTCTCCTACGCCGGGGACAACCCGGTGGTGCACTCCGACCCGACCGGTCTGCGCACCGACTACTACGACGACGTGCACGGCAACTCCAAGCCGAAGCCGAAGCCGGTGACCACCGTGCACACCGACCCGCGGCACGCGGCGCTGGTGCGGCACCACGCCCCGCACGCGCGGATCGTGACCAGCTCGCACACGTACTCGCCGAGGAAGCACTACAACCCGCCGCCGCGGTTGCGCTGGGTTCCGGCGAAGGCCGGCGGCAGCAAGTCGCATCCGGTGCCGCACCCGACGCCCTGGGGTGACACGCTGCCGACCACCGGCGTCCCGGAGCCGGGGACGTACACCGGAAGCTTCGGGTTCTGCCTCGGCGGCGGCGTCGGCATCTACATCGCGTCGGTCTCCGTCTCGGGCTGCCTGATGTTCGACGACGGCGGATCCGGCGGGACCCTCACGGTCGACCACTCGTACGGCCTCACCGGCGGCCCGGCGAAGGGCAAGGTCGGCGCGAACTGGGGCGCGGGCGTCACCTGGTCGAACGGGCGGGTCAAGGACCAGGCGGGCGGGTTCCACACGAAAAGCGGCGGCGGCGGCTACATCGCGACGGGGACGGTCACCAAGTCCACCGGGAAGAAGCTCGACGGCTCGCCGGAGACCACGTGGAACGTCACGATCGGCCCCGGCTACGGCGTCACCCTCACCGACGGCGACTCGTACACGGTGCTGCACTACGACAAGGATCCCGACTGAGCGGCATCACGCGCTGAGGCAAGATCGATCGACACGCGGGGGAGCGTGCGGCAGGCCGCCACCCGTTCCCCCGCATCCGACGTACAGGCAGGATGGTTGTCCCATGGCTGGTCGCGCCCCGGCACGTGTGCTGGACACGGTCGTCGTCATCGCGGCGGCGGTGCCGGCTCTCACCCTGCTCGCCGTGATCTGGCTGGCGGTCCCGGCCCTGCCGCCGCTGCCACTCGGCGTGGTGGTGCTCGGAGCTCTCCCGGGCATCGCGTTGCTGATCACCAGCGATCGGCTCGCGAAGGGACTGAGCAAGCGGGGGATCGACGGGCGTCCGCTGGTTGCGGAGCACTGGCGTGCGGTGCTCACCGCGGCGGCGGCGATGCTCGCGGTGCTGGCGATCGTCGTCATCACGGTCAAGGCCACGGGCACCGTCAACTGGCCGGCGGGGCAGCCGACCGAGACCGGCGGCCGCTACTACCTGAACGTCCACGGCGGCCTCCTGCCGGTCACCGAGCCCGAATACCGCCAGGCCCTGAAGTCCAGCGTGCTGATCTTCCTGAGCGGCGGCCTGGTCCTCGAGCTCGCGGCCCTGGCGAGGCTGGGGCTGATGGGCAAGAAGCTGAACCCGTGAGAGCCGGGTCCGGCACCGGCCGATGATCATCCGAAACCGGGCGGGCGGGGGATCGCGCCGGCGGCTCGGGAGCGATAGCCTCATGCACCGATTGACGTCGGTTGGCGTACGCCCAGGAAGGCCGGTCCGATTTCTCATCCCACCGCCGACACCGCCGAGGGCAGCACCCCTGCTCCGGAGCCCGCCGCGCCGCCGGAGCCGGCCGGGCGGCTGACCCGGTTGCGTGCCGCCGCGTGGGCCGCGACCCCCGCCATCGGGCTGTACCTGGTGCTGCGCTCGCTCAGCCTCGACGTCATGTACGTGCTGGCCAGCCACGCCCACGTCCGGGCGCCGGGCAAGGAGGTCTTCCCGGACGGGACGATCAACAACCAGTGGCGCAGCTTCACCTCGTTCATGGACGCGCTGCTGTCCTGGGACGCGCGGTGGTACACGAAGATCACCGAACTGGGACTGGGTGGCCCGCTCGGGGCGGTCGACAGCGACGGGGTGCCGTACCAGCTGCGCCTGATGTTCTTCCCGCTCTACCCGTGGCTGGCGCGCCCGCTGACGTACCTGCCGTTCGTCTCGCCGGTCGCGGCGTGCCTCATCGTCTCGTTCATCTCCGCCGTCGCCGCTGCCTGGGGCCTCTACGCCATCGGGCGCCACCTGCACAGCCACCGCGTCGGCATCCTGCTCGCCTGCGTGTGGGCGCTGGCGCCCGCGGCCATGACCCAGAACGGCGCGTTCACCGAGTCGCTGTTCACGGCGCTGGCGGTGTGGGCGCTCTACAACGTGCTCAAGGAGCGCTGGCTGATCGCGGGACTGCTCGCCGGGATCAGCGGGCTGAGCCGGCCGACGGCTGCCGCGCTGATCGGCACGGTCGGGCTGGCCGCTCTCGTGGCGGCCATCTCACGGCGGGGCGGCTGGCGGCCGTACGCCGCGATGCTCCTGGCTCCGGTGGGTCTGCTCGCCTACATCGGCTACGCCTCCTACCGGCTGGGCGGCGTCGGCAAGTACTTCGAGGTCCACCAGAACACCTTCGGCGCCGAATGGGACTGGGGGAAATCGGCCTGGACGACGGTCACCGACATCATGATGGGCGTCGGCGACGACAACGGGAACAAGCCGATCCGCATCCTGTCCGTGCTGATCCTGGCCGGCTTCCTGATCCTGCTGGCGCTGCTGGTCAGCCGTGCGCCGTGGCAACTGACCGTCTACGCCGCCGCGACGCTGATCCTGGTGGTCGGCTCCCGCGCGCACATCTCGATGATGGGCCGGCACCTGCTGCCCGCGTTCCCGGTGCTGCTGATCCCGGCCGTCGCGCTGGCCCGGGCGAAGGACCGCGACCTGGTGATCCTGCTCGCCTCGATGGCGCTGCTCTCCGGCTGGTACGCGGGCTGGCTCCCGTTCATCTCCGGCCAGGCCATCTGAGGATCAAGGCGGTTGCCGCCACTCGCGGCGGCAGCCCGGCCGGGCCGGCTGGTCCGGCTCGCACGCCGGTCCCGGCTGGTGCTGAGGGTTCTGAACGGGCCTTGATGCAGCCGTGAGGGCCAGCCGCGCGGGTCCGGCTGGTGCTGAGGGTTCTGAACCGGCCTTGATACAACCCTCAGCGCCAGCCGGGCCGGGAGCCGCTCATCGGCCGGGGTCGGCGCCCACCTTGCGGACAGCGTCGGCCGCACGTCTCCTGGCCGGTACACCATTGCCGGTTGAACGTGACATTTGTCAGCGGTTCTCCTGACTCTGCTCACTGGGGCGGGCCTCGCCCGGCAGCGAGGCTTGTCGATGTCAACGGAACACTGTTCACCAGGAGGAACGATGACATCTCGGCTACGTCTATCGATGATCGCCGCGACCTTGCTCGTCGCGCTCGGATTCAGTTTCACGGGTGCCGGTGCTGCCACCGCCGCCCCGAGCGCCCCGGCCGCGGCGGCGCCGGTCACCGCCCTCACCACCCCGATCACCGGCACGGGGGACAACGGTTCGTTCGCCGGCACGTTCACCCCGTCGAGGTTCTCCGGCCAGAACGGGAATCTGGTGGCCACAGGCGTGCTCACCGGCACGGTCAGCGACGCGTCCGGCGACACCGTCGGCACCGTCACGCGTACCGTCGCCCTGCCCGTGACCATCGCGGCGGTGACCTGCCAGGTGCTGAACCTGGTCCTCGGCCCGCTGCACCTCGATCTGCTCGGCCTGGTGATCGACCTGAACCAGGTGCATCTGCTGATCAACGCGGTGCAGGCGCCCGGCAACCTGCTCGGCAACCTGCTCTGCGCGATCACTCACCTGCTCGACGGCACCCCGACCGCTGGTGGGCTGGCCGCGTTGCTCAACGCGATCCTCGCCCTGCTCGGTCGCCTCTGACCCGCACCCGGTTCGGACAGGCGCAGTCGCACCCCGCCAGGTGCGGCTGCGCCGCCGTGCGCCCCAGGTGCGGTTGCGCGTCGTGCGTTCGAGGTGCGGCTGCGCCGCCGTGCGCCCCAGGTGCGGCTGCGCGTCGCGCGTTCGAGGCTCGGTTGCGCCGCCGTCGCCACGACGGGCGGGGCTACGCCGGCGCACCCCGCAGGGTGGAAGCGGCGCCGTCACCGGAACCAGCCGGCGCCCTCCGCGAGTCGGACCGCCTCCAGCCGGTTGCGGGCGCCGGTCTTGCGCAGGATCGCCGAGATGTAGTTGCGCACCGTGCCGGCGCTCAGGTGCAGCTCGGCGGCAACCTCGGTGGACGGCACGCCGGAAGCGGCCACGCTCAGCACGGTCAGCTCGCGCGGCGACAGCGGACTGCGCCGTGCCGTCACCATCGCCACCGCCAGGTTCGCGTCGATGACCCGCTCGCCGCGGACCAGCCGGCGGATGCCGCGGGCCAACTCGCACGGGGCCGCCTGGGTGCCGACGACACCGTCGACGTGCAGGTCGAGCGCCTGGTTGAGCAGCGCCGGATCGTCCGGGCCAGCCAGCACCAGGGTGGCGCAGCCGGGCTGCTCCGCGGTGAACCGGGCGATCGTGGCCAGCCCGTCGCCGGCCAGCAGCGCGAGGTTGATGACGGCCACGTCCGGCGGCGCCGCGCGGGCCATGTCCAGCGCCTTGCCGAGGTCGCCGAGGTCGACGACCACCTCGAGATCGTCCTCCAGGGACAGTGTCGCGGCCAGGGCGCCGCGGAGCAGGTTCATGGGTTCGACGAGCAGAATGCGGATCACGAAGGGCCTCCCAGCCAGGGTTCGGGCGGCCGGGCATGCGCCGGCCGGTCTTCCGGATTCCTGCGGGAGGTGGTTCAGCTGGGCGGGCCCGCGTAGCGGACGGTGCGCCCGCGGGCGATCAGATTCCTGACGGGGGTACGGCCACCGGCCGTCACCTCGGGACACCACGACGACGCGACGATGCCGGTCGTGGGCGCACTGCCGCCGCCGGAGTCACGTGCCTGCCCGGCGGGGGCCGAATGCTCGGAGGGTCGCCCGGGCGATGGCGCCGGCTTCGGGGAACCGGACAGCTCGGCCACGGGCGACGAGGCACCGAACGGCCTGGCTGCCGGTGACGAGCCGCCGGACAGGTCGGCCGCCGGCGACAAGAGCAAGGCTTGGGCGTACGACGGCAGCCGCATGAGCATCGACGTCACGCCCACCTGGAACGTGGGGGCCGGCGGCGCGACCACCGGCTGAGACGGCGTCGAGGCACCGGGCAACGGGGCGGCCGGAGCGATCCCGGTCGCTGACGATTGGGGCAGCGCCGTCCGGGACAGCAGAGGCGGCGCCGTCCACGCGGGCAGCGCCGGCACGTGCCACGAGACCAGAGGCGGTGCCTGCCACGTGGGCAGGGACGGTGCCTGCCACGTGGGCAGGGACGGTGCCTGCCACGTGGGCAGGGACGGCGTCATCCATGAGGGCAGAGGCGGTGCCTGCCACGTGGGCCGTGACGGAGGCCGGGTGAGGGCTGCCAGTGCCGGCCGGACGATCGTGACCCGGCTCGGGAGCGCCGCGGCCCGGACCACCTCAGAGGTCGCCCTCGACGTCCGGGCCTGCACCTCCCGGAACGTCTTGCCGATCTGGACGTCCGATGCCGGAACCTTCGGCGTGCGGACCGCCGGCCGCTGGGTCTTCCGAGAGTGTCCCGTCACCGCGGCCAGCTTCGAGGTGGCAGCTTTCGAAGGCACGGACTTCACTGCGGCGACCCTGGGAGCGACCGATGTCAAGGCGCCGGCTTTCCGCCCGGCGACCTTCGGAGTGGCGACCTTCGGAACGGCGGCTTTCGAGGCGGTCCGCTTCCGGATGGCCGGCTTCGGGACGGACTTCCCGGCCGCGCCCGCAGCGGACTTGATCGAGGCGCTGGCGGCGGACTTGCCTGACGCGCCTACAGCAGACTTGCCCGAGGCGCCCGCAGCGGACTTGACCGATGCGTCGGAAGCGGACTTGACCGTGCCCGCCACGCCGGCCACACCGTGCCCGACAGGTCGATCATCCGCCCGCGCCGCCTGCTCGAAGAGACTCATGGCGAGGTAGGCCGCTCCCGCCACGGCGAGCAGCGTGAGCAGCCGGAGGACACGCCGGGGCATCCCGGGCGCACGACCCTCACCACGCTGCATTCAGACTTCAGTACCCGTTCCCGGCATTCTGACACCGGGACGGGCCCGCGAACGACGACGTGCGCCGCTCACGGGCCCCGGTGGAACGGCTCAGCCCTTGTAGGCGCCGATGATCTTCGTGAACTGGTACGCGGACTGGCTCACGCCACTGCACGTGTCGTCGTTCGGGTACGCGCCCGGGCACTGCCGGTCCCGGTTCAGCGACCAGAACGTCAGCCGGGCGATGGTGTGCTGCTGGGCGTACGCGGTGATGGCCTGCATGTCCGCCAGGGTCACGGTCGCGTGCTCGTCGGTGATGCCGTTCATCGACGAGATGCCCACGTGCCGGTACGCCTCGGCGTCCGACCACCCGTACGCCGTCTTCAGTTTGTTCTTCAGGCCGTCGGCGGCCTGGATGGTGAGCTGGCCCTGGTTGCCGGTGGTGTTGCCCCAGTCGAAGGTCATGATGCCCCAGCCGTCGACGACGAGGCCGGCCGCGGCCGCCCGGTTGATCAGCGAGGCGTCGGGGCCGCCGGTGCCGCTGCCGAGCGTGACGTAGGTGGTGATGCCCGGGTTGTTGGCCTTGATCGTCTTCAGCGCGTCGACCGTCTTCTGCTGGTCGGTGGCGTTGTTGTACGGCGTGCCCTCGATGTCGATGTCGATCGCCTTGAGGGAGTAGGCGTTGATCACCTTCTGGTACGCGGCCGCCAGTGCGGAGGCACTGCCGCAGGTGTGTTCCAGCCAGGGCCCGGCCGCGCCGCCGAAGGAGACGACGACGTCCCCGCCGTTGGCCCGGATGGTGTTGATCGCGGTCTGGTCGGCGCCGCCGGTCAGCGCGCGACTGCCGTCCCACTTCGGGTCACAGGTGCCGCTGTTCAGGATGAACGCCATGGTGAACCACTTGACGCCGGTCGTGCTGGTGACCGTGGTCAGGTTCGGCGGGTTGCCCCACCCGGTGTAGTAGTAGGGCGCGACGGCCTTGATGCCGGGGCCGCCGGTCGCCGGGGGAGTGGTCGGCTGGGTCGGCGTCGTGCCGCCGCCGAAGGTCCACTTCTGGTTGGCAGTGCCGGTGCACGACCAGAGCTGCAGTTTGGCGCCGTTGGCGGTGCTCTTGTCCTTGACGTCGAGGCACTTGCCGGAGGCGGTGTTCACCAGGGCGCCGGCGGCGCTGAGGGTCCACTTCTGACTGGCGACCGTGTCGTAGCAGTCCCAGAGGTGCACGGCGGCGCCGTCGGTGGTCGCGTTGTTCGCGACGTCGAGGCATTTGCCGCGGCCCTGGACCGAGCCGTTGTCGGCGAGGGTCCAGGTCTGGTTGGCGCTGCCGGCGACGCAGTCCCAGAGCTGGGGCAGGTTGCCGTTGGTGGTGGAGCCGTCGGTGACGTCGAGGCACTTGCCGTTGAGCGAGCTCGTCAGCGTGCCGGCGCTGGCCGCCGAGGCGCTGGTGATGCCGAGGACGCCGAGCGTCGCGACGACCAGCGCCGAGGTGGTGACGGCGAGGATGCGGGAGCGTTTCACGGGGGTCTCCCTAGCCGAGAGAGGGGATTGGTAAGGCGGTTAACAATTACGCCCGCGTCGATGTGCAGGTCAACGCCACGCAGCGCGACCAACGCCGCGTTTCCCCAGCTCAGCCACCCTCTGATGGGTAACCTTAAATAACCTTAAAAGTATGAAACACGGCAACATCAACCCCCGATTCGCGGGTACGGCCGTGGTCCGGCCACGCGCGAGGCCGGCGCCCCGGGCGGTGCTCGCGAACGCGGCGGTGCATGCGAAGGCGGCAGTGCACGCGAACGGGGCGCACAACCATCGTTGTGCGCCCCGCCGGAAGGTCTGTCTGCGGAAGGAGAGGTGCCTACATGTGGTGCGCGGGCCGGATCTGCAGCATCTCGGCCAGCCGGTTGGTCACCGGGCGCGCCTCCAGGTGCAGCCGGGCGATGTTGAGCTGCCCGTCGCCGATCACGACCAGCAGCGCGAGCTCGCCGATCGCGTAGACCGACAGGTAGCCGTTCTGGTTGTGGATCGTGACGTCGGAGAAGCCGCCCTGCGACAGGACGCCCCCCGTGGTCCGGCTGATGCCGTGCGCGCCCGCGGCGAGCGCCGCCACGTCGTGCGGCTCGGTGCCGGTGGTGGTGTCGTAGAGCATGAGCAGGCCGTCCACGCCCGCCACGACGCACCCGAGCACGCCCGGGACCTGCACGCGCAGGCGGGCGAGCTCGGTGAGGACGTGCTGCTCCTCAGGACTTGTCATACGTCCAGGTCCGCCTCGATCTTGCGGAGCTGGTGACGCGCCAGGCCCAGGTTGGCCCGGTCCTTCTGCAGCGAGAGGTAGAGGAAGAACGCGTCGCCGTTGCGCTTGTTCTGCAGCAGGCGGATCAGGTGGTACTGGGTGTCGAGGGTGATCAGGATGTCCTCGATGCCGTCCTGCAGGCCGAGCATGTTCAGCGTGCGCACCTTGGCGCGGATCACGTCGGTGTTGCCCGCCGCCGCGATGTTCATGTCCATGATCTGCCCGCCGCCGAGCACGCCCAGCGTCAGGCCGCTGGTGTAATCCACCAGCGCGACGCCGATGGCGCCCTCGATGGACATGGCTTCCTTGAGGGCCGTCTCGATATTCACTGCCTAGCTCCGTTCCGACAAGACATGGTCAGCCGCGACCACCGTGGCACGCCCGAATAGCAAGGGCACTGTACTGAACCGAGGTCGGTACGAAGATCTTTGCCCGGATCGCCCGAACGGCTCTTGAAACGACGCAACGGTGGATGGACTTTTGCCAGAACCGAAAGGACAGGAAATTATCGGGAATATCCGAATGGCAGGCTGATACGTCGGTCATCGGACAAGAAAACTGTGTTTCCCGTACGGGGTGTGAGCGTCCACGATGTCAGCGTGAACTTCGACCGAGCTCGTGCGCAGTCCAGCGCCGTCGCCCTCGCCGACGGACGCCAACGCCTCGCCCGCGCCGTGATCGCCGCGGCCCACGACTGGTCACCGTCGCAGCAGGAGATGCTGGCCACAGTCGCGACCCCGCCGGAGGACATCGCCGGCGTCATCGAACGGCTCAAGACCGTACAGAAGATTCTTGATGTCCTGCCGCCGAGCCCGGGCGCGAATCGGGTCGCCGCGTTCAACACCCTGTACCTGACGATCACCGAACAGGTGGCCGCCAGTCTGAGCGGGCCGGACGTGACCGACCCGGACTGGCTGGAGACCCTCGACGTCGAGTTCGCCCGGCTGTACTTCAAGGCGCTCGGCGCGTGGGGCGTGACCGGCAGCAATCCCGCCGACGCGTGGGAGGTGCTGTTCCGCCGCGCCCACGACGACTCGGTGACGGCCGTGGACGCCGCCGTCCTGGGCGTCAACGCGCACATCAACCACGACCTGGCCCTGGCCGTGATCGCCACCTGGGAGCGCCTCGGCCATCCCGGTGACGGCCCCCAGCACCCGGACTACCTGCTGGTGAACAAGATCTTCTACCAGCAGATCCCGCTGCTGCGCCGCCGTTTCGCCACCGCCTGGCAGCTGGAGATCGACCGCTGCGTCGGCGACCTGGACGACTGGAGCCAGCGCATCCTGGTCCGCACCACCCGGGCGCTGGCCTGGGAGCAGGCCGAGATCCTCTGGCGGCTGCGCGACGACCCGGAGGACCTGGCGCGCGCCCTGCTGGTGCTCGACCGCGCCTCCGCCTGCGCCGGCGAAACCCTGCTCACGGGAACCAGCCTGCTCAAAGCCGTGTGGCTGACCGCCACCGCCTGGTTCCGCCGCCTCGTCAAGCGTCGCTGACCAGCCCGCGCCCGCCGCATCCCACCAGGTCGCCGGCAAGGGTGTCGAGAAGGCGCTCCTCCATGACCGACCGGCCGTGTCGCCGCATCAGCTCCGCCAGCTCCGGGTCCCACGGCGTCGCCGCCGACGTGCCGATCAGCGCACCGCCGGTGGTCACGGCCCCCGAGTAGACGGCGGCGCTCATCCGCCACGGCACCGCCATCGGGTAGCGGTCCAGCGCCGCCGCGGTCAGTCGCACGCCGGCCCAGTCGAAGTCGTTGCGCCACCGGATCAGGGTGTCCGGCCCGGCCGCGCCCAGCAGCCGGTGCACCGCCACCGACGGCACGCCTTCGGTACAGACCAGGGGCGCGGTCGCCCGCCCGGCCATCGCCCGCAGCACCGCCGGGTTCTCGCACACGAAGATCTCCGGCACGTCCAGCACCAGGGACGACAGTCGCAGCTGGTGCAGCGTGACCCGGAACGGCACGTGCGCGGCGGCCGCCTCGGTCAGCCAGTCGCCGAGCAGCCCGCCCACGACCGGCAGGTTCAGCACGAGAACCTGACTGGCCAGGTCGTCGGGCACCACCCCGGCCAGTTCCCACAGCGCGCGTTCCGGCTCGGCGCCGACCGGCACGGGCACGTCGTGCCAGCCGGCCAGGGCCCGCAGCACCAGCCCGCGGACCGGCCCGTCGGCGAGCGCCTTGGTGTCGCCGAGCACCCGCTCGGCGAAGACCGGCATCGGCTCGTCGTCGGCCGGAAGCGCGTCCAGCACCGCCACCACCTGCGGGAACGGAAGACCAGCGCGAACGATCCGGGTCAGGGTCCCGTCCCGGCGCATGCTCTCCACGAACGCGGCGTACCAGGGCTGCCCGGCGTGCCGGCTCTCCGCGGCCAGCGCCAGCACCGCGTCCCGGCCGACCGCCTCGCGGGCGCGTTCCCCGGGCCGGTCCCGGAACGGGCCGACCGCCTCGGCCAGGGTGACGCCGTGCGCTGACCGCAGGAAGGCGTCGACGTCGGCCAGCCGCACGGTGACCCGGGCGACCCCGGCCGGCCGGTGCACCCCGGTCACCCCGATCACGACGAGCCGCTCGGCGTCGTCCGGCGCGGACAGCGAGACGGAGCCGCCGACGCCGCCACCGGTGCGTTCCAGGCTGCGCCGGGCCGCGGCGAGCAGCCGCCGCCAGCCCGGATCCCGGCTAAGCGGGGACACGCCGGGACTCCGGCGAACCGAGGGCCCGGGCCAGGGTCCCGTCGAAGTCCGCGATGTTCGTCTTGCCGTCCCAGACGAGCAGCACCGTCGAGACCGTGTGCTCCACCGTGGAGTGCGACAGGTCGTAGTGGGCACAACCGGTCACCGCCGGATGGGTGGCCCACAGGTCGTACCCGGTCATGAACAGATCCAGGTCGAACTGCTTCGCCAGCGACATCAGCTCGCCGCGGCCGTTGTCGTCGACCCCGGCGAACGCCTCGTCCAGGCCGAGCAGCCGCGGCGCGTCCGGCCGGGCCGAGCCGAACAGCGCGTTCGCCGCCGCGAACAGCGGCAGGTGCAGCGACACCGACTGCTCGCCGCCGGACAGCTGACTGTGCCGGGCCCGGGTCAGCGGCTCGGTGGTCCCGCCCGGCCGGTGCAGGGCGAACGCGAACACCCGCCACTGCCGGTAGTCGAGCACCTCGGCCAGCAACTCCCGGTAGGGCTTCTCCGGCGCCTGCGCCCGCGCCGCCTTGATCCGTGACGCGAAGTGCCGCCGCAGCGTCGTCAGCTGCCCCGGCCCGAGCCGCGCCGGATCCCGTTCCAGCAGCTTGCAGACCTCACGCTGCTCGGGGTCGAGATCGTCGGAGAGCCGCCAGCCGACCCCGACCGTCAGCCCGGACGACATCCGCCGGGCCCGCATCTGGGTGTCCATCGCGTCGACCAGGTCGCGCGCCTCGATCGTGCGCCGGTGGATCTGCCCGGCCAGGGACCCCAGCAGCGCGTCCTCGAAGACCCGCTGCTCCGCCTCGGTGAGCAACTGCTCCTGGTCACGGCGTTCCCCGGCGATCCGCTCGGCGAAGTGCGCGACCGGCGTCAGCCCCTGCTCGTCGGCGACCCGCACGACGATCACGCCCTCGTCGGTGTCCCACTCCGGCCGATGGTCCAGACCGGCCGCGGGCAGCTGCGCCTGCAACTCGGTCAGCGCCGTGGTCAGCCGGGTCGCCGACTGCTTCAGCGACGTCTCGGTCGGCGACAGGTCACGCGTGGCGGTGAGGATCGCCTCGTGCAGCGCCACCACCTCCGGCGACAGGTCGAGGTCCGCGTCGTCCGCGACCGGCCAGCGCAGCGTCACCGGGCAGCGCATCAGACCCAGAAGATCCGCTTGGGCGTACGGCCTGAGCCGCACCGCCTCGCGCCGGGCCTCCCCGGCCGCCTCCCGCACGGCCTGCTCCCCGACCTGCACACGCGCCTGGGCCGCGGCCCGTTGCCGTTCCGCCGCCGTGTACGCGTCCCGCGCGGTCCGCAGCGCCGTCTCCGCCGTGGCCACCGCCTGCTCGGTCTCCGCGACCTCGGCCAGCACCTGCGCCGCCTCCGCCCCGATCGCGGCGGACAGGGTGCGCAACTCCTCGTCCTTCTCCGCGTGCCGGGCCTGCGCCTCGCGCGCGGTCTGCTCCGCCGTCTCCACCCGCTGCTCGGCCTCGGCGTGCCGGTCCGCCGCCTCGGCCGCCAGGGACTCGCCCCGCTCGGCGGACTCGTGCACGTGCCGCAACTCGATCCCGAGCCGCTCGAACCGGTCAACCGCGGCGCCGGTGACCTGCAAGCGCTCGACCGGCAGGGACCGCTCGGCGACCGCCCGGCGCAACGCGGCCACGGCGGCGGACTGCTCGGCGACGGCCGCGTCGAGCCGTCCGGCGGCCTCGTGCGCGGTCTCCCGGCGTACGCGCAGCAGGGTGGTGCTCTGATCCACCGCCCGCTCGGCCCGGGTGATGGCGGCGCGCGACGGCAACGCCGCCCCGGCCTGATCGATCGCGGTCAGCGTGCCCCGCCGCGCCTCGCGAGCCCGCTCCACCTCGGCAAGGTCCGCGCCGAGTCGTGCCAGCCGCCGGTCGCAGTCGGCGAGCCGGGCCGCGCGGCGGGCGGCCCGGGCGGTCGCCCCGATGAACTCGGGCCGGTCCTTGGCGAACCGGCCGGCGCCGCTGCCCTGCGCCCAGCGGCCGTCGCCGGTCACGCCGGACGGCCCGGTCAGGTCGCCGAGCGCGATGCCGGTCAGCGCCGCCGTGATCCGGGCGGCCGGCACCAGCCGCTGGTCCTCGGGAACCAGGACGGCGGTCAGCGTGGCGCCCGGCGCCGGCGGGCCGGCCCGCAGGTAGGCGTCCTGCTCGGCGACCTCGTCGCTCTCCGGGTGCAGCCACGCGTCGAGCAGGCCGGCGGCGTGCAGGGCGGCCTCGATCCCGGCCGCCTCCGCCTCCGGCACCCCGTCGGCGAACCGCACCAGCTGCCACAGCGGCGCGCCGGGCCGGCCCGCACGCGGCGCCGGGCGGGTCGGCGAGGGCGGGGGAGCGTCGTCGTGCTCGGCGGCGATCGCGGCCCGCTCGTCCGTCACCGCCTGCCGGTCCCGGGTCAGCTGGCCGGCCCGCGCACCGAGCGCCGCCAGCTCGTCGCGGACGGCCCCGGCGGGCCCGGCGACCCGGGCCGCGAACACGTCCCGCAGGGCCGGCGCCTCCCCGCCCGGCCCGGCGGGCCCGTCACCGGCGTGCTCCCCGGTGATGGTCGCGGCCAGCTCCGCCGTCAGGCCGGGGAGATCCAGATCGGTCAGCAGGCCCGAGTGCTCGCCGCCCCACGCGTGCACCGCGTCGGCGGTCTCCCGGGTCGCCGTGCCCAGCGCCGTCACCGCGGACTCCTGCGCCGCGATCGCCTCGTCCACCGCGGCCCGCGCGTCGCGGTCGTCCTGGGCGGCGCGGCCGTGCTCGCGTTCCGCCTCGGCGAGCCGATCGGCCAGCCCGCGCACCACCCGCACGTCGGTCCGGCGGGCCTCGACCCGGGCCGTCAGCCGCGCGTCGAGCCCGTCCGGCTCGGTGTCCCCGGCCCGCCACTCGATGCCGCCGGTCTCCGCCTCGGCCGCCAGCTCGCCGGCGACCCGGCCGGCCCGGGCCCGGGCGTCCCGGGCCTCCGCCGCCGCCTTGACCGATTCGGATCGCCGCCGACCGGCCGTCTCCCGCTCGGTGCCGACCTCGGCCCGCGCCCGCACGACAGCGGCCGCCAGGTCGTGCACGTGCCGTTCCAGGTCGGCCAGCTGCTCGTGCGACCGGTACGCCGCCGAGCCCTTGAGCCGGTCCAGATGCGCCCGCAACCGGCCCGGCTCACCCTCGGCGGCCAGCAGGCCCGTCTCCGCGACCGTGGCGGCCCGCTCGGCGGCGAGAGCCTCGCGCCGGTCCGCGGACAGCCGTTCCCGCCGTTCGCCGGCCGCCTCCCGCCGCGCGGTCAGCGCATCCGCCGCGGCCCGGGCGTGGGTGCGCAGATAGGTGGCGTAGACGCCGAGGAACGCGCCGGTCGCGCCGTCCGCAGCGATCAGCCCTTCGAGGGTACGGGCGACCGCCTCCATGTCGTCGAACGAGCGCGCCGCCTCGACCAGCAGGTGATCCTCCACCGGACGCAGGCCGCGCTGCAGCGTGCGGGACAGCTCGACCGGGTTGAGATCCTTCGCCAGTTGCGGCTTGCGCAGCGTCAGCACCAGATCGAGGAGCTGCTCGTAGCGGGCCGGGCCGAGCCCGAACAGCCGTGCGTCGACCAGGTGCCGGTACTCCTCGGCCGAGTCCTTGACCGATTCTGGCCCCACCGCGTCGATCAGTTCCCGCCGCGACACCGGCCGGTCGTCGGCGTCCAGCAGCGACAGGTCCACCCCGATCCGGCCGTCGGCCACGAAGTGCCAGCGGGTCACCCGGTCGTTGTGCTTGTGCGCCCGCAGCCCGATCCCGATCGTCACGAACGACGAGCCGTCGCCGAACTCCATCCACACGTACGCGTGGGAGGATTCCTGCCCCCGGTAGAGCAGGTTCGACTTCATCGTCCGGTCCTCGCCCGCGAACGGGTTCAGCCGGCGCGGCTCGATCCGCCCGTCCAGCACGAACGGGAACAGCACCTCGAGGGCCTTGGTCTTGCCGGAGCCGTTCGGGCCGCGCAGCACCAGCCAGCCGTCGACGAACAGGAACTCCTCGTCCCGGTAATCCCAGAGGTTGACGATTCCGGCGCGGGTCGGTGCGAAGCGGGCCAACGAACGTTTCCTCTGCTAGAACAGCGTGCGCTGCTTGACCTGGGCGGTGGTGCCGCGGTAACGGCCGATCAATGGTCGGGCGAGCACGCCGCCGGGCACGGCGGTCACCGCGTCGAAGCGTACGAGCAGGGACACCGCCTCCCGGCGCAGCCGCTCCGGATCGGCGTGCCACGTCGCGCCGAACGCCGACCCGTACGTGCGAAGGATGTCGGCCGTCGCCTCGCGCAGGAAACTGTCGGTGAGCAGCGGCAGCCGTCGCTCGCCGGACTCGTCCCCGGCCGCCTCGACCGGCTCCACCTCGTCGCCGATCATCGGGATCCCCGCCGGCAGGCCCGCATCCACCAGGGCGACCAGCGCCGCCTGCGTGTCAGCGGGATCCGGCATCGGCATCCGGCGCGCCCGGCGACCGTCCGGATCGGACACCCGCTCGGCGATCGCGACCGCCAGCAGCACCGCGGCCTGTGCCACGCTGCCGGCGCCCGGGAACCGCTCCGCCGACCAGCCCGCCGTGTCGACCAGCAGCACGCCCTCGGCGCGGCGCTCCAGCCGCAGCCCGGTCAGCCGGTACAGGTCGGCCGGCAGCGCCTGCCCGCGCAGGTGATTGCCGACCTCGGCGCTCACGTCGTCGAAGTACACCACCGGCCGCTCCACCGCGGTCCGCCGGGCGGCCTGCGCCGCGGCCCGCCGCTCGGCGTTCCCGCTGCTGGTCAGGGACCGATCGAGCAGCGCCGTCACCGACTCCAGGTGCTGCAGTACCCGCGGCGGGCGGAACAGCGCGAACACCGCGTCGCGCGCCACGTCGTAGAGCGCCTCGCCGCTGCCCGGGTCGCTGGCCCACGCCGTGCTCGACCCGTCCGCCAGGCGCAGCACCCCCCGCTCCTCCAGCCACGCGACCGCGTCCACGAACGCCCGGCGGTCCGCGCCCGCATCCGGATCCAGCCCGAGGCCGGTGATCCGGTTCGCGTCCCCGGCGACCGCGTCGGCCAGCTCGCTCAACGTGATCTGGATGCCGGCCCGGCCCAGCGTCGCCAGGCACAACGACAGGTACGCGTACCGCCGGCGGTCGAACGGCCGCCCGGTCCGCGACAGCGCCGGACGATCCGGGTCCAGCCGGTCCGCGGTGCGCGCCAGGCGAGCGGTCGCGCCGTGCAACTCCAGCCGGTAGCCGAACGCCTCGGACAGATCCCGGCGCAGCTCGGCGGCGAAACGACGTACGCGGGGAAGGGCCTTCTCGTCCGGGAAGGTGGCGGTGATCATCGGGTGGCGCAGCAGCAGGCGGACCGCGCGCTGATAGTCGGCCAGCTCCAGATCGGAGACCTCGGCGGCGAACCTCATGCCGCATCGCCCGCCGTCGCCACAAGCCCGGCCGCCGCGGTGCCGACCTCATGCCGCGCCACGGTGTGCCCGGCCGGCGTCACGGACAGCTCGTAGCCGTCCAGGTGCAGGCGGCCCGACTCGGTCACGACGGTGCTGAACCTTCCGGGCGTCGGGGTGAGCGTCAGCCGTACGCCGAAAGCCGCCGCGGCCAGCGGTGTGTCCCGGCGACCGGCCGTGCGCGCGGAGAGGGCGATGTCCAGCAACCGCCGCAACGCCCCGGCCTGCGCGCCGTCGAGCTCGACGTCCCCGATCGCGATCAGCCGCGCCGCCGCGTCCGCCTGACGCCGCTCCTCGGCGACCTGCCGCTCCCGCAGAGCGCGCCGCGACGCGTCGGACCGCTCGATCCTCGCCGGCCGCCCGTTGCCCTGCCCCGGCAACCGCCCGGACTGCACCAGCGACCGCGACAACTCCACGGCCGGTGCCTCCCACCAGGACAATCGGCTCGCGATCGCCTCCGGATCGGCGTAGGCCACCCCGACGTGCCGGGGCGCGCCCAGCCCGAACACCACATCGAAGATCGCGTGCGCTGCCTCCTCGGAGCCGGCCCCGGTGAACCACGCTGCCAGGTGCCGCAACTGCGACTCCCGGCTCACCCCACCCCGGCGCGCCTCGGTCACCCGCCGCAGCAACGCCAGGACGTCACCGATCGCGGCCATCGTCGCACCGCCCAGCCGCTCGGCCTCGCTCGGCGCGTCACCGGCCGGCGCCAGCCACGACCGCAGGCCGGCCCACCGCCGCCGCCAGTCCGCGAGCCGCTCGGCGTGCGTCGCGAACAGCCGCTCGTCGGCCTCCGCGGCGGCCTCGATCATCCGGTCCAGCCCGGTCGCCTCGACCTCGGCGACGGCCTCCCGCAGCCGTGGCGTGTAGCGCTGCAGCTCGTCGTGGAAGTCCCGCAGATGCGCCAGCAGCGCATCCTTGTGACTCAGGAACACCTCGGGGCGTACGTCATGGGTCCGGCCCAGGTCACCCAGCATGTGATAGAAGCGCGCCGCGCGTTCCGCCACGTCGGCGAGCGCCCGGTCCAGCCGGTTCAGCTTCCGGTAGACGTTCTCCGCGTCGCCGTTCTCGTTGGCGGCCCGCAGATCCTTGAGGTCGGCGAGCAGATCCGCGAAGACGAGCCGGGACAGCGTGCTGTCGTCCAGCCCCGCGGCGAGCACGCTCTCGACCGCGCGGTGCGCCCGGTAGCCCGCCTCGGTGAACTGGTACACCGAGTGGCGGTTCCGGTACTCCGCGAGCGTCGCCGCCCGCGCGCCGTCCTGACTGCGGTCAAGCACACCCCACTCGACCAGGGCGTCCAGCAGTCGCGGCAGCTCCAGCGTCGCCGGGTCGGGACATTCCGGGTGTACGTCGGCGAGCCCGCTCAGCGCGGCTTGGACCTCCGAGGTGTGCAGCACGACCTGGTAGCTGTCGCGGGCGCTCTCGAAGGCGCGGAGCAGCCACAGGTAGGCGAGCCGGTTGTCCGCGTTGACATACGAGAACAGCCGGAGCCGGTCGTCGACGCCGAAGTCGTCCAGCCCGAACGAGCCGTCCCGCTGCGCCGCCATACCCGCCCTCTCCACGCCAATCGGCTCAGCCTATCGAGGTTGCGACGGTCCGCCCAGTCCGGCACCCCGGCGGGTGACCCCGGCATCCCGGGCCCTGCATCGAAACCTTTCGCACTCATTCACCCTTGTCGCGCGGAAATTGTCGTGCGTAGGGTAGTCGTGCGTCATCTACGGCATCGACAACTGCCACCTCGGAGACTACGAAAGACGGGGACATGTCCGGAACCTTTGACGACAACCATCCCGGCAGCGGGTACGGATATCCGCCCACCCGCGGGACCAGCCGATGGCCGCTCTTCGCCGACGACCTCTTCCGGCTGGCGCACGACGGGCACCGGCTCCGCGTCGACCAGGACCTCATCTCGGCCGGGCTCGCCTGTGCCCTGCTGGCCGAGCTGGCGGCCATGAACTACCTCACCGTCGACGGCGACATGCTGGTGATCACCGGCCGGCGCCCGCCGCCCGACGCGCTCGCGCACACCGTCCTCACCGAGGTGTCCAGCCAGCCCGGCCCGGTGGCGGTGCCCGACTGGCTGCGATACCTGTCCGCCCGCCCGGCGTACGCGTCGGGCCGGTTCCACGCGTACGAGCAGGTCGCCCACCGCCTGGTCCGCTCCGGCGACCTCGTCGCGGTGCCGCGCAAGCGGCTGTTCGGCCCACCCCGCAGCGGTTACGCGCCGACCGACAACAACAAGGCCTACTGGGCGTGCGCCCGCCTGAACACGGCCGCCGAGCGGGGCTACGACTTCGACGCGTTCGACCGGGTGCTGGCCGGGCTCTGCCTCTCCACCGGGGTCTACCGCCGGGTGTTCAGCAGTCCCGCCCAGATCGTCCAGCGCCTCGGCGACGACAGCCGCCGGACCCGGCCACCGATCCCCACCCTGCTGCGCCACCTCGACCGGCTCGTCGGCAACGCCGTCGCGATCAGTTCCTGACAGGAGTCCTCCCATGTCCCACCACCCCTCGCCGTCCCACACCCGCACCACGATCGAGCAGGCCCTCGCCGTCGGCCGCCTCGGCGTGTGGCCGGTGGTCTGCATCGTGATGGCCGCCGCCGCGCCCCTGACCGTCATCGCGGGCGGCGCCACCACCGGCTGGGCGGTCACCGGCGTCGTCGGCATCCCGATCGGCTACCTGCTGGTCGCGCTCGTCCTCGCGGTCTTCTCGGTCGGCTACGTCGCGATGTCGCGCCAGGTCGTCAACTCCGGCGCGTTCTACACCTACGTCACCCACGGGCTCGGCCGGGTGCCCGGCGTCGGCGCGTCCGCCGTGGCCGTGCTCGCCTACAACGCCATGCAGATCGGCCTCTACGGCGGCTTCGGCAAGGTCAGCGCCGACTTCGTGGCCGCCCACCTGGGCTGGTCCGTGCCCTGGTGGCTGTGTGCACTGGCCGGGTGGGCGGTCGTCGCGCTGCTCGGCGTCCGCCGGGTCGACCTCAACGGCCGGGTCCTGGCCACCCTGCTGATCGGCGAGATCGGCGTCGCACTCGTCCTCGCCGCCGTGCACGTCACCCACCCGGCCGGCGGGCGCGTCGACCTCACCGCGATCTCCCCGGCCCAGCTGCTCACCAGCGGGATCGGCGCCGTACTGGTCACCGCGATCACCGGATTCGTCGGCTTCGAGGGCACCGCCGTGTTCTCCGAGGAGTCGAAGGACCCGCGGCGGACGGTCGCCCGGGCCACCTACATCGCCCTGGCCGTCATCGGCGTCCTCTACAGCCTGTGCGCCCTCGCCATGACCGTCGCGGTCGGCCCCGGCGACATCGTGGCCGCCGCCACCGAGCACGGCACCGAGCTGATCTTCGACCTCGCCGCGCCGTACGTGCCCTCGTCCCTGCTCATCGCCGGGCACCTGCTCTTCATCACCAGCCTGTTCGCGGCGCTGCTGTCGTTCCACAACACGGCCGCCCGCTACTTCTTCGCCCTCGGCCGCGAGGGCGTCCTGCCCCGCGCCCTCGCCCGCACCAGCGTGCGCAGCCGGTCCCCGCACGTCGCGTCGATCACCCAGACCGTGCTGGCCTGCGTCGTGCTGGCCCTCTACGCCTACGCGGGCTGGGACCCGATGATCAACCTGTTCTTCTGGATCACCGTCACCGGCGGCCTCGGCGTGCTCGTCCTCATGCTGGTCACCTCCGTCGCGGTCGCCGGCTACTTCCTGCGCCCCGCCAACCGCGTCACCGTCGGCGCGGTCCGCGGTCTGCTCGCCCCGGCACTGGCCGCCGCCGCGCTCGGCGCGATCCTGGTCATCACCCTCCAGCAGTTCCACGTGCTCCTCGGCGTCGACCCGTCCTCACCGTGGCGCTGGATCTTCCCGGCCGCGTTCGCCGCCACGGCCGTCCTGGGCATGCTGTGGGCGCTCTACCTGCGCACCGCCCGGCCCGCCGTCTACGCCGCCATCGGCGCCGGCGCCCACCAGACCGCGATCGACGCCACCGATGCCAGGGACCGGCGATGAACCCGGTCGAGGCCACCGCCGGCGACCTCGACACGGTCACCGGCATCCTCGCCGCCGCCTTCCAGGACGGCGACCTCGCCGACTGGCTCATCCCCGACCCCGGCCTGCGCCGCGGCGTCTACCCGCCGTACTTCGCCATGCTCGCCACCCACGCCATCACCCACGGCCACGTCGACCTGCTGGGAGAAGAAGCCTGCGCCGTCTGGTACGACACCACCCCGGCACCCCCGATCGAGGACTACGACCAGCGACTCGCCGTCATCACCGGCCCCGCCCTGCACCGCTTCCAAGCCCTCGACCAGACGATGCAGTCCCACCATCGGGGCGGGCCACACGCGTACCTGGCGTTCCTCGCCGTCGTCCCCGGCCGGCAATCCCGCGGTCACGGCTCGGTTCTGCTCCGGCACCGGCCCGCCCGGCCCGCCTACCTGGAAGCGACCGGGCCCCGGAACCGGGCGTTGTATGCCCGGCACGGCTACCGGCCGCTCGACCCCTACCGCATCACCGCGGACGGACCCTGCCTGTACCCGATGCTGCGGCCCGAAGAGCCGGCCCCCGCCGAAGCGCCGGCCCTCACTGAAACGGCGGCCCTCACTGAAACGGCGGCCCTCACTGAAACGGCGGCCCTCACTGAAACGCCGGCCCCCATTGAAATGCCGGCCCTCACCGAAACGGCGGAAACCGGCAGCCGGAGCCGGCGCAGCTGACGGTGGCAGGTGAGAACGGCGACGGAAGGCCGGCCATGAACGAACGCCCACCGCTGATGGGCCTCCAGGAGATCCAGCACCTACTCGGACTCTCACGGCAACGCATCCAGCAGCTGACCTTGCGCGCCGACTTCCCGCCGCCCTACCAGACCTTGGCCATGGGCCGAGTCTGGCTGGCCGGCGACATCGAAGCCTGGATCCGCAAGCACCGCCCCGGCAGACTCCGCAGGTGACACCCGATCGATCCTGAACGGTGGTACGGCCGGGCCCGCCCAGCCGCACCACCTGTCTACTCAGTTCAGGCGCGAGAATGGGTCGCATGAAGCACGCGACCGCTGTCAAACGCCTCCACACCCTCGCGGAACGCTGTCAGGTCGCCGCCATGCGGCACGACGCCAAAGCGCTCGTCAGCGTGTACGCGTTCGGAGCCGTCCTCGACTCCAAAGCCGACCTGGAATGTCCCCAGGTAGCTGTGGTGCTCGACGAGCAACCCGAGGAACTGCCGTGGTCAGTGCGGCCACCGATCTACGGCTCGCTGCCGCACTTCCTGGAGCTGGACAAAGGCGCAGTCGCCTGGTTCTGGCGCTCAGCGGCCCGCCCTGTCGCCAACCACTACATCCTGCGCCCGCTCCGGATCTGGTCCCGCGACTCCGGCCCCGATACCGAAGCCCTGGACGCGCTCCGGGCCGGCGACACGGAGAAGCTGCGCCTGCCCGCCCCGGCCGACGCCGACCTGCGCGCCCAGCTCACCGAGGAGTTGGCGACCAGCCTCGCGTACCTGCGCCGGGTCCGCGACAACTACTGGGACCAGCAGTGGCGCCGTGACAACCGCGGCGGCCCCGGCGTCTTCGCGGAGAACCTCCTGTGGGACGCCACCGACGGCTACTTCGACCTCCTCGACGCCACCACTCAGCGGCCCGCGCCGTAGGCCGCCTGTGGGTCTGCGGGTCTGCCTGCTCAGTGTCCGGGTACTGAGGCAGCGACACCGCAGCCCTCGATTCCGGTCCAGCGGAATGCCGGGGCACCTACCGCGCCGATGACCACCGCACGGCCGCCCTGACAGATGCCGACCGGACCTGCCACTTCGCCGTGACGAGAAAGAGAGCCGACCGCGTCGAGCGGTCTGAGTAGCCCTGAACAGCAGCCTCGCGCTCAGGCGTCGGCGAGGCTGCTGTCGTAGACGGTCTCGGGGCTGCGGCGCACGTGGACCAGGTCGATCAGGAAGTCGCGGGTCTCCGGGTCGTCGGAGACGAGCGTGGTGCCGCGCATCCCGCGCGTCAGCAGAACCTTGTAGGTGTTGCGGATGAGCTGGTCGACGACGTCGTCCGGGACGGACTTGCGGAATGCCGGGTCCTTGCACTCCGACCGCCGGGTCACCAGGCGGCCGTTGCGAGCGACCAAGTCGGGGCCGATGATCACGCCAGACCACTCGTATTCGAAACCCTGTGCGGTGTAGACACAACCGACCTGACCGAACCCGTTAGGGTCGGTCGCCCAGAAGGGGCTTCCCGGCGCGTCGCCCACGCTGCGGTCGTTCTTGACGTTCCACGGGCGTGACCAGGTACCGATACGTACGTCATCGACCAGGGTGCCGTCGGGACGGGGGTCGCTCCACGGCCAGCAGTAGCCGGCCGTGATCCGGGCCGTCTCACCGAGGCCCTGCTTGCCGGCGAGGAACGCTTCCATCTCGCCGGGCGAGCCGGCCACGCGCAGGTCGAATCGGCCGTCCCCCTCCCACGTCGACGGTTTGCCGCCGCCCAGGCCGAGAAGGTCGATCACCCACTGCTCGTAAGCCTCACTACCCCCACACCGGAATTGGTCCCGCAAGGTAACGACGTCGATATCCAGTTTGTGCCGTTCGGCGTAGGCGGTGATCTCTTGGACGCTGCCCTGCTCGCCGGGCTTGACAACCTGATGCTCGTCGAGCAGGAAGACCGGTACGCGGGCGGACGCGACGAGTTCCTCCAACTGGGCTCGGGCGCCCTGTCGCTGTACCGCTCGGGTGAAGCGGTTGACCGAAGTCTCGCGGATGCGGTGGGCTTCATCGCAGATCAAGACGTCAAGGCCGTTACGGTCGGCCTCCATGAAGCTGTTGAAGTACAGGAACAGGTTCCGAATCCGTGGCGACCCCTTGCCCGCATAGCGTCGCAGCGTCTGGGTGAACGACCGCGACCCGGTGGCGTGCAGGGCTGTACGCCCCTGCCGGGCCAACTCGCCGAGCAGGCTGAGGGCGATCACGCTCTTGCCGCTGCCTGGACCGCCGGCAACGACCACGACTCGCTTGTGGTCGGCAGCTCGGGCCCGTTCCACCGCGTGGAGCACCAACTCGTACGCAATCCGTTGCTCGTCGAGCAGGGTGAAGTGGGACCGTTCTTTGAGCTCGGCCGCTGCGTACGACAGAAGGTGCCTGCTCGGGCGCACCGTACTGGAGAGGAAGCGATCTGCCGCACCACTACCCGGCTTTGCGGAATCGAGCGAGGCCTGGAGGAATTCCAGGAACGCACCGCGGCGCTGCTTGGTGAAGATCTGGCTGTGCAGGGTGGCTGGGCGCTCGAACAGGTCCGCGACGTCCCGATCAACGGCGTTGTGAAGATAGGCGGCACCTCGGACAGAGCGGTCCTCACCCGCGAACAGGCCGAGGAAATCGACCAGGTACTCGCAGTACTCGCTGACCTGCAGACCGGGGTGCAGTCGTGGCCCGGTGACGTGCTCGACGTCGACCAGGGTGTCCGAATGCTCGTAGTGGGTGGCGTAGGACCACTGCTTCAGTTCCACTACGACGAATGAGTCCTCGCCCGTCTTCGGGTGCACGCCGGCCAGGACGGCATCCACGCGGCGACTGGTCAGCGGAAGCTGGTACTCGATCAGCACCTCGACGTCAGCGAGGCCGGCGTCGGCGAGGTCCTGCGCGAGGATGGAGAGGCTTCGTGACCAGGACTTGCGTTCGGAGGGGCTGACGTTGCCCACCTCCTCGGCGATCCGGTCCCCGAGGGTGCCCTCGGTGGCGAGGCGGAGAAGACCAGCCGCGGAGACGCGGTAAACCGACATTTGCTGTTGCCCCCGGGCAGCACGAATTGATCGTGCGGATGGGAGGCATATCCAGCCTTCGGAAGCCTGTCGGACCGCTTACGGACAACGCAGACTTTAGCGACCCGGTCATTTCTCCGCTATGGCGAGCGGCTATCGGAGACCGGTGCAGGGATTCCGGCTACGAGCATTGGTCGCGAAAGATGCTGATGCCGGGCCGAAACCCCGACTTGGTCCGCGCGGCAGCCGCTGTATCGTCATGTCGGATCCGATCGCCGGGGAAGATCGATCAGTGGCTCGGCACCTGACCAGCGGCTTGCCGTGGTGCACTTTGATGAGATGACATATGTGATGCCCGGCCGGAGAGGTAAATAAGATCCTCTCCAGCCGGTTACGGTCGACCTGTCTGAGCTGGGATTAAGACTGCTGGAGTTCCCGCAGCGTGGCACCGTCGACGATGCGCGCCACATTGGCTTCGTGGTCGTCCGCGACGAGCTTTCTCGCCGAGTCCTCGAGGCCGCTGAAGTCGCCGAATCGAGTCTGCAAGACAAGCTCCATCGATCGGACCAATCCCTCTTCGCGGCCCTCCTCGCGCCCTCGCTCGAGGTTCTTCTGGGAGATCTCCCGGTCGGCCTCTGACTTCTCGAGTGCGAAAGTCATCCCATCGCTCCTCAACGCCTCGACCACTTGAGCTGCGACGTCTTCCTCAGCCAGCATACTGAGGCGACGAGAACCAATCGTTGCTCGGGATCCACCACTGCGGCGACCCGGTTGGCGACGTCGGGCGGCCGTCTGCTGGACCAGAGCGCGAGCGGCGCCATCGGGCTCGTCAGCAACGCGCAGGGGTCGAGGTCGTCGGGGACGCTCACCGAGCGGTATTCCAGGCTCAGGCGGTCGCGCTGGAAGGATCCGGGATAGCCGCCGCCGACGGGCCACACCACGGTCTGGTGGATGCGGTGTTTCGGCTCGTCGTACTTGAGGGCCAGGCTCGACCAGTACGACACCATCCGGGCCTGGAAGTCCTGGGTGCGTTAGACCTGCACTTCGACGTGGTGGACGTCGACGGTGCCGTCCGGCCCGGAGGACAGGAGCACCCTGTCCCGTTGCGTGCTGCGCTGCCGGGTCTGTTCCGTCGGCCCGTCGGCGACCACGGCATCGTCGCCGACGTCGACCCCGCACAGCAGCCGCAACGCATCCTGCGGGAATGCCTCCAGCAGTGCCTTGTACAGGCCGTCGTAATCCCGGGTCGTGTCCCGCGGTGTGCCGGGACCCTGATCACGTGGTGCGGTGGATGGCATGCGACCACTGTACGCAGAGCAGGTGACGCACGACAAGGGGGTGAGCGACTGTCAGTTGGGGCGGTCCCGGCGGACGGTGGGGCGGCGGCCGCGGATGGTGCTGTGGCTGAGGGCGCGGATCACCCGGTCGGCGTCGGCCTCCGGCACCTCGACCAGGGAGAAGCGGTCGGTGATCTGAATCGCGCCGACGTCACGGGCCGGTAGGCCGGCCTCGCCGGCGATGGCGCCGACCAGGTCCTGCGGGCGCAGGCCCGCGCGGCGGCCCAGGCCGACGAAGACGCGGGTCACGGAGTCGCCACCGGGCCGGTTGCGGCCCGGCCGCCGGTTGTCGAAGCGTTCGCCGCCAGGGCCGTTGCGGCGGGCGGCGCGGTTGTCGACGTCACGTTCGCGCTGCGGGGCGACCGACGGGATCTCCGGTTCGTCGACGTCGCCGCCGTTCGCCTCGTGGATGAGCTTGAGGCACGCCAGGGTGATCTGCTCCAGGTCGGCGTCGTCGGTGAGGGAGTCCAGGACTGATCGGAAACGGTCCAGGTCGTCGGCGTCCATGGCGGTCTGCACCGTGTTCCGGACCAGCTCCAGGCGGCGGGCCCGCAGGTCGGTCACGGTCGGGAGTTTCTCCAGGGCGATGCGCTGGCCGGTGAGGCGCTCGATCGCCTTGAGCATGCGCTGCTCGCGCGGCTCGGCCAGGGTGATCGCGGCGCCGGTGCGCCCGGCGCGGCCGACCCGCCCGATGCGGTGCACGTACGCCTCCGGGGCCGACGGCACGTTGAAGTTGATCACGTGGGTGAGCTGCTCCACGTCCAGGCCGCGGGCCGCCACGTCGGTGGCCACCAGCAACTCCGTGGAGCCGGCGCGCAGCCTGCCCATCACGCGGTCCCGCTGGTCCTGACTGAGGCCGCCGTGCAGGGCCTCGGCGCGGAACCCACGGCCGTTGAGGCTCTCGGTGACCTCTTCGACCTCTTCCCGCGTACGGCAGAAGACGATCGCCGCGGTCGGAGCCTCCACGTCGAGCACGCGGCCGAGCGCCGCCGCCTTGTGCGGACGCGCGACCAGGTAGGCGCTCTGGCGGACCGACGGCAGCGCATCCGCGGCCGTGGGCTCCCGGCGCATCGTGATCCGCATCGGTTCACGCAGGTGACGTTTGGCGATCGCGTCGATCCGCGGCGGCATGGTCGCCGAGAACAGGACGGTCTGCCGCTCCTCGGGCGTCTCCGTGAGGATCGCCTCGATGTCCTCGGCGAAGCCCATGTCGAGCATCTCGTCGGCCTCGTCCAGGACGACGGTCTTGACGCCGTCGAGACGCAGGGTCTCCCGCTCGATGTGGTCGAGGATCCGGCCGGGCGTGCCGACGACCACGTCCACGCCGCGCCGCAGCACCTGGAGCTGCCGGCTGATCGGCTGGCCGCCGTAGACCGGGAGCACCCGGACGTTGAGCTCGCGCCCGTACCGGTGGACCGCCTGCGACACCTGCTCGGCGAGCTCCCGCGTCGGCACGAGCACCAGCGCCGCCGGCCCGTCGGAGCCGCCCGGCGTCAGGTTCTGCAGCAGGGGCAGCGCGAACGCCGCGGTCTTCCCGGTGCCGGTGGCGGCCTGTCCGACCAGGTCATGCCCGGCGACGATCGGAGCGATCGCCTCCCGCTGGATCGGCGTGGGCTCCTCATAACCGAGGTCAGCGAGGGCGCGCAGCAGTTCGGGACGCAGCCCCAGCTCGGCGAAACCTGTATCGGTGCTGGTAGCGGGGTCTACGTCCATGTGGGAAGAATACGGAGTACCACCACCGATTCGCACATCGGGCGATCCACGACACACTCCCGCAACACCGAGCAACCTGTCTGGCGCGCGCTTTGACATCCTCTCCGCCCTAAAGGACGGA
>NZ_BOMH01000072.1 GCF_016862095.1 Actinoplanes cyaneus
TCGCGGGCCTTCACCCCCGGCCTGAAGGCCGGAGCACTGGCCCGCATTCCGGTAGCTGCCCTGGACGGGACTGGTCCGGACGAGGCGCTGACCCTACTGTTCGACCACCTCCCTGGCGAGAGCCTGAAAGCTCGCGCGAAGATGGCGGCGGGTGCTGACCGCGATCGAGAAGTTGGAGGAACGATCGTGAGCGTGGCGGACCACTACACCTACCGAGTTCGCTGGTCAGCGGAAGACGGCGAGTACGTCGGCACCGTCGCCGAACTGCCCTCCGTCTCCTGGCTCGCCGAAGACCGGCTGGAGGCCTTCATCGGCATCCAGCGCGTCGCCGAGGAGATCGTCGCCGATATGGAGGCCTCGGGCGAGACGCCGCCCGTGGCCATCGCCGATCGTTCCTATTCCGGCAAGTTCCAGGTCCGCGTGCCCGAAGAGGTCCACCGTCGTCTTGCCATCCGGGCGGCCGAGCAGGGCGTCTCCCTGAACGCGCTGGCCTCTTCACGCCTGGCCGGCGCCTGACGGTCCCGCGCAGCGGCCCGCAGCTCAGTCAGCATCGGAGCGTCGAGCTGGGATGACAGCCGCCATGCGGTCGGTCGGACGCGACCGGCCCGAACAGTCCGGCCTGATCACGCAGCACGGCAAGGTCAGCGATGGCCTCACCGCCGTCGGCCGGCATGACAGCGAGATCGACGGCGATCCGGCCCGGGTCATGGCCGCGCCGACGCTGCCGCAAACCGGCAAGGGCGTGGTTGGCGATCTCGCCGAGGGGTACAGGAACCGGCAGGTCACCGACAATGCCGCGGCAGCCGCAGCAGCGAGCCTCAGGGAGCGGACCGCGACCGGACCGCCCACCGCGCCCCACGTGACGTGGGGTCTGGGGGTCGCCCCCAGGCTGGCAAAGGGTGGGGCGGGCGGGACTCGAACCCGCGACCGAGGGATTATGAGTCCCCTGCTCTAACCCACTGAGCTACCGCCCCGTACCGGCGGCGATACTATCCCGCGGCCTGCTATCGGAGCTAGCGATCTATCGCTCCACCAGCGTCTGTGGCAACAAAACGATTTGGTATCGCGGGTCGGAGACCATGTCGGGCGGTTGCAGGTCGACGATCGCGGGGGCGTCGGCGTGGACGACGCCCGGTGAGTCGGGGCCGTCCGAGGTGGTGAATTCGGCGAAATTCTCCGGGTTCAGGTCGCTCAACACGTCTCCTTGGCTCATACCCCGACCCGGGCGCCGAGTGACGCCAGGACTTGGCCGGCTGTGCGCCAGCCGCCGGCCATCGCACCTTGGATGGACGGACTGTCGCGATGATCACCCGCGACGAAGAGGCCGTCGCCGAGCGCGACCGGCTTGCGCAGCGCCCATTGGGGTACGCGGGCGGCCGGCAACGCGTGCGGGATGGTGACAACGTTGAGCAGTTGCCAGTCGTCGGTGGGTGTCCCGTACATGCGGGAGAGTTCGACGCGGATGACCGCTTCGGAGGCGCTGGACGGGGCGGAGACGCCGACGACGGTGGCGGCGATCAGGCTCTGGCCGCTGGGGGCGTACTCGGGCGCCGCGTTGCTGACCACCACCGTGTTCGCGATGATCTCCCGGCGGTCGCCGTCGAGCAGCAGGATCGGCTCGTCGATCGGGGCGTGCGGGGCGCCGAAGTAGAACGTGGTGAGCCCGTGCATGTCCGGTTTCGGCAGCTGCGGGAGCAGTTCGGAGGCGTGTACCGGGTCGGTGGCGACGATCACGGCGCGGCAGCGGATCTCGCCGCCCTCGGTGACGACCATGCCGGGGCCGATGCTGAGGGTGCGGGCGCCGATGAGCAGTTGCGGGAACGGCAGCGGGCCGGCGATCGCGGCGGGCAGCGCGGCCATGCCGGCGGCGGGCACCCCGATCCGGCCGCGGGTGAAGGAGCGCAGCACCATCGCGGTGACGTGGCTGGACGTCTCGAGCGACCGGTCGGCGAAGACGCCGGAGAAGAACGGCCGCAGCACCTCTTCGATGATCCGGTGCGACAGTCCGGCTTTGCGGAGCATCTCCTGGGTGGTCGTCTCGGGCATGTCGAGCAGCCGGGCGACGGGCGTGGTGGCGCATCGGGTGGCGAGCGCCGCGAACTTGAGCCGGTCGGTGAGGGTGCCGACGCCGGAGAGCAGGGTCTGTGGGGTGGCAAGCGGTTCGCGCAGCGGGTTTTCCAGCCGGTGCAGGGCGCCGCCGCGGCGGACGAGGACGCCGGCGGTGAAGTAGCGCATCTGCAGCGCGTCCACGTCGACCAGCGCGGACAGCCGTGGGTAGGCGGTGTTCAGCACCTGGAAGCCACGGTCCATGTGCCAGCCGTCGACGACGTCGGTGGCGATGCGCCCGCCGACGCGGTCGGAGCCTTCGACGAGCAGCCATTCCACGCCGGCGCGGTCCAGTCGGCGGGCAGCGGACAGCCCGGCGAGCCCGCCGCCGACGATCACGACGTCAACCTCGACCGGCTGCGACATAACCACCTCACTGAGAGCGAACAACGCAGGCCTCAGCGTAACCGTGCACTTCGGGCCAAGGGAGCGAAAGCACAACAGGCCCGAAAACCCCCAGGACCAAGGCAGAGCTGCCGGGTACGCGACGAGCGAGGACCTTCCGGCGTGCCGCGAACAGCACGTTGCCCCGTACGGGGAAATCGATCTGCCCGGCGAGGCCGGCGCTCCAAGGAGAAAAGGAAGAGGGCCCCAGTCTGCTTTTCTGCAGACGTGGAGCCCTCGACCGGATCGCTCCCCCGATTGGACTCGAACCAATAACCTGCCGGTTAACAGCCGGCTGCTCTGCCAATTGAGCTACAGGGGATCGTGCTTGCCTCCGGGTTTCCCTGGCGACGGAGAAGAGATTACACGACCCCCGGGGCTTCGCGCGAAGGGGTATACCCCGTGACTCATCCTCCAGGTGTGACGCCGGGCAACACGAGTGAAACCAGGATGTAGGGAGTACCGGCACGGCAGGATGGGTATGCACGCGGCAGACACAGTTGCTTCACCACACGGAAGGAGCCGCCATCATGCGCGGAAAGCTCTTGTTCCTCGGCGGTCTCGCGGCGGGCTTCGTCCTGGGCAGCCGGGCCGGCCGCGAGAAGTACGAGGAGATTCGGGCGAACGCCGAGAAGTTCTGGCAGCACCCGACGGTCCAGGAAGCTGCCGGCGTGGCCCAGGCCCAGGCGAACAAGCTCTACACCGAGGGCAAGGACAAGATCCAGTCGTCCAAGCTCGGTGAGAAGCTGGGCACCACGCACACCGACAGCACCAGCAGCAGCACGGACGAGCTGCTCGCTCCGACGGATTCGCTCTCCGGCACCAAGGGGCCCGGCGGCACGCTCTGATCGTTCGCTTCACGGTGAGAGCCGCTCCCATGTGGGAGCGGCTCTCACCGTTTCCGGGTCAGGGCGCGGTGCAGGGTTCGCTCTCCGGCACCAGGCCGAGGGCGGTCAACTGCCCGATGACGTACGCCAGGTCAGGCGCTTCCGTGCCGTCGCCGCCCACCTCGATGTACTCGGTACGGGCGGTGTCCGCCGCGAGCAGGTGCCGCAGAATCGGCTGCCAGGCCACGGCCGGGTCGGTGATCCGGACCGTGATGACCGACAGGCCGGCGTCGGTGAGCCGGTCGATGCCGTCCTGCGGGGCGGGCCAGTCACGGGCGACCCGGGCCAGGTCGAGGCAGACGCCGAGCCGGTCCTTGTCGACCCGGGCCAGGGCCGCGACCGTCTCCTCGGGGCTGTCCAGCACGTACGCCGGCTGAGGTTCGAAACCGACCCGGACCGCGCGACCGACCCGCCAGGCCAGGTCGGCCAGACCGCCGGACAACCGGCGGAGGTGACGTGCGGTGGCCTTCTCGTGCGCCTCGTCCCAGACGTCGCGCCGGCCGAGCCCGCAGGTGCCGACCGCGCCGCGCACCTCGTCCTCGGGCAGCAGGTCGACGAGGATCCGGGCGAGCTCGAGGGTGTGCTGGAGGCGGGCGGGCTCACTCCAGTCGGGCAGGCCCCCGCCGGTGGGCGCCTGCGCAGTGCCGGCCCCGGCGTCCGGCGAAGCCTCCGGCGAGCCATCGGGAGCTGCGCCGCCTGCCTCTGCGTCCGGCGCGGTTTCCGGTGTGCCACCGGGGGGTGTGCCGCCGCCCTCGGCGTCGGGCCCGCCGCTCAGCGTGACCACCTCGAGGTTCCGGGTGTCGAGTTCGGCACGCAGCCGGGTGCGGGCGCGCCCGTCGTCGACGAGGGCGGCGGCAAGGGGATGGGACAGGCGCAGGGCGATCGTGAGCGGCCGGGATCGTCCGGGGCCTTCGGCCAGACCGGCTCGCAGCTCGGTGGCGGCCCTGTCGAGCATCGCGAACGCCTCGGCGGGGGTCGCCGCGTCCGTTAGGCTCAGGCCGCAGGTGAGGTGCACCGTGCGGCCGGAGGGATGTCGGAGCCGCATCAATGTCCTCCCCGGACGAGACCACCCGTGCAGGTGCACGTGCATTCGCTCGTGCTAACGGTTCCAGTATGGACCATCCTCGGCACGGCCCTCGATCGACCAGTGCCCAGCCGCCGGGCTGCCATGAGCGCCTCCAACCTGGAATGTCCTGCCCTCGGATACGAGCGTGCGACGCCGGACGGATCATCGGCACACTTGCCGTGCGACACCGTGACCGGCGCTTTCATGATCAAAACCCGTCGGACGGATAGGTGATCGACGATCTCCACCCCCGGAGTGACCAGCGAGTAGCAATGGTGGGCGACATCCGGGAGAGCGTTTTCGGACCCCCACATGTGTGCACCATATGAACAAATGGACATGCAATGCGCGACTGCTCGTGCGTACGCCCCGTGCCCCCGCACGGGGCAAATGCCCACCTTGCCCCTACCCCTTTCCCCCTTCCTCACTCCTTGACCGCCCCGCGGCGGGGCGGATCCGGCAGTGGCCACCGGAGGGTTAGTGACGCTCCGCGGTGGGGAACTACCAGGAAGGACGTATTCGCACGTCGCGGCGGGGAGGGGCGGCGCGCGGCGGCCGACCGCTTCGCCGAAGGGAAAGCCCGCAATGAGACTGCGCCACAGCCCGGAAGGGCACCACGACTCCGACGACAACGACACCCCGGCGACCGGTTCGGCCTCGGTTTCCGGCACACCCTCTTCGCAATCCGGCGACGACGCCCAGCCCCGGACGGGCGACGAGGCAGCGGACCCGGAACGGCGCCACGGCGACGCTGCGGACGCCAGACGGCGGGGCGGGGAGGACTTCGACCTGGCCGCCGCCGGGACGACCGACGTGGGCCGCTCCCCCGACCCGCGGGAACTGACCGCGCCGGGCCCCGACGACGGGCCGGACCGTCCATCACAGCTGCGCGCCAAAGGGATCTTCGCGGCGGTGAAGCGGACGTTCAAGCAGTTCTCCGAGGACAACGTCTCGGACTGGGCGGCCGCCCTCACCTACTACGGCGTCCTGTCGATCTTCCCGGGCACGCTGGTGATCGTGTCGCTGCTCGGCCTGCTCGGCGAGACCGGGCAGCGAACCGTCACCGACGCGGTCACCCAGATCACCCCGAACTCGGAGCTGCGCGACCTGGTCAACACCGTGCTGGACCAAGTGCAGGGCACCGGCAACGCGGGGCTGGCGGCGATCGTCGGTCTGCTCGTCGCGTTCTGGTCGGCGTCCGGGTACATCGCCGCGTTCATGCGCGCGTCGAACGCGATCTACGACGTGCCGGAGGGCCGGCCGATCTGGAAGACCCTGCCGATCCGGGTCGGGGTGACCGCGATCGTCGGCGTGATGCTGATCGCCTCCGCGGCCATCGTCGTGTTCACCGGTGACCTGGCCCGGATCGTCGGTGACCGGATCGGGCTCGGCGAGGTCGCCGTGAGCACCTGGAACATCGCCAAGTGGCCGGTCCTGCTGGTCCTGGTCAGCCTGATGTTCGCGATCCTCTACTGGGCGTCGCCGAACGCCAAGACCGGCGGGTTCCGCTGGATCAGCCCCGGTGGCATCTTCGCGGTGCTGCTCTGGGTGGCGGCGTCCGCCGGGTTCGCGATCTACCTGGCGAACTTCGCGAACTACAACAAGACGTACGGCACGCTGGGCGGCGTCGTCGCGTTCCTGGTCTGGCTGTGGATCTCCAACATGGCGATCATGCTCGGCGCCGAGCTGGACGCGGAGCTGGAACGGGGCCGCGCCATCGCCGCCGGGCACCCGGCCGACGAGGAGCCGTTCCTGGAGCTGCGCGACACCCGCGCGCTCAAGAAGGGCTCCGAACACGGCCTGAGCCAGGGTTGAGCCGGCCGCGCGGGCGGTGGAACAGCACCGTCCGCGCGGTCATGACCGGCGGTGGCCGGGAGATCGGCCGGGACGCCGGTCGCGCGCGTCACTTGCAGAGCAGCTTGCCCATCCGGGTGCCGGCGACGGTCAGCCCCACCGCCAGCAGCACCAGCAGGTAGACCACGTCGACGACCTGCGCCCACCCGGCCGTGCCCAGGCTGATGCCCCGGATCAGGTCCACCGACCGGTACAGCGGGGAGAGCTCGACCAGCCAGCGCAGCACCGCCGGATAGGCCTCGGCGGGCACGAACGTCCCGGAGAACAGGAACAGCGCGAACTGCCCCGCCCCGATCAGGTCGAAATCCTGCCAGCTGCGGATCAGCGTGGCCACCGTCATCCCGAGCGCCCCGAACGCGAAGCCGACCAGCACCGCCGCCGGGAACGCGGCCAGCGCCCGCAGCGGTGTCGTCAGATCCATCACCACCATGATCGCCAGGAACGCGATCGAGTAGAGACTGCCGCGGACCATCGCCCAGATCAGCTCACCCACGGCGATCTCGAACGGCCGGATCGGGGTGGCCAGCATCCCGTCGTACAGCCGCATGAACTTCATCTTGCCGAAGAAGTTGAAGGTGGTCTCGGCGAGCGCCCCGCTCATCGCGGACGCGGCGAGCATCGCCGGGGCGACGAACTCCGTGTAGCTCACCGTCCGCCCGCCGGGCAGCCCGATGTCGCCGATCAGGGCGCCGACCCCGACCCCGATCGAGAACAGGTACAGCACCGGCTCCAGCAGGCCGCCGGCCATCACCACCCAGTACGCCGATTTCAGCGCGTTGACATTCCGCTCGGTGACGCGCACGGCCCGGCCGCCGCTGCCCTCGAACGACACCAGTTTCGGAAGGACCAGCGTCAGCACGACCTCACCCCGCTCATCATCCTCACCGCGTTCGTCATCCTCACCACGCTCATCGTCAGAACACCAACCGGCGTTGGAACCGCCAGCGGGCCAGGAACCAGCCCGCCACGCACCAGAGCAGCAGGTAGAGCGCGTGCCAGAGCCCGGCCGCCCCGATGCCGAGACCGAGCGTGGCGGCCCGGGTGAGGTCCACCCCGTGCCAGAGCGGCAACGCATACGCCAGCCAGCGCAGCGGCCCGGGCAGCGACTCGATCGGGAAGAACACCCCGGAGAAGAGCGACATCGGCAGCACCGCGAAACGGAACAGGATCGCCAGATAGCTGTCGCTGCGGATGCTCGCCGTGTACGCCACCACGGGCGCGGCCACCGCAAGCCCGATCAGCACCGAGAGCGGCAGCACGGCCAGGGTCCACAGCGAGTGCAACGCCCCGAACGGCGCCGCGACCAGCAGGAAGGCGACGACACTGAGCAGCACCCGGAACATCATGAAGGCCAGGTGCCCGCCGAGGATGTCGCCGACCCGCAGCGGCGCGGCCGCCTGCGCGAAGTACACCTTCAGCCACTCGAAGCTGCTCAGCACCGGCCAGGTGGCCTCGCCGAGCGCGGTCTGCGCCGCCGTCGAGGCGATCAGCCCGGGCACGATCCAGTCCAGATAGGACGCGCCGTCGATGTCGGTCTGCACGTAACCGCCGACGCCCAGGCCGAAGCCGAGCATGGTCAGCAGCGGCAGCACCATCGTCGACAGCGCGCTCGACCGCCAGGTGCGGCGGTAGTTGACCAGGTGGTACTCCAACACGTACGCCGAGGAGGTCATCAGTCCACCAGCGTCCGGCCGGTGAGGTGCAGGAACACGTCCTCCAGGCCGGCCCGGCGGACCAGGGCCGAGGCCGGGCTCAGCGAACGCCGCTGCACCTGCGCCAGGGCGTCGTCCCCGTCGGCGACGTAGAGCAGCACCCGGTCGGGCAGCACCTCGACGCGCTCGGCGACACCGGCCAGCTTCTCCGCATACGCCCCCTGGTCCTCGGTAGCGAACCGCAGCTCGACCACCTCACGGGTGGAGTGCTGCTCGATCAGGGAGCGGGGCGAGCCCTCCGCGACGATCCGGCCCCCGTCCATCACCACCAGGCGGTCGCAGAGCTGTTCCGCCTCGTCCATGTAATGCGTGGTCAGCACCAGTGTCACGCCTTGCTGCTTGAGCCGGAACAGCCGCTCCCACACCAGGTGCCGGGCCTGCGGGTCGAGGCCGGTGGTGGGCTCGTCGAGCAGCACGAGGTCGGGCTCGTTCACCAGCGCGCGGGCGATCGTGAGCCGCCGTTTCATGCCGCCGGAGAGCGGCTCGACCTTGCTGCCGGCCCGCTCGGTGAGCTGGACGAACTCGAGCAGCTCGTCGGCCCGGCGGCGAGCGGTGGCGCGGGAGATGCCGAAGAACCGCGCATACGTCGTCAGGTTCTCCCGGACGGTCAGCTCGACGTCCAGGTTGTCGAGCTGCGGGCAGACGCCGAGCCGGGCCCGGATGGCCGGCCCGTCCCGCAGCGGATCCATGCCCAAGATCCGCAGCACCCCGTCGGTGGGTGGCGAGACGCAGCCGATCATCCGCATGGTGGAGCTCTTGCCGGCGCCGTTGGGCCCCAGGAAACCGAACGCCTCACCGGCCTGCACGTCGACGTCGATGCCGTCGACGGCGGTGAAGTCGCCGAACCTCTTGATCAATCCGCGGGCGTGGATAAGGGCTGTCACACCCGAGACCCTACGGAGGGGGTGCGACAGAATTCTGCGCCGCGGCCACCAACTCACCGGTCGCCTCGATGACGGCGGGCCAATCCGTCCAGGAGCCCGCGTCGTAGCGGACCGCCCAGCTGAGCCCGTCCTGCCCGCTGACCCGGCGCCCGACCACCCGCAGAGCGCCGTGCTCGATCTCGTGGTGGGTCGTGAACGCCACCGAGCGGGTCACCCGGGCGCGCACCTGGTTGGGCAACTCCCCCGGCTCCAGCAGCAGGAACGTCATCACCGGCCCGTCCACCAGGACGGTGTAGCCGTCGCGTTCCCCGGCGACCTCGGCCGGGGTGATCCGCAGCTCCCGCCCGGACCAGGCGACCTTGTGGATCTCGTGCCAGCCGAGACGTTCCCCGGCACCGGGCAGCCAGATGCCCCGGTTCGTCGCGACGAGGACGCCCTCCTCGGAACGGGCCCAGGTGAGCACCCGCTCCTCGGCGTCGAGCGGGGGACGGTGCTCGGCCGGCAGCGGGGGCCGGCGTCGGAAGAGCTTCACATGCCACCTGCCGCCTGTTCACGCAGGGCCCGGGCCTGCTGTTCCAGCGAGAAGAGCTCCCCGGCGAGCGCCAGATACTGATCCTTGTGGGTGACCGGGTTGAGCCGCTGCACCTTCGATTTCAGGTCGCGGATCCGGGTCGTCACCGCGGCGCCCTGCAGCCGGGCCAGGGTGATCTGCACGTAGCGCGGGTCGGCGGCGCCGTCGACCCGCAGGGGCTCCACCGCCAGCTCACTGACCAGGCCCTGCGCACCCAGGTCGGTGCAGGAGTCACGGACCTTCTCGATCCAGACCACGCCGGCGGTGGCCGAGCACGCGCCGCCGGCCTGGGCGATCGCCTCGCGCAGCGCCGCCAGCACCGGGTCGGCGTAGTTCTCCGGGCCCAGGGCGTCGAACATCGGGCCGGCCAGCGCCGGCTCCTGCAACGCCAGTTTCAGCGCCTCCCGCTCGACCAGCCGCTGCGGCGAGTCGGCGGGGACGCGACGGCCCGGCGACCGCTGCTCGGCGGCCTCGCCACGCAGCGCGTTGTTCACCGCACGCTGCACCGGCTCCAGGTCCATGCCGAGGTCGCCGGCCAGCTTCCGCGCGTACTCCGGCCTCTTCTCCCTGTCCTTGATCTTGGCGACCAGGGGGGCGGCCTTGCGCATCGCCTCGACCCGGCCCTCGACCGTGTCCAGGTCGAAGCGGGAGATGGTGTGCCGGAGCGCGAAGTCGACGAGCGGCTCACGACCGGCGATCATGTCGCGCACCGCCAGGTCGCCCCGGGTCAGGCGCAGGTCGCACGGGTCCATGTTGTCCGGGCTGACCGCGATGAACGTGCGCCCGACGAAGCGCTGATCCTCCTCGAACGCCCGCAGCGCCGCCTTCTGCCCGGCAGCGTCCCCGTCGAAGGTGTAGATGATCTCGCCGGTGAAGCTGTCGCTGTCCATCAGCAGCCGCCGCAGCACCCCGATGTGGTCGATGCCGAACGCCGTGCCGCACGTCGCCACCGCAGTCGGCTCGCCGGCCTCGTGGCAGGCCATCACATCGGTGTAGCCCTCCACGATCACCGCCCGGCCGCGCTTGGCGATCTCCCGTTTCGCGTGGTCGATGCCGTAGAGCACGTGCGACTTCTTGTAGATCGGCGTCTCGGGCGTGTTCAGGTACTTCGGGCCGTCGTCGTCGTCGAACAGCTTGCGCGCGCCGAACCCGATCACGTCACCGCTCAGGTCCCGGATCGGCCAGAGCAGCCGGCGGCGGAACCGGTCGATCAGCGAACCCGACCGGGCCGTCTTGGACAGGCCCGCGGTGATCAGCTCGTCCTGGGTGAAGCCCTGCAACCGCAGGTGCTTGCTCAGCGCGTCCCACGAGTCGGGGGCGAAACCGCACCCGTACTTCTCGGCGGCGTCCCGGCCGAAGCCGCGCCCGGCCAGGAACTCGCGGGCCTTGCGCGCGCCGGGCGAGCCGAGCTGGTCACGGTAGAACTCGACGGCGGACGCGTGCGCGGCGATCAGCCGCTGCCGCTGCCCCGCCTGCGGCCGCGGACCGGACGGCTGGGGGCCGTCGTTGTCATACCTCAACTGGATGCCGGCCTTGCCGGCCAGCCGCTCCAGCGCCTCGACGAACGACAGGTGCTCCGCGTCCATCAGGAACTTGATGGCGTCGCCGCCCTGGCCGCAGCCGAAGCAGAAATACACCCCGCGGGCCGGGGAGACGTTGAATGACGGGGACTTCTCGTCATGGAAGGGACACAGGCCCTTCAAGTTGCCGCCCCCGGCCGAGCGCAGCGTCACGGTCTCGCTGATCACATCGGCGATCGAGGTGCGGTCGCGGACCAGTGCGATGTCCTCGTCCTTCACCCTGGCGGCCACGGCATACATCCTGCCTCGCGCCGCCCGGCGATTGCCAGCAGGGTCCTTCAGGAAACGACGACCAGGTCGCGGTGCCAGGCGACGGCGGCGGGGTCGGTGAGCGACGCCACCTGATCGACGATCACCCGCAGCGCCGCGGCGTCACTCCCGGCCGCCGCGTGCAACGGCCGGAAGAGAGGATCCAGCCTTTCCGGCGTACGGGCCAGCGCCGCCACCAGCTCCACGATGATCGTGCGCTGCTGCTCGTACCAGTGCTCGGCCGCCCGGGTCCGCATCACGTACCGGAAGGCCATGCCCTTGAGCAGCGCGCACTGGTTCCGCACGGTCCGCGGGACGATCAGGTCGGCGTCGTACCGGCGCATCGGCTCGGTCCCGTACCGGCTGTGGGTCGCGCCGACCGCCGACGACACGAATCGGCCGGTCAGCACACTTGTCATCCGTTTGAGGGCGATCTGCGCGGCGTACGACCCGTCGTAGTCCTCCACCGCGGCCACCGCCGGATCGGCGAGCAGGTGCTCGAGCGCCTCCCCGAGCTGGTCCGGTGTCTCGTCGGAGTAGGTGGCGGCCACGTCCGCGCACAGCTCGGCGCGTTCGGCCGGGTCGCGCAGCAGCGGGCGCAGGTGCAGGTAACCGCCATGCACGCCGTCCTCGACGTCGTGCACCGAGTACGCCACGTCGTCCGCCCAGTCCATCACCTGCGCCTCCAGGCAGCGGCGGTCGTCGTCGCGGCCGTCGCGCAGCCAGGTGAAGACCGGCTCGTCGTCGGCGTAGACCCCGAACTTGCGGGTGCCGGGGCGGCGGAACCACGGGTACTTGGAGCAGGCGTCGAGCGCGGCGCGGGTCAGGTTGAGGCCGGCACCGGGAACCTTGGCCTCCAGCCGGGTGAGCACCCGCAGCGTCTGCGCGTTGCCCTCGAAGCCACCGCAGGGCTGGGCGGCGACGTCGAGCGCGGCCTCCCCGTTGTGGCCGAACGGCGGGTGCCCGAGGTCGTGGGCCAGCCCCGCGACGTCGACCACGTCCGGGTCGCAGCCGAGCCGGGCCCCCATCTCCCGGGAGATCTGGGCGACCTCCAGGGAGTGGGTCAGACGCGTACGCAGGAAATCGTCGGACCCGGCGGTGTGCACCTGGGTCTTGGCGGCCAGCCGGCGAAAACCGGCGGAGTGCAGCACGCGGGCGCGGTCCCGCTGGTACGGGGTCCGTCCGTAGCCGCTGTCCTTGGCGGGCTCGGATGCCCAGCGCTGGGCGTCTGCGGCCGACATGTGATCACCTTATGCCGCTCAGCCGGTTTCCGATGGTGCCGATGGGTACAGGCGTGGAGTCCCTTTCCCGGCGCGGAGGCGTCACGATCGTGGGTCGCCTCGTCGTGATGGGCGCCGCCGGGCTGCTGTCGGTCGGCCTGGTGACCGGTTTCGCGGTCCGCAACGCGTCGGGCCAGTCCGCCGCGAACGAGGAGATCGCCAAGGTCAGTGAGGCGATGAGCGACCAGTGGAACGCCGACATGATGCACGACGCGCTGCGGGCGGACGTGATGGCGGCGATGTACGCGACGACCGCCGCCATGCGGGAGTCGTTCGCGGTGGACGAGGTCGCCGGCCACGGGCAGACGATGCTCACGATGTACGACGACGCGGCCGCCAACGCGCCGCCGGAACTCGCCGCGGACTACGCCGCGATCCGCCCGTCGGTGCAGAAGTACACCGAGGTGGCGAACGACATGGTGACGAGCGCGGCCGAGGATCACGCCGCCACGGCCGGGCGCCTCCCGGACTTCCTCACGGTCTACTCGGACCTGGAGGAGAAGCTGGGCGGTCTTGACGAGCGGATGTACGCCGCGGTCGAGGCCGCCGCCGCGGAGGGCACCGAGACGTCACGGTCGAGCAACCGATTGATCGTGCTCGCCGCGATCCTGGCCGCCCTGATCACGGCGACCGCCTGCGCCCTGACGGTCCGGGCGATCCGCCGGCCGCTGCGCGGGATGCTGGACGCGCTGCGGGCCCTGGCGAAGCGGGACCTCACCGTCCGCGCCCCGGTGATCAACCGGGACGAGCTGGGCGAGATGGCCACCGCGCTGAACGAGGCGACGACCGTGCTTCAGGGCACCGTCTCGGCGACCGCGGACCGCGTCACCGTCCTGACCGGCGCCAGCACCGAGCTGCAGAGGCTGGCCGGCACGCTGGACCAGTCGGCCGAGGCGACGTCGGCGCAGGCGCGCAGCGCGGACGCGTCGGCCGGCAACGTCTCCGGCTCGGTGAACGACATGATGGCCGCGACCGAGCAGCTGTCCGCGTCGATCCGGGAGATCGCCAAGCAGGCGCTCGCCGCGGCGACGACCACGAACGAGGCCACCACCGGCGCGAACCGGACCGCCGACGCGGTGGCGAAACTCAGCGACGCGAGCCGTGAGGTCGGCGACATCGTGCAGATGATCACCAACATCGCGGAGCAGACGAACCTGCTGGCGCTGAACGCGAGCATCGAGGCGGCCCGGGCCGGGCAGGCCGGCAAGGGCTTCGCCGTGGTCGCGAGCGAGGTGAAGGACCTGGCCCAGGAGACCGCGCAGGCGACCGCGGACATCACCGCGAAGATCCTGACGATCCAGGAGATGACGGCCGGCACAGCGGCGGCGATCGCGGCCATCTCCGCGGTGATCGACCGGATCGACGACGGGCAGCGGACCATCGCCGCAGCGGTCGAGGAGCAGTCGGCCACCACCGATCAGCTGGCCCGCGACGTGGGGGCGGTGTCCGCGGCGGCATCCGAGATCAGCGGCACGGTGTCGCACATCAGCACGTCCAGCGCGGACACGGCGGAGGGCGCCAACACCACCCGGCACTCGGCCGAGCTGGTCAGCGGCGCGGCCGGCGAGATCCGCGCCCTGATCAGCGAGTTCCGCTACTAGCTTCCGCGGGCGGCGAGCACGCAGAACTCGTTGCCCTCCGGGTCGGCGAGCAGGACCCACGGCACGTCGCCCTGCCCGATGTCGACCGGCCGGGCGCCCATCCCCACCAGGCGTTCCACCTCGGCCTCCTGATCGTCGGGACGCAGGTCGAGGTGCAGCCGGTTCTTGACCGTCTTCACGTCGTCGTTCTGCCCGAAGAGCAGCCCGGGCAGCTCGTCGGGGCGGCGGCGGATCTCCACGTAGTGGCCGTCCCGGTCGTCGCCCTCGTCCACGATCGTGTAGCCGAGCGCCTCGGCCCACCAGCGCGCCAGCCGGGCGGGGTCATGCGAGTCCACCACGACCTGCTCCCAACGACTGGGCATATGACCTCCCGGCGATCGACACGTGACGATCAGGTTACGCGACCCGAACGGGCGGTCCCGGCAGCCCGGGCGGACTCGCCGTGCGACCCGTCCCACCAGGATGACCGGTCACTCGACCAGGACGCACAAAGCGTGCGACCTGTCGGCTCTGTGTCACCGGAGGATGGCCCACGGTGGCGGGAACGGCGCTGTGGCCGTACGTCACCAGCAGGGAAGACTCGGAAAGCACGTCGAGGAGAGAAGTGCCCGGCGTCGATCACTGTCTACAGGAGGCCATGACGATCCCTGGCGCCGTGGGAGCCAGCATCGTCGACTACACCACCGGTTTTCCGGTCGCCACGACCGGAGCCGCACCCAATGCGGACCACGAGGCCGCGGCCTCCGGCACTGCCGAGGTGGTCCAGGCCGCGAACAGCCGATCGCTGTTCGTCTCGGCGATCCCGCACGACCTGCTCGAGGACCTGATCATCACGACGGCCGGGGGTTACCACCTCCTACGGGTCGTGCGGACCGAATTCGACAGTCGCCTGGTGCTCTACGTCTGGCTGGACCGGGTTCGCGGCAACCTCGCCGTGGCCCGCCGCCAGATGCAGCGCCTGGCCGACGAGCTCGTCGCATCCTGACCAGCTACCTGACCAACGCACACACCAGTGAGGAGTAACGGTGGCCGCCACGAAGACCGCCGCACCCGGCGATCTGCTCTCGCAGGTCGCCGAGGGGCGGCAGACCGGAGCGCTGGTGGTGGGCGGCCATCCCGGCGGCGCGGTCTACGTCTTCGAGGGACGGGTCATCTACGCCGAGTCGCCCGCCGCGCCCGGGGTCGGCGAGCTGCTCACCTCGTCGGGGCGGCTGGCCGGGCGCACCTGGCAGAACGCGCTCGACCTGGGCACCTCGACCGCCCGGGTGGGCCGGCTGCTGGTCGAGCAGGGTCACCTGACCCAGGGGGAGCTGGAACTGTGCGTGCTCGGGGCGACCTACGACGCGGCGTACTTCGTGCTCACCTCGGGGGCGGTGCCGGTGGACTTCCTGCCGGCGGCGACGCACTGGCTCGGAGCGGTCGTGCACATAGACACCGTCGCCGTGCTGCGGGAGGTGCGGCGCCGGGTCACGTTGCTCGACGACATCTTCCCGAACCCGCGGATCGACACGCACCCGGTGAGCCCGGTCGCGCGTCCCCCGCGGGAGCGGGTGACGGTCACCGCGCTGCAGTGGGAGCTGCTGATCCACGCGGACGGCCAGCGCACCCCGGCCGACCTGGCCCTGCTGCTGGGCCGCGCCGGCTACGCCACCATCCAGGAACTGCGGCGGCTCGCGGCCCTGGGCCTCATCGAGCTTCCCGCGGCACGGGCGCCGGACGGTCCCGACTTCGTCCGCCTCCCCCAGCACCGTGCCGAGGCGGCCCCGGTGACGCGACCCGCGCCGCCACCACCGGTCGAGGAGACGGCGGCCGTGCCGGTGATCAGCGGGCCGCCTCCCCCACTTCCCCCGCCCGCGCCACCGCCGTCACCACCGGGCGAGGGGAACACCGGGCCGAACCGGTTGCCCCGGCTCGCCCGCCGCAAACCCGGGGCCAAGCTGCCGAAGGAGCTGGCCACCGAGAACCCGCCGGTGCATCAGGGCACCGACGAAGTCCTGCTGAAGCGCATACGCACCGCATTGAGGGCACTGCGGTGACGCGCGCACCCCCCGATCGAGGAGAAGGAGCGTCCGAGGATGACGGTGGACCCGGCGGTACTCGACGAGCTCGGCCGCCTGCGCAGCAGGGTGCCAGAGCTGTCCGGCAGCGTGCTCGCCACCGCCGACGGGATGGTCGTCGCGCACGACTCGCACGGCATCGAACCGGACACCCTGGCCGCTCTCGCCGCGGCGCACCTGGCCCTGGCGCGCCGGTTCGCGCACGCGGTCAACCACGGTGAGCTGCGGGAGTCGGTCGTCGAGTGCGACGGCGGCTACATCACCTCGTACACCGCGGGCCCGAACGCCCTGCTCACCGTGGTCACCTCGGGCGACGCGAACCTCGCCATGGTGCACCTGGAGGCCCGGCGGTGCGTGCGCCGGATCGTCAAGCTCATCGCCCTGGAGACGGTCCAGCACAAGCACCACGTGCGACCGGAGATCCCGCAACAGACCGGACCGTCGCCGATCCCGCTGGCCCGGCGGACCCCGATGGCCACCCTGCCGAACGTCTCCCGCCGTCGCACGGCGGCCGGCTGACCGGCAGGCGCAGAACCCGCGGCAATCCGCCGCATCCCATCCGGCGTCGCCGTCGTCACGGCGGGCCGCCATCCCACAACGGAGGAACGAATCTCATGGCCGATATGGAAACCGCCCTGAAGGAAGTTATGGAGATCGACGGCTGCATCGGCGTCGCTCTCGTGGACCACACCAGCGGCATGGCCCTGGGCACCCTCGGCGGCGGCAAGGACCTCGACCTGACGGTCGCCGCGGCCGGCAACACCGACGTGGTCCGGGCGAAGCTGCGGGCGATGGAGATGCTCAACCTCTCCGAGAAGATCGAGGACATCCTGATCACCCTCGACACGCAGTACCACATGATCCGGCCGCTCACGAGCCGCTCGGGCAAGGGGCTGTTCCTTTACGTGGCGCTGCGCCGGGACCGGGCGAACCTCGCCATGTCGCGGCACCAGCTGCGCCGCATCGAGAACGACCTCGACGTCTAGTCCTCGCCTCCAGCCGTGATCGCCACCCCTTTCGGCGGGGAGGGCTCGCACCGCCCTCCCCGCCCCGGCTCGCGGCCGTCCCGTCCGGGGGTGGGCACGGTCACGTCGCGAACCCGGTGACCGCGGCCGGGAAACGGCAGCTCGGCGGCTAGCATTCGAGCCATGTCGGCCCGGGAGATCGTCGCACGCGTCCGGGCCGGAGAGCTCGACCACGAAACCGCCCTCGACCTGCTCACCGGCGCGCCGGCCGCGGAGACCGACGCGGCGCTGACCGAGGCGCTGCGAGCGGAGTTCGAGCGGCTGTTCACCGGCGGCTGGCAGCCGGTCGAGCTGCACCGGGCCATCGCGCGGCGCGGCGACCCGATCCAGGGGCGCCTGGTCGCGGAGGCGGCAGCGGCGTTCATGCTCGGCAAGGAGCCGGTCGACGACGGGTGGCGGGCCCAGGCCGTACAGCTGCAATCGTCTTCCGACGGCCGCCGGCGGGACCGCATCGCCGTGCTGGACGCCTCCCTCGATCTTCTGCCGGAGCTGCGGCGCCTCCCGGCCATCGAGATCCTGGTCCCACCGCCCGGGACAGCGGCGACCACCGTGCATCACCACGCCGACCGGCGGCTCCTCGACCGGGTGCGGGCCCTGCTGGCCAAGGCGGAGGCGACCGACTTCCCGGCCGAGGCGGAAAGCTACAGCGCGAAGGCGCAGGAACTGATCACGCGGTACCGGATCGAGGAGGTCACCGCGCCGGCCGCCGGGGTCACCCCGTTCGCCCGGCGGATCGGCGTCGACCACCCCTACGAGAACGAGAAGGCCGGCCTGCTCGACGCCGTCTCCCGGGCCAACGGCTGCCGCACGGTCTGGTCACCGGAGCTGGGCTTCAGCACGATCTTCGGCTTCGACGCCGACATCGACGCGGTCGAGCTGCTGCACACGTCCCTGCTGGTCCAGGCGAACAAGGCGATGACCAGGGACGAGCCGGCCAAGGGCCGGGCTCGGGTGAAGGCGTTCCGCCGCTCGTTCCTGATCGCCTACGCCATCCGGATCGGAGAACGGCTGCGCGAGGTGACCGAGCACGAGTTCTCCGGGCGCGGCGACCTCCTGCCGGTTCTGCGCAACCGCGACGTCGAGGTCCGCGCCGCGATGGAGAAGGTCTTCCCGCGCACGGTCCGCGCCCGCACCAGCCGCGTCGACAGCCTGGAGGGCTGGGACTCCGGCCGAGCGGCCGCCGACGAAGCACAGCTGCGCTGACAAGCTCTGATCTAACCGCAACGAAATGCCGCTGAGCGAAGCGAAGCCATCAAGCTCAGGCCTCAGCCGCCGGACTCGTCGGTTTCGGCGCCCTCCGGGACGGTGTCGTCGTCGCGGGAATCGAGCCAGCCGTGCGGCAGCGAGACCTTGCCCGGGGCGTTGATGCGGCCCCGGGGCTGGCCCAGGGACTCGACCGGGAACGGGATCGCCGGGTCCAGCTTGCCGAGCAGGTCGTCGAGCTCGGCGAGCGACGAGATCATCGCGAGGCTGCGGCGCAGGTCACCGCCGACCGGGAAGCCCTTCAGATACCACGCGACGTGCTTGCGGAAGTCGGCGCAGCCGTGCCGCTCGTCCTCCAGGGCCTCGACCAGCAACTGGGCGTGCCGGGACATGATCTTCGCGACCTCGCCCAGGGACGGCAGCACCGGCTGGTAGTCGCCGCCCTTGGTGAACGCGGCCTCCAGGTCGGCGAAGAGCCACGGGCGGCCCAGGCAGCCACGGCCGACGACCACGCCGTCGACGCCGGTGTGCGCGACCATCCGCAACGCGTCCGAGCCTTCCCAGATGTCGCCGTTGCCCAGCACCGGCACGTCCAGGGCCTGCTTGAGGGTGGCGATCGCGTCCCAGTCGGCCTGGCCCGAATACCGCTGCTCGGCGGTGCGCGCGTGCAGCGCCACGGCGGCGACGCCGGCGTCCTGCGCGGTCAGGCCGGCCTCGACGTACGTCAAATGGTCCTCGTCGATGCCTTTGCGCATCTTGATGGTGAGCGGGATGCCGAACTCGGCGGCGGCGTCGACGGCCTGCCGCACGATGCGACCGAACAGTTTCCGCCGCCACGGCAGCGCCGAACCGCCACCACGGCGGGTCACCTTCGGCACCGGGCAGCCGAAGTTCAGGTCGACGTGATCGGCCAGGTTCCGCTCGCCGACCATCCGGACCGCAGCGGCAGTGACATCCGGGTCCACGCCGTAGAGCTGCAGGCTGCGGAAACCCTCGTCCTCGGCGAACGCGATCATTTTCAGCGTCTTCGGGATCCGCTCGACCAGCGCCCGCGTGGTGATCATCTCGCAGACGTAGACGCCGCCGCCCTGCTCCCGGCAGAGCCGCCGGAACGCCACGTTGGTGATCCCCGCCATCGGGGCGAGGACGACAGGCGGGTTGACGGCGTGGTTGCCGAGCATGAGCGGTGCGGTCACGCGCTCCAGGGTGACACGCCCGGCCCGGCAACCTCGAATCGCCCGTCCGCTTACTGCTGATCGCCCCGCTCGATCAACGTGTGCAGCATCCCGGTCATCGCCTGCACTGAGTCCTTGAGGCCGCTCATGTCAAGCCGGATCCATGCGATCTCGGTCTCCTGGTTCTTGAGCATCGCGGTGTGCCGGTCGAGGGTCGTCGTGTGCCGGTCGAGGATCGCGGTGTGCCGCTCAAGGGTCGCGGTGTGAACGGCGAGGGTCGCGGTGTGCTCGGATTGAGTCTTCGCGAGACCTTTGAGCAGCCCGTCCTGAGCCTTCAGCTTCTCGCCGATATCGGCCAGGTCGCGATCTTGGCTGGCGCGGAGCTTTTCCTGCTCATTCATGCGCTCCTCCAGGGTGGGCATCATGCCTCCAGGGGTGAAGAGTAGCCGGTCGGACGACCGGCGAAGGGGTGTTCACTCTCTGGAGCACTATAGGCGCGGGGCTAGATGTCCCGCGTCACCTGAACGGGTGCATGATCCGCTTGCATCTGACAGAGTCGACGGCGTGACTGAGCAGATGGGTCCGCGCAGGCTGGTGGCCGTGTTCGCCTCGCCGGTCGCGGAGATGCTGAGCCGTTTCGGGATCGAGCTGGGCTTCCAGGTCGTGGTCGTCGAGCCGGATCCGGCACAGCTCGGGGGCACCCCACGGCCGCACGGCGACCGGCTGGTCAGCGACCTCGGGGCGGCCGGGGCCGACGAGCACACCGACATCCTGCTGACCGACCACCACCGGCCGGAGATCGGCGCCCTGCTCGAGGAAGCGCTGGCCGGGAGGTCGCGCTGGATCGGGATCGTCGGGAACCCACGCCACGAAGGGCCGCACGTGGCGGCCCTTCGTGATCGGGACGTGCCGGGCGAGAAGATCGCCCGCGTGCACCGCCCGGTCGGCCTGAACATCGGCAGCCGGACCCCCGCGGAGATCGCAGTGGCGGTGCTGGCCGGCCTGATCGCCGACCGCAACGGCCGCCCGGGCGGTTTCGATTTCTAGGGAATGCTGATGTTGAAGGTGATCCGGTTGTCGCCCTCGGTCAGGCCCCACAGCCGCGGCGCCGACCCGTTGTAGGACGGCTGGTAGGACAGGTTCTCCAGCCCGCCGTAGACCTGCGCCTTCTGGTGCGGCGCCTGGCCGGGGACCGCCTTGTGGACGCAGGTCCCGCTGCCACCCGCGCAGGTGCCGGAGAGGAACCAGTTCGTGCCGTCGCTGGCCACCCCCTGCATGTGCCAGATCGGCGACACGAAAGCCTCGTCCGCGTGCACCTTGCCGTCCGCGCTGAGCAGCGGCAACGCGGTCGCCGAGCTCATCGGCCAGCGGATGGCGCGGCCACCGGCCGCGTCGGTCCCCACGTACTCGGCGGAGACCATCGAGTCGCGGTTGCTGCCCCGGCGGTCGAGGCTGATCGCGTTGAGGCAGGGGCGGACGCCGGTGATCGACGAGCACCCGACGTAGCCACCGGTCGGCGTGTACTCCGGGTAGTACTCGCCGATCTGCGGCAGCACGTACCGGTGCCAGCGGCCGCTGGGCGCCTTCGACCCGTCGGCGCCGAAGCCGACCTCCTCCTCGGAGCGGGTCATGGCCCAGAGGTGACGCAGGCTGAACGCGTGGAGCCGGCCGCCGTCGGCCACCAGCAGCGTGTTGCCGTACCAGACGACGCCGTCGGCGTGGTTCCAGTCGAAGGTCCGGAAGTTGTCCACCCCGCCGGTGGAGTCCGGGACGACGAGGAGCACGTCGCGGAACTTGAGCTTGGCGGTGCTGGTGTAGTCGACGAACGTGAGGCGGGAGAACGCGTTGCTGTCCTGCGGGCCGTGCCAGCTGGCCACGGCGATCTTCCGGTTCTCCCAGATCAGGTTCGGCTGGGCGTCCCACGAGCCGGTGATGCCCTGCGGGCGCCAGCCCGAGGCCCAGTCGTCGTCATCGGCGTCCCAGCAGAAGCCGGTCGGGTTCAGCGTCGACACGATGCCGCTGGAGTGGCACAGGCCCCAGGTCGGCGTGAAGTCCTGCGGGCCGTCGATGGCCGCGCTCAGCGACGCCGCTGGGGTGACCTTCCCGCTCGCCTCGATCCGGCTGACGATGTCGCCGTACCGCTGGAAGCTGTCCGCCGGGTCGAGCACGAACGACGACGCGTCGATGGGCGCGAACGCCGCCGCGGCCTCCGCCCGGCCGGGGCCGAGCGCCACCGTGGTCGCGCCGATGAGCACCGACGCCACCGCTGCCAGCAGGCGCCGCCCCCGAGAGCTCTGTGTCATGTACGAACCTTTCCGCATCAGGCGAGCGCCTTGGTGATCCCCACGATCGGGGCATGGTCGGAGTTGCCGTCCGGGGTGGACGAGGTCAGCGTGTCCTGGTAACCGGTGGTCAGCACGTCGCACGCGGTGAAGCCGGCGCTGGCGAAGATGTAGTCGATCTTCCCGGGGTCGGTGCCGCCGATCGTCGGCTCGCGGACCGGGTCGCCGGTGGCGTACGCCTTCTCGTCGCACTCGTCGTACTTGTCGTGCAGCGTCTTGAGGTAGGTGCTCCACTGCCGGGTGTTGAAGTCACCGCCGAGCACCACCTGCGGCGCGTCGGCCGGCCGGTCGAGGACGAAGGTGCCCAGGGTCGCGATCTCCTCGGCGTACGCGGTCGCCCCGATGTCGCTGTTCACCAGGTGGGTGGTGCAGACCTCGGTGGACCAGCCGGACACCTTGGCGCAGAGCACGGTCGGTGAGCTGATCCCGGTCGCGGACGAGCGGGCCTGGTGCGGCACGGGCAGCGGCCGCCGGGTGGTCTGGGTGATCGTGCCGCGCACGGCGATGGCGACCCCGAGTGTTCCGGCCAGGCCCCCGCGGCAGTCGGAACGCCCGTCCGGGCGCTGCATCTCGGCCCAGGCGGTCGACCATCCCGTGCCGAGCCGGGCCTGGAGTCGGTCGAGCAGGCTGGTGTTGCCGGCCGTCTGGTTCAGCGCCAGGGGCCCGGAGCAGACCTCCTGCAGCATGACGACGTTGAGCTGCTGGTCGGTCACCAGTCGCAGGACCGCGTCGACCTTGAGGTCGGGGGTGTTCCGGTTCGGGCAGTAGGACGACGAGCCGAAGGCGCCGCCCGCCTCGCCGCAGATGTTCCAGCTGACCGCCCGGATCTGTTCTCCGGCCGCGGCGGCCGCGGCGGCCGGGAGAGCGGGCGCCGGTGGTGCCGGAGGCGCCGAATGGGTCAGCACCGCACCGGCGAGGACGCCGGCGACGGCCAGGGCCGCGCACAACGGCGCCAGAATTCGATTGATGTTCACAGATCGGCAAGCATAGTGAAACCGGGCGTCCCGTGGGGGGCGCCCGGTTTCACCGACGAGCGATCAACAACCCGGAAGGCGCTTGATCAGGTAGTCCTCGATCTGGTCGAGCGAGACCCGCTCCTGCTTCATGGTGTCGCGGTCCCGCACGGTGACCGCGTTGTCGGTCAGCGTGTCGAAGTCCACGGTCACGCAGAACGGCGTGCCGATCTCGTCCTGCCGGCGGTAGCGACGCCCGATCGCCTGCGAGTCGTCGAACTCGACGATCCAGCGCTTGCGCAGGTTCGCGGAGAGCTCACGCGCCTTCGGCGACAGCTCCGGGTTGCGCGACAGCGGCAGCACCGCGACCTTGACCGGGGCCAGGCGCGGGTCGAACCGCATGACGGTGCGCTTGTCGACGCCGCCCTTGGTGTTCGGCGCCTCGTCCTCGTCGTACGCCTCGAGCAGGAACGCCAGCACCGCGCGGGTGAGACCGGCGGCCGGCTCGATCACGTACGGCGTCCAGCGCTCCTGCTTCTCCTGGTCGAAGTAGGACAGGTCGACGCCGGAGTGCTTCGAGTGCGTGGACAGGTCGAAGTCGGTGCGGTTCGCGATGCCCTCGAGCTCGGCGAACTCACTGCCACCGAACTGGAAGCGGTACTCGATGTCGACGGTCCGCTTCGAGTAGTGCGACAGCTTCTCCTTCGGGTGCTCGTAGAAGCGCAGGTTGCTCTCCGAGAGACCCAGGTCGCGGTACCAGTCCCAGCGCTGCTGCAGCCAGTACTCGTGCCACTCCTCGTCGCTGCCGGGCGCGACGAAGAACTCCATCTCCATCTGCTCGAACTCACGCGTGCGGAAGATGAAGTTGCCCGGCGTGATCTCGTTCCGGAAGCTCTTGCCGACCTGCGCGATGCCGAACGGCGGCTTCTTGCGGGCCGCGGTCGCCACGTTCGCGTAGTTCACGAAGATGCCCTGCGCCGTCTCCGGGCGCAGGTAGTGCATGCCCTCGGTGCTCTCGGTCGGCCCGAGGTACGTCTTCATCAGGCCGTTGAACATCTTCGGCTCGGTGAAGGTGCCCTTGTTGCCGCAGTTCGGGCAGTTCAGCTCGGACAGCGACGACGGCAGCGAGCCGTGCTTCGCCTCATACGCCTCCTCCAGGTGGTCGGCCCGGAAGCGCTTGTGGCAGGACTGGCACTCGGTCAGCGGGTCGACGAACGCGTCGAGGTGACCGGACGCGGCCCACACGTCCTTGGCCAGGATCACGGCCGAGTCCAGGCCGACGATGTCGTCGCGCTGCTGGACCATGGTCCGCCACCACTGCCGGCGGACGTTCTCCTTCAGTTCGACGCCCAGCGGACCGTAGTCCCATGCCGAGCGGGTGCCTCCGTAGATCTCGCTGGAGGGAAAGACGAAGCCCCGGCGCTTGGCAAGGCTGACAACGGAATCGATGCGGTCGGCAGGCATGAGTCTCCTACGCCGGCTGGGTGTCGGCGGGGGTATCGGTGAGCGAAAGGACGAATAGCGAGGTTACTCCCCGAGAGAGCACACCTCGAACTCGCCCGTGCTCTGGTTCTGCCCCAGCTGGGCCTCGGTGTGGTTCACGTCGCCACCGGCGTAGGTGAGGTCGACCGGCACCTCACCGGTCGCCAGATCAAGATCGCCGATGGTGTACGACGTGAAGGGCTCCTCCCGGGAGACCCGTGCCTGGAATTCGGTGCGGCTCTCGAACGCCCGCGTGCTGCGGCAGAGGTGCCCGTAGGCCGTGTCGTAGTCCCCGGCCTTCACCGCGTCGAGGTAGTCGGAGACCACCGCCTGGGCCCGCTCGTTGATCGAACCGTTCAGCGAGAGCCCGAGCCCGATGATCGCGGCCAGCCCGCCGCCGCAGATCAGCGCCACGATGCCGCCGGCGACGCCGAGCCCTGCCCCGATGCGACGGCCCCGGCCCTCGACGGGCGGCGCCGGGAACGGCGGATGGACGCCGGGACCGGGCGGGGGCGGCGGCACGTAGATGCCCGGCGGCCCCTGCGGGGGCGGCGGCGGCGCGTACTGCATGGGCGGTTGACCGTAGGTCATGCGGCAAGCCTAATCTTCAGCGCCACGGCTCGGCTGCCCGGTCGCTGCCGGTGATCACGACGGCTTCCCCGGGTGCGGCGCCGGCCAGGGTCTCGAACGCGGAGGGCTCGTCCAGCGAGCGCGCGAGCAGCGGCGTCGCGTGCACCTTGACGTCGAAGGCGCCGAGCGCGCGGCGGTAGGCTCCGACGGACTCCCACTCGGTCACCAGGGTCCAGGCGGTGGTGTCCTCCAGCGCCCGGGTGAGCCGGCCGGAGAGGTAACCGGGGCAGGCGGCGAGGGCGGCGAGCGCGGCGTGTGCCTGCTCGGTGAACCCGTCCTGCGTGTCCGGCGGGACGACGAAGCGGTTGAGCACCAGCATGTGACGAGGGTACGCACTGCCGACGGGAGCCACAGTGACCACACCCGACCCTTTCCTGCGCCGACTGGCCCGGGTGAACCCGACCATCGCGTTCATCGTGGCGCTGGTCCTGCTGATGGCCGGGCTGTTCCTGCCCGGGGTGGTGGGCGCGCTGCTGCTGGCCGGGCTGGCCGCCGGGCTGGCCGCGCTGACGTTCACCACCTGGCCGGTGCAGTCGCCGATCACCCGCCTGGTCCGGGTGGTGCTGCTCACCCTTCTGATGGTCGCCGTGGTCAGCAAGGCGCTGTGACCACCCTGTGAACCACGCGCTGAACCCATGCGCTTTTGACAATCATTGTCATTATCGACGACAGTAGGTGGCATGATGCGCCGCCCGCTGATCCCGCTGCTCGTGCTGGCCGTCATGGCCGCGCTCAGCGGTTGCGCCACGCGGGCGGACGCCGGCGGCCGCCTCCCGGTCGTCGCCGCGTTCTACCCGTTGCAGTTCGTCAGTGAGCGGGTCGGCGGCGACCTGGTCACCGTCACCAACCTGACCAAGCCCGGCGCCGAGCCGCACGACGTGGAGCTGAGCCCGCGCCAGGTCGCCCGGATCTCGGACGCGAAGGTCGCCGTCTACCTGCACGGCTTCCAGCCCGCCGTCGACGACGCGATCGAGCAGAACGCCGCCGCCCGGGGGTTCGACGTGAGCAGCGCCGTGACCCTGGAACACGCCGACGAGGCGGAGGAGGAGTCCGGGCACGAGCACGGCGCCACCGACCCGCACGTCTGGCTCGACCCGACCCGCCTGGCCGCGATCGGTGACGCCGTGGCGGAACGCCTGGCCCTGGCCGATCCCCCGCACGCCGCGGATTTCCGGGCCCGCGCCGCCACCCTGCGCCAGCAGCTCACCGAGCTGGACGGGGAGTTCAGCGCGGCGCTCTCGACATGTCAGCGGCGCGAGCTCGTGACCGGTCACACCGCGTTCCACTACCTGGCCGAGCGCTACCACCTGACCCAGGTCGGGATCACCGGCGTCGACCCGGAGGCGGAGCCGTCACCGCGCCGCCTCGCCGAGGTCGCCGCCGACGCCCGGGCGCACGGCACCACCACCATCTTCTTCGAGACCCTGGTCAGCCCGAAGGTCGCCGAGACGATCGCGCGCGAGGTCGGCGCGACGACAGCGGTGCTCGATCCCCTCGAAGGCCTGATCGACCCGGACGCGGACTACTTCTCGGTGATGCGGGCCAACCTCGCTTCCCTGACCACGGCATTGGGGTGCACGTCATGAGTGTTGTCGAGGTCCGTCACCTGGCGGCCGGTTACGACGGCCGGGAGATCCTGCGGGACGTCGACCTCAGCGTCGCCTCCGGTGACGTGGTCGCGATTCTGGGCGCCAACGGCTCCGGGAAGTCCACCCTGGTCCGCACGATCCTGGGTCTGGTCCCGGTCCGCCGCGGAGAGATCGAGCTGTTCGGTACACCGCAGCGCCGGTTCCGCCACTGGGAACGGGTCGGCTACGTCCCGCAGCGCCTCGGCGCCGGCAGCGGCGTCCCCGCCACTGTCGGCGAGGTGGTCGCCTCCGGGCGGCTGGCCAGGCGTGGCATGTTCCGGCCGCCCGGTGCGGCCGACCGCGCCGCGGTCCACGAGGCGCTGGCCGCGGTCGGCCTGGTGGACCGGATCGGTGACCCGGTCAGCACCCTCTCCGGCGGCCAGCAGCAGCGCACCCTGATCGCCCGGGCGCTGGCCGGCAAGCCGGACCTGCTGGTGCTGGACGAGCCGACCGCCGGGGTGGACGCGGCCAGCCAGGAGGCGTTCGCCGGCGCGCTGACCGAGTTCGCCGCGAACGGCGGGACGATCCTGCTGGTCCTGCACGAGCTGGGGCCGCTGCGCCCGCTGATCGGCCGGGCCGTGGTGGTGCACCAGGGCCGGATCGCGCACGAGGGCGTGCCGCCGGAGCCGGCCGGCCACCACGCCGAGCCCGGCCACGACCACGTGCACCCGCACGCCGACGAGGAGAAGGCCACGATCTGCGAGTGGGCGCCGACCGAGGGGACCAAGGCGTACTGACATGGATCTTCTGACGTATCCCTTCATGCTGCGCGCGCTGGCCGGCGCGCTGATCATCGGCCTGGCCGCCCCGGCGCTCGGCATCTACCTGGTGCAGCGGCGCCTGTCACTGATCGGCGACGGGATCGGGCACGTGGCGCTGACCGGTGTCGGCGTCGGCCTGCTCACCCACCAGTCCCCGGTGCTCACCGCGGTGCTGGTGTCGGTGGCCGGCGCGGTCGCCGTGGAGCTGGTCCGCGAGCGCGGGCGCACCTCCGGCGACCTGGCGCTGGCACTGCTCTTCTACGGCGGCATCGCGGGCGGCGTGGTGCTGGTCGGGCTCTCCGACGACGCCAGCAACGCCAGCCTCATGCAGTACCTGTTCGGCTCGCTGATCACCACGTCGCCGGCGGACATCGCGGTGATCGCGGGGCTGGGCGCCGCGGTGCTGATCGCGATGCTGGTGTTCCGGCCCGCGCTGTTCGCGCTCTGCAACGACGAGGAGTACGCGCGGGTCAGTGGACTCCCGGTCCGTACGCTCAATCTGCTTCTCGCCGTGACGACCGCCATCACCGTGACCATCGCCATGCGTACCGTCGGATTGCTCCTGGTCTCCGCCCTGATGGTGGTCCCGGTCGCCGCCGCGCAGCAGATCACCCGCGGATTCCGGTCGACGATGGCGGTGGCCATGCTGATCGGGATCTGCGCGGCCGGCGCCGGAGTGGTGCTCGCCGGCTCGATCGACACCGCGCCGGGCGCCACCACGGTCCTGATCGCGCTCGCCGCGTTCCTGCTCACCACCGCGGCCGGCGCCCTCTGGCACCGTCGCCGGGCCACGCCGGCCGCCCACGTCGAACCCCCGGATGTGGTCCTGCATGCTTGAGAAGCCAAGCGGTTACGAAGCGTACGAGGCAGCCGGCGCGCTCCTGCGGGCGTTGTCCGCCCCGATCCGGATCGCCATCGTCGCGGAGCTCGGCGCGGGCGAGCGTTGCGTGCACGATCTGGTCTCGCAGCTCGGCGCCCCGCAGCCGCTGGTCTCGCAGCACCTGCGGGTGTTGCGGGGCGCCGGCGTGGTGCGAGGTGTCCGGCGCGGGCGGGAGATCGCATACTCCCTGGTGGACGAACACATCGCGCACATCGTCGCGGACGCCGTCAGCCACGCGAGGGAGAACCGATCGTGAACCCGGAAAGCAATGCCCAGCGCAACACCAAGCAGCGCAGCGCGGTGCGTGACGTGCTCGCCGAGACCGAGGGTTTCCACAGTGCTCAGGACCTGCACGCGATGCTGCGGGACCGCGGCGAGCGCGTCGGCCTGACCACCGTCTACCGCACGCTGCAGGGGCTCGCCGACACCGGTGAGGTGGACGTGATGCGCCCGCCCGGCGGGGAGCATCTCTACCGCCGGTGCAGCCAGGGTCATCACCACCACCTGGTGTGCCGGTCCTGCGGGCGCACCGTGGAGGTGCTCGGCCCGGCGGTCGAGTCGTGGGCCGAGAAGATGGCCGGTGAGCACGGTTTCGTCGACGTCTCGCACACGATGGAGATCTTCGGCACCTGCCCGGAGTGCGCGCAAAAGAGCTAGCTGCCACGCTTCCCGTGTGAAGCTCTATGCGGACCGGATGCCCACCGCCATTCGCCAACTGATCACCGACATCCTCGTCGTCGTCTGGGTCTATCTGTGGATCCGGGTCGCGCTCTGGGTCCACGACACGGTGCTGCTGCTGGCCGTTCCCGGTCAGAAGCTGGAGAGCGCCGGCGGCGGCATCGCCGACAACCTGGCCGACGCGGGCGGCAAGGTCGGCCGGGTGCCCCTGGTCGGCGACCAGCTCGTCAAGCCGTTCAACGGCGCCGCGGACGCCGCCCGGTCGCTCGCCGACGCCGGCCACCAGCAGCAGGAACTGGTCGACAAGCTGGCGCTGATCCTGCCGCTGATGGCGATCGCGGTGCCGCTCGCGCTGGTGCTCTTCCTCTGGCTGCCGCTGCGGCTGCGCTGGATCCGGCGTGCCTCGACCGCGCTCGCGGTCCGCGATCAGCCGGCCGGCCGGGACCTGCTGGCGTTGCGGGCGCTGGCCTCCCAGCCGCTGAGCGACCTGGCCCGGCTGGGCCCGGACATCGCGCAGAGCTGGCGGGCCGGTGACCCGGCCGCCGTCGACGCCCTGGCCGAGCTGGAGCTCAAGCGGCTGGGGCTGCGCAAGGCCCGGGCCGCACTCAGGAGTTGACCGGAGCGTCGGACGGCGCGTCGTCGAGGACGAACCCGTCCTTGTCGTCGTCGTCGCCCCAGTTGCGATGGGTCACCGGCAGGATCGCCCAGAACGTCAGGAACCAGCCGGCGGCGATCACGGTCAGCACCACCGCCCAGCGCACGTGCAGCACGTAGTCGGTGATCAGCAGGACGCTGCTGACCATCGACACCAGCATGCAGCCCAGCCCGGCGGTGGCCATCCGATGTGAATAGCGGACCAGCTCCGGCTTGCGTCCCTGGCGGAACAGCGCCCGGTGGAAGGCCACCGGGGAGATGATCAGCGCGGTCGCGAAGGCCGCGCTGATCAGCGCCACCATGTAGACGTCCTTCTGGAAGTCGGTGGCTTGCGGGAAGCCACTGGAGAAGGGCAGGGTCAGCAGGAAGGCGAAGAGGATCTGCACGCCGGTCTGTGCGACGCGCAGCTCCTGCAGGAGGTCGGCGAAGTTCCGGTCCCAGCGTTGTTTCTCGGTCTCCTGCGGAGAGCGTGATTTCTCGGAGGCCATGGTCCGATGGCGTTCCCCGCCGCAGCCATAATCAAACGCCGATGCGTGCCAGGATCGCGTCGCCGAGCTCGCGGGGCGCCTGCTCAGGCACCCAATGGCTGACCCCGCGCATGGCGACCAGCTGGTAGTCGCCACTCACCCAGTCCGCGGTCCGCAGGGCGGCGGTCAGCCCGACCACCCCGTCCCGGTCGCTCCAGACGTACGTGGTCGGCACGCTGATCTGGCCCAGGTCGGCGACGTCGTCGGTGCGGAACGCCCGGTACCAGTTCAGCGCGGTGGTCAACCGGCCCGGCTCGCGCATCGCCTTGACGTAGAGGTCGGCGCGCGGCCCGATCGGCCCGAGCATCCGGCGCATCACCAGCGCACCCCCGCCGAGCAGCAGTCTCTCCGCGATCGCGCTGCGGAACACCTGGAAGTACGCGAGGCGCGCCTGCTGCGTCGGCCGGACCCGCAGCGCCAACTGCATGGCCCGTGGATGCGGGACGGAGATCGCGGTCAGCGTGCGCACCCGCTCCGGGTGCCGGCCGGCGAGCAGCCAGGCGACCTGCGCGCCCCAGTCGTGCCCGACCACGTGCGCGGCCTCGATGCCGAGCGTGTCCAGCACGGCCACGGCGTCGGCCACGGGCTCGGCGATCCGGTACGACGCGACGCCGGACGGACGGGCGCCGGGCGAGTATCCGCGCTGATCCATGACGTACGTCCGGAGTCCCGCGGTGTGCAGGCGCGGCAGCAGGAGATCGAACTCCCGGCGGTCCTGCGGAAACCCGTGCAGCAGGAGCACCGGCTGCCCGTCGGCCGGACCCCCCTCGGCCACTTCGAACGTCAAGCCACGGGCCTTGACCTCCATGTGAGCTCCCTCCTGTGCCGATCAGACGACTCGGTGTTAGCGTCATCGAAGCACATGCACCGGGGTCTTCCCGTGACGCGCCCGTCGGGGCGAGTCGTGGGGTGGTCCCGTCCGACAGGGGAGCGCGCAGCGCTGAGAGTGCGGTGAAGGCCGCAGACCCTCGCACCTGATCTGGGTAATGCCAGCGCAGGAAGTTCGGTCTCTTCTCCATTGCGTCTCCTCCCGGTACCCGCTGGGAGGCACATCCATGAAAAACAACAGCTGGCGCACGATAGACATCGTGATCGCCTCGGTCATCGCCGTCGCGTTCGGCGTGATCTTCTGGGCCTGGGACGCCGTCTGGGCCGCCACCGAGAACGCGTTCCTGTTCTTCCCGCCCGCGCAGACCGTCCTCTACGGGATGTGGTTCCTGCCGGCCGTGCTGAGCGCGCTGATCATCCGCAAGCCGGGCGCCGCGTTCTTCACCGAGACGGTCGCCGCCATCATCTCGGCGCTGCTGGGCAACAAGTGGGGCGCGACGGTGATCTTCCAGGGCGCGGCCCAGGGTCTCGGCGCGGAGCTCGCGTTCGCACTGTTCCGCTACCGGCTCTTCACGCTGCCGGTGGGCATGCTCTCGGGCGCGCTGGCCGGGGTGGTGGCGGCGGTCTTCGACTGGTTCGTCTGGACCTACGCCTACGAGCTGTGGAGCTACCGCGTGCCGTACGCGCTGATCACCGTCGCCAGCGCCACGGTGCTCGCCGGCGCCGGCGCGTGGCTGCTGGTCCGGGCCCTGGCACCGACCGGCGTCCTCGATCGGTTCGAGGCCGGCCGGGAGCGGGCCCTGATCTGATCCGATGAGTGACGTTCAGCTGAGGGGGTTCGGCTGGCGGCACGCGGGGCGTCGCGCGTGGGCGGTCCGCGGGCTCGACCTGCGGATCCGGCACGGCGAGCGGGTGCTCCTGCTCGGTCCGTCCGGCGCCGGCAAGAGCACGCTGCTCGCCGCGCTGGCCGGGCTGCTGCCGGAGGACTCGGGCGAGGCCGAGGGCACCGTCGAGATCGACGGCCTCGACCCGCGCAAGGCACGCGACCGGGTCGGCATCCTGTTCCAGGATCCGCAGACGCAGCTGGTGATGGCCCGCTCCGGTGACGACGTCGCGTTCGGGCTGGAGAACCGCGGGGTGCCCCGCGCCGAGATCTGGCCGCGGGTCACCGAGGCGCTGGCGAGCGTCGGATTTCCGTACCGGCCGGATCGCCCGACAGCGGCGCTCTCCGGCGGCGAGGCCCAGCGCCTGGCCCTGGCCGGGGTGATCGCGCTGCGCCCGGGCCTGCTGCTGCTCGACGAGCCGACCGCGAACCTCGACCCGGCCGGCGCCGCGCTGATCCGCGACGCCGTCGCGCGGGCGACCGGCCCGGACACCACGCTGATCGTCGTCGAGCACCGGGTCGCCGACGCGTTGCCGCTGGTCGACCGGGTGGTGGTGATCCATCCGGGCGGCGGCGTGCGCGCGGACGGCCCGCCGGAGGCGATCTTCGCGGCCCACGGCGACGAGCTCGCCGAGGAGGGGGTCTGGGTGCCGGGTCTTCCCGCGGCCCCGCGGACCGCTTCCGATCAAGAGCCGACCGCCGAGTTGGTACGGGCGGAGCACGCGGCCGTCCCCGATCGCCTGCCCGCCACGTCGCTGTCCGTCCGGGCCGGCGAGGTCCTGGCGGTGACCGGCCCCAACGGCGCCGGCAAGTCGACGCTCGCGCTGCTGCTCGGCGGTCTGCTCGCCCCGGGCGGCGGGCGCGTGTCCGGTTTCGGGGACAGGCGGCCACCGCACCGCTGGCGGGCCCGCACCCTGACACAGCGGATCGGCTCGGTCTTCCAGAACCCCGAGCACCAGTTCGTCACCGGGCGGGTCGCCGACGAGCTGGCGCTGGGCCCGCGACGGCTGCGCAAACCGCCCGCCGAGGTCCGGCAGATCGTGGACGAGCTGCTGCACCGGTTACGGCTGGAGAAGCTGGCCGGGGCGAATCCGTACACGCTCTCCGGCGGGGAGGCGCGACGGCTGAGCGTGGCGACGGCGCTGGCCACCGCGCCGCGGATGCTGGTGCTGGACGAGCCGACGTTCGGGCAGGACCGCCGGACGTGGCGGGAGCTCGTCACGCTGCTCGGCGCGCTGCGCGACGAGGGGCACGGCGTGGTCGCGGTCACGCACGACGCGGACTTCGTCCGTACCGCCGCGGATCGGACCTTGACGATCGGCGCGCCGTGACCGATCAGCGGACCTCTCCCCCGGGCCCTGCCACGGCACCGCTGGCACGGCGCAACCCGGTCGCGAAGCTCGGCGCGGCACTGCTCTTCACCCTGCCGCTGGTGGTCACGCTGGACCCGGTCACCCCGGCGATCGCCCTCGCCGTCGAGCTGATCGCGCTGCCGTTCTTCGGGGTGCGCCCGAGTGTGCTCGCGCGGCGCGTCTGGCCGCTTCTGATCGCCGCGTTCGGGGTGCTGGTCAGCATGGTCCTGTTCGCCGCCGAGCGCACCGGCGACCTGCTGTTCGCGGCCGGGCCGCTGGACGTCACCACCGGCGTGCTGGCGAGCGCGACCGGGCTGATCCTGCGGATCTTCGCGGTCGCGCTGCCCGGCATCGTGGTGTTCACCACCACCGATCCGACCGACCTGGCCGACGCGCTGGTGCAGAACGCCCGCGCGCCGGAACGATTCGCGATCGGCGCGCTCGCCGCGTTCCGGCTGCTGCCACTGCTCGGCCAGGAGTGGCGGATGCTCGGCCTGGCCCGGCGCGCCCGTGGCATCGACACCGGCCGCAACCCGGCGGTCTTCGCCTCGACCGCGTTCGCGCTGCTAGTGGGCGCGCTGCGGCGCGGGGTGCGGCTGGCGGTGGCGATGGACGCGCGCGGTTTCGACTCGGGTCTTCCCCGGACGCACGCGCGGGTGCAGCGCCTCACCCGGGCCGATCTCGCGTTGCTCGGCATCTGCGCCCTGGTGCCGGCCGGCATCCTGGCTCTCACGATCGCCCTCGGGCAGTTCCGGCCGATCATCGGTTGACCGCGTGTTCGCCGCGCCGTCACCGCTTCGACAGTGGACGTTGGCCTGCTCCCGCGAGGGTGGCGCCCATGGGTCATGGCCACGATCACGATCACTCCCACGAAGCGGCTGCCGGGACCGACGTTCCCGAAGCGCTCGACCTGAGCATCCCGGACAGCGAGCTCTCTCCCTCCGACCACTCCCGGCGCGGCTTCCTGCGCGGCGCCGGCCTGCTCGGCGCGGGCGCGGCGGCCGCCTCGGTCTTCGCCCGGCCGGGTGCGGCGGCGGCCGCCGGCCTCCCGCACACCCACGACCAGTACGGCGGCGGTGACGCCAAGGGCGGCTTCAAATGGCTCGCCGGCGACCACCACATCCACACGCAGTACAGCTCCGACGCGCAGTACCGGGTGCTCGACCAGGCGAAACACGGTCACGCGTACGGCCTGGACTGGCTCGTCATCACCGACCACGGCAGCGCCACCCACGCCAAGATCGGCGTGGACAAGGTCAACCCGGACATCGTGAAGACCCGCTCCGAGATCCGGGACCTGCTGACGTTCCAGGGCCTGGAGTGGAACATCCCGGGCGCCGAGCACGCGACCGTCTTCGTTCACCCGGGCAAGAACGAGGTGGACGTCCTCAAGCGGTTCGAGAACGCCTACGACGGCTCGCTGCTGCCGGCCACCAACACCGCGGAGCAGAACGAGGCGATGGCCATCCAGGGCATCAAGTTCCTCGGCGAGCAGGTCAGGCAGCGCAAGGTCGAGGGCGCCCTGTTCCTGGCCAACCACCCGGCCCGGCGCGGCATCGACTCCCCGCACGAGATCCGCAACTGGCGTGACGCGGACCCGAGCGTCGCGATCGGCTTCGAGGGCGCGCCCGGCCACCAGGCCGCCGGCATCCCCGCCCCGAACGGCCGTGGCGGCGCTCGTGGCTACTACGACAACAACCCGTCCGCGGCGTCGTTCGCCGGGTACCCGCTGGAGAGCTACCGCACCTGGGGCGGCTTCGACTGGATGACCGCGACCGTCGGCGGCCTCTGGGACAGCCTGCTCGCCGAGGGCAAGACCTGGTGGATCACGGTCAACTCGGACTCGCACGTGGTCTACCTGGACCAGTCGGCGCAGGGCGCGAACAGCGACTTCACCGCCAACGGCAAATACAACGACCCGGAGTACACCGGCAAGCCGCTGACCACGGCCGGTGACTTCTGGCCGGGCTACTACGGCCGGACCAACGTGGGCGCGTCGTCGTTCTCGTACCGCTCGGTCATGGACGGCCTGCGCGCCGGCCGCGTCTGGGTCGACCACGGCCGCCTGATCAAGGGGCTGGACGCGCGGGTGCGCCAGACCGGCGACCGGCGCTCGTGGACCGGCACCCCGCTCGGCGGCGTGCTGCAGGTCAAGCGGGGCACCTCGACCGAGCTGACCCTCGACATCGACCTGCAGGACACCCCGAACTGGGCGACGTTCATCCCGAAGCTCAAGCGCGTCGACGTCATCGTCGGCACGGTGACCGGCCCGGTCACGAACAAGGACAACTTCCTGGCCCCGGACACCCGGGTGGTGAAGTCGTTCGAGATCAGCAAGACCAGCGGGACGGTCTCGCTCAGCTTCAACCTGGGCCGCCTCGACAAGCCGTTCTACGTCCGCGTCCGCGGCACCGACGGCAACCGCAGCCAGGCCGGCCTCAACGGCGCGTCGGTCGACCCGGCCGGCCCGAAGCTCGACGTGATCGGCGACGCCGACCCGTGGACCGACCTGTGGTTCTACACCAACCCCATCTGGGTTCTCCCCCGATGACGGACGGGCTCGTGCCGGCCGGCTCCCCGGCCGGCACGGTCTTCTCCGCCGCCCCGGGCGCGGTCGCCCGGATCGTCGGGGTCAGCCTCGGACACCGCACCCTGGCCGAGGCCGACCACTGGATCCAGGAGCTGGACCCGGCACCCGTGCTCGCCTGCACCCACCTGGTCCCGTCCCCGTACCCGCACGTCGCGATCAGCCTGCTCACCCCGGAGCCGTTCGACACCGAACCGTCGCTGCGGGCGGCGGCTGACGCCGCGGCCACCGGCCCGGCCGGCCGCGCGGTCCTCTTCCCGGGCAGCACCCGCCTCACCGGATCGCTGAGCGTGAGTGAGATCCTGCAGCGCAGCTCCATCGCCCGGGTCGAGATCCTGGGCAGCGGCCCGGCCGGCCCGTCCGCTGTCGTGGACACCGGCGATTTCGTCCGTCCCCAGTTCCGCTCCGGCGAGTTGGTCCTGGTCACCACTCCGGCGGCCGGCGGTGTCCTGGTCCCGTTCGAACGCCGCGACCCCACTCCCTGCTGCGCCGCCCACTGACGGCCCCGGCTCGCTCTCCCGGTGGTGTCCGTCCCTCATGACCACCGGGAGATCCAGTCGGACGGAACTAACGTCCGAGCAGGGTCGCGACGTCGGCGGCGAGCCGGGTGGTGGCCTCGATCTCGGCTTTACGGATCGACACGCTCTCGATGTTGAACCCGTACGGCACGCCCAGGTGCTCGCAGAAGTCCCGCAGGTCACGGGCGATGTCCAGGGTGTGCTTGTACGACTCGGCGAGCGGATCGGCGGTGTGCCGCAGCGAGTTCTGCAGCCAGCGCGGCACGTCCACCCCGAGCCAGCGCAGGAACTCCAGCGTCTTGAGCGACCCGCACAACGACAACGTGAAGATCATCGTCCGGGGCTGCACACCCCGCGCCCGGCACTCGTAGAAGTAGTCGGAGATCAGGTTCTTGGTCTCGTTCACGTGGTAGATCACCTGCGACACGAAGAAGCTCGCGCCACGCTCCTGCTTGGCCAGCATCCGCAGGTGCTCGTCGCGCCGCTCACCGATCGCCACCGCCCCGAGCGGCAGCTCCGGCCGGAACTCGTCGCGCAGCTCCTGGGCCCGCCGCAGCCCGGTCCGGACCGCCTTCCCACCGGACGACGCCCCGACGAAGACGCTCAGCACCCGTTCCGGATCGGAGCGGATCATCCAGTCACGCAGCTCCGCCTCCTCGTACTTGCCGACGCACCGGTAGATGATCACCGGCTGCGCCCACGCGCCCAGGTGCGTCTCGTAGTACCGAGCCGGGTCCAGCGTCGCGAGGAACGGGAACGGCCGCTCCTGCGGGTTCCGATCGGACTCGTCGTCGATGTCGTAGAGGATCAGCCCGTCCAGCGGGATGCCACTGATCCGTTCGAGCGTGACCTCGGCGATCTCCTTGACCCGCTCCTCCGCGGTGCTCCGCTTCGGCGGCGTGACGCTGAACAGCAGCACCCCGCTGCGAGCTTCGGCCAGCAACTGAGGCAGACGGCGATGAGTCATGGCCTTCACCCTAGGAACCCGCGGGGCGGTGATCTGCACGGCAACCCACCGTTCCCGTCAGTCGAACACCGGCCGCTGCCGCACGCGCGGGCCGTGCCACGGCGGGCCGCCGCCCGCGCTCAGCGCGCCATGCCCGACGCGTGCTCGGCAACCAACTCGATCAGCTCTTCCCGATCGCCCGGCGGCATCTGGTTCCGGCCCACCGAGAGGTCCCACCAGCGTGGCTTACTCTGCGCCCGCAGCGCCGGCAACTCCCGCCCGGCCCGCTGCGCCATCACGATCGCGGTGGCGAGAAACCCCTCCACCAGCGATCGCAGAATCGGGTGGTTCGCACTCAGGTAACGCGCGGCCAGCGCATCGACGAACGACTCGAACATGTCCAGGTCGATCTCGTACTCATCGTTGACGCAAGGCCCGATCCCGGTGGGCAGCCCGACCAGCGGCGCCATAGCCTCACTCGTCCGGACGAAGAGCGTCGCCACCCCGTTCGAGGGATTCCACAGCACCAGGTCACCAGCCTGGAAATACTGACTCACGCCGCCATGATCATCGATGGCGTCGCCGGCGGCAACGGAAATCGTCGAAGGGGTACGGCGTCAGGCGACAGAACCGGGCTCCGCGATCCACCGGGTCGGCTGCCCGGTGATCCTGGCCACCTGCTCGAAATCGCGGTCGTAGTGCAGGATCGTCATGCCCTGGGACTCTGCCGTCGCCGCTACCAGGAGGTCGACCGGCCCAGCCGACCGATGCGCCCCACCCTCAGCGAGACGCTCCTGGACCTGGAGCGCACGGGCATAGATCTCGTCCGGCATGAGCGCCCATTTGTACCGATCTCGGATCGTCGAGGCCAATTCGAGCCGATGATCTGGCGATTTGGCGGTGTAGTAGATCTCCAATTCGGTGAGCTCGCAGATGGAAAGCAGACCCGAGTTGAGATAGTGACCCCAGGTCTCCCGAAGCACGGGCTCTCGCGCCAGCCGCATGTAGGCACTGGTGTCGACCAGAAACTGCACGCTCATGGCCGGTAGCTGCTCTTGTCCAGGAATTCGTCGAAGTCACCACGGGCGCCCAACTCCCCCAGCTTCTCCATGGCCTCGACCCGCTTGCGGATGGCGACGACCTCACTCAGCGCGGCATTGACGGTCTCCGCCACGGTCCTGGTGCCGAGGATCTTGGCAGCCTCGATCAGATTCGCGTCGTCGACCTCGAACGAGGTGATCTCCGGCTTCGCTTCCACGGTTATCCCCATCCGTCGCACCTCCCCTCAGGATAGGCAACCCGCCCGACAGGGGTTGCTCAGCGCCTAGACTAGTCGCGCGTATTGATCGACTCAACTGAGATCACCTGGCCGACTGATCGATCGCGGCCAGATCGTCCTTGTCCAGGTGCACTGCGGCGGCCGCGATGTTCTGCTCCAGGTGGGCCGGGTCGCCGGTCCCGGGAATGGCCAGCACGTGCGGCCCCTGGTGCAGGGTCCAGGCCAGCCGCACCTGGTGCTCGCTGACCCCGTGCCGCCGCGCGACCCCCAGCACCCCCGCCTCCGGAGAGGCCGTCGCCCCCGCCTCCCGCCGGCCCCCGGCGATCGCGAAGAACGGCACGAACGCGATCCCCCGGGCACCGCAGACCCGCAGCAGTTCCTCATCGCGGCGGACGTCGAGCGCGTACGCGTTCTGCACGCACGCCACCGGCGCGATCCGCGAGGCCACGTCGAGATGGCCCGGGGTGATGTTGGACAGCCCCAGGTGCCGGATCAGCCCTTCGTCCCGCATCGCGGCGAGCTCCCCGAACCACTCCGTGATGTCCGCGTCGCGCCGGGTGATACGCAGGTTCACCAGGTCGAGCGTCTCCACGCCGAGCCGCCGCAGATTCTCTTCGACCTGCTCACGCAGGCCTCCGAAACCCCAGCTCCCGTCAGGCAGCCGTTTCGGTCCGACCTTCGTGGCGATGAGGACCCGATTCGCGTACGGCGTCAGCGCCTTCCTGATCAGGTCGGTCGCATGCCGCACCGGCCCCGGCCCGACGTCGATGATCCCGCCCGGCGAACAGTAGAACGCCGCCGTGTCGAGGTGATCCACCCCGAGTTCGACGGCTCTCCGCAGGACCCGGATCGCCACGCCGGTGTCCGGGTTCGCGGTGATCCGCATCGATCCGAAGCCCATCCGGTTGACGACCCGGTCCCCGATCGTCCATGTCCCCGCCGCTGCCGCATCTGTCACCCGGCGACCGTAGGCGAATCCGCCCCTCTCCCGCCTCGATCGAGCGGCCGATACCGATTTGCCCTCCTCACTGATAGTTTGTAGACATCGCGGAAGCCGTCACAGCGCCTGCGAGACCGAGCACAGTGCCTGCGAAAATCAAGCCATGCTGGTTGCCTTCTCTGTCACGCCGATCGGGTCCGGGGATTCGGTCGGGGATGCCGTCGCCGAGGCCGTCCGGGTCGTCCGCGCCTCGGGCCTGCCGAACCGCACCGATGCCATGTTCACCACGATCGAGGGCGAGTGGGACGAGGTCATGGCCGTCGTCAAGCAGGCCGTCGACGCCGTCGCCGCGGTCGCGCCCCGGGTCAGCCTGTCGCTGAAGGCGGACGTCCGCCCCGGCGTCACGGGCGCCCTGACCGCGAAGGTGGAGCACATCGAACGGGTGCTGGGACAGTCATGAGACGGCTCGTCATGTGGGACATCGACTACACGCTGCTGCGTGGCGGCGGGGTCGCCTCCCGCGCCTGGAAGGCCGCGTTCACCGAGGTCACCGGCGTCGCGTGGCGGGACGAGCCGATCTTCGGCGGCCGCACCGACCTGGATATCTGCGGTGGTGTCTTCGCGGCGCACGGCGTCACCGACTGCACTCCGGAGAGATTCTTCGCGCGGTACGTCGAGCTGGTCGGCACGTCCCGGCACGAGTTCGCCGAGCAGGGCGCGCTGATGCCGGGCGTCCGCGAGGTCCTGTCGCATCTCGGCGGCCGGCCGGACATCGTGCAGACCCTGGTCACCGGCAACGTCCCCGAGGTGGCCGCGATGAAGGTCAGCGCCTTCGGCCTGTCCGGGGCGTTCGACGCCGAGGTCGGCGGTTACGGGACCGACGACAGTGTGCGCGCCACCCTGGTCCGCCGGAGTCTGGAACGGGCGCAGGCCAAGTACGGCGAGCCGTTCCACCCGGTCGTCATCGGCGACACCGTCAACGACGTGACGGCCGCGCTGGCCAACGACGCTGTCGCGATCGCGGTCGCCACCGGCGCGACCCCGGCGGCCGACCTGATCGCGGCCGGCGCCCACGCCGTACTGCCGAATCTGAGCGACCTCGAGGCGACGGTCAAAGCCCTGGAGATCAGGGTCTGAGCTCGGGCGGGAAGCCGGTCCACTGCAGCGCGGCCGGCAGGTGGCTCACGTCGTTGAACATGATCAGCCGAGGTTTCTGCCCCGGGAAGTACCGGATCAGGGTCAGCCCGGTGTTGCACGCGTTGAGTCCCCGCCACCGCTCCTCGGGCGCCTCCAGAGCGTCCCGCACGAGCCAGGCCACCTGAAACGCGTGCGTGATCAGCAGCTCGTGCGTCTCGACGGCGGCCGGCCCGGTGAACCGCGCGATCATCGCGGCCGAGTTCGCCGGCGTCGGCAGGTTGTCGTCGAGCTCCTCGGCGGGCTCGACCGGCACGTCGCCGAGGTGCGCGGCGACCAGCTCGGCCGTCCGGGCGGCGCGGGGCAGCGGCCCGTGGAAGACGGCCGACAGCGGCACCCCGGCGAGCCGCTCACCGAGCAGGGCGGCCTGCTGCTCCCCGTCGCCGGTCAGCCCGGTCTCGTCCTCGTTCGCGAAGGCGTGCCGGGCGATCCACAGGTGCCGGACCTCGTCCATCACGACCTTGTCCATCACGACCTTGTCCATCACGATGGGGACACCGGGTTCGGCAGGGCGCCGCCGAAACGCCGGTCACGCTGGGCGTAGAGCTCGCACGCATACCACAGGTGGCGGCGGTCGAAGTCGGGCCAGAGCGTGTCCAGGTAGACCATCTCGGCGTAGGCGGACTGCCAGATCAGGAAGTTCGACGTGCGCTGCTCGCCGGAGGGCCGCAGGAACAGGTCCACCGCCGGGACCTCGGGATGGTACAGATACTTCTCGATCGTCTTCTCGTTGACCTTGTCGGCCTTGAGCTTGCCGGCCGCCACGTCCCGCGCGATCGCCGCCGCGGCGTCGGCGATCTCCGCCTGACCGCCGTAGTTCACACAGAACTGGAGGGTGAGCGTCTTGTTGTTCCTGCTCATCTCCTCGGCGGTCTGCAACTCGGAGATCACGCTCTTCCACAGCCGGCCGGCCCGCCCGGACCAGACGACCCGCACGCCGAGATCGACGAGCTGGTTGCGGCGGCGACGGATGACATCCCGGTTGAAGCCCATCAGGAAGCGCACCTCCTCGGGCGAGCGCTTCCAGTTCTCGGTGGAGAACGCGTACGCCGAGAGGTAGGGAATGCCCAGCTCGATGGCGCCCTCGATGGCGTCGAAGAGCGAGTGCTCCCCCTGCTCGTGGCCCTTGGTGCGGGACAGGCCGCGCTCCTTGGCCCAGCGGCCGTTGCCGTCCATCACGATCGCCACGTGACGAGGCAGCGCGGCGGCCGGCAGCGCCGGTGGCCGGACGCCGGAGATGTGCGGGGTGGGCGGACGCGGGCTCACGGTTTCAACTCCCGTCGGTCGACAAGCGGCAGCGAGCGTAGCGAGCGCTCCATGTGCCATTGCAGGTGGGCGGCGACCAGGCCGCTGCACTCGCGGCGCACCGACGGGGCGGACACGTCCGCCACCGACCAGTCGCCGCTGGTCAGGGCGGCCATCAGGCCGAGCGTGTCGGGGCTGGGGTGCGCGGCGCCGGGTGGGCGGCAGTCGGGGCAGACCGCGCCGCCGGCCGGAACCGCGAACGCCGCGTGCCGCCCGGGCTCGCCGCAGACCGCGCACTCGGTGACCGCCGGCGCCCAGCCGGCGAAGGCCATGGCACGCAGCAGGTAGGCGTCGAGCACCAGGCTGCCGGCGTGCTCCCCGGCGGCGAGCGCCTTGAGTGCGCCCAGGGTGAGCTGGAACAACCGCAGCGCGGGCTCCTGCTCGACCGGGGTGAGACGCTCGGCGGTCTCGCAGATCGCGCTGGCCGCGGTGTAGCGCGGATAGTCCGCCAGGAAGCTCTTGCCGAACAGTGACAGCGCCTCGACCTGGCTGACCGACTGCAGCGAACTGCCCACGCCCTCGGGCGAGCCGGCGAGCTGCAGGTCGATGTGCCCGAACGGCTCGAGGCGGGCGCCGAAGCGCGAGGTGGTGCGGCGCACGCCGCGGGCGACCGCGCGCAGCCGGCCGTGGCGGCGGGTCAGCAGGGTGACGATGCGGTCGCTCTCGCCCAGTTTCTGCGCGCGCAGCACGACCGCGTCGTCGCGGTAGAGATGGCGGCGGTATCCAGCGGGCACCACGCCATTCTGCCCGGTGCCTACGACAAACCCTGACCCGGATCTCAGGGTCGACTCCGGGACGGGACCGATGGTGCTCAGTATGTCCCCGGAAATACGGTCGACCCATGAGCCGTAGAGTTGCCGTCCTCGTCCTCGCCGCAGCCTCGGTCGCAGCCCTGGCCGGCTGCGACGGCGCGGTGGGCGCCACCATGACCTTCGACGACACCGAGAAGACGAAGGTCAGCGACATCGTGCTGGACGGCGGCGGCGGCGATGTGACGGTCACCACCGGCAACGTCACCGAGACCCGGATCAAGCGGGTCGTCCGGGGCGGCGACGGCTCCGGCCCGACGTACCAGATCACCGGCACCACGCTCACGCTGCCGACCGACTGCGGTTTCGACTGCACCATCTCGTACGAGGTGCAGGCCCCGGCCGGCGTGAAGGTGAGCGGCAAGCTGCGCTCGGGCGGCGTGAGCCTGACCGACGTCGGCGCCGTGGACCTGACGCTGACCTCGGGTGACGTCATGATCGACGGCGCCACGGCACCCGTGCGGATCAAGGCCACGTCGGGCAACGTGACGGTGTCCGGGGTGCCCGGCGCGACGCTGGAGGCGACCTCGGGCGACCTGCAGGCGCACGACATCACGGGGCCGGTCGACGCCCGGGTCACCTCCGGCAACCTCGACCTGGAGCTGTCCCAGCCGGCCTCGGTCACCGCCTCGGTCACCAGCGGCGACCTGGACCTGATCGTCCCGAAGGGCAGCTACCAGGTGAAGCAGCACAGTGGTGACGGCGAGGCGACCATCGAGGGCGTCACGAACGATCCCAAGGCGACGAACGTGCTGGACCTACGCGCGCGCAGCGGCAACCTGACCGTCGGCACGATCTAGAGCCGGAGGCTCGGCCAGGACCGCGGCCGGGGCCGGGGAGACCGGAGCCGGCAGGCGGCGGCCCGGGAGCAGCGACGGCCGGCGCCCGGCTGCCACGTCCTCCACCCACCCGACCAGCGCCAGCACCACGCCGAGAAGCACGACCACGACCGGGAGCCGCCAGCCGTAACCGGCCGCGCCGGCGATCGGCAGCCCGTGCGTCTCGCCGAACCGGGTGACCAGGACGAGCACCGGGATGTGCCAGAGGTAGACGCTCAGCGCCCGCGAGTTCAGCACGGTCAGCACCCGGTGCTCCCGGACCAGCGGCGAGCAGCCGAGCGCGACCAGCACGAACGCGGCGGACCAGAGGGCGTTGCCGATCGGGATGTCGTTCAGGTCGTACCCGCGCGGTCCCGGATGGGTCACCACCCAGGCGGCCGCCGGCACGGCGAGCGCGGCCGCGAGACCCCACAGCCACCTGCGCGGGAGCCGGCTCAGGTGACCGTCGTGGTGGGCGAAGCCCAGCATCCAGGCGCCGCCGTAGAGCGCGAGGTCGTGGACCACGTTCACGGGCTTGACGCCGGTGATCTCGAAGATCAGCAGAACGGCGTACGGGAAGATCACCGAAACCACCGGGAAGCGCCGGAAGGCCGGAAGCGCGAGCGGTGAGAGCAGGACGAACCACAGGAAGTCCCGCAGATACCACGCGTGGCTCAGCAGCTCCGCCCAGCGGCCGGTCGCCTCCGGATCCACCAGGGGAAAACCCCAGAGCAGCAGATGTACGTCGAACGGGGTGCCGGCGATCAGCATCGCCGGCACCGCGATCAGCAAAGCCAGCACCCAGAGCGACGGCAGCAACCGGCGCAGGCGTCGCTCCACCGCCCACACCCCGGACCGGTCCAGCGACGCCGCCATCAGCGAGCCGGCCAGCGCGAACATCACCGACATCGCCGGGAAGACGACGGTCAGCGCCGCCCAGCCGGTGAGGTGATAGATCACCACCCGGACGGTGGCGATCGCGCGGAGCAGGTCCAGGTACCGGTTGCGCATGGCCAACCGTGTTACCCGCTTTTAGCACGAAAGTGCAAATCCGGTGAACTATCCCATATCCAGGGAATGTCCTACTTTCGAGTTAGAAGCCGAGCTTGCGGAGCTGCTTGGGATCCCGCTGCCACTCCTTGGCGACCCGGACGTGCAGATCCAGGTACACCTTCTTGCCCAGAAGCTGCTCGATCTCCACCCGCGAGCGGGAGCCGACCTCCTTCAGGCGGGCGCCACGCGTCCCGATCACGATCGACTTCTGACTGTCCCGCTCCACGTAGATGTCCGCGAAGATCCGGGTCAGGTTGCCCTCGACCAGCATCTCCTCGACGATCACCGCGATCGAGTGCGGCAGCTCGTCACGCACACCCTCCAGCGCGGCCTCGCGGATCAGCTCGCCGATCAGCACCTGCTCCGGCTCGTCGGTCAGCACGTCGTCCGGGTAGAGCTGCGGCGACTCCGGCATGTGCCGCACCATCGCGTCGATCAGGTTCTCCACCTGGTGCCCGGAGACGGCGCTGACCGGGATGATCTCGGCGAAGTCGTAGAGCTCGGCGACGGCCAGCAGACGCTGCGCCAGAGTCGCCGGGTCGACCAGGTCGACCTTCGTCACCACCGCGATCACCTTGGCCTTGAGCGCGCTGACCTCGGCCGAGATGAACCGGTCGCCGCGCCCCACCGGCTCGTCGGCCGGGAAGCACACCCCGATCACGTCGACCTCGCTCCACACCTCGCGGACCAGGTCGTTCAACCGCTCGCCGAGCAGTGTCCGGGGGCGGTGCAGACCGGGCGTGTCGACCAGCACGAGCTGGGAGTCCGCCCGGTGCAGGATGCCCCTGATCACGTGCCGGGTGGTCTGTGGCTTGTTCGAGGTGATCGCGATCTTCTGGCCGATGATCGCGTTGGTCAGGGTCGACTTGCCGGCGTTCGGCCGCCCGACGAAACAGGCGAAACCGGCCCGGTAGACGCCGTCCTCCTGGCGCTCCACCGTGGCGGCCTTGTGCTTGCGGACCCGTGGCTTCCGCTCCGGCCGCACCGCCGTCGCCTCGTCCCGCCCCGGCACGACAGCCGGAACCACCCGCTCCTCGCCCCGATCGGCTCCCGCACGGTTCGCCGCCGGGGGCCGCCTCGTCGTACCGGAGGGATCGGCGGCACGAGCGGTGCGCGAACCGGCCGCGCCCCGCTCCCCGGACGGGCCGCCACGCGCCCCACCCGGCTTGTGCGCTCGCGGACTCGCGCCCTGCTGCTCGACTCGGCGGGCCGCGCGGCGCTCCTGGCGCTTCAGCTCGTTGCGCTCCCCCGCGGTGAGCCGCCGCTCGGCAGAGGGGGCGGCGGGAGTGCCGGGCCGGTCTGCCGACGCGCGACGACCCTCCCCGGACGCCGGGCGACGATCGCCCGACACGGGACGACGGTCACCGGGCGCCGGACGACGGTCACCGGGCGCCGGACGACGGTCACCGGACGCGGGGCGACGGTCACCGGACGTCGACCGGGGGTCACCGGACGCGGGGCTCCAGTCCCCTGATCCGGGGCGCCAGTTCCCCGACGAGGGCCGGCGCTCTCCCGGAGCCGGGCGGCGGTCGCCCGACGCGGGGCGGCGATCCCCCTGGACCGGGCGACGGTCACCGGACACGGGACGACGTTCTCCCGGGGCCGGGCGACGGTCACCGGAACGGCGCTCGCCCGCGGTAGGACGGCGCTCGCCGGACTGCGGGCGACGCTCGCCCGACTGCGGGCGGCGCTCGCCCGACTGCGGGCGGCGCTCGCCCGACTGCGGGCGGCGCTCCTCGGGCTGGTCGGCGCTCACGCGACGACCGTGCCGAGCAGCGTCCCGGACGGGCCCGCGACGTGGATCGCGGCGTCGGCGGCCAGGTCGCGGACCGCGGCGTGACCGGCGCCGTCCAGCGCCGAACCCTCGGTCACCACCGCGGCGGCCTCGATCTTCGTGGCGCCGGAGGCCGCGGCCTGGGCCACGGCCAGCTGCAACGCGGTCACGGTCAGGCTGGGCAGCGCCACCGAGGCGGCCGCGTACGTGCGACCGTCCTGGTCGCGAACCGCGGCGCCCTCGGCCGCGCCGGCCCGGGCACGCGAACTGCGGGCCAGGGTGACCAGCTTGGCATCCTCGGCGCTCAGCGCGGCGTCACCGGCGCTCGGCACGGTGACAGCGGCAAACGACTGCTCAGGCATCAGCGGGAAGTCTTTCCTCGTTCTCGGCTACGTTTTCATCGTTGTCGTCGGGCGGCGCCGGCTCGGCCCGGCGCACCAGCACCGAGTCGATCCGATTCCGCCGGCCGGTGGTGCCCTCGGCGATCAGGTGCAGGCCGCCGACATCCGCCTGGGCGCCCGGGATCGGCACCCGGCCCAGCGTCTGCGCGAGCAGGCCGCCCACCGTCTCCACCTCGTCGGCCGGCAGCTCGACGCCGAACACGTCGCCCAGGTCCTCGATCGGCAGGCGGGCGGCGACCCGGACCGCGCCGTCCTCCAGGTGCTCGATCGGGGGGCGCTCCACGTCGTACTCGTCGGTGATCTCGCCGACGATCTCCTCGAGGATGTCCTCGATGGTGACCAGGCCGGCGGTCCCACCGTACTCATCCACCACGATCACCAGGTGGTTGCGGGCCGCCTGCATCTCGGAGAGCAGGTCGTCGACCGGTTTCGACTCCGGCACGAACTGTGCCGGGCGCATCGCGTCGGCCACCGCCTGCGCGGTCACCGCCGGATCGCCGCTCTGCGTCCGCCGGATCACGTCCTTCAGGTAGAGCACGCCCAGCACGTCGTCGACACTCTCGCCGATCACCGGGATCCGCGAGAAACCCGACCGCAGGAACAGGTAGAGCGCTTGCTGCAGGGTCTTCGGCGCCTCGATCCACACCATCTCGGTGCGCGGCACCATCACCTCGCGGGCGATCGTGTCACCCAGCGCGAAGACGGAGTGGATCATCTCGCGCTCGCCGTGCTCGACGACGCCGCGCTGCTCGGCCAGGTCGACCAGCTCACGCAGCTCCACCTGACTGCCGAACGGGCCCTCCGGGAAACCCCGGCCCGGGGTCACCGCGTTACCGATCAGGATCAGCAGGGAGGCCAGCGGGTTCAGCACCCGGCCCAGCCAGCGGACCAGCGGGGCGGCGGCACGACCCACCGCGTACGCGTGCTGGCGCCCCAGCGTCCGCGGAGCGACCCCGACCACGACGAAGCTGATCAGCGTCATGGCGCCGGCGGTGATCAGGGCGGCGGGCCAGCCCACGCCCCAGGTGTCCACCGCGACCAGCGCCACGAGCGTCGTGGCGGAGAGCTCGCAGAGCAGCCGGAGCAGGAGCAGCAGATTGACGTAGCGCACCACGTCGGAGGCGACCGCGGCCAGCGCGCCCGCGCCCCGCTGCCCCTCACGCTCGAGCTCACCGGCACGGGCCGCGGAGACCGTGGCCAGCGCGGCGTCGGTCATCGAGGCGAGACCGGCCAGCAGGACCAGCCCGACCGCGAAGAGGATCAGTTGCAGGTCCGGAAGGCCGGCCGAGGCGGGGTCCACGATCAGCCGGCTTTGCGCCCGGCGCGCCAGCTCTGCAGCAACTTCGCCTGCAGAGCGAACATCTCGCGCTCCTCCTCCGGCTCGGCATGGTCATAGCCGAGCAGGTGCAGGGCGCCGTGCACGGTGAGCAGGTGCAGCTCGTCGGCGGCGGAGTGCCCGGCGGCGACCGCCTGCTTCGCGGCCACCTCCGGTGCCAGCACGATGTCACCCAGCAACGCCGGCTCGCCGGCGCCGGACTCGCCCGGCCCGTGGTCGACGCTGCCCTCGTCCATCGGGAAGGCGAGCACGTCGGTGGGCCCGTCGCTGCCCATCCACCGGTGGTTCAGCTCGGCCATGTAGTCGATGTCGACCAGGAGGACGGACAGCTCGGCGAGCGGGTTGACCCCCATCTCTTCGAGGGCGTGCCGGGCAACCGCGAGGATCGCGTCGGTGTCGACCTCGACTCCCGACTCGTTGGCGATCTCGATGGACATAGTGCTGCGATTACCCCTTGCGAATCAGCGCCGGCGCTGAGCCCGGCCGTTGGCGGCCCGGCCCGGCACGGCATGAACGGAATTTGCTGCCTGCTCCTGCTCGGCGTCGAACCGCGCGTAGGCGTCCACGATCTCCGCGACCAGCCGGTGCCGCACCACGTCGGAGCTGGACAGCTCGGCGAAGTGCACGTCCTCGACGTCGCGCAGGATCTCGCGGACCACCTTGAGCCCGCTGCTGGTGCCACCCGGCAGGTCGACCTGGGTCACGTCGCCGGTCACCACGATCTTCGCCCCGAACCCGAGCCGGGTCAGGAACATCTTCATCTGCTCGGGCGTGGTGTTCTGCGCCTCGTCCAGAATGATGAACGCGTCGTTGAGGGTCCGGCCCCGCATGTAGGCCAGCGGCGCGACCTCGATCGTCCCGGCTGCCATGAGGCGCGGGATCGACTCGGGGTCGAGCATGTCGTGCAGGGCGTCGTAGAGCGGCCGCAGGTACGGGTCGATCTTCTCGGTGAGCGTGCCGGGCAGGAAGCCCAGCCGCTCGCCGGCCTCGACCGCCGGCCGGGTCAGGATGATCCGGCTGATCTGCTTGGCCTGCAGCGCCTGCACGGCCTTGGCCATGGCGAGATACGTCTTACCGGTGCCGGCGGGGCCGATCCCGAAGACGATCGTGTTCTCGTCGATGGCGTCGACGTAGTGTTTCTGCCCCAGCGTCTTGGGCCGGATGGTGCGGCCCCGCCGGGACAGGATGTTCAGCGTCAGCACCTCGGCGGGACGCTCGGAGGTGTTCTCCTCGAGCATCCGCAGGGTGCGGCGAACGGCGTCCACGCTGAGCGTCTCGCCCTTCTCGATGAGCTCGATGAGCTCGGAGAAGAGACGCTCGGCGGTGGCGTTGTCGCCTGGCTCACCGGTGATGGTGATCTCGTTGCCCCGCACGTGCACGTCACTGGTGACCGTGCGCTCGATGAGGCGGAGGATCTCGTCCTTGGCGCCGAGCAGGTTCACCATGATCTTCGGGTCGGACACCGAGATCTTGGTCTGCGCCCGCACCGGGCTGGACGAGCCCGTGCTGGAAGGGTTCGGCGTACCGGTCATAGGGCGGCCCTGGGGGCCTCCGCCACCTGCTCTCGTTCTAGGCGTCGTCCCGCCGGGCCGGCTAAGGCTGTCGGGGCGGCGTGCTCAAGGATCGTGCCATCCTATCCGCTCCCCCGCGGGCCTGCCGATGCCATTATCGGCAGGCCGTTCCACAGATCACCCCCGGGGCCTTTCCAGCCGGCCTCCGGCCAGGAAGAAGGCCGGTCGCCGGCCAGGGAGATCAGGCCGGAAGATCAGCCCGGCCCGTCCGACGCGAGGCCGCCGTCGAAGCCCTCCTGCCGGCGGGTGAACCGATAGGTCGCCCAGTGCATGCGGACCACCGCGCCCGACTCGTCCCGGGTGAGCCGGAGCAACTCACCCACCTCGCGCCCGGATGCCGTACGCAAGATGTCCTGATTGTCGGGAAGCGGCCGGAAGGTCGCCGGGGGCCGATCCGCCGGCGCTTCCGCCGCGCGGGCCTGCAGGCGCCCGTCGTGCCAGGCGAAGACGAACTCGGACCCCTCGCTCCACCAGCGGCCCAGCACCGACCGGTAGGCGGCCGGCGCGGGCGCGGCCACCCGCCACGGCTGGATCTCGGCCGGGTCGGTCTCGACGGCGAGCCGCAACAGCTCGTGGACCAGCTCGTTGGTCTGCCCCGCGGTGCCGGACGAGCCCAGCACGGCGCAGCCCAGCCCGCCCGGGTTGCCCTCGCCACCACGCCGGCCGTAGACGGCGGCCAGGAAGCCCGGCATGGCGCCGTCGTGGCCGACGTGCACGACCCGGCCGCCCTCCGGCTGGAGGATCAGGCCGAGACCGAAACCGGCCGCCCAGAGCGACTCGTCGGTGGTGGTCAGCGGCCAGCGCATCTCATCGAGCGTGGCCGGGTCGAGGACCTTGTTGCCGGGCCGCGGGTCGGTCAGGAACGCGGCCCACGCCGCCATGTCGGAGGCGGTGCTCCAGAGCTGCGCGGCCGGCGCCACGCCGCCGAGGTCGACCGGCGGCTCGGGGCGGGCGGCGTCGGAGTACGCGTCCACCAGGTAACCCACCACCGCCTCGTCCGGCCGGTCGACGGTGGTGTGCTCGAGCCCCAGCGGCCCGAGGATGCGCTCGGCGAGGATCTCGGCCCACGTCCCGCCGCGCAGCTTCGCGACGAGTTGTCCGAGAACGGCCAGTCCCAGATTGGAGTAGTGGTAGCGCCGCGCGTTGGGCAGCACCCGCTCGGCCCGGTCCAGCTCGGCGAGCAGCCGGCCGGCGTCCGGGGCGATCAGCGTGTCCCACACGTCGCCGTGCGGCTCCCGCTGGTAACCCGCGGTGTGCGAGAGCAGCCGCCGGATCGTGGCGTCGCCGTGCGCCGGCACGTCGAGGTGGCGCGAGACCGGCTGGTCCAGGTCGAGCAGCCCGTCGTCGCGGGCCTGCATGACCAGCACCGCGGTGAACGTCTTGGTGACCGAGCCGATCCGGAACCGGCTGGCCGGCCCGAGCGGGCGCCGCGGGTCACCGGAGTCGCCGACGGTGAGGACCCACGGGTCGCGGTCGGTGCGCAGCAGGGCGACGCTGAGCGCGGGGATCCGCCCGTCGGCCTGCGCCCGGCGGACGGCGCGTTCGTAGCGTGGGTGTGCCGTGCTCACTTGCCGGCCAGCATCGGGCCGAGCGGAGCACCGCCGACGACGTGCGCGTGCACGTGGAAGACCTCCTGGCCGCCGTTGCGACCGGTGTTGAAGATGACCCGGAAGCCGTCCCCGGTCAGGCCCTCGGCCTCGGCGACGGCGGCCGCGGCGGCCAGCAGGTCGGCGGCGGCGGACGGGTTCGCCTCGGCGAGCACGGCCACGTCGGCGTAGTGCTCGACCGGGATCACCAGGACGTGGGTCGGCGCCTTCGGGTCGATGTCGCGGAAGGCCAGGGTGGTCTCGGTGCGGTGCACGACGGTCGCGGGGATCTCGCCGGCGACGATGCGGCAGAACAGGCAGGTGTTGTCCACCTGTCGGATCTTATGCGGGCCGGATGTGGGTTTGAATGGGTCGCAGAAGGTTCCACCCACTGCCGGGAGCGCTCTCACATGACCGACTTCGATCACTTACTCGGCCAACTCTCCTTGGACGAGAAGGTGTCCCTGCTGACCGGGCAGGACTTCTGGTCGCTGCCCGCCATCCCGCGCATCGGCCTGCGTTCACTGGTCATGTCCGACGGGCCGGTCGGCGTCCGGGGCACCGGCTGGGCGCCCGACGATCCGTCGATCGCCCTGCCCAGCCCGACCGCGCTCGCCGCCTCCTGGGACCCGGAGCTGGCCGCCGAGGCGGGCCGGCTGCTCGGCCAGGAGGCCCGCCGCAAGGGCGTGCACGTGGTGCTCGGCCCGACCGTCAACCTGCACCGCACCCCGCTCAACGGCAGGCACTTCGAGTGCTACTCGGAGGACCCGCTGCTCACCGCGGAGATCGCTGTCGGTTTCGTGCGCGGCGTGCAGGAGCTCGGGGTCGGCACCACGGTCAAGCACCTGGTCGGGAACGACTTCGAGACCGAACGGATGACGGTCGACGTCACGATCGGGGAACGGGCGCTGCGCGAGCTCTACCTGGCGCCGTTCGAGCGGGTCGCGCAGGCCGGCGGGTGGGGCGTGATGAGCGCGTACAACGGGGTCAACGGCACGTCGATGGCGCAGAACGGCCGCCTCCAGAAGGAGATCCTCAAGGACGAGTGGGGCTTCGACGGGGTGGTCGTCTCCGACTGGCGGGCCGCCCGGGACACCGTGGGCGCCGCGCTCGGCGGGCTCGACATCGCCATGCCGGCGATGGACAACCCGTGGGGGGCGAAACTCGCGGAGGCGGTCCGGTCCGGGGCCGTTCCGATCGAGGTCATCGACGACAAGGTACGGCGGGTGCTGCGCCTCGCCGCCCGGGTCGGCGCGCTGGGCGACGCGCCGGCGCCGTCCTTCACCGAGGTCGACGGCGACGCGGTCGCGCACCGGGTCGCGTCCCGCTCGTTCGTCCTCGCCCGCAACACCGGGGTGCTGCCGCTGGAGGAGAAGGAGCAGCTGCGGATCGCCGTGATCGGGGCGCTCGCGCAGGATGCCCGGGTGCTCGGCGGCGGCAGCGCCCAGGTCGCCCCGCCGCACGTGCTCTCCCCGCTGGACGGGATCCGGGCGGCCGGCTTCGCCGAGGTGCAGTACGCCGTCGGGGCCGACCCCCGCCCGTTCCTGCCCGCCGCTCAGGGCCCGGGCTGGTCCGGCTTCCACGTCGATCTCGGCGCGTACCGGTTCGAGGTGCCCACGGCCGCCGTCCGCTGGCTCGGCGACCCGCCCGGCGGCCTGCCCGTCGACGACATCACGGTCCTGGAGCTGACCACGACGTACACCCCGGACGTCGCGGGTGAGCACGTCTTCGCGATCTCCGGCTTCGGCGCGTTCGAGCTGACCGTCGGCGACCAGAAGCTCTACCAGGGCTCGCTGCACCCGCCCGGCACCGGGCGCGCCGACCTGCTGCTGCACCCGCGCGAGCAGCGGTTCACGATCACCCTGCCGGCCGGCGAGCCCGTCGGGATCACCCTGCGGCAGAGCTTCGAGCCGGGTACGGCGCACTCGGCCGCCACCACGCTGGGCCACCGCGCGCCCGGCCCGGACGAGGAGGGACTGATCGCCGAGGCGGTCGCCCTCGCGGCACGCTGCGACGTGGCAGTGGTCGTCGTCGGCACCACCGAGCAGGTCGAGTCGGAGGGCTTCGACCGCACGTCGCTGGCCCTGCCCGGCCGGCAGGACGAGCTGGTGGCCCGGGTCGCTGCGGTCAACCCGAGGACCGTGGTGGTGGTCAACGCCGGAGCGCCGGTGCTGCTGCCGTGGTCCGAGGACGTCGCCGCGGTGCTGCTCACCTGGTTCCCCGGGCAGGAGGCAGGCGCCGCGCTGGCCGCCGTGCTGACCGGCGCCGAGGAGCCGGGCGGGCGTCTCCCGACCACGTGGCCGCGCCGTGCGGAGGACTGCCCGGTCCTGGAGGTGACACCACGGGACGGCTCGTTGTCGTACGGCGAAGGGATATTCATCGGTTATCGCGGGTGGCGGCGCGAGCCGCTCTACGCGTTCGGCTCCGGCCTGGGCTACACGACCTGGACCTACGACCGGATGTCGGTGACCGCCGGCGAGGCCGTCGTGACGCTGACCAACACCGGGTGGCGCGCCGGGCGGGAGGTCGTGCAGATCTACCTGTCCGCGGCACAGCCCGGGCCGGTCGAGCGCCCGGAACGCTGGCTCGCCGGATTCGCGTCGGTCGAGGCGGTGCCCGGCGAGACGGTCAGTGTGCGGATCCCGCTGCCCGAACGCGCGTTCCAGGTCTGGGACGACGGCTGGCGCACGGTGCCCGGTGGATACGAGGTCATCGCCGCGCACGCCTACGACGACATCCGGCGGACCGTCGACATCGAACGATAGGCGCCGGCGACGACGCGGCGGCCCCGGTCACCTCGGCCGGGGCCGTTACCAGCGGTGGAGGCGGGCCGAGAGGACCGACAGCGCCGCCACCCCCGCGGTCGAGGTGCGCAGGACGGCACTGCCCAGCCGGACCGGGATCGCCCCGGCGTCCCGGAAGGCGGTCACCTCGGCGTCACTGATGCCGCCCTCGGGGCCGACGACCAGCACGATCTCACCGGCGCCGGGCAGCGTGACCGCGGTCAGCCGCTCGGTGGCCTCCTCGTGCAGCACGAACGCCGCGGAGGCCTCGGCGAGCCGGGCCGCGACCTGCTTGGTGGAACAGTCCGGATCCCCGGCGACCCGGGGCAGCCACGACCGGCGGGCCTGTTTCGCGGCTTCCCGGGCGGTCGCCGCCCACTTGTCGCGCGCCTTGAACCCCCGGTCGCCGCGCCACTGGGCCACCGACCGCGACGCGGCCCACGGCACGATCTCGTCGACACCGGTCTCGGTCATCGCCTGCACGGCCAGTTCACCCCGGTCACCCTTGGCGATTCCCTGCACCACGACGAGGCGCGGGTCCGCCGCCGGCTCCTGGATGCGCTCGCCCACCGCGACGTCCACGCTGCCCTTGCCGACCGCCACGACCTCGCCGTGCGCGATGCCACCCCGGCCGTCCGCGAGGATCAGCGCCTCGCCGGCCCGCAGCCGCTGCACGGTGGCGGCATGATGCCCCTCCGGCCCGTCCAGCGTGAACGTGGACCCGGTGGGCAGGCTCTCGACCAGAAACAGCGGCGCTGACACCCCCGCACGCTACCGCGAGCCCCCCGGCACAGGCTCCGCCCGATCACCGCCGGGCGCCACCCGCCGCCGGTTCAGGAGCGGAAGAACGCCGTGACGTCGTCGGAGAAGAGCTTGGGCTGCTCGGCGGAGAGGAAGTTGCCGCCGGCCGGCAGCTCCGTCCAGTGCGTCACCGGCGCCTCCCGCTCCGCGAACCGCCGCACGGTGATGTCCGTTACGCCCAGGGCCACCCCGAGCGGAACGGTCGACTTCTCCTTGGGCGCCCAGGCGGACGGGTCGTGGGCCGACTCCCAGTACGTGGTGGCGGACGAGCCGGCCGTGCCGGTGAACCAGTACAGACTGACGTTGGTGAGCAGCAGGTCCAGCCCGACCGCGTCCTCGGGCAGGGCCGACGCCGGGTCGGTCCACTCCTGGAACTTCTCGACGATCCAGGCGAGCTGGCCGACCGGCGAGTCGTGCAACCCGAAGGCGAGGGTCTGCGGCCTGGTCGACTGGATCGCGGCGAACCCCATCCGGTCGTCGCGGAACTCCTGCAGGCGGCGCAGCCGCTCCTGCTCGGCGTCGGTGAGCCCCTCGAACTCGGCCGGGTCGCCGGACGGGAACGTGATGTGCCCGTTGACGTGCACGCCGATCACCCGGTCGGGCGCCTGCCGGCCCATCTCGACGGCGATCCAGGCGCCGCCGCCGGTGCCCTGGACGCCGTAGCGCTCGAAGCCCAGGCGGGCCATGAGCTCGGTGAGCGCGGCGGCGCTGCGCGCGGTGCTCCAGCCCGGTGCGGTGAGCGGGCCGGAGAAACCGACGCCCGGGTTGCTGACGAGCACCAGGTGGAAGTGCTCCCGCAGCGCCTCGACCACCGGCAGGTAGAGCGCGAACGAGCCGGGCCAGTCGTGGCTGATCAGCAGCGGGACGGCGGCCGGATCGGCCGAGCGGACGTGCGCGAAGTGCAGGGTCTGCCCGTCGACCTCGGTCAGGAACTGGGGCAGCTCGTTGAGCCGCGCCTCGGCGGCCCGCCAGTCGAACTCCTCGGCCCAGTGGGTGGCGAGCCCGCGCAGGTAGTCCACCGGGACGCCGCGGGACCAGCCCTGGCCCGGGATCTCCGGCGTCCAGCGGGTACGGCGGAGCCGGTCGCGCAGGTCGTCCAGCTCGCCCTGGGGCACGTCGATGCGGAAGGGGCGGATCTCGGCCATGTCCTGCTCCTCGGAGTGGAACGGAATGCTTCGTTCCGTTCCAATGTAGCACCGGCGACCGTGGAACGGAATACTTCGTTCCGATCCGCTAGGCTGCACCCATGAAGAGGCCCGGACGTGGTGAGCAGGCTGTCCGCAACAACGAGGCGATCCTGACCGCGGCCCGGGAGATCTTCCTGGCCGATCCCCGGGCGCCGGTCGCCGCCGTCGCCGAGCGGGCCAAGGTCGGCATCGGCGCGCTCTACCGGCGCTATCCGAGCAAGGAGGAGCTGCTGCGCACGATCTGCCACGACGGGCTGCGCACGTTCATCGCGGAAGCCGAGCGGGCCGGCCCGGAGCCGGACGACTGGGTCGCGTTCGCGACGTTCCTGCGCGGGGTCGTCCGGGCCGACGTGCACTCGCTGACCGTGCACCTGGCCGGCACGTTCACGCCGACCGAGCAGATGCACGCCGACGCGGTGCTGGCGTCCGAGCTGGCCGGGCGGCTGGTCGAGCGGGGCCGGCCGCACCTGCGGGCGGAGATCGGCCCGGCGGACGTGACGCTGCTGCTGGAGATGTGCGCGGCGGTGCGGGTGCCGGACGCCGCCCGGACCGCTGAGCTGCGCGAACGATGCCTCACCATCCTGCTGGACGGGCTGCGCGCCGATGGACCGCTGCCCGGCCCGCCGCCGACCGCGGCGGAACTCAACTGGCGCTGGCCGAAAGCCTGACCACCCGCCGTCAGCCGACGGCGGTCATCAAGGCCGGGACTCCGTCAAGGGTCTCCGGAACCACCCGCGCAGATCGCCCCGGAGGGTTTCGCGCTCGGGGCCGGCCACGGCCCTGCGAAGCCCTCCGGGGTCCCGGCGGGAGCGGCGGCCGGGACCACGCCGGGCGCACGACATGAAGAATTCGATCGTGATCCTGGAACGGGAACGCAGAAGGGCGGCGAGAAAACCCGCCGCCCTTCTGACCGAAGACGATCAGTGACCGTTGAACGCGTCCCGCATCCGGGAGAAGAAGCCACCCTGCTTGCTCAGCTCGGCGACATCCTCCCCGCGGGTCTTCGCGAAGTCCCGCAGCATCCGCTCCTGGTCCGCGGTGAGCTTGGTCGGCGTCTTCACGTCCAGGTGGACGAAGAGCTCGCCACGCCCCTGACCACGCAGGTGCGGCACGCCCTTGCCGCGGATGCGCAACGTGCTGGCGGGCTGCGTGCCGGGCTTGACCTCGATGTTCTCTTCGCCGTCGAGCGTCTTGATGGTCATCCGGGTGCCGAGCGCGGCGGCCGTCATCGGCAGCGTGACCCGGCAGTGGAGATCGTCGCCCTTGCGCGAGTAGACGTCGTGCGGCCGCTCGTGGATCTCCACGTAGAGGTCACCGGCGGTGCCGCCGCCCGGGCCGACCTCGCCCTGCTGGGCCAGGCGGATGCGCATGCCGTCCTCGACCCCGGCCGGGATCTTGACCGTCAATGATCGGCGGGTACGGATGCGGCCGTCACCGGCACAGGTCGGGCACGGGCTCGGGATGATCGTGCCGTGGCCCTGGCAGTTCTGGCAGGGGCGGGACGAGACGACCTGGCCCAGGAACGTGCGCTGCACCGACTGCACCTCGCCGCGGCCGCCGCAGACCTCGCAGGTGGCCAGGTGGGTGCCGGGCGCGGTGCCGGCCCCGGAGCACTGGGTGCAGAGCACCGCGGTGTCGACGGTGATCGGCGCCTCGACGCCGAACGCGGTCTCCACCAGGTCGAGCTCGAGTCGCAGGATGGCGTCGGCGCCGGGACGGGTCCGCGGGCGCGGGCCACGGCTGCCGCCGCCGGCCGCGGTGCCGAAGAACGCGTCCATGATGTCCTGGAAGCCGACGAACGGGCCGGCCCCGCCGGGACCGCCACCGGGCGCGCCGCCGCCGGGCGCGAGCGGGTCACCGCCCAGGTCGACGATCTGCCGCTTCTGGTCGTCGGACAGGACCTCGTACGCCGCGTTGATGTCCTTGAACTTCTCGTGCGCCTCCGGATCGGGGTTGACGTCCGGATGGTACTGCCGAGCCAGTTTGCGGTAGGCGCGCTTGATCTCGTCGTCGGTGGCTTCCCGGCTCACGCCGAGAATTCCGTAGTAGTCCTTGGCCACGGGGTTTGGAGTCCTCAATGTCTGCGCGGATCCGTCAATTCTGTGCCAACAGGTCGCCAACGTAGCGTGCCACTGCACGAACAGTAGCGATCGTGCCGGGGTAGTCCATCCGGGTCGGCCCGAGCACGCCGAGCCCACCAACGATCGTCGCACCCGGCCCGTAACCCGTGCTGACCACGGACGCCGACCGGAGGTTGTCGATCTCGTTCTCGTCGCCGATCAGCACCCGGGTGGTGCTGGGCTCGAGGTCGCCGATCAGTTTGAGCAGGATGACCTCCTCCTCCAGCGCTTCGAGAACGGGACGCAGCGTGCCCTGGAAGTCCAGCACACCGCCGCGGGTCAGGTTGGCCGTCCCGGCGAGTGCGAGGCGCTCCTCACTCCGCTCGACCAGCGTCTCCAGCAGCACGGTGGCGAGGCACACCATGTCACCGCGGCGCTCGGGGGCGCACTCCTCGACGAGTTTCTCCACCAGGGGCGGGGCGTCCGCGAGCTTCTGACCGGCCAGTTTCTCGTTGACCCGGCGCCGCAGATCCCACACGTCGCCCTCCGGGACGGGGGCCGGCATCTCGACCAGGCGCTGCTCGACCCGGCCGGTGTCGGTGATCATGACGAGCATCAGCCGGGTGGTGGAGATCGGCACGAGCTCCAGGTGGCGGACCGCGGAGCGGGACAGGCTCGGATACTGCACCACCGCGACCTGGCGGGTCAGGGTGGCGAGCAGGCGGACCGTGCGATGCACCACATCGTCGAGGTCGACGACGCCCACCATGAAGCGCTCGATCGCCCGGCGCTCGGCCGGGCTGAGCGGCTTGATCCTGGTCAGGCGGTCGACGAAGAGCCGGTAACCGGCGTCGGTGGGCACCCGGCCAGCACTGGTGTGCGGCTGCCGGATGTAGCCCTCCTCCTCCAGCACGGCCATGTCGTTGCGGACCGTCGCGGAGGAGACGCCCAGTTGATGACGCTCGACCAGGGCTTTGCTGCCGACCGGCTCGCGCGTCTTCACATAGTCCTCGACGATCGCCCGCAGCACTTCGAGCTTGCGGTCATCCAGACTCATCTGACCCCTCCCCCCGGATCGCGGCTCCTGGCACTCGCACGGACAGAGTGCCAGTCTACGTCGCCGCTGGCTGGAGCGCGATGATCGAAAGGACGGGAGGCCGAACCGAAACAGTTCAGGGAATGACGTCACGGATGACCGCGTCGGCCAGCAACCGCCCCCGCAGGGTGAGAACGAGCCGGCCGGCGTCGTAGGCACCCCGGTCCAGCAGGCCGTCCGCCAGGGCTTGAGCCGCCGCCGGCCCGTCGACCCGGTCCAGGCCGATGCCCTCGCGCAGCCGGACGCGCAGCATCACGTCCTCGACGTGCCGGTCCCCGGCGGTCAGCAGCTCTCTGCCGTGCCCCGGAGAGACACCCTCATTCAGGCGATTCGCGTACGTCGTCGGATGCTTCACATTCCACCATCGCACCCCGCCCACGTGGCTGTGCGCGCCCGGACCGAGACCCCACCAGTCGGCGCCGGTCCAGTAGAGCAGGTTGTGCCGGCACTCACCGCCAGCCTTCGCCCAGTTCGACACCTCGTACCACCGGAAGCCGGCCCGGGTCAGCTCCTCCTCGGCGGCGAGATAGCGGTCGGCGGCCACGTCGTCGGACGGGTAGGGCAGCTCGCCGCGGCGCATCCGCACGGCCATCCGGGTGCCGTCCTCGACGATCAGCGCGTACGCGCTGACGTGGTCCACCCCGGCGTCGACCACGGCCCGCAGGGAGCGCGCGAAGTCCTCCGGCGTCTCGCCCGGGGTCCCGTAGATCAGATCCAGGTTGACGTGCTCGAACCCGGCCTCACGAGCCTCCAGGGCGGCCTGGGGGGCCCGGCCGGCGGTGTGTTTGCGGTCGAGGACCCGCAGCACGTGGGCGGCCGACGACTGCATGCCGAGCGAGATCCGGGTGAATCCGGCGGCCCGGAGCGCCGTCAGCGACTCGGGAGTGACCGACTCCGGGTTCGCCTCGGTGGTCACCTCGGCGTCCGCGGCCAGGCCCCAGGTGCGGTCGATGCCCTCCAGGATCCGGCCGAGATCACCCGGGCTGAGCAGCGTCGGCGTCCCGCCCCCGACGAAGACCGTGTCGACCCGCCGCGGCTGGATCACCTTGGCGGCCAGGTCCAGCTCCCGCAGGACGGTCCCGGCATACTCGTCGCGGCTCGCCCCGCCGCCCAGCTCACTGGCGGTGTACGTGTTGAAGTCGCAGTAACCGCAGCGACTCGCGCAGAACGGCACGTGCACGTAGACGGCGAAACCGTTCGCCCCCACGTCACGGATCGCGTCGTCGGGGAGGGACCCGTCCGCGGGTACGGGTTCGCCATCGGGGAGTGCGCCGGCCATCCACCAAGTCTGCCTTAGGGTGCCGGCATGACATTGGTCCGTACCGTCACCGACGCCGGGGTGACCACCCTCACGCTGGACAGCCCCGCGAACCGCAACGCCCTGTCCCGCGCCCTGATCACCGAGCTGCTGACCGCGCTCGCCGACGCGGCCGCCGCCCCGGAGACGCGGGTGGTGGTGCTCACGCACACCGGCCCGGTCTTCTGCTCCGGCGCCGACCTGAAGGAGACCGCCGCCACCGGGCCGGGTGAGCGGCTGCCGGTCGAGCTGATGGCCGACCTGCTCGCCGCGATCTGGGACTTCCCCAAGCCGGTGGTGGCCCGGGTCGCCGGGCCGGCCCGCGCCGGTGGCCTGGGGCTGATCGGCGCGGCCGACCTCGCGGTCTGCACCCGGTCGGCCACGTTCGCGTTCACCGAGGTACGGCTCGGGGTGATCCCCGCCGTGATCAGCGCCACCGTGCTGCCCCGGCTGGCGCCGCGCGCCGCGGCCGAGCTCTACCTCACCGGCGACGTCTTCGACGGGACGCGTGCCGCCGAGATCGGCCTGGTCACCGCCGCGGTGCCGGACGACGAGCTGGACGCGGTGGTGGCGCGCCACTGCGCGTCGCTGATCCGCGGCGGCCCGCTCGCGCTGGCCGGCACGAAGCGGCTGCTGCGGCGTGCGCGCTCCGCGTCGATCCAGGCCGAACTGGCCGAACTGAGTGACCTTTCAGCCGGATATTTCACCTCCCCGGAGGGCCGGGAGGGCGTTTCCGCACGTCAGGAGAAGCGGGATCCGGCCTGGGTGCCGCAACGGTCCTGACTGTCGCAGGTGCGGAGGTTGTCTAGGCTGGCCTCCAGTCTCGAAGGGAGTGCGGCGCTTGAAGACAGCGGTCGGTGTGCTCGTGTCGCTCGTCCTCATCGCCGTGGTCAGCGTGTTCGTCGTCCTGCACCGTGACCCGGGCGCGATCACCCTGCCGGTGCTCGGTCCGGAGTGCGTGGTCGGCGCCGAGGGCGAGGTCACCCTGGACCTGACGCAGATGGCCAACGCGGCGACCATCGCGGCGGTCGGGGTGCGCAAGGACATGCCCGAGCAGGCCGTGGTCGTCGCGCTCGCCACCGCCCTGCAGGAGTCCAAGCTGGAGAACCTGGACGGGGGCGACCGGGACTCGGTCGGCCTCTTCCAGCAGCGGCCGAGCAAGGGCTGGGGCACCGTCGAGCAGATCAAGGACCCGAGGTATGCGGCCGGGAAGTTCTACACCGCCCTGAAGAAGGTCAAGGGCTGGCAGAACATGCGGGTCACCGACGCGGCGCAGAAGGTGCAGCGCTCGGCGTACCCGAACGCGTACGAGAAGTGGGCCGACGAGGCGAAGGTGCTGGCCGGGGCCCTGCTCGGCGAGGCCACCGGCGCGGTCGCCTGCCGGGTCACCGGCGATCCGGCGCTGCGGGGCACGGCCGCGGCGACCGCCCTGATGGCCGGGCTCAAGCTGGACTGGGGCAAGCAGCTGGATTTCGCCAGTGAGCAGGCGGCCGGGCTGACCCTCGCGGTCAGCAACCCCAGCTCCGGCTGGCGGTACGCGCACTGGCTCGTCTCGCACGCCTCGGCGACCGGCCTCGAACGGGTACGTTTCGGGAGCCTGGAATGGCACGCCCCGGACGGAAAGTGGCAGCAAGTAACCACGCCGGGAAGCCAGGACAACCGCCGCGTCGTCGCCGAAGTCTTCAACTGACCCCTACTCTCCGCAACTATCGGTGACTTTCCGTAATTCACCCTGCTGGACCCGTAAATCGCGCTGCGTATACATCGACATGGACAGTGCGCAACCACCCTGGTACTAAGTAGGGCGTGTTCTGGGGAGCGCTGGAATGGATCCTGCTGGGAGCGGGGGGCGTCGGCGCGATCATCTACGGTGTCCGCCGTCATCGGCCGGCACGCAAGGCACCGTGGTGGCTGCTCGCCGCGTCCCTGGCTGCCCTCGCCGCGGGCGACGTCTGTTACTCGTACCGGGTGATGGGCCTGGCCGACATCTTTTACCTGATGATGTTCGGCCTCACCGCGCTGTGCCTGCTGCAGTTCACCCGCGGCGGCGCGCTGCTGGGTGACCGGGCCCGCCTGATCGACCTGCTGGCGGCCGGATGCACGACACTGCTCGTGGTCTGGGTCTTCGTGATCGGGTCGAACCGGCTGCACACCGTCTCGGCCACCGACGTGATCGGCGACCTGCTGCTCCTCGCGGTGGCCGGTCGCCTGATCGCGGCCGACCGGCGCAACGTCGCGGCCTGGCTGCTGCTGACCGGCGCGGCCGGGATGCTGACCGGCGACACGCTCTACCCCGTGATCACCAACGGGCTGACCGAGTCCGCCTTCGTGGTGCTCTACCTCTGCTGGGGGCTGTCCGCCCTGCACCCGTCGATGGTCCGGCTGACCGAGCCGGCGCCGCCCCGGCACAGCCCCTGGAAGTTCCGGTGGTCGCTGATGCTGGCCCTGGCCGCCTGCACCCCGCCCGCCGTGCTGCTGGTCGAGGCGTTGAGCGGCGACGTCCGGGACGGTCCGGTGATCGCGATCACCGGCGCGGTCACGCTGCTGCTCACGATCACCCGGCTCGGCGACGCGATCCGCCAGCACAGCCAGGCGCTCAGCCGCGAGCAGGGCCTGCGTGCCGCCACCGCGGCGCTGGTCGCCACCGCGGATCGGCCGTCGGTCGACGCGGCCCTGCGGTCCGCCGTCGCCCATCTGCTGCCGCCGGCGTCGGTGCGCCGGGTCTCGCTCGCCGACGAACTGTCGCCCGCCGAGCTGCCCGCGGCGCCGACCGGCCCGACGGCTCGCAGCTGGTGGCTGGACGCCGCCGACCCGGAGGACCGGACCCTGGTCTGTCCCTTACGCCTCGAGCCGCTCGACGTGGCCCGGCCCAGCGGCGGCGCGCTGATCATCACGGGCCGCCGGGACGATCTGATCGCCGGGCACGACGCGCTGGAGGTGCTCGCCGGTCAGGCCGCGCTCGCGCTGGACCGGATCACGCTGGTCGAGGCGGTCGGCCGCCGGGACAGCGACCTCTATCTGCGCGCTGTGATTCGTAACACAGCAGAGCTGATGGCGGTGATCGACGTCGATCAGCGGATCCGCTACTGCAGCCCGGCGCTGCGTGACGCGCTCGGCGGGGCCGAACTGCCGCCGCTGGCCACCTTGGACGAGTTGATCCACCCGGACGACCGGGCCCGGGTGCGCAACGCGCTGCGCTCGCACGGCGACGGCACCGTGCACTGCGCCCTGCAGCGCGGCGACCAGAGCCAGGTTCTGGTCGAGCTCACCTATCGCGACCTGCGGGAGGACCGTCTGGTGCAGGGTCTCGTCGTGACCATGCGCGACATCACCCGCAACCACGATCCGGCCGAGCTGCACCCGCACACCGCGGTCGCCGCCGAGATGCCGGCCTGGGTGAACCGTCGCAGCGCCCAGCAACGCTTCCGCTACTAGCGATGTGTTGCTGATCACCCTGGACTGCGGCGTGGTCGACCCGGCTCCTGGCAGCGTCGGCCCACACTCCTGACCTTCGCCTCGTGCTCGCCGGACCTCGCCACGTGCCCAACGCCCGATCCGGACCTCGGCACGTGGCCGCGCCCGATCCGGGCCTTGCCTCGCACTCGCTGGACCTCGGCACGTGGCCGCGCGCCCGATCCGGGCTTCGCCTCGCCCCCCGGCCGGCCCCCGGCAAACAGGCAAAGACCATTTCCCTCGTACGCGGGAAATGGTCTTTGGGCAACGCAGAAGCGCCCGGCCTCGGGGGAGGCCGGGCGCTTCTGCGTGTTTCTAGGCGTGCCTTATCGGGTCAGGCCACGACGACCGGCGACACCGACCGTCAGGGCGACACCGATGGCGGCCAGAACGACCTGGAAGAAGAACTCGATCCAGTCGAAACCCTTCGTGTCAGCGACACCGAAGGCCCGGGCCAGCACCGTGCCCAGCAGCGCCGCGACGACACCGATGACCATGGTCAGCCAGATCGGGATGTTCTGCTTGCCCGGTACGACCAGGCGACCCAGAGCACCGATGACCAGACCGACGACCAGAGCGGAGATGATGCCGACAACAGTCATTGGGAGTTCCTCCTCGGGGGTGGAGCTTGTTCGTTGCGTCCGTCGAGCAACAGAGTTCCCGACCCCTCGAGAAATCAAACCGCCCTATTTTTTGGCGGCTTTCGGATCCGCCGCCTCGGAGGTGGAGAGCGCGGCGATGAAGGCCTCCTGAGGCACCTCCACGCGGCCCACCATCTTCATCCGCTTCTTGCCTTCCTTCTGCTTCTCCAGCAGCTTGCGCTTGCGGCTGATGTCACCGCCGTAGCACTTCGCGAGCACGTCCTTGCGGATCGCGCGGATCGTCTCGCGGGCGATGATCCGGGAACCGATGGCTGCCTGGATCGGCACCTCGAACTGCTGCCGCGGGATGAGTTTCTGCAGCTTGGCGGCGATCGACGTGCCGTACGAGTAGGCCTTGTCCTTGTGCACGATCGCACTGAACGCGTCGACCGGCTCACCGTGCAGCAGGATGTCCACCTTCACCAGGTCCGCGACCTGCTCGCCGGAAGGCTCGTAGTCCAGCGAGGCGTAGCCCTTGGTCTTGCTCTTCAGCTGGTCGAAGAAGTCGAAGATGATCTCGGCGAGCGGCAGCGTGTAGCGGAGCTCCACCCGTTCGGAGGACAGGTACTCCATGCCGAGCAGGCTGCCCCGGCGGCTCTGGCACAGCTCCATGACGGCGCCGACGTAGTCGTTCGGCACCAGGACTGTGGCGCGCACCACAGGCTCGTGGATCTCGGCGATCTTGCCGGCCGGGAACTCGCTCGGGTTGGTGACCGTCTGCTCCTTCCCGTCCTCGGTGACGACCTGGTAGACCACGTTCGGCGCCGTGGAGATCAGGTCCAGGCCGAACTCACGCTCCAGGCGCTCCCCGATGATCTCCAGGTGCAGCAGGCCCAGGTAGCCGACCCGGAAACCGAAGCCGAGCGCGGCCGACGTCTCCGGCTCGTAGGTGAGCGCGGCGTCGTTGAGCTTCAGCTTGTCCAGAGCGTCCCGCAGCGCCGGGTAGTCCGAGCCGTCGATCGGGTAGAGACCCGAGTAGACCATCGGCTTCGGGTCCTTGTAGCCACCGAGGGCGTCCTTGGCCGGCCGGTTGTTGCCGGTGACGGTGTCACCGACCCGGGACTGCCGGACGTCCTTCACGCCGGTGATCAGGTAACCCACCTCGCCGACGCCGAGGGCGGTCGCCTTCTCCATCTCCGGCGAGACGACCCCGATCTCGAGCAGCTCGTGCACCGCACCGGTGGACATCATCTTGATCTTGTCGCGCGCCTCGATCCGGCCGTCGATGACCCGGACGTACGTGACCACGCCGCGGTACACGTCGTAGACCGAGTCGAAGATCATCGCGCGGGCCGGGGCGGCCGCGTCACCGACCGGGGCCACGAACTGCCGGACGATCTCGTCGAGCAGGTGATCCACACCGACACCGGTCTTGCCGGAGACCCGCAGCACGTCGGACGGCTCGCAGCCGATCAGCTTGGCGAGCTCCTCCGAGTACTTCTCCGGCTGGGCGGCCGGCAGGTCGATCTTGTTCAGCACCGGGATGATGCGGAGATCGTTCTCCATCGCCAGGTACAGGTTGGCGAGGGTCTGCGCCTCGATCCCCTGCGCGGCGTCGACCAGCAGGACGGCGCCCTCACAGGCGGCCAGGCTGCGGGAGACCTCGTAGGTGAAGTCGACGTGGCCCGGGGTGTCGATCATGTTCAGGACGGCGGTCTCGCCCTGCTTGCCGCCCTCCCGGACGGTCCACGGCATGCGCACGGCCTGCGACTTGATGGTGATGCCGCGCTCGCGCTCGATGTCCATCCGGTCCAGGTACTGCGCGCGCATCTGACGCGGGTCGACCACCCCGGTGATCTGCAGCATCCGGTCGGCCAGCGTCGACTTGCCGTGGTCGATGTGGGCGATGATGCAGAAGTTGCGGATGCGGGTCGGATCGGTCGATCCGATCACGTTCACGCCGGGGTCGAGCGGTCCAGGCACGGTCGTCCGTTCTTCTCGGGCTGGCTGGTCGGGCTGGCTGGTCGGGCTGGGGAGCGCCGGCGGACACGCCGGCGCTCCCTATCGTCCCACGCCCGGCCGGGCAGGTCCGATCACACCCGTTCGAGCGCCTCGGGCGGACCGGGCGGCAGTTCCACGGCGACCGGATCCCCGGGACGAATCGGGCCACCCCGCAGCACGACGCCCATCACGCCGGCCCGCCGGACCACGGTGCCGTCGTCGTCCTGCCCGAGGACCTCCTTGAGCAGGCCCGGCCGGAACTTGTTGATCTGCGCGCACGGATTGCGCAGCCCGGCGACGACCACCGCCGGGCGCGGATCGGCACCGCCGCGGGCATCCCGCTCCACGGCCGCCGCCACCGCGGCCGCCGCCCGGGCCGTCTCCTCGTCCAGAGTCGCCGCATCGGCCGCGGCCAGCACCGCCCTCGCGGGATGCTCACCGGCAGCCGCTGCCCCGCCCCCAGCGTCGTTCCCGTTACCAGCGTCGTTCCCGACTCCAGCGTCGTTCCCAACCCCAGCGTCCTTGCCGACCGCAACGCCCCTGCCGAACACAGCGTCCTTGCCGACCGCAGCGTCGTTCCCAGCCCCGGCGGAGCCGTCCGCCTCAGCCGCATGCTCCGCCGCTTCCGGCGGGCCGAACCGCAAGATCGTGCCGCGCGGCAGCGCGAGCAGATCGAGGCCGAGGGTCGTCACGTTCTCGCCGATGCCGCCGGCGGGCACCTCGAAGCCCTTGCCTGCCACCTCGTCGAAGAGCTCGGCCTGGATCAGGTGCACCTGTCGCAGATTCGGCTGGCTCGGATCGGCCCGCACCCGGCTCCGATGCCGCACATTGACCCCGGCATGGATGTCCCCCTCCACACCCAGGCCCGCCACCAGGACGATCTCGTCCCGATTCGGCTTGGTGAACGTGTAGGCGTCATTCCGGCTGACCGCGGCCACGGATCCCGCATCACCACTCATGCCCAGATTCTGGCCGACCACCGCCCGGCTGCTCGACCCGGTTTTCCGCTCCTGATCAACAGACCGCGTCCTGCCGATCGCCCGGAGTCACGCCGCAGCCCCGCGTGATCACTCCTGATCGGCAGGCCGCGTCCTGCCGATCGCCTGGGGCAGCGCCGCATCCCTAGTCCGGCGGCTCGAGGAACAGGGCGGACAGCTTCGGCAGGCGACGACGCATCTCGTCCTCGTCGTCGAAGTCCCACAGGTCGCCGACCGCCGGACGGTTGCGGCCACCCTCGCCGGGCGGCAGCGGCTGACCGGTGGCCTGCTCATAGGCCCGGGCCGCGATGCCGAGCACCTCCTCCGCCTCGAAGACCGCGCCGGTGTCCGCCGCCGCCTTGATCACCAGCACGTTGGCCAGCACGTCGGGCGACTGGACCGCGGCGGCCACCGCTTTGCGGCCGTGCGCGATGAGCCAGCCCCGAAAGGCGTCGAAGCCCGCCTCGTCGGCCCCACTGTTGATCAGATAGGCCGCGGCCCAGAGATCCTCCGTCCCGGAGGCCGCCATCACCTTGTCCAGGTGGCGGCCCCAGGCGACGATCTCCTCCGGATCGCACGTGACCAGCTCGGCGACGGCGCGCTCGGCCACCTCGGCCGGGGACGCCGGCTTCGACGCGGTCGCGCGGTCGATGACCGCCCAGAAATCGTCGGTTCGCATGCCGCGATCCTGCCAGTGCCCTACGACAGTTTCGCGGAGGCACGGACGGCCACGGCAGGATGGGCGCATGCGGCCGATCACTCTGCCCGACGTTCCGTACGACTCCACCGCCGTACGCCCGGATTGGCCTGATCTGCCGGAGGCGGTGCGCACAGCGATCATCGCGCGCCTCGGCTCCCCGTTCTCCGCCGCGCGCAGCGCCGGGGGCGGCTTCACCCGAGCCTTCGCCGCCGTCGTCGAGACCGAGGCCGGGACCAGCGCCTTCGTCAAGGCGGCGCCGATGAGCGACCCCACCTCCCAGTGGTACGCCCGGGAGGCGGCCGTCACCGCGGCCCTCCCACCGGAGGTGACCGCCGCCCGGCCGCTCTGGACGATGACCGCATCCGACTGGTTCGTACTGGCCCTGGAGACCATCGACGGGAGAGTGCCGGCGCTGCCCTGGTCCCGCGACGATCTCGACGCCACGCTGCGCACCTGGTCGGCGGCGGCGACGGCGCTCGCCCACCCGTCGCCGCGGGCCCTGGAGATCGGCCTGCCCGCCCTGCCCGACATCCTCCGCAGCGAGATGTCATGGTGGTCACAGATCGCCAAGCGCCGCGAGCCGATGCCGGAGCCCGCCCTGGACACGATCGCGCCGAGCCGTCTCCGCGAGCTCGCCGCCCTCGAACGCGACCTGCCCGCCCTCGCCGCCGGCGACGCGATGATGCACGGTGACCTGCGGCTGGACAACGTGGTGCTCGACCGGGACGGCCGCGCCTGGCTCTGCGACTGGACCTGGCCATGCCTCGGCGCACCGTGGTTCGACACGGTGACGCTGCTGGTCAGCGCACATGCCAGCGGCTTGGACACCGACGCGGTGCTGCGCGCGTGGGGCGCCCCCGACGAGGGGGTGGACGGCGCTCTGGCGGCTCTGTCCGGGTATTGGCTGGTCCGGGCCGGCGGCGGGCCGAGCAGCGCCTCCCCGCACAGCCGGCAGCACCAGCGCTTCAGCGGCCTCCAGGCGCTCGCCTGGCTCACCGAACGTCGCGGCTGGACCGGTCCGCCCGCGAAGCGCGGCTGGCTCCGCCGCTGACCCCACCGCGACACCCTCCAGCACCAGCCGAGCGCCCCCGACCACCAACAGCCCCAGCCCAGCGGCCCCAGCCGACCGCCAGCGGCCCCATCCGGGTTGCGATGAGTGCTTCCCGGGCTCGAAGCACCCGTGACCACCAGCCCGGCGGCCCCAGCCGACCGCGGCGGCCCTACTTTCCAAGCCCGAAACACCTTCCAGCACCAGCCCGCAGACACAGGCTGGCCCTCAAGGGTGCTTCCCGGGCCCGAAGCACCCTTGAGGGCCAGCCGCGCGGCCTCGGCCGGCCTTGAAGGGTGCTTCGCGGGTGCCGGCACGACCCGCAGGGCAAGCCCGTGCCGAGAGGCTGGCCAGGAGGGGTGTCTCACGAGGGTCAGGCGTGTGGCAAGAGCGCCGGACCGGAGCCGTTTTGGCGGCTCGCGAACGTGCTGGTAATCTGAATCCTCGCGTGTGGTGACACGCTGTTGTTTCATGCACCGGCCTCGCCGGGTCGGGGACGGCCGCGCGGTAACCACTCGTTCAGACCAATTTCCGAACTAGTCAGGACAAGGCTGTCGCGTGGCGAACATCAAGTCCCAGATCAAGCGCAACCGGCAGAACGAGAAGGCCCGTCTGCGCAACAAGTCGGTCAAGTCGTCGCTGAAGACGGTGATCCGCAAGCTTCACGAGGCGAGCGACGCCGGCAACACCGAGACGGCGACCACTCTTCTGCGTGACGCCTCGCGTCAGCTGGACAAGGCTGTCAGCAAGGGTGTCATCCACAAGAACCAGGCGGCCAACCGTAAGTCGGCCATCGCCAAGAAGATCGCCTCGCTGTCCGCCTGATCCTCTTCGGATCAGGTCGGCGACCGCACGGAAGCGGCCGCCGACTCCGCCCGCCGGCGGGTGGGCAGAACTATCGAAACCGGGCACCGCTGGACCCTTGAGGTCCGTGCGGTGCCCGGTTCGTTTCATTTCGCGGTACGCCATGAGCCCCGCGCCACCCCGCGCCGAGCGCACCTGATCGCCGTGGCCGCGCCGCCCCACCCAGGATCAGCGGGGCGGAACGCGCGCTCCCTCACGAGGGGTGGAAAGCGCGATCCCGCTCGAGAGTTGGAAGGCGCAATCCCGGACGAGTTGCTCTGGCAAGCAGGTCCCGCTCCTGGGGCTGACCCGGCTCCGGACGGTGGCACGCCGGCGAATCACTCGGCACGGCTCCGGCCGGTGGCACGTCGGCGAGCATCGGCACGGCTCCGGGAACCACGCTGACCAGCGCACCACTCGGCGTGGCCGAATCCCGGCCGTCCGACACCGCGGCCGGGCGAACTCGCCACGGGCGAAGGGCGCGCCTACGGCCGTACGGCGAAATCGGGTGTGAAAAGGCTATTCGTAGCGCCGCACCGCGGACTGCCGCGCCATCTGCTGGCGGACGTCGAGATCCTCCGACCAGGGACGCCGTGCCGGCGCGGTGTTGACGATCTGCCCCGGTTCGGACGGCATCTCCGGCGAGGTGGAGCGGCGACCGTAGCCGTTCTCCGGTGGGAACCAGACCACCCCGGTGGAACGTGCCCCGGTGTCCACCGGCGGCGGCACGACCGGTTTCCGCACGCGCGGTGGCGGTGACCACTCCCCCGCCTGGGCGCCGGCGCGCGGCCAGTCCTCGGAATGTCCGCCGCTGCGCGGCCGATGGGTGTGACGTTCCCGCGAGACGACAGCGCGGGCCGCGACCGGCTCGGCGGTCCGAGCGGGCGGCGCGAGCCAGCCGGCGACCAGGTCGTTGAACTTCACCATCACCGCGACGGCGGCCGGCAGCAGCAGCACGCCCCACCAGCTGACCAACTCGGCCAGCGCGAGCAGGACGCCGAGCGCGAACGCGCCCTCCAGGAAGACGAAGCAGAGCAGCCCGCCGAGGCTGAGGTGGCGCAGGCGCAGCGCGCGGGCGTAGAGCGGCTGGTTGGCGACGCCGGCCCGGCGGGAGCGAACCGTCCTGGTCATCGGGTGCCACCGCCCCGGCGTGCCGCGGCCACCGCGAAGACGGCCTGCTCCAGCGCGTAACCCCGATCCTCGGCGCCGCCCTTGACGGCGGCGTTGCAGTCGGCGGCCGCGCGCATCGCGTCGACCAGGCCCTCGGGCGTCCAGCCGCGACTGCGCTCCTGGGCCCGCTGGATCTTCCAGGCCGGCATGCCGAGCGTGCCGGCCAGTTGGTACGGATTTCCCTTGCCGGCCGAGGCGACCCTCGCGACCGTCCGCACGCCGTCGGCGATGGCGTCCGCGATCGGCACCGGATCGACGCCGACGTGCAGCGCCCAGCGCAGCGCCTCGAGCGCGCCCGGCAGGTCGCCGACCATCGCCGCGTCGGCCACCGTGAAGCCGCTCACCTCGGCCCGGCCCTTGTAGTAGCGGGCGACGACCGCCTCGGTCACCTTGCCGTCGGTGTCGGCGATCAGCTGTGAGCAGGCCGCCGCGATCTCCCGCAGGTCGTTGCCGACCGAGGCGAGCAGCGCGGAGGCGGCAGCCTCGTCGCACCGGCCGCCGGCCCGCCGGAACTCGTCGCGCACGAAGGCGATCCGCTCCCGATCGCCCTTGAGCTTCATCGCCGGGACGACGGTGGCCCCGGCTTTCTGCAGGCCGTCGGCGAACGCCTTGCCCTTGGCTCCGCCCGGGTGGGTGACGATCAGCGTGACCTCGGGATCGGGACTCTTCGCATAGGCCAGCAGGGCGGCGACGAGCTCCTTGCGCGCGTCCTGCCCGTTGCGGAGGACCAGCGCGCGCCGGCCGCCGAACAGCGACGGGCTGAGCATCTCGGCGACCTCGCCGGCGCTGAGCTGACCGGCCTCGTACTCCCGGACGTCGGCGCCGGGGTCGGCGGCGCGCGCCGCGTCCACCGCCGCGGTGACGGCACGGGCGGCGAGGAGTTCCTCATCGCCTTGGACGAGCAGCAACGGGGGCGGTGGCGCGGCGTTCACGCGTGCCATGTTCGCACGTCCCACCGACACTCCGGCGAGGCTCACTCTTCAGCACAGCCGGACGGATCGCGGAACGCGAAACCAGACATATTGGCATGCAGACATGCTTCTGCCGGTGTGGCCTGCGGCATCGTCCACCGTCACGGTGACGACCGGCCGGCGCTCCCCGACCGCGGCGGTCCCGAAAACTCGCGATCCGGTCTCGGCATGTCGGACAATTCGTGCAACTTCGGGCCATCCGTGAACCGTCGGCCCAGCGCCTGGAACGGCAGCTCGATCAACCGGTGGCAGAGACCGCTCACCACCAGCGTCACCCCGAGACAGCCCGCAGCCCAGCCGAGTCGCGCCGGGATCCCCGCCGCCCGCGCCTGGACGAGGTGGTCGCCCAGCAGGCGGAGCACGAGCACATGCGTCAGGTACACCGAGTAACTGACCGTGCCGAGCCAGGACAGCCATCGGGGCACCCGCCGGCGCTGTGACGCCATGCCCAGACCGAAAACGATCAGCGCCAGGACGACCGCGCTCAACCAGGAACTCCTGGCCAACGGCTCCGTCATGCCGACCATGTCCCAGATCCCGCCGTACCGGTGGACCGCGAAGACCGCGGCGCCGAGCACCGTGCCGACCGCCAGCACCGCGCGCCCCACGGCGATCTGCCCCTGCTCCGCGCGGTAGAGCGCGGTCCCGGTGAACATCACGGCCAGGATGACGAAACCCTCCCACGGGCCACCCGGCTGGTTCACGGCCAGCAGCCCGAACACCAGCGCCGCCAGCAGAACCGCCCCGGCCACGTGACGGCGGCACACGGCGACCACTCCGACGACCAGCACCGCCGCGGCGACCACGGTCAGGTTCCGCAGCGCGAGCGGATCACCGGCGAACCTCCCGGACGGCAGCACCCCGCCGACCACGACCGCCACCGCGGCCAGCACCATCGCGATCTCCGCGCTGAACCGGTGCACGCGTACCACGAACGCCGCCGTGACCAGCAGGTAGAAGAGCATCTCGTAGGTGAGCGTCCAGAACTGCTGCTGCACGTTCACGCCGCCGAGCATGTCCTGCAGCATCGTGAGGTGGCTCAGCACCGTCGTGCCGGTGTGCTCCCGGAGCGCGCGCGGCACCATCCCCGGCCGCCACACCGACAGCAGCGCCGCCACGGCGAAAACCGCCAGGAACGCCGGGTACAGCCGGAACAACCGGCCGATCCAGAACCGCCGCACGTCACCCCGCCGCTCGATCGAGGCCGGCACGATGTACCCGCTGACCAGGAAGAAGAGTGTGACGCCGAAGATCCCGGCGTGCGCCACGTGCCGGGTGGCATGCTTCAACTCCGGCGCCAGGTAGTCACAGGCATGCTCGAAGACCACCGCCAGGACAGCCAGCCCTCGCAGAGCGTCCAGCCAGCGCAGCCGGCCCGCCCCACTCGCCGTCACCAGAGGCTTCGCAAACAGGACCACGCCCGTTCAACGAGCGGGTCCGGTCCCTCGCACTGTCACGGCGAGGCCGCGGCCGGTGGCGATCACGGCGAGGTCGCCCGACTGGTCGGTGCGCATCACCCGGGCGCCGTCCCGGGCCAGGCGTGCCAGCAGGGACGCGTTCGGGTGCCCGTAGTCGTTGTCCACGCCGACCGAGACCAGTGCGACCGCCGGGTCCACCGCGTCCAGCAACTCCGGCGACTGCAGCGCGCTGCCGTGATGCGCCACCTTCAGCACGTCCGCCCGCAGCGCCGCCGAGCCGAGCCGTTCGACCAGGTCGTTCTGCTCCTCGGTCTCGGCGTCGCCGGGCAGCAGCACGGTCCGCCCGGCGATCGTCGCCCGCAGGACCAGCGAGTTGTTGTTCGGATCCGAGTTGGTCCCGCGCATGGGTTCCAAGGGCCCCAGGGCGTCCAGGCGCAGACCCCCGATGACGTACGCCCATCCGGGCCCCACCGCCGACACCGGCGTCCCCGAGGTCCCGGCGGTCCGCGCCACCCGTTCCCGTCCACCGGCCGGCTCGGGCCAGTCCGGTCCGGCCACGGCCGCCACGGAACGTCCCCGGAACACACCGTCCACCCCGCCGATGTGGTCCACGTGATAGTGGCTGACCACGAAGAGCGCGACCTGCCGGATCCCGAGCCGGCGCAGGCACCCGTCCACCGGGTCCGGCTCCGGCCCGGCGTCGATCACCACGGCCCGGCCACCGCCGACCGGCAGCACGATCGCGTCGCCCTGCCCGACCGCGCACGCCACCACCAGCCAGCCCGGCGGCGGCCACCCGGACGTGAGCAGCCGCACCGGCAGCGCGCCGAGCACCGCGCACGCCGCCACCACCGCGGCCAGCTTGCGGGCCGCCGCCCGGCGGGCCGCGATCAGCGCCACCACCGTGAGCGCGGCCAGCAGCAACGCCCCGGGCACACCGTCCGGCCAGGGCAGCGACCCGGCCGGCGCCCGCGCCCCGACCCGCGCGACGAGCACCAGCCACTCGGCCGGCCAGTGCGCGAGCCAGGCGGCGAACTCCGCTCCGGCCGGCCAGACCGGCGACAGCAGCGCCGCGGCGACCCCGAGCAGCGTGGCCGGGGCGATGGCCGGCACCACGACCAGGTTCGCCGGCACCGCGACCAGGCTCACCGCGCCGGACAGCCCGGCGATCACCGGGCCGCAGGCCACCTGCGCCGCCGCGGGCACGGCGAGGGCCTCGGCGGCTCCGGTCGGCCAGCCACGGGCGCGCAGCGCGTCCCGCCAGACCGGCGCGAGCAGCAACAGACCGGCGGTGGCCAGCACGGACAGCGTGAGCCCGGCGTCCGCGGCCAGTTCCGGGTCGGCCAGCAGCAGCACGGCGGCCGCGGCTGCCAGCGCGGGGACCGCCACCCGCGGCCGTCCCGACGCGAGGCCGAGCAGCGCGATCGCGCCCATCGTGGCCGCCCGGATCACGCTCGGCGACGGCCTGGCCAGGATCACGAACCCGACCAGCGCCACACCGCAGAGCACCGCGCAGAGCACCGGGCCGGCACCGGCACGCCGTACGACGAAGAGAATGACGCCCAGGATGATCGCCACGTTCGAACCGCTCACGGCGTTGAGGTGGGTCATGCCGGTGGCCTGGAAGTCGGCCTCGAGGCTCGGATCGAGGCGGCTGGTGTCCCCGACGACCAGGCCCGGGAGCAGGCCACCGGAGTCGTCGGGCAGCGGCTCGCAGGCGCGTTGCAGCCCGGCGCGGAGCACCCCGGCGGCGCGCTGGGCCCACGACGGCTCCCCGATGAGCTGCGGAGACTTGCGTACGGACACGACGGCCGCCCGCAGATCACCCGGGCGCGGCGGCATCAGCCTGCCCGTGGCGGTCAGCCGCTGGCCCGGTAACAGGGTGCGCCAGCCCCGGTCGCTGCCGAGCACCAGCGCCCGTGCGGAGAGCCGGATCGGGTCGCCGCCGTCCACGGGCCGGACACGTTCCAGCTCGATCGCCACCAGATACGTCGGTGGCCCGGCCGTGCCGGTCAGTGCCCGCGGGTCGTCGCGCACGACCGCCCAGAGCTCCACCGGGTCCCCGGAGTCGATGAGCGCGACCAGGGGTCGCGCCTCGCGGACGCTGACCCGGGCGGCCGTGGCCGGTGCCCCGCAGCCGGCGCCGAGCGCGATCGCCACGCCGATCCACCGCAGGCCGGTCCACGAATGCCGGGGCGGGGCCGGCGTGGACGCGCCCCGGCGCCGCCCGATCGTCGTTGCGCTCCGGCCGTCGCTCGCCGCGCCCGGTGCCGTGACGTGCCGAGTTGCCGATCTCTCGCCGGCCCGCCCTCCCGCCGCCTCCGCCGCCCTGCTCCTTGCCGGCCCGGCCAGAGCGCCCAGCCCGGCCAGCACCAGGGCCACTCCGCCGAGGAGCAACCCGTCGCGGGCGCTCAGGTGCAGCGCGCTCAGTGCCGCGAGCCAGACCCCCGCCATGAACCCGGCGAGCCGCAGATCCGGGGCGGCCCGTCCCCGCTCCGACGCGGCATCCGCGGACGGGCGCGACCGAGCCGGAACGTCTCCCGGCGCCGCCCTCGCGGCCGAACCCGGCCGGGTGGGAACATCTCCGGCGGTCACACCGTCACCAGGTCTTTGAGCTGCTCGTAGCGCGCGTCACCGATGCCGTCCACCTTGCGCAGATCGGTCACCGCCCGGAAGCCGCCCTGCGCGTCGCGTGCGTCAAGGATGCGCTGGGCCAGGACCGGGCCCACCCCGGGCAGCTTGTCGAGGTCGGCCAGCGTCGCCGTGTTCAGGTTGATCAGGCCACCACCCGCCCCGGCTGCCCCCGTGCCGGCCGGGGCCGGAGCGGTCGTGACGCCGGGCGGCACGGCGACCCCCACCATGATCAGCTCGCCGTCGGTGACCTTGCGGGCCAGGTTGAGGGTGGACACGTCCACGCCGGGTTCGGCTCCGCCCGCGGCGGTCAGCGCGTCCGCCACCCGGGCGCCGGGCGCCAGCCGGACCAGACCGGGTCTGCGGACCTTGCCGCCGACCGCGACGACCACCTCGGCCGGCGAGGCCCCGGCGGTGGCGGGGGCGGCAGGGGCCGCAGGGGCGGGTGCACCGCTGCCCGCGGTGGCCGCCGCGCTCGCCGTGGGGGCGGTCGCGAGCGGCTCCACCCGGGGCCGGGCCCGCCAGGCCAGGAACGCGGCGACCAGCGCGACCACCACCGCGACCGCGGCCAGCGCCCGGACACCGGGCCGGCCGGGGTCGAAGGCGTGCAGCCACTTCCGCGGACCGCCCTCGTCCTCGCCGCCGCCGAAGGCGCCCTTGCCGGGAAGCGCCGGCTCGGGAGGGTCCTCGATCTTCCAGGCATACCGCTCGTCGAACGGCTCCGCCCAATCCTGAGCAGGCACCGCAGCGCCCACCCCGGGGGCGCCACCCCCGGGAAACCCGGAAGGCAACGGAACCCTGCCGGTCCGGTCAGCTCCGCCAGGCAGACCACGTCCATCACCCCTCGATCCACCGAAACCACCACCGGCGAGGGCGGGACCGGCCGGGTCACCGGAACGGGTGGACCCGGTAGCACCGCCCGGAGGGTCGGAGAATCCTTGATCGTCGATCTCGGACCACGCCGGAACAACGTCCGACCACCGCAACGGCCCGCTGCCGGCCGCCGGCTCACCCCGGGCCGGCGCGCGTGCCGGCCCTGCGTCGTGCAGTGCCCGCATCCGGGCCGCCACGACGTCGTCGGTATCCTTCGCCTCTCGCACGGGGTCGAAGTCTGGGACTTCCGCCGGGCCGGTGCCGGCGAGGCTGTGGACAGACCGGCACTGTGGACAACCTCCACGATCTTGCCCGATCTGCTAAGGACGTCGTGTGACCGAAGAAGAGGCGATCCTCCGGCTACGGGCCGCGGGCTGTGTCTTCGCCGAGGACGAGGCCGCGGTGCTGACCGGGGTCGCGCCCGGCGGCCGGGCCCTGGCGGCGCTGGTCGAACGCCGCTGCGCGGGCGAGCCGCTGGAGCAGGTGGTCGGTTTCGCGGACTTCTGCGGGGTCCGGGTCCGGCTGCGCCCGGGCGTCTTCGTCCCCCGCCTCCGCAGCGAGCTGCTGGTCCGGGTCGCCGCCGAGGAACTCCTGGGCGCCGCCGGGGCACGCCGGGCCGCCGGGGCACGCCGGGCCGCCGGGAGCACGGGGCAGCACCCGGCCCCACTCGTCGTGGACCTCTGCTGCGGCTCCGGAGCGCTCGGTCTCGCCGTACGGGAAAAGGTGTCCGGAATTGATCTGCACGCCGCCGACCTGGACCCGGTCGCGGTCGCTTGCGCCACCGACAACCTGGGCGCGAACGTGCACCAGGGTGACCTCTTCACCGCCCTCCCGCCGCAGCTCCGGGGGCGGATCGACGTCCTGCTGGCCAACGTCCCCTACGTCGCGACCAGGCACCTCCCGTTCCTCCCGGCCGAGGCCCGTGACCACGAGCCGCGCACGGCGCTGGACGGCGGCGACGACGGCCTCACGGTTCTGCGGGCCGTCCTGGCCGGCGCGCGCACCTGGCTGGCGCCCGGCGGACTCCTGCTCTCCGAGATCACCGAGGCTCAGGCCACGGCCGCGTGCAACGCCGTCGCCGGGAACGGATTGACGCCTTCCGTGGTCACCGACGATGATCTCGACGCCCGTGTGATCACCGCGAGACGATAGGCAGCAGCGTGGGGCTGTTACGCAGGGTCGCCCGTGCCCGGCTGGCCAACAGGGTCATCCGGCGGCTGCGGCGTGCGGGTGTGCCGGAGGTCCGCTATCACCGGGCCGGTTTCGAGGTCCGATTCACGCTGCCGGGCGACGACCAGCCGACCATTCTGCCGCTGACGCCGCTGCTCGGGCGCAACCGCCGTGAGCTGGGCGAACATCTGGCGGGTGTGCTAGGGACCGGCAACGTTCCGCGGGATTGGGCGAGCGCGGCGCCGCTGCTGCGCCCGGTGCTGCGCGGCGCCGCGCCGGGCTCGCCGCTGCGCCGCCCGGCCTTGCCGTTCCTGTCCGAGTTCGTCGTGGTCGATCATCCCGAGACGATGACGTACGTCACCCCGGCGCAACTGGTCCTCTGGAACGTCACCGCCGATCGGGTCTTCGACGCCGCCCGCGCGAATCTGCCCGGCGCGGTGTTGCACGGCAGCCCGTCGGGCAAGCCGGTCGTGGTGCGTTTCGTGGACGACGGGAACGCGTACTGGACCTCGCACCTGCTGCTCCCCGGCTGGCTGGACCGTCTCGCGGAGCAGGTCGGCGGCCGTCCCGTCGCGTTCGCGCCGGAGCGTGGCACGTTGCTCGTCACCGCCGACGACCCGGATCTGGTGCGGGCGTTGTTCGTGCAGGCCGAGGAGATCTACGCGAAGTCGACACGGTCGCTGACCCCGATGGCGTACGTCGGTGACCGTGACGGCTGCCCGATCCCCTACCCCGCGCCACCCGGCCATCCGCTGCACCACGTGGTGTCGCGCGCCGAGCGGATCCTGGCCGTCGAGGAGTACAACCGGCAGGCCGCCGAGTTGCCCGGGGCCGCGGGGTTGCGGCTGACCGGCTCGGACGAGAGCGGCTGGCGGACGCAGGCGCTGTGGGTGGCCGACACCCCGGCGCTGCTTCCGGTGGCCGACGAGGTGCTGCTCGGCGAGAGTCGGATCCTGCCGTGGCACGAGCTGGACCTGGCCCCGGTCGACGGCCTCAGCCCGGAACGCCGGCGAGCGCAGGGCTGGCCGGCGTAGGCGATGTTTTCGCAGTGCGGCCGAGGAGGGGCCTACTCGCGCCGGTGCACGACGACACCGGCCAGCCCCGGCCCGGTGTGCGCGGCCACGACAGCCCCCACCTCGGTGAGATAGCAGTCCCGCAGCCGATCCCCGAGCCGCATCGTGATCGCGTCCACCAGCGCGGAAGCCCGCTCCGGCGTCCCCAGGTGGTGGACCGCGATGTCGGCCTCACCCGGCCCCGCGGCCTCGACGGCGAGGTCGACCAGCCGGCTCAGCGCGCGCCCGGCCGTGCGCACCTTGTCGCGCACCACCACGGCCCCGTCCACCACGTGCAGGATCGGCTTGACCGACAGCGCCGTCCCGAGCAGGGCCGAGGCCGCCCCGATCCGGCCGCCGCGGCGCAGGAACTCCAGCGTGTCGACGTAGAACAGGGTGCTGACGCGTTCCGCGTGGTCGGCGGCGACCCGGCGTACCGCATCGAGATCCTGACCTTGAACTGCCGCCGTGGCGGCGGCGAGCGCGGGAAAGCCGAGCCCCATCGCCGCGGTGCCGCTGTCCACCACCTGGACGCGCGGGCCGATCTCGGCGGCGGCGAGCTGCGCGGCCTCGAACGTGCCGGAGAGCTTGGCGGACAGGTGCACGGAGACGATCCCGTCCGCCCCGCCGGCCAGCAGCTTGCGGTAGACCTCGACGAACTGGGAGGGGGCGGGCCGGGACGTGCTGACCGAGGAGCGGCGCCCGCCGAGCGCCCGGGCCACCTCGGCCGGGGCGATCTCGAGGCCCTCCAGGCCGTCCCAGCCGTTGATCACGACGGTGAGCGGCACGATGGTCAGCTCATACTGCCCGCTCAGCTCGGCGGGCAGATATGCCGTGGAATCGGTGACGACCGCGATGGTCATGCACGAACTGTACTGATCGGGTGCCCGCCGGGGATCAACCCGGTGTGACCGCGGACACCAGGAACGGCTCCCCCTGCTGGCAGGTCGACATCATGCCGGGCTGCGGGGTGCCGGTGACGCTCACCTTGCTGCCCGGCGTGACCGCCGATCGCAGCGTCTCGTCCTTGAAGACCAGCAGGTGGGTGCCACCGCCGGTCTCGGTGAGAAGCGTGCAGTTCGGCTCGACGCCGGAGGCGACCGTCCCGGTGATCGTGGTGGTGTTGCCGGCCGCCGGCTTGCCGGGCCTGGTGGCCTCGGGCAGAGCGGACGGCGGCAGATCCGCTGCGGAAGAGGCCGCGGCGGAGGAGGCCCCGGCGGACGGCACCGAGCCGGACGAGGTCGACGCGGCCTCGTCCGACCCGTTCGCACAACCGGCGACGAGCAGCAGGAGAAGAGCGGCAGGCACGACAGTTCGACGGATCATGGCGCTTGGACGCTCTCGGAGGCCGATCGGTTCCCCTCGGCGGGGACCCCCACGTTGTACGCCGACAACTGCCATCCGGGCCCCTCCTCCAGGGTCAGCTCGATCCAGTGACAGTTGCGCAGCGCCCGCAGCGTGCGGACCTGCTCGCCGGGCCAGCCGAGCAGGTGGGCGAGACCCTGCCGGGCGGCCGCCCCGTGGGTGGCGACCACCACGACGCCGCCGGGCGCCAGGGCGGCCGCGTCCTGAAACGCCTCGCTGACCCGCTTGCCGAGGTCGTCGAGGGTCTCGACGTCGTCGCCGACCACGTCCTCGCCGGCCCGCCAGCGGGCGATCCCGGCGGGGTGCCGGGCCTCGATCTCGGCACGGGTCAGGCCCTGCCACTCGCCGAAGAACCGCTCACGGAGCCGCTCGTCGTGAGTGGCCGCCAGCCCGGTGACAGCGGACAGCGCGGCCGCGGTGTCCGCGGCCCGCCGCAGGTCGCTGGCGACGATCGCGGCCGGCCGCAGCGCCGCCAGCGTCTGTGCCGACCGCTCCGCCTGCCGGCGGCCGAGATCGTTGAGCGGCACGTCGGCCTGGCCCTGGAAGCGGCCGGCCGCGTTCCAGTCGGTGTTGCCGTGCCGCCAGACGATGAGGCGGGTGGTCACGGTGCGTCGGTGCCGGCCGCGCCTGCCTCGACCATGTCCCGGTCGACGAACGGGATGACCGGGCAGTCCTTCCACAGCTTGTCGAGGGCGTAGAACTCCCGCTCCTCGGTGTGCTGCACGTGGACCACGATGTCGACGTAGTCCAGCAGCACCCACCGGCCCTGCCGCTCGCCCTCGCGGCGCACCGGCTTCGCCTTCTCCGGCAGTTTGACCAGCGCTTCCTCGATGGCGTCGACGATCGAGGCGACCTGACGCTCGTTGGAGGCTGAGGCGATGACGAAGGCGTCGGTGATGGCGAGCTGGTCGCCGACGTCGATGACGGAGATGTCCTGCGCCTTCTTGTCGGCGGCGGCCTGCGCGGCCGCCATCGCGAGTTCGTAAGCGCGCTCGTTAATCGACAAAAGAGTCCCCTCGATCGGGTTCAACAACAGGTCAAGTCTCTCACGCGGGTCCGGCAATCCCCGAGTCCCGATAGAGCCCCCGCTTGTTGATGTACTGCACGACACCATCCGGGACCAGGTACCAGACCGGCAGACCGGCGGCGACCCGCTGCCGGCAGTCGCTGGACGAGATCGCCATGGCCGGAACCTCGACCAGGGTGACGCTCTCCTCCGGCAGGTTCGCCGCGGAGAGCTCGAAGCCGGGCCGGGTGACACCGATGAAGTGCGCGAGACGCAGCATGGTCAGCGCGTCCTTCCACGACATGATCCGGGACAGGGCGTCGGCGCCGGTGATGAAGTACAACTCGGCCGACTGCCCGTAGACGGCCCGCATGTCGCGCAACGTGTCGACGGTGTAGGTCGGCCCGTCCCGGTCCATGTCCGCGCGACTGACGTGGAAGCGCGGGTTGGAGGCGGTGGCGATGACCGTCATCAGGTAACGGTCCTCGGCGGGCGAGACGCGGCCCTTCTCGTATGGCTGGCCGGTCGGGACGAACATCACCTCGTCCAGCTGGAAGCGGGCCTGCACCTCGCTCGCCGCGACCAGGTGACCGTGGTGGATCGGGTCGAAGGTCCCGCCCATGATCCCGATGCGCCGTGCTGACATCCGAGCAGCTTAGATCAGCCGTCCAGGCGTTTCCGTACGGCCATCAGCAGGTCATTCGACGTGAACGGCTTCTCCAGCAGCTCCACGCCCGGGTCCAGGGTCCCCTGGGAGGCCAGCACCGGCTGGGCGTAACCGGACATGTAGAGCACCCGGGTCGACGGCCGCACGTCGGTGAGCCGCTCGGCCAGTTCCTTGCCCAGCATGCCGGGCATCACCACGTCGCTGAGCAGCAGGTCGATCTGCCCGGTGTGACCGGCGGCCACCTCCAGCGCCTTGGGGCCGCAGTCCGCGCTGATCACCTGGTAGCCGGCGCCGGTGAGGATCCGGCCGGCCACGTCACGCAGCGCGTCCTCGTCCTCGGCGACCAGGACCGTCTCGCCGTTCCCGCGGGTGGCGGCCGGCGACATCTCGCTCTCCTCCGGCACCACCTCGCCCCCGGCCGGCAGCACCACGGTGACCGTGGTGCCCAGACCCGGTTCGCTGGCCAGGGTGACCTCGCCGCCGGCCTGGTTGACCATGCCGTACACGGTGGCCAGGCCCAGCCCGGTCGCCTCGCCCTTGGGCTTGGTGGTGAAGAACGGGTCGAAGGCGCGGTCCAGCACGTCGGCGATCATCCCGGCGCCCGAGTCGGAGACCCGCAGCCGGACCCGGTCGCCCAGCCGGTGGGTGTCGATCACGAGGTTCCCGCCGTCGGGCATCGCGTCCTTGGCGTTGCGCACCAGGCTGACCAGCAGCTGCTCGATCTGGCCGGGGTCGAAGGTGACCGAGGGCAGGTCGGGCGCGGGCCGGAACATCAGCGTGATGCTCGCGCCCACCGACTCGCGCAGGCCGGCCTCCAGCTCGCTGATCCGCTCGTTGAGGTCGATCGGCTGGGGACGGACCACCTCGCGCCGGGCGAAGGCGAGCAACTGGTGGGTGAGGTCGGTGCCGCGGGTGCCGGCCCGGACCACCTGCTGCGCGTCCGCGGCGATCGCCTTCAGGTCCGGTGCCGGGGCCTCGGTCTCCTCGATCACGAAGTTCGCGTAGTTGAGGATCACGCCGAGCATGTTGTTGAAGTCGTGCGCGATGCCGCCGGCCAGTTGCCCGAGGCTCTCCAGGCGCTGGCTGCGGTGCAGCTGGGTCTCCGCGCGCAGCTTCGCCTTCTCCTCCTCGGCGCGGACCCGCTCGGTCAGGTCCCGGACCACCGCGACGGCGAGCCGGCCCTGGGGTGTCTCGACGACCGTGGTGGACGACTCGACCGGGAACTCGGTGCCGTCGCGCCGCCGGGCGGTGGTCACGACGGTGCCGATCGCCCCGGGCGGGGACGACCCGATCATCCGCTGCCGTTCCGGCAGCAGCGCCCTGGACTCGTCGGTCAGCAGCACGTTGACCGGCCGGCCGATCAGGTCGGCGACGGGCCAGCCGTACATCTGGCCGGCCCGGTCGTTCGCCAGCGCGATCAGCGGGCCGTCGAAGACCAGGATCGCGTCCGGCGCTGCCTGCAGCAGACCACTGGAAAGTTCAGCGGACCATTCCACGCATTCACCCCCGTAGCACCAGGCTACCGGGGCGAACGCGGATAAAACCGGAAAAGTCAGGAGGCGCTCAGCGCGCGCCGCATGTCGTCGTCGTTGTCCAGCACCACCCGGCGCAGCACCGGGTGCAGATCCGGCGAGGCCAGCAGCCCGGCGGCCAGCTCACGGGTCCGTGCCGAGACCATCACCGCCGGGTACGCCGCCAGCGCCGTCTTCTCCGCGCTCATCCCGGACCGGATCCGCATCATCCCCGGCATCTCGGCGAAGTACCGGCTCACGTAAGGCTCCAGCAGCTCGCGCTGCTCCGGCTGCCAGAAGCCGCCCGCGGTCAGCTCGACCAGCCGGTTGGAGAGCGAGGCGTCCCCGACGATCGCCGCCCACGCCGCCTCCTTGGCCGCCGGGTCGGGCAGCGCGGCACGGCAGCGGGCCGCCCACTGCTCGCCGGTGGCCGTCCGGTCCCCGGCCAGCTCCGCCTCGATCGCGTCCACCCCGGCCGCGCCGAGCACGGCGAGCCGGTAGAGGATCAGCCAGCGCAGGTCGGCGTCCACGACCAGCCCCTCCGGCACGCCGTCGCCGGTCAGCCAGCCACTCAGCCGGGCGGTGTCGCGGGTGGCGCCGATCAGGCCGCGGGCCGCGACGAGCTGCCGTGAGCTGCCCGGCGCGGAGGCGGCGACCAGCCGGTCGGCGGCCTGCGCGATCAGCTCGCACGCGGCCGGCCTGGTCTCCGCCGTGGCGTAACGGTCGACCAGGCCACGGGTGGCGCGCAGCACGTCCTCGACGATCACCGTCTCGGTCTCCGCCGGCAACGCGGTCAGCACCAGGGTGACCAGCTCGGCGACCGGGCGCTCGCCGTCCACCACGGCGTCCAGCGCCGAGGCCCAGATCACCGCGCGGGCCAGCGAGTCGGTCAGCAACGGCAGCAGCAGCGGCACGGCGGCCGCCGACTCGTCGTCGAGACGGATCTTGCCGTACGCCAGGTCCCCGTCGTTCAGCAGCAGGAGATCCGCGACCCGGGCGCCGGTCAGGCCGGGCAGCACGGTCCGCCCGGTCGCGCCGATCTCGGCCTCGACCAGCTCCCGCCGGGTGACCACGCCGTCCGCGTGGTCGTAGACGCCGATCCCGATCCGGTGCGGGCGCAGCGTCGGGAACTCCTGCGGCGCGGTCTGCACGAGCGCGACCTCGCGGTACACGTCCCCGTCGCGTTGCACTTCGAGCCGCAGCGTGTTCACCTGCGCCCGGCGCAGCCACAGCTCGGCCCAGCCGGACAGGTCCCGGCCGCTCGCCTTGGACAGCGCGCCGAGCAGGTCGGCCAGCGTGGCGTTGCCGTACGCGTGGACCTTGAAGTGCGCGTTCACCCCGGAGAGGAAGGCGGAGTCACCCAGCCACGCGACGAGCTGCTTGAGCACCGAGGCACCCTTGGCGTACGAGATGCCGTCGAAGTTCATCAGCGCCTCGTCGGTGTCGGCGACCTCGGACGGCGCGACCGGGTGGGTCGAGGGCCGCTGGTCGGCGCGCAGCCCCCAGGCCTTGCGGTGGATCGCGAACGTGGTCCAGGTGCCGGTGAACCGGGTGGCCTCGGCCGCGACCCGGGAACCCAGGTACTCCGCGAACGACTCGTTCAGCCACAGGTCGTCCCACCACGCCATGGTGACCAGGTCGCCGAACCACTGGTGGGCCATCTCGTGGGCGATCACGCTGGCCCGATGCTCGCGCTCGGTCTCGGTGATCGTCGAGCGGGGCACGAACTCGTCGCGGAACACGATCAGCCCCGGGTACTCCATCGCACCGAAGTTGAACTCCGGGGCGAAGGCCTGCTGGTAGTGCCCGAACGGGTAGCGGATCTCGAACATCTCGTGGAACCGGTCCAGGCACTGCTTGGTGATCTCGAAGATCTCCGGCGCCTGCGCGTCGAGCTGCTCGGCGAGCGTGGCCCGGATGTAGAGCGCCAGCGGGATGCCGTCGTGCTCGTCGGTGCGCACGTGCCAGGGGCCGGCGATCAGGCTGGCCAGGTATGTCGAGATGCGCTCGGTGGCGGCGAACTCCCAGCGCCCGCCGTCGCGCGTGACCAGCTGCCCGTTGGTGGCCACGGTCCACTCGGCCGGGGCGGTCACGCTCACCCGGAACGACGCCTTCAGGTCCGGCTGGTCGAAGCAGGGCAGCACCCGCCCGCCGTTGTTGATGAACAGGTGCTGGTAGAGGTAGACCGAGCCGTCCGCCGGATCGGTGTACTTGTGCAGACCCTCGCCGTTGTTCGAATACCGCATCGTCGCGTCGACGACCAGCTCGTTCACCTCGGCGAGACCGCTGAGCGCGAGCCGCCCGTCGGCCACCGCGGCGTGCGCCACCGGCTGCCCGTTCAGCGTGATCGAGGCGATCGCGGCGGGCTCGAACTCACAGAACGTCGAGGCGCCGGAACGGGCCCGGAAGCGGGCCACGGTGCGGGCCCGGAACGTGTCGCCGGACGCGGTGAGGTCCAGGTCGACGTGGTAGCTCTCGACGTCGACGAGTGACGCCCGGTCGGCGGCCTCGGCGCGGGTCAGGGTCGGCATGACGACAATCATGCCGGTAACCGCTGCCCTGCCGCGCAGCCCCCGCCGGTGATCACTTGCCGTGACCGGCGGCGCGCGCTAGCTTCGGACCCATGCGCGTGACCCGCACCGACTGGTGGCTGCCCTGACCGGGCGGCCCCTTCCCACGCGCGATCCACTCATCCGCGGCCGCCCCACCCGGGCGGCCGTTTCACGTTGCACGTGTGGTCTCCCGGGGGCGGGGCGGTCGTCGTACCCCAGGAATCGGAGACCTCTCATGACGACCACCGTGACCCGCACGCCCGCCGTGACCCGCCGCCTCACCGGTTTTCAGCCGACCGGCCGGCTGCATCTGGGCAACCTGCTGGGCGCGCTGCGCCCCCTCATCGCGGCGCAGGACACCACCGAGTCCATCGCCCTGATCGCGGACCTGCACGCGATGACCATGGAACACGACCCTTCCGCGGTACGGCGTTCCACGCTGGAGCAGGCCACGGTCATGCTCGCCGCCGGAGTCGACCCGGAGCGCACCCCGATCGTCGTGCAGTCCCAGGTTCGCGAGCACACCGAGCTGCACTACCTGCTGGAGTGCGTGGCCGCGCACGGCGAGGCGGCCCGCATGATCCAGTTCAAGGAGAAGTCCGCGGCCGGCGGCCCGATCCGGCTCAGCCTGCTCACGTACCCGGTGCTGATGGCCGCCGACATCCTGCTCTACGACACCACGCAGGTGCCGGTCGGCGAGGATCAGAACCAGCACCTGGAGCTCGCCCGCACCCTGGCGATCAGGTTCAACTCGAGGTACGGCCCGACGTTCACCGTGCCGGAGGGCGTCCGCCCGGAATCGGCCGCGCGGATCATGGACCTCGCCGAGCCGAGCACGAAGATGGGCAAGAGCACCGGAACCGGGCGGATCGGCCTGCTCGACCCGCCCGAGGTGATCCGCCGCACGATCGCGCGGGCCGCCACCGACCCGATCGGGCTGGTCCGCCGCGACCGGGAGAACCAGCCCGGCGTGACGAACCTGATCGGCATCCTGGCCGAACTCACCGGCCGGGAACCGTCCGACGCGATCTCCTACGCGGCCCTGAAACGCGAGGTCACGGACGCGGTCGAGGCGGTGGTCGCGCCCATCCGGGCGCGTCACGCGGAGTTCGCGGCAGACCCCGATTTTGTACGCGGGGTGCTCGCGGCCGGCGCCGGGAAGGTCCGCCCGACGGCGGCCGCGACAATGAGCCGCGCCCGCCGCGGGATCGGTCTACTGGACTAACGCGGGCAGCTTCTTCTCGAAGCACACGCTCGACGGGTTGCCGGCATAGCCCCCGAACGCGGGGATCTGCCGGTAACCCGAGGACTGGTAGAGCGCGATCGCGGCCGGCAGGTGAACACCGGTCTCCAGCCGGATGACCGGCCGGCCCTCGGCGAGCGCCTCCTCCTCGACGGCGACGATCAACTGACGGGCCAGCCCGCGGCCCCGGAAGGCCGGGCGCACGTACATCCGGGTCAGCTCGGCGACGCCCGGATCGAGGGCCCGCCAGGCCGCGCACGCGACCGCCCGGCCGTTCACCGTGCCGATCAGGTGTTCCCCGTCGTCGTGCGGCTCGAATATCTTCCCCGTGCCCGCTCCGGCCTCGGCCAGCTCGCGCTGCTGAGCAGTCACGAGGGCGGCGAGTTCGGGGTCCAGGGCGGGACGCGATTCGATCAGCACGGACGTAACCGTATGTGACGCCCGTTTCCGGAGGGTTGCGAAGAACTGGACGGTCCCCTATTCGCCGGTGTCGTCCTCGTCGTAGTCCTCGTCACTGACCAGCACAGGGAGTTTCGAGTTGGTGACGCTGGAGACCGTTCCGTCGGCCGCCATGTGCATCATCTCGTCCTCCGACCGGACCCGGCGGGCCTTGCGGGCGGCGAGACGCTGCGCCGCGGAGGGCCGGTGGTCCAGCTCCTCCAGGCGGGCGTCGGTGCCACGCGGGCCGGAGACGAACTCGCCGGCGTTGGGGTGCCAGTCGAACTCGCGCTCGCCGATCCGGACCGGGTCGCCGCCCTTCGCGCCCATCTTCGCGAGCTTGTCCTCGACGCCGAGCCGCTCCAGCCGGTCCCCCAGGTAACCGATCGCCTCGTCGTTGTCGAAGTTGGTCTGCTTGATCCAGCGCTCCACCTGGGCGCCGCGGATCACGTAGACGCCGTCCGCGTCCTGCTCGACGGTGAAGCCGCTGTCGTCGACAGCGCGCGGGCGCAGCACGACCCGGGTCGCCTCGACCACCGGCTTGGCCGCCCGGAACTCGGCGACCGCCTTGGCCAGCGCGTAACCGAACTCCTTGAGACCCTCCCGGGTCACCGCGCTCACCTCGTACACCTGGTAGCCGCGCGCCTCCAGGTCGGGGCGGACCATCTCGGCCAGGTCCCGCCCGTCCGGGATGTCGATCTTGTTGAGCACGACCATGCGGGGGCGATCCTCCAGACCGCCGTACGCGCTCAGCTCCGCCTCGATCGCGTCCAGGTCCGCCAGCGGGTCCCGCTCGATCTCCGGCGTCGCCGAGTCCAGCACGTGGACCAGCACCGACGTGCGCTCGATGTGCCGCAGGAACTGCATGCCCAGCCCCTTGCCGGTGGCCGCGCCCGGGATCAGCCCCGGAACGTCCGCGATGACGAACGTCTCCTCACCGGCCTGCACCACACCGAGGTTCGGCACCAGCGTGGTGAACGGGTAGTCGGCGATCTTCGGCTTCGCCGCGGAGAGCACCGAGATCAGCGACGACTTGCCGGCCGAGGGGAAACCCACCAGGCCGACGTCGGCGACGCTCTTCAGCTCCAGCACCACGTCCATCTGGTCACCCGGCTCGCCCAGCTCGGCGAAGCCCGGCACCTTGCGACGGGTGTTCGCCAGCGCCCGGTTGCCCCGGCCCCCGCGACCGCCGCGCGCCACCTCGAACTCGGTGCCGGCGCCCACCAGGTCGGCCAGCACCTCGCCGTCGGCGGTCTGCACGACAGTGCCGTCGGGCACCTTCAGGACCAGGTCCTTGCCGTTCGCGCCGTCCCGGTTCGCGCCGGCGCCACCGCCACCGTTGGTCGCCTTGACGTGCGGGTGGAAGTGGAAGTCCAGCAGGGTGTGCTGCTGCGGGTCGACGACCAGCCTGATGCTGCCGCCGTGCCCGCCGTTGCCGCCGTCCGGCCCGCCGAGCGGCTTGAACTTCTCCCGGAGCACGGAGACACAGCCGTGTCCGCCGTCACCCGCCTGCAGGTGCAGCACGACCCGGTCGACGAACGTGGTCACGGCTCAACTCCTAGAAACGCTTCTCTGTCCGGTCGCCCGATGGCTCCCGTGATGCTGCCTTGCGAGCTCTCTGGCGCCCGGCGGCTCTTACTTCTGCGAGCTCTCCGGTCCCGGCGAGCTCTTTTCCGTCCGGCACCCGGCGAGCTCCCACCCGCGGCGCCCGGCGAACCCTCGCCCGCGGCTCTCTCGGCCGGCTCTCGCCCGGGGCGCCCGTCGGGCGTTTTGTCCCCGCCCTGACCAACGCCCGGCCTGGCGCCGCTGTTCCCACCCGGCGAGGCGTCACGGTCGCGGTCCTGGCTGGTTCTCATGGTCGTTATTCGTTCCTCATAACGACCATGAGAACCAGCCGGAGCCGGCCACGCGCGGCGCCCCGGAGGCGGCACAAACAAAAGCGGGCCGTGGACCCCGAGAGGTCCGCGGCCCGCTTCAGCAGTATTACTCCGCGACCGGCACGATGCTGACGGTCTTGCGGCCCCGCTTGGTGCCGAACAGCACATTGCCCGCGGAGAGCGCGAACAGCGTGTCGTCGCCACCGCGACCGACCAGGTCACCGGGGTGGAACTTGGTGCCGCGCTGACGGATCAGGATCTCGCCGGCGTTGACGAGCTGGCCGCCGAAACGCTTGACACCGAGCCGCTGGGCGGCGGAGTCACGGCCGTTGCGCGAGCTGGATGCACCCTTTTTGTGAGCCATGTCTACGCCTACTTCCCGCTCTTGATGCCGGTCACCTTGACGCGAGTCAGCGGCTGGCGGTGACCCTGGCGCTTGTGGTAGCCGGTCTTGTTCTTGAACTTGTGGATCCGGATCTTCGGACCCTTGGTGTGCTCGGCGATCTCGCCGGACACCGTAACGTTGGCAAGCTTGGCCGCGTCGGTCACCAGGTTGTCACCGTCGACGAGGAGGACCGCGGCGAGCGTCAGAGCGTCGCCGGGCTCGCCCACGAGCTTCTCGACCTCGATCACGTCGCCCTCGGCAACCTTGTACTGCTTGCCGCCGGTCTTGACGATCGCGTACATAAGACGCGGACTCCCTGAGACTTACGCAGCCAAAAACATAAGCTGCTGGCGGATACTGCTGAGATCCCGGCGCGGCCGGCTGGGCCGGGCGCCAGAGACAGGCGCCGAAAAAGCGCCGTCGGCAAGCCTACTTCATCGGCGCGCCGACACCAAAACCGGGTTAACTCTTTCCGCAGGCCGCATCAAGGGTGGCATGCAGATCCGCCAGCTTCTTGTCGTCGATCTTCGCAAGATCACCCTTGAGCGTGGTCACCTGAGCGCCCATCGTGGCGAGGGCCTTCTTCAGGGCCGGGTCGGAGGCCAGCTTCGACATGTCGAGCAGGGCGTAGGAGAAGCTCTCCACGTCCCGTGACGCCTTCTCCCGGGCCTGTGCCTGGGCGGCGCCGCCCTGGGCCGCGGCGTCGATCAGGAGCTTGTAGTCGGCGGCGAAGGTGCTGCCGAAGCTCGTGCTGGTGCGGGCCGCCTGGTCACAGATGGCCTTGGTGTCGGCGGAGAGCGCCGCGTCGGCGGAGGCGGCCGCCGCGGGGTCGGCGGAAGCGGCGGGGTCGGCGGTCGCCGGGCCCGCGGCGGGGGTGCCGGCGGCCGGCGCCGCGGTCGTGTCCGGGTCACCGGAGCAGCCGGCCGCGAGCAGGGCGAAGGAGAGCGCGGCCAGGGCCGCGAGGGGGCGTCGCATGGGATCTCCTCGGGGGAACGGGGATCGATCCCGACGAGGGTAACGGATAACCCGCCCCGGCAGTTAACTTTGTTTACAGCTAACTGTCGGGGCGGGTTTCCTCAGCTCAGGGGCGAGTGCGGCGGCGTGCTCCGCTGCGACGCGAGCGGCGACGGCCGGAACCGGCGCCCACCGAGTCGTCGTCCTCGTCCTCCTCGGCCGCGTCCGGGTCGTCCGAGCCGACCAGCCGCATCGGCTCGTCCTCGTCCCCGTCCTGCTCCTCGTCCTCGTACTCCGCCCCGTTGGCGGCGGGTGCCTCGTACCGGGAAAGGTCGTAGCCGCTGATGTCGTAGTCGTCGTCGGCGTTCGTGGTGGTCAGGGCCGGCTTGGCGGCCCGGACGATCCCGGACCCGGCCATCGGAGCCTGAGCCACCGGAGTCTGGGCCACGGGAGCCTGAGCCACCGGAGCCTGAACCGCCCGCGGCGGAGTCTGAGCCACCGGAGCCTGAGCCTCGGCAACCGGAGCCACCGGCGTCTCGGCGATCGGGGCCTCGGCCACCTCCGCCGCCGGACCCGCCTCGATCAGCTCGACCTCGGCGACCGGAGCCTCGACGACCTCGATCTCGACCGGCTGCTCGACAACCGGAGCGTCGCCGCCGCGCCGCCGCCGCGACCGGCCACCGGCCGGTGCCTGCTGAACCGGTGCCTGCTGAACCGGGGCCTGCTGGACCGGCGCCTGCTGGACCGGGGCCTCGGTACGCGCCGCCGCCGCGACCGCCTTCACCTGCGTCGCCGCTGCCGCGCCGCTGCCGCCGCCGTTACCACCACTGTTGCCGTTGGACCGCTTCTCCGGCACCGGCTCGTGGTGGATGATCACGCCGCGACCCTTGCAGTGGTCGCAGGTCTCGCTGAACGCCTCGAGCAGCCCGGCGCCGATCCGCTTCCGGGTCATCTGCACCAGGCCGAGCGAGGTGATCTCGGTGACCTGGTGCTTGGTCCGGTCCCGGCCCAGGCACTCGGTCAGCCGGCGCAGCACCAGCTCGCGGTTGCTCTCCAGCACCATGTCGATGAAGTCGATCACCACGATGCCGCCGAGGTCGCGCAGCCGCAGCTGACGCACGATCTCCTCGGCCGCCTCCAGGTTGTTGCGGGTGACCGTCTCCTCGAGGTTGCCGCCGGCGCCGGTGTACTTACCGGTGTTGACGTCGACCACGGTCATCGCCTCGGTCCGGTCGATCACCAGGTGGCCGCCGGAGGGAAGGAAGACCTTGCGGTCGAGGCCCTTGAGGATCTGCTCGTCGATGCGGTGCTCGACGAAGACGTCGCCCACGCCGGTGTGCCGGTGCAGACGCTCGACCAGGTCCGGCGAGACCGAGTGCAGGTAGCCCTCCACCTCGCCGTACGCCTGCTCGCCCTGCACGATCAGCTCGCGGAAGTCCTCGTTGAACAGGTCGCGGACCACCCGGATGACCAGGTCGGGCTCCTCGGAGAGGGCGCGCGGGGCGTTGCCCTCGGCGGCCCTCGCCTGGATGTCCTCCCACTGAGCCTGCAGCCGCTTGACGTCGCGGGCCAGCTCGTCCTCGCTGGCGCCCTCGGCGGCGGTCCGCACGATCACGCCCGCGCCGTCCGGCACCATCTTCTTCAGGATGTCCCGGAGCCGCTTGCGCTCGTTGTCCGGCAGCTTGCGGCTGATCCCGGAGGCGTTGCCGTTCGGCACGTAGACCAGGTGCCGGCCGGAGAGCGCGATGTGGCTGGTCAGCCGGGCGCCCTTGTGACCCATCGGGTCCTTGGTGACCTGCACCAGCACCGAGTCGCCGGAGCGCAGCGCCTGCTCGATCGAGCGGGCCCGGCCCTCCAGCCCGGTGGCGTCCCAGTTCACCTCGCCGGCGTACAGCACCGCGTTACGGCCGCGGCCGACGTCGACGAACGCCGCCTCCATGCTCGGCAGCACATTCTGCACCTTGCCCAGGTACACGTTGCCGACCATCGTGCCGGAGGTGGCCCGGGCGACGTAGTGCTCGACCAGGACGCCGTCCTCCAGGACCGCGATCTGGATGCGGTCGGACTTCTGCCGGACGACCATGACCCGGTCGACCGCCTCGCGGCGGGCCAGGAACTCCGACTCGCTCAGGATCGGCGGGCGGGTGCGGCGCTGCTCGCGGCCGTCCCGGCGGCGCTGGCGCTTGGCCTCGAGCCGGGTCGAGCCGGAGACGCCCTGCACCTCGTCGGTGCGGCGCGGCTCGCGGACCCGGACGACGGTGTGCACGCCGTCCTCGATGCCGCCGGTCTCGCCGTCCCCGCTGGAACCCTTGCGACGGCGGCGACGGCGGCGACGGGTGACTCCGCCCTCGCCCTCCTCGCCGTCCTCGTCCTCGGCCTCGTCGTCCTGGGACGCCTCGGCGTCACCCTCGGACTCCTCGGCCTCGGGGTCGTTCTCGTCGTTCTCGTCCATGGGGCCCTTGCCGCGGCCACGGCCACGGCGGCCCCGGCGGCGACGGCGGCGGGCACCGGCCTCGTCGTCCTCGGAGTCGTCGTCGACGCCCTCCTCGACGTCGTCGGCGCCCTCGTCCACCTCGTCGACGACCGGCTGCTCCGCCTCGGCGGCGACCGGCTCGGCGGCCGGCTGCTCCTCGGCGGCGCCCCGGCGACGGCGACGGCTGCGGCGGGTGCCCTCGGCCGGCTCCTCCGTGGCCTCCGGGACCGGCGCGGACGCGGCCTCGGTGGTCTCGGCGGGAGCGGCCTCGACCGGCTCCGGCGCGGGGGCCGGGGCGAGCGGGTCGGTGACCGGGCGACGACGCCGGCTCACCGGTGCGGGCTCGGCCTCGGTCGCCTCCGGCGGCATGAAGAGGACGGCCGGGGGCATCGCGGCGCGGCGGGTCCGGGACCGGCCGACCGGCTTCTCCTCGACGAAGTCGTCGTCCAGCGGGAGGACCCCGACGACCGGCACACCGGCGGCGGGGGTCGCGGCCGCGTCCTCGGCGGCCGCGTCCTCAGCGATCTCCTCCTCGTCCTCGGCAGAGGTCTGGGAGACCGCCGGGGCTTTGGAGGCTGCCGAACGCCGGGAGGTTGCCGAACGCCGGGTGGTCTTCGAGGTTCCGGAGACGGCCGGCGGCTCGGAGACGACGACCGGAGCCGGCGCCTCGGACACGGCGGCCGGAGCCGGCACCTCCGGCTCGATCGGAGCCGCGGTCCCGGCGACGGGCGCGGGCTCGTCGGCGGGCTGCGGGAGCTCCAGCTGCTCGGCGGAGGTTTCCGACGCGGCGGGAGCGGCTGCCTTGCGGCGGCTACGGGTGGCTTTCTTGACCGGCTTCACCGGCGCCTCGGAGCTCTCCGCGACCGAAGGGCTCTCCGCGGCGGAAGGGCTCTCCGCAACGGAAGGGCTCTCGGCGGCGGACGTGCTCTCCGCGGCGGGGACGGCCGGTGCGGCCGCCTTGCGCCGGCTGCGAGTCGCCTTCTTCACGGGCGCCGGTGTCTCCGCGTCCGCCGAAGTCTCGGCGGCAGCGGCGGCGGGCGCCTCACCGGAGGCGTCCGCAAGGATCGCGGCTTCCTCCGGCGCGGGAGCGACCGCCTTGCGACGCGGGGCACGCGTCCGGCGGGCCGGGGTGGTAGGGGCGGTTTCCGTGGGCGGCGGAACTGCACCGTCCCGTTCACCGCCCTGTTCTCCCAGATTGGCTGGGGGCTCGTTATCGAGCATGGGCGCTCTCCAGTTCTGGCGACCCCGGGCGCGGGTGAGCGCTGCCACGCAGGATCGCTGCAAGTATTTCGGGCCCGGCCGAGACGGACGGGCTGCCGAAGTCTGCCAATGAACGCCGACCGATTCCCGGTCAGTGTCCGCCGATGCCGACGCCCTGACGATCCGCCTCCAACGGATCGACAATCTCCCCCTGCGCGGTGAGTGTGCCCTGGGCCAGCCGGGTCACCCTCACAGGGACCGGCGGCTCCAGGCCGGCCACCACGCGCAGGCCGGAAAGGACGTCATCGGGCCGCACGGCGGGCGTTACCTGCCGTACGACAAGGTCGATTATCGCACACGGTACTCCACCGGCCCCGGAAGGTAGGTCCGGCTCTGTTACCACCATGCACCTAACCACGGCCGCGCGCGCGTCGAACGTCCGTCGTCCCTGCTTGGTCATGCGTTCGACCAGCACCTCGCCGGCGGCGAGGAAGGCGGTGACCGCCTCCTGAGCAGTGGCCGGAGTCACCTCGAACAGCTCCAGCCGCCACAGCGACGCGTCGATGCGGTCGGCGAGGCTGCCGGCGCCGGCCGGGACGGCCTCCAGCACGTCCAGACCCGGGGAGAGCGCGGCGTCGAGCGCGACACGCAGCTCCTCCGGGTCGGTCTCGGTCTGCAGGCCGATCTCCAGATACTCCGCCTCGCTGCCGACGCCGGTCGGGGCGGCACTCGCGTACGAGATCTTGGGGTGTGGGGTGAAGCCCTGCGAGAAGGCTATCGGGACGGCGGCACGTCGCAGCGCACGCTCGAAGGCGCGGGCGAAGTCCCGGTGGGAGGTGAAGCGCAGCGGCCCGCGCTTCGCATAGCGAAGGCGGATCCGCTGCACGACCGGGGCCTGACCGCCCACGGGCTGGTTCTTCGGGGGAATCGTCGCACTCCTAAACGGGGACCCGCAGGCCGTTCACCGGGGTCAGGGGAAGCAGCTTCTTACCGGTCGGGCCGATCTGGATCTCGGTGTCCATCGACGGGCACACGCCGCAGTCGAAGCACGGGGTCCAGCGGCAGTCGTCCTGCTCGAACTCGGACATCGAGTCCTGCCAGTCCTGCCAGAGCCAGTCCTTGTCGAGGCCGGAGTCCAGGTGGTCCCAGGGCAGGACCTCGGTCTCCTCGCGCTCGCGGGTGGTGTACCAGTCCAGGTCGACGCCGAGATCGGGAAGCACCTCGGTGCAGGCCTCGACCCAGCGCGCGTACGAGAAGTGCTCGGACCAGCCGTCGAACCGGCCGCCCTTCTCCCAGACCCGGCGGATGACCTTGCCGACCCGGCGGTCGCCGCGGGAGAGCAGGCCCTCGATCAGCGACGGCTCGCCGTCGTGATAGCGGAAACCGATCGCCCGGCCCAGCGAGCGGTCACTGTTGATCGCCTGCTTGAGCATGCGGAGCCGACCGTCGATCACCTCGGGCGTGTCCATCTTCGCCCACTGGAACGGGGTGTGCGGCTTCGGCACGAACCCGCCGATCGACACGGTGCAGCGGATGTCCTTGGTGCCGGCGGCCTCCCGGCCGGCCCGGATCACCTCGTGCGCCATGTCGGCGATCTCCAGCACGTCCTCGTCGGTCTCGCTGGGCAGGCCGCACATGAAGTACAGCTTGACCTGGCGCCAGCCGTTCGAGTACGCCGTCACCACGGTCCGGATGAGGTCTTCCTTGGTCACCATCTTGTTGATGACCTTGCGGATCCGCTCGGAGCCGCCCTCCGGCGCGAAGGTGAGGCCGGTGCGCCGCCCGTTCCGGGAGAGCTCCTGGGCCAGCTCGATGTTGAACGCGTCGACCCGGGTGGACGGCAGCGACAGCGAGACGTTGGTGTCCGCATACTGCTGGGCCAGGCCCGAGCACATGTCGCCGATCTCGGAGTGGTCGGCGCTGGAGAGCGAGAGCAGGCCGACCTCGCTGTAGCCGGAGAACTCCAGCCCCTCCTTGACCATCTGGCCGACCGTGGTGATCGACCGTTCCCGCACCGGGCGGGTGATCATGCCGGCCTGGCAGAACCGGCACCCCCGGGTGCAGCCCCGGAAGATCTCCACCGCATACCGCTCGTGGACCGTCTCGGCGAGAGGAACCAGGGGCTTCTTCGGGTACGGCCACGCGTCGAGATCCATCGTGGTGCGCTTGGCGACCCGGAACGGGACGTCCGGCCGGTTCGGCACGACACGCTGGATGCGCCCGTCCGGCAGGTAGTCGACGTCGTAGAAGCGGGGCACGTAGATGCTCTCGGTCCGCGCCAGGCGCAGCAGGATCTCGTCCCGCCCGCCGGGACGGCCCTCCGCCTTCCACTCCCGGATGATCCCGGTGATCTCCAGGACCGCCTCCTCGCCGTCACCGAGCACGGCGGCGTCGATGAAGTCGGCGATCGGCTCCGGGTTGAAGCTGGCGTGCCCACCGGCCAGCACGATCGGATGGTCGACCGTGCGGTCCTTGCTCTCCAGCGGGATCTGGGCCAGGTCGAGCGCGCTGAGCATGTTCGTGTAGCCGAGCTCGGTGGCGAACGACAGGCCGAGGACGTCGAACGCCTTGACCGGGCGGTGCGCGTCGACCGTGAACTGCGGGACGCCGTGCTCCTTCATCAGCGCCTCGAGGTCCGGCCAGACCGCGTACGTCCGCTCGGCCAGCACGTCCGGTTGTTCGTTGAGCACCTCGTAGAGGATCTGCACACCCTGGTTGGGCAGGCCCACCTCATACGCGTCCGGGTACATCAGCGCCCACCGGACGGTGGTGGCGTCCCAGTCCTTGACGACGGCGCCGAGCTCGCCGCCCACGTACTGGATCGGTTTGCTGACCCGGGGCAGTAGCTGCTCGAGCTGCGGGAAGACGGAACTGACGCTCATGGGTGTCCAGCGTACGCGAGACGCTATCGGCCCAACTCCTCAGCGGCACGGTCCAGGTCGATCGCGAACAGGTCGTTGCGGAACGCGCAGAGCTGCAGGGTCATCCGGGCGGCGCCGCGCTCGCCGACGACCAGGCGGATCGGTTTGCCCCGTTCGTCGAGTTCACCGACGATCAGGTCGAGCAGCCGGACCCCGGCGCTGTCCAGGAACGAGACGGCGGTCAGGTCGATCAGCACGGCATCCGCGGTCGTGGTGCGGGCCACGATCGCCCGGCCGATGTCGTGCGCGTTCGCCAGGTCGATCTCACCCTTGAGATGTACGGCCTCGGCCACCCCGCGCCGGGAGAACGTCACCCACTGGTCGGTCATCACGGTGCCACCTTCGTCATACGTCCCCGGCCCGCGCCCGCGGCCCTGTCGTCCGGCTCCCGGGACCGCCGCCCGCCGCCGGTCATGACCGGGCTCCCCGGTGGCGGCGCATGGTGACCGTGGTGCCGTCGCCCCGGTCCACCATCACGTCGTCCATGGCTTCGTCGATCAGCTGCATGCCGCGCCCGCGGGATTGTCCCGGCCCGCGCCACGTGCCGTGGTCGGTGACCCGGATCTCCACGGCGTCGCCGGTGATCGTGGCGGCCACGTCCACCACGCCGAACGGGTCGTCCCGGTAGGCGTGCTCGATCGCGTTCGCCACCGCCTCGGAACAGCCCAGCAGCACCGCGTCCATGCAGTCCTGGTCCACCTCGTGCGCGATCAGCCAGGCCCGCATGTCGGAGCGGAGCAGCGCGATCTGCAGCGGGTCGGCGCCGAGCGTGCGCTCCAGTCGCTCCTCCGCCCCCAGGGTCAGGCAGAGCAGGCAGACGTCGTCGCCGTGGTCACGACCGACCATGGTGTCGGACAGCGCCTCGGTCAGGCCCTTGAGCGGGGCGCCGCGCAATCGGCTGAACTCCCGGTTGAGCACCTCGAAGCCGCGGTCGATGGGCCGGTCCCGGCGCTCCACCAGCCCGTCGGTGTAGAACAGCAGGCGGCTGCCCGGGGCCAGGCGCATCCGGTGCTCGGTGCGGCGGCGGTCGCCGGCGCGCGTGCCGATCGGGCCGGAGCGGGCCTGGAGCAGGAACTCGGCCGACCCGGCCGGCTGGTGCAGCAGCGGCGGCAGGTGCCCGGCGCACGCGTAGACCAGCTCGCACGCGTCCAGGTCAACCTCGCCGTAGACGACAGTGGCCATCCGCGCCGACTCGACCCGCTGGCAGAACAGGTCCAGGCCCTCCAGCAGCCGGGCCGGCCCGCCTGCCGCGTTCGCCAGCGCCCGGATCGCGCTGCGCAGCTGACCCATCGTGCTGGCCGCCTCCAGGCCCCGGCCGACCACGTCACCGACCACCACGGCCAGCCGGTTCGGGGTGATCAGGAAGGCGTCGAACCAGTCGCCGCCGACCTCCAGGTCGCGCCCGGCGGCCTGGTAGTGGGTCTCCAGGGCGAACCGCGGGTCGCCGGAGGGCACGTCGGTGGCGAGCAGGCTGCGCTGCAGCGACCGGGCGATCGCGCGCTCCTGCTCGTAGAGCCGGGCGTTCTCCAGCGCCAGCCCGGCCCGGTCGGCCAGGTCGACGAGGAACGCCTGCTCGGCCTCGGCGCCGCGGCGGTAGGCGGCCATCCGCAGGGAGAGGGTGCCGAGCACCCGGCCACGCGCGGTGATCGGCAACACCGTGCAGCCGAGCTCATCACCGTCGGTGGCGAAGACCGGCATCACCGAGCGGGTCACCTCGGTGATGCGCTCGGCGAGCAGCTCCTCGTCGGGGCCGGGGCCGCCCGCGTCCTCGCGCAGCCCGGCCGAGCCGATGTGCAGCCGGACGGTCGCCCAGTCGGCGATCTCCGGCACCACCCGCTCGACCAGTCGCCGGCCACGCTGCAGCAGCCGGTGCTCCTCGTCCAGCGCCCGCGTGGTGCCGGCCAGGAACGCGGCCCGCTCCTCCCGGCGCTGCAGGTCGTCGTAGAGCCGGGCCCGGTCCAGTGCCTGGCCGGCCTGCTGGCCGAGCAGCCTGATCACGCGCAGCTCGCCGTCGCTCAGCTCCCGCTCGTCGGCGAAGCTGAAGGCCAGCACGCCGAGCACGGTCGCCCCCGCCTGCTCCTCCGCGGGGCCGGTGGTCAGCGGCAGCAGCACCACGGTCTTGCGGCCGGAGGCGGTCATCGTCCGGGCCAGGTCGGGGAAGTGCTCGTCCGCCTCGGCGAGGTTGTGCACCACGTGCAGGTCGCCACGGCGGGCCACCTCGGCCACCGCCCGCCCGGACGAGCGTGGCATGTCGTCCCAGTTGCCGGTGGTCGGGTCGGTCGAGGCCACGGCGATCAACTGGTCCCGCTCGACATCGACCAGGTAGATGCTGCTGCTGGTGGCCTCGAACGCCGGCTCGGGCGCCCGCAGCACGGCCTCGGCCACCTCCGCCTCGGTCGGCGCGGCGGCCAGGTCGGCCACTATCTGCTGCAACACCCGGACCCGCTTCTCGGCGGCCTCGGCGATCTGGCGGGCGTGCAGCAGCTCCTTCTCGTAGCCGCGGCGCTCGGTGGCGTCGAAGACCGTCGTGCGGATCACCCGGGGCGCCCCGCCGGCAGCCCGTTCCAGCGTCGAGTTGACCAGCACGGACACCGGGGACCCGTCCGCGCGGACCACCTCGAGCGCGATCTCGTGGACCTGGCTCTGCATCGTCAGCAACGGCGCGTAATGGGTCTCGTGGTAGATCTGATAACCCGGCGTGAGCAGATCACGGAACCGGAGGTGACCGATCAGGGCGGACCGCTCGTACCCGGTCCAGTCCAGGAACGTCTGGTTGACCCGGACGATCGTGCCGTCCGGAAGCGTCGTCAGATAGCCGCACGGCGCATGCTCGTACAGATCCTCGGGATCGTCGTCCCAGGGCAGTCGCAACTCGCTGGTCACGTCCGGCCCACCAGATTCACTCACGCCTCTGCTCCGCCGATCATGCCCGCTGTTTACAACCAGGACTTGATGGCGTCAACCGTCTCTTCGGGGGCGCTCAGGTTCGGGCAGTGGCCGGTCGCGTTCAGCGTCACGAACGTGCTCTGCGGCGTGTGCTTGTGCACGTACTCCCCGACCACGCTGGGCGCGATGACGTCGTCCGAGCACTGCAGGACCAGCGAGGGCACCCGCATCAGGGGAAGGTCGGCCCGGTTGTCGGAGAGGAAGGTGACCCGGGCGAACTTCTTGGCGATCGCCGGATCGGTGCGGCAGAACGAGTTCGTCAGCTCCTCGCCGAGCTCCGGGCGCTCCGGATGGCCCATGATCACCGGCGCCATCGCGCTGGACCAGCCCAGGTAGTTGCTGTCCAGTGAGTCCAGCATCTGCTCGATGTCGGGCCGGCCGAAACCGCCGACGTAACCGCTCGCCTCGTCGTTGATGTACCGCGGCGACGGGCCGATCATCACCACCCCGGCGAACCGCTCGGGCCGGCGGACCGCGGCGAGCAGGCCGATCATCGCGCTCACCGAGTGGCCGACGAAGAGCACGTCCCGCAGGTCGTGCTCCTCGACGATCTCGAGAATGTCGGTGGCGTAGCCGTCGAGCGTGGCGTACTTCGTCTCGTCGTACGCCGTCAGGTCGGATCTGCCGTTGCCGACGTGATCGAAGAGCACGAGGCGGTGCGTGCCGGCGAAGGCAGGCGTGACGAGTCGCCACATGTGCTGGTCGCACCCGTACCCGTGCGCGAAGAGCATCGGCTGGCCCGAGTCGCGACCCGAGAACGTCACGGCGTTTCTGAGGGTCGTGCTCATGCCGCCACCTCCGTCACGGACCGGCGTCGCCGTGAGTATCCGACCGAGCCCGATGACTCGCTTCCCGACTTTTCACGTTCCGGCGATGTTTCAGTTTCCGGCGATGTGATCGCAAGCTCGCTCATGCGGTAGGAGCCCTCCCCAGTGCACGGACTGACGAAACCTGATCGTGAAAGGCGTCACCCGGATCGCCGGATGTGAAGTAGGGGTAACCATACGACTCCGGAGCGTTTCGCACATCGCCCCCGTTGTCCGCCATTCGTGTCCACCGGCCGGATTCTGCTCGCGCGTCCTCTTGGCACACCATGCCTAACCTGGGTGAGGACGCGCGCTGCCGGCCAGGAGAAGGAGACCGACGACAATGGCTGACACGGAGCCGGGAGGTCACACCCCGGCCACCGGAATGCCCGGCCCGACCCGGGTGGCCGGCCCCTCCGACGAGCCGCCCACAGGCATGCTGCCACCGCGGTGGCTCGGAGCGGCGCCGGTGCCGGCAACCGGGCCCAGGAAGTCGCTGTGGGGGCGGCTCGTCGATCGCGTGGGCGGGCAACCCGAGCCGGATCCGGACGAGTACTGGGCGACGATGCCGGCCGTGGACCCGTGGGCGGGGCAGGACACTCCGGTCTGGACGACCGACCATCTCGTCCCGGCCGCGGAGCCGCCGACGCGCTTCGACCTGCCGCCCGTGCACACGCCGCCGACCCGTCTCGACGTGCCGGCCGCGCCCACCGCGCACAACCCACCGACCCGCCTCGACGCGCCCACCGGGCCGGCCGCCACCGCCACCGGCCCGGCCGCCGCGGGTCAGCCCACTCCGGGTCAGCCCGTCCCGGGTCAGCCCGTCCCGGAGAAGGTGGACCTTCCGGCCAAGGTCAAGGCGCTCCTCGACGACCTCGGGGTGAAAGCGGCCGAGGTCGCGCAGGCACGGAATGCGAAGGCCGCCGCGAAGGACGCCCCCACCGCCGTACCACCGAAATCGTCTTCTGCCGGCGGGCAGGCGGAACCTCGCGGCTGGTTCCGCAAGCCGGCCGCGAGCCCGGCGTCCCAGCGGATCCCGGTGCAGCCCAGGCCACCGGCGAGCATTCCCGGGGCGAACCGCCCGCCGTGGGCGTCGCCGCGTCCGCGACGCCGGCGCCGGCGTCTGCGGCGGCTCATGCTGGTCGTCGCGGTTCTGGCAGCGATGTGGTTCGGCGCCCCCTACGCGTACGACCAATGGCCCGTCCTCGGCCAGTTCCCGGTCACGGCCCAGTTGCCCGACCGACTCGACGACCTGCGGCTACGCGTCGACGACGCCAGCCAGAAGGCCGTCGACAAGCTGGCCGATCAACTGGCGGCGGCCGGTTCCGAGGGCCAGGCGTTCGCGGGCGTCTACGGCGACTCCGGCGGCAAGCGGGTGACCCTCTACGGCGTCACGGGCTGGCGTTTCACCCCGCAGTCGGACGTGAACGGGCAGCTGGCGCGGCTCTCCGGCGACGTGAAGCTCAGCAATGTCCAGGATTTCGACCTGGACGAGTCCGGCGCGTTCGAGACCTGCGGCGCGGGCCGGGTGAACGGCACGTCGACGGTGATCTGCACGTGGGCCGACCACGGCAGCATGGCCACCGTGCTGCTGACCCGGCGTTCGGTGACGGAGAGCGCCGCACTCGTGGCCAAGCTGCGCGCCGAGGTGCTCGCCCCGAAGTTCGGCGCCTGAGGCGTGCCGGTGGCCGGGGCGTTCACCTCGGCGGCCGGTCAGCGGAGCGCGGCGGCGATCGCCTCGGCAGGGGTCGCGGCCGGCCGCCCGATCAGGCGCCGCAGGTCCCCGGAGCTGGTGTAGAACTCGTCGCGGCTCATGGCGCGGTCGGCGTCGGCGATAACGTCCGCCAGCTCGGCGGGCACGCCCGCGCCGGTCAGCAGCCGGGCGAACGCCTCGACCGGGAGATCGGTGTACTCGATCCGCTTGCCGGCGGCGGTCGAGATCGCCGCGGCCAGCTCCGTCAGGGTGAAGGCCACCTCCCCGCCCAGCTCGTACGCCTTGCCCGCGTGGCCCTCGGTGGTCAGCACGACGGCGGCGGCGTCGGCGTAGTCGGCTCGGGTCGCGGCGCTGATCCGGCCCTGGCCGGCGGCCCCGGCGAGGACTCCGCTGGTCAGCACCTGGGGAAGCTGGACCGTGTAGTTCTCCAGGTACCAGCCGTTGCGCAGCATCACGCTGGGGAGGCGCTCGCGCAGGTACTCCTCGGTGGCACTGTGGGTGGGAGCGAGGATGGTGGTGGACGTGTCCGCGTGCAGCATGCTCGTGAACGCGACCTGCGACACGCCTGCCGCCACCGCGGCGTCGATGGCGCGGCGGTGGTTGGCGACGCGCTCGCCCGGGGTCGTGGTGGAGATCAGCAGGAGCCGGTCCGCGCCCTCGAAGGCCGCGGGGAGGCTCTCGGGTTCCGCGAAGTCGGCCCGGCGGACGTCGACACCGCGGTCGGCGAAGTCCTTGATCTTGGTGACGTCACGGCTGGTCGCGACGATGCCGGCGGCCGGCACCCCACGGGTCAGCAGCGCTTCGACGGTGAGCCTGCCCAGTTGCCCGGAGGCTGCGGTGACAACGATCGACATGATCATTTCCCTTCGGCCGCGGACCTCCCACGGCGCAGCACCCACGATGAACTGGTCACTCTCTTTCCGTAAGTACGCACTTCCCGGTAAGGTGGCCACCCTGACGAAACGATCGAGGTGAGAATGGTGGCGAGCACCCAGAAGGTGAGCGAGCCCACGTCGTCGTGGGACCCCTATGCGCGTGGCTGCCCGTCGCGTGACGTGCTCGACCACATCGGCAGCAAGTGGGCGGTGCTCGTGCTGGGCGAGCTCGGCAGGCACGGGGCGTGCCGGTTCACGCGGCTGCGCCAGGAGCTCGCGGGGGTCAGCGAGAAGATGCTCACCCAGACGTTGCGCACGCTCGAACGCGACGGGCTGCTCGTGCGGACGGTGTACCCGGAGGCGCCGATCCGGGTGGAGTACGAATTGACGCCGCTCGGCCAGACACTGCGGGGCCCGCTGAAGGCGCTCACGGAGTGGTCGGTGCAGCACATCGAGGAAGTCCTCGACGCCCGCGAGGAGTACGACGACCGCACCGCGAAGCGCTCCTGACCACGCCGCAGCCCGGGCCGAAGGTCACGACACGGGTCAGGCAGCGTCTTCACGCTTGGGCGCGTAACGCGGCACATACTCCTGGCCGGTGAGCTTCTGGATCTCGCCCATCACCTGGTCGGTGAGCTCGCGCAGCGACGTCCGGTCGTCGGCGCGGCCGGCCGTCTCGATCGGCTCGCCGAACTTCACGATGACCTGGCCACGCATCAGCTTCGGGTACATCCGGCCGATCGGCTGGACCACATCGGTGCCGATCATGCCGACCGGGATGATCGGGACGCCGGCAGCGGTGGCCAGCCGGGCCACGCCGGTGCGGCCGCGGTAGAGCTTGCCGTCCGGCGAACGGGTGCCCTCGGGGTAGACGGCGACCAGGTCGCCGGCCTCGAGCGCCGGGATGGCGGCGTCGAACGCGGTGAGAGCGGCCCGGCCACCGGCGCGCTCGACCCGGATCGCGCCGAGGCCCTCCATCAGCTTCCGCGAGAAGAAGCCCTTCACACCTTTGCCCACGAAGTAGTCCGACTTGGCCCAGAAAGCCAGGTGGCGCGGCACGGCGGCGCCCAGGAACAGCTCGTCGGCGACGGAGAGGTGGTTCCCGGCGAAGATCGCGCCACCGGTCTTCGGTATGTACTCGAGGCCCTCGATGCGCGGCTTCCAACCCATCATCAGCGCATTGCCGACGGTGAGCTTGCCGATCGAGTAGATCAGGGGCAACTCGTCCTCCGATGACCAGTGCATGAAACAAGTTGAGGGGTGAGGAGAGGTTATCGGACGCAGGGCCGCCGTGGACTATTGATCTTGTGCCGGGCCCGGACATTCGCCGCGTCAGGCGAACATCCGGGCCAGTCGGTTATCTCACACGGGTGTGACGGTTACGGCGATCCGCTCGCCCTCGCCGGCCTCGCCCGTGAATCCCTGCACCTCGCCGAAGGTCAGGGACGTGGCCAGGGTCTCGCCGGCGACGAACTCCCGGTGCGCCTCGACCGCCGCACGGACCGCCGGTGACGCGCTGACGACCAGCGAGATCCGGTCGGAGACGTCCAGGCCCGCGTCGCGCCGTGCCTGCTGCACGACCCGGATCACGTCCCGGGCCACCCCCTCGGCGGCCAGCTCGGCGGTGACCGCGGTGTCCAGCACGACCACCCCGGCGCCGCCCGGCAGCGGCGCTGAGTTCTCCGCGTCAGCGGCGACCAGCTTGAGCTCGAACTCGCCCTCGGCCAGCGTCACGCCGGCCGCCACCGGAGCACCGCCGACCAGCTCCCAGTCACCCGCCTTGACCGCCTTGATGACCTGCTGGACCTGCTTGCCGACGCGCGGGCCGAGCGCCCGCGGCACGACGGTCAGCACCTGCTGGCAGTACGCGGCGACGTCGTCGGTGAAGACCACGTCCTTGACGTTGACCTCGTCCTTGAGCAGGTCGCCGAGGCCCTCCAGCGACTTGCCGCCGGCCGAGGCGACGGTCAGCGTGGCCAGCGGCAGCCGGACCCGCAGCGCCTTCGCCTTGCGCAGCGACAGCGCCGCGGACGCCACGTCCCGGATCGCGTCCATCGACGCGACCAGGTCGTGGTCGGCCGGGAACGCGCTCGCGTCCGGCCAGTCCGTCAGGTGCACCGAGCGGTCGCCGGTCAGGCCGCGCCAGACCTCCTCGGCGGTGAGCGGGGCGAGCGGGGCGACCACGCGGCACAGTGTCTCCAGGACGGTGGCCAGGGTGTCGAACGCGTCCGGGTCGCCTGCCCAGAAGCGGTCACGCGAGCGACGCACGTACCAGTTGGTCAGCGCGTCGAGGTAGGCGCGGACGTCTCCCGCCGCTCCCGAGATGTCGTACTCGTCCATCTTCTTCGCGACCTCGTCGACCAGCTCGCCGGTCTTGGCGAGGATGTAGCGGTCGAGCAGGTGGCCGGAATCGGTCCGGAGGCCGGCCTCGTACGACGACGCGTTCGCGTAGAGGCTGAAGAAGTACCAGACGTTCCACAGCGGCAGCAGCACCTGCCGGACCGAGTCGCGGATCGCCGTCTCGGTGACCGGCATGTCCCCGCCCCGCAGCACCGGCGACGACATCAGCATCCACCGCATCGCGTCGGAGCCGTAGGTGTCGAAGACCCGGTACACGTCCGGGTAGTTGCGCAACGACTTGGACATCTTGCGCCCGTCCTCGCCGAGCAGGATGCCGTGGCTCAGGCAGTTGCGGAACGCCGGCCGGTCGAACAGCGCCGTCGCCAGCACGTGCATGGTGTAGAACCAGCCGCGGGTCTGCCCGATGTACTCCACGATGAAGTCACCCGGGTAGTGGTGCTCGAACCAGTCCTTGTTCTCGAACGGGTAGTGCACCTGCGCGAACGGCATCGACCCGGACTCGAACCAGCAGTCCAGCACCTCCGGCACGCGCCGCATGGTGGACCGCCCGGTCGGGTCGTCCGGGTTCGGCCGGGTCAGCTCGTCCACCCCGGGCCGGTGCAGATCCGTCACGGTCACGCCGAAGTCGCGCGAGATCTCCTCGAACGACCCGTAGACGTCCACGCGCGGGTACTGCGGATCGTCCGACTTCCACACCGGGATCGGCGAGCCCCAGAACCGGTTCCGGGAGATCGACCAGTCCCGCGCGTTCGCCAGCCACTTGCCGAACGAGCCGTCCTTGATGTGCGCCGGCGTCCAGGTGATCTCCTGGTTCAGCTCGACCATCCGGTCACGGAACTTCGTGACCGCCACGAACCACGAGGACACCGCCTTGTAGACGAGCGGGGTGTCGCAGCGCCAGCAGTGCGGGTAGGAGTGCGTGTACCCGTCGTGCCGCAGCACCACGCCGCGCTCCTTGAGCAGCGCGATCACCGGCTTGTTCGCGTCGAAGACCTGCACGCCCTGCAAGTCCGGGACCAGCGAGGTGAACCGGGTCTGCTCGTCCACGGTGACCACGGTCGGGATGCCGGCCGCGTTGCAGGCGTTCTGGTCGTCCTCACCGAAGGCGGGCGCCATGTGCACCACGCCGGTGCCGTCCTCGGTGGTCACGAAGTCGGCGCCGAGGACCTGGAACGCGTTCTCCCCGGCCGGCTCCCGCAGGTAGTCGAAGAGCGGCGTGTAGCGGCGGCCGACCAGGTCGCTGCCGCGCACGGTGCCGACCTGCTCGTACTCCTCGAGCTCCTTGGCGTAGGCGGCCACCCGCCCGGCGCCCACGATCAGCTTCTGCCCGGACCGGTCCGACAGCACCGCGTACTCGATGTCCGGTCCGACAGCGAGCGCCAGGTTGGAGGGAAGCGTCCACGGGGTGGTCGTCCACACCGCGATGTCCTCGCCGCTGTCCAGGCGGAACCGCACGGTCAGCGCCGGGTCGGTCCGGTCCCGGTAGACGTCGTCCATCCGCGTCTCGGTGTTGGACAGCGGCGTCTCACAGCGGTAGCAGTAGGCGAGAACGCGGAAACCCTCGTAGACCAGGCCCTTGTCGAAAAGGGTCTTGAAGGCCCACATGACCGACTCCATGTAACTGGGGTCGAGCGTCTTGTAGTCGTTGCCGAAATCCACCCAGCGGGCCTGCCGGGTGACGTACTTCTGCCATTCGCCGGCATAGGCGAGCACCGAGGTGCGGCAGGCCTCGTTGAACTTGTCGATGCCGAGGTCGAGGATCTGCGCCTTGCTGGTGATCCCGAGCTGCTTCTCGGCCTCGATCTCGGCCGGCATGCCGTGCGTGTCCCAGCCGAAACGACGTTCGACGCGCTTGCCGCGCATCGTCCGGTAGCGCGGGACGACATCCTTCACATAGCCGGTGAAGAGATGCCCGTAATGCGGAAGACCATTGGCGAACGGCGGGCCGTCGTAGAAGACGTATTCGTTGCCGCCGTTCTCCCCGGCCGGTCGCGCCCGGACCGAGGCCTCGAACGTGCCGTCGGCCTCCCAGTGCGCCAGGACGGCCTGCTCGACCGCGGGCAGGTCCGGAGAGGCCGGAACGCCCGTCGCGTCGGTGTGCTTGGGATACATGGTGCTCCTCGAACAGTCATCGGATGACTGCGAGGACGAGCCGCCTTGCGGACGGCCCGCGGTACCACCTCGCTTGACGGGTCGTGGACCCGCCCGCTCATTCATCGGCTGCCGCGCGTGCCGAATCGCCCGGTTCTACTTGGGGGTGACCCCGTTCTTCCGGAGGCTCCCCGGTGATGGCCGGTTCGTCGCCTGCGCTGGCGACAACGATACCGGCCACCCCGGGATTCCCTCATCCGCATTACCCATTCATCAAGATCAACTACTGTTTCCCGTACGCCGTGAGCGTCGTCGACCACAACGAGACGCCGTCCCGATCGCGCAGGTGCACCGTGAGCGCGCCCGAAGACCCGTCGATCTCCACCTCGCCGAAGTGCTGATAGCCCAGTGCCGGCGAGGTGTTCGCCACCGGCGGGGCGTGCACGAAGACCGCCTCCGGCCCGAACGTCGAGTCCAGCGCGTTGGGCCCGAACGCGCCCGCGTGCGCCGGCCCGGAGACGAACTCCCAGAACGGGGTGAAGTCCTGCACCGCCGCCCGCGCCGGGTCGTAGTGGTGGGCCGCCGTGTAGTGCACGTCGGCGGTCAGGAACACGATGCCGTGGACGCCGTGCCGGTGCGCCGCCCGCAGCACCTCGGCGAACTCCAGCTCACGGCCCCGCGGGGCGCCGTTGTCGCCCTGCGCCACCCCCTCCTGGCCGGCCGGTGAGTCCGGCACGACCAGGCCGAGCGGCAGGTCGTTGGCGATGATCTTCCAGGTCGCCCGGCTGTTCCGGAGCCCGTCGATCAGCCACCGCCGCTGGGTCGCGCCGAGCAGGCCACGCTTCGGGTCGGCGTACGTGTCGTCGGTGTTCGGGTCCTTGAACGTGCGCATGTCCAGCACGAAGACGTCGAGCAGCGGCCCGTACGAGATCTTGCGGTAGACCGGGCCCGGTCGCGAGGAGATCGGAACCCACTCGTGGTACGCCTGACGCGCCCGCGCGGCCAGCACGTCCACCCGCTTCTCGGTGTACCGCGCGTCGTCCAGGATCTCCCCGGGATACCAGTTGTTCAGCACCTCGTGGTCGTCCCACTGGTTGATCTGCGGGACCGCCGCGGCGAACCGCTTGTACGCGTCGTCGAGCAGGTTGTACGCGTACTGCCCGCGGTATTCGTCGAGGCTCTCGGCGACCTTCAGCTTGGCCTCGGTGATCCGGTTACGCCAGATCCGCCCGTCCGGCAGGGTGACCGTCTCGGTCAGCGGCCCGTCGGCGTAGACGGTGTCCCCGCTGTGCAGCAGGAAGTCCGGCCTGCGCAGCCGCGCCGACTCGAAGAGCTTCAGCCCGCCGAAGGCAGGGTCGATGCCCCAGCCCTGGCCCACCACGTCACCGGTCCAGACGAACCGGACGTCGCCGCGGCGCGTAGGTGCGGTCCGGAACGTGCCGTCCACCGGAAGGCTGAACAGACCCGGCCGGTCCGGGCTCTCCACCTTCGCCCGGTAGTAGACCTTTTCCCCGGCCGGCAGCCCGCGCAGCCGCACCTTGCCGGTGAAGCCGCTCTCCGGGGTGACCAGCGGGCCACGGATCACCCGCGAGCCGCGGAAGTCCGGCCGGCGGCTGGCCTGCACCCAGAGCCGGCCGGGCCGGTCCGCCCGGGTCCAGACCACCGCCGAGTCGGCGGTGACGTCACCGCTCTGCACGCCGTGGGTGAGCACCGGGCGGCTGCCGGCGCTCGAGAACGCCGGGGCCTCGAAAAGCGCTCCGGCCACGCCGCCGGCCACCCCGGCGCGCAACAGATTCCTTCGCGAGATCGCAGTCATGTCTGATGCCTATCGATCCCACGTGGCCCCGAGATGGCCGTGCCCTGAACTTCCTCGTGCTCTCCCGCCGCGCCCTGGACTGCCTGGTGCTCTCGGCTGTGCCCTGGACTGCCTGGTGCTCTCCGGCCGCGCCGAGTGATCAGCGGCGGTCAGGCCCGTCGATCAGAGATTCGGGAACCAGAGCGCCAGCTCACGCTTCGCGCTGTCCGGCGAGTCGGAGGCGTGCACCAGGTTCTCCCGGTTGGACAGGGCCAGGTCACCACGGATCGTGCCGGCCGCGGCCTTGCGCCCGTCGGTCGCGCCGATCATCGCCCGCACCACATCGATCACCTCGTCGCCGGAGAGCACCACCGCGGCCAGCGGGCCACTGGTCATGAAGTCCTTGAGCGGCGGGTAGAACGCCTTGTCCACGTGCTCGGCATAGTGCTGGTCGGCGAGCCCGGCGTCCATCGTGCGCAACTCCAGCGCCTCGACGACCAGGCCCTTACGCTCGAAACGCGACAGAATCTCGCCGAGCAGTCCGCGGCGGACGGCGTCAGGCTTGATGAGCACGAGCGAACGCTCGGTGGTGCTGGACACGTGGGGTTCCCCTCCGGAGGCGACAGGCCAGGCGGCAGACAGAGCAGACGACAGACAGGGCAGACGACGACAGGATCGACACGCCCGAGGTTCAGCCTATCGGTACCTCAGGGACGGTGAGCGGCGATGTCCGTACTGCCGTACTTTCGCTCAGTGACCGCAGGGCCATAACCTGAGCGGGAACAACCGGGAGGTCCACAGTGGCGAACCAGACCGGCCGGCCCATCGCACCGGCACGCAAGTTGGTGGCGTTGGTCATGGGCACGATCGCGGTCTTTATGATCGTTTACGGTCTCGGGCTCTTGAGCTGGCCGGTGGCGATCCTCGGCTTCGTCGTGCTGGCGATAGCCATCGCGCTCGCGATGGTGAGCAACGTGCGCCGAGGCGGTCGAGCCACCGTGGCCGGCACCGCGGAGATCCTGAACATCACCGCGCCGCCCGTCGCCGGAGCGTACGGACGTGCCGAGATCCAGGCCATCGTGGTCGCCCCCGGCCTCGGCACCTTCGACAAGGTGATCCGGGACGGCCGGGTGCCGGTCGCCAAGTGGCCGGTGATCGGCTCGACCGTGCCGATCACCGTCGACGTGGACGACACCCGCCGCGTGCGCATCAACTGGAAGGACGCGCCGGACGTCGGTGCGGCCGGCGATCCGCCCCCGCCGGCGGAGCCCGACCTCGGCACCGACCCCGAGGAGGCGGAGGACGACGCCGTGTTCGGCGCGTTCGACCCGGGCCCCTGGGTGGACCGGGCGGACGACCTGAACACCACCGAGGAGCCCTCACCGGCGTACGAGGAGACGCGCGTCACCACCCCGGTGGTGGTCCGCGAGACCCCGGACGGGCCGATCCTCGAAGGTCAGCTGGTCGGCGACGAGGCGTCCGCGACGCCGCTGCCCCGGCGGGCCGCGAGCGGGCAGCGCCCGGAGACGGCCGGGTTCGAGACGGCCGACACCGATCCGGCCGGCTTCGACCCGATCGACCTCGACTCCCCGGAAGCGGAACCGCGCCCTGCCACCGCCCCGGCCCCGTCGGCCGACGACGCTGCCGCGACACCCGCCGCCGCTCCGTCGGCCGGTGCCGCTGCCGCGGCCTTCGCCGATCAGGCAGGTGCCGCGCCCGCTCCCGGCCGTTCAGCGGGCCGTGAGGGGCCGGACACGGCCTCGGCCAGCACCCGGCCCGGGTCCGGCGCTTCCTCCGCGGAGTGGCCGTCCGCGAGCTACCCACCGCCGCCCGGCCCGGGCGCCCCCGCCCGCCCGGCCGGCGACTCCGACTCCATCGACTACCCGCCGCCACCCCCGGCTGGCGCCGCTCCCCCGCCGGGCCCGCTCGACGACGACTACCCGCCGCCCCCGGCCGCGGGTTCACGCCGCCGCCGCCCCGACGACTCGGACTCGATCGACTACCCGCCGCCGCCGGCCCCCGGCCGCGGCCGGCCGGCGCCGTCGACCCCGACGGGCTCGGACTATCCGCCCCCGCCGCGCCCGGCCTCGTCGCCCTCGTCACCGGCCCCCGGCCCAGCGCCATCCGAGCCAGCGAGCGCAAGCCCCTCCACCCGCCCGGCGACATCCGGCGCCGCTTCCGGTGCCGCGTCCTCCGGCCCAGCCGCGAGCGCCGCGGCGCCGAGCGGCTCGGCACCCGCCGCCTACCCGGCCTCCTCCGGCCCGACGGCATTCTCCGCAGGCTCACCGGCCTCTTCCCCGAGCCCGGCGGCACCCCCTGCCAGTTCACCGGCTCCCGGCTATCAGTCGTCCGGCACCGGTATCGGCACCACGGCGACCGCCTTCGCCGCGGGCGTGGCCACCGGAGCGACCACCGCCTCGACCCGCACCACGTCCCCCCGCCCGCCCGGCTCCCGCCCGAGCCCCAAGCCACGGTCCAGCACCGCGACCGCCACGGTCGAGCCCCCGGCCACCAGGCCGCAGACACCCGGCCGCCCGCCCGCACAACGCACCTCGTCCGAGTCGAGCCCCGACACCGACCCGCTGATCGACCTCGACCTCGACGAACCCGCGCCGGCGACCGCCGCTCCCGCCCCGGAGCCGAAGTCCACCCTCTCGGGCCGGACCCGCTTCGTCACCCAGCCCGGCGCCACCGACGTCCCCGCGCCCGGGACATCGCCGGCACCCGGCGCGGCATTCCCGGTGACGGACACGTCCTCCGACGACCCGCCGGCGGCCTTCCCTGCCAGCGCATATCCCTCAGTCGCGGAAGACGAGACGGCTCCGGCAAGCCCCGGGCCGACCCCTCCCACGGACCAGCCCGAGCCCCACCCAGCGCCAACCGTGGCGACAGCGACCCACACCGAGCCCCACCCAGCGCAGACCGTGGCGACAGCGGCCCGCCCCGAGCCCCACCCGGCACCGACCGTGGCCCACACCCCGACCGCGGTGACTCCCCCGCCGGCCGCCCCGGAACCGGACCGTCCCTTCCCCACCGCACCGGAGCCGTCCACGCCGCGCCCGACCGGCCCCGTCCTCCCCGAGGACGACGTCGACATCCCGCTCGACGAGAACCCGGAGCCGCCCCCGGAATCCACCCCGCAAGCCGCCCCCGCGGTGGCCGCCGGAGTGGTGGCTCCCCCCGCCGACGAGATGCCCGCAGCCCAGCCTGCGGCAGCCGCACCCGCCCCTTCCGCCGACGAGAAGCCCGAAGCCCAGCCGACCGGCAGCCCGTGGGCCGACTTCTCCGGCCGCCAGGAACCCGACGTCCACGCCGCCGAGGTGATCACCGCCTACCCCAGCGCCCGCCCGGGCCCGGCCGGCGCGATCCACGGCGTGGGCATCACGATCCTGGTCACCGATCTGGCCCGCTCGATCGCCTTCTACCGCGACACGCTCGGCTTCTTCGAGATCGACACGGGCGACGGCAGCTCGGTCCTGGCCTCCGGCGACACCCGGGTGGTCCTGCGCACCGTCCCGAACCTCTCCGCGGAGGCCGGCCGCCTGATCTACCTGAACCTGGAGGTCGGCGACATCGAAGGGGTCCACGACGAGCTGAAGGCCAAGGGCGTCAAGTTCGTCCACTCCCCGCGCCCCGTGAACCGCGGCGACAAGCTGGAGCTCTGGTCCGCCACGTTCCGCGACCCGGACAACCACAACATCGCGATCACCCAGTGGCGTGCGATCCGCCCGGAGCCCGACGCCTGACACAGAGAAGGGGAGCCACCGGAGTGACTCCCCTTCTCACCGCCTCGAAACCGAGGATCAAGAACTCAGAATGGATTTTCGTACGTACGTGGCGTAGGCCCACGCCAAGCCGAAGATCACGCCCAGCGCCCCCAGTGACCAGTGCACCACCAGTCCACTCGCCAGCAGGAGCACCTGCAGCGCCGTCCCCGCGTTCCAGCCCCAGCGCCGTCGCATGCACCCGGCGAGCGCCGCCGCGATCACCGCCAGCCCGATCACCAGGCCGATCTGCCAGCCACTCAGGTTCACGCCGAGGATCCGGATCGGCTGGATCGCCAGGAGCAGCACGATCGCCTCGAGTGCGAGTGTCCCCGCGCCCAGCCCCCGTACGGCAGCCTCGGGGTTCCGCAGCCCGGAACGCCGCGTCGCGGCACCCGTCTCGCCCTCCACCGGCATCGCGTTCTCCTCCGGTTCGGTCATCGCTTGAGCAGTCTCCGCGCGTCGGCGACGGTGACCACCGAGCCGGTGATCAGCACACCGACACCGCTCAGCTCGCCGGACGCGTCCTCCTCGGCGAGCACCACCGCTTCCTCGATCGCGTCCGGCATGGTCTCGGCGATCGTCACCCGGTCCTCCCCGAACACGTTGATCGCCAGCTCCGCCAACTCCTGCGCGGGCATCGAGCGCGGTGAGCTGTTCTGCGTCACCACGATCCGTGCCGCGATCGGCTCGAGCAGGTCGAGCAGCCCGGTCGCGTCCTTGTCGGCGAACACCGCGAGCACGACGACCAGGTGCCGGAAGTTGAACTCCTCCTCCAGCGCGGTGACCGTGGCGGCCATGCCGTGCGGGTTGTGCGCGCCGTCGAGCAGGATGGCCGGCGCGCTGCGCACCCGCTCCAGCCGGCCCGGCGAGTCGACCTGGAGGAAGCCCTCGCGAATCAGTTCGATGTCGATCTGCTTGTCCGGCCCGGCCCCGAGGAACGCCTCGACCGCGGCCAGCGCGAGCGCGGCGTTCTGCGCCTGGTGCGCGCCGAACAGCGGCAGGAAGATCTCCTCGTAGACACCGCCCAGCCCCTGCAGGACGAGCACCTGGCCGCCGACCGCCTGGGTGCGCTGCACCACTCCGAACTCGTTGCCCTCACGGGCCAGGGTCGCGCCCATCTCCGCGCAGCGTTCCAGGATGGGCCGCATGGCCTCCTCGGTCTGCAGCGCGGTGATCACCGTGGCGCCCTTGTGGATGATCCCGGCCTTGGCCCAGGCGATGTCCTCGATCGTGTCGCCGAGCCACTCGGTGTGGTCCAGCCCGATCGGGGTCATCACGCACACGCCCGCCTCGATGACGTTCGTGGCGTCCTCCTCGCCGCCCAGGCCCACCTCGACCACCGCGACGTCGACCGGCGCGTCCGCGAAGGCCGCGTACGCCATGGCCGTGGTCATGTCGAAGTAGGTGAGCGGCTCGGTGTTGCGGTCGTCGATCAGGTCGGCGAGCGGCGCGATGTCCTGATAGACGTCGACCAGCCGTTCCTCGGAGACCGGCTCCCCGTCCAGGCTGATCCGCTCCCGGACGGTCTCCAGGTGCGGGCTGGTGTACCGCCCGGTGTGCAGGCCGCATGCCCGCAGCAGCGCGTCGATCATGCGCGCGGTGCTGGTCTTGCCGTTGGTGCCGGTCAGGTGGATCGCCGGGTACGCCCGCTGCGGGCTGCCCAGCACGTCCATCAGATCCCGGATCTTCTGCATGTCGAAGACCATGCGGGTGAAACCGCGCTCGTTGAGCGCGGCTTCGACCTCGGTGTACTCGCTCATGTCCAGCTTTCTCGAGGCGGGGCCGGTGCGGCCCCGCGCGAAGGGTCAGGCCGCCGGCAGCGCCTCGAGCGCCGCGGCGATCCGGACCAGGTCCGCCTCAGCGGTGGCCAGCCGGTCCTTGATCTTGGCGACGACCTGCTCCGGCGCCTTCCCCACGAACGCCTCGTTACCGAGCTTGCCCCGGCACTGCGCGGCCTCCTTCTCGGCGGCCGCCCGGTCCTTCTCCAGCCGGGCCCGCTCGGCGGCCACGTCGATCGCCCCGCGGGTGTCCAGGTCCACGGTGATCCCGCCGGTCACCGCCAGCGTGGCGGTGGCGGTGAAGTCGGCGGACGGCGCGTCGAGCCGGACCAGCGAGCGGATCAGCGTCTCGTGCGTGTCGATCCCGACATTGCCCAGCCCGGTCAGCGCGGCCGAGACCCGCTGGCTCGGCTTGAGCCCCTGGTCGGAACGGAACCGCCGGACCTCGGTGACCACCTTCTGCAGGGCGGCCAGCTCCTCCTCGGCGGCGTCGTCGACCAGGGCATGGTCGATCGACGGCCAGGTCGCGAACGTGACCGTCTCGCCGCCGGTCAGCGCGATCCACAGCTCCTCGGTGACGAACGGGATGACCGGGTGCAGCAGGCGCAGCAGCTGGTCGAGCACGTGCCCGAGGACCCGCCGGGTGCGCGCCGCCTCCGGGGTGTCCTGGGCCAGGACCGGCTTGCTGAGCTCGACGTACCAGTCGCAGACGTCGTCCCACGCGAAGTGGTAGAGGGTGTCGCAGACCTTCGCGTACTCATACGAGTCGAAGTGCTCGTTGACCTCGGAGACGGTGTGCTGCAGCCGGGACAGGATCCACTTGTCGATTGCGCTGAGCTCGGCCGGCGCGGGCAGCTCGCCCTCGACGGTCGCGCCGTTCATCAGCGCGAAGCGGGTCGCGTTCCACAGCTTGTTGCAGAAGTTGCGGGAGCCCTGGCACCACTCCTCGCTGATCGGCACGTCGGAGCCGGGGTTGGCGCCACGGGCCAACGTGAACCGGGTCGCGTCGGCACCGTACCGCTCGATCCAGTCCAGCGGGTCGACCACGTTGCCGAACGACTTCGACATCTTCTTGCCGAACTGGTCGCGGACCATGCCGTGCAGGTTCACCACGTCGAACGGCTGCTTGCCGTCCATCGCGTACAGCCCGAACATCATCATCCGGGCGACCCAGAAGAACAGGATGTCGTAGCCGGTCACCAGCACGCTGGTCGGGTAGAACTTCTCCAACTCGGCGGTCTGCTCCGGCCAGCCCAGCGTGGAGAACGGCCACAGGCCCGAGGAGAACCAGGTGTCCAGCACGTCCTCGTCCTGGCGCCAGCCCTCGCCGGTCGGGGGCTCCTCGTCCGGCCCGACGCAGACGACCTCGTCGTTCGGCCCGTACCACACCGGGATGCGGTGACCCCACCACAACTGACGCGAGATGCACCAGTCGTGCATGTTGTCGACCCAGGCGAAGTACCGCTTCGACAGCTCCTCCGGCTCGATCCGCACCCGGCCGTCACGGACCGCGTCGCCGGCCGCCTTCGCCAGCGGGGTCGTGTTGACGAACCACTGCAGCGACAGCCGTGGCTCGACGGTCGTCTTGCAGCGCGAGCAGTGGCCGACCGAGTGCTGGTACGGCCGCTTCTCCGCCACGATCCGCCCCTGCTCCCGCAGAGCGGCGACGACAGCCGGGCGTGCCTCGTACCGGTCCAGGCCCTCGAACGGACCCGGCACCGTGACCACCGCGCGCTCGTCCATGACCGTCAGGCTGGGCAGGTTGTGCCGCTGACCGATCTCGAAGTCGTTCGGGTCGTGCGCCGGGGTCACCTTCACGGCGCCGGTGCCGAACGTGGGGTCGACGTGCTCGTCCGCGATGATCGGGATGCGCCGGCCGGTCAGCGGAAGCTCGACCTCGGTGCCGACCAGGTGCTTGTACCGCTCGTCGTCGGGATGCACGGCCACCGCGGTGTCGCCGAGCATCGTCTCCGCGCGCGTGGTGGCCACGACGATGCTGTTCTCCCCCTCGCCGTAGCGGATCGAGACCAGCTCACCCTCGTCGTCGGTGTGCTCGACCTCGATGTCGCTCAGTGCGGTCAGGCAGCGCGGACACCAGTTGATGATCCGGTTCGCCCGGTAGATCAGGCCGTCGTCGAACAGCCGCTTGAAGATCGTCTGGACGGCGCGGGAGAGCCCCTCGTCCATGGTGAAGCGCTCACGGCTCCAGTCGACGGAGTCACCCAGCCGCCGCATCTGCCCGAGGATCGCGCCGCCGGACTCGGCCTTCCACTCCCAGACCTTCTCCACGAACTTCTCGCGGCCCAGGTCGTGCCGGGACAGCTGCTGCTCGGCGAGCTTGCGCTCCACCACGTTCTGCGTGGCGATGCCGGCGTGGTCCATGCCGGGCAGCCAGAGCACCTCGAAGCCCTGCATGCGCTTGAGACGGACCAGCGTGTCCTGGATCGTGTGGTCGAGAGCGTGGCCGACGTGCAGCGAACCGGTCACGTTCGGCGGCGGGATGACGATGCTGAACGGCGGCTTGTCACTCTTCGGATCGGCAGTGAAATAGCCCTCCGACACCCACCGCTCGTATCGCGACTGCTCTACGTCGCCCGGCTGGTACTGAGCGGAGAGGCCACCGGTGGGCCGGCTGTCGGGAGTGCGGGTATCGGTCGTGTCGGTCACGCGCCAAGTCTACGGATTCCCGCGCGTGAGCTGGAATTCGCACTGCCGCCCTGTGGACAACCGCCGCCTGTGGATGACGGTAGTCTCGTCTGATGCCCGAACCCGGCCCGACTTCCCCCGCTTCGCCGACCGATCCCGAGCCGGCGATCGAGATCCAGGAAGCGCCGTTCAGCCTGGTGGACAGCGACGAGGACGAGCAGCCGGCACCTCTGAGCCCGAGTCGCCGGCGCACCCGCACGATCCTGCTGGCCTCGTTGCTGGCCGTCGGGGTCGCCGGCGTGGGTGCGCTCGGCTGGTTCTACTGGAAGGTCCAGTCCGAGCGCGACGTCACGCTGAACCTCCCGGCCACGATCGGTGAGTTCAGCCTTGACACCACGCCGAGTGCCCAGGAGACCGCTGACTACCTGCGGACAGCGCTCTCGGCCGAGATCGACCTGGACGAGACCGTCGGTGCCGTCTACAGCGGCGCCGCCGACAAGGACGCGCTGTTCCTCGGCGGGACCACGCTGCTCTGGAGTCCCGGCAAAGACCTGAAGACCTCGTTCGACCTCTTCACTGACGAACAGGGCTCGGTCACCGGCCTGCACGACGTCGACGCCGGCCCGCTCGGCGGCTCCATGATGTGCGGAAGCACCGTCAGCGACGGCAAGGACCTCGCCGTCTGCGGCTGGGCCGACCACGGAAGCCTCGCCCTGGCAATGTTCCCGGGCCGCACCGATTCCGAAGCCGCCCCCTTGATGCTCCAACTCCGCAAAGCAATCCAAACCCGCGATTGACGTACGAGTCGAAGCGCCCCCAACCGCAAACACCCCCAGAAGCCCAGCCCCCGCAAACCCCAGCCCGGCACCAGCTCCGCCGCCCGCTCCCCGAAGCCCGCGGACCCAACCCGCACCAGCTCGCTGCCCGGCCCCGAAAGCCGGCCGCCCAGGCCGGCTTCGCTGCCCAG
>NZ_BOMH01000073.1 GCF_016862095.1 Actinoplanes cyaneus
TGTACCCGGTGCTGGAGAGAATGTCTAGTCCGTGCAACCTAGATTTTCTCGGCGAACGACTTGGCCGACATCACCGCCTGACTCGACCTGCTGAAGAGGCTGAAGATCAGCTTCGGCATGTAGAGCCTGTCCGACGGCCGGGCGACGAGCTCGGTCCTCAACCGGTGCGAACCCGTCGCCGCGACAGTTGAGGGCCGACATGCTTCGGCGGGACGACCTGCTGTCTACGTCGGCGTTATGCGGTGCCCGTGCCGTCTCGTGGTTCGGTGGTCGGCTGGTAGGTGAGTGACGACGCCATTCCGGTGACCGTTAGCAGGCATTGCACGGCAGGAGACGCGGCGCTCCTGTCTACGAGTTGGCCGGCTGCGGCGGCTTGCGCGCTGACCTGCAGCAGCACGCGCAGGCCGGCGGCGGTCGTGTCCTCGGCACCTGCATCAGACGTAGGCGCTGTCTGGTGAAGGCCGATGTCCGCCGGTAGGTGTGACGTCTGGGCGAGGCGGTCACGGCGGGTCAGCCTTCGGGCCGCGAACGAGCCGGTAGCGCAGCAGCAGGCAGGCGCCGCCGGTGGGGGTGCTGGTGATGGTGAGATCGTCGACGACCTCATTGATCAGCCAGAGGCCGCTGCCCTCGGCGAGGTCGGTGGGCGCGACGGTCGGCACGGTGACGTGTGCGGGCAGGCCGGGGCCGTCGTCGCTGATCTCGCACCACAGGCTGCCGGTGTGCGACCAGAGCCACATCCGGCCGGAACCGCCACCGTGGCGAATGGCGTTGGCCACCGCTTCATGGATGGCCAGCACCAGTTTGTACCGCACCGGGTCCGGCAGTCCGACCACGGACAGCAGGCGGCTCACCGCGGCGCGAAGCGCGGCGACGGTGTCGAGGTCAAAGCGCCGGACCAGCATCACCGGGGCGGCGTTCATGTCGACCCCGGCGCGGGCGGTGGCAGGCTCGCTGTCCAGGACGGCGCGGGCGATCTCGCCGAGCGGCCGGCCGAGGCGTTCGCTGTGGCGCAGCAGTTCGTCCAGGGCCGTGTCGATGTCGATGTTCAGGCGTTCGGCGACGATTCCCTTGGCGTGCTCGATGAGCACCCGGCTATTGAGCACGTGCCGCAGTTGCTCGCCGAGAACCAGCCGCTGCGCGAGTGTGCGGTGCTGCAACAGGCCGACCGTGGTCACATTGGTCAGCGCCTGCCCGAGCCTGATGTCGGCGTCGGCCAGCGGCTCGACCTGCCTGCGGAGCAGGGCGAGCACGCCGATGACCTCGCCGCGCAGGCGCATCGGCAGCGCATAGATCGAGCCGAACCCGGCGGCAGCGGCCTGCCGGGTGAACTGCGGCCAGAGTCCGCCGCCCGTCGGCAGGTCCAGGACGGCGACCACTTCGCCGGTGATGAAGCTGTCCGTGCAGGGCGCCGCTTCGATCTCGAACAGGTGCAGCAGCCGGCGGTACTCCGAGGAGGCCGCCGTCAGCCGCAGCACCCCGTGCTGGTCGGCGACCAGAACCCCGGCCACCTGCACATCCAGCAGTTGAGCGCACCGCCCGGCGAGCAAACGGACGAATTCCACCACATCGATGTCGGCAACGAGGGTGTCGGACAACTCCACGAAGGCCTCGGCAATCGCCTGTTCCCGCGACATGCTCATCTGGTCCCATCCCGGTCACCGGCGCCGCAGTCCGGCCCGCCGTCAAGCTCATCGAAGCGCAGCCGTCGGGCCACCACCTCGCCGGCCACTTCGTCCAATTCCCGTTCTGCGGCGAACGCGTACGCGCGCAGCCGGGCGAACGCCTCCTCGAGTCCGGTCTCGAGCTGCACACTGATCATGCCGGTGGCCTGGTGCACCACTGCCCGGTGCGCCAGATAACTCACGGCGGCGCTGCCGTGGTCGCCACTGCTGTCCTCGTCGGGTACGACCTCGGCCAGCAGCAGGTCGGTGACCGCGTCGGCGAAGTCCAACGCGTCCGTCAACTCCTGACCGGTCAGGACGCCCGGGCTGTCGCGGTACAGGTCCAGCACGCCGACGCCCAGCCCACCGGCGCGCAACGGCAGCGCGAACACCGCGCGGGCTCCGGCCTGCAGCGCCGCCCCGGCGAACGCCGGCCACCGATGGCGCCACGCCGTGGCTTGCAGATCATCGGCGAGCACCGGGCTACCCGCGTCGAAGGCGTCCCGGCACGGCCCCTCACCCAGCAGCAGTTGCAACTGCTCCACCCGCGCGCTGACCGGATCACTGGCGTAGCGCACCTGCTGCGCCGTGCCGGTCATCACCGCCACCCCCACACCGTGCAGGCCGGGGAAATGCGCCACGCACGCCTGGCACAAGTCGTCCACGTCCGGACCGTGCGCCGCCACCAGCCGTTCCACTCGAGGCCGTCGGCCATCGCTATCCACCACGACCACGGCCAGCCCCGCCCTCGCGCCTCAACCGAGCGGTCACCATGACGGAGACCTCCGACCCTGCCTCAGGGTAACCGCGCGAATTCGAACCCAGCGCCACGAGAGCCAGCATCCCACCGAAACAGCACCATCCGTACGTACGGCAGCTCTGCCCACTTTACGCCGGACAGCATCCGACGCCCGGGGGCTCCGACGCCGATCTCCGCCGACCCCCGAACGAGTGACCCATCCCGCCCCGGGCCGTGATCGGCGAGGCAGTCTTCGAGGCGAGCGCCACCGAGCCTTGGACGGTGGGACCGGCCGCCTCGGTGCTCACGGCCATGCCTGGCGGGCACGTCCAGCCGGCTGACGTCCTTACGACGGCGGTGCCGGCGATCGAGGCGACGAAGGTGGCGGCCGGGGGCGGACCGGACCACTTCCTGGATCATGTACCCGGCGTGGAAGCCGGTGCCGTCAATGATCAGGGCGTGGGTACTGGTGGAGCACTATGAGCGCTGGTATCGAACGAGAAGGGGCACCGGTGGCAGCAAAGACCCTGCACGTGTCGTTCGCGCACGGTGAGCCCGCCGGTCAGTTGCGTCTACAGGCACGTAGCGTCCTGGCACCGTTCTTCCCGGCTGATCAGGTCGAGGACGTCCTCGTGGTGATCTCGGAACTGGTCCAGAACGTCACCCAGCACACCACCGGTGGTGGCACTCTGCTGCTCGCCTGGGACGACGACGGCATCACCGTCGAAGTCCGCGATCAGGATCGTTCCATGCCGCGCCAGGAGTCGCCGGACGGACACCGCATCGGCGGCCGGGGCCTGCTCCTGGTCGCCGGTATCTGCTCCAGCTGGGGCACGACGATTCACGACCAGGGCAAGAGCGTGTGGGCGCGGGTCACGATCGCCTCGGACGACACCTCGAGCCGCCGGCGGGAGGACGATGACCGCGCGGGCCGTGCCGGTGAACAGCGCCGTGACGGCCGGGCGGGCCACGAAGAGACTCGAGGCGTGACCACCGGCCGGGTGTTGCTGCAGGTGCTCATCGTCGAGGACGACCTCGGCGATCTCGCGCTCATGGAGAACGCGTTCGCCGACCACAGCATCCCCAGCGTCCTGCACCACACCGCTGACGGCGCCGACGCGCTGGCCTTCCTGCGGCGTCAAGGCCGCTACCGTGACGCGCCGCGACCGGATCTGATCCTGCTGGATCTGAACATGCCTCGTGTCGACGGCAGGCAGGTCCTGGCGGTCCTCAAGGCCGACGAGGACCTCGCGTCCATTCCCGCGGTCGTCTTCACCACTTCCGCGGCGGCCGGAGACATCGTCTTCAGCTATGGCGCGCATGCGAATGCGTACGTCACCAAACCCGCTGACCTGCAGGATTATGAACGAGTGGTCATCGGGATCCGCAACTTCTTCGGCCATACCGCGGTACTGCCGCGCCGCGTCTCCGACGAGCGCGCGACGTGACCACGCGGCGGGTTCTCCCGGCGCCGGGAGAACCGGGACGGCAACTGCCTCGGTGCCGGAGCGTGATGGACGTCAGCCGGCAGCTTCGGTGCCAGGGTGCTGCTCATTCCGCTGGTAGACCTTTGTCGCCTCCTCGTGTCAAGGTCTCGGCTACGGGCCGGTGGGCAACCGTTGCTGCAGGCTCTCCGCGTCTCGGACGGCGTGGCCCTGGCCGTCGTTGTCGAAGGAGGCGTAGACCTGACCAGATCGACGGTGTCCTTCTGGCAGCGGATCGTCAATTCTCGACGAGTCGCATGTGCTGCTCGTTGTAGCGGTTGCCCTGGACACCGATACGAGTCGCGAGCTCGTTGAGGTCGGCGATCTCATCGGCCGACAGCGCCACCTGCGTGGCGGCGGCGTTCTCCTCGACGCGTTGCAGGCGGCGGGTGCCCGGGATGGGCACGATCCACGGGTGTTGAGCGAGTAGCCAGGCGAGGGCGATCTGCCCGGGCGTGGCGTCCTTGGCGTCGGCCAGGCCGGTGATGTGCTCGACCAGTGCTTGGTTGGCGGTGCGGTTGCCGGCGTCGAAACGCGGGATGGTGGCACGGATGTCGCCGGAGGTGAACTCGGTGGCGGTGGTGACGGTGCCGGTGAGGAAGCCCTTGCCGAGCGGGCTGAACGGCACGAACCCGATGCCGAGCTCGGCGCAGGTCGGCAGGATGTCGGGTTCGGGGTCGCGGGTCCACAGCGAGTACTCGCTTTGCAGCGCTGTCACCGGGTGCACCGCGTGCGCGCGGCGGATGGTGCCCGCGGCGGCTTCGGAGAGGCCGAAGTGGCGTACCTTGCCGGCCTGGACGAGTTCACCGACGGCGCCGGCGACGTCTTCGATCGGCACGTCCGGGTCGACACGGTGCTGGTAGAACAGGTCGATCGTGTCGGTGCGCAGTCGGCGCAGTGACGCGTCGGCGACCCGTTTGATCTGCTCGGGACGGCTGTCGAGTCCCACGGATTTCCCGTTCTCGATGCGCCATCCGAACTTGGTGGCGAGCACGACGTGCTCGCGGAGCGGGGCGAGAGCCTCGCCGACAAGTTCTTCGTTGACGTACGGGCCGTAGACCTCGGCGGTGTCGAAGAAGGTGACGCCACGTTCGACCGCGCCGCGCAGCACGGCGATCATGGCGTCACGGTCGCCGGGGTTGGGTCCGTAGCTCTGGGACATGCCCATGGCACCCAGGCCGATGGCGGAGACTCGCAGGCCTCGGCCGAGAAGTCGCGTGTGCATAGATGCTCCATTCTTCGTCGCAGGGGTGTAGCGGTTTTGGTCGTACCCACCTTGTTCATGGTGTGACGGCACGGGGCCTGCGGAGCGAGCATGCGACGGGAACCTCTGGGTTGTCGCGGACCCCTCCAGGCGTACGACCGGTGCCGCTCAGAACTGGATGAGGGCCTTGAGCACTTCGCGGTCGTCCATGGCGCGGTAGGCGTCAGGGACTTCGTCGATGGTGACGGTGCGGTCGAACACCTTGCCGGGCTCGACGGTGCCGTCGAGGATGCCGGGCAGCAGTTCGTCGATGTAGGCGCGGACCGGCGCCGGGCCGCCGTTGAGGGTGATGTTGCGGCCGAACAGGCTGGTGAAGCCGACCGGCGCCTCGTCGTACTGGGGCACGCCGACGCGGCTGATGATCCCGCCTGCGCGCACGATGCCGACGGCCTGGTCGTAGGCGGGCCGGTGGCCGACCGCTTCGAGGACCTTGTGCGCGCCGCCGCCCGTGAGCTCCCGCACGAGCGCGATGCCTTCCTCGCCTCGCTCCGCGACGACGTCGGTGGCGCCGAACTCGCGGCCGAGGTCGGTGCGGGCCTTGTGGCGGCCCATCAGGATGATGCGCTCGGCGCCGAGCTGCTTGGCGGAGAGGACGGCGAGCAACCCGACCGCGCCGTCGCCGATGACCGCGACGGTGTCCCCGCCGGTGACGCGGGCCTGTTTGGCGGCGTGGTAGCCGGTGCCGTACACGTCGGCCAGGGTCAGCAGCGACGGCAGCAGCGCCGTGCCGGTGTCGGCGGGCAGTTGGTACAGGGTGCCGTCGGCGAGGGGCACGCGGACGAGTTCGGCCTGGGCGGCGCTGAAGAACCCGAACTCGGGGTGCGAGCAGGCGGTCTGCACGCCGGCGCGGCAGAACTCGCAGGTGTTGTCCTGGTGGGAGAACGACGCGACGACCAGGTCACCGGCCTTGACCGTGGACACGTCCGAGCCGGCCTGTTCGACGATGCCGAGGAACTCGTGCCCGGTCTGCATGCCGTGCTCCTGCGCGGGAATGCCGTGGTACGGGTGCAGGTCGCTGCCGCAGACGCAGGACCGCACGACCCGGACGATGGCGTCGGTCGGCTTCTGCAGGCTCGGGTCGGCGATGGTCTCGACGCGGACGTCGCCCGCGCCGTACATGAGAGTGGCACGCATGATCAGTTGACTCCAAAGCGTAGAAGAATGCCGATTGGTTCCGGGCGTGGGCGACGACGGCACGGTGCCGGCCGCCATGCCCGGCGAGGTGCTACTTCGCGCGTACGACGGCGATGTTGAAGTCGAAGTGGCCCAGCACACCGACCAGGTCGAAGTAGAGCCGGGAGTACATCTCGACGGCGCGAGCGGAGCGGATGCCACCGGTCACGTCATCTACGAAAACACGCTGGTCGCGGGTGTGACAGGGCCTGTTGAAGGAGGTACTGGCAGGTCCTCCTTAACCCCGGTGCGGCGACGTAGCGTCATGGGTATGGACCAGCGCCGTCAGATTCAGGAGTTCCTGGCCTCGCGCCGGGCGCGGATCAGCCCGGAGTCGGTCGGGCTGCCCACCGCCGGCCGTAAACGCCGGGTGCCGGGGCTGCGGCGCGAAGAGGTGGCCAGCCTCGCCGGCGTCAGCGTCGACTACTACATCCGCCTGGAGCGCGGTGCCCTGCCCACCGCGTCGGATGCTGTCATCGAGGCCGTCGCCCGGGCACTACAGCTCGACGCCGTGGAACGTGCCCACCTGTTCGACCTGGCGCGGGCCGGACGGCAGCCCTCACCGGCGACCCCGCGCCGCGTGGCGCCGGCCACGGTGGCGGCGCCGGTGCAGGCGGTGCTCGACGCGATGATCGGCGTGCCCGCTCTGGTCCGCAACGCGGTCCTCGACGTGGTCACCGCCAACGACCTCGGCCGCGCCCTGTACGGCGAGTTGTACCGCGGCGACCCGCAGCGGACGCCGAACTTCGCCCGGTTCGCGTTCCTCGACCCCCGCTCGCACGACTTCTGGCTCGACTGGCAGCAGGTCGCCGACGACATCGTGGCCAGCCTGCACGCCGCCGCCGGAGCAGACCCGCACAACCCGGCGCTGACACAGCTGATCGGGGAGCTGTCCACCCGCAGCGAGCAGTTCCGGCAGCTGTGGGCCCGGCACGACGTCCACGTGCACACCCGCGGCGTCAAACGGATGCGTCATCCCGTCGTCGGCCTGCTGGAACTGCGGTTCGAGTTGATGTACCTGAGCGCGGAACCCGGCCTCGCGCTGGCGGCGTACACCGCCGAACCGGGGACGCCGTCGCACGACAATCTGTCACTGCTGGCCGCCTGGACGGCGACGCAACGCCGCGAGAGCGACCTCGCCGACATCCCGCAGGCCGAGGCCACCGCCGAGCCCCGCCCACAATGAGCTGGGCAGGGGCCTGAGCGGACGAGCGGGCACCAGCCGGCGGTGTCCTCGGGCGCTGGGCGGCCAGGGCGGCAACCGGATGGCGACTGGAGCGCCACCGATCTGCGATCACCGGAGTTGAGTGCCCGACGAAGAGAACGGTGCACCCGGCGAACACGCCGGGGCCACCGATCGAAAGGGTCTCCTCTTGCGTTCTCTCCTGCGTAGTTTCGCCCTGGCCGCCTTCATCGTCCCGGCCGCGGCCGGCGTGATGATGAGCGCGTCCCCGGCTGAGGCCGCGCCGGTGAAGGCCAAGTCCGCCGAGCAGAGTTTGCAGGCCGACATCTTCCGTCTGGTCAACGAGGAGCGCGTCGACCACGGTTGTGCCGCGTTGACCGCGAATGACCAGCTCACCGAGGCTGCCCGGGCGCACAGTGCGTGGATGGGCCGTACCGGTGCGTTCTCGCACACCGGCCGGGCCGGCTCGAACTTCGTGTCGCGTGCCAAGGCCGCCGGGTTCGCCCACCCGTCCGCCGAGAACATCGCCTGGGGCTACCGCAGCGCCGAGGAGGTCGTGACCGGCTGGATGAACAGTCCGGGCCACCGCGCGAACATCCTGAACTGCCGCTCGAAGACGGTCGGCACCGCCGCCGTCTACGCGCAGAACGGCGCGCCGTACTACACCCAGGACTTCGGTTACTGAGCCCACTGATCGTCACACCGATGCCCCGCAGCTCCCCCGAGCGCGGGGCATCACGCGTTTCCCTCCCGTACCGAAATGCGGGCCGGCGCGGTTGCTGTCGGGACCTCGATCATCGGCCGTCCCGCTCTGCGGCGGCTTACTGCGGCGGGCTGTAGAGCTGGAGGTCGCTGCCTTCGCTGTCCTTGAACGGGGCGATGCGCCCCCATGAGTGGTCGCTGATCCCGCCGGCGAAGGTCACCCCGGCTTCGGTGAGGCGCTGCACCTCCTCGTCGAGACCCGATTCCGGGGTGAACGTGATGACGGCGCCGCCGCCGGCGTGCGCGGAGGCATGCTCGCGGGCGTTCAGCCCGATAGTCAGGTTGCCGGCGTCGATCTCACTCCAGTCGTCGCCGCGGTCCTTGACCGTCAGACCGAGAGTTTCGTCGTAGAACGTGAGCGCACGCGACATGTCGTCGACGGGCACCCAGACCGTTGCCACTGATTTCGCCATTTCCGAACACCTTTCCACTGGACAACTCGCCGCCCGCGCAGAGCGTGGCAGGGCCACGCCTCCGCGGCGACGCGATCAACACGGACACGCGCGTCACCGCCGCATTCCGTCAGCCAGCGAGGTACCCCCAGGATGCGGTCTCAACCGGTTGCGTCGGTTCCTGCGTCGTTGAATGCTCGCCGCGGGCGGCGGCTCAGCGTTCCTGGCGTGCCGAGGTACCCAGCTGCAGAGCGGACCGATCGGATTCACCCAGCTCTCTGCGGGTACCAGCCGACCGGCACCTGTACGCACCGTTGAAGGAGTACCGCATGCCCAAGCCGTTGACCGAGCAGGTGGTCGTGGTCGTCGGTGCATCGTCCGGAATCGGCCGCGCCACGGCGCTCGCCCTCGCCGCCTGTGGCGCCCGGGTGGTCTGCGCAGCTCGTGGCATCGAAGCGCTCGGCACCCTCGTCGAGCAGATCGAGCAGGCCGGTGGGCAGGCGCTGGCGGTGCCCACCGATGTGGCGGATCCGTTGGCGGTGCAGGCTCTCGCCGACGCTGCCGAGCGCTGGTACGGCCGTATCGACACGTGGGTGAATCTGGCCTCGATCGGTGTCTGGGGGCGGGTGGAGGACATCACCGACGCAGAGTTCGAGCGGGTCCTGAGAGTCAACTTCCTGGGTTCGGTGTACGGGGTGCGTGCTGCCCTGCCGGCCCTGCGCCGGGCGGGCGGAGGCGGGATCATCGCGGTCTCCTCGGCGGAGGGAGTGCGCTCCGTGCCGTTGCAGGCGCCGTACACAGCGAGCAAGTTCGCGGTTCGAGCATTGCAGGACGCGCTACGTATGGAGTTGGCGCAGGAGGACGTCCGGATCTCGGTGACCACCGTACTGCCGGCGTCTGTCGACACCCCGTTCTTCGAGCACGCCCGGAGCCGGCTGGGCGGCACGATGCCGAAGCCGCCCCCGCCGGTCTACGCGCCGGAGGTGGTGGCCGATGCGATCGTGTTCGCTGCCGAGCATCCGCGGCGGGAGATCCCGGTCGGTGGGGCCGCCGCGGCGTTCATGCTCAGCCAGCGGCTGCTGCCGGCATTGACCGACGCGGTGTTCTCACTGCGCCGGGTCGGTGCCGGATCGCAGCGGGCGAACCGGCCGGACAACGGCGTCGACAACCTGGACACCCCACTCGGCGGTCCGGGCCGGGTGCACGGCGCTCACCCGGGGCGGGTACTGCGCCACAGCTTGTACACCTGGCTGATCGGCCGCCGCCGACGCCCCGGCGAACTGCTCACGGCCGCCGTCAGCAGAGTGGGACGACAACGCTCGGCGAACGAGTGCCAGCTGGCCGACAGCCCGCCGTCGCAGACCCGGTCTGCCTGAGCGGAATCCGGATCGGTGGTCGCGCCGGCCGGACCGGCCCCAGCGGCGGTGTCCACGAGCGGCGCTGAGCCGTGCGTCACGATCGGGCGACCGGTCGTCACGGCCGTGCCAAGCTGATCCGACATGGCGGAGGATCGAACGTTCGGCGCTCTCCTGCGGCAGTTCCGGCTGGCCGGTGACCTGACCCTGCCGCAACTGGCCGCGGCGTCCGGCATCAGTGACCGGGCGATCAGCGACCTGGAGCGCGGGGTGAGCCGCAACCCGCGGGCCCGCACCGTCGAGGCGCTCGCCGACGGTCTGGGCCTGGGCAGCGACGATCGGGCGGCGCTGCGGGCAGCGGCCCGTCCCGTTGCCGGGCTCGTCGTCGCGAGTGGTCTTCCGCTGCCCCGGCCAGTCCTCGACTTCACCGGGCGCAGCGCCGAACAGGACCGGCTCGCGCGGTGGGCGGCCGACCGGCCGTCGCCGCCGGTGGTCATCAGCGGGGCGCCGGGCATCGGCAAGACCGCGCTGGCCGTCAGGGCCGCCCGGGCGTGCCCCGCCGACCGGTACTTCTTCATCGACCTGCACGGCCTCGACGTCGCGCCGCCGGACCCGATGACCGTGCTGCGGCGACTTCTGCGGGCGGCCGTTCCGGGCCTCCGCGCGGTGCCCGGGACGGTGGCCGAGGCCGCGGCGCTCTGGCACGCCCGTATCCGGGAGCAGCGGTGCGTCGTCATTCTCGACAACGCCGCTGCGGAGAGTCAGATACGCCCGATTCTGCCGCCGGGGGAGGGGCCAGCCGTCGTGCTGATCACCAGCCGCCGGGCGTTGAGCGGGCTCGACGGCGTGCGCCGGCTGTTCCTGGACGCCCTGCCCGCCGACGACGCGGCCGCACTGCTGGCCGCCGTCATCGAGGACCACGACGCCGCCTCGGACGACGACGTGCGCCGGATCGCACAGTTGTGCGGCAACCTTCCGCTTGCCCTGCGGATTGCCGGGAATCGGCTGCTCAGCCGGCCCGGCTGGACACCGCGGGACCTGTTGGGCCGGCTGGTGGCCGCGGAACGGCGCCTCGACTCGCTGGTCGCGGGCGACCTTGAACTCAAGGCGGCGTTCCACCTCTCCTACCGGCAGACGTCCGGGCGCGCGCGACGGGTCCTGCACCGGCTCGCCACGACCGGCGAACCGGGCCTGACCCTGGCGCGGGAGCGGACGGCCGTGGACGAACTGGTCGAGCTGAGCTTGGTGCGGCGGCGACCGGACGGCGGGTTGGAGATCCCCGAACTGCTGCGCCTGTACGCCGGTGCCGAACTCGTCCACGCGCAGCGAAACTTCATGTCTCCTTCCTGGTGCGGCTTCCCGCCCTGGTGATCCACTGGGAATCATGAACCCCCTGACGTCGTCATCGGCCGGCGATCAGCTGACCGGCCGCGATGTCGAGCTCGCCCGGATCAGCCGCCTGCTGGACGCGCCCGCCGGTAACCGCCCGGCGCTGGTGATCACCGGCGATCGCGGCTCGGGCCGGTCGAGTCTGCTCGGCGCCGGCATCCAGCTGGCCCGGCGGTCCGGCCGGCATCGTGTGCTCACCCTGGCCGGGTCGGCCGGCCCCGCGCAGCGGCCGTACCCGCACTTGCTCCTGGCGCTGCGGCACGACCTGGCCGCACTTCCGGCCTCGGTCGGCGGGCCGGCGCGGGCTTTCCTCGGTCTCGAGCCGGATACCCGGGCGCCGCACGACAGCGCGTTGCCGTCCGTGGTGGCCGCGGCGATCACCGCGGTCGCGGCCGGGTCGCCGGTGCTGATCGTCGTCGATGACGCCGACCATCTCGATCCGGAGGTGCTCGCCATGGTGGTGCGGCTGTCCGCCGTACCGTCGGTGGCTGTGCTGGCCGCGAGCCGGACCCCGCCACCGGCCGCGCTGGCCGGCATGCCGGTGCTGGAGCTGCCGCCGCTGAGTCACGACGACGCCGTCCGGGTGCTCGCCGGTCGCGGCCGGACAGCGACCGCCGCGGCCCGGGCGGCGATCCGGCACCGGGCCCGTGGCAACCCGGCGGCGCTGGTCGAGCTGGGCGATCCGGGCTCGCTCGCAGGCGGCCTGCTGTCCGCGTTCGGCGCCGAGCTCAGCCGGCTGCCGGACCGGACCCGGATGCTGCTGTGCTACCTGGCCGCCGCCGGTGTCCCGGCCGACCCCGAGCTGATCGGGCTCGCCGCGCGGGTGCCCGGCGCCGACGGGTGGCGTCCGGCGACGGCGGCGGGGCTCGTCACCCGTACGGGAAACAAGGTGGTCTTCTCGCATCCCCTGGCCGACGAGGCCGCCTACCGGTCCGCATCGATCGACCTGCGACTGCGGGCGCACCAAGATCTGGCCGCAGCGTTGACCGCGTCTCCCGAGTACCAGGCGTTGCAGTCGGCCGCCGCCGAACCCGGCGCGGACGAGAGGATTGCGGCCGCGCTGGAGGCCGCCGCGGCGATCTTCCGCAGCCGGGGGGACCTGTACGAGGCGACCGCCGCCATGCAGAAGTCCGCGGAGCGCTCGCCCGCGCCGGACCGGGCGGCCCGCCGTCTGGCCCGGGCCGTCGCCGACGCCCGCGACCTGCGCGACACGGCGTGGGCGACCGAGATGTACGCCCAGGTGCGCGCCCTGACCGGCGACGCCGGCCCGCTGGTCGAGGCGGCCTGGCCGGCGGCCGCGGCCACGCTGTGGAGCGGCCGGCCGCACGAGGCCTACGCCATCCTCACCGGCGCGGGCCTGAGCAACACCGTTGACCTGGCCGTGCTCGCCGCGACCACCGCCTGGCTCACCGGCGACGAGGAACACCGGCTCGGCCTGATCCCGTTCCTGGCCACGGCGCCGTCGGACGCGACGGTCACGGCGTACGTCCGGCAGATCGTCGCCCCCGAGCAGAATCCGGGCCACGCTCTCTGCGACGAGGCCGTGCTGCCCCCGGACGGCGTGCCGCTGAGCGCCCGGGAACGTTACCGCCTGTCGCTGCTCGGCATGATCGCCTGGACCGGTGACCGCACCCGGCTGGCCGTCGAGGTACTGCGGCGCGCCCTCGCCGGAGACCTGTTCGAGCATTCGCCGTCGCCCGGCTTCGGCATGCAACTCGCCCTGGTCAACGCGCTGCTCGACATCGGAGAGTGGGAACTCGCGCAGCGGTACGCCACCACGCCGCGCGCCGGCGGCATGCCCACCGTGGAGGCCGGCCTCGCCTCGCTGCGAGCGCTGCTGCACGCCCTGCGTGGCGAGAACGAGCAGGCGCTGCGGCTGGCCCGCGAGACCTGGCGGCAGCTGGACGTGCCGAGCAACCGGCCGGCTCACGTGCGCCTGCTGCGGGCCTGCGGCCTGGCCTCGATCGGCGACGGGGACCACGACGATGGCTACCGGTACCTGCGGTCGATGTTCGACCGGGACGGCCGCCCGCTGCACCCGTACCTGTCCGCTCGCGCCGTGGCCGACCTGGCCGCCGCGGCGGCTCGCAGCGGGCGCCACGACGACGCGCGTACCGTGCTGGACCAGGTCCGGCTGGCGGCCGGGACCGCGCCGGGGGACCGGATGCGCATCCTGCTGGAGTTGAGCGGGGCGCTGCTCGGCGTCGACGAGGACGGCTTCCGGCGAGCCGCCGGGGATGCGGCCGGGGCGCAGTGGCCGCACGAACACGGCCTGGCGCACCTGCATCACGGTGTCTGGCTGCGCCGGCACGGCAGCACCCGCGACGCCCGGGCCGCGCTCACCACGGCCGCGGACATCTTCACCCGGCTCGGCGCGACCGGCAGCGCCGAGCTCGCCCAGCGGGAGATCTCCGTCGGCGGGCCGAGCGGGCCGGGCGCCCCGACGACCGCGCTGACCGCGCAGGAGCGGCAGGTGGCGGAGCTGGCCGCGGGCGGGCTGAGCAACCGGCTCATCGCCGAGCGGCTGTTCATCTCGGCCCGGACCGTCGGCACGCATCTGTCCCGGGTGTACCGCAAGATCGGGGTCACCGGCCGGCACGAGCTGCGAACCGACCTGGTGAGAGCTTGATCATTCAGTAAAGTAGCAGGCCAGCACGCGTGCGAGGCTAGCGGCCATGGACTCTTTCGGCATGCTGCTGCGGCGTTTCCGTCTGGCCGCCGGGTTGACGCTCGAAGCTCTGTCCGAGGCGTCCAGGGTCAGCGACCGGGCGATCAGCGACATGGAACGCGAGATCAGCAAGGGGCCGCGGGTCCGTACCGTGCAGGCGCTCGCCGGCAGCCTGCGACTGACCGGCGCCGACCAGGTCGCCTTCTTCGCCGCGGCCCGAGCCGGCCGGACCGGCGGCGGCCGGACCGGCGGCGGCCGGACCGGCGGCGGCCGGCCGGTGCTCGCGCCGCTGGCCGACTTCACCGGCCGCAACCGGGAACTGGCCCGGATCAGCGGCTGGATCGCGACCACGCCGTCCCCGGTCGTGGTGATCAGCGGCTCCCCGGGGTTCGGCAAGACCGCGCTCGCGGTGCGGGCCGCCGCGGACTGGCCGCCGGAGCAGCGGCTCTTCGTGGATCTGCGCGGCCTCGACGACGAGCCGCTGACCCCCCTCGCCGTCCTCGGCGAGCTGATCCGCGCGGTCGACCCGACCGCCAAGGCGCTGCCCCGCGACGTCGACGAGGCCTCGGTGCTCTGGCGCTCGCTGGTGCGTGACCGGCCCGCGGTGGTGGTGCTGGACAACGCGATCAGCGAGAGTCAGGTGCGCCCGGCGCTGCCGGTGGAGGGCCCGGCGGCCGTGCTGGTGACCAGCCGGCGCACGCTCAGCGGTCTGGAGTCCGTACGCCGGATGCGGTTGGAGGCTTTTCCGCCGGAGGACGCGATGACGCTGCTCGCGGCGATCGTCGACGACCGGGCGGTCACCGCGGCCGGGCTGCGCGCCATCGCCGACCTGTGCGTCCATGTGCCGCTGGCCCTGCGGATCGCCGGCAACCGGCTGGTCAGCAGCCCACGGTGGACGGCCGACGACCTGATCGCCCGGCTTGCCTCGCACGAACGCCGCCTGGACACCCTGGCCACCGGGGACATGCAGATCAAGGCCGCCTTCACGCTCTCCTACCAGCAACTGTCGGACGCCGGGCGCCGCCTGTTCCGGCGGCTGGCGCTGATCCCCGGCACGTCCACCGGCGCGGGCCTGGCGGCCGTGCTGACGCAGCAGCCGCTGCCGGCGACCGAGGACGCGCTCGACGAACTGGTCGACCTGGGTCTGTTGCAGCAGGGCTCGGACGGCCGACTGCGGTTCCACGACCTGCTGCGGCTCTACGCCGCCGCCGAGCTGGAGCAGGCCGAGGACGCCGGGCAGCGCGCGGCGGTGGCCGCCCGGCGCGACACCTGGCTGCTGGACACCACGATCCTCGCCGGGCGGTTCTTCGAACCGGATCACCGGCCGCCGTCATCGGACGCCCTGGTCCCGGCCTCGCAGGACGCCGCCGACCGCTGGCTGCGCGCCGAGGCGGAGAACTGGCTGCCGGCGCTGCGGCAGGCCGCCGCCGACGGGCGGGACCGGTACGTCGTCGACGTCGCCGAGGCCCTGCACTGGTTCTCCGACAACTGGTCGTACTGGCCGCATTGGGAGGACGTCTACTCGCTGTCGGCCCGAGCCGCCCGGCGGCTCGGCGACGACCGGCTGCAGGCCGTGCACCTGGGATACCTCGCCTGGGTCCACGTTGTCTGCCTGGCCGACCCGGGCGTCGCCGTGGAGTACGCCCGGCAGGCGCTCGACTTCGCCGGCCGCACGGCCGATCCGGGCCTGTGCGGGTGGTCGAACTACTACCTCGCCTGGGCGCTGGAACAGGACGGACGCAAGGCCGAGGCGCTCCCGTACGCCTTGGCGGCGACCGACCTGATGCGCCGGGCCGGCGACCGCGAAGGGCTGCCGAACGCGGTCATCCTGCACGCCATCACGCTGCACACCCTGGGCCGCGACGAGGAGGCCGCGGCCGCGCTGCGCGACGCCGTCGCCTTGGTGACCGGGCCGGCGACCGCCCCGCCGGAGCACATCGCCCGGTTCGTCGAGGTGACCGCGCACGCCATCCTGGCCGACATCGCCATCACGGCCGAGGACTGGACCGCGGCGCTCGGCCACGTCGAGGCGTCGGTGCGGGCCGCGGCTCCGCTGGCCTACGCCCCCACCCGGGAACTGGTCACGCTGTCACGGCGGGCGCTGGTCTACGCCCAGCTGGGCCGGCTGCCGGAGGCCCGCGCCGACCTCGACGCGCTGGCCGAGATCCGCCGGAACGCCGGGGAGAGCACGTTCGGGTCGTACGGCGCGATCCAGGACCGGGTCGAGGCGACCGAGCGCCTGCTCGCCCCCTGAACTGCATGCTTCCTTCATGGTGCTGCCCCGGTGCCGGTGATCGAATGCTCAGCGTGGTGAACTCCGGCGGCACGGCACTGTTCGGGCGGGCGCGGGAACTGGCCGGCGTCGCGGCGATGCTCGACGCCGCCGCGTACGGCCCGGCGGCGCTGCTGTTCTGCGGACCGGCCGGTGTGGGCAAGACTGCCCTGCTCGGCGCCGCCACCGCCGAGGCCCGGCGCCGCGAGTACCGGATCCAGCATGCCACCCCGGCCGCCGTCCCCCAGCCTTTCGGTCTGCTCCGGCGCCTGCTCGGGACCGGTGGCGCCGGCCTGCCCGGGCACCTGTACCGCCGGCTGACCGGGCTGTGGGCGCCGAGATCGCCCGGCGGGACACCCGACGATGCGGCGGTGGTGACCGCGCTGCTGCTCGCCCTGGAAGGATCGAGCCGTGGGGGACCGCTGCTGATCGTGGCCGACGACGCGCACCGCGCCGACCAGGAATCGTTGCGCCTGCTCGGCACCGCACTGCACCACACCTCCACCGAACGGATCGCGCTGCTGCTCGCCGCCCGCGACGGCGAGCTGCCCGGTCCGCTCATCAACACCATCAGCCGGTACGACGTCGGGCCGCTTGCCGAGGACGCCGCCGCCCGGCTGCTCGACGCGTGCGGGTCGTCGGCCGACGCCCGTACCCGGGGCGAGATCCTGCGCCGGGCCGCCGGCAACCCGCTGGCCCTGCGCGTGCTGGGCGATCCCGGGCAGCGGCTGCCGTACGAGTTCCTGGCCCAGGTCCGGGCGCTGCCGGCGCCGGCCCGGCGGCTGCTGCTGCACGCGGCGCTGGCCGGCGACGGCGAGCACCTCGGGACCCTGCACCGGGCGGCCGGGGTGGCGGACTGGGCGGCGGCGTGCGCGGAAGCCGAACGGGCCGGGCTCATCGTCGTACGGGACGGGATCGTGCATTTTCGGCACCCACTGACGCGTGCCGCCTGCGTGGCGGCCGAAACCCCGGCGAACGTCGCCCGGGCCCATCGTGAGCTGGCCGCGGCCACCGACGACGTCTACCGCCGGGCGCGCCACCTCGCGACGCTGACCCCGGGCCGTGACGCGTCGGTCGCCGCCGCCCTGGAGGCCGCCGCGGACGACGCACTGGGCCGCGGTGACGAACTGGCCGGCGCCACCGCGCTGCAGTCGGCGGCCGAACACAGCTCAAGCGACCTCGACGCGGCCCGCCACTATGCCCGGGCCTCGCTGGCCGCGCATCGCGGTGGGCAGCCGGAATGGGCGATCGAACTGGCCGCGAAGGTCACCGCCGCGACCGGCGACACCGACCTGACCGGTGTCGCCGCTTGCAGCGCCGGGCTCGCCCTGGTGCACGCGGCGCGGCCGGGAGAGGCATTCGAGGTGACCGCCCGGGCGGCACGCAGCGGCCCGCGCGACGCTCAGGTGACGCTGAACGCGGTGCTGATCGCCGCCGTGGCCGCGCTCCTGTCCGGCGTCCGCGCCCACCGCGAGCAGTTGCCGGAGCTGCTGTCGCGGGCCGGGAACGACGGTGGGCGAGGGAAGTACGCGACGAGCATGATCCCGCTCGCCCAGGCCGAGTCGGTCCGGTGGATCGTCACCATGATCAGTGACCCGGCGACGTTCGCCGGCGACTGTCCGGAACCGGCGGGGCCCCTGCTCGCCGGGACCGCCGCCTTCCTGAGAGACGAGTCGACCAGAGCCGCGGTCCGCCTCGGCGCCGTGTGGAACTCCGGCGCGCCCGGGGCCATGTTCGCCTGCTACCCGCTGATGGTTCTCGCCCTGATCGACAGCGGGCGGTGGGCCGAGGCGGACCGGGTGCTGGACCGGGCCGTCCGGGTGGCGGCGGTGGGCCCGGTTCCGTTCCTGGACGACCTCGTCCCGGCGCTGCGGGTCACGCTGCAGGCTCTGCGCGACGACAGCGCCACCGACCTGGACGCCCCGTCGCCGGGCGCCACGACCCTGGCCGACAGTGTCAGACAGCGGGCCGTCGCTCTGCGCGCGCTCACCGCGGGCGACTACCCGCGGGCGTACCGGGAATTCCGCCGGCTCTTCGACGAGGACGGCGAACCCCGGCACTACTTCTTCGGGCCGCGTAGCCTGCCACAGCTCGCCCTCGCCGCCGCTCACACCGGGCATGCTCAGGAGGCCGCGCGAATCCTGGCGCGGGCCCGGCGGGCGGCCGGCGCCGAACCGACCGCGCGCATGGTCATGCTGCTGGCTCACGCCGCCGCGCTCCTGGACGACACCGAGGAATCGTTCCGGGAGGCGCTCGCCGATCCGGAGCGCGCCCTGCACTGGCCGCTGGAGTACGCCGAGGCCCAGCTCAACCTCGGGATGTGGCTGTGCCGACGGAAACGGGCGCTGGACGCACGGCCGTACCTGCTCGCCGCCCGGGACACCTTCCTGCGCTTGGGAGCCGGGGCGCACGCGGACCAGGCGCGCCGCGCGCTGCCGGTCGCGCTGCGGCCGGCCGGCGAACCGGCCCCGGAGGCGGACGGCTTCCGGCGGCTGACCGCGCAGAAGCAGATGATCGCCCGGATGGCGGCGGCGGGGATGAGCAACCGGGAGATCGCGGACCGGTTCTTCCTGTCGCCGCGGACCGTCGGCTCGCACCTGTACCGGATCTACGCCGAACTGGGCGTCGGCAGCCGCCACCAGCTGCGTGTGATCGTCGACGCCGCGCGCTGACCTCCGGCGGCCGGCGCCGCAGGAGCGGTCGACTGACGGACGGCAGGAAGGGGATTCCGGGCAACGATTCGTCGGACCCGATGAGTCTGCCGCACCCGAAGGAAGGTCGCGGACCTCATCCGCGAAGCCCTGTCCACGATCGCCCTCCGAGAAGGACCCCTTCCATGCCTTACATCACCACCGCCGACGGCACCGAGATCTTCTACAAGGACTGGGGGACCGGTCAGCCGATCATCTTCAGCCACGGCTGGCCGCTCAGCGGTGACGCCTGGGACGTCGAGATGAAGTTGGCCGCCGACAACGGCTTCCGGGCCATCGCGCACGACCGGCGCGGTCACGGCCGGTCGACGCCGACCTGGCACGGCAACGACATGGACACGTACGCGGCCGACCTCGACGAACTGGTGCGGGCCCTGGACCTGGAGGACATCATCCTGGTCGGCCACTCCACCGGTGGTGGCGAGGTCGTCCGGTTCGCGGCCCGGCACGGTGTCGGCCGGGTCGTGAAGGTCGCCACGGTCGGCGCTGTCCCGCCCGTCATGGTCAAGTCGGACAGCAACCCGGACGGGACGCCGATCGAGGTCTTCGACGGCATCCGCGCCGGGGTGCTCGCCGACCGCTCGCAGTTCTTCCAGGACCTGTCGGCGCCGTTCTTCGGCACCAACCGACCCGGATCGACCATCTCGCAGGGCCAGCGCGACCAGTTCTGGCGCCTCGGTATGCAGGCGGGTTTCACCTCGGTCTACGACTGTGTGAAGGCGTTCTCGGAGACCGACTTCACCGAGGACCTCAAGGCTCTCGACGTGCCGATCTTCATCGCGCAGGGCGACGACGACCAGATCGTGCCGATCGCCGACGCTGCCCTCAAGTCGATCGACCTGGTCAAGAACGGGACGCTCAAGGTCTACCCGGGCGCACCGCACGGCATCGCCGGCCCGTACCAGCAGGAATTGGATCTTGATCTTCTGGAGTTCTGGAAGAGCTGATCGCAGTCGGAGAGCACGTGCCCGCCGGTCCACACCGGCGGGCACATTCGTCTCTCAGGGACCCGGCGTCCAGCACACCCTGGATCAGGTGCGTGTTGCCCGGCCCGCAGCCGCCGACGGAGACCGCGAGCGCCCGGTGAGCTGCGCCTGCGGCCGACGCGGCGAACGCCGGCGAGTGTTTCTCCCAGGCCCCGGCCCGCGGCCGATGACGGCGACCGGCATCCGTGAGTCGACCGACCGATGGCAGCGCTGTGATGCGGCCGCAGGCTCGACTCATGCCAAACGTTATGCGTGACGTCCCGATCGGCATCACCGCCGCCGGCGTCCGGCCGGAGTTCGACAGCATGGGCAGCGTCGACGTCCCGGCCGACCGTTACTGGGGCGCGCAGACCCAGCGCTCGCTCCTGCATTTCTCGATCGGCAACGATCGCATGCCGATCGAGGTCTACCACGCCTACGGCTACGTGAAGAAGGCGTGTGCCCTGGTAAACCGGGCCGCCGGCCGGTTGCCGGCCGACAAGGCCGACGCGATCGTCCAAGCGGCCGACGAGACCATCGCCGGCAAACTCGACACCGAATTCCCGCTGTACGTCTGGCAGACCGGCTCGGGCACGCAGAGCAACATGAACGTCAACGAGGTGCTCAGCAACCGCAGCATCCAGTTGCTCGGCGGCACCCTCGGCAGCCAGCAGCCGGTCGGCCCGAACGACCACGTCAACATGGGGCAGAGCAGCAACGACACGTTCCCGACGGCAATGCACATCGCCGCGGTGCGGATGCTCGACGACGTGCTGCTGCCCAAGGTCGAGGCGCTCACCGAGGCGATCGAGGCGAAGGCCGGTCAGTGGTCGCAGGTCGTCAAGATCGGACGCACCCATCTGGAGGACGCCGTACCGCTGACCGTCGGCCAGGAGTGGTCCGGATACGCCGCTCAGCTGAGGGCCTGCCTCGCCGAGATCCGCCACTCCCGGCAGGGCCTGCTCGAACTGGCCATCGGCGGCACCGCGGTCGGCACCGGCCTCAACGCCCCGAAGGGTTTCTCCCGGGACGTGGCCGCCACGATCGCCGAGCTGCTCGGCAAGCCGTTCGTGACAGCGCCCAACAAGTTCGCCGCCCAGGGCTCGCTCGACGCCATGGTCCGAGCCGGCGCCGCCCTGCGCGGCCTCGCGGTGGCACTCATGAAGATCGCCAACGACATGCGGTGGCTTGCCTCCGGTCCGCGCACCGGCTTCGCCGAGCTGCTCCTGCCATCGAACGAACCCGGCTCGTCGATCATGCCCGGCAAGGTGAACCCGACGCAGTGCGAGGCGATCGTCATGATCGCCATCCAGGTGCTCGGCGACGACGCCGCGATCGCGTTCGCCGGCTCGCAGGGCAACTTCGAGCTCAACGCCATGCGCCCCGTGATCATCAACAACTTCCTGCACTCGGCCCGGATCCTCGCCGACGGGTGCGAGAAGTTCCGGCTGTTCTCCGTCGAGGGCACAAAGATCAACGAGAAGAAGATCAGCGCGTACGTCGCGGACAGCGTGATGCTGGTGACGGCGCTGAGCCCGATCATCGGCTACCAGAACGCGGCTCACATCGCAGAGGCCGCCATCGCGAACGGCACCACCCTCAAGGAGGCCGCGCTCGCCTCCGGCAAGGTCGACGAGGAGACGTTCGACCGGGTCGTCAACCCGCTCGACATGGTCGGCCGCGGCGTCGAGGGGGCGTAGGCGTCGATGGAAACGGCCAGTGACGACGTTCGCGCCGCCGCCGCGGTCCTGCACGCCAACGGCAACGAGACCGAGGACTCGATCACCGCGATCCGGCAGGCCGCCGCGGCGCTGGGCCGGCCGGGGGAGCCGGACCCCGGCTGGGACGCGGTGACCCCGACCGGCATCAACATGGCCCGCGTCGAGGCGACCCTGCGGGCCGTCGACGACCTGCGGGAACACCGGGTCACACCGGAGGACTTCCGGGATCGGGTGCGCCGGGCCGCGACGCTGCCGCCGGCCGGTCCGGTCCGCTTCACCCTGGCGTGCGTCGTCGGCGCCGCCGGCCTGGCGATCATTTTCGGGGTACGTCACTGGCCCGCCCTCGCCGCCGTCTGTGTCACCGCCGGGCTCGGCGCCCTGGTGCGCCGCGGACTGGGGCGCTACGGCGCGGGCGCTGTCGGGCAGGCGTTCGCGGCGGCGCTGCTGGCCGGGATCGCCGGCGCGATTGCCGTCCGGTTGCACGCCAGCTCCGAGCTGCGCCTGGTGGTCGTGTGCCCGTGCATGGTCCTGGTGCCCGGACCACACCTGCTCAACGGGGTGCTGGACCTGGCGGCGACACGGCTGCGGCTGGGCGCGGCCCGGCTGCTCTGGGCCGGGCTGATCCTGCTGGGCATCTCCGCCGGGCTGCTGCTCGGCCTGGCCCTCGGCGGCGACGCGCTGCCACCGACCGTACCCGGCCGGGAGATCCCCTGGTGGCGGGACGTGCTCGCGGCCGCCGTCGTGGTGCCCTGCTACCTGACGTTCTACTCGGCCCGGCTGAGCATCGCCGTGTGGCCGGCGGTCGTCGGCGGGCTCGCGCACGGCGTTCGCTGGTACGCCCTGACCGAGCTGCACCTGAACCTGGCCGTCGGCACCGGCCTGGCCTGCCTGGTCGCCGCCACCGCGCTGGTGCCGCTGGCCCGTCGCTACGGCCTGCCGTTCGCCGCCATCGGGTTCGCGGCGATCGTGTCCCTGGTCCCCGGCGTCTACATCTTCCGGGCGGCCAGCGCGCTCACCCAGCTCGCCTGGTTCCCCGGCGACGGCACCGCGCTGCTGGTCTCGGCAGCGCAGGACACGATGATCGCAACGCTGGTCATCCTGGCCATGCTGGCCGGCCTGCTCCTGCCGATCACCGCCTGGCGTCACATCACGCGCTTCACGGGCCGGCTTCCGTGACGCCATCCGCCCATCGGCGCCTGGCCATCGGTGTCCTGAGCCTGATCGCCGGCCTGGCCGACTGCCTCGGCTGGACGCTGCTGCACGGCTCGTTCACCGCCCACATCACCGGCAACCTGGTGGTGGTCGCGGCCGACGCCGCCCGGGGCCGGTCCGTGCCGGCCGCCACTCTGCTGGCGATCCCGGCGTTCATCCTGGTGACCGCGGCGGCCACCCTGCTGTCCGTACGGGTACGCGGCGAACTCACCGTCCAGCGCCGGCTGCTGAGCGGCCAGACCGTCCTGCTGATCGCCGCCGCCGCGTCCGGCTCGGGCACGGCGACCCTACTGACCGCGGTCTGCGCGATGGCGGTGCAGAACGTCCTGCTGCATCTGCTGTTCTCCCCGGCGCCGTCCACCGCGGTGATGACCGGCAACGTCGTGGCCGCGACCATCGCCGTGGTCCGGCTGGCCGCCACCCGGGACGACCGGCCCGCAGCGGCCGCCGCCTTCGGCAACGCCTGGCCGCTGCTCGCCGGCTTCACCATCGGCTGCGTGGCCGCCGGGATCGCCGCGACCGCCCTCGCAGGGCGGGCGTGGCTCCTGCCCGCCGCGGTGTCCCTGGCCACCACGGCGTGGCTGTGGAACCGGACCACGAACAACAGCACCATCGAAGGAGCACGCCATGCCGCCGACCAGCACTGAACCGCCGACCAGCACTGAGCCGCCGACCGGGGCGTGGGCGCCGCTGCGCCGGCCGGTGTTCCGGACCATCTGGCTCGCCGCGTTCGTCGCCAACGTCGGCACCTGGATGCAGACCGTCGCCGGCCAGTGGCTGCTGGTCGAGCACCACAGCACCAGCCTGCTGATCTCCCTGGTGCAGAGCGCGTCCAGCATTCCGGTCCTGTTGCTGGTCATCCCGGCAGGCGTGGTTGCCGACTTCCTCGACCGGCGGCGGCTGCTCCTGGTCGTACAGGGGGTGCAGACAGTCCTGGCCGGTCTGCTCGCGCTGCTGACCGCGGCCGGTCAGACCACGCCCGAGGTGCTGCTGCTGTTCACGTTCCTGCTCGGCTGCGGGTCGGCCGCGCAACTACCGGCGTACCAGGCGATGGTCTCTGATCTGCTGCCCCGCACCGAACTCGGGCAGGGCGCCGCGCTCAGCTCGCTGGGCGTCAACCTGGCCCGGGCGGTCGGCCCGGCGATCGCCGGCCTACTGCTCGCCCACCTCGGGGTGGCCTGGCTCTTCGGGATGAACGCGATCACCTTCGCGCTGTTCGGTGTCGCCCTGCTGGCCGCGCCGGCCACCCAGCACACGGCCGCTTCGGCGGTACGAGCAGTGTCGTGGTCGAGCCTGGAGGCCGGCGCCCGTTACGTCCGGCACGCTCCCGCGGTCCGCCGGATCCTGCTGCGGTTGGTGCTGTTCGCGGTGCCCGCCAACGTCCTCTGGGCGCTGCTCGCGCCGCTGGCCGAGGGCCGCCTCGGGCTCGGCGCCACCGGATACGGCATCCTGCTCGGCGCGGCCGGGGCCGGCGCGGTCGGCGGCGCGATCCTGCTGCCGTCGTTGCGTGGCCGGCTCTCCGCGTCCCGTCAGCTGACCGCCGCCGGTCTCATCTATGGCGTGGGCCTGCTCGCTCTGGCGTTCACCCGCGATGCCGCCGTGGCGGTGGCGGTGCTGGTGCCGGTGGGCGTGGCCTGGATCGCCGTCATCGCCGGCCTGAACGCCACCACCCAGGCCTTCCTGCCCGACTGGGTGCGAGCCCGGGCGCTCGCGGTCTACCAGATGGTGCTGTTCGGTGTCTTCGCCGGCAGCGCGGCGGCCTGGGGAGCCGTCGCCACCGGGCTGGGGATCAGTCGAACCTTCGCCGCCGCCGGCATCCTGCTGCTGGTCACGGCGGTGGCCGGCGCGTGGCTGCCGCTGCGCCGCACCGACCTCGGCGACCGCACGGCGATCCCGGCCGGCGTGCTGCCCGAAACCACGCTCATCGGTGGCCCCGACGACCTGATGGAGATCGTCGTCCGCTACCAGGTCCCGGGCGGGAATCGCGACGCCTTCCTGGCCGCGATGAACGACCTGCGGACAAGCCGCCTGCGCACCGGCGCGACACATTGGACGCTGCTGAGCGACACCGCCGACCCGGACCGGATGATCGAGCAGTACCGGATGGCCTCCCGGGCGGACTACCTGGACCAGAACGAGCACCGGCAGACCCCTTTCGACCACCAGGTGCGGCACCGCGTCGAGACGCTCGCCGGCACCGTCTCGACCCAGTGGCTGCTGGTCCACCCCCTGCCGCGGGACCGCGGTCGTCTCGGCGAGACGGCACCGCTCGCCGATCGCCGGGCTCCAAGCCGGCCGGCGTGACGGTCTCGGCCCGGCAGGCCACGGCTAGTGCTGCAACGGCACCTATTTTGATCTTCTTCGCCAGTGTCATTGCTGGGCTTGCCATTGCCGCCGGCGGCGCAGGCGTGACCAGGCGGTGGTGTGGTCGTTGTCCGGTTGGTGCTGGTGCAGCAGCGCGGCTATCAGCCGGCGGGCTTCGGGGCCGCTGATCGGCACGAGTTGCTCGCGGTCGGCGTAGGTGCCCCTTTTTGCTGCTCGGCGGCGCGAACGGCGGCTAGCCAGGCCAGGGCGAGCATCGACAAGGTGATGTGGGCATACTCGTCGGCCCGGCCGTGCCCGATGTCGTGCGCGCACACCTCGTCGTTGCAGCGAGTCGCCACGACGTGGAACACGTCGCGTTCCTGCAGCCAGGTGCGCAGGTACTTGACCTGCCCGAACGCCTCGTCGGCGGTGAACCAGGTGAACGGCACCCGCGCGTCGATGGCGCGTTGCAGCATCTGGATCGCGACCCGTGGCTTGGTCAGCAACGGCGCGTCGTCGGGGACTCCGGCGGCGTCGCAGCGTTGACGGTCGATGATCCAGGACTTCGGCAGATACAAGTGACGGTCGATCAGTGCGTGGCCGGCGCTTTTACGCTCGCTGACAGCCCGCGGCCTGTCCGGAGGGCGCTAACCGCGGATCGGTCCGGCCGGGACGTCGCCCGGCCGAACCCTCACCGTGGGGCCGTCAGAACCAGCCCGTGCAATGCGTGCCATTGTCGCCCGGAACACACGCCCGCGTGACGTACGGGAAGCTGTCGTTGTAGACGCGGGCCTTCCTTGATCTTGGACACGTGAACCTTGGATCGTGAGGTCCGCGTAGATCAGGAGTCCTGGAGCACGATGGCGAACAAGCACTATCCCGCACAGTTCAAGGCCGACGCGGTGGCGTTGTACCGGTCTCGGCCGGGGAGCACGATCGCGGTGATCGCCGACGATCTCGGGGTCAACCGGGAGACGCTGCGGAGCTGGGTCCGTGCCGATGACCAGCGCGGTGACGGCGGGTCCGGGCGGCCTGCGGCAGCGGCGGTGAAGCCGGAGCCGGGCTCGGTGGAGGCGGAGAACGCCGAGTTGCGCCGGCGGGTCCGGGAACTGGAGGAGGAACGCGACATCCTGCGGAAGGCGGCCCGGTATTTCGCCGGGGAGACGCGCTGGTGAACCGCTTCCAGTTCGTCGCCGACCACCAGCAGCGCTACGGCGTGAAGCGGTTGTGTCAGATCCTGGGCGTAGCCCGGTCGAGCTACTACTACTGGACATCGACCGCCGAGGCACGGGCGGCCCGGCAGGCCGCCGACACCGTCCTGGCCGGGCAGATCCGCAAGATCCATGCGGCTGACAACACATACGGAGCGCCGCGGATCACCGCCGAACTGCGCGACAACGGCACCGCGGTCAACCACAAGCGCGTCGAGCGGGTGATGCGCGGCATGGGTGTGCAGGGGCTGCGGCTGCGCCGCCGTACCCGCACCACGATCCCGGATCCAGCCGCGGTCAAGGCCCCGGACCTGATCGGCCGTGACTTCACCGCCTTCGCGGTCAACCAGCGTTATGTCGGTGACATCACCTATCTGCCGGTCGGTGAGCGCGGGTTCCTCTACCTGGCCACCGTCATTGACCTGCACTCACGCCGCCTCGCAGGCTGGGCGATCGCCGACCACATGCGCACCGACCTGATCATCGATGCGCTCACCGCCGCCCGGCGGACCCGGGGCAGCCTGGCCGGCGCGGTCTTCCACAGCGATCACGGAGCCCAGTACACATCGAAGGCCTTCGCCGCCGCCTGCGCGGCAGCCGGGGTCCGGCAGTCGATGAGCAAAGTCGGCAGCTCGGCCGACAACGCCCTGGCCGAGTCGTTCAACGCCACCTTCAAACGCGAGACCCTGCAAGGCCGCCGCGCGTTCACCGACGAACGCGACGCCCGGCTCACCAGCTTCCGCTGGCTGCACCGCTACAACACCGTCCGCCGCCACTCACGGCTCGGACAGCAGTCCCCGATCACCTACGAGCGGATCCAAGAAAGATCAGCTACCATCACACAAGCCGCATAAACCCCGTGTCCAAGTTCCGGGGGTAAGGCCCCAGCAGGGAGACGGCCGTCGAGGATTCGCACACTCACAGCCGCACAGATCGACCGAAACACGCCGGCTCTGAGTCCCCCCGGTCGGGCTACTCGGTGATGGTGCCGGGTAAGTCAGGGGTGTCTTCGCCCATCACCGAATCGTCCGGGAGCCAGTCATGATCACTGTGTCGCCGCACCGCCTTGCGACGATGTTCTTCGAGGCCGCTGACACTCACAGCCCCGAATTCGACGTCGTCGAGTTCCTGCAGATGCTCGCCGACCACGTCGCCGAACTGGTTCCCGACGCCACCGCCGGAACCCTGCTGGCCGACCCGCAGGGCCACCTGCACTACGCGGCTGCCTCCGACGAGACCACCAAACTTCTGGAACTGTTGCAACTGCAGAAGCAAGACGGCCCCTGCGTAGATGCATTCCACCAGCGCAGACCAGTGAGCAACACGGACCTGCAGAGCGCGGCGGAACGCTGGCCACAATTCGCGCCGCACGCCAGCGCCGCCGGATTCCGCTCCGTACATGCCTTCCCGCTACAGCTACGCGAGCATGTCATCGGTGCACTCGGCGTATTCCGCACCACCAGCGGCAGCTTCGGCGACACCGATTCACACATCGTGCAGTGCCTCGCCGACGTCGCCACCAGCAGCCTGCTATATCACCGATCGATCAAACACGCCGAAGGCCTTGCCCAACAGCTGCAGACCGCGCTGAACAGCCGCATCCTCATCGAACAGGCCAAAGGAGCGATCGCCCACGCCCACCACATCAGCGGCGACGAGGCCTTCATCCTGCTGCGCGCCTACGCACGACGCACGAACCAGCGACTCAAAGACGTCGCCCGCCAAGCCGTCACCGACCCGAGCACCCTCCCCGAAATCGCCTCCGGCCTCCGATGACGAGTCCCGGACAGCTGCCGAGTCAGGGGGTGCGCAACGGGTCTGACAAGGAACCACGAATGAATCGCGGCACCGGCGTTATGCGTTGCCCGTGTCGTCTCCCCTTGATTCGGTGGCCGGCTGGTAGCCGAGTGACGACGCCAATCCGGTGACGCTCAGCAGGCATTGCACGGCAGCAGACGCGGCGCTCACGTGTACGGGTTGGCCGGCTGCGTTGGCTGATGTTGGAGATCCACAGCCAGACGAGGAAGACAGCGACGCCACCCAGCGTGCCGTACGTGTTGTTGTAGGAGCCGAAGTGGGCTGCGTAAATGCCGAACCCGACCGACGCGGCGATCCACAGCAGCACGGCCAGGACACCGCCGGGGCTGATCCAGCGTACGCCGGCCTGCTGGGCGTTGGGAGCGGCCCAATAGAGGAGGCGAACAGCGCGCTGATCAAACGATCAGGATCGGCCATTTCGCGATCGACCACGCGGTGACAGCGGCGGGCCCGGCGCCGACCAGGCAGCTGGCCGGTGAATACGACGATCACAGCGCTGACAGTCAGGATCGCGCCGACGATCACGGTGACGGCAACCCGGATCGGCAGCGTTTTCCAGATCGGCCGGCCCTCAGGAACGTCGTAGATGGCGTTGGATGCACGCATGAACGCGCCCACGTAGCCGGACGCCGACCATAGTGAGCCGGCCAAGCCCACGAGTGCCAGCGACCCGGCCGTCTGCTGGCTGTTGGCCAGATTGGTCATGCTGCTGGTGAGGATCTCTCGGACCGGACCCGGTGCGACCTCGGCAAGGCTGTCGACTAGCGAGCCGATGACCGATTCGCCGAGAAGGCCGAGCACAGAGGCGAGCAGGATCAACCCGGGGAAGACCGACAACACCCCGTAGTAGGTCAGCGCAGCGACCCAGTCGGACAAGCCATCGTTGTCGAACTCCTTGACCGTCCGCTTCAACGTTGCCCACCAGGCCGAGCGCGTCAGCTGGCTCGGCCGCCCGGGCGGGGCCTGGGGCAGCGATGGGTCGGAGTCGCTCATCATCGGCCGGGCTGCGACGACGGACGCGCCGCGCCACTGCCTTTTGTTTCGCCGTGACAGCCACGCACAGGCATGGCACGGTCATGCTTGCGGTGCGCCGTTGTATGCCCGAGGTCACCGTAGGCGTTCGCATCCCTGTGTCAGCAGGCTTGAGCACCGCCCTTACCCTCGCAGCTACAACGCGGCCGAGGTTCCGGCTGTCCACATCGCGCTGGTGCACTCACCCCTGGGCCCGGTTTCGACCACCGCCCAGCACGAGCCGGGCGTCTGGGCGACATCAGCGGACCGCACCCGTCGCGCGGAGAGTCTGGTGGTGATCAGCGTGGTGCTCGCGGCACCCGAGCGGAAAGTAGCCCAGCGCGCGGACCACGATGTGCGCAATCGTGTGAAAGGCGGCCAATCGGGTACCGGCAGGGCACTGCCGATCCGCGAATGCCACCTGAAGGGAGCGGGAGATGACACCGCTATCGCCGCAGATTCCTACCGGCACACGGCCGCCGCTGGCCGATGCGCTCGTCAAGCTCGCGCAGACCCCGGACGACGTGTCCAGCATCGCTGAAGACCTGCAGAAGGTGGCCGAGCTGGCAGCTACCCGGATTTCAAAGATCGACTACGCAGCGGTGTCTCCACAGTCCGAGGACGGTCCTTGCACCGTGGCCGTCAGTCAGGACTTGGCCGTAGCGGTCCAGGACGCCGCGGTTGCGGACCTCGACGCCGTGGCGCCGCCGCTGGAACAGGATGTCAGTGGTCATGGCGGCGCGGATGCGTCCGTCACGCTGGCGTGGCCCGGCTTCCGGGAGGCCGCGACGAGTATGGGTATGCGGGTCGTGTCGATGCCGTTGTTCACCGGCAGCGGAGCTACGCGCGCCACGTTGGATCTGTGCAGCCGCGACGCAGCCGCGATGGCACCGCTGACGGCCGGAATCTGCGCCGCTTACGACCCGAATCTGCCGTCGCCCGGCGAGGTTGACGATCTCGCCCCGCTGGATGACGGTGGGCAGGAGCTGGTGGCCGGTTTCGCGGAGGCGCTGTCGGTGCGGGCCACCATCCAGCTGGCAGTCGAACTGGTCGCCACGCGGAGCGGCAGCGGCCCGAACGACGCCTACCTCGAGCTTCGTCTCGACGCCGCGGACAAAGGCATCTCCCTACTGGCCGCCGCGACCGCGGTGATCACTCGAAGCCTTGCCGGCTGATCCGCGGCGACCGGGACGCCGGCCGCGCGCAGTAGAGAGGCCGGGGAAACGCCGAGCCGCCGGGCGATGCTGATGCAGGGGCCGTCTGCCTCGTCGGGCCTGCGGTTGGAGGTGATGTCGCGTCCGATCAACGGCGGCGCCGCTAGTAGTGACGGGCGAACAGCCAACCGACGATCAACCCTGTCTTGCCGTACGTCGGCAGCGGTGGCCCGCCGTCGCTCCGCAGCCCCCGCAGCGACAGCCCGGACGAGCCGTGTACTCGCGAGGACCGCAGGGGGTTCAGGCGGCGCTGGTCTGATGTGCCGAGGACGCGGTGTTGAGCAGCGCGGCGATGGAGTCGGTCCGGCCGGACGGCCGAACAGGAAGCCCTGGCCGTGGTCGCATCCGAGCAGGCGCAGCATTTCGCGTTGGTCGTCGGTTTCGATGCCTTCGGCGACGGTACGCAGGCGTAGCGCCCGTGCCATGTTCACGACCGCCTCGACGAGAGCTTTGTCGTCGGCGTCGGTGGCAACGTAGGAGATGAACGTGCGATCGATCTTGAGTATGTCCACCTGCAGACGCTTGAGGTAGTTCAGCGACGAGTACCCGGTGCCGAAGTCGTCGATGGCCAGGCGCACGCCGAGCTGACGCAGCGTCTGCAGAGTCTCGATGGCCGCGTCGACATCGTCCAGGAGGATGGATTCGGTGAGTTCCAAGGTGAGGCAGTGGGCGTCGATGCCGGCCTGCTCGATCGCCTGTCGTACATCGCTGACGAGGCCGGGATACTGGAACTGGCGCGCTGACAGATTGACGTTCATCGTGAATGTGTGCTCTCCGCGACTCTGCTGCCACCGGGAGAGCTGCTGGCACGCCTGCTGCAGGACCCACCGGCCGAGCGGGATGATGAGGCCGCTGACCTCGGTGTTGTCGATGAACTCTTGGGGGCCCAGGAGCCCGCGAGCCGGGTGCCGCCAGCGGACCAGAGCTTCCACGCCGATCAACTGGCGGGTCCGCAGATCGACCACGGGCTGGTAGTGCACGACGAACTGCTCATGGGCCAGCGCATGCTCGATCTCGAGGCGCCGCTGAGCCTCGCCGATCACGCTGGCGTACATGGCCGGCTCGAACAGCGCGTACGCGTTGCGACCTTGCCGTTTGGCGGCGTACATCGCCAGGTCAGCATTGCGCAGCAATTCCTCAGCGGTGATGTCGCGGCTGTTGCCGGTGGCGACGCCGATGCTGGCCGTGCAGTGAACGTCGCGGCTGGCCAGCCGGACCGGCTGACGTATCCGCTGCAGCAGATGCTGAGCGAAGGCGCCGGCGTCGCGTCCGTCGGAGTCTTCGATCAGAACGGCGAACTCGTCGCCACCGAGGCGGGCCAGGATGTCAGCGGGGCATACGGTGTCCCGCAGCCTCCCGGCGATAGTGGTGAGAAGCTCGTCGCCGGCGCTGTGCCCCAGGTTGTCGTTGACGTCCTTGAAGTTGTCCAGGTCGACAGGATGACCGTGACCTGCGCCCCGCGCCGGGCGGTGGCATGCTGCAACCGGTCACCGAACAGCGCCCGGTTCGACAGCCCGGTGAGCGGGTCGGTGAACGCCTGTCGACTGAGCTGCTCCTCCAGCGCCTTGCGCGTCGCGATGTCGCGCATACTGATGACCAGGGCCTGCAGGTCGGGGTCGTGCAGGCAGTTCGTGCCGATGATGTCGACGACCGCCCAGGAACCGTCCGCCCGGCGTAGCCGGCCTCGGCCTCCGAGATGGTCGCGGGCGCCGAGGAGCGCAGCGCGGTGATCCAGCCGCGGATCCGCGCGAGGTCCTGCGGGTGCACCAGCGTGCCGAGCATGGCGCCGTTGACGGTCGCCACAGGATGACCCAGCACGGTGTGCATCGACGGGCTGGCGTATCGCACGTCACCGTCGCGGCCGAGGCAGATCACGACCTCCGGTGAGTTCTGCAGCAACGCCGCGCGGCGCCGCTCGGCCGCGCGGCGCCGGTTGTCCAGCCGGCGGCGGTTGTGGGCCATGATCGCGCTGACTGTCACCACGCTGCCCATGACCGAGGTCATGCCCACGACCAGGACCGTGGTCGCATCCGAGAGCAGGACGAGGGATCCGGCCAGCGTCAGCGTGCCCAGGCCGACCCCGATGGCCGCGGAGTACAGGGCCGCGGCCATCACGACGATCAGCATCGCGCACGGCAGGTACAGCACCAGCCCGGTGGGGTTGTGCTGCGCGAAGACCACGAGCACGGGTATCTCCAGCACCCACCACATGATCAGCCAGGCCCGTACCCGCGGGCGGCGGACCCATCGACGCCAGGGCAGCGTGCCGGCCAGCGCCTGCATCCCGGCGGCGGCGCCCATCGGCACGGCCCACCACTGCCGCTCCGGCGTCCAGTTGACAGTCACCTGGACGATGCCGAGCACGGTGACGATCGTCGCGATGATCGCACCGAGCCGGATCTGGCGGGTCCAGTAATCGGTTTCCGGGTCGTCGATGCTGGGCGTTGACACGATCGCCTCATCGGCGAGGCCGGCCGACAGTTGAGGAACGTGCGGTGAGGCCCGATGCCGGACGTGCGAGGTGTCTAAACGGTGGAAGAAACAGCAGCGGTGTGGCTGCGGGGCCACCGTAGGTAGAGGACGGCGGTGTCGTCGCTGTGCCGACCGGCATCGGCTGCCTGGATTTCGTTCAGGAGGGCGTCGATGTACCGGTCGGGCTCGTCAATGGTGGTCAGGCGGGTCGCGATGTCGATGAAACCTTGTTCGCCGAGACGGGCGCCGTCGTTGCAGAAGCTCTCGATGACCCCATCGGTAAACAGCAGCAGTCCCGCGCCCGCGGGCACCGAAGTGGTGGATTCTCGCCACCGTGCCCGTCCCGGTGCCATGCCGAGGCCGGGGCCGTAGCTGATCGGGGCGGGGTAGACGCGGCCCGGGGCAATGATCAGGGGTGCGGGATGGCCGGCGCTGAGCAGGATCACGTCGCCGGTGCCGGGGTTGATGCCGACGGTGCAGACGGTGGCGAACATGCCGTCGTGCGGGCGTTCGGCGACCAGGACCTGCTCGAGCAGGCGCATCCGTTCGGTCTTGCGTAGTCCGGCCAGGGTGAGGGTGCGCCAGCCGAACCGCAGGCCGACGCCCATGGCGGCTTCGTCGGGTCCGTTGCCGCAGACGTCGCCGATGAGCGCGTGAACGGTTCCGTCGCTGGTCTGTACGACGTCGTAGAAGTCGCCGCCGAGCAGCGAGCGTCGTTGGCCGGGCAGGTATCGGCTGATCACGGTCATCGACGCGTCGGTCAGCAGCGGGGTGGGTAGCAGGCCGCGTTGCAGGCGGGTGTTCTCGTCGGCTTGCAGCCGGCTGTCGCGCAGTGTCCGCTCTGCGCTCTGGACGCGTTTGCGCTGCACCGCGTAGCGGATGGTGCGGGCCAGGACGGCCGCGTCGACCTGGTCCTTGACCAGGTAGTCCTGGGCTCCGGCCGCGACCGCCGCAGAGCCGGTGGCGGCGTCGTTGAGGCCGGTCAGCACCAGCACGGCCGTGTTCGGCCATCGCTGCAGCACTTGGCGCAGCGCGTCGAGTCCTTGGCCGTCGGGCAGGTGCAGATCCAGCAGGACGCATTCCGGCTCGAACTCGACGGCTGTGGCTTGCGCGAGGGTGGCGACGTGGGTGAGGCGTGCCTCGAGATCGCTGTCGGAGAGATATTCCTGGACGAGGATGGCGTCGCCGAGGTCGTCCTCGACCAGCAGTATGACGATGCCGGCGACCGATGCGTCAGCATCCGGGCCGCCATGGGGCAGGCCGATGCGAGGTGAGTGCGACGTGACGGCCCGGCGTCCGTCAACGGTCACGGCCCCTACCTCTTCCCTCGCCGGCTACCGGTCCGCGTACACGCTCCGCCGACCGGTCACCGGTTATGACCATCCGACGATCGCGGTGATCAGTCGGCCTCAGTATGACGCAGCGCGGGTATCGGCGGGAGGACTGCCACTGTGGAAAAGGCCTGACCGCAGGGGCTATGGCATATACGTGCATAGGACACGAGTGCACGGGGCATGGAAACCGGCGTGTCAGCATCGCGCCCCGCAGCATCCGAGATGGATGTCAACCTCGTGGAGGCGTTCCTCACCGCCAGCCGGGCTCTGGTCGGCGTTGCTGCGCGCTCGCTGGCCGCCGGGGACGCGGAGATCACGCTGTCCCAGCATCGTGCTCTGGTCCTGCTGGCTACCCGGGGGCCACAGCGCATGATCGATCTCGCTGACCTGCTGGGGGTCAACAGTTCCACCGCCACCCGCCAGTGCGACCGCCTGCAACGGCGCGGTTTCGTCCAGCGTGAGCCGGACCCCGATGACCGCCGCGCGGTGCGCGTCATTCTGACCGACGCGGGGCGCCAGCTGGTCCGCCAGGTCACCGACGCGCGCCGAGCCGAGATCAGCGCCATCCTGCACGCCATGCCGAACCAATCACGCACATCCCTGCTGGCCGCGCTGCGCGCTTTCACCGACGCCGCCGGCGAGGTCCCCAACCAGCACTGGTCGCTCGGCTGGGGCACCGAACCCACCACCGGAACCGGAACCGATCGAGGAATCGCCCCGTGAACACCCTCAACTCCTGGCTGCTCCTGCTGATCTTCGTGGCCTGCGCCGCATCGATCTGGGGCGCCGGCATCAAGCTGTCGGACACCACCGACGTGCTCTCCGAACGCCTGCACCTCGGCTCCGCCCTCGGCGGCGTCGTGCTGCTGGCCATCGCGACGAACCTGCCGGAGATCGCGATCACGGCCAGCGCCGCACTCGCCCACCAGCTCGACGTCGCAGTCGGCAACATCCTCGGCGGCATCGCCATCCAGACCGTCGTCCTGGTCGTGCTCGACGCGGCTGGGGTACGGCCGCGCAAGCCGCTGACCTATCTGGCCGCGTCACTGACACTGCTGCTGGAAGGTGCTCTCGTGGTGGCACTGCTGCTTGTGGTGGTGATGTCGACCCAGCTGCCGGCCTCGTTGATCGCGTTCCGGCTCACGCCCGGGGCGGTGCTGATCGCCGTACTGTGGGGCCTCGGTCTGCTGCTGTTGCGTCGCGCCGGGCGTGGCCTGCCGTGGCATGAGGGCGGCGACGCGCCGGACAACCAGGAGAAGCCACGCGGGCACTCCAAGACCACCAAGGAGAACGAGGCCAGCAGCAAGGGCGTCAGCACCGGCCGGGCCGGGCTGGTGTTCGCCGCGGCCGCGATCGTGACTCTGGTCGTCGGCGTGTTCATCGAACGTAGCGGCGAGGAGCTGTTCGGCCGTTTCGGCATGTCCGGGGTCCTGTTCGGCGCGACCGTCCTGGCCGCGGCGACGTCCCTGCCCGAGGTGTCGACCGGGCTCACCTCGACCCGGATGGGCGACTACCAGCTGGCCATCAGCGACATCTTCGGCGGCAACGCCTTCCTGCCGGTGCTGTTCCTGGTTGCCACCGTGCTCTCCGGGCAGGCCGTGCTGCCCCGCGCGCACCACACCGACATCTACCTGACCGCGCTCGGCGCGCTGCTCACCGTCGTCTACATGGCCGGGCTCGTGTTCCGGCCCCGGCGGCAGCGGCTGCGCATGGGCATCGACTCGATCACCGTCCTGATCCTCTACCTGCTCGGCATCGCCGGCCTGGCCTTCGTCAGCGGCTGATCCCGTCGGCCGGACATCGCGGTTGCCGTTGCCGATCGTGGTGGCGAGGGGTCAGCGTAATCCGCGCCGGCCCTTCACCACGCCGAGGACGATGGCGACGATCAGCGCCATGACGCCAAGGATCAGCAGCCACTTGAACGACTTAAGGAGCAGGCCCAGCACGATCAGCACAACGGCGACAACCCCGGGAGTGACAAGCAGCGTACGCATGGCCGGACTCCTTCCGCACCGGCACACTGCCGGATCGCCGGCGCTGCGTACCGCTGCGTGGTGGTTCCATGCCAGCGAGGCTCGCGCACCGGGGCAGGTGGCGCTTGAACCGAGCGGTGCCCCTTCCCGCAACAGGAAGAGGGCACCGGAAGGTGAGTATCGGTGAGGGGGACCCTGCTCAGCTGAACGTGCGGCGGCCGTCCTCGTCGGGTAGATCAGCTTCGATGCGCTCCTTGCGGACCTCCCCGCCGACGGTCTGCTGCTCGGTGACGCTCTCCTTGCCCAGGCGTACCCGCTCGACCGGCACGGCCTCCGTGTCGACCACCGGGCGTTCGGCGTGCAGCGTCACCTCGTGCTCCGACTCGGTCAGGTCCGCGCCGGAGTACGCGGCGTCGCGGTCGTCGTCGGTGATCGGTTCGCGCTCCGGCCGGACCTCCTCGCGGCTGACCGGCACGGACACCTGCTGCTGCTCGGTCACCACATACTTGCGCAGCCGGGCCCGGCCGACCTGTTCGCGCTGCGTGCCGACGTTGAGCCGCTCCTCCGAGCGGGTCATGGCGTCATCGCCGGACAGCCCGGCACCATCCGAAGCCGTGCCGGCCCCGGTGTAGGAAGAGTCGGCCGCCGCGGCGCCGGCCTGGTAGGAGCGGTAGGCATCGTCCCAGGTGGTGCCGTAGTGCTGGTAGAGCCGGTCGACCTCGGCCTGGGTCAGCGGCTCGTCGTGGTCGGCGTCGACGTTCGGGGCGTCCTTGACGGTTGCCTTCTCGAACGGCACCACCACCCGGTCGTCCCGCAGATCGGCGTCCTGAAGGGGGAACAGCGACTCGTTCAACCCGAACAGGCCGGTGCGCACACTGGCCCACGACGGCTGCCCGGCGGCATCGGTCTCGCGGATGTCGCTGCCGGCACCGACGCCTCGGCGAGCACGGACCCGGCCAGCGAGCTGATCGTCGCGATGGCTGCTCTTCCCTCGGGGCACCCGTCGCGCCCTGCCCTGCGCGACCGCGCGATCGAAGCGTGGCTTCCGCTGGCCCGGCACCTGTCCAACCGGTACGCCAACCGCGGTGAGCCGCGCGATGACCTGTACCAGGTCGCGGTGATGGGGCTGATCAAGGCTGTCGACCGGTTCGAGGCCGACCGTGGCGTCGACTTCACCCGGGTTCGCGATTCCCACCATCGTGGGGAGTTGAAGCGTCACTTCCGGGACAAGACCTGGTCGGTACGGGTACCCCGACGCCTTCAGGAGCTGCGCCTGGCGATCACCGCCGCGAACAGCGCACTGACCAACGACCTGGGTCGTTCCCCGACGGTAGCGGACATCGCCGAATACTTGAACCTCAGCAAGGACGAGGTCATCGAGGGACTGGAAGGCGCCCGGGCGTACAACTCGGCCAGCCTGTCGACCCCCGTCAGCGGCGAGGGCAGCACCGAGCTCGGAGAGACCCTGGGTGGGCTGGACGGCGGGTTCGAGGAAGCCGAGGCCCGGATCGCGCTGGGCCCGGCGATGGCGGCGCTCGACGAGCGGGAGCAGAAGATCATCAGCCTGCGCTTCTACGGCAACCTGACCCAGTTGCAGATCGCCGAGCAGATCGGTGTCTCGCAGATGCACGTGTCCCGGCTGCTGACCAAGGCCCTCGCCAAGCTGCGCAAGGAACTCGGCTCGCTGGTCTGAGCCTGTGATGAGGGGAACCACCGTGGTCCTCGACCTGTCGATGCCGGCTGACAGCGGCCCGGACTTCCTCAAGGCTCTGCACGACGGGGCAACGACACCTTGCTGCAGGCTCTCACCCGGACTCGGGATGACACTTCGCCGGACGACGCCACGGTGCTGCTGGTCGAATACGGAGTCCGGCATTACCGCATTCGGACACCGCACCGCGTACGCCGCTGGTCGGCGGGCCTGCTCGCATTGGGCTGGGAAGGACCGTTGAAGATCGACACCCTCGGCGCCGGCGACGACCGTTTGCGCCTGGCTGTTTCCGGTGACCTCGACCCGGCCACCGCCGACCTCCTCTACGACGCCGTTATGGCTGCGGCCGCCACACCCGGCGTACGCACGGTGGAAGTTGATTTTGCCGATGTGGGTTTCTGCGGTTCCACCGGTATCGGGGCGATCATGTGGGCCCGGCACATGGCCCTGCAGCAATCCGTCGGCGTCCGGGTGGTCGAGCCCCGCGTTTCATCCGCCACACCTTGGACCTGGCCGGCGTTCTCGAGGTTCTCACCGCTCCCGCGTGAGGAGCCGACCGGCGCCTATGGCCGGTGCATGACGGCGTGCGGGAAGTGCAGCCGGACCGAGGTCCGGCCGGGCACCGAGTCGACCAGCACGACGTCGGCGAGTTGCCGGACCAGCCAGAGCCCCCGGCCGCCGGGCGCGGCATCGTTGGCGCCGGGCCGGTGATAGCCGGCAGTGGCCGGCACCGGGAGCCCGGCGGCGTCGTCGCACTGGACGATCAGGGTGTCGTGCTGGTGCCAGGCCCGGATCCGGACCGGGGTCACGGCGTGCCGCAGCCCGTTACTGACCACCTCCACCACGGCCACGAGCAGGTCGTCGGCCGGTTCGGCGGCGAAACGGTGCTCGTGTGCCCAGGCACTCAGGGTCGCGCGCAGGCCGCTGAGCTCCGCCGCAGGCATGGGCGGGTGCTGCGCACCGGTGAGGAACGCGTCGGCGGGCTGGATTTGTGCGCCGGGCGCAGCATCTGGCTCCGGTGGCCCGGTCCGGAACCGGCGGGGGCGGTGGACGACCTGCTGAGCGCCAGGCCGTCGGCACCATCTGCAAGTGGGAGACCGAGTTGGAGCTGACCACGTTTGATCCGTTCGACGCCTACCGGGTCGAGCGTGGTGGTGGAGTCAGGGGACGGTCAAGACAGCGTCGCGCATCGACAAGCCGAAGCCAGTCGCCGGATGGCCGCCGGAACGGTGATCGTGGTCGGTGCAGTCTGGGCCCAGCGTCGTGGCATCGCCGTCGTCGAGATCGGCGTCACCGTCGGCTGAGCCAAGGTGGTGCGCCGGGCGCCGCATCGACATGCCGGCGGCCGAAGTCGATACTGAGCCGACTTCAAATACGGGCTCTAAATGGTGGCGGTGCAGCCAAGGTCCACGGTAGTGACGGGCTGGCCGTACGGTGTGGTCACAGTGATCTTGCCGCAGGCGGCATGACCCGTCATGTTCCCGAGCACGTACGTCCAGGCGATGCCGTTGCCCGGATAGAGCGACGAGAAGCCGGCGACAGGGCCGGTGAGGTCACTCGACCAGACGGTCGAGTTGGTGTAGTACTTGCTGCCCCGGGTCAAGCTCGTCAAGAAGAAGCCGTGGCAACTGGGCGTGTAGAAGAAGTATGCGTCGCCGATCTCGCTGCCGTTGGCGGGGTCGGTCATGTGGAGGTGACCGTGGTCAGTGATCAGCGTGGTGTTGACGCCGTAGGAGTCAAGAGCGCATCCGCCGTGATACGGATCGCCGGCGAGGGCTGGTGGGCCGCTTGCTTGAGCCGGTGACCCGGCGGCCAGCACAACCATGGCAGTACAGATCCCGAATCCCAAAAATCTCCGCAATGTCATGAGTTACATGGTGCGATGCTTTTTTCTTGATCAGTCCTGTTTTTACTGTTTTTATCGCTCTGAGTAGTTTCTCGGGCACGTGGCGGGTATGCGTTGGGCAGCCAGGCGGGGCATGACCTTCCGCAACGGCAAGGAGGACGTTGTCCCGCTGGCCTGATGTCGGAGGTTGAGGCCGGCACTCCGGCGCCGAAGCTTGCCCCCCGCGGGCAGCCACCGCCAGGATGCCGCAGCGGCGCAGTCGATCGCCTGCGCGTGGCACCTGGGCGCCGAAGGCGGCCAGCACGGCCCGGACGGCAACGAAAGGTAGCTGAGCGCCCGACCGCCGGCGGGTGAAAAGTGACACCGATCGCGCTCGCTGTTCCCGGGTCGCCCGGACGAGGTATTCGAGGATCCTGGATAGCGAATAGGTTTTCTCATCAGGCGGCGCGACCATTCGGCCCCGCGCCATGGAAGATGGGAAACAAATCATGAGCAAGACCGCGAAAAGTGTCGTCCCCGGGCGGGGTCACAACCTCAACCACTCGGAGGTCATCCTGGGGCGGGAGCTCGGGACAACCGGTCGCAGGTCGTCCTCGGGCGGGGAATCAGGCTCGGCAACCACTCGGAGGTCGTCCTGATCCGCTGCGGCTCCTGACGCGCACTCAGCCTCGAGCGCGGGGGTGATCGTTCTGTCCGGGGAATCGTTCAGGGCTATGCGGCCGGGAAGCCTTTCGGGGTTTCCCGGCACCGCCTGGCTACTACTGGCGAGTGATCTGATAACTGCCGTGGGAATCGGCCTCACTCAGCCGTACAGCATTCTCTTTCTGCATTCTGTACGGGGCATTCCGGTCGCGGTGGCCACCGCGATGATGGCGTTGGGAGCCGTCACGAGTCTGGTCGGTAATCCCCTGGCCGGGACACTGATCGACCGCTGGGGTGCCCGGGTGGTGATGGTCGCCGGGCTCGCGGTGGCGGGGTGCGGAATGCTGATGCTGGCATTCGGGCGGGGAACGGTCGTCGCGGCGACCGGCGTCGCGGTCATCGGCCTGGGCTGGTCGCTGTTCATCCCGGCCCTGGCGACGCGCCTGGCGACGCTGACCCCGGCGCGGATCCACCAGCGGGTCTACACGTTGCAGTACGTGCTGTTCAACATCGGCATGGCCGCCGGGGCCGCGGTTGCCGGCGTGGTGCTCGCCAGGGTGACGCCGGACTCTGCCACCGGGCGCTCCGTGCTGCCCCTGCTCTGGGTCGCGGCAGCGCTGACCTGCATGGTGGGCATCGTCCTCGTGGCGGTCGCCGGCCCTGCGGCGGCGACGCGGCCCGAGGCGGGACCGGCCGGGGGCTACCGGTCCGCGCTGGCCGACCGGCAGTTGCTGCGCGTGCTCGGTGCCGCGGTGCTGCTGTCCACGGTGGGCTACGGGATCTACGAGGCGGCGCCGTCGGTGCTGGCCTTCGCCGCGCATGATCCCGCGGCGCTGTCCTGGCTGAGCGTCGCCAACTGCGTCATGGTCATCGCCGGTGCACCGGTCGCCTGGCGACTCACCGAACGGATCTCCGCCCGAGTGGCACTGCTGGGCACGGCGGTGCTCTGGGCGCTGGCCTGGGCGATCTGCGTACCCACCGCGCTGGGTACCGGACTGCCCACCCGGCCGGCGCTGATCTGCGCCGCGGTCCTGACGGCTGCGGGCGAGCTGCTGATCGCCGGGGCACTGCCCACCCTGGTCAACGCCATCGCCCCGGAGTCGCTCCGCGGCAGGTACAACGCATTGTCGAGTCTGTCGCTGACCACCGGTATGGCGGCCGGCCCGCTGCTCACTTCCGGAGCCGCGGCGACCGGCGCGATCGTTGCGCTGCTGTGCGCGGCGGTCGTGCTGGCCACCGCCGCGGGCTTGCTGCTGTGCCGCCCAGCCCGAGTGCGGCCAGCGGTCGCTGCGGTACCGGGGGCGGCGCTGTGACCGGGAACCTCGCCAACACTCTGGAAAAGGCGAACGAGCTACGGGAACAGGGCCGGTACGCGGACGCGGAAGCGGTCCTGCTGTCGCTGATCGCCCGGGTGGATCACGAGTGCAGGCCGGCGTCCGTCGCAGCCGCCCAGGTCAGCAACGCCCATGGCCTGCTTCTCAAGGCGACCGGCCGGTACCACGAGGCCCGGGCCCGCTATCGAGAGGCGTTTTCGATCATGAAATTCTCGGGTTTTTCCGACGAGCTCGCGACGCTCTACCACAACCTGGCCGGTATCGACTTCGTCCTGGGCGATCTGACACAGGCGCTCGCGTGGGGCCGTCGCGGTCTCGAACTGCGCCGCACCCTTGCCGGCCCGGACGACCTGGCGGTGCTGCTCGACGAAGGAAACCTGGCGCCGATCCTGATCGCAGCGGGCGGTCTCGACGAGGCCGAGAACCTGCTGAGCCATGTGCACGCGCAATTGCTGGTGCAGCGCGACCGCGACGACTACGAGATCGCGGTCACGCTCACCAACCTCGGGGCCCTGGCCGCCCACCGCGGTGACCTGCCGGTCGCGCTGAGCAGCCTGACCGAGGCCGCCCGCATCAAGAGCGCCGAACTCGGCCCGGAACACCCGGAATTGATTCGTACGCTCCTCAACATCGCCGTCGTCGCGGAGAAGCTCGGCGAACTGGATCACTCCCGGCAGGCCCACGCGCAGGCCCTGAGCATTGCCCGAGCGACCCTTCCACCCGATCACCAACTGCGGCTGACGCTGGAAAACTGGTGACCCGCCATGGCCGCATCGGCTGCGGCAGCATCCTCCTCCTCACCACCACCACCGTCACCGAAGCCGACACCACCACCACCCGTCCGAGCGGCCTGCGGCGGGGCTGCGGATGCGTCATCGCGGGTTTCGCAGTTCGTCACTGCGCACGGGACGATCCGTCCGAGGCGGAGCGCGGTGAACGCGCGGTGACAGATCGGTGGATGCGATCGGCGCGGTCGGCGCGCTCGTCGATGGCGTTGGCCTCGGTGGTGACAGCGTCGCCCAGGTCGTGCAGACGCTGGGTGGTCTCTTGTTCCGGTGATTCTTCGGCGCTGTGGTGCAGGACCTCTCCGGACTTGTGCAGGTCGTCAGCGTTCTGACGCAACACCCGCGTAGTCGCCTGTGCCCGGCTATCGGTGGAAGCCATGACTGTTCGTACCCTTGGGAGATCCCTTGCCACTTATCCGGCGTTGCTCATTTCCGCGCAAAGGCAGCAGACGGCGCCGCGGGTGACCCGGCCACGAGGAACAGGCGTGCGGCCTTCGCCGTGAAGGCCGCAGCGGATCGGTTGTCCCTGCCCGGGACCGCCCGGCCGCTGATCCATGCCATCCTCGGGACCAGGATGACCGGCTGCACGACGACGCCACCGTCCCGCTCCGCATGGCTTACCACCGCACCGCCGGCCTCGGACACGGAGCTGCTTACCGAGCCGCCCCGACGGAGCCTCACTCGTCCGCCCACGTGAGCTGGCAGCTCGACTGCCGCGTCGAACCGAATCTTTTGGGAGGTTTTCGTACTATGTCTTGATGGGGGAAGTGAGCGGGCACGGCGGATCGAGCGGCCGGACGGTCTTCGACGCGTTTCCCGACAACCCCGACGACCCGTCGGCCAGCGGCGTGAGCATGTGGGGTGCCTCGCTGCGCCGGCTGCTCAGCGAACGAGTCACCGACGTGATGGCGATCCAGAAGTACGACATCCCCCGGCCCGACAGTGGTTTCGACACCCGCTACTGAGCGCCCGCCAACGCACCGGTGTTCGACGCCGGCGGCGAGTTGCGCTGGATCCTGCACCGCACCGAGGACGTCACCGCCTTCATGCAGGCCCGCCAGGGCTCTCCCGCGCTGCAGGAGCTGACCGCGCAACTGCGGACCCGACCGAGCAGATGGCCGCCGAAGTCTGGGCGAGGTCGTCGAGGTTCTCGGCCGGATGGCTGGCTGGTCGGCGGTGGAACTGTGGACCGTCGACGACGTCGCCCAGATCTTGCGCCGCGCCACCCGCTGGGCCGAGCCCGGCTACGACCTGCCGTGCCAGCTGCCCGACCGGCTGCTGTACGGCCAGGGCATCCCCGGCCGCGCCTGGCAGACCGCGGACCCGGTCTGGGCGTCGAACCTGCACGCCGACCCGGATGCCGCCCAGCAGACCACCGACTGGGGGCCGCTCCGCGCCGCCCTCGCCGTCCCCGTGCCCAGCGGCTCGGCCATCCTCGCGGTGCTGACCTGCTACAGCGACACCGTCGAAACCCCCGACGACACCCGCACCGCGATCATGACCGGGGTCAGCGCGCACATCGGCGAATTCCTCGCCCGCCGCCGCGCCGAACGCCTTGCCGCCGAGCTCGACCAGTCCCGCGACGAGTACATCGCCCTGGTCGGCCACGGACTGCGGACTCCGCTGACCAGCGTGCAGGCCTACACCGAGGTGATGCTCGACAACCCGGACACGACCGAGGACCAGCGGTCCGTGCTGCAGGTGATGCGGCGTAACACCGAGGCCTTGCGTGGCATCGTGATGAAGCTGCTCGACGTCTCCGGCATGCGTTCCGGGCACATCGACCTCAATACGCAACCCATGGACCTGGCCATCGTCGTGCACGAGGCCGTCGACGCCGCCCGGACAGCCTCGACCGCCACGGCCGCGATCGAGGCGAACACGCCACCCACGGCGCCGTTGCACGCCGACCCTCAACGGCTGCGGCAAGTCGTCGACGAGCTGCTGGCCAACGCACTCACCTGGGCCAGCCCGGGCAGCACCGTCGGGATCGACCTGTCCACCGATCCGCACACGGCCACCCTGTTCGACATGTTCTTCCGCAGCGAGACCGCCCGCCACGGCGGCATCCCGGGCACCGGCCTCGGCCTCACCATCGCCCGGGCCATCGTCGAGCAGCACGGCGGCACCATCATCGTCAGCGAGCCCGACAAGGCCGCCACCACCTTCACTGTCCGCCTGCCCACCGACCCACCCGCCAAGGCCGGCAGTCGCCCGACGGCCACGTGACCCTCCCGAACCCGGGACTGCGCGATCGCCGATCTGGCTGAGGCGTTCCGCGAAATTGCCTAGGGTGCTCGCTGGTTCCGCAGTGTTGTGAGCTGCAGTGGGAAGTGGTCCGGGCGCCGTGGTGGTGGTCCGGCGTCTACGGGGTGTACGTGGTGCAAGAGATCTGGCCGGAAGCAGGCGCGGCGCACCATCACTTCGCGCCCCTGCGAAGGCTCGTCGGCGAAGGTGGACATACGGCCGGTGCCGGCGTAGACGGGTACTCCCGATCTGCACCGGCACCGGCCGCTCACGCCAGCGGTTTGCCGCCGGTGACCCCGAGCACCTCGCCGGTGATGTAGCTGGATTCCTGCGAGGCGAAGAAGACGTACGCGGGCGCCAGCTCGGCAGGCTGTCCGGCGCGCGCCATCGGGGTGTCCTCGCCGAACGACTGGACTTTCTCTTTGGGCATGGTGGCTGGGATCAGTGGCGTCCAGATCGGTCCGGGTGCCACGGCGTTGACCCGGATGCCCCTGTCCGCGAGGTTGGCGCCGAGTGCTTTGGTGAAGGCCACGATGCCAGCCTTGGTGGTGGCGTAGTCGAGTAGGTTCGGCGACGGACTGTACGCCTGGATCGACGCGGTGTTGATGATCGTGGAGCCCGGCCGCATGTGTGGTACCGCCGCCTTGCTCAGCCAGAACATCGCGTACAGGTTGGTCTTCATCACCCGGTCGAACTGCTCGGTGGTGATGTCGAGCAGACCACTGTCCTGCGACATCTGGTAGGCGGCGTTGTTGACCAGGATGTCGAGGCCGCCGAGGTCGCTGACCGCCTTCGCCACGATGTCCGCGCAATGGTGTTCGTTGCGGATGTCGCCGGGTACCGTGACCGCCTTGCGGCCGGCCTTCTCGACCAGCTGCGCGGTCTCCCGGGCGTCGTCCTGCTCCTCGGGTAGATAGGAGATCAGCACGTCGGCGCCCTCGCGGGCGAACGCGATGGCCACGGCGCGGCCGATCCCGGAGTCCCCGCCGGTGATGATGGCCCGCTTGCCGTTGAGCCGGCCGGTTCCGTGGTAGCTGTCCTCGCCGTGGTCCGGCTCGACGTCCATCTCGCCGGTGATGCCGGGGTGCGAGATCCGGTCGCTGTCCTGCGCGTCCGGGGTGCGGTACTGATCCTGGGGATGCTGGGCCTCGTACTGGTTGTCGGGCACGGGTGCCGCCTTCCTGATGGGTGAGGACAGGTGGCTTCCCGCAGCGGGTCAGAATAGTCCCTTGAATCATGATTTACCGGAATTACCCATCTGCTCGGGGTGCTGCGGTCATGTTCCCACCCGGGGCCGCGGGCTGGGCGGTATCAAATGTTCCTGGTCGGGAGCGCGACGTGAGCCGCAAGCCGTGGCCCCAGGTCCGGTCACCACTTGATGGCGACCAGACGCACCGCATCGGACCGCGACCAGCGGAGTGCCGTCGGTCTGCTGGACGGCGTGTCCAGCATCCCGTAGTCGTGCAGTACCGCCGGCCGCGCTGCCTCGCTGCCCGTAGGTGTGGATTCTTCACCTTTCGCCTGGTGTGCCCGCTCTCTGCGGCCTTTCCCATCGGCAGCGGCCCGGCGGGGTGAGCGGCAGACGGCAGGCCCCGGGTGACGTACGTCCTCTGATTCGGCACGAGCGGCCCGTGTGCGACACACTGCCTCTGGCGTCATGGTGAGGAGGGGTGCAGTGAGTGGGATCGAAGCTCTGGGCCGGCTGCTGCGGCAGTCGCACCATGCCCGGCCGGACGACCTGCCGCAGATGGCGATGCGGGCCGCCCCGCTCGTCGGCGCCACCGCCATGGTCATCTATGTGGTGGATCATCAGCAGCGCGAACTGCTGCCCTTGGTGGCCGGGGATGCTCCACCCCGTGACCGGTTCATGATCGACGGCACTTTCGCGGGCCGCGCGTTCACCACCGTCGCCGCGTGCGTCAGCGACGCCGAATCCGACGGCGTCCGGCTGTGGGTGCCGCTGATCAACGGTGCCGAACGCCTCGGCGTCCTGGAAACCGTCCTGGCCGGTCCGGTTGGGGAGTCGACGGTGGAGGACTGCGCGACGGTCGCGGCGCTGCTGGCCGAGCTGCTCGTCACCCGCGACCTCTACAGCGACACCATCGAACGGTTGCGCCGCCGCGAACCCATGCTGCTGGCGGCGGAGATGCTGCGCGCCCAGCTGCCACCGCTGACGTTCTCCACCGGCCATCTGATGATCAGTGGCGTGCTGGAGCCGTGCTACGACGTCGGCGGCGACGCCTTCGACTACGCCGTCAACGGCGACATCGCCCACCTGGCCCTGTTCGACGCCGTCGGCCACGGCTCGGCCGGGGGCATGCGGGCGGTCATGCTGGCCTCGCTAGCGCTGGCGGCCTACCGCAACGCCCGCCGTACCGGCCTCGACCTGATCGGCACGTACCACCACATCGATCAGGCCGTTCAGGACCATGACAAGTGGGGCCTGATCACCGCGGTGCTGGCCGAGCTCGACCAGCGCACCGGGGTGCTGCGAGTGATCTCCGCCGGGCATCCCAGCGGTGTGGTCATCCGCCAGGGCAAAGCGGTCAAGATACTGCCCACGCCGACGGCCCTGCCGGTCTCGCTCGGTCGTCACCGGCCGCCGGTCGTCGTCGAGGAGGCCCTGGAACCGGGCGACCATGTACTGCTCTACACCGACGGCATCATCGAGGCCCGGTCCAGTGACGGCGAGCCGTTCGGTATCGACCGGCTCGTCGACTTCACGGTCAAGGCCATCGCCGACCAGTTGCCGTTGCCGGAGACCACCCGCAGGCTGGTCCACGCCATCCTCGAGCGTCAGGACGACTGCCTGCAGGACGACGCGACCGTGCTGCTCGCCCGGTGGATCAGCCCGGCTCCGGCCCGCTCCGACACCGAACTGCCGGAGGCTGACAACCAGGCCCCGCTCAACGCCGTCAGCTGACCCGGACCCAGCGGACGGTATGCCACAAGCCGGCGATCGGTGCCAACTCACCTGCTCCTCATCGCCTGAACGCTCCCGGAACACCGTTCGGCCGGTGGCGGCCTCGCCTGAACGGGACCGCCCGGCGTCGTGAACCGGCCCGGGCGGCGAGGGGCCAGCGCCCGGGCCGGTGGTCAGTAGACGGAGGCCTGGGTGCTCGTGGTGTAGATACCGTTGGCGCCGAACCACACCCGGTCGCCCCAGGACGTACGGGCGTTGCCGTTGAAGTTGCTGACCTGGTCGAGGTACGAAAGGTCGCTGCTGTTGCCGCTCCAGGACCACGCGAGAAGTCCGTACCCGGCAGAGTTGGCCTTGGCCATGATGGTGTCCTCGTCGACGTTGCCGTAGGCGTCGTAGGGCCCGAACTCCCCGATCAGCAGCAGGTTGTTGTTCTTGAAGGTGTCGATGTACGAGGTGATCGTCGAGGCGCTGCTGTACTGCGAGTACATGTGCACCGAGAAGACGAGGTTGTGACGCGGGTCGGCGGCCTGGACCGACGCGGCGTTGTTCTTCATCACGCCGCCGTTGTCCTGTCCCCAGTTCGGGGCGTCGACGACCAGGACGTGGTCGAGGCCGGCGTTGCGCAGCTTGGTGACGGCGTTCTTGGTGTCGGCGGTCCAGTTGGCGATGTTGTTGTTGCCGTACGGCTCGTTGCCGATGTTGATCATCACGTAGCGCTCCTGGCCCTGCAGCGCGTTCTTGATCCTGATCCAGTAGTCGGCGGCCGAGGAGAGGCTGTACGCGCCGCCGGCGTCGCCGTACCCGGTGGTGTCGTGATTCTCCAGCAGGCAGATCAGCTTGTTGCTCTTGCAGGCGGCGATGACGTTGCTGACGTCCGAGGCGGAGTTGGCCGTCCACCGGCCGCGGCTGAGCACGACGCGCACGGTGTTGGCCCGCCAGCTCTTCTGCCAGCCGAGATCACTGGCGGTGTTGCCGGGAAACCAGGCGTGCGGCTCGTTCGTCCCCCGGATCATGAAGCTCTTGCCGTTGCCGTCGAGCAGGGCCTGGCCGCTGACGCGCATGCCGGTCGCGGCGTACGCGGGAGCGACTCCGACGGCCAGGCTCAGCGGTAGTGCGGCGATGACAGCCGCGGCCAGCAGGGGTCTGAATCTCACGATGTTCTCCTATTCCGCACGGATGTTGTCGATCTCCGCCGCCGCGCCGCCGTTGAGGAACACCCAGATGCCGTGCACTTGCGTGGGGTCGGGTGGCGCCCCGCCGGGGCAGGAGATGTCGTCGATGCTCTCGGTGATGGAGCGGCTGGCGTGCGCGTTGGTCCACGCCCACTTCCCGCCCTGGCACCAGGTGTTGTCCGGCCCGGCCTGGATGGCGATCTCACCGGAGGTGCCGGCTTGTCCGGCACGTACGTCGTACTTCAGGGCCCGCGTGCCGGTCAGGTCGAGCGGCGATGTGAGGGCGACGCCGAACCAGTTGCCGTTGACGGGCGGCTCGACCTGCAGCCCGTGCGTCCCGTCGGTGGCGAAGGCGGAGGACCCGGCGACGCTGCCGCCCTGCTCCGGGTTGGCGATGCCGAACCCGTCGGTGCCGTCCTCGAAGGAGAGCAGCGTCCTGGACGCCGGTGCGACCGGATCGTCCGGGCCGGCCGATCCGCAGGTCAGCACCGGCGCCGCCCAGTCGGCGTGCGTTCCGGCCGTACCGTCGACGGCCAGTGGCAACCGTTGGATGCCCGATAGTCCGGCGGTCAAGGTTGTCGCCGCGCCGCCGGATGCCATGGTGCCGCTGCTCACGACCGCCGTGTCGTCGGCGTAGACGGTGAACCGGGCCGTTCCGGCATTGTCCTCGTCGTCGACGCCCACGTCCGTGGTCAATGACGAGCAGGTGCCGCCGAGGTAGTAGAGCAGTTCGTCCGGCGCGGCCACGCCCAGGCCACGGGTGTAGTAGTGGCCAGCGATGGTGATCAGGTTGCCGTCGCCGATGCCGGCTCCGCCGACTGACTGGTCGAACTCGGCGTCCGTCTCGGCGGCGGTCGGTAGCGCGCTCAGGTGCCAGCGCCCGGACGCGGGCGCCGTGACGACGTCGGCATCGAGGCCGGTGCTGGTGGCGGCGGGCCGATGGTGCGGGCCCCACCCGTAGGACGCGGTGATCGTCAGTGGATACCGGCCCGCGGCGCTTCCGTCAGGAACGGTCACCTGCCAGGTGGTGGTCAGCGCCGCGTCGGGGGCCAGCTTCCCGGCGGTCGGCGGCGAGGTGGGCCGGACTGTCCACCCTTGCGGCGCCTGGACCCGTACCCGTACTCCGGTCAGGCCGGTGCCGCCCCGATCGGTCACCATCGTGGTCAGCACGCCGGCATGCTCCGCACCCGGAACGAGAGTCGCCAGGCCGGCGCCGACCGTCACCGAGGGCGGTACGGCCATCGGACCGGCCATCGGGCGGACCCGGTACACCACCGTGCCGTGCGGTGGCACCGCGGCGGCGATGGTGGTGCCCGCCTGCAGATCCTTTCCGGACCAGACGTCGTGCAGCCGGTACGCGGGCGCCCGGGCCAGACCGGTGTCGCCGGCCGCGACGCCGACGGTGGCAAGCTTGTCGGTGGAGTTGTACAGCGCGATCGCCCGGTCACCACCGGCCAGCGGCTTGTCGAGCACCATCGGCCCGCCCGCGTCGCTGACCACGGCGCACTGCACCCCGAGCCGGTCCTGATCGATGGCGATGATGCCGCGGTGACCGAGACGGCCAGGGTGTCCGCCCCGGCCGTACGCAGATCGGTGCCGATGATGAGCGGGGCGCCATCATCGCCCACATGCTCATGTGGGTGCGATATTCCACGGCGGACATCCCGCCGTTGCCGACCTCCAGCATGTCCGGGTCGTTCCAGTGCCCCGGCCCGGCGTACGGCGCCAGCGGCGCGTTCTGCGCGATGATCGACCGTACGCTCGGCCAGGTGTCGCTGATATCGCCGGTGGTACGCCACAACTGGGCCACGCCGGTGGCCCAGTTCCATGGCCGGGACGAGCCCCACTCGCACATGGCGTAGACGATCGGCCGGCCGGTGGCCCGCAGCGCGTCGCGCATCGCCGTGTAGCGCCGCTGGTAGTCGGCTTGCGAGCCGTCGGACTGGTTGTGGCAGTTGTCGTACTTGAGGTAGTCGATGCCCCAGTCCGCCCAGGTCCGGGCGTCGATCGTCTCGTGCCCGAGGCTGCCCGGGTAGCCCGCGCATGTCTGCGTTCCCGCGTCGCCGTAGATGCCCAGCTTGAGCCCTTTGCCGTGGACGTAGCGGGCCAGTCCGCCATGCCCTCGGGGAACTTGACCGGGTTGGGCACGAGCCGGCCGCCGGCGTCTCGTTCCTGGGCCGACCAGCAGTCGTCGATGGTGACGTACTCGTAGCCGGCCGCGCGCAGAGACCCTTCTCGACCATGGCGTCGGCGGTCTGCCGGATGAGCGTGTCGTCCACCGCGCAGCCGAAGGCGTTCCAGTCGTTGAAGCCCATCGGCGGCGTCGCGGCCAGGGCGGCTCGTGGCGTGCCGGGGGAGGATGCGGACGCGGATGCGGGGCTCGGCGTCAGTAAGCGCCTTAAGTTATGGGTGTCAATGGGTGGCGGGCGGGTTTGCGGCTAGCCGCTTCTTTCCCTGCTGCTGCGGCAGCGGGACGTTGCGCCTGCTTGACGCCTTACTTAAGGCGCTTTAGATTGCGTAACGGCCCGGAAACATCGATGACCGACACTCCAGCGGAGACGATCATGAACGTGCTGACGGCGACGCGCCGACATTGCGCCGCCCTTCTCGGATTGCTGCTGGCCGCTGTCGGCGTCGCCGCGGTGCCCGCGTCGGCGACCGCCGCGGCCTCGCCGTTCGTGACGCGGACCGGCGCCACCCTCACGCTGGGCGGCAGACCGTTCCGTTTCGCCGGGACCAACAACTACTACCTGCACTACCAGTCCGCGGTCGCTCGCGACAACGTGCTCGACAAGGCGGCCGCCTCCGGATTTCAGGTAGTGCGGACGTGGGGCTGGTTCGACACCGGCCTCGCCGACGGCAGCGATCCCACCGCCGGCAGCCAGAACGGCGTGTACCTGCAGTATTGGGACGGCTCGCGTCATCCGCGCTACAACGATGGCGCGGACGGCCTGGCCCGGCTGGACGTGGTGATCGCCCGCGCCGCTCACGACGGGCTCAAGCTGGTCATCCCGTTCACCAACAACTGGGCCGACTTCGGTGGCATGGACAGGTATGTCGAGTGGGCCGGCGGCGCGCACCACGACGACTTCTACACCGACGCCCGGATCCGGGGCTGGTACCGCGACTACATCGCGCATGTGCTCGACCGGACCAACACCATCACCGGCGTGAAGTACAAGGACGACCCGACGATCATGACGTGGGAACTGGCCAACGAGCCGCGGTGCGTCGGCTCCGGCCGGTATCCGCGCTCCGCAGGCTGCGACACCGACACGATCACCGCCTGGGCCGACGAGATGTCCACGTACATCAGGTCGGTGGATCGCCGGCATCTGATCAGCGTCGGCGACGAGGGCTTCTTCGCCGACCAGCCCGGCGGCGACGACTGGACCCGCAACGGGGGAGAGGGTATCGACACCGTCCGCCTGGGCCGGCTCAAGAACATCGACGTGCTCAGCTACCACCTGTACCCGGACGGCTGGGGCAAGACGGCCGACTGGGGCACCCAGTGGATCATCGAGCACGCCAAGGCGGGACGCCAGGTCGGCAAGCCGGTGATGCTCGGCGAGTTCGGGTACCGCGACAAGGCCACCCGCAACACCGTCTACCAGCGCTGGACCGACGCGGCCTACGCCTCCGGCACCACCGGCGCGCTGTACTGGATCCTGTCGGACCGGCTCGAGGACGGCAGTCTCTACGGTGACTACGACGGGTTCACCGTCTACTGCCCGAGCCCGGTCTGCACCACGATCGGCAACTTCGCCCGCCGGATGCGCGGCGCAGGCTTCACCTTCGCCCCGGTCGCCGACGACGACACCACAACCACCGATTACGGTACGGCCGTGAGCGTCGCCGCCACCGGTAACGACATCGCCTACCTGCCGGCCCGCGCGGTCAACCCCCGCACCGTCGACCTGGACCCGGACCGTGCCGGCCGGCAGACGACGGTCACCGTCACCGGCGGAACCTTCACCGTTCGCAGCAACGGCACGGTCGATTTCACCCCGGCAGCTGGCTTCGCGGGCAGAGCCGTGGCGACCTACACCGTCCGGGACGACCTCGGCCGGACCTCGAACCGGGCCACCGTCACGGTGACCGTCAAACCACAGCCGCGCCCCGCCGAAACCCTCTTCGACTTCGAGGACGGGACCCAGGGGTGGGGACCTGCGGCGTTCAACCCCGATGCCGGCACCACCGCCGTCACCACCGCGTTCCACGCCGACGGCGTGCAGGGACTGCGCCTGACCGGCACCGCGGGCGGCTGGTTCGGCGCACCATTGCCTGCCCCGGCGGACCTGAGCACCCGGGCAGCACTGAGCTTCGCCTCCCCGTCGGCCAACGGATCCTTCGCGGTCTCCTTCCAGACCGGGCCGGACAGCGTGTGGTGCCAGGGCGATGCCCGGCCGGCGCCGGACCGTCCCGGCACTTTCGTCCTGGACCTGACCGCCGTCGCCCCGGGCTGCCCCGGCTTGGCCGACGTGCGCACCGTCAACCTCTACCTTGGCGGCAACCAGGTCCAGGACATCGACGCCGTGACCCTCAGCTGACCGCGTACCCCCGGCGCGGTCCGACGAAAGGAGATCCCCGATGAGACGCCTGCGGGCGTTGAGCTTGGCCGTCCTGACGGCCAAGCGGCAACCGGATGGCGACTGCAACGCCACTGATCCGCGATCACCGGAGCTGAGCCCCCGACGAAGAGAACGGTGCGCCCGGCGGACACGCCGGGGCCACCGATCGAAAGGGTCTCCTCTTGCGCTCTCTCCTGCGTAGCTTCGCCCTGGCCGCCTTCATCGTCCCGGCCGCGGCCGGCGTCATGATGAGTGCGTCCCCGGCTGAGGCCGCGCCGGTGAAGGCCAAAGCCGCCGAGCAGAGCTTGCAGGCCGACATTCTCCGCCTGGTCAACGAGGAGCGCGTCGAGCACGGTTGTGCCGCGCTGACCGCGAACGACCAGCTCACCGAGGCTGCCCGGGCGCACAGTGCGTGGATGGGCCGTACCGGCGCGTTCTCGCACACCGGCCGGGCCGGCTCGAACTTCGTGTCGCGTGCCAAGGCCGCCGGCTTCGCCCGCCCGTCCGCCGAGAACATCGCCTGGGGCTACCGCAGCGCCGAGGAGGTCGTGACCGGCTGGATGAACAGCCCGGGCCACCGCGCGAACATCCTGAACTGCCGCTCGAAGACGGTCGGCACCGGCGCCGTCTACGCGCAGAACGGCGCGCCGTACTACACCCAGGACTTCGGTTACTGAGCCCACTGATCGTCGCACCGATGCCCCGCAGCTCCCCCGAGCGCGGGGCGATGCGTCGTGCGGGGTCGATGACCAGGGCGTCGAACGGTCGGCGGAGTTCGTTGACGGTGATGTCAATCAGCCCGTCCTGACTGCTGTGCTGACTGCCGTCGCTGCGGCGAGGAAGGCGTCGGCGGCGATGACCAGGGGTACGGCGCCGCAGCACCTGGCGCCCACCTCTTCACCGGCGAACTCGTGACTTTTCGCCGGCCTCGACGCCGGGAACTCATCGGGCAGGCCCAGCGTGGTCACCGGTGTTTTCGAGGGCCGTGCACGCCGAGGTGGGTGTCCCGGGAGCAGGAGCTTGAGCCGAACACGGTGTACGGCTGCCGGTGGCTGTTCGGTCTGATCTACCCGTACGTGGGTGGCGTGCGCGCCGGACGGCTCACGCCCGGATGGTCGAGCGTGCCTATCGGGAGTTGGAAGGCTGCGGTTGCTCCCTTACCACCCTGCGGACGCTGAAATCTAGTGTTGGCGAAGGCGTTCGTGGCGCAGGTCGGCCGGGCCTTGGGTGCGCCGCTTCTCTGCCTTTCGAGCTGACGTACGAGCTCCCGCAAAGAGACGTCCTACGACGACAAATTGAACCCGCCGACTTTGTCCGTGCCAACGAGAGCGTCGCTCACCGACCGTCGAGTTGCTCGCGTACCAGGGCGGCGACGCGGGCCAGCGCGGCGCCGAGATGGCGTTGCTGTGCCGCGCTGAGTGGGTCGAACACCAGTTGCCTGACCTGTTCAACGTGAGCTGGAGCGCTGTGCTCAACCTTCTGCAAGCCGGCGTCGGTCAGGGCCGCGAGAGTGTATCGGCCGTTGTCCGGATCAGGGTATCGGGTGACCCACGCCTGCTGCTCCAGTCGGGCCATCAGCTTGGACAGCCGTGGCTGTGTGCTGTTGCACTGCACGGCCAGCTCGCTGAGCCGCATCGTGTGCGTCTCCGTCATGGACAGTCGGGCCATCACGCTGTACTCAAAGTTCGAGATGCCCTCGTCCCGCTGCAACTGACGATCCAGCAGCGTGGGCAGCGCGACGACCACGGTACGCAGATCCTGCCACAGCTTTTGCTGCTCGTCGTCGAGCCATTGCGGAGAGCCGGTCATGCGCGCAGCTTACTTGACTGGGCAACCTGGCACGTGGCCAGGAGCTCTGAAGCTCAGGGGCGCGCTGGCCGATCAGGCGCAGGTAGTGACCTGGTAGGCCTCTGTGATGCCACCCATGTTGACTTGCCTAGGCAAGTCAGAAACACTCATTCTCAGTTGCCCAGGCAAGTCCGGCCGTGTCCAGCTTCGCGCCCCGGCCCGCTCCGGCGATGCCCCGTTCGCCACGGATCCGACATCACGACAACCATTGGGAGAGGCCATGAAGGCGATTCGCTATCACGAGTTCGGCAGCACCGAAGTTCTGCGCCAGGAGGAGGCGGTGCGTCCGGTTCCCGGAGCGGGCCAGGTGCTGGTGAAGGTGGCTGCCACGTCGTTCAACCCGGTCGACGACCACATCCGGCTGGGCGTCCTCGCCGAGATGATCCCCACTGCGCTGCCGATCACGCCCGGCCTCGACGTCGCAGGCATCGTCGCCGAGCTCGGCGACGGAGTCAACGAACTGCAGGTCGGTGATTCGATCATCGCCATGTTCCCGCTGGACGTGCACGGCGGGGCCGCCGAGTACGCGGTCGTCGCCGCCGACCTGGTGACCGCCGCTCCCCGCAGCATCACGCTGGCCGACGCCGCAGCCCTACCCCTGAGCGGGCTGGCGGCGCGACAGGCGGCAGTCGAACTCGCGGGAATCAAGGCCGGTCAGACCGTTCTCGTCAACGGGGCAGGCGGCGCGGTGGGAAGCATCGTGGTCCAGCTCGCCGTCGAAGCCGGCGCGAAGGTGACCGCCGTCGACGGCCGGCAGCACGCCGACCGCCTGAACGGCTATGGCGTGCAGGAGGTCGTCGGCCCGCTGGACCTCGACGCCGGCCCGGCCGCCGTCGGCGGCCCCTTCGACGTGGTGGTGAACCATGTCCGACTGGCTCCCGAAGGCCTCGCGAAACTGACCTCCTACGTGGCCGACGGCGGCATCGTCGTCAGCTCTGCCGGCCCGGTGCCGGCTGACGAGGCACGCTCGGTACGCACAGCAGGCGTGTGGGTTCGCCCCGACGCCTCCCACCTGGCCGACCTCGTCTCCCGGATCGACAACGGTGCACTCAAGCTGCACATCGCCGACCGCCGACCGCTGGAGGAACTGCCGACAGTCCACAGGGATGCGAGCAACGGCAAGCTGCTCGGCAAAACGGTCATCATCGTCGCCTGACGACACACCGCGTCGGCGCCCACCGCCAGGGTCTGCCCTTCGGTGGACGCCGACGCACGCAAGTCAGCCCGGACGGTACCAAGGAACCACGACCCGCTCCCGGGAAACCGAATAACGGGCGTCACACCTTGCAGCCGGTGGCGGCTCGCCACGACAACGCGCCACGGCGGTTAGGCGCCACCGCCGGGACGGACAAACCCGGATTCGTAGGCGAAGACGACCGCCTGCACCCGGTCGCGCAACCCGAGCTTGTTCAGGATCCGACCGATGTGGGTCTTCACCGTCGCTTCGGCGACCTGCAGCCGACCGCTGATCTCGAGGTTCGACAGACCCTGCGCCAGTAGCAGCAGGGCCTCCCGTTCCCGCTCGGTCAGGTCCGGGGGGCCCGCCGGGGTGCTTTCCTGAGCGATGAGCCGGCCGGCGAAACGGTCCAGCAGCCGGCGAGTCACTCAGGGCGCCACGACGACGGCGTCGCCGCCAGCCACCACGCGGATCGCATTCAGCAGGTCGTCGGGGGGCGCGCTCTTGAGCAGGAAGCCGCTCGCCCCAGCCTGCAGAGCGGCGAACGCCTCCTCGTCGGTGTCAGACGTGGTGAGCACCAGCACGCGGGGCAGCGGGCCGGCCGCGCTGATCCGCCGGGTCGCGGTCACCCCGTCGAGTATGGGCATCCGCAGGTCCATCACGACGACGTCCGCCGCTGTGCTGCGGAGCAGGCGCGGCGCCTCGGCGCCGTCGCCGCCTCGCCGACCACGGTCATGTCGTCCTGGTAGTCCAGTACCATCCGGAACCCGGCCCGGACCAGGTGCTGGTCGTCGACGAGCACGATGCGGATCACGCCGTCACCGCCCGGTTGTCGGCGAGCGGGAGGCTGGCGTGGATCCGCCAGCCCCGGGCAAGGGCCGGCTTCGAGCTGGTGTCGCTGTCGGTGTTCCTCACCGTCTTCGTCCTGCCTGACATAGCGGACGGTGAGGGCCGCAGTCCGCGCCAACGTGATGTCCTTCGCCGACAAGGGGTACCAAGGCGCTCGCGGCAGCGTGCGCACCCCGTTCAAACGGCGACGGTTTCCGGCCGAAGCGGTCACGGCGGCAGAAGGCGATCAGCGGCACGAGGCGGCCCGAGGACATCGCTGGTGCGATCGTCGCGCGCCTGGACCGGCGAGTACGTCCCCCGGCATCACCTCAGAGGAGCCGCCGGCGCCGTGACGCGAGAATGGCGCGATGATCGCACCCGCCGCCGTACCCCGCCGCCGTGAGCCCGCTGTCCTGCTGACCGTGGGAGTGGTCGCTCTGGCGGTCTCCGCCGTCGGCGCCAAGTCGCTGGGCACCTGGTTCCTGGAAGTGCTCGCGGCGCTGGTGGCGGCTGTGGTCCTGGTCGCCACATACCGCAGGTTTCCGCTCAGCCCGCTGGCCTACCGGTTGATCCTGGCCCACGCGCTGATCTTGATGATCGGTGGCCACTGGACCTACGCCGAGGTGCCGGCCGGCGACTGGGTGCGCGACGCGTTGGGGCTGGCCCGGAACCCGTACGACCGTCTCGGACACTTCGCTCAGGGATTCGTGCCGGCGATCGTGGCCCGCGAGATCCTGTTGCGTCGAACTCCGTTGCGGCCCGGCCGCTGGCTCACCGCGTTGGTGATCTGCGTGGTCATGGCGGTCAGCGCGACGTGGGAACTGTTCGAGTGGCTGTCGGCCGTCATCGGCGGTTCCTCGGCCGACGACTTCCTGGGCACCCAGGGCGACGTCTGGGACACCCAGTGGGACATGTTCATGGCCGGCGTCGGGGCGATCACCAGCCTGCTGGTGCTCAGCCGGCTGCACGACCGTCAACTCCGCGACGGTTCCCGGCCGGACACCTGTGGCCGCGGTGCACCCCGTCGCAAGCCCAGGACTGCAGGTTGAAGAACACGCTCAGCCGGGGGCGGTCGTCGCCAGCCAGTCGGCGAACGCGGCCGCCCGCTCCAGACGCTCACCCAGGCCCGCCAGCCGGCCGGTAAGTCCGGCGGCCGGGCCGAACGCCAGGGCGCCGATCGAGCCCCGCTGAGCCTCGGCGAGGCTGGGCCAGAGCTGGGCGTCGATCTCGGCCGGGTCGGCGGCCACGTTCACGTCGATCACGGTCTTGCCGAAGTGGACGCGGGCGCGGGCGGCCGGCTCGCCGGACGGCGTCCAGACCGGGACCAGGTCGACCCGCCGCCAACCGTCCCGGCCCCCGTGGACGTGGAGAATGTCCTGCTCCTCGCGGCTGACGGCGCGGATGCCGAGCTGCCGCCACAGGGTCCGTCCCGGATCGCCGGCGAGTACCGCGTTCCGGTTGGTGAGCCGCCGGCGTACCGGGCCGAGCACCGCCTCCCGTGGCTGCCCCCACCCGGCGTCGGTGACGCGCTGCCGCGCGACTTCTTGATCCGCTTCGCCCAGGTGCGCGACGGCCAGTTCGAGCTCGTCGATCAGGGCGTCCACCGCCGCCCACGCCCAGATGTCGGTGAGGTTGGTCGGGGTGGGAATCTCCGCACGAGCGTTCAGGAACGACAGCCACTGCGCTGCCACGTCGCCGCCGACGCCGGGGGACGGTGAGGTGAGCACGACCGCGGTCGACGTGTCCACCAGTGGCGGATCCTCCATGGGGGCCGGCCGCAGCCCCGACGCTGTCAGCTCCCACGCCGGCCGTGGCCGGACGTAGTCGCTGCGGGTGGCGTACGGGTGGCCGCCCCACCGCCGGGGGAACGCGAAACCGTCACCGGCCCGGGTCCACTCCCGCACCGGTTCGCGGAGCTGCCGCACCGCGGCGGCGATCGTTTCGGCCGGCGCCCGGCGTGACAGGGCCACCACCGTCTCGTTCGGCCGCACCAGAATCACCTGAGCCGGCGGCTGGGCCGGCAGCGTCCCCGCCACGAACCAGACGGCCGGCTCCTCGGCACGGCGCCACCCGAACCGCCGTCTGCCACCGCCGAGCGGCACCCGCATGACCGGCTGCGACCCCTCCGGCTGTCCCGCTCCCCACCCGTCGGCGGCCGCGGCGAACAGGGCGGCCGCGCTGAGCTCGCCGGCTGCTCGGGGCTGCGGGCGGTCCGCCAGGGTGCTCTGTGAGCCGGCGGCCCGCTGGGCAGCCACCGTCTCCTGGACGGCTGCGGCCCGCCGGGCCAACTCTCCCGCCACCCGCGCGGCCTGCGCCTGAGGATCGGTCACTCGTCGCCACCCCCGCTTCCCATCGATCGAGCGGCGTCCATCGTACGGCCCTCGGCCTGTTCCTTGACCTTGAGCGGGTCCCCTCGAGCAGACGCGGACGTCGCCCGGATGAATCCTCAGTGGAGTTTGCGTGCGTACCGCCAGGCGCCATCCTTCCGTGGCAAGATGATCACACTGACGGGGAGGGCAGTATGCGTCGTTCGATGGGTTTTTCCATGCTTGCCGGAATGCTGGCGCTGATCGTGACACCGGTGGTGGCTCCGCCGGTGAGCGCCGCGGCGGCGACCAAGACGGAGATCGCCGGGCTGTCACCTACCGCGCCCGCGCTGGTGCTCGGTGCGCCCGGCACCGCCTATGACCCGCCCGGTGACACGCCCGCCTGGTTCGCGATGACGAGCGCCTACGACTCCGGTACGGCGCAGAACCCCACCCGGCCGGTCCGGGCCGGTTACCTGCGCCACTACGATGCCGGCGCCCGCGAGGAGCCGGGCCGGCTCACGTCGGCCAACGGCGGGCTGACGTTCAGCGCGTCGATCGGGGACAGTCACGAGACGGCGACCCGGCTCGATGACGGACGGGTGCTCCACGTCGCCCTCGCCGGGCAGGCACCGCCGGCGAACGGCCCCGCGCGCCCCCAGCAGCGTTCCGTGCCTGTCTCGTACTCGTCCGACGACGGCGGCACGTACGGCGCGCCCGTCTCGGCGCAGATCGACATCGCGCCGCAGTCGTTCCTCAACGGCACCGCGAACTTCATTCCCACCTCCCTGGTGCAGGTCCCGAGTGGACCGGTGCTGATGGCCGGGTACGCGGTGACCGATCTGCAAACCACGACCTCGATGCTGCTGGCCAGCGTGGACCAGGGCCTCACCTGGAATCTGCGCGCCACCATCGCGCAAGGCAGCAGCTCCCACAGCTTCTCCGAGACCGGGCTGGTCCTCGCCGCGAACGGTGACCTCGTCGCGGTGATGCGCACGTCCACGTACGACAACCTCTGGGTACGCCGGTCCACCACCGTCGGCACCACGTGGACCGCGGCAGCCGCGCCGATCCCCGAGTTCGCCGCGGACGCCAACGGCAACCGGCCGTTCGGGCGGATCAACCCGCAGCTGTCGCTGCTGCCCAACGGCATCCTCGCGCTGGTGGCGGGCCGTCCGCAGAACTTCGTGGCGCTGTCGTACGACGGCACCGGCCGCACCTGGGACGTCAAACGATCGTTCTACGACAACCACTCGGTGGCCGCCCCGCAAGACCTGAACGACGGCACCAGCGGCAACGCCGACTTGATTTGGACCGAGTCCAACCGGGCCGTGCTGATGGCCGACTCGTGCCACGCCCTCGTCTACCAGGGCACCAACCGCAACAAGTGCACCTGGCGCGGCGCCACCATGTCCGACGGAACCACCACGTTCCAGATCAAGCGGGTGCTGGCCGACATGCTGACCGCCGGCGTCGGCAAGATCGACCTGGCCGGAAAGGCGGCTGCCGGGACGGTGCAGCTCGACGGGGACTACGGCACCACGATCACGGGCCACCCGCGGACCGGCAGTCGAGGCGCGGTCGACGGCAGCAACGAGATGTGGTCGAGCGCGATCCGGTCCGGCGGCGCGGGTGTCTTCGACATCTCCCTCGACCGCACGTACACCCTGTCCAAGGTGGGGCTGAGTCTGGCGATCGGCGGCACTGCGAGCGCCACAGTGCAGACCCGGCTCACCGCCGACGAGCCGTGGACCGACTGGTACAGCGTCACGAATCAGAGTGGGTACGCGCTGAAGTACACCACCCCCGCCGCGTCCCGGCAGGCCCGGCAGGTACGGGTGCTGGTCGGTGAGTCGTCGATCTGCCCGCCGGGCGTCGCGGCTCCGTGCAGCCAGCTCAACGAGATCGAGCTGTACGCAGACGACGTCGACTCCTTCGAGAACGACCCGGTCAACGGCATCCCGCGCGGCTATCGGGCCGACCACACCCTGGACGACGCCGGCGCCGGTCACATCGGCGTGTGGGTGAGCCAGTCGACCGCGGGCAGCGGCAGCAGCCGGGCTCTGCGGATCGCTGACGGCAGCACCGTGCACCTCCCGGCGGTCCGCCGCCTCGATTCGGCCGCCGGCGTCAAGACGGTCGGGTTCCGCTTCCACCCCGACCAGTGGCGGACGACCGGCGAGCCGGAATCCTCGGCGATGCTGTTCGACGTCCTCACCGGCACCCGCCAGGCGGCGTTCCACTTCGCGCTCACCAGGGAGGGAACCGTGCGGTACTACGACGGCAAAGTCTGGCGGCCCCTCGGCACGGGGCAGTCCTTCAACCCGTCGGCGTCCTGCACGGGCGGTTGCGTCTGGACGGACGTCGAGGTGCGGGCGACCACGACGACCGCCACGATCACCGTGAACGGCCGGCTCATCGGCACGGCGACCCGCGCTGACGGTGCCACCTCCACGCTGACCGGTCACTCGTTCTCGGCCAGCAGCACCGCCGACGCCGACGAGAACTTCCTCGTCGACGACGTGTACACCCGTAACGGCTGACGATCGGCAACGAAGACCACACCGGGACGTACGAGCCGGGCCCGACCACCTCCGGAGCCGTTCGGAGTGTGTCGGCCCGGCGATCCGGTGTGGGTGCACCGGAGTGGCCCCCGTCGCGCCGCTATCAGCGGCACCGCCGCCCATCGCCTCAAGCCGCGGCGGCCAACTCCCGCAGCACGTCCTCGAGCGGCGTCGGCTTCAGATCGAACTCGGCCGCCGTCCGTGACCAGTCCAGGATGGCATCGCGGTAAGTCAGGTATTGCATCTCCGCCATCTCGACCATCATCGGGTCCGCCATCGCCGCGTGCAGCTCCAGCGGCGTCATTTCGCGGACGGCCGGCTGCGGACGGCCGGCCACCGTCGCGAACCGGGTCACCATCTCGCGGATCGACAGGTCCGAGGTCTGCGGCGTGTGCCGGGCACTGCCCCACGACCGCTCGGATAGCGCCACCGCGACGAGCGTCCTGGCCACGTCACCCGTATAGGTCCAACTGTGTGCCACGTCCAGATCGGCCGGGAACACGACCTCCTGACCGGCCTGCACCTGAGGGCCGATGAACAAGCTGAACGCCGCCAGCGCGCCCACGCCGAGGTAGTCAGCCGCCCGGACCTCCGTGAACCGCAACCGGCCCGCCTCGTGCGCGGCGAGGCCGTCCCGGTACATCTGCGCCCGCACGCGCCCCTTCACGGTGGTCGGGCGCATCGGCAGATCCTCGGTGAACGGACCGTCGACCGGGCCGTAGCCGTAGGTGTTACTCTTCGTCACCCACCGCGACGCCGGTCGTGCCCTCGCCGACCTCGTCGACGACGCCGGCCGCCTCGAAGCCGGGTATCACCGGGAACGGCGGCGTCATCTGCGGCCTCCACCCATTGCGGATCTTGTAGTCGAGCGGGTTGACCGCTGCCGCCACGACCTTCAGCCGCACCTGTCCGGGTCCGGCGTGCGGCTCGCCGACGTCCACGAGGCGGAGAACTTCCGGCCCGCCGAACTCGGTGTAGGTGATCGCCTTCATGTCGTGCTCCAGCGCTCGTCGCTCTAAGTGGAAGATCAAGGTGTGCTCACGAGGCGTATCCCCGTGACGGCCGTGCCCAGGTCGCGCCGAGACCGTGGGCACGATCGCGGGGTGTTCATCGCGGGCGGAAGCTCAGGAGCCGGCCACGGTCGTGGGCGCTGTCCAGCCGGTGGCTCGGATCCACTCGACCAGGTCCAGGGTGGCCGGCTCGATCGAGCGCACCACCGTGAGGTCCGAAGGATGTTCCGCCGCCTCCGCGAACTGGCGGAACATCATCCTGTCGAGCTCGTTGGGAAGAACGCTCAGCGGCAGGGCCTCGTACCGTGCCGGGAGTCCGGCGTGCGCGCCGAACGCCGCGGCGATCTGGGGGCCTGTCAGCTCGTCGGCGACGAGCTCGACGGCTCCGCCGGGCGCCTCGGCGGTGTCGAGCAGGAGCGCGGCGGCGACCCGGCCGATGTCCCTGACCGAGATCATCTTCAGGGCGGCGTCCTCCGGCATCGGCAGCCTCAGCACGATTTCTCCGTGCTCCACGCTCGGTGCCATCACCTCCATGAAGGGGGCCGGGCGAACCATCGTGGCCCGCAGGCCGGACTTCCTGAGGTGCTCCTCGATCCAGTGTTTGGAGTCGTGGTGCGGCACGCCCCTCTCCCGGTCCGCTCCGATGACCGAGTGGAACACGACGTGCGGGACGCGTGCCGCGACCGCCGCGTCGACGAGCGCGGTGCCGATGCGGATCTCCGCCTCGACCTCGTCGAGGCTGTTCGCCTCCGGGGTCATGAAGGAGAACGCCTCGACCGCCGTCAGCGCGGCGGCCAGCGACGCCGGGTCGTCGGCCCGGATGGCCGCCAGCTCGACGCCGCGGGCGGCCAGCGCCTGAGCCCGGCCGGACTGCGGGTCGCGGACCAAGGCCCGCACCCGCGCCCCGCGGTCCAGCAGCGCGTCGACCACCGCCCCGCCCTGTTGCCCCGTCGCGCCGAAGACCGCGATCGTGCCGGTCGTCTGCGTGGAGGTGGGGAGGACGACGCGGCGTGCTCGCGCTTGATTTGTTGTGACATGTCTTCACGATGCGTCCTGCGGCGCCAGGCGTACCACCGGTATCCCGCCACGTTTTTCCGAAAAACCGCCAGCGGCGGGTAGCCTCGATTGCGTGTCCGACCCCAGCGGTGAGCCGAGCTTCTGCACCGACGATGCGCCGTTGTCGGCGTCGCTGGCCCACGGCGCCGACGTGGCCGCGCACTTCCACGACTACGGCCAGCTCCGCTACGCCGCGCGTGGGGCCCTGGTCACAGTGACCCAGGTGGGTACCTGGGTGGCGCCGGCCAGCCGGATCATGTGGGTGCCGCCTTTCGCGGTGCACAGCAGCAAGGCGTACGGCGAGACGGACATCCGGGTGCTGTCACTGCCCGGGACGCTGACCGGACAGCTGCCGGCCGAGCCGTCGGTCTTCGTGGCGAGCGCGTTGCTGCGCGAGGCCTATCTGGCGCTGATGAGCGAGGGCGAGCCGATGGAGAGCCCCCGTGCGCGGCTGCTGATCGACGTCGTACTCGCCGAGCTCGCCCGCGCCGCACAGGAGCCGATGCGCCTCCCGGAGCCGAGTGACCGGCGCCTCAAGGCGGTCACCGACCTGCTCCACGTGGACCCGGCGAACCCGGCGACCCTGGCCGAGCTGGGCCACCGCACCGGCGCCAGCGAACGCACCCTGAGCCGACTGTTCGGCAGCGAGCTGTCGATGAGCTTCCACCAGTGGCGCACCCTGCTGCGCACCCAACGGGCGCTGATCGAGCTCAGCGACGGCGCCTCGGTCACCGACACGGCGATCCGGCTGGGCTGGTCGAACCCCAGCAGCTTCATCGACGCCTTCACCGAGCTGGTCGGTCAGACACCCGGCCGCTATCGCTCGTCGGCTCGGTCCTCCCGCAGCCCCGACCAGGTGCGATACGGTGGGGCAGGTCGACCTCCTGGTTGACAGGCGAACCCGGCGCGCGCCGTTCTGCATCAGGTCGGCGAGTGCCTGCCGGGCGTCCTGGTCCGGTTCGCAGGTGACGACGAGGCGGCCCCGGGCCGGTGCGAGGAACCGCAGCGACGCCGCGCTGCCCAGCGGTACGACGTCGTCGACTGCACCGTTCTCCGGCAGGCCGGCGATGACGGCTGCCAGCCCCGCCGCGTCGATCAACGTGATCAGGCCACTGGAGTGCAGGGCACCGATCACGTTCGCCAGTGCCGCGTTTCCGGGACGGCGACCACGCCCACGGCGTCGGCAGCCCGCAGCACTTCGAGCCCGATCGTCCGATGAGCGGGGATGGGACTCGACAGTGAGCGGGCAACCGCCGTCGCGTCCATGGCGCGAGGATGGGCAACCACCGTGAACGTCGGCTGTCGACCGGCGTCCGGATGTTCGTCGATTGTCAAACGCCGGATCCGGTGGCAGCTGTGCCCCGAGCGATGCTCGCCATGGAGAAGACGATCGAGGATCGCCTGGACAGGCTCGAGGCGAACACAACGGGGTTGAGATCAGCGCGGCGGGGTGGCCGTGTCGGTCCACAGTTGAATGAGCCATTGTTCTCCCTGGCGGTCGCGACGGGCGGCGCGGAGCTGGTAGGGGCCGGGTGTCGGCAGGGTCAGGCGGCGGGCTTCCCTTCCACCCGTGAGGCTGTCGATGACGATCTCGCCGGAGGTGTTGGCCAGCGGCAGGACGGGTGACAGCGCCTCGTATCCGGCGGGCACCGGTGGTGGCACCGGCCAGCATTCAGCTCGTACCGCGGCGGTGTGGCCGGTGTCCCCGCTGAGGAAGGCGGCCGCGGTTCCGGCGACGCTGACGAGCGTGTCGTCGGTGAGACCGTCGACGGCGGCGAGCACGTCCCCCGTGGTGCTCGGGTCGAGGAGGCGAAAGCATTGGCTCTCGATCCACACGGAGAGGTCCACTGCTGTGAGCGGCGCCGGCGGGATGGTCATGCGGTGTCCCTAAATGGGCACAGCCGGCTCCGAGGCCAGGGCCGGCTGTGAACCCGGGTCGCTTACGGTTTGATGTTGATCCAGAAGGCGTCGCCTTCGAGGATGTGGTCGTCCTGGTACCAGACGCCCAGCCGGGCGCCCGCGCGTCGGTTGTCGTACTTGTCTATCGGGCGGACCGAGAACGAGCGCGGGTTGACCTCCAGGTTGACGGTCGCGGTTCCCTGATGGGTGCTCTGCATCGGGTATTCGTCGCAGTCCTTGGTGGCGCCGTCCGTGTAGCCGGAGCCATACGCGGCCTTGCAAGCCTTAACCGACGCGTTGTAGTTGGCCTTCTTGAAGTCGGCATCCCTCGCGCGGGTCAGAGCGGCCCCGCGCTGCAACTTGTCGTTGCTGTTGAAGTTCCCCGGCACGTAGGTCCCCGGCACCCCGGGCTTGGTCCGGGAGATGTCGGTGAAGGCGTCGTTGACGTGTTTCGCGGCCTCGTCGACGTCCGGGTTGCTCAAGCTCAGGCCCTCCCAGTGGGCTCGGACATTGTTGAAGATGCAGCCGCCGTTGTGCTCGTAGGTGGCCCAGTCGCACCGGACGTCGAGCGTGGACAGGACGATCTCCGGCTCTGTCGGGTAGGCCGTGAGGAACAACTCGGGGGTGAACTCGTAGTAGATGAGCTTGTCCGGGCCGGTTCCCACGGTGTTGTTGTTCAGGTCGACGGTGAGGTCGGTCTTGCCGGTGTGGCGGAAATCCAGCACGGTGTCACGGCGACCGTGCTGATTGACATCCGGGCAGCGCGCTCCGGTCGCGAACGCGCAGTCGGCGTCGAAGTCCAGCGACGCCGCCCAGTCCGCGAGACCCCACTCGTCCCAGTGGTCGAACTCGTAGTGGTGGACCAGCTGGCGAGTTCCCTTGGAGCCCTCGACGACGCCGGTGACGCGGAAGAAGATCTGGCCCACGGTCTGCCACTTGCCGTCGATCTTCTGCAGCGTGTCGACTGACCACTCGTCGATGGCGCAGGCGAGGAAATGGTTCTTGATCCACCACGTGTCCTCGACACCGTCGGTGTGGTCGTAGTACTGGTCGCGGCACTCGTCGAGTCCGAAGGGCTCGTCCGCGGCCAGTGTCACCGCGTCGGCGCCGCTTCCGTAGGACTGTTCGGACGTGGTGGACAGGCGGCTCGCCGCGGCAAGACCGCGCGGAGCCGCACGTCTCTTGTGGCTGCCGGCGTAGGGGTGCGGCGCTTTGACTCTCTTCTGCGCCGCGGCGGTCGCGCCGCTGTGATGGGTGAGAACCACGCGCTTCGTCTCCGATGGTGCTGCGACAGCCTGTTGCCCGGCGGCGATCAATGAGAACACGCCGAGTAAGGCTGCGACGGCTATCCGAGCGGACATTCCGCTTCCTTCCGTTGGTCTGTGGGCGCCTCCGGTGGTCGACTACATCAATGCCACTCGCTGTCCGGCTACTGGCCGGATCGTGTCCGTACTGTTCAGGACGCCGCCGAACACGTCGAACGGCCTTGCCTTCATCGATTAACGTCCATGTTGTGACCCAGAGGCTGAGCTCTGATCCGCACATCTGGCCGGCGGTGCGGACGGCGGAAGACTTCCTCGCCGAACTACGCAGACTGCGCGCGCAAGCCGGCGACCCATCGTTCCGGCAGCTCCACCGGATCGCGGCAAAGCTGATCGCCGACGCGCCCACCGGTTACCGGATGGACCCGCTCTCGCCGAGCACCACCTCCGAGGTGCTCGCCGGCAAGAGGTTGCCTCGCCTGCCCCGGCTCGAGTTCGTCGAGTCGTACGTGGCGGCGTGCCTGTCATCGTCCGGCGTCGACGAGCCGGCCGTCGATGCCGAGGTCGCTCGATGGCGCACGCTGTGGCACTCGCTGACGACGCCGCGAGAGCCCGAGGAGCCGGCAAACACCGTACGTGTGAAACGCCCGAGCCCGTCGCTGACGCTGCTCCTGATCCTCGTGTTCCTGGCCGGTCTGGCGGTGGGCGTGGTGGGCGCCCGCGGCTGGAGTGTCCGGCACGTGCCGGTGGCCGGGGTGGCGATCGGCGAAGCCTAGCGCGGACCCGCCTGACGTCTGCCTGGCCGCCGGAACGGTCCCGCCGATGGGCAATGACGCGTTGAGGCTGCCACCCGCGGGGCAGGAGACCGGCTCCTGGTGGGTGAACGATGCCGGCACCGCCGCGCTGGAGACCGACGGCCGCCGGTTCCGGGCCGACGTCGCCGCGGGCACCTCACGACCCGGCGACGTCATCATCGTCAAGAGCGACGTCGCTCTGATCGAAGGCCGTTCCTACGCCCTGTCGTTCAGCGCCACCGCGGATCGGTCAACCACCATCCGGGTACGGGTGCAGGACAGCCAGCCTCCGGCGTACCTCCCGTCTTACGACCGGGAGGTATCCGTCGACCAAGGCACCTGCCTGCACCTCTATCGGTTCGTCGCGCGCCGGACCAGCGCACACTCCGAGCTCACGTTCCAGGTCGGCGGCCGCCCTCAGGACTTCCAGCTGAGGGTGGGTGACACGTCGCTGGTGGAGACACCCGCGTGAGTGGCCGACGGGCCCGGCCGTGCCGGGTGAGTAACAAGAAGAATCGATGAACTCGTCGAACCGATATCCGACCCGTCCCTAGACGAGGCCACCAGAAGCATCGCCGTGTTCGCCGTCGACGTGCCCGAACGGGCGCGGATCGAGGGTGAGGTCCGCGGCTACACCCGGTTGTCGGCGAGCCCCGCCGCGACGAGAGCGGGGATGCCGATGGCCGGTTCTGCTGGATCCTGCCGGTCAACGGCATCGACCAGCGCATCGTCATGCCCGGCATCCCGGTGACGGATCTCCAGCTGTTGGCGACCACCACCCCGCAGTTTCTCTCGGGGGGGCCCGCTGTGGACCCCCTTCGCCGACCTCACGCGGTGAGTACCAGGCTTGCCAGCTGCTCCTGGTCCGGCCAGCGTGACCGGGCACGGTTGTCACCAAATCTGCGCCCTCAAACGTAGGTGTCCCCTGGCTGGCACCCTCACTGGCCCTTGAACGGCCACGGGTCCTTGTCGTAGATCTTGTTCTCGTCGATGGTGACGTCCCAGTTCGCGTCCGCCCGGGCCGGCGAGGCGGGTGTCACCAGGGCCGCGGTGACGGCCGTGCCCGCGACCAGGGCCGCCAGGAGGCGGCGGCCCCACCGCAGTCCCGCCGCCGTCCGGACACACAGCGGCCGACAGCCGGCGGCCACACTGCAGGCTGTCGCAAACTGGCGCGGTTTCTCTATGATCGGCGCATGGTGTCGGGGAGCACACGAAGCGCTACTGCATCAGTGGTCCTCATGCTGGAGGGCAGGTCGGCGTGGCACATGACGGGCGCGCTGGTCGGCGACGTCCTCCGCGGCGTCTACATCGGCGGCATGGTGGCCGCCGTCCCGTTCGTGGCGACGATGCTGCTCGTCCAACTCGCCGGCGTGACGCCGCTCGCCTTCGCCGTGCCGATCCTGATCACAGTTCTCGTGGCGGTCTCCGTCACTCGCAGCCAGCTGCCCGGCCGCGACGCCCTGCTGCGCGTCGACGTCGACCGGTCGCCCGAGCCGACCCGGATCGGGCTGGTCCGCCCGTTCCGCCGCAGCTGGTCGCCGATCGGTGAGGTGCGCGCGGTGACCATTGTGGAACGCCGTATCCGACCGGTCGGTACGCACCTTGCCGAGGCCGCCCCGCCGGCCGATGGGGAGGAGCCGGCCGAGGAGGGCTTGCCGCACAGTGTCGAGGTGACCCTGACCGGTCCGGGCGGGCGCACCTGGACCACGTCGTCCGTCCACAGCGATCTGCGGGTCGGCCTGCTCGATACGGTGGCCGGCCGCGCCCCGACGGTGGTCGCGGAGCATCTGACCGCACAGTTCTCCACCATGCTGGCCGGCACGCCGGCCGTGGTGCGCCACGAGCGCCGGTGGGTGGAGCTCGGTGAGCTGCGGACCCCGGCGTGGTTCTCCGGCGGTTCCGCGTCGGCGAACGCGAGCGGCGGCTAGCGTACGGGCGCCCGGTCGGCCGGGGGGTTGCCGTGCCGGCCGCTTCGGGTCCGGTCCCCGCGGAACCCGGCTGCCGATCTCGGCTTTCAGTGACGATTCAGGGCCTCAGCCGGCACTGTGGCCCAGCCTGTGCGCGGTATTGATGGCGATGTCGTTGACCAGCCCGGCGGCCAGCGCGAGTCCCGCTGCGCCGACCACGCTGATTCGGTGCGCCCAGACGCCTCAGAGGGCATCTGATCCTTTAAGACCGCATCTCGTTTGGGTTTGTTGTAGTGCGAGGTCGTTCGTTGTACGGGCGTGGGTGATGTAGAGAGGTACTGTCCGGAAGCGTTGTGGCACCTTGCGCAGCCGTTGCTGCCCGAGCACCCGAAAGGCATCAAGGCGGCGGCCAGCGACGTATCGATGATCGGATCGCGCTGGCCGCGATCTTGTACGTGCTCGACTCGGGCCGTGCCTGGAACGAGCTTCCGGCGTCGTTCCCGATCTCTTTGGCCAGCGCGCATCGCCGGTTCAGCGAGTGAACGGCCCAGGGAGTGATGGCGGCACTGCACCAGGCCGCCCTTGACCAGGAAAAGCTCGGTTGGGCAAGCGCCGTGTGTCATGATCGACCGCACAGCGTTTGTTATAGGTCGACCACTAATTGCGGTGCTAGGTTTCGATCATGAACGACACGAGCGAGACCCGCACCCCTGCCCAGCACGCTGCGGCCGAGCACCTGCGGTTGCTGACAGCCGCCGACCTGGACGCCTGGGCCGCCCTTTTCGCCACCGACGCCACCTTCACCTTCCCCTTCGCCCCGCCCGGCATGGTCACCGAACTGCACGGACGGGAAGCCCTTCGCGCGCACATGCGCGGTTTCACCGAAACCTTCGATGCACGACTCGTGGACCTGACCTTCATCGACACGGCCGGCTCGCAGGTCGCCGTGGCGCGGGGAAAGCTCGACGGGACAGCCCGGCCCACCGGCAAGCGATTCCAGCAGGACTTCATCGTGGTCGTGCACACCGACGCCGACGGGCTGGTCACCCGGTTCGACGACTACTGGAATCCGCTGGCCGCCGTTGACGCCCTGACACCGGCCGATGCCTGAGGCTGATCATGGCGGATAGGCTGGTCACATGCCTGCTGCCGGGACAACAGTCAAGAGTGACCAGCGCCGCCAAGGCGTAGTTGACGCTGCGGTTAGGTGCTTCGCGCGCAAGGGCTTCTACGGCACGACCACCCATGAGATCGCCGAACGGGCCGGCATCTCCCAGCCGTACCTCTATCGCCTCTTCGCCAACAAGCAGACCATCTTCGTCGCCGCCGTCGAGCACGTCGGCGGCCTCCTGACCGAGGCCCTGAGCACGGCCGATACGACAGCGAAGGCTCTACAAGACGCCTACGGCACAATCATCGAGGACGGCGACATCCTGCGCTTCCTCATGCAGGCCAACTGCGCCACGGACGAGCCGCTCATCCGTGACGCCGTCCGTGCCTGCTACGCCCGGCAGGTCGCGGTCGTGGACAAGCTGCTCGACGGTGACGATGAAGCCGTCCGGCGCTGGTTTGCCGTCGGCATGCTCGCGAACGTCACGACCGTGCTGGACCTCGCCGAAATCGACGAACCCTGGGCCAAGACACTCGCCAACATCTGAGCCTGCCCTCCTCACCCGTCGCCGATTCGGCCGAGGGCTCCCCAGGCCGCCACTGCCCGGCAGACGAAAGAGCTGTCGGGCAGTGGCGCGACCAGCGGTAGAGACACCCGCCCCCTCGGTAGCGCCGAGCGGAGCTCCTGGGCACCCTCATTACCGGCGGCGCCGCCGTCGAGGACGTGACCGCGGCGGCCGCTGCCATCGAGAGGATCAACGAGCCGCGGGAACTGACCCGCTTCATCGTTCACGCAACGCGGATCACGTTCGAGCAGTGATGAGGGCTGACGCGGCGGGTGGCCGCGGCCGTTTCAGGTGGGAACTCGATAGATGCCGTGGCCGGCTCCGGGTCGATCTGGCTGTTCCATCTCGGCGAGAACCTCGACGCCCTGCTCGGCAAGGCCAGCAATGCCACTTGTCTCGTTCGATTCAAGGTTGCGGCCGGTCACCGCGTTGACCGGGCATCCGTTAGGTAGGTCCGGACGGTTCGGTGTTCGATCGGCCAGACCCAGTCCGCGGAATCGGCGGTGACGGTGGCCGTCACGCCCTGAATCACCTGACACCGGGAGGTTCGTAGCCGCGCCCACCGGGCTGGGTCTCCTGCCATTCTTCGACGAGCGCGGCGCCGACGATGGTGACCGGGACGAATGAGGTGCCGGTGATCAGGACTATCCCGAGTGCGGCGAGCAGCCACGCCCGTCCAGCGCTGCGTGGCCGTCGGGCACGCAGCCATAGCCACACCCCGACGGGGTACGCGAACAGCGGCGCTACCAGCAGCGGAACCGTGCCGAGCTGTTCCACCGTGAGGTTTGACAGACCTGCCATGCCGCCGGCGATGCCCATGCCCAGGAACATCACGGCGGATGGCAGGGCGCAAAGGCCGACCAGACACATGACGAAGATCAGGAGCCGGGCGGGCAGCCGCGACGGCTGGGCGTTTTCCACGCGGTGACCGTAACCATCGAGTGCACCCCGCGGCTCCGCAAGGTAAGTCCGGGCACCGCAAGGTTCGGCTGGTGAGACTTCTCGGCCAGGTGTCAGCGCCCTTCTCGTCTCTGACAGGCTGTCATTCGCGCTGGACGACGGAGGAGAGCCGGCCGTGGCCGTGGGCGGCGCGGAAGTGGTCGCGGAACCGGGCCAGGGTGCAGGGCGATCGTGTGGGCGACCTCGGCCGAGCGGACGCCGCGGACGGCCGCGTCGAGGTAGCGGCCGGCTCTGTCACATCGGTCCACGGCATTGCTGCCGGCACGGGTCATCCGGGGCCGCAGCGGCTGATCTGTCCCCTGCATACAGATCTGACCAGGCCGGGGACAGGTAGGCGTTGTTCCCTGCCCCGGCCACTGCTGATCCTCGAAGCCAAGAAACGGCGTCGCCGGATGACCGCTGGCGTCGATCACCGCGGAGGGACATCCCCCTGACAAAGGGGAAACCGAAAGGGCAGTGAAATGGAGAGAGTCATCTTCTGGAGCAGGCGAGCGATCGTCGGGCTTCTCGCGTCGGTGGTGGCGATGACCGGTCTCGTCGTTGCCGGTGCGTCGCCGGCCTCTGCCGTGGGGGGCTGTTACAAGACCCGGCAGTCCACCGTTTACCTCAACGGCAAGAGCAACGAGTACGAGTACACCACCTATTACTCGCACAGCGGTCGGGTCACCGTCGGGAAGCGCCATTTCTACCGCAAGAACGTCAAGTCGGGCTATGTCGCCGTGACGTTCTTGGCCTGCAAGCGGACCCGGACGGCACCCTGGACGGCGCTCACCTACTCGACCAGCACCAATCTGAAGGACCTCAAGCTGATCATTACGGGGAGGAAGGTCAACCCCGTCCCGGTCAACAACAAGCGCGGTTTCGGTCTGTTGGTACAGCGGGTCACCAAGAGTGCGGTCCAGGTGCAGCCGCTGGTCTGTACCAAGAAGGCAGGCCGGTTGACGGCTCTGGGTGCTGCGAAGTTCGTGACCGGTCTGCCCATCCCGGTGTCCCCGGGCAAGGCCGTCGGGCTCTGGGTGGCGAACAACGCGCTGAAGGAGCAGGACGACAAGTTCCAGTGTGGTCTGGTGGGCCAGGTGACCAATGTGCCGTTCACCTTCACGGCCGGCGGTGAGGCCAGGCTGAGGATGCCGTCGACCAACCACTACGTCTTCTCGCGGCGGGCCACGTGGACCGAGTCCTGCCCGTCGTACCGCTACTGCGGCATCACTCACGACCAGGTCCTGGAGGTCCGGTCGGGCAAGTTCTGACGCCACCCACGATCAAGGTCACCGGCGGCGAGACCTCGCCGCCGGTCTGGCGCTGTGCCGAGCGCGGCAGCACCCAGCCGGGCGCCTCCTGAAAGGGCGGCGCTCGCTGCGGACAGGGCGGCTTTTCGGTAGTCGACCGGACGTGCTTGTCGCTGCGCTGCTGCCGGTCACGCCTGTCAGCGGGAGCGGGGGAGTAGTGCGCTGATCGAAGACGGCTCGGTAGCCGGGCGGCTGGAGCTCCGGAACCCGTACGGGAGCAAGCCGGTGATTTTTCTCTGTCAGCCGCTCAGCGGTCGGCGCTGGGTGCCGATGGGGAGAGGTCGGGACTTCGCTGACGGAAGGATGGCCGTGCGGCGTTTCAGCATCGGCGCCCGGCTGTCCGGGGCGTTCGCCGGCGTGCTGGTGTTGTTGTTCGCTGTCGCCGCGGTCGCGTTCGCGACGATCGTCGCGCAGCGGGACGCGGCCACCGACGTACGCCGGCTGGAACTGCTCACCCGGCAGGCCGGCGAGATCAAGACTCATGCGACGACGTTGAACGGCTGGCAGGCCGGTTTCATCAACGACATCTACCGTCTCGGCGCCGCCCGGGCGCTCGGCGGGGACTCGGTGGCCTACAAGGCGTGGCAGCAGGAACGCGACGCTTTCAAGACCTATCTCGGCCAGGTCGACACCGCGAGCATGACTGCCGCCGAGCGCGACGTCTTCGACACCTTGAACGACGAGCTGGCGGCGTATGTCGCCATCAACGACAAGGTGGTGGCGGCGTACCGGCCGGGGACCGCGCAGGCGTTGTGGAACGCCGACCAGATCGCGCTGTACGACAGCTGGAACAGCTACTACCGGATCATGGTGTCGGCGCAGAAGCTCGCCGCCGCCGTCGACGCCCGCAGCGTGACCGCGGTGCGCTCGTCAGCGGAGGACGCCGCCCGCGCCCAGTTGATCATCGTGGTGGCCACCGGGCTCGCGCTGGCGCTCGGCGCTGTCTCGGCGTTCCTGGTGACCCGCAGCATCGTACGGCCGGTCGGGTCGGCCCGTGACGCGCTGCGCCGCATGGCGGACCGGGATCTGACCGCGCCACCGCCCGCCGACGTCGGCCGTGACGAGCTGACGGAGATGTCAGCCGCGCTGGGGCAGGCGCTGGTGGCCGTACGCACGATCGTGTCCGACGTGGCTCAGCAGGCGGAGATCCTGACGCGTACGTCGGCCGAGCTCGACGAGGTTTCCGGCGCGTTCGCGAAGTCGGTCGGTGACACCAGTCAGCAGGCCGAGATGGCGGTCACGGCGGCCGAGGACGTCAATCGCAACGTCGACACCATGGCGGCCGGGTCGCAGGAGATGGGCGCCTCGATCGAGGAGATCTCCCGCAACGCCGCGGAGGCCGCGTCGGTGGCGGCGGAGGCGGTGGCCGCCGCGCACTCGGCGAACCAGACGGTCGGCAACCTGGGCACCTCGTCGTCAGCGATCGGCGACGCGGTGAAGCTGATCACGAGCATCGCCGCGCAGACGAACCTGCTGGCGCTCAACGCGACCATCGAGGCGGCCCGCGCCGGTGACATGGGCAAGGGCTTCGCCGTGGTGGCCGGTGAGGTCAAGGACCTGGCGCAGGAGAGCGCCCGCGCGGCCGACGAGATCGACTCGCTGGTGCAGGCCATCCAGGCCGACACGTCGGCGGCGGTCACCGCGATCGAGATGATCGGGGAGGTGGTGAGCCGGATCAGCGACTACCAGACCAGCATCGCCGGCGCGGTGGAGGAGCAGACCGCCACGACGGGGGAGATGAACCGGGGTGCGACCGCCGCGGCCGGTGGCACGGCCGACATCGCCGAGAGCATCCGGACGGTGGCTGCCGCGTCGGCCGCGACCTCGGCCGAGGTGACCCGTTCGAGGGAGGCGGCCGCCGAGTTGAGCCGCATGTCCGCCCAGCTGCGTGACGCGGTGGGCCAGTTCCGGTACTGAGGACGAGACGATGAGCAGACGTACGACAGTGGGGCTGTTCGCCGCGGCTCTGACGGCGCTGATGACGACGGCGTGCTCGACGGTGATGGTTCCGGTGTCGCCGGGTGACTCCTCCGGCCTGGGCCGGGAGACCGTGCGGGTCGGCATCGCCTACGACAGCGCGGGGCGCGGCGACAAGAGCTTCAACGACGCTGCCGCCGCCGGCATCGACCGGGCCAAGCAGGAACTGCTGGTGGAGGCGGCGGAGGCGAAGACCCAGGCGGAGACCGACGAGGCCCGCGAGGCCGCGCTGCGGGGTCTGGCCACCGGGGGCAGCAACCCGGTCATCGCTGTCGGTTTCCTGTACGCGGGCGCGATCGGCACGGTCGCCAAGGAGTTCCCGGACACCCTGTTCGCGATCATCGACGACGACTCGGTCACCGCCGACAACGTGGTGTCGCTGCTCTTCTCTGAGGAGCAGGGCTCCTACCTGGTCGGTGTCGCGGCGGCGCTGGCGACCCGGCGCAACCGGGTCGGTTTCGTCGGCGGGGTCGACGTCGCCCTGATCCACAAGTTCGAGGCCGGGTACGTCGCCGGCGTGCACAGTGTCGACCCGGGCATCCGGGTGGACGTGCGCTACCTGACCAAGCCGCCCGACTTCGGCGGGTTCGGCGCTCCGGCCAAGGGCAAGACCGCCGCGGCGCGCCTGATCGCCGACGGCGCGGACGTCGTCTACGCGGCAGCCGGCGGCTCCGGCACCGGGGTGTTCGACGCCGTAGCGGCCGCCGGCAACACCTGGGCGATCGGGGTCGACTCCGACCAGTACGCCACCGCGTCCGAGGCGGTGCGCCCACGCATCCTCACCTCGATGCTCAAGCGCGTCGACAACGGGGTCTTCCAGGAGATCCAAGCGTTCGTCAAGGGCGACCGGGCCGGCGGCAAGAAGCGTTACGACCTGAAGGTGGACGGCGTCGGCTACGCCACCTCGAACAGCAAACTCGGCCCGTACCGCTCCGGCATGGACAAGGCGCGCTACCGCGTCCTGGCCGGCGCGGTGAAGGTGCCGGTGTCCTGACCCGCGGGGACACCGGCAGTGAACGGTCAGGCCGGCACGTTCCACTTCTGGCCGGCGCCGCCGGTGCAGGTCCACAGCTGGGTCACGGTGAAGTCGGCGGAGGAGCCGCCGGCCAGGTCGAGGCACTTGCCGGCGTTCGGGTTCACCAGGTCGCGGCCGCTGCTGTGCACCCATTGCTGCGCGGCCGTGCCGTTGCAGTCCCAGAGCTGCACCCTGGTGCCGTCAGCCGTGCCGGCCGCCGAGACATCAAGACACTTTCCCGCGGTACGGATGGTGCCGTCACCGGGCAGCGTCCATTGCTGGGTGGCGTCGCCGACGCAGGAGTACAGGTCGACGGCCGTGCCGTTGGCGGTGTTCCCGGCGGCCGCGCCGATGCATTTGCCGGCCAGCCCGGTGATCGGACCGGTCCGGGTCCCGCCGCCGCCGTTGTTGCCGGAGGTGACGAACTTCCAGGTCACGCTCAGCACGCCCGGGGTCGTCGCCGGGTCGGTGGAGGCGAACTGGCCGAACGCCGCCTGGCTCAGGTCGATGTGCGCGGCGTCGCAGGACGGGCACTTGTCACGCACCGGCACCGTGATGGTCTTGCCGTTGTAGGTCACCTGCACGGAGATGCCCTGGCACAGCGGGTCGTTGTTCGGATTGGCCGTGGTCCAGAACGTGTGCGAGACGGCGACCAGCATCTCGGTCGCCGCGTTGATCGGGGTGCCGCACGCGCCGTACCCGCTGTCGTTGTAGTAGGTGGCCGGCCCGGTGAAGGTCTGGCCGACGGGTACGGCGGCGGCCGCGGTGGCGGGCAGCAGCAGGGCGGCCGCGGCCGCGAGAACAGCGAGAATGCGCATCGGGGTACGTGGGGATGAACTCATGGGGGATCCGTCCGTCTCGTTCCGAAACCCTGCGGCGAGCGGCGCGACGCCTGTAGATATCCAAGTTGGTCAAAGCCGCAAGGGCAAGAAGGTTTCCTAAGAATTCCGGAGGACCGCCGAGGAACGGTGGCTCTCAGGAGCGGTAGAGGACGTTCGGGGACCGGGGCGGACCGGCCTGCCAGCCCACGGCCCACAGGACGGTGCCCGCGGGATCGCTGGTCGCACCGGCGAGCGGGGTCGCCGAGGCGATCTCCCCCTGCGGACGGACCGGCCCGCTCGGCCCGCCCGGCGGCGCGATCGAGGCGTCGGCCCGGAACGCCTGGCCGGTCCAGCGCTCGACGTGGCCGGACTTGAGACCGGTCACGGTGCTGCGGTAGCCGAACGTCCACACGCCCGACTTCGACGCGACGATCTCGGTCACCGCCGACCCGTCCGCACTGCTCTCGGTCCGCCACCCGGTCGCCGTCCGATGCAGCACCAGCGGTACGCAGACCAGCGGCGTGACACAGTCCGCCCCGGCTGCCCAGACGTCGCCCGCCGCGGCGGCGACGCTGTTCAGCACACTCTTACCGGTGACCGGGACGTCCACCCGCGTCCAGGCCGTGCCGTCGAAGTGCAGAACGGTCGCCGGTGAGCCGACCGCCCAGACGTCGCCGCCCGCGGTCGTGCCGACCGACGTCAACTCGACACCGGGCAGGTCCGGGGTGGGGGAGACCGCCCAGACCCCGCCCGTCCGGTGCAGGACGAGGGGCCGGCTCACCCCGTCCGCCTCGGTGTGCCCGACCGCCCAGGAGCCGTCGATGTCGTCCAGGTTGCTCTCCACGCCGGCCGGCGCAGCCGGGACCGGCACGGAGGTCCACGCCGTACCGTCGAAATGCATGATCACCGCGGTGGTCGGCCGCGGGGCGCCCGGCGCGTCGTCGTCGCCGCTGCCGACCGCCCAGACGTCGTCGGACGCGAGCGCGTCGACCCCGGTCAGGTAGGTCGGCTGGGAGAGCTCCGGCGGCGGTACGAGGGTCCACGCCTGCCCGTTCCAGTGGACCGTGAACGGGCCCTCCGCCTGGCTGTTCCACCAGGTCCCGACCGCCCACACGTCGTCGGGCGCGGCCATCGCCACGTCCTGCAGCACGGTGTTCGTCGCGCCCGGGGGCAAGGGGACCGGCGGTGGCAGGTGCCAGGCGGGTACGGCCGCGCCGGCGCTGCCGGTGGGAGCCAGCGTCGCGGCGACGGCGAGGCCGGCGGTGACGAGCGAGCGGGCGAGGTGCGTACCCATGAGGAACGTCCTTTCGGTGAAGGTGACTGCGACCCATCGTCTGACCCCGCGCGGGCCGGCACAGGTCCGCCGCCTACCACCGTTGTCGCGGCGGCTACCCAGATTCCGCGGCGAAGGCGGCGAGAGCGCCCCGCCGCCCGGCCCCGGTCTTGGCCAGCAGGCTCGCGACGTGCTTCTCGACGGTCCGCGAGGACAGGTAGAGGTGGTCACCGATCTGCTGGTTGGTCAGACCGGCGACGACCAGGTCCAGCACCTCGTGCTCGCGGACGGTCACACCGTGGCGCCGCAGCCGGGGCGGGAGCGCGGCGCTGCCCCGGCGATGCTGCGGCACCGGCGCGCCGGCCTGCCGCATGAGAGCACGGCAGGCCCGGGCCACATGCGGCGCGGCGTCGTGGAAGTAGGCGTCGGCGGTGCGCAGCCAGGCCGCCGGATCGCCCCACCCGCCGTCCAGCGCCTCCTGAGCGACCAGCCGCAGTCCGAGGTGATGGGCGAGCGGATACGGCGCGGAGACCTCCACGAAGCGGGTCACCGCACGGCCCGCGTCGCCGCCGCGGCCCGCCCGGCCGTGCACGAACGCCTCGGCGAGCACCAGGAACTGCCGATTCCAGGCAGCCTCGTGCTGCGCCGACCCGGCGAACGCCGCGCACTCGGCGGCGCCGGCGCGTCCGCTGCGGACGGCCAGGAGCAAGTGCGGGCCGTGGATCAGCGACAGGTACGGCGTCGGCTGCCGCGCCTCCCGCGCGCTCGCCTCGTCCAACTCGGCGAGCGCGGCCTCGTGCTCCTCGTGCAGCAGGTGGCAGAACGCCGCACCGAGCCCGTGCGTCGCCGAGGAGAAGTCGTCGTCCTCCCCGCCGAGCTCCGCGAACCGGGCCAGCAGCGTCGCCAGTTCCGACCGCCGGGCCCGGTGCCCGGCGACGATCGCCCGGACACCGACCGCGATCTGCTGGGTCAGGGTCAGCCGCAGCCGCCCGGCGGTCTCCTCGCAGTGGCGGGCGTCGGCGTCCGCCGCCTGGAACTCGCCTCGGCACAGCCGCAGCACGGACAGTTCGAGCCGGATGTCGAGCGCCGTGGTGACCGCGCCGGCCTCGGTGGCCAGGGCCAGCGCCTCACGCAGCCGGCTGTCGTCGGCATACCGGATGCCGTGCCCGGCGCCCAGGTTGTAGAGCAGGCTGATCCGCCAGGTCAGCAGGTGATGCTCGGTGGCGATCGCCAGCCCGCGCTCGTAGAGAGCGTCGGCCTCGGCCAGGTCGCGCAGGCGGGCACGGCGGCCCAGCGTCTTCAGCGCGCTGCACGACACGTCCGGCAGGCCGGCCGCCTGCGCCCCGCGCAGCGCCCGCTCGGCCAGCACGATCGTGGCGGTCAGCCGGTCCGGGGTGGCAGGATCGCCGAACACCAGCTGCGCCTCGATCGCGTCCATCCGGGCGGTGAGGCCGGGATCGGGCAGGTCCCCGGCGCCGCGCCGGGCGGCGGCGAGCGCCTGCGCGCCCTGCGACCAGTGGCCGGCGGCGACAGCGACGTGCGCCACCTGCAGGTGGATGCGGGCCGGCCAGGGCGGTGCGGCCCGCTGGTCGAGGCTTTCCCCCATCGCGTACGCGTCGGTGACCCGCCCGGCGATCGCGTACGCGTCGACCAGCGCCTCCCGCACCTGCAACGCGGTCTCCCCGGTCCCGTCACCGGCCAGCAGCCCGTGGGCCCGTTCCAGCAGTGTGATCGCCGTCGACACGGCGCCCTGCCCGATCGCCTCCCGCCCGGCTCGCGCGAAGTGCCCGGCCGCGAGCACCGGCTCCCCGGCCACACTCCACAGCGTTCCGGCGAGCCGGCTGGTGTCGTCGTCACGTGACCCCGGGGAACCGGCGAGGGCTTGCGCGGCACGCCTTGCCAGTGCGGCGCGTTCCAGCGGCAGCGGCAGGGCCAGCAGGGACTCGGCGGTGAGCATGTGCCGGAACGCGTACCACTGCGGGTCGTCCTCGGGCACCACCAGCTGACTGTCGACCGCCTCGCGCAGACAGGCGATCAGGTCCGGCCCGGGCACGCCGGCCGCGGCTCCGGCGGCCACCGCGGGGAACCGCCTTCCGAACAGGGCGGCGGCCTGCAGCAGCGCGGCAGCCGGGCGGCTGAGCCGGTTCGTGCGGCCCACCAGGGTGGTCCGCAGGCTCGCCGGTACGGCGTCCGGGACCGGCCCGGTGATCGCCCACCCGGCACCGGTCCACGCCAGCACCCCGTCGGCGACCATCGCGGCGAGCAACTCCTCGACGTGCAGCGGCACACCGTCGGCCGTGGCGCGGAGCCGGTCGAGCACCGGGACGGGCACGGCGCCGGCGTCCACCCCGAGGCAGCCTGCGGCCAGATCACCCACCTGATCGTCGTCGAGTCGGCACAGCTCGGCGACGGTGGCGGCCCGCCTGTTCTGAGCGGCGCGGATCAGGTGTTGCGCCGCGCCGGGCGTGTCCCGGCTGGTCCCCATCACCAGCAGCCGTTCCCGCCCGAGGTTGTCGATCAGGTAGTCGACCACGGCGAGGGTGTCCGCGTCGGCGTCGTGCAGGTCCTCGACGATCAGCATGCAGCCGTGCGGCCGGCCCACGGTGACGAGCAGCCGCAGCACCGCCTCGGCGAGCACCACCAGCGAATGGTCCGAGGCCGGGGCACGTTCGCCGCGCCACTCCGGGACCAGCATCGACAACGCCGGCCGGTACGGCGCCAGCTCCGGGCCCGCCGGTGGACCGTCCCGCCGCAGCACCGACAGCAGCGCCTCGGCCAGCGCCCGGAACTGCGCCTCGGGGTTCGCGGCCCGTCCCCGCAGCACGGTGAGGCCGGCCTGCTCGGCGAGCCTGGCGGACTCCGTGGCGAGGCGGGACTTCCCGATGCCGGGCTCCCCGAGCACGAACACCGCCCCGCCGCGGCCCCGGCTCGCCGCGTCGACCGCGGCCCGTACCGTCGCCAGTTCGTCCGTCCGGCCGACCACGGGCGTGCCGGTCAGCCGCACCAGGCCCGGCCGGGGCGGCTCCGGGCTGGACGGCAAGGCTCGTACGGTGACGGAAGGCCGCGGTGGTTCCAGCGCCGGGTCCTGCCGCAGGATCGCCGTCTCCAGCGCCCGCAGCTCCCCGCTGGGCAGGATGCCCAGCTCGTCGGCGAGGGTGAGGCGCAGCCGGCGGTAGCCCTCCAGCGCGTCGGCCTGCCGCCCGCTGCGGTACAGGGCGAGGATCAGCTGACCCTGCAGCCGCTCGTCCAGCGGGTTCTGCGGTGCCAGCCGCTGCAGCTCGGGCAGGACACCGGCGTGCTCACCCAGCTCCAGCCGCGCGTCCATCAGCAGGTGCGTGCCGCGCAGGAAGAGGCCGCCGAGGCGCTGGGCGGCCTCGTCGAGCCGGGGGATGCCGGTGAGGCCGCCGAGCGGTTCGCCGCGCCACAGCGCGCGTGCCCGTCCGGCGAGCCGGGCCCGGTCGGCGGGCCTGTCCGCCCTCTCCGCCTGATCGATCAGGTCAGCGGCGAGCTCGGCGTCGACCGACCCCGGCGGCAGCACCAGCAGGTAGCCCGGAGGCCGGGCGACGACGGCCTGCCGCCCGCCGAGCAGCGCCCGCAGGTACGAGATGTGCCGTTGCAGCGTGTTGGTGCTGACCGAGCCGGCGGCCTCACCCCAGACGACGTCGGTGAGCTGGTCGGCGGAGACGACCCGGCGGTGGTCGAGGGCGAGCACCGCCAGTATCGCCTTGCGGCGCAGGCCGGTGACCTGCTGATCGATGCCGCCGAGCGTGATGCCGACGGGGCCGAGTAGTCGTACCTGCGCGTCGGTGTCCTCGCTCACCCGGGCAGGGTAGCCACGGCGCCGGTTCGATGTCAGTCAATATCATGACCGTGCGCGGGGTATCAGCGTGTCGCCGGCCTTAGGCTCCAGCCCGTGCAGCTACTGCCTCACCAGCCGCTCCAGCGGGTGCTGCCGACCGCCGGGCAGAGGCGAAGCCAAGCGCGTTGTCTGCGGCAGATCGGTAAGCACGGCGGCGCGGGGTTCCGGCTGGTCGCCGCCGTGGCTGTGACCGCCGCATCACCACGATGAGCACCAGCCGGGCCCGGCAGCGGAGGCGTGGGCCGGATGCGGCCTATGACGCGACGGATAACAGACCTATGATTTACGACCATGAATATCACGCGGCGCGCGCTGATACCGGCCATCCTGCTGACCTTCGTCTGCCAGGCTCTCGGTGGTATGCCGGCGATGGCCGCGGCGGCGACCCGCGTCCTGATCGTGGGCGACTCGATCACGCAGGGCTCGTCGGGTGACTACACGTGGCGCTACCAGCTGTGGAAGCACCTGCAGGCCAGCGCTCCCGGTGCGACGGACTTCGTCGGCGAGCGAACCTGGCTGTACGACAACATCGCGAACACGCAGGGCTCCACCGCGTACGCCAATCCGAACTTTGATCGTGATCATCATGCGAAATGGGGTCAGCAGCTCCAGCTGGAGAAGGACGAGATCGCCCCGGCGGTGTCGGCCGCCGCGCCCGACGTGATGCTGCTGCTGATGGGCATCAACGACCTGACCTGGGGTGGCGAGTCACCGGCGACCGCTTTCGGCAACCTGCAGGCGTTGCTGCGCAATGCCCGCGCGCAGCGACCGTCCCTGCGAGTCGTGGTCGGGCACACGCTGAGCCGATGGGATCTGCTCGGCCGCGTCGAGCAGAACGTGACCGATACCGCCCAGCTCAACGCGCTCATCGACACGCTTCCTTCAAACCCGGATTTCTCGTACGTACGGGTCGCGCGTACCGACGCGGGATGGAACCCGCAGGCCGACACGTGGGACGGCACGCACCCGAACGGCACCGGTGAAGTGGTGATCGCGGGCGCGTTCGCCGACGCGCTGGCCGGTCTGGGCATCGGCAGCGCGTACGGCACGAGGGCGGCCGTGCAGTGGCCGGTCAGCACCGTGATCACCACAGCGGCCAGCACCGCCGCGGCACCGGCGGCCGGCGGATCGGTGAGCGCGATCGCCGGCGACAATCAGGCGACCGTCTCGTGGACCGCGACGGGCGGCGCCTCCGGATACCTGATCCAGCAGCGGCAGAACGGCGGCGCCCCCGACCAGCTCGCCTGGCCCGTCACCGGCACGTCGTTCACGCCGGGCATCCTCGCCGGCGACTCCCTGTACGACTTCCGCGTGGTTCCGGTCAGCGACAACGGACAGATCCACCTCGCGTGGAACGCCGCGCCGGGTGCGAACGCCTACGCGATCCGCAGCCGCGACCTGACGAGCGGGTCGGGCTGGACCACACTGCCGCTGCCCGTGCAGGCAACCAGCTACGACCTGGCCGGAATCCCGGACCACGTCTACTCGTTCGCGATCCAGCCCGGCAAGGGCGTGATGACCGGCGTTTGGAGCCCCGAGGCGTCCCAGCTGATCCGCAGGACGGGCGTCCCTTCGGCCTGGTCGGCGCAGGTCCGGGTCAAGGACTACCACGGCAAGCGCAAGGCCGCACGAGACTTCGCGCGCCAGTGGGCGGGCGCGTCGGAAGCCACCTGGGAGGATCGCTACGGCACCGCGGGCGACGACTGCACCCACTTCGTGTCGCAGGCGCTGCTCACCGCCGGCTACCCGGAGATGGGCGAGCCGTCGATCCTCGACCCGATCGGATTCGACAGAGCCGTCAACGACGACGGCACCTGGTGGCGCGTCAACGAGGACAGCCCGATCCGGGCGGGGGGTCTGGACGGCGGTTACGTCAAGCGCAACGCCTCGGGCACGTTCACGCTGGCGCCCCGGCTGGCGAACCACTTCGCGTTGCGCTCGATCTACGGGCTGGCGCAGCAGGTCAGCGATCCGCGGCTGCTCGACTACGGCGACGTGATTCTGATGGAGACCAACAACCACGGCCCCGGCATCGACCACGCGGTGATCGTCACGGGCTTCGACGCCACCGGCTATCCGCTGGTCAGTGAGCGCAGCGACCCTGCGGTCGACAAGTCCCTGCGGCTGATCGAGAGCCAGAACCCGAGGCTGATCCTGCACAACTGGCACTTGCTGCAGTTGAGCTAGGTGTGCTGTCCACGAACGTTCGCCGGGTCTGAGTGGTCAGGGCGCCTTGAGCCGGAGCCAGCCCAGCGGCGCTGCGCACGGTCGGCGGCAATCGAGTGGGGATTGAGCAACGATTTTGCCGCGCGACGCAGCGCGGTTGACGATGTGCCGCGTGACCTACGTCAGAGTCAAGGTCGTGCGCTGGGTCGACGCTGAATTGCCTGCCGCTGGGAAAACGCGCTGTGCGGCAGACCCGCACACGCCTTGACGATGTCTGCTGATCGATACGCTCAGAGCCGTGATGTTCGATCTTCAGCCTGTGCTCAGCGGAGACCTTGTCGGCGTGAGGCCACTACTCGCGACCGATTTTGAGGCGCTTTACCGTGTCGCCAGCGACCCCCTCATCTGGGTTCAGCACCCTGCGAGCGATCGACACGAGCGCCGAGTGTTCCACGAGTTCTTCGCCCAGGCCTTGGCGTCCGGCGGCGCATTGGCAGTCACATCTCCGGCAGGTGAGGTGATCGGGTCGTCCCGATTCCACGGTTACGATCCGCAGCGCAGCGAAGTCGAGATCGGGTGGACGTTCCTCTCTCGGGCGTACTGGGGTGGCCCAACGAACGGGAACCTCAAGGCGCTCTTGCGTGACCACGCCTTCCGCTTCGTTGAGCGAATCGTGTTCCTGGTCGCCCCGGACAACCGGCGCTCGCAGCGGGCGCTGGAAAAGGTGGGCGCAGTCCGTGCGGGAACCCGACTCGACGGGTCGGGCCGAGACAGTTTCGTGTTCGAGATGCGACGTTCACCGTTCAGCACGCAGGCTTCAGGACTCGTGGATCAGAATGATGGTGCGCTGGCGGTTCCACCGCACCGATCGGATGTTGAAGCCCATTACGTTCCGAGGCGATGAACGCGGTGCAGTGCGGACGGTCCCCACCCGGTCGGGTCGTCGCCGGGTGGCACCATCGCCATGGCCTGCCAGAGCAGCAGGATGTCCAACCAGCGTGCCTCGGCCGGGGCCAGTGGGCGCACAGCCCGGTAGCCGGCGAGGAACTGCGCGTGGACCTCAACCGGCACCGGCCCCCAGTCGTGGTAGCGGGTGCCGAGCAGGATCGCTGCGCGGGCCAGTTCGACGAGCCGGTGGTCGTGGCGAGCCTCCTCGAAGTCGATGACCGCGATGACCTCGCCGCCGGAACACAAGATGTTGGCAGAGCGGAAGTCGTAGTGGACGAGTTGCTGCGGCAGCCGGTCCGGTGGCGCGTCAGCGACCAACCTGCGCAGCGCATCGCGAGCCGCTGGCGGCAAGTGTTCGGCATGGGAGTCGAGCCAGCCGTTGACCCGCTCCACCAACGGCTTGGACGCGACGGCGAGCGCGGGAATGCGTTCAGCGTCGGGGTATGCCGCCAGCGCGTCCTGCAGCCGGGCCAGCGTCGCTCCGGCCGCGCGCACCTGACCGGGATCGGCCGTGTCGAGAAGGTTGCCCTCGATCACTCGCTGCAGGCCGATGGAGACTCCGTCCACCTCGACCTGCAGACGGCCGTCCCGCGCGGGAATCGGCGCCGAGACCGGCAGCGCCTGGCTGTCCAGCCAGCTGGTGAGCCGCGCCACCTGCGCCAGTCGCGAGAAACGCTCGGGCACCACTGACCACTTCGCGAGCAGTCGACCTGCCGGCGTGCCGACCCACGCCAGCGCGTTGCCGGCGCTCATCACGATCCGCTCGCAGGAGCCGATGCGAACACCCCAGTGCTCACCCAGGGTCTCGGCAACCCAGCGGCCGGCCGCTTGCCCGTCGCTGAAGCCGAACCTTCCGTCGAGCGCGTGATGGGGATCGTGTGCCTCCCACAGCATCTCCAACACCGGCGCGTGCGCTTCGGTCATGCGGCGTATCCCATCACAGGACCGGCGACGCAGCGCTCGCCTGCTGCCGCGTGGTTGAGCATTCTCAGCGGCAAATCAGCGTGTCGGGAAGCCTGTCACCAGCGGTGATGATCCATGGCAGGGATGCTGTTCGACCAGCGGGGCTGTACCACTGCCAGCCCCATGAGAACGTGCATAGGAAGCACTGCCAGCGAGGTGGCAGTATCACCGGTGAGCACGAGAGACAGCACCAGCGCCGGCACCACGAACACGGCAAGGGCTGCGATCCGGAACCAGTACCACCGCAGGCCCGCCCAAGCCCGCAGAAGTGCTAGTGCACCTGCGGCCAGCAGGAGCGCAACGCCGTGCAACGGCGCAGCCCAACACACAGCGATGAGCACATGAACACCGACGACGAGGACCTTCGAGGCGCCGTGAAGGTCACTGGTGATCTCAGTCGCGTTCAGAACCGCCAGCGTTGCCAGGTCGAGCGTGAAGTACAGCAACAGGTGCACAAGCAGCCAAACACGCGACGAGTCCGCGATCGTGCGAAGGGGTGAGCACCGAGAAACCCCCACGAGGGATGCCATGCCATCAACCTAGGAGCCCTGCGCCATACGCCGGTGCCCCTGATTCAGTGACGCCGGTGACATATCCACGCGGACGTACTCATCTAGGCAGGAGCGCGCGCCGGCCACCTTGGTCGAGGTGGCACTGTGTGATGGCCCTCCGTCAGTGCGCCGCGCGTTCGGCGGCAGTTGCTGACGTTCGATCATGGTGTCGGGCACACCGCTATAGCGTCGACTGCATGAGTGATGCGGACCCCGAACCTGATGCATACGGCCGGGTGACCAACCCCGGGCGTTATCAGGTTCTGCATGATGTGGCAGAGCGGCTTCTGGGCGAGCTCGCGCGGAACTTCGCGGTAAGCCGGAGTGAGAGCTTGGTGAGCGATCCAAGCCGTTCCAGCGGTCAAGTACGCATGGTGCAACTCGACCCCGCACATCCGGGAGTTGGCGTTCTTCGGGTCACCTTCACCGGCTTTCCGGGGCTGATGGTCAAGCTGGGTCAGGAAAGCGAGACAGCTTTGCCGGCATGTGGCTGCGATGCCTGTGACGAAGACCCCCAGGAGCTCATCGAAGAGCTCCACCACAAGATCGGGCGCCTCACTCGAGCGGGCTCGACCGAGTCGGCCCGATGGCGCCGACGCCTTGAGTAGCCAGGGAAGCTCGCGCCCTGCGGCAGAACAGCGCATCTGATCATGGGCTGACCTGTCGTAGCGGCGCGGACCCGGGCGTCACCGATATCAGTCGGCCGGCTGGCCGCTGGCTATTACGGTGTCGCCATGCCCGCCTTCGATGACAGTGTTCGAGGAACGCATCCCGAGGACTACCAGCTCCTGATCAACGGGCACGTCCATTTCTACCGCCACCGGTGGGCACTTGATCGGCTCCAAGCCGACCTCGGCTCGCTGGGCTACGTGTTGATCACCGCCGACCTGTCCTCCTGCAAGGATCCCAATGCTGTCCGAAAGGCTGTCATCTCAGCCACTCCTGGCTGGCCCGAAGGTTACGGCCGGGGAAGTTGGGCCGGCTTCATCGATGGCCTCACCGACCATCTGCTCAACGCGGACCGACACCAAGTTGTCCTGACCCTTGCCTGCTGGGGCCAAGCGCACCGTACGCGCGGGACTGAAGCGTGGGCGCTTCTCGACCACCTCGCCGGCGCCGGCCGATGGCATCTGCTGTTCGGCCGTCAACTCATCTGCTTGATCGAGAACGACGATCCCGATCTTGAACTGCCAGCGTTCGGCGCCGAGTACGCGGGCTGGAATCGTCATGAATGGTTCGATAGACATCGCCGGGGAGAGATTGTGCCGCCCTGGATCGAGATCAGCGGAATCGAAGATGATTCCTTGTCTCCACGCACTGTCATCGGCACGAGCGCGCAACCGGCGAGCCAGGCTGACGCTTGCACCGCGTGACGGGTCCCGGTGGTCCGCCGCGCACTGACGGCGGCCGCTCGGTGCGTTCTGGAGCCCCCTTCTCGGCGAGCGCGGCACCAGATCGGCAGCGCCATGATGTTCTGGTTCAGATGGCACTGGCCTTGAGGCAGCGTGACTGTTCAGCGGGAGTCCCGGATGCAGAGTCGCAGGGTAATGGTTGCTCGGGCTGCGGGGTTCGAGATCGACGACGCGGATGAGGTGGTCGAGGCGGGCTTCGCTGAAGAGCCCGATGGGTCGGGCTTTGCGCTGATGTTTCAACGCACTGACTACGAGCCCGATGAGCAGGACGTCCGTTTTGGTTTCGACACCTACTGCCTCACCACGGGCGACGGCCGAACCCATTACGGTGGGCTTCGCTCAGCGAAGCTGGCTGGCGCGGATCTGACCTTGACGATATCGCCAGACGCCTCCGCGACCATCGGTGTAGCTGAAGTCAGCACCATCACGCTCGACGTTGATGCTGATTCTCTTGCGGCCTTCCGCGATGGACTGCCCCAAGTCGTGAACTGGGGTAGGGATTCCGAGATTCCGGCTCTCAGCGGCTTTTAGACAGTCATCGCCGGGACCTTTCACCGGTTCCAGCCCTTCGCGGCTGACGCACTGTCATCGGCATAAGCGCGTGTCCGGGTCGACCAGCCTGCATCACGCTGAGTGACAATGCAGCGCTGACCGCCGCACGCTCGGCAGCAGATCCGGATGGTGGTAGCCACTATGCCAGGATGAGGCATGGGTCATCAGCCCGAGCATTCAGAGTCGTTCGCCGGCCTGGTCCGTGCAGCGGAGTCGGACGGCTCCGACCGACAGCATGCTGCTGGGGTATGGCCGCGCCCCATCAGCGACGGCCGCTGGATCGACGATCGTGGGATCCATTGGCAGATCCGTGGGCGAGAGCTCGAACCCGCCGGTCCTCCGCTGCGACGCCTCCTGAAGCGCGCCGATCTCCGCTTTCTGCATGCCTACGGCGCCCATCCACGCGAGGTTTCCGGACGGGAAAGTGAAGCACTACTAGAGCGAGTAGGGCGCTTCGCTGCCGGCGACGTTCCTGCCCATAGTGCCTTCCGGCTGGCCGAGTTCCGAAGTAACGATCGACAGGCCATGCTCGTCATCGAAGAAGCGTGCTGAACGTCCGGATCTCGGCACGAGCGTGCGCCGGCCAACTGGGTTGACGTGACGCTGTGTGACGTCCCCGGTCAGCGGGCCGCGCGCTCGGCGGTAGAAGCGGATGCGCGAGCGCGCGCCGTAATCTGAATCTGAGCTGCTTTACCTGACTCATTTGGCGATCTTCTGGCGGGCGGCGTTCGTGGTAGTAAGGAGTCTTTCGTCCGCGCGCATCTCGGCGTCGTCGTCACCGATGTCCATTCCGGCTCGGTGCCGGGAGGCCACGAATCGATCGAGTCGGTCGAGTACCGGCCGCGCGTGCGACCCCATCGTGGCGAGGACCCGCAGCGCCTTGGGCCCGTACAGGTCGTTGGACAGGTACTGCGGGAGAGCCTCCAGCAGTTCAGCGGCTACCGCGGGACCTTCGTGGAGCCATAATGCGCCGGCCGATTCCAGCTGCCCGAGTCCGGGAGTCCGGAACAGGCTCCGCAGCTGCTTGTGCTGACGGGTCGTGAGCCCGCCGTGCTCGGCCAGCCAGCTCAATAGCGCGGCCCCAATTCGGCTCTGTCGAAGTTCCTCCGGCCGGCCATCGAGATACTGTTCGGCCACCGCCCGGTCCGACGTGACTTGCAGAAGGGCGAGCGTCGCGCCTTGCGTTGGGTACTGGCGCAGCGGCGCGGCCGCGGCTGCGGCGGCCGACCCGATCCGTCCCAGGACGTAGATCGTGCAGTCTGGAGTGTCGTTCTCGGCCCCTTCGAGTCTGGCGATGAGTTCCGGCACCGCGGCAGCAGCGGCCGGGCCGAACGCGGCTAGTACCCGCATCGGCAGTGCAGGCTCGGACGAATCCGGCAGCGTGGCCAGGATTTGCCGGGCGGCGGCCACCGGCGCCTCGGGCTCGGCGCCCGCCCGGGCGACCGCCTTGAACGCCTCAGCCAGGCGGGGCTCGTCGCTGCCGGAGAGCAACAGGCGGACCAAACGCGGCACCGCCCGGTGGTCGCCGACGCTACCCAGCGCGGTCGCGGCTACCGCACCAAGCTCAGGGTCCTGCAGTACCGCGGCCAGTTCGTCGGCGGCCAGACGGGACGCGGTCAAGGACGCCGCCACCGCGTGCAGCGCCGCCGACCGTACCTCGGGAATCTCATCGTGTAGGAGGCCGGTCAGTATCGGCGTCACCCGGCTGGGTGCGGCGCGCCACTGACGCATCGCCGCGAGCGCCATCCGTATGCCTTCGAGCCGGACCTGTGGACGCTCGACCCAGTTCGCCAGCCCTTCGGCCCAGGCGCAGCAGTCGTGCTCTCGATCGAGGTCGGTCAGCGTCCGCGCCCAGCGTTCACCTGCGGTCACCGAAAGGCGGGACCCTGGCGCGTTCAGGACTCCGGCGCACAGTTCGAGGTCGGCGCGGATCGCGGCGTCCAGCGCCGACCAGGCCGCCGGGTCGTCTCCGCTGACGATTGCGATGTTGGCCAGTAGCCGGATGGCCGGAACGGGATCCGACCGTAGACGTTGCAGGATGGCTTGATGCTGCGCGACCCGGTGCCACGGAATGGCATCCACAAGGGCGATCCGGACCACCGGATCGGTCGAGGCGTCCAACGCCGCCATGGCCCGCTCAGGTTCGGCGGTGTCGACGAGTAGGTCCGCCGCGGTGCGCCGTACTTGCGGATCTACGTCGTTCAGGGCCGACTCGGCGGCGTCTGCCGCCAGGAGCCAGTGGGGATTCTGGAAGCACAACTCGTGCAGCAGTTCGAAGATGGTCCGCCGAGTTGACAGACGGCGGTCGGTCGTGAAGGTCACCAGGCGCCGGGCCATCGGCCCGTCCCGGTCGGCCTTGACCCAGTAGAAGATGTGTGATCGCACATCGCTGCCGGGGACCAGAACATCACCCGAGACGATGCCGGCTTCCAGCCATCCCCAGTCGCCCAACGGCGACACCGGGGCCGGGCCCTTCACTGTGCGAGGCGCTGGGCGCCCTTCCAGTACGTCATGAACCTGATCTTCGCTCACCAGCATTCCAGCGCGCAACGCGTATCCGACCTCATCGGCGTCGCCTCCCGCGACGCGATCCTGTCCGCCGCCAAGAAATAGGGCGCGGCCGCCGTGCAACCCTTGTCGGCCAGCACGGGCCCGGCCGGCATCGAGGCTGCTCACCCGCACCCGGCGCAGAACCGGGATTGAATCGAGCGCTGGGCGGGGCGGCAAACGGCATGGATCGATGGAAAGGTTGGCATCACTGTCGATCCGATCTGGAGTGAGATCTTGCGTTCATCCCCCCGCCGGCTGGCTGCCCTCGTGGCCGCCTGCCTGCTCGTGCCCGCCCTCGCCGTGGCCACTGCCGGCACGGCAGCCGAAGCCGCCTGCTCGACGCCGTCGACGGTGCCCGGCTCGCCCTCGTTCCCGTACGCGGCCGGGCCCGTCGTGGCCGTCGCCGGTGGGAAGGAGCCGGTCACCGCTGGGCCCGGGAACACGACCGACCCGGCGAAGATCGCCTGGCGGCCTTTCACGTTCGGCGCCGATGTGGTCAAGCGGGACGCGTCCGGCAACGACGTGAAGTCGCGCGCGATCACCATGGTCTATCAGAAGGACTTCGACGGCGGGTCGGCCGCGAATCCGTACCAGGCAATGGTCAGCACCGACTCAGGCGCGACCTTCTCGAACCGCTCGTTCAGCACCGACCAGCTGAAGGACATGGGCGAGGTCGGCCAGCTCAACGACGGTCGGCTGCTCGCGGTGAACTTCGTCGTGCAGCACGGCGCGGTCCCGGGCACTACTGGGCAGTACTACGTCAAACTTCGGCTCTCCGAGGACAAGGGCGCCACCTGGGATGGCGCAAACTGGGATGGCGCGCTGGAGCCGAGCGCGGTCCTGCACTACCCGTCGAGCGGGTACACGGTCGGCAGCTTCCTGGGCATGTCGGCGGCGGGCCGGCCGATCCAGAAGGCCGACGGCACGATCGTGATCCCGGTGTACGTCAGGGTCAAGGACACCACCGCGGCGCAGACCTTGCACTCGTACTTCGCCGCGCTGACCTACACGCCGACGATGGGCGCCGACGGCCGGTACAGCACGACCGGCTGGGTCTTCACCATGGTCCCGCTGCTGGCGAGCGCGGCCGACGACTACACCGAGGGCGCGGTCGCCGAGCTGCAGGACGGCCGGCTGCTCGCGGTCGTGCGCGGCGAGGTGCGGGGTTCGAGCACGCTCGACCCGCGGCTGAACTACGCGATCGTGGGTCCGGGCGGGACCGAGACCGGCCTGATCTCGTTCGCTGACAAGGCGGGCTGCCCGGTCAACGGCGTCCTGCCGCAGCTGACCCGGCTCGCGAACGGCACGCTGGTGCTGGGCAGCGGCCGCCCGGACAACTTCGTGGCGATCGCCACCGACGAGACCGGCAAGGTCTGGTCGAACGAGACGACCACGTGGAAGAACCGGGCCAGCGGCTCCGGCGCGAACTGGGTGTACGGCTCGTCGGGCTACACCTCCCTCGAACCGGTCGCCGGGAACCAGGTGCTCCACTTCGTCGACAACTGCCAGGGCCCGAACGGCGGGCGCAAGAACGGGTGCGCGGGTGCCTACACGTACACCACCAACAACGTGTATCGGATTGAATCGCGCACGGTCGACGTGCTGCCGGCCGAGACCGGGCGGATCGACATCGCGGGCCGGCTGCGTCACGGGACGGCGCACCTGACCACGAACATGACGAGCACGCCGCCGGCGAAGGTGACCGGGCCGACGACGCCGTACGGCTCCGCGCCGTCCGCGGCCGACGCCACCAGCACCGACTACTGGTCACGGGCCGAAGGCGCGGTCGACGGCAGCACCGCGTTCTGGTCGGGCGCGCTGGCCGACGGGGACGGCTCCTACCAGCTGGACCTGGGCCGTACGTACAACCTGACGAAGCTGGGCCTGGCCCTGCTGCCGGGCGCCGCCGCGACCGCCCGGATCTCCACCTCCGCCGACGGCGTGACCTTCGCCCCGGCCACGCTGTCCTACCCGAGCGGTGTCCCGGCCGGTGCGGAGGCCGGCCTGATCAGCACGCCCGGCGACCGGGGCACCCGGTTCTACGGCCTGAACGCCACCGCCCGCTGGATCAGGGTGGAGACCGGCGGCGTGCCGTGCGCCGGAGCCGGCGTACCGGGAAATTGCAGCATGATCAACGAGCTGCAGCTGTTCTCGACGACCGCGTCGGTCGAGGACGAGGTCTCGAGCCCGCGCGGCTTCACCGAGACCGCGTGCGCCCGTGTCAGCCAGCCGGGCATCAACCTGGACCCGAACCACGACAGCCAGTACGCGATCCGCCTCAAGGACATCGCCGGAACCGACGACTCCTACTGCGACGGTGACAAGGTCCAGGGGCGCCTGACCTACCAGGGCGCGGGCACGAAGACCGCCCGTACGCTCCAGGCCCAGGTCTATCCGCATCAGGTGACGACCAGCTTGCTGTTCGACATCAACGGCGCCCGGACCTCGAACGGCACGACCTCGATGGCGTACCGGTTCGGCATCAGCAACGACGCCGCCCACCATTGGATGTACGACAACGGATCCGGCTGGGTGATCTTCACCAACGGCCCGGCCGCGACGATCGACCGGTGGACAACGATCCGGGTGGTGGCCTCGACCACGAGCGCCGCGCTGTACGTCACCGACGCGCAGGGCGCCGAGGTGCTCGTCGGCGCACTGCCCAAGATCGGCGACCCGGTCAGCTCGATCTCGGCCTACACGGTCGCGACCAACGGCTCGCCCACCTTCGGTGACGAGGTCGTCCTCGACGACCTGTCCTTCGAGTAGGTTCCCGAACGGGTAAGAGTGCTGGTCCGGCCGGGGTGACGGCCCGACTGCCGGCTGGTCGGTATGCCGACCAGCCGGCGTGGTGCCGGATGCCCGGGTCGCCCGGTTCATGTTCGGCGCCGGCCATCCGGAAAACGTCTTCGGCCCGCGCAACTACGGAGGTAGCGACTAATGGCGCAGTGCGAGCCCTCGACGAGACGACGACGGTACGGGCGGCGCGGACCTGCTGCCGGCGCAGCCGTAGCTGATGTCGGCCGTCGTCACGCAGGCCGCCGTCAACCTCGGCTGGCAGGTTACCGACTTCGACCATGAGTGGGCGGACCTCGGCGCGTTCCTGGACACCGGGCTCGGGCTCGGGCCGATGAGCGGCTTTCTCCGTACCGACGAGCAGAGCCGCGTCGAGTCGGTCTCGATGAATCTCATGTGCGCCGGCCAACTTGGTCGGCGTGACACTGCGTGACGGCCTCCATCAGTGCGCCGCGCTCGGCGGCTACGCGAACAGGGGTTCAACATCCGGTCGGCCGACAGAAGAAAGCCTGACACACCAGTCGCGGGCGGAGGGGCGAAGTCCTGTGAAAGCTCGTCCCGACCCCCACACTTCTCCACCGGCACACGACTCGCGGCAGAGGACCGCGTCAACTGGTGAGCCCACATGCGGCATCATCGTTGAATGCACGATTTGGTGACGTTGAACGGCCAGTGGTGGGACTGGCAGGTAGATCGGTGGGACGTTTCCGAGTTCCGCCTCATAGCGGACAACGACCTGACCTACCACCACAGCGTCGCGGTCACCTTCACGGACGTCGCCTGGGTCTCCTGCGCTGATCTGTTTCACCACCCGGTATTTCGATCTCCGAGGATCCCCGAGACCGAGTTCATGCGACAGGTCGCTACCGAGGACGAGCATCACGTGTACGCATGGGATGCCGAAACAGCCACAGGGATCGTTCCGATGATGGTCGTCGCTCGGAGTGCCCGCATCGTGGAGCAGGTTGTCCACCACTGACGCTCGCGCAAGGTAGCAGCGAACCACTACAGAACGCCCGATCGGCGGCAAACGAGGACGTCTTGAGAGCTGCTTCTGTCACGGCTCAGAAGACGGCCTGCCTACATCCCGAGGCTATCCAGCAGCCGCTCCCGCGCAGTACGCAGCCGGTCTGAGTAGTCCGGCATGAGGATCTCGACGAGCGACTTTTCCAACGTTCCAGCGACGGTATACAGCGGCGACCAGACCGCGCGTTCCTCGTTCACCAGGTTGTCGAACGCGGGCGTGCCCATCATTCGGTAGAGCCAGTCGGACAGCACGAGCGCCTGGTCTTTGGTGAGCTTGGCCGCGAGGTCGTCGTCGGGCATCGGCGAAGCGTACTTGTTTCGGGCATGGTGGCCGCGCCGACGCACGAGCGAGACCAGCGGCATGAGAGTGAATCGGCAGGCATTCCCTCGCGCTCAGCCGGCTATTGCATTACAACAGCGCTTCCCGGCTGGTCAGGGGGCAACGTACGGACCAGCGCGCAGTACCTGACCGCCGCTGGCTCATGCTTGCGGCGTGGGCAGGACGATCACCTGGCGCAGGTTGACGTGGCGGGGGCGGGAGACGGTGTACGCCACGAGGTCGGCGACGTCTTCGGAGCGCAGCGCCGGCAGCGCCTGGTACATCTCGCCCACCCGACCGGCGATCTCGGCGTTGTCGATGTGCCCGCTCAGTTCGGTGTCGGTGAGGCCGGGTTCGATGTTGGTCACCCGGACCATTTCCGAGCCCAGTTCGGTACGCAGCGCCGCGGAAAGCTGCGTGACGGCGGCCTTCGTCGCTGCGTAGACCGCGAAGGTCGGGAACATCGCATGCGCGGCGATGGAGGAGACGTTCACCAGATCGGCGGCCCGGCCGGCGGACGCGGCCGCCCGCAGGCCCGGCAGGAACGCGCGGATGATGCGCAGCGGGCCGGTCAGATTGGTATCGATCATGCGGGCCCACTCGTCGTCGCGGCCGTCGGCAATCGGGTTCGGCAGCATCACCCCGGCGGCGTTGACGATGAGGTCAGCGGGCCCGAACGCTGAAGTGACCTGTGCGGTGGCGGCGTTCACCGCGGCGGCGTCGGTGATGTCGGCCGGCACTGCCAGTGCGGTGCCACCCGCAGCTTGAATCTTGGCGGCCAGCTCGTCGAGACGGTCGCGGCGGCGGGCCAGCAGCGCCACCCGGGCGCCGGCGGCGGCGAACAGTTCGGCGGTGGCGGCGCCGATGCCGCTGGCGGCTCCGGTGATGACGGCGGTGCGGTTCTGCAGGTCGTAGCTGTTCATGTCATTCAGCGTGGCCGGGTCCGCGCACGGTAGGCAGGGGCGCGTCGTTACCTGGGTCTGACAGACCTAGGTTAGAGCCGGCCGCGCAAGGCAGAATGACCGTCATGATCGTCCGGGAATCTGAAATCGGCGCGTTCCTGCGCGCACGGCGGGCCGCCGTGCGGCCGGAACAGGTAGGCCTGCCGGTGTTCGGCCGGCGCCGCGTTCCCGGGCTGCGCCGTGAGGAACTGGCGCAGCTTGCTGGAGTGAGCCCGGACTACTACATCCGTCTGGAACAGGGCCGCAGCCGCAACGTCTCGGATGCCGTGCTCGACTCCGTCGCCCGGGTCCTCGGCCTCGACCGGGTCGAGCGGCAGCATCTGTTCAACCTGGCCCGCCCTCGCCCTGCCGAATGCGCGCTGCGGGGTGTGCGTCCAGGTGTGCAGCTGCTGCTGGACCTGATGGAGACCGTGCCGGCGTTCGTCCTCGGCCGGCGGATGGACGTGCTCGCCTTCAACGCGTTGGGCGACGCCGTCAACGGCTTCAGCGCCTGGCCGCTGGAGCGGCGCAACATCGCCCGGCAGGCTTTCCTCGATCCGGCCGCGCGCACCCTCTACCCGCAGTGGGAGGCCGTGGCAGCCGACACTGTCGCGTTCCTGCACCTCGACGCCGGACGGCATCCGGGTGATCCGCTGCTCGCCGCGATGATCGGCGAACTGTCGATCGCCAGCCCCGATTTCGCTCGGCTGTGGGCGGCTCAGCGGGTGCGGGAGAAGACCTCCGGGACCAAGGTGATCCGCCATCCCCTGGTCGGTGAGATGGAGTTCGGATACGAGACACTGGCGCTGCCCGGCGAGGCCGACCAGACGCTGGTGACGTACACCGCCCCCGTCGGCAGCTCCACCCACGAGTTGTTACGGCTGCTGGCCAGCTGGGCCGCCCCGGCACACCCCGAGCCCCACGCCGAACAGCCCGCTGACCAGGCTAAGCCTGATCTTTGACCTCGACCGCGCGTCGAGATCTACCCACTCGTGCTGTTGCCTACGCTCAGACGGCTCGATCCTGCTGCCGTGGCCGTGACCGAGCGCACTCACATCGGCAGATCAGTGAGCCCTTTGGGCGGCTCGGCGCGGCCGGGACGGTCACCGTGGCTGCCCGATGGGCTCGAGCGGTGGACTACACGCTCTCACCGCCACGCAGCTGCAGCTGCTCGCCCTGGCCCGGTTGTTGCTGCGCGCCCCGCCCGTGGTTGTCCTCGACGAGGCCACCGCCGAGGCCGGCAGCGCGGGCGTCCGCGGACCTCGAAGCCGCGGCCGCCGCACTGATCGGCGGCCGCACCTCCATCGTCGTCGTGCAGCGGCTGACCCAGGCCCGCGCGTGCGGCCAGATCGCGGTCCTCGCCGACGGCCGGGTCGCTGAGGTCGGCTCGCACGACGAGCTCCTGGCTCGCGGCGGTACGTACGCCGGGCCATGGGCCCTGTGGGACCGGCAATCCGTCCCGCGGACGCGCGCCGGGTCGTGACCGTGGATCGAACAGCTCACCGGCGGTGGCTGTGGTGGTGATCCTGGTGTTGTGGGCCAGGATCACCTACGACGCGTCCTCGGACAGCCGCACCGGGGTGGCGACGGTGCGGCTGTCCGTCGATCACCACGTCCGGCCGCTACCAGTGACTCCGTGCTCCCCGGTCAGTAGATGTTCCAGCGCTGGTTCCAGGCCCAGCCGCAGTCCCAGACCTGTAGCTTCGCGCCGTCGGTGTGACTGGCGTTGGTGACGTCGAGGCACCGGCCGTCGGACATGTTCTCCAGACGGACCCAGTTCAGGTTCGTGTCACCGGTCTGCTGGGGGATCATGTGGGCGCGCCACTGCTGGTTCTTGCTCGAGTTGTTGCAGGTGTACTGCTGCACCACGTCTCCGTTGTCCAGCGAGCCGTCGAGGCGGCGGTCCAGGCACTTGTTGCTCAGCGCGTTGCGCAGGTGGTAGACGCCCATGCCGGAGTCCTTGTACATGAGGTCGACGTACCAGCGCTGGTTACGCACCTCGTCCTGGTTGCGGTAAATCCACAACTGCGCCTGGGTCATGTTCTCCATCGACCAGCCGGTCATGTCGAGAACCCTGGTCGGCTGATGCTGGTCGGCTTGAGCACGCTGATGTAGATCGGGCCGGCGGCCTGCGCTGCCGCCGGGGCGACGAGCAGGGTGAGCAGGGACAGTGCGACGGTGGCGATCGCGGTGGGCAGTCTGCCGATACGCATGGCTCTCCTCGATAGATCGACTTCGATCACGGTGAGGCTATGAGACGGGCCCGCATCGGACTGTCATCCATCGGACGGCGTCGGATTGCCGTATCGAGAAGGAAGGAGCCCGCCGAGCCGGTGCAGGGTCCGGCGGCGGGGGCCGAAGTTCGACCGGCAAAGCGGTGGTCTGATCATGCGAGGACTCCCGCGGGCACAGGTTGTCGCTGAGCCCGCGGGAGCCGGGTGGGAACCGCTAGGCGTAGGCCTCGGACTCGGCCAGCACGGCCACGAACATGTCGGGCCTGGTTTCCATGTTGGCAACGATCCGGACCCCGTAGGTCGCCACCACCATGTCGATGTCGACGTAGTAGTACGGATCCGCCACCTTCGTGTAGCCCAGGATCACGTGCCGCTGGTAGCCGACGTCTCGCTTGCCCTTGGTGAAGAACTCCCAGCGGAGGTTCGGCGAGCGTTTGATCATCGTGTCGCCGAGGAACAGGCTGATGTCGTTCACGACGGCGTACCAGATGTTCTCGAGTCGGTCGACCCGGGCGTTGCCCTCGACGTTGTCGCGGAACCAGTCGTCCAGCCGCTGAATGCCGTCGTCGCTGTCGTCGAGGGTCACGCCGTTGGCAGCCAGGAGCTGTCCGAGCGAAGCCTTCCGGTCGTTTTTCGCGGCCATCAGCCGGTCGAAGGCTTTACGTGCCTCGCGCCGGGGCAACTCGTGCAGCGGCCGGTTCACGCCAGGATCAAACGGGCTGTACCCGTCCCATGCGACGCTCATCGGATCACGAAGGGAATCTTGGCGTCGTCGAGGGCGTCGCGCAGCGGGCCGGTCGGCCCCTTCGCCCCGGTGAAGGGGCTGGCCCGGAACTCCCAAAGCACATCGTTGACTCGACTCCCCGTCATGTTCAAAAAAGGTAGCGAAACATTTAAGATCATTTATGCCGTGCGGGTTGGGTGAACGGATCGAACTTGCAGCCCGTCGACTGGTTTTGGGAGCGCTCCCACCTCAGCTACCCTGCCGCCCGCGCCTCACCGCGACGGCAGTGGTGCATCTTCGTGCGGTTGAGCGCCTCTTGCGGCTATTGCGCTCGCGGCGGCAAATGCGGTCGTAGAAATGCCAGGATCCCCCGACGCATGAGCCATGCGGGCCAAGGCGGCTGTGGCCTTCTGCGACAACGGACCGGGCAGCCCGGCACCCGATCGGCATTCAGCCGACATGGCTCAGCATGAAGCCCACCGTCGGAATGCCGAACAGCATGGACACGACCGCGAGTTTCGGGATCGTCGGCTCGCGGGTGAGAACCGCGTAGCCGGCGATCAGGAACGGTGCGGTCATCAGCTGGGGGATCAGCGTCGAGCGCGGCAGCAGTTCCCCGTCCGCGGCGCAGAGCATGGGGCACACCAGCGCCGCGGTCCAGAGCAGGATGCCGAGGCGGTACGCGAACCGGGCTCCGAATCGCACCGCGAACGTGGTGTCCCCGACCCTCGAGTCGGCGGTCAGGTCGGTGACCGTGGTCGGCAGGTAGAGCGCCGCCGCGAACAGCACCCCGATCAGCCCGAACCACCATGGGAAGTCCCACGGCGCCCGGGTGATCGACCAGCCCGCGGCCGGTGACACCAGCCCGACGACCAGAGCGTTCACCGCGACGTCCCAGCCCGGCCGCGTCTTCAGGCGCAGCGGCGGCACGCTGTACGCCCAACCGAGCAACAGCACCCCGCCGACCCCGAGCATGAACAGCGGCCCGACCAGCAGCGCTACCCCCGCCGCCGCGAGAGCCATCCCTCGGTACCAGACGCGCAGCCGCGCGGCCGGCAGCGCCCCGGTCACCAGTGGAGCGTTCGCCTTACGCGGATTCTCGCGGTCGCTGGGCAAGTCGTTGAGATCGTTCTGGGCCAGCACGGCACCCCAGACCAGCGGACCGAGCACGAGCAACGCGACCGCGGCCCGGCCGGGGTCAGCAGGAAGCCAGGCGTGGCCGGCCAGCACGGTACCGAGGTAGGCCGGCACCCAGGACACCGGCCAGAACCAGGGCCGGGACACCGCGACGAGTTGAACGACCGGGCTTGCCGTCAGTGTCGTCATGTCCGCATCCTCGATCCGGCCCGCTGTGCCCCGGCTGAGAACGCACCGGGATGGCCGGCAGCATCGCGTCCACGGCCAGGGCGAACGGCATCGGACAATCGATCGCGGTGTCGGCCGGACCAGCGATCAGCGTGCCGCCAGCCATGTCGGGGTCGTACGGGGTGCTCCCGATCCCGCCCGTGAGCGCGCCGCCGGCGTCACCGATGTCGGCCAGGACGGGCGGTTCTCCCCGGAGAAGGGCCGGCGAGCCTTGGCCGATTCCTGATCGCGCCGGAGACACCTGCGCTCATCGCAGGAGCCGTGTGCCTGCCTCCGTCGAGCGATGATGACCCTCCACTTCGCGCGCGGTCCGCGGCATGTTAGTAAGTTGATCAAGGCTGCGTCTCGGACCGCGAAGCTGGCTTTGTGTCAGCGAAGTCGCGTGCGAACCCGACAGGGCCGGAGCCCTTGTTGTCGTCAAGTCCTTCGATCGTGTGCGAGGGTGGGCGGTCATGACCGAAGTGCTCAGGCCGATCGGGTACTGGGACGGACGGGCAGCACCAGATGGGTGGCCCGATGTCTGCGATTTCATCGCGCCCATCGATGGCAAGGTGCGGCAGGTTGTTGCCGATTATTCAAGAGCGGGCAGGGCCTCCGGCCGTGACGGCGGCTGCCGACCAGGCGCACAGCGGCATGAGAGTGAATCTGCCTGATGGGCCTGACCGGCGACGGCCAGCGGCGGAACATGTATGCATCTTGGCGCTTGCCCGCGTCGGTGGACTGGTCACTCACCGGATGGTGATGTGGTGATGTCCGGGTCGCTGTCGTCACGACGGAGGCGCCCCAGTTCCGCGGCGTTCTGGTCGAGTAGCACGAGGGTCGCGCCGTCGAGTCCGGCTCGCCGCGCCGATGACAACCAGCTGCCGACCGGTACGTTGTCGCAGCCCACAAGAGTCGTTATCCCGGTCGTGGCCAACAGCGTGCCCGCCGGGCCCGAGACCCAGCCACCCCCGGAGCCGTTGCACCCGTCCGAGCCCGCCCAGCGGCCGTCGGTGCCGAATGCCAGGTACGGCTGGTTGGGCGGCTTCGGTCCGTCACTGACCGGTACCCATCGGCCGGGCAGATCCTGCCGGACGACCGGCGTCAGACCGGCGGGCAGCACGGCAGGGGGAGCGAAGGATCGGCGGAACTCGGCGGGCACCTCGAAGGATTCCCGGTCGGGTCGCAGCGGCTTTCCGCTGGCAACCAGGTGGGCGATGGTCGCGCCGTCAACGTCGACCAGGACCACGGTGCGGCCGTCGACCCGGTAGCCGGCGGCTTTGTCCAGCCAGGCGACGCGGGTATCCGGGTCGCATCCGTCGGAGCTGCTCATGACATCGGCGATGAACAGGCCCTGAGAATCGGCTTTCCAAGCAGCCTGCAACTCGCCGCAGGTCTGGTAGACCGTGAGTTCTTCCGGGGTCAGACCCACTACCGAGGCGGGTTCTGCGCCAATACCGACCGGCGTCCACATGCCGACCAAGGCGATCGGGTCCGACGGCCCAGAAGGGGAAGGGGGCGGTGCGG
>NZ_BOMH01000074.1 GCF_016862095.1 Actinoplanes cyaneus
AATTCAGCTCCGGCACCAGGACCGCCAGGTCGAAGGCGTCCGCGACGGGCAGTTCCAGGTAACCGTCGAGGTTCCGGAAACGCTGCGGGCCGTCCGCGGTGCCTCGCAACGGCCGGAGGTCGGTGATCCGCGGATCGACCGCGTCGGAGGTCAGCATGGCTTCGACGCTGCCCGGCGCGGGCTCGTCGAGGTCCACGGTGAGCACCTCGACGCCGCGCTCGGTGCCGGGCGCCGGGCGTCGCGTGGGGGTGCGGCCACGGGCACAGGTGAGCGCGATCGACACGTAGTCGTCGCCCAGCTCGGCCACCAGGTGACTGCCGAGGACGGCCACCTCGAACGTGCCGCCCAGCCGGATCGGGATCCGCTGCAGGTGCGTGTTGGCCGCGGAGATCACCACGCGGCCGCCGTCGCTCAGCAGTTGCCGGGCGGTCTCGGCCATCGCCGTGTCGCGCACGTTCACCGCGGCGTGGATGCCGGAGCCACCCATGGCCGCGACCTGGGCACGCAGCATCTGGTCCAGCAGGACGGCCAGGCGCAGCTCGTGCCGGGCGGTGGCGAACCCGGCCGCCGGGTACAGCGGGCGCATCGTGTCGACGCGCGCGGCCAGCTCGGACAGCAGGATCGTCTGCGCGTCGCGGTCGGCGGGCGGCATCTCCCGGTACGCCGAGAGGGCCGCCATGGTGTACGGACTCGACCAGCTCTTCGCGTACGCCGAAAGCTGGTCGAGAATCTGCGATGCTCCCGGGTCGACGTCGGCGAGGAAGCGCGCGACCCCATCCAGTGCGGGGAGCAGTGACCCCAGGTCGGCGGGCAGGTCCAGGCCGGCGAAGCGCACGCGCCCGTCCTCCCGCAGCCAGGACAGCAGCCGGCGGGTCTCCTCGGTGGCGCCGAACCCGTAGGTCAGGCCGCGCCCGGCGATCTCCGCGACGTCACCGTCCTCGAGGCCGCGCACCCAGCGGTCGACGAGGAGACCCTCGCTGAACCCGGACTCCAGGGCCACGGTGGAGAAGCCGAGCCGCTCAGTCAGGAACCGCACCAGCAGGTGCCTCACCCGCTGGTATTCGCTCACGTTGTGGGCGGACTCGCCGATGCCGACGACCCGTGCGCCGCCGATGATCGTCCGCAGCGGCTCCAGATCGTCCACCGTGGTGATCGTGATCGCGTTCATGGGTCGGCGCTCCCTTGCGTCGGTTCCGATGCCGTCCAGACCGCCAACCTATCGGTCTGCCCTAAGGGCAAAGCTACATATCCTAGGATCCTAGGATGCCCTAGGCGTGGTGCGATGAGGCTTACCAACCGGTGGCACAGTTGCGGCATGAGCAGTGAGGTGACGCCGGACGGGTGCCCGGTCGAGGTCTACCGTCACCTGCCCGCCGGCCACGAGCCCGACCTGATCCACGAGGCGATCCCACCGGGCTCCCGCATCCTGGAGCTCGGCTGCGGCACCGGCCGTCTCGCCAACCCCCTGGCCGCGAAAGGCCATCACGTCACCGGCGTCGACGAGTCCGCGGCGATGCTCGGCCACCTGCGTGACGTCACCCCGGTGCACGCCCGGATCGAGAGCGTGCGGCTGGGGGAGCGCTTCGACGTCGTGCTGCTGGCCGCGAACCTGATCAGCACGGCGCACGACCGCCGCCTTCTCACCCAGGCCTGCGTACGTCACCTCGTGCCCGGTGGGATGCTGATCGCTCAGTGGCTGCCGCCGTCCTGGTTCGGCCGGGTCGATCGGGAGGGCCGGCTCGGTCCGGTGCACGGCAGGGTGCGGCTCGTGCGGTCCACGGCGGAGCACGTGACGGCCGAGACGACGTACCGCCTCGATGCGCGCTCCTGGACCCAGCGGTTCACGGCGTATCGGATCACCGAGGCGCGACTGCGCGACGAGCTGGCCGAGGCCGGCCTCCACCTGAGCCGATGGCTCGACGCGACGCATTCCTGGTGGTCGGCGGATCGCGAGAGGTGAGGGGGATTGTCTACTGTGCTCCGATGAGGTTGCTGCTGTCGTTCGCCGTCGCGGCGGTGCTGGGGGTGACGGGCGCGCTGCTGGGGTCGGCGCCGATGGCGGCTGTGGGGTGTCTCGGCGTGCTGGCGGTTCTGGCGGTCCATCCGTGGACGCGGGCCGCGCCGGTCCCGGTGCGGCTGGCGCTCTGGGCCGGGTTGCTGCTGCTCGGGGTCGTCGTCGGCGTGCACGTGTCGAGCTGGCCGGATCCCATGACGGGCTCGTCCGATCCGGTGACCGGTGCCACCCCGGAGGAGATCCTCGCGCGGTTGACCGAGCCGTCCGCGGCGTACCGGCGCTACATCGCGGTGAGTGTCGCCCTGGGGCTGGCGTGTGCCTGCTTCGGGGGCGCCCTGGTGCCGGTGGCCCGGCGTCGCGACGTACGGGCGCTGCTGCTCCCGGCTGCCGGGGTGGCACTGCTGGGCGTCCTGTGCTGGCAGGCGGCCGACGCCGCGCGGCGTAATCGGCCCCGGCCGGTCGAGCGTGGCACGTTCGTGTCGGTGCTGGCGATCCGTGACACCGAACCGCACGTGCAGAGCGCCGTCGGCGCCGGACTACTGGTGCTGAGCGCGGCGGGCGCTGTCCTGGGCGCCGCGAGGAGGGATGGCCGGTGAGCCAGTACTTCATGGTGGGCGGCGTGTCGGTGTGGAATCCGGCGACGACGCCCGCGCAGCTCTTCTACCGGACCGCCGGGGCGATGACGGTGGTCGCGGGGCGGCCGCACGGCATCGTCGATCTGGAGTACGACGAATACGACGTCGACCTGCCGGTGTATCAGGATTTCGTGGCGGCGCTGACCCGCCGCTATCTCGACGCCACCCATTCCGTGATCGTCGACCTGGCCGGCGGGTTCCTTCCGATGGCTGTCGCGTTCCTGCGGGCCGCGGGCGGCGACGTCCCGCTGCTGGTGGAGACCGCCGCCGGGGATCTCGAGGCGGCGCGGAAGGTGCCGGCCGGCGAATACGCGATCGAGAAGGCGACGGCCGTGCTGGCCCGGGTCGAGGAACTGAAGTGGTCGATCACGGACTGACCCGTTCACAGGACGATGAACTCCGGGGCGGGGTGGCGCAGGAAGTCGTGGTGCGAGATGTCCCAGGCGTAGGCGCCGGTCCGGGCGAAGACCAGCAGGTCGCCGACGCGGAGACGGTCGACGTGCTGGCCTCGGGTGAGGACGTCACGGGGGGTGCACAGCTCGCCGACGGCGTCGACCGGGACGTGGGTCACGGACGGGCGTGAGTAGGGCCGATCCCAGGTGTCCACCGGCAGGATCGTGAACGGGTGGCTGTAACCCCACGCGGCGGGGAGCCGGAAGTGGTGGGTGCCGCCGCGCAGGACGGCGAACGTGCGGCCGTGGGTGGTCTTCAGGTCGAGCACCTCGGCCGCGTACCAGCCGGCGTCGGCGGCCAGGAAGCGGCCCGGTTCGAGGATCAGCTCGACGCCGTGGGGCACGTCGACCTGTGACAGCGGGGCCAGGTCGATGGTGGCCGCCGACGTGTGGTCGACGCCGAGGCCGCCGCCCGCGTTGACGACCTTCAGGCTGATGCCGTACGCCGAAGCGGTCGTGATCGACCAGGTGATCGCGTCCCGCAGGAACGCGGCGTGCGCCGTGCCGTCGAGGTTGTTCGAGACGGCGTGCAGGTGGAAGCCGATGACGTTCAGGCTGCTCGGGAGGGTGTCGAGGACCGTTGCGAGCTGGTTCTCGTCGATGCCGAACGGGGTGGGGGTGCCGGTCATCGCGTGGCTGCCGGTGACGGCGACGTCGTTGCGGTTGATCCGCAGGCAGATGTCGCCGGAGAGGCCGAGCGCGGCGATCCGTTCGGCCTCGAAGCGGCTCTCCACGTTGAGCAGCGCGCCGGCCCGCACCGCGGCGGCCAGCTCGGCGTCGGTCTTGCCGGGGCCGCCGAAGACGATGCGGCGGGCGCCGGCCCGGACGGCGAGGTCGAGTTCGCCACCGGACGCGACCTCCAGCCCGTCACAGGCGGAAGCCAGTGTCCGTACGACGTCGGGGTGCCCGTTGGCCTTCACGGCGTACAGCACCGTGGTGGCGGGTGGCAGAGCGGCCCGCAGGCGGGCGACGGCCGTGCGCAGCGCCCCGGTGTCGTAGACGTAGGCGCAGGCCGGCGCCGGGAGGCGGCGCAGCGCGGCGGCGACGTGCGAGGGCAGCTCAGCCATGCAGCGGATTCTCCACCGGGAGGTAGATGTCGCCGTTGTCGGCCAGGCGCATGCGGACCAGCGCCTTGTGCGGCACTGTCGGCGCGGTGTACGCGGCGTGGTCCTCGCGGGCCGCGGGTGAGTCGAGGCCGTCGTAGGTCTCGTCGACGACGTCGCGGATGATCCGCCACGCGGCGCGTTCGTCGAGGTCGAGGTGGAGCACGATCTCGCCGAGGTGGGCCTGGAAGGCGGTGTAGCCGAGTTTGGCGCGCATCACCGCCGCCTCGTCGGTGCCGACGACCGACCCCGGCCACAGGTCGATGTGGTGCCCGGCGGCGGCGAGGCGGGGTAGGTGCAGGCGCAGGCCGGCGAAGTCGCGCAGGGCGAGCCGGTGCGGGCGGCCGCCGACGAACGTGGGCAGGCAGTTCTGCAGGTGCGCCTCGAGGGCGACGCCGTGCGTGGCGAGCCGCAGCAGCGGGGGCAGCAGCAGCTGGGCGTAATCGGTCAGCCAGGCCGCCGGGCCGCCGCCGTGCCGGGTGATCAGCTCGCGCATGCGGTAGGGGAGGGCGCTGCCCGGGATCGCCTCCTCCCCGGGTGCGAGGCGGCCGGTGAGGCCGTCGCGCAGGATGGCGGAGAGGTCGCGGCCGGAGCCGGCGGGGACGGCGGCGCCGGCGGTCTCGGCCATCAGCAGCAGGGTCGGCTCGCCGGCGGCGAAGCGGTGCAGCAGGGTGGAGACGGCGGGGCCGTTGCGGGTGCTGGCGACCGAGATGCTGCGCCGGGTCGAGGTGACCTGGATGTCGAGGGAGACCTTGAGGTAGCGGCGGGTGCCGTCGGCCGCCGCCGGGAGCAGCAGCGTGCGCAGGGCGGCGGTGGGGACGGCCGGCAGCTCGCCGTCCAGCTCTCGCAGCGTGCCGTCGGCGAACAGATGCCGGTAGCGGTCAAGGACCAGGGCGTGCTGCCAGGCATGGACCGGCTGAGCACGATAGCCGGGCTTCAAGGACGAAATGTCCGGATATAACTCGCTCAGATCGTCCCCGAGATGCGCCGCATCGCGAACCGCGATGAATCGCACCGCGGTCTCCCCTGCTTCCAAGTCGTGGGCGAGGACGTCACACGTGTCCCACCCCAGCCGGGTACGACCGCAGGGGTGCAGGTTGTGACCGGAAATGGCCAGCCGTTCCCCGGCGATCGCCGCCTCGTCCGCGTCGCCCCCGCGGGCCGGGCCGGGCCGGGACAGCGCGATCGCCAGATTGATGACGGCGTTACGGATCTCGGCGGCGAACCCGGGGGCGCCGAGATCGCCGAGCAGCTCCGCGGGGTCGGCGACGCCGGAGCGCGCGAACTCGACCCGATGGAATGCGTGCCGCGTCGCGCCCCGGTCGTCGTCGCTGGTCAGGCCTTCACGGGCGAGGGCGCCCCGCAACCGTCGCCCGACTGTCTCCGCGGCGTGGGGCAGGTGGTCGAGGAACCCGGCGACCAGGTGCGGCGCGTGCACGGCGAGCGCCGCCTGGGTGTGCGCGGCGGCCGCGGCGAGGCGTCCGGTGGTGAGGCTGGAGGTCATGCGTACACCGCCATGGGGTTGGGCCGGTAAGTCCAGATGTCGTCGAGCGGGTCGGCGGCGAGGCGCATGGCGGTGGTCGCCTTGACCGGAAGTGATCCGGTCAGCAGGTCCGGGCTGTCGCGTAGGCCGGCGGCGATGATCTCCCACAGCCGGTCCGGCTCGGCGCCGTGGTGCTCGGCGAACGCGTCGACGAGCTGTGTCGCGACGGTGCCGAGCGCGGCCGCCGCGACCTTGGTGCGCAGCACGGCCGGGTCGTCGGTGAGCAGGTCACCGTGCAGGTCGAGGCCGAGACGCCGGTCGACGCGGACGCCGCCCAGGTCGCGGTAGAGGACCCGGACCGGGTGACCGTCGCGGAGCACGACCAGGGAGTTCTGCCCGTGCGCCTCGAGGGCGACGCCGCGACGCAGCACGGTGGTCAGCGGCGCGAAGAACACCGCGGTCAGCTCCGCCAGCCATCGGTACGGGTCGTCGACGGTGTCCAGCAGGGCGGAGGCGAGGACCCCCAGCGGTACGGCGGTCTCTCCCGGCCCGAGGCTCGGCGCGCGCCGCACGAGGTGGGCGAGGTGCCGGTCCGGCCCGTCGTCGGTGATCACCGCGCCCGCCTCGGTCTCGGCCAGGACGTCGATCGGCAGGTCAGCGGTGAGTTCCCGCAGCGCCGCGCTCAGGATCGGCCCGTTGTGCACGGCCGCGGGCGAGACCGTCCGCACCGCCGAGGTCATCTGCACGTCGACAGCGGTCTTGAGGTGCGGCCCGCCGCTGACCGGTGCGACGGTGCGCAGCGACATCAGCGGGCGCACCGGCCGGGTCGGCCCGGCGTCGGTCAGCCACGGGTAGCGGCGCAGCAGCCGGGCGGCCTGCCACGGGTGGGCGTAGAGGACGGGCTGGGCGGTGCCGTGCCAGCGCTCGGCGGGCACCCGCAGCCGGCGCAGGCGGATCACCGGGCGGTGCTCGGGCCCGTACGCGAGAACGTCCGCCACGGTCATCCCGGCGCGGGTCCGGCAGCAGGGGTGCAGCGGGTGCCCGTCGGTCTCCAGCTGCTCGATCCTGCCGAGCCCGTCCGGGTCACCGGCGGCCGGCAGCACCCGCGGGACGCGGTTGGCGCGGGCGAGCGCGAGGTTGGCGACGCTGTTCGCGATCTCGGCGGCGAACGGGGTGCCGGGCCAGAGCCGCTCGGTCAGCTCGATCGGATCGGTCTCGGGGTGGTCGGTGCCGGCACCCGGAAGAGGTTCACGGTCGAGGGCCAGGTGCAGCCGGCGCAGCACCGCGGCGCGCGCCCCCGGGAGTGCCGCATCGTAGCGTTCGACCAGGTCAGGCCGGAGATTCTCGAGCGCGGCGCGGGTCTGCGCCGGGCCGGAGGTGGGGATGTCGTGCGGCACTCCACCATTGTCGCCGTGATCGGCCGTAGTGTCCGTGCCGGGGTTTTGCGGGGCGAGCGAGGACACAGTGCCTGTTCGGCGTGTCACGAATCCTGTTCACGTATCGGATACATTCCGGGGCACTGATGTTTCCGGGAGTGGAGGGGGTCGTCGTGGACGCGGACGTCATCGTGGTCGGTGCCGGACTGGCCGGATTGGTCGCGGCGCACGAACTCACCACCGCCGGGAAGACCGTGGTGCTGCTCGATCAGGAGAACGCGGCGAACCTCGGCGGGCAGGCGTGGTGGTCGTTCGGCGGTCTGTTCTTCGTCGACAGCCCCGAGCAGCGCCGCGCGCGGATCAGCGACAGCGTCGAGCTGGCGTGGAGCGACTGGCGGGGCAGCGCCGGCTTCGACCGGCTCGGCGACGAGGACTCCTGGGCGGTCAAGTGGGCCAGGGCGTACGTCGAGTTCGCCGCCGGGGAGAAGCGCTCCTGGCTGGCCGGGCTCGGCCTGACCTGGTTGCCGTTCGCCGGGTGGGCCGAGCGTGGCGACCTGCGGGCCGGCGGGCACGGCAACTCGGTGCCGCGTTTCCACATCACCTGGGGGACCGGGACGGGCGTGGTCGAGCCGTTCGCCGCGTCCGCGCACCGGGCCGCCGCGTCCGGCCTGCTGCGGTTCCGGCACCGGCACCGCGTGGACGAGCTGATCGTGGAGGGTGGCGCGGTCACCGGCGTACGCGGGAAGGTGTTGAAGGACGACGACGCCGCCCGTGGCTTCCCGTCCAACCGGGACGAGATCGACGACTTCGAGGTACGGGCGCAGGCCGTGATCGTGACGACCGGGGGGATCGGCGCGAACCACGACCTGGTCCGTCAGTACTGGCCGGCCCGTCTCGGCACCGCGCCCCGGACGATGATCACGGGCGTGCCGGCGTACGTCGACGGGCGGATGCTCGGGATCGCGGAGGACGCCGGGGTGCGCCTGGTCAACCGGGACCGGATGTGGCACTACACCGAGGGCATCCGCAACTGGGACCCGATCTGGCCCGCGCACGGCATCCGGATCCTGTCCGCGCCGTCGCCGATGTGGTTCGACGCGCTCGGCCGCCGGCTGCCGCAGCCGTACTACCCGAGTTACGACACCCTGGGCACGTTGCGTTACCTGCGGACGACGCCGGAGCTGGCCGAGCACGACCACTCCTGGTTCATCCTCACCCAGAAGATGATCGAGAAGGAGTTCGCGCTCTCCGGCTCGGAGCAGAACCCGGATCTGACCGCGAAGGATCGCAAGGCGTTCCTGCGTGATCGGCTGCTCGGCAAGGGCGCGCCCGCCCCGGTGGAGGCGTTCAAGCAGCACGGTGAGGACTTCGTGGTCGCCCCGGAGCTCGACGAGCTCGTCGCCGGGATGAACAAGCTGACCGGGACGCCGCTGCTGGACGCGGCGCACGTGCGCGCGCAGATCGAGGCACGGGACCGGCAGCTGGCCAACAAGGTCACCAAGGATGCGCAGATCCAGGGGATCTACAACTCGCGGCGTTACCTCGGCGACCGGATCGGGCGCACGTCCACGCCGCACCGGCTGCTCGACCCGGCGGCCGGGCCGCTGATCGGGGTGAAGCTGCACATCCTGACCCGCAAGACGCTCGGCGGGATCCAGACGGATCTCGACTCCCGGGCGATCGGGGCGGACGGGCAGGTGCTGCCCGGGCTGTACGCGGCGGGTGAGGTGGCCGGGTTCGGCGGTGGCGGCGTGCACGGGTACAACGCCCTCGAAGGGACGTTCCTCGGCGGGTGCATCTTCAGCGGTCGCGCGGCCGGCCGGCACGCGGCCCGCTCGTTGTAACACCCGCTTGCGCCGCCCGCTTGCGCCGCCCGCTTGCGCCGCCCGCAGCCGGGCGGCGCGCGGCCCGGGTGGTAACACCCCGTCCGGCCGCCGCCGGTTCACCGGCGGCGGCCGAATTCGCGATCACCGCATCGTGTCACCCGCACGTGGGCGCGGCCGGCTCCGGCGGGGTTTCCCCGAGCGTGGACAGGGATTTCGCAGTCGCGCCACGGCCGGAGCCCGCCCGGATGCGCGTCGGCCCCGGGCCGGATCTGCGGCCGGGCGCCGCGCAGACCGGCACCGACGACGACGGGGTGGTGCTGGTGCAGGTGGCCGCGGACGGTGGCGTCGCGGTCGAGGTCAGTGCCGGTGCGGCCGAGCGGCTGCGGGGCGCGGACGCCCTCGTCGCCGCGATCCTCGGCGCCTACCGTCAGGCGCTGCTCAAACGCATGGCGGTCCAGGCGATGGACACCCGCGCCGCGCCCGGGGCCCTGCCCGACGTGACCGACGAGCGCTGGCGCGACGGCGTCCGCGAAGCCCTGGAGCAGGCGTGCCGGGCGATCAGGCAGCGCTGAGCAGCTTTGCCGGGCGATCAGGCAGCGCTGAGCAGCTTCGCCTCGACGGCCGGGTCCAGGCCGACCGCCGGTCGGTCGGTGCGCCGCGGGACGTCGCCGGCCAGCGTGGACAGCCAGCGCCAGGTGTCCGCCACGGTCTCGCGAACCGGCCGGCAGCGCAGGCCCGCGGCGAGCGCCTTGCCGACGTCGCCCTCGTGCATGGTGTGGTGGTCCTCGCCCGGCGGCAGCCAGATCGGCAGGTCCGTCCACGGCTCCACCCCGGCCGCGAGGATCGTCTCCGGGTCGGTCCAGCGCAGCTCGGCGTGGCCGCCGGTGACCTGCGCGGCGGTGTCGAGCAGCTCGCCCATCGTGGTGTGCCCCGGCGGGCTGACCAGGTTGAACGGGCCCGTGGCGCCGACGTTGGCGAGCAGGAACAGGGCCAGATCCCGTACGTCGAGGTATTGCAACGGCAGGTCCCGCGGCCCGGGCGCGAGCGTCGGGCCGCCCCGGTGCAGCCGGTTCAGCCACCAGGGCAGGCGGCCGACGTCCTCGTGCGGGCCGAGGATCAGCCCGGCCCGGGCGAACAGGACCGGGCCGCCGAACGCCTCGGCCGCCCGCTCGCCGCGCAGCTTGTCCCCGGCATAGCCCGGATCGTCGAGATCGCAGAGCGGCGCCTCCTCGGAGAGCACGCCGTCGAGCGGCCACCGGTAGACGGAACGGCTGGAGACGTACGTCAGATGGCCGGCTCGTCCCGCGAGCAGTGCCGCCGCGGTGCCGACCGCCGTCGCGTCCGCCGACCAGGTGTCGACCACCGCGTCCCACGTGCCGGTGCGCAGCGCCGCGAGGCCACCCTCGGCGAGACGGTCGCCGACGAGCACCTCGACGCCGGGCACCGGGTCACGACGGCCACGATTGAAAACGGTCACGTGGTGACCGGCCGCCACCGCCGTCTCGGCGAGGACGCGACCGACGAACCCGCTGCCCCCGAGGATCAGAATCCGCATGGGCCGAGCCTGCCCGACGGCCGGTCCCGGCCCCAAACGGATCTGCTGACGGCAGAGTCAGTCCTCCAGGAACGTCTCGAGGGCCTCGACGACCAGCGCGTGGTCCTCGGCCTGCGGCAGCCCGGAGACGGTCACGGCACCGACCACCCCGACACCGCGGATCCGGATCGGGAACGCCCCGCCGTGCGCCGCGAACAGTGCCGGATCGACCCCCATGGCGGCGTCGAGCTGCCTGCCCTTGGCCGCGAGTTGCCGCCCGACCAGATAGGACGAGCCGGCGAACCGGTAGACGACGCGGACCTTGCGCGCGATCCAGACGTCGTTGTCGGCGGTCGAGCCGGGCAGGCCGGCGTGGAAGAGTTGCTGCTCGCCGCGCCGGATGTCGACCGCGACCGGCAGCCCGCGCTGGGTCGCCAGGTTCACCAGCAGGCAGCCGAGGGCCCACGCGTCGGCCTCGTCGAACTTGTCGAAGACCAGGCGGCGCTCCTGCTCCTCGATCTCGGCGATCAGTTTCTCGGACTCGTCGCTCATCAGCTCATTCTTATCTGATCGAATCCGAGCTTGACGATCAGGGCGAGCACCACGACCAGCAGCACGATCCGGACGAAGCCCGAGCCCTTGCGCAGCGCCATCCGCGCGCCGACGACCGCACCGGCGATGTTGCAGACCGCCATGCCCGCGCCGAGCCCCCAGTGCACGTGCCCGGTCGCCGCGAAGACGATCAGCGCGCCCAGGTTGGTGCCGGTGTTGACCAGTTTCGCCATGGCCGAGCCGTGCACGAAGTCCGCGCCGACGATCGTGGTGAACGCGAGCACCAGGAACGTGCCGGTGCCCGGACCGATCAGTCCGTCGTAGAGCGCGACGACCCCGCCGGCGACCGCGACCGCGACGACCCTCCTGGTGGGAGTGCGTTTCTCCATGTGCTCGGCCAGCCCCATGGCGGGTCGCGCGGTCACGAAGATCGCCACGCCGATCAGGACGACGAGCACGGCCGGCCGGTACGCCGCGGCGGGGATCGACCCGGCGAGCAGCGCCCCGCATCCGGCGCAGAGCAGCGCGAGGGCGGCCGACGGCCCCGCCACCCCCCAGTCGATCTTGGTGCGGCGCGCGTACGTGAACGCCGCCGTGCTCGTCCCGCAGATCGCGGCGAGCTTGTTCGTGCCCAGCGCCGTGGGCAGCGGCAGTTGCGGGGCGGCCACGAGCAGGGCGGGCAGCAGCAGCAGACCGCCACCGCCGACGACCGCGTCGACCCAGCCGGCAGCGGCGGCCGCCACGAGGAGCGTGATGATCACTTACGGCCGCGCATCCTCTGCAGCCACATGCCGAACATCGCGACGCCTATGAAGACGACCATCGAGCAGCAGAGCGCCTTGGTGAACATCCGGACACCTTAGCGGGCGCGGTGTGTCAGCAGGTGAGCGTGGGTTTGCGAGCGCGGCCAGGCGCGACCCGGCGGCGTGGCGAGGTGCCGGTCTCCTGCCCGGCGGGTGCGTTGACTAGGGTCGGCCTGTGCGCCTGGCCACCTTCAACCTGTTGCACGGCAGATCGCTGTCCGACGGCGCGGTCCACGCCGACCGGGTCCGCGACGCCGTCGCCGACCTCGACGCGGACGTGCTCGGCCTGCAGGAGGTCGACCGCGCGCAGCCCCGCTCGGGTGGTCTCGACCTGACCGTGCTCTGCGCGCAGGCCCTCGAGGCGCCCGCCCACCGGTTCGCCGCAGCCGTGGTCGGCACGCCCGGGCAGACCTGGCAGCCGTGGCACGCCGACGCCGACATCGCCCACCCGCAGTACGGCATCGCCCTGGTCAGTCGCTTCCCGGTGCAACGCTGGCAGATCACCCAGCTGCCGGCCGCGCCGGTCCGCTCGCCCGTGCTCACCGGCGACGGGCTGCTGCTGCTCGAGGACGAGCCGAGGGTGCTGCTGGCTGCGGTCCTGGAGACGCCGGACGGTCCGCTCAGCGTCGGCACGACCCACCTGTCGTTCGTGCCCGGCTGGAACGTGCGCCAGCTGCGCCACGTCGTCCGGGCGATGCGCGCGCTGCCGGCTCCGCGCATCCTGCTCGGCGACCTCAACATGCCGACCGGGCCGGTCCGCGCGTTCACCGGCTGGCGCCCCCTGGCCCGTGCCGCGACGTTCCCGAGCCCGTTCCCGCGCACCCAGCTCGACCACGTCCTGGCCGACCCGCGCGGCGCCTCCGCACTGGGCCGCGTCGTCCAGGTCCGCACCCCGCACCCGGCCGTCTCCGACCATCGTCCTCTGGTCGTCCGGCTGGACCGCTGAGGATCAACCCCCTTCGCGCGTACGCCCTCACGACGCCCACCACCGTCCGCGTCCCGCCCGCCGGCCCGGCCGCCCTTCTCGTGCGAGCCCACGCGAGGCCCGCCGCCGCCCACCCCACCGCTGCGCCCCCGCTCCCCGGCTGGCCCTCACGGTCGTCACGTCCCCGTTTTCCAACCGTCAGTGCCAGCCGGCCGGTCGCGGCTGGTGCTGACGGTTGTCACGTTCTGGTTTTCCAGCCGTCAGTGCCAGCCGGCCGGTCGCGGCTGGTGCTCAGGGCTGTCGGCGCCAGCCGGCGGACGCACCGGGTCGTGGCGCTGGTCGCGGTTCCGGCTGGGTCTCACCGTGGTTGTTCGGGATGGACTACCACGGTGAGAACCAGCCCGGGCGCGCCGAGGTGGCGGCCGAGGGCACGGGGCGGGGCTCACGGCGTACCCAATGGTCGGGGTCAGGGTTTTGCGGGGCGGAGGTAGACGTCTTCGAGGCCGTCCTCGGGGTCCCACTGCTCGCCGATCTTGCGGAAGCCGAAGCCCTTGATCGTGGCGCGGGAGCCGGCGTTGTCGGGGCGGATGCTGGCGCGGACGGCGGTGACGCGCGGGTCGGCGTCGGCGCGGCCGAGCAGGGCGCGCAGCATCGCCTTGGCGTAGCCCTGACGGCGGTGGGCCGGGTCGACGGAGTAGGCGACCTCGACCACGCCGTGCGCGTCGGGTGGGCCGTGGAAGCCACCGTGACCGACAACGATCCCGCCAGGGTCGGTGACCGCGGCGCGGGCGATCCAGTCGGCGGCCTCCGGGTTGCGCCGCACGTCCTCGAGGCGGATCTCCCACAGCCACCTCTCGTCGACCAGGTACTGGCTGAGCGGGGTTCCGGCGGCCTTGCTCGCGGCCTCCAGGTCGCCGTCGACGAGGGCGGACAGGGCGGCGGGGGGAAGTTTCACGAATCGGATGCCCGGCATCCCGCGATGATCACACGTCGTAGTGGCCCACGCCAGAAATCGGTTGCGCACAACTTAATCGTGTACTACTGTTCTGGGCATGCGGGAGAGCGCGGCACTGGACGAGATGATCTGCTTCCAGCTCTATGCGGCCAGTCGGGCGATGACCTCGCTGTACCGTCCGCTGCTCGACCCGCACGGTCTGACGTACCCGCAATACCTGGTTCTCCGGGTCCTCTGGCACGACGGACCCATCACTGTCCGTGATCTCGGTCGCACCCTGCGGCTGGACAGCGGCACCCTCTCTCCGCTGCTGAAACGCCTCGAGGCGCAGGGGCACCTGACCCGCGCCCGTGGCGCCGACGACGAGCGCACCGTCCTGGTCAGCCTGACCGAAACCGGTCAGCGTCTGCGCGACGAGATCGGCGACCTCACCCAGGCGCTGCTCTGCTCGGTCAACCTGACCGACGACGAGCTCATCCAACTGCGGAGCCTGCTCGTCCGAGCGAACCGCCCTCCCGCAATTCCCACGAAAGGTGACCCCGCATGACCGCGCTCTACACCGCCTCCGCCACCGCGACCGGTGACGGCCGCAACGGCCACGTCCGTTCCAGCGACGGTGTCCTCGACTTCGACCTGGCGATCCCGAAGGAGATGGGCGGCCCCGGCGGCGCCCTCACCAACCCGGAGCAGCTGTTCGCGGCCGGCTACGCGGCCTGTTTCCACAGTGCCCTCAAGCGGGTCGCCAGCGCGCACAAGGTTACCCTCACCGACACCGCGATCACCGTCGACGTCGGCATCGGCCAGCTTCCCAGCGGCGGTTTCGGCCTGAGCGTGACGATCGAGGCCGAGCTGCCCGGCCTGCCGGAGGAGCAGGCGAAGGAGATCCTCGAGGGCGCCCACCAGATGTGCCCCTACTCGAACGCCACCCGCGGCAACGTCGAGGTCCAGCTCAACCTCGCCTGACCAGCGTGTGACCCGGGGCCCGGGCAGCGAAGTCGCTGCCCGGGCCCCGGCTCGTTAGCGCCCTGACTCGCTGCCCGACGCCGAGTTGCCTCGCTGGCCCGGCTTCACCTGTCGGCTGTGACGCGATCCGCGGCGCAGCCGGTCACTCCGATGCCGCTTTCCGCGCCGCAAGCGCCCCACCCCCGGTTCCACAACGCGAACGCGGGTGCCTAAGTTGGTACGCTCGGTAAGGTCTTCGGGGGTTTTACGGCCAGGGCCAATACGGCAGGCTGGTGATCGCAGCCGGCGGATGGTTGGGTTTCTGCCCTTTCTGTTCGTGTCGCTCGATCCGGGCCATGAGGTCCTCAAGGTCGGCCGCGGCGAACTTCCATCTGGAGGGCCGGGCAGTAGCTGCGCTACGGCGGGTCCGCCCACCACTGGGGCACCGCAACCTACGTGGCCGGCAGCAACAGCTACGAAAGCCAGGTCTGGTTCAGCGGCAGTCTCGAGCGCGCCTTCGACTTTCGTCTGCGACATCCACATCCGCCCCATCACTCCCGAAACCCTGACCAACCCAGTCACCCGTCAATCCCCGACGGACTTTCGGCTCGGACCATCAAGTGGGGGACACTCGCGACGACCAGCGCCTCCCCGTGCGGAAAGGCACGACGGACGGTCGCCGGGTATCCGGTTGATGCGCAGGATGTCGATCATCGCCGCGACCATCGCAGAATCGGGGTTGAACCCGACCCCGCGTCAGGTCCTAGCGTTCACGGCGTACCTCGGGAAAGGAGGTCCGATGGAGGAATCCCAGCGCGAGTGGCGCGTCGGGGAACTGGCACGGGCGACGCGCGTGACGGTTCGGGCGCTGCACCACTACGACCGGCTCGGCCTGCTCGTGCCGTCGGCCCGCACCGCGGGTGGGCACCGGTGCTACACCGGGGACGACGTGCGCAAACTGCACGTCGTCCTGGCGTTGCGCGGGTTCGGGCTGAGCCTGCCGGAGATCCGCGACACGCTCGGCGAGGCGGCCGGCGACCCGACGGGGTTGCTCCGGCGGCAGCTCGCCGAGACCGAGGAGCGGATCCGGCGCGGGATGAGTCTGCGGGCCCGCCTGATCGGGGTGCTCGGCGCGCTCGGCAGCATGGCCGAGCCGTCGACGACCACCTTCCTGCAGTTGATCGAGGAGATGACCACGATGTCCCAGCCCCTCACCCCGGAACAGCTCGCCGAGATGCAGCGCAAACGGCACGAGTTCGCCGCGTCGCTGAGCCCGGAGGAGCTGGCCGCGATGAACCGGCAGCGCTCCGAGGCGACGGCGCGCCTGACGCCGGAGCAGCGCGAGGCGCTGCAGGCCGAACGAGCCCGCTGGATGCCGCAAGCCGAGTGACTTCGCCGTATGCAGAGGAAGTCAGGTCGTAGGCGGCGTGACGCTCGCGCGTGACCCGATCGGCTGTCCGGAGGCGCCCCGGGCAGCCACAACCTTGCGATTGACGTTGACCCATGACAAGATGACGTGCATGCAGGTGCGGCACGACGCCGGCGAGGGCTGGATGAGCGGCAGCGCGCTGGCCGAGCGCGGGTGGACCGTGGCGGCGATCCGGCGTTTCCTCGGCGAGCCCGACCGGACAGTGCCGAATCCGGCGTTCCGCACGGCCGGCCCGATGCGGCTGTTCCGGCTGGAACGGGTCGTCGCCGCGGAACAGACCGAGCCGTGGCAACGCTGGCGCGAAAGGTTCGTGCAACGGTCCGCCCGGAGCCGGGCCGTCGCCGCCGCCAAGCGCGCCGAGCTGCTGGCCGACATCGCGGCGCTCGACATCCGGGTGCCGGTGATGTCCATGGAGACGCTGGCCGGGCTGGCGGTCGCCCACCGCAACGAGGTCGTCCGGAGCCGGCCCGGCCCCCGCGCGCGACCCGCCACCGCCGCGGAGACCGACGCCGCGACCCTGCGCCGCTGGATGGTCGGCTACCTGCGGCACCGGACCACCGTCCACAACGCGACGCTGGACCGGATGTATGCGCGGGTCGGCCGGGCCGAGGCCACCGTGGCGATCCGCAACACGGTCTTCGCCGTGATCGCCGCGACGTACCCGGCGCTCGCCGACGAGACCCGCCGGCAGGTCGCCCGCGGAACGAGCACCTGACCCCCGGCCGGAGCGGATAGCCTCGTGGCCGGCGGTTCCGCCGCCGGATCAGCGGCGATCTCACAGCACCGAGCAGTCGCAACAGGACAAGGCGATCTCACAGGACCATGGGAGCGGCGATGGCCCGGCACACCACGGGACGCAAACCTTATCGGGGGCCCGGCCCGGCGCGCCTTCCGGTCCTCGGGGTCGACGTCGGCGGGGTGATCGTCAGGCTTGCCGGGCGCGACGAGGACACCTCGTTCTTCGGCAGCCGGCCCCTGGAGACCCCGGCGGTCGACGGGGTCTTCGAGGCGCTCGCGACACTGACGGGCGCGACGTTCGGCGGGCGGGTGCACCTCGTGTCCAAGGCGGGGCCGAAGGTCGCCGCGAACACCCGGGACTGGCTGGCCCACCACGGGTTCTTCGCGCGCACCGGCATCGCCGCGGGCAACGTGCACTTCGTGCGGGAGCGGCGGGACAAGGCGCCGGTGTGCGAGCGGCTCGGCATCACGCACTTCGTCGACGACCGCCTGGACGTTCTGGCGTACCTGGAGTCGGTCGAGCACCGCCACCTGTTCCTGGGCGGCGGTGACGATGGCGGGGCCGGCAGCGAGCACTCGGCCGCCCCGGATGTCCCGCCCTGGGCGACGGTCACCCGGCGCTGGGCCGAGCTGGCCACCTTGCTGGCCGCGGCGCGCTGATCAGGCCTCCCGGACAGTCAGCACGCCGGCCAGGTCGACGTCGGCCGACTCGCCGCTGTAGCCGCTCTCGGTGAAAAGCCGGGCACCGAAGACGGTGGTCCAGAAAGTACGCACCTCCACCGCCGCCGGGCGGTCGACCGTCCAGCCGCGGCGCTCCAAAACCGCGGACAGGTAGCGCTCGGCCTGAAGGAACAGCACCGACAGGCTCTGCTGCACCGAGGCGTGCAGCTCGGGCCGCAGCCGGCTCACCGACATCGCGTGGACCGCGACCGGCACGGCGGGCAGGGCCAGTGCGGTGCGGGCCAGGGCCGCCCGGAACGACTCCGGGGTCCGTTTGCGCAGCCCGATCGGCTCGAGCCGCTGCGCCTGGTGCAGCAGCAGCCGGAACGCGGCCTCGACGAAGAGCGCGTCCTTCGAGCCGAAGTAGTACGTGATCTGGTTCGGGTGGGCGCCGGCCGCTCCCGCGATGTCGGCCACGCTCACCGCGGCCGGGCCGCGCTCGGCGAAGAGGGTCTCGGCGGCCCGCAGGATCGCGTCGCGGGTGCGCCGGCCGCGGGCGCGTGGTGGCTCCGCTGTCCGGGCTGCGCGTGTCCTGCGGGGTCCGGGGCCGCTCGGGCTGTCCGTCATTTTTGTATGCTATACAACTAGCGGCACGATCCGGACGGAAGGGGGCCCGATGGGCGCGGACGATGTGGTGATCACCGGGCTGGGTGCGACGACGCCGCTGGGCGGGGATGTCGACTCGCTGTGGCAGGGCATGCTGGAGGGCCGCTCGGGCGTGCGGCGCATCGACGATCTGCTGGGTGGCTACGCCCATCGCGAGGAGCTGCCGACGCTGATCGGCGCCCCGATGGCTGTCTCCCCCGACACGGTGCTGGGCCGGGTGCCGGCGCGACGGATGGACCGCTGCCAGCAGGCCGCGCTCGTGGCGGCGCGCCAGGCCTGGGCCGACGCGGGCACGCCGGGTGTCGACGGCGAGCGCCTGGCCGTCGTGATCGGCACCGGCATCGGCGGCGTCACCACGCTGCTCGAGCAGGACGACGTGATCGAGGAGAAGGGCCCGCGGCGGGTGTCGCCGCTGACCGTGCCGATGCTGATGCCCAACGGCGCCGCCGCGTGGATCAGCATCGAGCTCGGCGCCAGGGCCGGGGTCTACACGACGTCGGCGGCCTGCGCCTCCGGGGCCGAGGCGATCGCCCAGGGGGCTCGGCTGATCCGCTCGGGGGAGGCCGATGTGGTCGTCGCCGGCGGCGCCGAGGCGTGCATCGCGCCGATCACGCTGGCCGGGTTCGCCCAGTCACGCACCCTCTCCAAGCGCAACGACGAGCCGGAGCGGGCATCCCGGCCGTTCGACGTCGATCGCGACGGGTTCGTGCTGGGTGAGGGCGCCGGCGTGGTGGTCCTGGAACGGGCCGGGTTCGCCGCGGCGCGCGGCGCACGGCCAGTGGCCCGGCTCGCCGGCTTCGGGATCACCGCTGACGCGTATCACATCACCGGCCCGGAGCCGTCCGGCGAAGGACAGATCCGGGCCATCCGGGCCGCGCTGCGGACCGCCGGGCTCACCGCGGGCGACGTGGACCACCTCAACTGTCACGCCACCTCGACGGTCGTGGGCGACGCCGGGGAGGCCGTGGCCATCCGGACGGCACTCGGCGACGACGTGGTGCTCACCGCTCCGAAGGGCGCGATCGGGCACCTCGTGGGGGCGGCCGGCGCGGTCGAGAGCATCATCACGATGCTCTCGGTCGCCGAGCAGGTCATCCCGCCGACGCTGAACCTGGAGACCAAGGATCCCGCGGTGCGGCTGGACGTGGTCACCGGCGAGCCGCGCAAGCAGGCGATCGGGGCCGCCATCTGCAGCTCGTTCGGCTTCGGCGGCCAGAACGTGTCGCTGCTGTTCACCCCGGCCTGAGCGGCTGTCTCGCAATCTGCTGCCGCAGCTGGCGCGACCATTGGCGTGCCGAGCTCCGTCTCTGCCATTCGTGGAGCCGTCATGGTGACGCGGAGTCGAACGCGCAAAGTCTGCAGGTGACCGCATCGTCAGCGTACGGCGGTCGTATCGCGGGTGTTTCCGGGCATGTGCGTCGACCGCAGGGCTGTGGTGACTGTCGCCGCGCTCTTGATCTCCGCCGGCCCCGTGGTGGGCATTTCGAAGGCCTACGGGACAGTCACCGCCGGGCCGGGGCCGTCGGTTGACGAACCAGGCGCAGCAAACCATCACGCCATCGACGCGATCGAGCGGGATACCTATCCTCCCCCGCCGGGATGGGCCCCCGCTCGATCGCGTCGGCTGCGGTTTCAGTGCCTGCGGTCGCGCATGATCCGGTAGCCGTTGAGCGCTACACCGAGCAGGATGATCCCCGACCCGGACCCGAGGCCCAAGTAGAGCAGGTCCGTACCGGAGGGGTCGGCGAGCAGTTCGCTGACCCCCGCGGTGACCACTCCGGTGGACAGGCCGCCGTAGGTGAACCGCAGCATGCTGGTGCCGGCCGCCTGGAATGAGGTGTCCTCGGCGTGTTCCGCCGAGTAGACGACGATCCTCAAGGGTCCGAGCCAGAACTCGTGTTTGTCCCTGGTCTCGTGCAGGGATCTCACGTTGGCCACCCAAGGGCGAACGGGTTCGTTCGTGAGGTTGAGCTCTGGTTGTGAGGGCGGGGCCGTCCCCGCTGGTGCGACCTCGGTGCTTGTCACCTCGGTGTCAGGGCTGCCTGCTTCCGCAGCACTCTTGATCTCTATGTTCTGCTCGGCCGGCAGGGCCGTACCGTCAGGCGCCCGGCGCATCGAGCTCGGCATACCCGAATCCTCCGGCACACCGCCCATGATCCGTACCTCCTTCACCACGGGGGAGTGGGTGAACAGAAACGTTCTCCCGAGTGGCAGGGTACCGGTAAACGCACCAATGCATGGTCGCGTGTCCACTCATTCGTTCATACATCTGGGCGTGCCGGCCCCTGCTATGTGAGAGCTGCTCAGATTGTGTTGCAGATCACAGGCATGGACGGTGCGTGTCGTTCCGGTGGTGATTAGGTGATCAATCCGGCATCTGAGCTGGCAGGTTATGACTCAATGTGAGCATGACGTGAAACTGAGTGAACGATTGCCGCTAGCCAGCGGCTATCACCGGAACGTACGACTCTACTCTTGGCAATAGGTATGCCTGTCCGTCAGTCTTGGCGTATGCATATGTAGAGGGATCGCCTCTCGGTCGTACCCCCGGGAGATGATCAGTGATCATGGTTGTCATCGATGCCCGGCGATGCGCACGCTGGCAGTCCGGTCACGACCTGTTGACGTAAGGAGGTCAGGGTGCCCATCCAGTCACCACCCACTCACATCGCGGTCGAACCGCCTGCACTCAGCAGCCACCACAGATTGCTGATGGTGGTCATCGTCATCACCTTTGCTGCCATGCTGTCCTTCGGTGCCGCAGCACTGGACATGTCTGAGCCGAGCGCGGCGGCGGCCGTCGGCTCTATGGCTACGGCGGCAGCGCTCGCGATCCTCGGGCGTCAGCCAGGGGCGCCCCATCACGCCGGCACCATGCCAAGACCTCGCAGGCTGCTGCCGGCGCGTCCGCCCCGGCGGAGCCCGATGGGGTCACCATGGTCATTCAGCGGTAGGTAAAGGAGGGATGGACGTGACCGATCTCGCTACCGGTATCGATCCCGAGACCATTGAGAAGACCACCGGCACCGCCGCTACGCCGCCCACCCCGCCCACGTCTCGGCCGGAACCGCCTGGCGGTCGAGGCGGCGGCAGTCAACTGACGCGTACCACTGTTAATCTCACACCCCAGGCGGTCGCTGCGCTCGAGCGCATGGTCGCCGACGGCCAAGGCCCGAACAAGTCCGAGCTGATCAACCGCGGAGTGCAAGTGCTGGAGATCATTCAGCAGGTACTCGGCCCCAACAAAAACCGGCTCACCGTCAAACACGACGACGGCACCGAGGAACGCATCTGGATCATCGGCGGATAGTTCTCCGCCCTGCCCTCCAGGCTCCCACTCCGGCAGGACGGTGGCAGTCCCAGGCGGATCTGAACCGAAAGAAGGGCACAGGAAACGGCACCCGGCGGCAAGCGGGTGCCGTTTTCCGTCGGGCCGGGGGTTTTCCGGATCTACGTTCTGCCTACGCTACGGCGCTGAACTGGGGGCAAGATTCCCTGAGGGGTACAGCCTCCGCACGCTCACCGGTCCCGCTGACGCCGACGATGCTGCTTGCGCGTGAGGACGGCTAGGCGGCCGGCTGTGGGCTCTGGACGCGGCTGTCCGCGGGAACCGCCGAGCTACATGCACTTGTGGGTCGCGCCACAAGCGCGCGATCGGGCCCGGCCGGCGCCTATTGGCCGCCGCCCTGGAGGCGGACGCCGTCGCGCACGGCATCGGCGTGATGCGGCTCGGCACCTACGAGGCGACTGCGCTCCACCCCTGTGCTTGGTGCGAGGGGGGCAACTGCGGCGCCTCGCCCTACGGCCGACTGGCGTTCGAGAAAATGCTGGTGAGCTGCCGCGAATAGACGGTTGGCGGGCACCGGCACGTGATGGCCGCGCGGGCCCGGATGGTGGGCGCGGGCTGTGCGGGTCGTCGGCGGGGCGGGTGCTCGCCGGAGAGCGGGGCTCCGGCCGTACGCGAGCAATCGGTTCTTGATCGTGAAGTGTCCGAAAGGACGACTGATTCGCATACTCAGATGTATCGATCTGGTGTTAGCGTCCTCCCGATCATGTGACTCGGTGAATCACGGGACGGGGGAGAGCCGCATGCCGCTTGCGCGTGCGCACTTTTATTCAACGGGGACGAGGGCCGTCGGTTTCGCGACGGCCGTGATCCTCGCGGCGACGATGTCCGATCTGCCAGCCACCTCACCGGCTGCCGCCGCTCCGGCGCGGCAGGATCCGGCCGCACAATCCTGCCCGTCCGATCGGGTGGACCTCGCGTCCGCGGCGATCGCGGCGAAACTCTGCGCCGGCCCGGTGGAGGCGACCGGCAAACGGTCGGAGACCACCAGGGTCTTCGTGAACCCGGACGGCACCCTCACCGAGGAACGGGCGATGGCCCCGGTCCGGGTGCGCAACGGCGCCCGCTGGGACGACGTCGACCTGACCCTGATCCGCGACGCCGACGGCTCCGTCGTGCCCCGGGTGCACGCCCGCGCGCTGCGCCTGAGCGGTCCGCAGAGCGGCGCCGGCCAGCACGAGGTCGTCTCGCTGGGCAGCGGCGCGCAGCGGACCGGCGTGTCCTGGACCGGTCCGCTGCCGGAGCCGGTGCTGGACGGGCCAACCGCCACCTATCCCGAGGTGCGACCCGGCGTCGACCTGGTGGTTCGTGCCCAGAGCACCGGTTACGAGCAGTTCTTCGTCGCCAAGGACCGCGCCGCGCTGCGCCGGGCCGCGAAGCTGAGCCTGCCGATGACCACCGGCAAGCTCACCGCCTCCGCCGACGGCCGGGGCGGCCTCGACTTCACCGACGCAAAGGGCCGCGTGATCGGCCGGGCGCAGGCGCCGGAGATGTGGGACGCGAAGGTCGGCGCCCTCTCCGGCATCCACGTCAACCGTGCCCCGGTCGGCCTGCGGGTCACCGGGAAGCGGGCGGGACGGGCCACCATGGAGTTGACCGCCGACGCGGGCTTCGTGGAACGGGCCGACCTGACGTTCCCGGTCACCATCGACCCGCCCGCCTCCCTGCCGGTGGCGTTCGACGCCTTCGTGCAGAACAGCTACTCCAGCGACCAGTCCGGTGCGGACGAGCTGCGACTGGGCCACGTCGACGACGGCGGCTCCTTCACCGCCCGCTCCTACCTGCGGTTCGGCACCACCGGCCTGGCCGGCGCCCGGATCATGTCGGCGAAGCTGCGGCTCTGGGAGACCCACTCCTGGTCGTGCACGGCGGCGTCGTGGGAGGCGTGGCGCACCGACCGGGCCGACGCCGCGACCCGCTGGACCGCGCAGCCCGCCGCCCGGGAGAAGGTCGGCACCTCGACCGAGACCAAGGGTTACAGCTCGTCCTGCGGCGACGGCTACGTCTACGTCGAGGTCGGCCCGGCGCTGCAGTACGCGGCGACCGCGCAGAGCAGCGACGTCACGGTGATGCTGCGCGGCACCAGCGAGACGTCCTCGGCGGGCTGGAAGAAGTTCGACTCCTCCGAGGCGGCGCACCCGCCGGTCGTCACCATCACCTACAACAGCGCGCCGGCCGCACCCACCGCGCAGGCCGTCGCCCCCTGTTACTCCGCCTGCGCGGCCGGCGCGCAGACCTCGGGCGTACGCCCGACGTTGTCGGCCAAGCTCGCCGACGTCAACGCCGGTCAGGCGCTGACCGCCGAGTTCGAGGTGCGGGACAAGGCCACCGGCGCGGCCGTCGCCTCCTCCGGCGTGCTCTCCGGCGGCTGGACCAACGGGTCGGCCGCCGCCTGGCAGCTCACCTCGGACCTGGCCACCGGCACCACCTACCAGTGGCGGGTGCGGGCCCGGGACCCGGAGGCCGCGGGCGTCTGGACCGATTGGACGGACCTGACCGTCGACACCACGAAACCGCTGGTGCCGTTCGTGTCGGCGGGGATCTACCTCAACGACGGCCAGCCGCACGGCGGGGCGGGCCAGTCCGACACGTTCACGCTGACCCCGGCCAGTGGCAGCACCGACCTGGCGGCCTTCGTGTACCGCCTGGACACCGACGCCTCCGCCACCACCCTGGCGGCGACCGGCACGGCAACGGTCACGCTCAGCCCGCGCGACGGGCAGCGCACCCTCACCGTGCAGGCCAAGGACCGGGCCGGCAACCTCTCGGCGGCCAACACGTACACCTTCTCGGCCGGCAGCGCGGCCCTGGCGCAGCCGCTGCCCGGCGCCAACATCGTCAAGCGGACCAAACTGGAGATCTTCACACCGGTGGCCGGGTACACCCGGGCGTACTACGAGTACCGCCGCGGGCCGGGCGGGGCCACCCTGCCGGTGCCGTCGGCGAACCTGACCTCGGCGACCGGCGCCCCGATCACCGCCACCGCTGCCGCACCGGTCAGCATCGCCGGGCTCGGCGGCTACGCGGTCTGGAACGCCTCGGAGACCCTCGGCCTGGTCGGCGGGGTCGTCGAGGTGCGGGCCCGGATCTTCACCGCGAGCTCGACCACACCGGTCTACGACACTCCGTGGGTACGGGTGACCGTCGACTCCAGCGGTGACGGCGGGGCCGGCGACGAGATCGGGCCGGGCGACGTCAACCTGCTCACCGGTGACCTGAGCCTGGACGCCTCGGACGCCGACGAGCTCGGCCTGACCGTCACCCGGGCCGCCTCGTCCCGCGGGCCGAACGACGGTTACCAGGCGATGCCGGAGAAGCTGACCGCCAACCAGCAGCAGGTCTCCACCGACCTGACCGGGTTCACCGTGCCCTCGACCGCCACGGCCGCCCGGTCCACCGCCCGCGGGCAGGGTGATGTCACCCCGCTCGACTCGGTGGAGATCACCCCGGCCGCGTCCGGCACGAGCAACGACACCTACGTCGCGCTCGGCGGGGACACCGGCGGGCTGCGGCTGGGCATGCAGGCGGGCCGTACGTACCGGGCCACCGCCTGGATCTACGTGCCGGCCGCCACCACGCTCGCCCCGGACAACGCCGCGAGCGGGCTGCGGGTCGTCGGCTTCTTCAAGAACGGCACCGCGTACACCCCGGTGGCCTCGCCGATGGCCGCGTACACCGACGGCTGGCAGGAACTGTCGGTCGACATGACCGTGCCGGCCGGCGCCACCGAGGCGCTGTTCCGGCTCTACAACGGCAACGCCGCCGGCAGCGGCAAGAAGGTCTACTGGGACAACGTCTCGGTGACCGAGGTGGTGTCACCGTTCGGCCCGTCGTGGGCCGGTGGCGCGACCGGTGGTCCCGCCGAGAGCGACTACACCACGCTGACCTTCCCGTGGAAGTCGGTCGCCCGACTCGACACGATCGGCGGCGGCTGGGTCACCTTCTCCCGCAACGCCGACGGCACCTCCTTCACCCCGGAGCCCGGCAGTGAGCAGCTGACCCTGTCCGCACCGGACTCGTCGACCTACCGGGTGGCCGACCTGGAAGGCGCGGTCACCGAGTTCAAGCAGCAGGGCGGCGTGTGGACGGCCTCCTCGAGCTGGACCGACGAGGACAAGGCGGCGACCCGCTACGTCTACGACACCACCGGCGGGCGCCTGCTGCTCAAGCGGGTGGTCAACCCGGCCGACCCGGGGGTGGACACCAACGGCTGCACCGGTACGACACTGCCGCGCGGCTGTGAGGTCCTGGAGTACGTCTACGCCACCACGACCACCGCGGGCCTGAGCCCGACCGTCTTCGGTGACGTCACCGACCGGGTCTCCACCGTCAAGCTGTGGTCCTGGGACCCGGTGGCCGGTGCCGAGAACGCGGTCGACATCGTCAAGTACACCTACGACAACCTGGGACGACTGCGGGAGTCCTGGGATCCGCGGATCAGCCCGGCGCTGAAGAAGACCTACGAGTACGACGCGGCCGGACGCGTGATCAAGGCCGGAGCCCCGGGCGAGCTGCCCTGGTCGGTGGATTACGCCGCACCGGACGCGGACACGGCGGCGCTGCGCTGGAACCTCGACGGCACCGCCGCCGACTCCTCCGGCGCCGGCCGTAACGGCACTGCCATCGGCGTCGGCTGGGGCCAGGGCAACGACCCGAAGAACCCGGGGGACCAGGCCGCGGTCTTCAACGGTGCCGCCGGCGCTCAGGTCACCGCGGCCGGCACCGCGTTGTCGAACACCGCGTCCTACACGGTCTCGGCGTGGGCGCGGATCAGCGACAAGTCGGCCAACCGCACGATCGTCTCCAAGGACGGCAGCCGTACCAGCGGTTTCTTCCTCAACTACGTCAAGGACACCGACCGGTGGGCGTTCTCCCGCACCACCGCCGACAACGACGACTCGACAGCGGTCCGGGCGACCTCGAACGGGGCGCCGGTCCTCGGGCAGTGGACCCATCTGGCCGGGGTCTACGACACCGCGTCGGGCAAGATGAAGCTGTACGTCAACGGTGTCCCGCAGAGCACCACCGCGGCCACCGGCGGCTGGAACGCCACGGGTGGGTACGTGGTCGGCCGGGCCAAGTGGGCCGGCGCCGCCACGAACCTGTGGGCCGGTGGTATCGACGATGTCCGGGTCTACGGCTCGGCGCTGTCCGACGCGCAGATCGCGACGCTGGCCGGTGACGAGAACACCGGGCGGGTCGTGCGGGTCCGGCGGGCCGCCCTCAAGCAGGGCAGCACGTCGGAGACCGACGGCGAGACGGCGACCACGCTGGTCTACAACGTGCCGCTGACCAGGGCGGCCGGCGGACCGTACGACATGAACTTCGCCGCCGTCTCCACCTGGGGGCAGAGCGACCTGCCCACGGACGCCACGGCGGTGTTCGTGCCCGAGCAGGTGCCGGCCCGCAGCAGTGCGAGCCCGGCGAGCCCGGGCAGCGGCGGTTACACGTACGCCGACGTCCACTATCTCAACGCGGGCGGCCAGGAGGTGAACACCGCGACGCCGGGCGGCGAGATCGACACCAAGGAGTACGACCGGTTCGGCAACGCGGTACGCACCCTGGAGTCCTCCGAGCGGGCCCTGGCCCTGGGCACCCTGCCCGGCGCCGCGGCCGACCTGGCGGAGCTCGGTCTGGCCGACTCGGACACCGCCACCCGCGCCCGGGCGCTGTCCACCGTCAACCGGTACAGCAGCGACGGCCTCGACCTGCTCGAGACCGTCGGCCCGACCCGGTCGCTGGTGCTGGAACGGCCACTGGCCGACCCGGACAGCGGCGGGCCGCTCGCCGCGCTCGCCGCGGGCGACACGGTCATCGGCCGGGCCAGGACGGTGCAGGCCTACGACGAGGGCAAACCGGACGGTGCGACGTACCACCTGGTCACCACCCAGACGACCGGGGCGCTGATCGACGGTTATCCGATGGCCGACGTCCGGGTCAGCCGCAACGGCTACGGCGCCGAGAAGGGCGGCAAGTCCGGCTGGGAGGTCAAACAGCCGACCAAGGTCACCGTCGAGGCCTCACCGGGCGGCGACAGCACCACCACCTACACGGTGTTCGGCGACGACGGCAAGGTGACCGCGTCGTGGGGCATCGGGTCGACCGGCGACGACGCCCGCGCCACCCGGACCGTCTACTGGACGGCCGGCGCCAACAGCGCGGACAGCGCCTGCGGCAACCGTCCCGAGTGGTCCGGGCAGGTCTGCGTCACCCGGGCGGCCGGCGCGGTCACCGGCCACGACCCCGACCGGATGACCGGCGCGCTGCCGGTCCGGCGGGTCACCCGGGTCGACCGGTTCGGTGGTGAGGCCGAGGTCGTCGAGACCGCGGACGGCAAGACCCGGACCACGACCACGCAGTACGACGGCGCGGGCCGGGTCGTGAGCACCGGTGTCGAGGGCGGCCTCGGCACGGCGGTTCCCACGGTGAGCACCACGTACGAGCAGGCCGGTGGCCGCCCCGCGGTCACCACCGCCGGCCCGGACGTGATCACCCGGCAGTTCGACGCGCTGGGCCGCACGGTCGGGTACACCGACGCCGACGGGGCCAAGACGATCACCGAGTACGACCGGTACGGCAACCAGATCCGGGTCAGTGACCCGACCGGGACGACCAGCTACGCCTACGACCGCACGGTCGACCCGCGTGGCCTGCTCACCTCGACCACCGACGCCTCGGCCGGTGTGTTCCAGGCCCGGTACTCCCCGGACGGGCAGCTCACCACACTGAAGTATCCGGGCGGGTTCACCCGCACCGACCGGCTGGACGCGAACCTGCAGCCGGTCTCGCGGACCTACACCCGCGACGCCGACGGCATGGTGCTGTGGGCCGAGTCGGTCGTGGAGAACTCCGCCGGGCAGCAGGTCCAGCACGAGTACACCGGTGGCGGGTCGACGTTCGCGTACGACGGGTTCGGCCGGCTCACCTCGGCACGCCAGCACAGCGACGCCACGGACGGCTGCGTCACCCGGGTGTACGGGTACGACGACCGCACCAACCGCACCCGCAGGACGACGTACGCCCCCGGCGCCGCGGGCGGGTGCCAGACCGGCACGGCGTCCGGCACCACCGATCACACGTACGACAGCGCCGACCGTCTCACCGACGCGGGATACACCTACGACGCCTTCGGGCGTACGACGGTAGCCCCGGGCGGCATGACGATCGGGTACCACGCCAACGACATGGTCCGCAGCCAGGAGGTCGGCGACGCCCGGCAGACCTGGACGCTGGACCCGTCGATGCGGCTGCGCGCGTCGCTGACCGACACCAAGGCCGGGGACACGTGGAACCGTACGTCGGCGACGCTGAACCATTACGGCGACGACACCGACGAGCCGCGCTGGGTGGTGGAGGACGCCGGTACCGGGGTCAGCACTCGGTACGTCTCCGGGCCCGACGGTGACCTGGGCGCCTCGGTGTCCTCGGCCGGCGGGGTGAAGCTGCAGCTGAGCAGCCTGCACGGGGATGTCGCGGTGACCGTGGACCTGACCGACGGGTCCCCGGAGGTGTTCGACTACGACGAGTTCGGCACGCCGATGCCGGGCCAGACCGATCTGCGCTACGGCTGGCTGGGTGCCAAGCAGCGTTCCGGCGACGCGATGGCCGACATCATCCTGATGGGGGTGCGTCTCTACTCCCCGGCGCTGGGCCGGTTCCTGTCGACCGACCCGGTGCCCGGTGGCAGCTGCAACAGCTACGAGTACACCTGTGCCGACCCGGTGAACGGCTCCGACCTGGACGGCCGCCGGTGGTGCTGGAAGTTCTGCAGCTGGGGCCGCAACCCGTACTGGCGGATGACCTTCCACGGGGTGCGCATGTTCGGCACGGTCGCCAGTTTCTGGGGCGGGGTCGGCGAGGCGCGCACCGGTTACCGGGCGGTCCGGTCCGGCTGGAAGTTCTACCGGTCGGTCCGCAAGCGCGGCTGGAAGGCCACGTTCCACCCGCTGCGCACCAAGCGGCGGTGGAAGTACATCGCCGCCGGCGTCGGTGGCTGGATGGGCTACCACGACTTCCGCAACGACTGGCGCGGCTTCCGCCGGGCCGCGGGAGACGCGGCACGGCCCTGGGCCCGGCGTTACTGCAACGGGGTACGCCGCCTGAAGCGCCGGATCTTCGGCCGGTACGCCGGCAGCAGTTGCCGGTGATCTGATCGACGATCGTCAGGGCGGCGCCTTCCCGGGCGCCGCCCTGATCCGTCTATATTCAGGGCGTGAGCATCGTGATCGACGGGATCCGGGACGGCGAGTGGCAGATCAGGCCGGACCGTGACGAGGTCGAACTGGTCTTCCTGACCGGGGGCCGGCGTTACGTGGCGTGGATCCCGGTGGAGGAGATGCCGGCCGTCGAGCGGCTGCTGGCCGAGATGAGCGACCCGCCGCCCGGTGAGCGCCTCGACCTGAGCGCCGCGTTCGTCGGGGCCCTCGGCCGTGACCCGTTCACCGAGCAGCCCGCGCCGCCGCCGTGGTACCGGCGGCTGCTGCCCGGCCGCCGGGGCTAGGGTCCGCCCGGCTCGTCAGCGGGTGAGGTCGAGCTTGAGGTCGCCGCGGGTCTGCATCCGGATGTGCTCGCCGGCCAGCATCGCGTGCGGGAAGCCGAGGTCGACGGCGCTGACCTCGTCCAGCCGGGCGAGCTGGGCGGAGTCCATGACGACCTCCAGCGCCCCCAGGTTCTCCAGGAGCTGAGCCGGGGTGCGAGCCCCGATGATCGGCGCGGTCACCCCCGGCCGGCCCAGCGCCCAGGCAAGCGCGACCTGCGCCGGCGTGCGGCCCAGCTCCGCCGCGATCTCGGTGACCACGTCGGCGATGGCCAGGTTGCGGTCGGTGACCCCGCCGAGCGCGACGTTGAAGTCCCCGCGGGCGCTGTCGGCGGGGACCGGGTTGCGCCGGCTGTACTTGCCGGTGAGCACCCCACCGGCGAGCGGTGACCACAGGACGGTGGCGAGCCCCATCTCCCGGGCCATCGGGATGAGGTCGCGTTCGCCGGTGCGTTCGAGCAGGTTGTACTCCAGCTGCAGCGCCACCAGCGGGGCCCAGCCGCGCAGGCCGGCGATCGCCTGCATGCGCGACACCTGCCAGGCGGGGGTGTTGGAGATCGCGACGTGCAGCACCTTGCCCTGCCGGACCAGGTCGTCCAGGCCCCGCAGGATCTCCTCGACCGGGGTGGTGAAGTCCCACACGTGCAGGTAGAGCAGGTCGAGGTAGTCGGTCCCCAGCCGGCGCAGACTGGTCTCCACCGCCCCGGTCAGGCTCTTGCGCCCGGCCCCGCCCGAGTTGGGGTCGCCCGGGGTCCGCAGTGTCGTGTACTTGGTGGCGAGCACCAGGCTCTCCCGGCGTCCCTTGGCGAACTCGCCCAGCATCCGCTCGGAACTGCCTTCGGTGTACGTGACGGCGGTGTCGATGAAGTTGCCACCGCGCTCGACGTAGAGGTCGAAGAGCCGGCGCGCGTCGTCCTGCCCGGCGCCCCAGCCCCATTCGTTGCCGAACGTGGCGGCGCCCAGCGCGAGCGGTGAGACCCACAGGCCGGAGTGGCCCAGTCGCCGGTAGGTGTCGAGGGTGAGCGACATGGTGTTCCTCTCGTGACGCTAAAACGGGGAGATCCCCGCTTAGCCGACGGTACAGTAACCGGGGACCTCCCCGTTAGTGGGGGAGTCCCCGGTTACTACGACCCGACGATGGTGATGGTCTTGCCTCCTCCACCCGGCGCACTGCGCGCCGACGCCCGCCGCAACCGGGAACACCTGGTCGCCACCGCCGCCGAGGTCTTCGCCTCCGGGCAGCCCGGCATCTCACTCGACGCGATCGCCAAACGCGCCGGGGTCGGCAACGCCACCCTGTACCGCCACTTCCCGACGCGCGAGGACCTGGTCGAGGAGGTGTACCGCGACCAGATCCGCCCGCTGCGCGAGCAGGCGCTCACCCTGCTCGCCGCCGAGCCTCCGGCGGAGGCGCTGCACCGGTGGATGGGCTGCTTCGCCGAGTGGGCGGCCGAGCGGCGCGGCATCGTCGAGGCCCTCGTCGCGATGAGCGCCGCGGGCCGGTTCGGCACCGGCCCGGTCTGCGACCAGGTCCAGCAGATCCTCGGCATGCTGCTGGACGCCGGGGCCCGGGCGGGGGAGTTGCGTGCCGGCATCGACCCGGTCGACGTCGGGGCCATCATCGCCAGTCTGCTGGCGGTCGCGGGTGCGCCCGAACAGCAAGCTCAACTCGACCGCATGTTCACCATCGTCGTCGACGGCCTGCGATCCATCCCTGACCCGTTGTCACCACTCGTTTCCTAGAATCCTAGGATGGCTTAGGAGCAGTGCGGCAAGTCGCACCAAGAAACCCAGAGGCCGGCTTCGCCGACGAACCACCATTTCTTGGGTACGAACTCCGCAGGCCCCTGCAGGAGGAAGCCGGTGACAATCGGGGCATGACACGTGTGCTGCTGGTGCCCGGGCGGGGCGTGGCGAAGCCGGATCACTGGTCGCGGCGGTGGGCCCGGGAGCACGGGTACCGGTGGGCGCCGGAGCCGCCCGGGCCGCCGTACGTGCCGGACGCGCGGGTCGCCGACCTGCGGCGGGTGCTCGGCGAGAGTGATGAGCCGGCGGTGCTGGTCGCGCACAGCGCGGGCTGTGTGACCGTCGCGTTGTGGGCGGACCGCGAACGCACCGGTGTGGACAACGTTTCGCCGGTGGTGGGGGCGTTGCTGGTGACACCGCCGTACGTCGAGGAGGTGCCGCGGCGGCGGTTGCCGTTCCGGTCGGTGCTGGTGGCGAGCCGGAACGACCCGCATGCGGTGTTCGGGGAGCAGGAGCGGTTCGCCCGTGAGTGGGGCGCCGGGCTGGTGGATGCCGGGAGTGTCGGGCATCTGGACTCGGCCACCGGGTTCGGGCCGTGGCCGCAGGGGGAGGAGCTGCTCGATCGGTTGCTGAGTTCGCTGCGCTGAACGACGGCGATCTCAGCAACCGGCGGACGGGGAGCGGCCGTCGCCGTCGGTCAGGGTGGTCCCGAGCAGGTCGTCGCCGACGCCGGTCAGGGCGCGGGTCCTGCCGGCGGCGAGGTCGAGGGTGCCGCTTGCTCGCAGCACGGGTTGCTGGGCCGTGCCGGCCGCGGCGACCGGGAGGCCGGACGGCGGCTGCGCTCACCGTCGCCGCGGTCTTTCTTACCGGGTGACGGGAAGGGTGATCCGCCGGAGCAGGGAGTGGCAGATCGGGTACAGCAGGGCGCCGTCGAGGTAGTGGCAGAACATCGCACCCAGGTAGGACGGGCCGCCCCATGCGTTGTGGATGAAGTTCGGGTCGAGCCCGGCGAAGACCTGCTCGCCGATGCGCCAGGCCATGTAGACCTCGAGCAGGACGAGGAAGGCGACGGCCAGGTAGCGCAGGGGACTCAGCACGTGGAAGCGGGCCCGGAAAGTCGCCGTGATGCGGGCCGCGATCGGGCGGCCGAGCGGCGCGAAGATCACTTTCCAGCCGAGCGGGCTCCGGCGCGATGCCACCACGAACCAGGTTGCCACGACGGCGAGGACGGCAAGATGTGGCAGCCACGCCTCGGTGCCCGGCACATGCTGTTCGACCGGTTCGGAACGGTGGAGGTACACCACAACCCCGCTGGCCAGTCCGACGAGGGTGGAAACGGTCGCGGTGATGACGGCGGGGCGGGACAACTGCAGCCGGTGGTCTGTCATGGCCCCTACACTCCGCCGGCCCGTCCGGCCCGGGCGTCATGCTGGCGCATGATCCGGGACGTCATTCGGAAGTTGCCTCGTCATCCTGCAGCATGACGCCGCGATCGATGGCTCTCGCTAGGGTGATCCACATGCGATTGCGCCGGACCGTTCTGCCATCGCCCGATCTGCTCGACATCGCTCTCGCGTTCGGATCGTTCGGGCTGTTCACGCTGCCGGTGCTGATCCGCGGTTCCGGGCACAGCCCGACGGCGGCGATCGTCGTTCTGGGCCTCGCCGCCACCGTGCCGTTGTCGGTGCGCCGGAGGGCGCCGGTGCCGGTACTCGCCACGGTGTCGCTGGTCCTGGTCGGGGCGGCGCTGGCCGATGTCGGGTTCACGGTGTTTCACAGCAATGCGGGCCCGGCGTTGGGGATCGCGGTGCTGACCGTGGCCGATCGGCTTCCGCGTGCTGTGTCGCTGCGGGCGAGCGTGGCCGCGGTCGGGCTGGTCACCGTGGCGGAGGTGACCGCGATGCAGGTGCATCCGGCCACCGGGCAGAACGCGATCCAACTGGTTCTCGCGGTTCCGGCCTGGCTGGTGGGGTACGCGTTCCATACCCGTCGGCAGGCGGAGCGGCGGCTGCGCTCGGAGACGCAGGAGCGGGCCCGGGAGGCCGAGCGCCGGGTCCGCGCCGAGGAACGGGTGCGGGTGTCGGCGGACGTCCACGACATCGTGTCGCACACGCTGAGCATGATCGCGGTCCGGTCGGGTGTGGCACGGATGGTGCTCGAGCAGCGGCCGGAGGAGGCGCTGGCCGCGCTGTCGGCGATCGAGACGGCCAGCCGCGGCGCTTTGGACGAGTTGCGAGCAGTGTTGCAGTCGTTGCGGGACGCTCCGGGCGATCCGTTGCGCACGGCGGGTGCGCTGGCGGCCGGCCCGGCCGTCGAACGACCGACGCTGGCCCACCTCCGGTCGCTGGTCGGCAATCTGCGCGATGACGGCTATCCGATCACGCTTGCCCTGTCGGAGAAGGCGGGTGCCCCGCCACCGGTCGAGGAGTCGGCCTATCGCGTCGTGCAGGAGGCGCTGACAAATGTGGTGCGCCATGCCGGTCGGGTGGCGACCTCCGTCGAGGTCGCCGGCGACCCGGAAGGGCTCAGCATCTCGGTGCTCAACGCTGCCCCGGCCGGCGGTTCGCCGGGGGCCGGGCCGGGCAGCGGGCACGGTCTGACCGGGATGCGGGACCGTGTCGCGTTGTACGAGGGCACCGTCGCGGCGGGCCCATGCCCGGACGGTGGTTACGCGGTGCGCGTTCATTTCCCCGCACGACCGGTGAACCGGACGGCACCCGCTGATCGCGCCGAGGGGAAGCGCCGTGGCTGACCTGGTGGTCGACTCCGGCGGCACGACTGAGCCGATCCGGGTTCTGGTCGTGGACGACGAGGCGCTGGTGCGAGCCGGCTTCCGGGTGCTGCTGGAAACCGCACCGGGGCTCACGGTGGTCGGGGAGGCCGCCGACGGTGCCACGGCGGTCCGGCAGAGCCGCGCGCTGCAGCCGGACGTCCTGCTCATGGACATCCGCATGCCTGTCATGGACGGTCTCGAAGCCACCCGGCACATCGCCGACGACGACAGCATCGACGCCCGCGTACTGATAGTCACGACGTTCGGCGAGGACGAGCACGTCTTCGCCGCGTTGCGTGCCGGAGCAAGCGGTTTCGTCCTCAAGGACACCCCGCCGGAAGACCTGCTCAGCGCTGTCCGGATCGTCGCCGGTGGCGAGGCGCTGCTGACCCCGCGGGTGACCACCCGGCTGGTCGCGGAGTTCGTGCGAGGCACGTCCGGCCGTGACACCGTGGCGGCCGCACCGCAAGCGCTCGGCGAACTGACCGAGCGCGAACGTGAGGTGCTGGTCCAGGTCGCGGCGGGCAGGTCGAACGCGGAGATCGCCGAGCACTTCACCGTCAGCCTCAACACGGTGAAGACCCATGTGAGCCGGCTGCTGTTCAAACTGGCGGTCCGCGATCGAGCTCAGCTCGTCGTGTGCGCCTACGAGGCTGGTCTGGTGGTGCCCGGACGGTGACCGGCGGCCGGTCAGTGGGCGTACTTGAGGCCGACCACGCCGCCCACGACCAGGAGCAGGCAGAGGATGCGGGGGAGGGAGGCGTTCTCGCCGAGGGCGACCATGCCGACGACGGCGGTGCCGACGGCGCCGATGCCGACCCACACGGCGTATCCGGTGCCGACCGGGATGGTGCGCAGCGCGTAGCCGAGGCCGAGCATGCTGAGCACGATGGCGACCGCGAAGATGCCGGTGGGCAGGGGTTTGGTGAAGCCGGCGCTGCGGTCGAGGGCGATGGCCCAGACGGTTTCCAGCAGACCGGAGACGACGAGCACGATCCAGGCCATGACGACGGGCACCTCTTTCAAGGCGGTCGTCTTGTCAGGCCGGGTACGACGCGCAACTCGTCCGGGACAGCCGCCTGTCGCGGTGTCGTGACAAACGCTAGCACCGCCGGGAGGATGTGTCCGTGACCGAATTCATCAACCAGGACTTCTCCGGTGCGTGGTTCCGTAACGGCCTGTTCGAGGGGGCGCGGTTCCGGGGTGCGTACCTGGTGAACGCGGAGATCGACGGGGACATCCGGGGTCTGCGGGTCAACGGGGTGGACGTGGCGCCGCTGGTGGAGGCGGAGCTGAACCGGCGGTATCCGGAGCGGGCGAGGATGAAGCCGGTCGACGCGCAGGGCTTCCGGGAGGCGTACGCGATTCTGGAGCGGCTGTGGGCGGGCACGGTGGAACGGGCCCGGGCGCTGCGGCCGGAGTTGCTGCACGAGCGGGTGGACGGGGAGTTCTCGTTCATCGAGACGTTGCGGCATTTGATCTTCGCCACGGACGTGTGGGTGTTGCGGGCGGTGCTGGGTGATCCGTCGCCGTATTCGCCGCTGGGGTTGCCGCACGACGAGATGGAGGAGATGCCGGGCGTGGTGCCGTGGGACCGGTCGGTCCGGCCGTCGCTGAACGAGGTGCTGGTGGTGCGGCGGGAGCGGGCTGACGTCGTACGCCAATTGCTCGAGGACTTTGATCTGGAGGGGGTGACGACGCCGGTGGACGCGCCCGGGTATCCGCCGCCGGCGGCCTATCCGGTGCGGCGGTGCCTGGGGGCGATCCTGACCGAGGAGTGGGAGCACCGATTGTTCGCCGAGCGTGACCTGGATGCGCTGACCGGCCGGTAGATGTCGGTGCGCGGGTCTGCCATCATGGCCCGCCTATGGAGATGTCGACTACCTGGCGACCGCCCCTGCTGTGGCGGTTCCTGCTCGCCCTGTCCCGTGTGGTGATCGCCCCGGTGTGCCGGTTGCGGGTGCGCGGGACTGTTCCCGCGCAGTTGCGTGCCGGGCCGGTGATCCTGGCGGCGAACCATGTCAGCCCGTTCGATCCGCTGGTGATGGTGGCGGCGTGTCACAAGGCGGGGATCGCGCCGCGCATCATGATCACTGGTGGGGTGTTCGACACGCCGGTGGTGGGCGCGGCGATGCGCGCCTGCGAGCACATCCGGGTCGATCGCGGGAAGGCGCAGGTGGCGGATGCTCTGCCGGCGGCCGCGCAGGCGTTGAAGGACGGGGCGATGGTGCTGGTCTACCCGGAGGGGCGGATCGGGCTGGACCCGTGGATGTGGCCGGAGCGCGGGAAGACCGGGGTGGCGCGGATGGCGGCGCTGACCGGTGCGCCGGTGCTGCCGGTGGCGCAGTGGGGTGCGCACGCGGTGCTGCCGTACGAGGCGCCGAAGAACCTCGGGCGGGCGTTGCTGCGGGCTCTGGTGCGCCGGCCGGTGGTGACGGTGGGTTTCGGGGAGCCGGTGGATCTGTCCGCTGTCACGGGGACGCCCGGGGCGCAGGCCATGCGCGCGACCAGGCTGATCATGGAGGGGATCGACGCGGCTCTCGCGCCGCTGCGGGCCGGGGAGATGCAGGTTCCGCGGTACGTCGACAGGTCGCGGCCGGCGGACAGTTCGCGGGTGCGTCCTCGGCCCTGAGCGGGTCCGCCGATCCTGCCGCGGTGGCAGGATCGGCGGCATGGTGAAGGGTCGGATCGTCGCCGAGGGTCTTCGTCCCGGGGCTGCGCTGGTGGTGCCGGGGCTGGAGCTGACGCGGGTGTCGCGGGTGGCGGTGTCCGCGCCGGGGCCGGGGCAGCCGGGGGTGTGGACGTTGCTGGACGTGGCCGCGCCGGCGGAGCGTGCCGAGGAGTTGGCGGCGGCGCTGAGCGCGGGGCTGTCGGCGGAGGGCGGCTGGTATGCGGACTTCCGCTCGGGTGGGGAGCACGTCGTGGTCTTCGCGGGGCGGATCTTCCGGTATGCGGTGGGTGATGTCGCGGGGCGGGACGAGGCGGTGGCGTACGGCCGCGCGGTCGGTGTCCCGGATGCGCAGCTCGACTGGGGCCCGTGACGCGGCATCCTAGGATGCCGTAGAGGCAGTGCGGCAAGCCGCACTCAACACCTGAAAAGGCCGGCTTCGCCGACGGGACAACCTTTTGGTTTCGGCGTTGGTCCGGGAGCGGCGCGGCTCGGGTGTCGGTCGTCGCGTTGCCGGGTGATGACGCCATCGCGGCGGCAGGGGGAAATCGGCTGGCGCGAAGTCGGCGAGGTGAGCAGACTGCCGGTCGTGGAGCTCACGCATCGTTTGGCTGTCCGGGATGATCTCGCCGAGTTGCAGGTGCTGATCGGGGCGGCGATCCGGGAACTGCAGAAGGGGTTCCTGGACGAGGCTCAGATCGCGTCGAGCCAGGCGATCATGGGGTTGGACACGGCGCTGATCGACGACGGGACGTATTTCGTGGTCGAGGCCGAGGGCCTGATCGTGGGGTGTGGCGGGTGGAGCCGGCGGGCGACGCTCTACGGCGGTGATCATTTGGTGGGCCGGGATGCGGCGCTGCTGGATCCGGGCAGGGAGCCTGCGAAGGTACGGGCGATGTACACGCGTCCGGGTTTCGCGCGCCGGGGTGTCGGGCGGTTGATCCTGGCGTTGAGTGAGGCGGCGGCCGCGGCGGAGGGTTTCGCGGTGCTCGAGTTGATGGCGACGTTGTCGGGGGAGCCGCTGTATCGGGCGGCGGGGTTCGTGGCGGTGGAGCGGTTGGCCGACGATGCGGGTGGTGCTCCGGTCCCGCTGGTGCGGATGCGTAAGCCGATCGGTGTCACCGGGTAGCGGCGTGACGACCGTTGGTGTGTTTTCCCTTGTTCTGGTCGCGGGTCGAGGATCGATCGGCTTGACGGCCTGGGTGGAGTCAGGCTTCGGTGAGAGCCGGGTAATCGGTGTAACCGGCCGTGCCGCCGCCGAAGATGGTGGCCGGGTCCACCTCGTTGAGGGCGGCGCCGGTGCGCAGCCGCTCGACGACGTCGGGGTTCGCCAGTGCGAATCGTCCGAGCGGTGCGATGTCGGCGAGGCCTGCGTCGATGTCCGCCGCGATCTGCTCCCGCTCGCGGCCGTAACGGACCACGAGAACAGCGGTCGGCCAGGTGTCGCGCAACGAGCGCAGTAGTTCGTCGTCACCGAGGTGATGGACGTGGAGGTAGACGAAACCCAGTTCGGCCAGCTCACCCACGAGATACCGGTACTGGGCGCGGACCGATTCGGTGTCGCCCTCGTCGAGTCCGCCGAGGGGGAAGGCCGGGGAGATGCGGATCCCGGTGCGGTCGGCGCCGATCTCCTGCGCGACGGCCTTGGCGACTTCGATGACGAACCGGGCCCGATTCTGGACCGATCCGCCGTATTCGTCGGTGCGCTTGTTCGCGTTCGGGGAGAGGAACTGGTGCAGGAGGTATCCGTTGGCGGCGTGGATCTCCACCCCGTCCGCACCTGCGGCGATCGCGCTGGCCGCGGCATGACGGAACTCACCGATCACGTCGTGGATCTCCGCCGTGCTCAGTTCCCGCGGCGCCGGAGTCTTCTGCGGACCTGTCGCGGTGAACATGTCCTGCTCGGCCGAGATCGCGGAGGGCGCCACCGGCTGGCGGTGATGCGGCGTGTTGTCCGGGTGAGACATCCGGCCCACGTGCATCAGCTGGATGAACAAGTGCCCGCCGTTGTCGTGCACCGCGTCGGCGACCGGCTTCCAGCCGGCGATCTGCTCCGCGGTGTAGATACCCGGGGTGTTCAGGTACCCCTGGCCGTCCTCGGACGGCTGGGCACCCTCGGTGATCACCAGACCCAAGGAAGCGCGCTGGCCGTAGTAGTCCGCGGCGTGCTCTCCCGGGGTGCCGTCGGCGTTAGCGCGGCTGCGGGTCATCGGCGCCAGCGCGAGCCGATGAGCAAGCTGGAGTCTGCCCAGGGTGAACGGTTGCCACAGAGCGGAGGACGAGGTCATAGCGGGGGTCCTTTGCGCGATCGGACGGTCATCGCCAGCCTGGCGATGCCATGGGGTGGGGGTGGTCAGCGGGCCAGGAAGGCCAAGGCCGTGGCGGTGAAGGCGGCATGGTGCTGGAAGATGCCGCCGTGCCCGGCGTCGGGGTAGAGGACGAGTTCGCTGTTCGGCAGCCGTTCGGCCAGGTCGACGGAGTTCGCGGTGGGCACCATGACGTCTTGTTCGCCGTTGGCGACCAGGGTGGGCTGATGGATCAGGGAGAGGTCCGTGGCGCGGGCCCGGCCCCACCGGCTGACGGCGCGCAGCTGTGCCCGGTAGGTGCTCAGCGCGACGGGGGTGTCCCGGTCCTGGGCGCGTTCCTGTAGCCGGGCGAGGAACTCGTCCGCGGCGCGCCGCCCGTTTGCGGTCCGGGTGAAGAACAGGTATTTCTTCGGGTCCTGGCGGGCCAGAGCACCGCGTAGCAGGGCCAGGTTCGACAGGCGGGTCACCTTGGTGATGCCGGTGCCGCCGGCCGGGCCCGTGCCGGCGAGGATCAGCTTGCGGACCAGGTGCGCTTCGCGGTGGGCGATCACCTGGGCGACCATGCCGCCGAGGGACAGGCCCAGCAGGTCCACCTGCTGGTGGCCCAGCGCGCGGATGAAGGTCACCGCGTCGCGTGCCATGGCCTCCACGCTGTTCGGTGTCTCGCCGGTGGTGGCGCCGACCCCGCGGTTGTCGAAGGCGATCACCTGCCGCCCGGCGGCGAGCCCGTCGACCACCGCAGGGTCCCAGTTGTCCAGAACCGCAGCCAGGTGCGGCAACAGGATCAACGGAACGTCACCAGGAGTGCCTAGGACGCGATAGGCCCAGGTGACGCCTCCGGCGGTCAGTGTCCGTGTCGGGGCGGTGCGGTAACCGGCGCTGATGCCCTCGGTGTGGCCGGACGAGATTGTCATGAGCGTGTCCTCCGTGTGCTGATCGCCCCGGTGACACCCGACATCGTCGTCACCTTTGGTTATATTATGACCATACTTCTATGGCGGCGTAAGGGTGCCGGATCGCACACCTGCCGAAGTGCGATCCGGCGACCCGCGTCAGTCAGTGCTCGGGGGTCGCGAGCAGGGCGGAGATGGCTCGCGCTCCTTCGGCGAGCACCGCCTCGGACTCCTGTGGGTCATCGATCGCCCGGGCGAGCTGCAGCGTCCCGACGAGGATGGCGATGCATCCCAGAGCTCGGCGCCGCCCGGTCCCGGGGGCGCCCGGCGCCATCAGCGTGGCCAGGTCGTCGGCCACGCCGAGGATGCCGGCACTGTAGGCCCGGCGGATCTCCGGCGAGCTGCGGGCCACTTCGTCGAGCAGGGCTCCGGACGGGCAGCCACTTTCGGCGTCGTTGCGGTGCCCGGGTGAGAGATACGCCCGCACGAAGCGCGCGAACCCGTCCGGCTCGTCCGCGAGCTGCCGCAACAACGCCTGCTGCTCCTGGAGCTGATCGGTAATGGTCGCGGCGACCAGAGCATCCTTGGACGCGAAGTGTGCGTAGAAGGCGCCGTTGGTCAACCCGGCGTCGGCCATCAACGTCGTCACGCCGGAGCCATCGAGGCCGTCTTTCTTCAAGCGTCGGCCGGCGACCTTTATGATGCGCCGCCGCGTCGCCTCCTTGTGCTCCGTGCCGTAGCGCGCCACGGTTCCTCCCTCGCCCGACGGGTGCTGCATGTCATGTTCCGACCCTTTAGGATTACGACCATACTACAATTGGCTCAGCGAACCCTGTAGCGCCCGTCACCTGCACCCACGACCTCACCCGGAGAACGCCATGAAGGCATACGTCATCGACCGCTACAACAAGAAGCCGAACCTCCGGCTCGCCGACCTGCCCGAGCCCGGAGTCGCCGCCGACGAAGTCCTAGTCCGTATCCACGCGGCCGGCGTCAACCAGCTCGACACCAAGATCGCAGAAGGGGAGTTCAAGCTCATCCTGCCCTACCGCCTGCCCCTGGTCCTGGGCAACGATCTGGCCGGCGTTGTCGTCCGGGTCGGCGCCGGGGTCCACGCGTTCCAGCCCGGCGACGAGGTCTACGCCCGTCCCGACAAGGACCGGATCGGCACCTTCGCCGAGTTCCTCACCGTGAGCCAGGACGACCTGGCACTCAAACCGGCCAACCTCACCATGACCGAAGCCGCCTCGCTGCCCCTGGTCGCCCTGACCGCCTGGCAGGCGCTCGTCGAACGCGCGAACCTGCGGCCCGGCCAGAAGGTACTCGTCCAGGCCGGCTCCGGCGGGGTCGGCACCATCGCCATCCAGCTCGCCAAACACCTCGGCGCCACGGTGGCCACCACCGCGAGCGCCAAGAATGCCGACTCCCTCAAAGATCTGGGCGCGGACATCGTCATCGACTACCGCACCCAGGACTTCGCGACGGTGCTCGAGGGTTACGACGTCGTCCTGGACAGTCAGGGCCCCAAGAGCGTGGCGAAGTCGATGAGCATCCTCAAGCCCGGCGGCAAGGTCATCGGCATCGCCGGCCCTCCCGACCCGGAGTTCGCCCGCGAGATCGGGGGAAACCCCGTCCTCAAGATCGCCACCCGCCTGCTCAGCCTGCAGACCAGGCGCACCGCCGCGAAGCTCGGTGTCGACTACTCGTTCCTGTTCATGCGGGCCAGCGGCAAACAGCTCAGCGAGATCACCGCCCTCGTGGAGAACGGGACCATCCGCCCGGTCGTCGACCGCGTCTACCCGTTCGCCTCCACCCCGGAAGCCCTTGCCCACATCGCGAAGGGCGCCGCCCGGGGAAAGATCGTCATCGCGATGACCTGATCGCCGCCACGGCATCCCGAACGACGCCACTGCAAATCCTCCCGGGCGGTCCATCGGGAACGCAATGTCTACGTAGCCCCACCCGACAAGATCATTATCAGTGCTGACCGTTGTACCGATCTTCGCCAACCCCATACCCGGGCAACCGCAGGGGCCGGTAACCGTCGGTGTCGAGCTGGGCGAGTTCACCGTCGATGTCGACGGAATGGGTGCCGTAGAAGTGCACGTTCTCGTGGTGGGTTGGCCAGATGTGCGCCAGGACCTCGTCGTCGACGTCGCGGCCGCCTCTACGCAGGGCGGCCACGCCGAGGCCGTGGTACTCCGTGGACCAGCAGACGATCGCGTCGGTCGCCAAAGTCAGACACCACATCTGCTCGGTCTGCTGCTCGTGGTGCCGGCGCCGCAGCGCTCCCTCGCCGGCTTAGGCCAGGGAGCGGCGCAGGGCGTGCAGGTTCTCGCCCTTGTTCAGCTGCCGGGAGATCCGCCGCCGATAGATCTCGTCGGCCAGGTACCGGGCCGCGTAGACCGTGCGACGCAGCGCCCCGTACTCCTTGATCGCGCTGGTCAGCGCGTTCTGCTGCCGTTTCGAGGAACACAGCTTCCCGACGACCAGCGCCGCGGTGGCGTGCCCGCCCTGCACGGACGCGGCGACCCGCAGCAGGTCGTCCCACATGTCCGTGATCAGGTCCGGGTTCAGCCGCCGGGTCAGCAGCGCCCCGGCGCGCGGGTACCGGTCCAGGAAGTCGGCGCGGGGCCCGGTCCGGTACAGGGTGATCTTCCCGAGGTCCCGGATCCGCGGCGAGAGTTGCTTGCCGACCAGGTCGAACAGGGCGAAGTTGGCCAGGGTTGCGCCGTGGGTGTCGGTGGCGTGCTCGAAGACCGGTAGGTCGGTCTCGTTGCCCAGCAGCCCGTCGAGGACGTAGTGCGACTCCGGCGCGGTCGCCACGATGACCTTCGTGTCGAAGGTGGAGTGCTGGTCGGAGACGTGGGTGTAGGTGGAGACGCCCTGCCCGCGGGCGAAGTACCGGGACAGGTGGCGGGCGGTGATGCTCTTGCCCTTGACCGGGAACCGCTGCCCGTCCGACGACGAGAGTGTTCCCGACCCGAACGCGCGGGTCAGTGGCAGCCGGTGGTGGTAGTTGACCACCGCGGCGTTCGCCGCTTCCAGGGTTTCGGGCCGGAAGTACCACTCGGCGGTCCAGGCGAGCACGTCGTACGGCACGCCGCAGGACTCGGCCATCGCGGACAGGCCCATGTTCGTGGCCTCCGCGATGATCACGTACATCAGGTTGCGTTTGAGCTCGGCCGGCCGGGCGACCTTCCCGCCGGCGTGCACCAGGTGGTCGGTGAACCCGGTCCGGGCGTCGACCTCCACCAGCACCGACGCGATCGGCACCCGCGGCAGCATCCCCGCCAACTCCGTGCGCAGCGCGTCGGCCTCGGCTGGTACGTCCTCGGCGGTGAGCGGCGGGATGATCAGCTCGCCGTCGTCGGTGAGCCGGACCTCGCCCGGGTTGCCCTTCGCGAGCTAGGTCTCCAGGTCAGCCAGCGCGGTGTGCAGCTCGTCGCGGGCCTGGGCGAGCGCGTCGGCGGCCTCGACCGGTTTGCCGACCAGATGGCAGAACTCCACCTTCTGCGGCGCCCATGCCTGCGGGGTGAGCAGGAACGACGCGGGATCGGCGTACCGGCGCGAGCCGGGCACGAAGATATCGCCGGAGCGCAGCCCGTCGCGCAGGCCGACCAGCACGGCCAGCTCCCAGTACCGGCGGTACGCGGTGACGTCGCCGGCCTGCTCCGCGGCGACCAGGTAGCCGGCCCACTTCGTCGGCACGAACCCGACCGGCGCGTCGGCCGGGACCTTCCGGGCACCGGTGGCGTACAGACCGGTCAGGATCCCGACGGCCTGCATCAGCTGCTCGGTGCCGGGCCCGCCGTCGAACTCGACGGCGGCCAGCACGGCCGGGGCGAACTGGCGCAGGTACGACATCGACGCGTCCAACATGCTGAGCTGACCGTGATCGCGGGGCGGCCGCTCACGGCGCTCGGCCCACGCCGCGCGCATCCGGTCCAAGCCGATACTGGTGCGCAGCATGCTGCCGATCTGCTCGTCGCCGATCGCGGTGTCGAGCACGATGGTCAGGATCTCGTCCAGTAACGCCTGCCGGTTCTCGCCGCCCTTGGCCCGCTCGGCCAGGGCCTCGGCGACCTTCTGCTTCGCAGCGGCCTCCCGGCCGCTGATCGCCTGGTCGAACAGCAGCAGCGTCTCGTCGAGCACGTCGACCGCCGACCGCGACAGCAGCGTGAGCAGGATCGGGTACCGGCGTTCCGGCTCGCGCCGCTGCAACGCCTGCCCGGTCAACCGGCGGCCCACCCCGGCCAGAAACCGGCGCCGCTCCGCCGGCAGCATCGACAAATCCACGGTGTGCGCGTCCAGGCGCCGCAGGTAGGCCAGCTTCTCCAGCTCCGTCTTCACCGCGGCCGGGCTCGACGACGTCGGCCCCACACCCAGCCAGGCCAGCGGGGTCCGGCCGAGATAGGCGTCCGGGACCAACAGCAGATCCAGCTCGGCGCACCGCCGGCCGGAGAGCAGGTGCTTCACCCGCGCCCAGGTCTCCGTCCTCGCGTGAGCCCGAGCCGCGGCCACCCGTCGCAGCAGCAGGATCACCCCGGGCCGCAGCACCCGGGACGACAGCAGGTACTCGCAGGCCAGCCGGAACAGCAGCTTCGGCGAGTCGTGCTCCATCGCCCGGGCGAACAGGAACTCGTCGAGGTCCTTCCACACGGCGTTGTCCATCGACCGGCAGCCGGCGTAGCCGACCACCTCCCGCAGATGATCCGTACGTGTCTGTTCGCGCTCGCCGTACCCGCGCAGCTCACCCATCGCGATCCCGAGCCGCTGCGACAACCGGCCCACCACGGCGTCCGGCGCCAACGCCACCTCATCGGGTACGAACCCGGGCCACGGCAGCGTGCACAGCTGGACCGCCACACCCAGCACGTTGCGGCCGGTCCGGAACTGGCGCACGAACGCCTCGTCCGCACCGGTCAACGTGAAGTACCGGATCAGCTCCGCCCGGTTGATCTCCGGGAAGCCCCGAAGCCGCGCCAGTTCCTCCGCCGAGAACACATCCTGAGTCGCCACGAACCCACCGCCTGAGCATCGACCGTCACCAAACGGACGGCACGCTAGGGCTCGGGACAGACCTTGATCAACCCTCAGTTCTTACCGTTGTTTTGGTCTGAAAACTACGGGCAGGCCCGGGAGGGCGCGTCGCCGCGAGCTCGCGGGCTGGTTCTCACCGTCGTTGTTTCGTGCCCGGTGACCACGGTGAGCACCGGCCGCCCGCGACGTCCTCTCAAGGGCGGTGTCCGGCCTTCTCGTCGCCGGGTACGCCTCGTCGGCTGTGTCGGGCTCTTTCGTTGCCGGGTACGCCGGCGGGGGCCGGTGTGCTTCTCGGCAGGACGAGGGTGGCGACGAGGACGGCGGCGAGCAGGAGCCCGGCGGCGAGGGTGAGGCCGAGGGCGTAGCCGTCGTTGAGGGTGGGCCGGTGGTCGGCGGCGGTGCCGAGGACGGCCAGGCCGAGGGACGCGCCGAGCTGGCGGGAGCTGTTGAGCAGGCCGGAGGCGGTGCCGGTTTCGTGGGTGGCGACGCCGGCGGTGGCGAGGGAGACGACCGGGGCGAGGCTGAGGCCGAAGCCGGTGCCGGCCAGGAGCGACGGGCCGAGGACGTCGTGCGGGTAGGTGCCGCCGGGGCTGATCCGGCCGAGCCAGAGGAAGCCGGCGGCGGTGAGGAGTCCGCCGATGATCAGCAGGGTGCGGGGCGGGAGCCGGTAGCCGAGCTTGATCGCGGCGACGGATCCGAGGATGACGGCGAGGGCGAAGGGCAGGAATTCGATGCCGGTTCGTGCTGGTCCGTGGCCGAGGACGTGTTGCAGGTAGAGGGAGGCGAAGTAGAAGGAGGCGGCCATGGCTGCTCCGAGGAGGAGGTTGTAGAGGTTGGCGCGGTGACCGCGCGGTTGGTGAGGAGTCCGGGTCTGATCAGTGGCTCGCGGTGGGTTCTTTTCTCTGTGCGTACGAACATGGCGAGCACTGCCACCGCGACGGCGACGGTGGCGGGGTCGGTGCGGACGATGCCGAGCACGAGCAGGGTCATGCCGGCGGTGCCGAGCAGCGCGCCGGGGATGTCGGGCCGGCCGGTGGCGACGGTGGGGGTGTCGGCGGGGACGCCGCGCCAGGTGAGGGCTGCTGCGGTGGTGGCGAGGGGGACGCTGATGAACATGATCCAGCGCCAGCCGGCGTATTGGGTGAGCAGGCCGCCGATGAGGACGCCGAGTGCGCCGCCGGCGGCGTTGGTGGCGGCCCAGATGCCGAAGGCGCGCACGCGGCGGCGGCCGGTGGGGAAGGTGGCGGTGAGCAGGGCGAGGGCGGCGGGGGCGAGGGCGGCAGCGCCGATGCCCTGGGCGGCGCGGGCGGTGACGAGTGCGGCGGGGTGCTGGGCGAGGCCGCCGGCGAGGGAGGCGGTGGCGAAGAGGGTGAGGCCGGTGAGGAGGACGGTCTTGCGGCCGTAGCGGTCGGCTGCTTTTCCGCCGAGCAGGAGCAGGCCGCCGAAGGTGAGGGCGTAGGCGTGGATGACCCAGGTGAGGCCGAGAGGGCTGAAGTGCAGGCCGGTGGCGATGTCAGGCAGGCCGACGTTGACGACGGACAGGTCCAGTGAGATCAGGAATTGGACGGTGGCGGCGGCGGTGAGGGTGAGGGTGTCACTCGACTTTCGGAACATGTTCCGAAAATAGCAGGGAAGGCCCGGCGGGTGAGGGCCGCCGATGTGCCAGGAAGAATGGGGCGATGCCCGCCACCCACGGCCGTACCGGCCGGCCACCGGTCACGTCCCGCCCGGAGATCCTGGCCGCCGCGCGTCGCCTGATCGATGCGGACGGGTGGGAGAAGGTGACGGTGCGGCGGCTGGCGGCCGAGCTCGGGATCGGGGCGACCACCCTGTACCACCATGTGCGGGACAAGGACGAGCTGCTGGTCCTGGTCCTGTCGGAGTATGCGCGGCAGGTGCCGCTGCCGGTGCTGCCGGAGGATCCGCGGGAGCGGATCGTGGTGGCGGCGACCACGATCCGCCAGGCGTTGGCGGGGTGGCCGTGGGCGGCGGCGGAGTTCACCACGGACGGGTTGCTGGGGCGCCTCGGCGGGCCGGCGGTGCAGCTGGTCGAGGTGATCGTCGGCGCGGCGGTGGAGTGCGGGTGCACGCCGGAGCGGGCCGTGCACGTGTTCCGCAGTCTCTGGTATTACACGGTCGGCGAGATCCTGGTCCGGATCCGTTCGCGGGCGCGGCCGCCGGTGGTGTTCGCGCCGGCGGACACCCCGCACCTGTCGGCGATCGGTGAGCGGTGGCCGGCCCTGGCCGCGCAGGACACCTACGAGATGGGGTTGCGTGCCCTGATCAGCGGCCTGCTGCCGGAGTAGTCAGCGCCGCGGCGGCCCACGCCTTCAGGGTGGTGGGGGTGGTGGTGAGCGGGGTGCGGGGTTGTTCCGGGGTGAAGCCGTCGCGCAGGCCCGAGGTCATGGCGAGGACCGCGGTGACGGCTTTCGGGGGCATGCCGGCCAGGGTGAGGCGGTCGGCCATCTCGGTGTCGGGGATGACGGTCAGGGTGGCGCCGAGCTGGCCGGCGACGTCGGCCCAGGTGAGGTCGGCGGGGCCGTGGACGGCCTGGACGCCGCCGGGCCAGGCAGGGTTGAGCAGGCGGGCGGCGGCGATGTCGCCGACGTCGCGGGGGTCGACCCACGGCATCGGCTCGTCCGCGGGTTTGGTCGTGGTGACGGTGCCGGCGTGGATCTCGTCGGCGGAGGCCAGCAGGTTGGTGAAGTAGTAGCCGCTGCGCAGGGCAAGGACGCGGGCGCCGGTGGCGGTGAACTCGTGTTCGCTGCGGGCGAGGCCGTCGATCAGGCCGGCGCCGGTGCCGAGCTCGGCGCCGACACTGCTGAGCAGCACGACGCGGGGCACGGCGTGGGCGCGCACCGCGGCGGTGCCGGCGTCGACCATGGTGGCCATCTCGGCGAGGGGGTCGTCGGCGAAGACGTTTTCCGGGGTGGCCCAGAGCAGGGCGTCGATGCCTTCGGTGGCGGCGTGGACGTAGGCGGGGTCGCGCAGGTCGCCGACGGCGAGGTCGGTCAGGTCGTGCAGGGCGGGGTCGAGTGTGGCCGGGTCGCGCAGCAGCAGGCGGGGGCGGATGCCGGCCTGGACGAGCAGCTGGGTGACGCGGGAGCCGACGTTGCCGGTGGGAGTGGTGACGGCGATGTTCATGCCTTACTGCCTACCCGTGGGGTACGACAAAATCCGGTGACCGCCGGCGGGGCCCCGGTTTGTGGCGGCGTCGCGGTTTCCGGCTGGTGCTCACGGTTGTCATGAGGGATGGATAACGACCGTGAGCACCAGCCGAGGGGCGGGAGCGCGTTTCGGGCCGGGGTGGCAGCGGCGTCGCGGTCCCGGCTGGTGCTCACGGGTGCTTCGCCGCGGTGAGGCACCCGTGAGCGCCAGCCGGGAGGCGGCACCGGCGGGCAGTGCGGTGGCGCGGCGCCGGGGTTGGTGTTCGGGGTGAGCGTGCCCCACCGCGCAGGTCGCCCTGGAGGGTTTCGCGTTCTGGGCGCGTCAGCGCCCTGCGGAGCCCGCAAGGGTCCCCGCGGGAGCGACGGTCCGGACCACAGCGGAGGCAGGCAAGGAAAGGTTGTCGGTTCTCAGGTTTCCAGGGCGGCCTTGACCAGGGCCAATGCTGTCTCGGGTGGGATGCCGAGGGTGCGGATGGTGTCGGCGTAGGTCTTGGCGGCGTTCTGGGCGCGCAGGGACGTGCCGGTGGCGCGGGCGGTGATGACGGTGCCGAGGCGGCCGCGGGTTTCGACGAGGCCCGCCTGTTCGAGCTCTTTGTAGGCGCGGGCGACGGTGTTGGCGGCCAGGCCGAGGTCGGTGGCGAGTTGGCGGACCGGGGGCAGCCGGGTGCCGGCGGCGAGGGTGCCGTCGGCGGCGAGGGCGGCGATGCGCAGCCGGACCTGCTCGTAGGGCGGGGTCGGCGCGTCCGGGTCGATGGGGATGTGCAGCATCAGACGATTGTGGGTGGTGTGTTGCCGGCGGCGACGATGGCCCGCCGGATCGGGACGAGGGCGAGCAGGAGGCCGCCGAGGAGGAAGAACACGACGAGGGAGACGATGCCGAGGCGGTAGCTGGTGGTGAGCTGGAAGATCAGGCCGAACAGCAGGGGGCCGAGCCAGCTGGTGCCTTTGTCGCTGATCTCGTAGAAGCCGTAGTACTCGCCTTCGCGGCCTTCGGGGATGAGCTGGGAGAACAGGCTGCGGCTGAGGGCTTGGCTGCCGCCGAGGACCAGGCCGATGCCGGCGCCGAGGATCATGAACGGGATCGGTTCGCCTTCGGGGAGCCAATAGGCGGCGGCGACAACGGCGAGCCACAGGGCGAGGCTGATCAGGATGGTGTTGCGGGCGCCGAGGCGGGTGGCGACGGCGCCGAGCAGCAGGGCGCCGCCGAAGGCGAGGAACTGCACGATGAGGATCGTGATGATCAGGGTGGACTGTTCGAGTTTGAGTTCTTCGGTGCCGAACTGGCTGGCGAGAGTGATGACGGTCTGGATGCCGTCGTTGTAGATCAGGTAGGCGCCGAGGAAGGCGAGGGTGAGCGGGTAGGCGCGCATGTGCCGGACGGTGTGGCCGAGTTGCCGGAAGCCGTCGGTGAGCACGTTGCCGCGGGTGGTGGTGCTCTGGGCGCCGGGGCGGTCGCGCAGCCACAGCAGCGGCAGGAGGGTGAACGCGGCCCACCAGACGCCGGCCGAGACGATGGACCAGCGGGCCAGGTCGAGGGTGCGTTGCGGGTTGTCGTCCTCGCTGAGCAGGGTGACGGCGACGAGGTTGAGGGCCAGGAGCAGGCCGCCGCCGAGGTAGCCGATGGCCCAGCCGCGGCTGGAGACGCGGTCGCGCTGGTCGGGTTCGGCGAGTTGGGGCAGGAACGAGTTGTAGACGACGATGGCGGCGCCGAACGCGATGTTGGCGATCAGGAACAGGATGCCGCCGAGCAGGTAGCGCTGGCCGGTGACCAGGCCCATGGCGATGGTGGCGGCGGCGCCGAGGAACGCGGCGCCGGCGAGCAGGGGTTTCTTGCGGGGGGCGCGGTCGGTGATGGCGCCGATGACGGGCAGGACGAAGACGGTGAGGAACACCGACAGCGACACCAGGTACGGGTAGTAGCTGCCGGCGGCGACGGTGATGCCCAGGGGGTGCACGACGCCGTCGCAGTCGTCGGTGCCGAGGGGGCAGCCGGCGGCCTGTTCGGCGACGCTGGTCAGGAACGGGCCGAGGAAGACGGTGATGACGGTGCTCTGGAACGCCGAGTTGGCCCAGTCGTAGAGGTACCAGCCTCGGCGTTCCCGCTTACCGGCGGTGGCGGGGGTCGGGGTGCCGGTGACGGCCATCGTGTGCGCTCCTGGGTGTCAGTCGGTGCGCGCACATGATGCCATCCGGTGCTCGTTCACGGGAGACCCGCGTCACTGTTCATCGGGGGTCCACCAGCGGGCCAGGGCGGCGACGGCGGGGTCGTCGGAGGCGGCCAGGATCGTCCACGGGTCGGCGCCGTCGGGGATGTCGATGCCGGCGTAGGCGGCCAGGTCGTGGGCGTCGATCGGGTCGGTGCCGGCGGTCCAGGCGGCGGGGGCGCCGAGGGTGGACGCGTCGACCCAGGGGAAGCCGTCGACGGGTTCGGGCAGGTCGCCGACGTCGAGGTGCGGGGGGAAGTCGTCGCCGGTGGTGAGGGTGTCGTGGGTCTCGGGCAGGTCGGGCGGGGCGGTGTCGTGCTCGGCGGCGGGGGTGTCGTGGTGGTCCCAGTCGTCGTGCTGGTCGAGGTCGGGGGTGTGGAGTTCGTGGGTTTCGGGCAGGTCGGGGCCGTCCGGGAGGTCCGGCAGGTCGTGGTGGTCGTCGTCGTGGTGGTCGAAGCCGCCCCAGTGGTCGCTCATCTGTTCCTCTCGTCGTCGATCGGCGCCGGGGTCAGGGCACGCGCCCGCAGCAGGGCCTCGTCGGCCTGCCGTACCCGTACGCGTACCGTGTCAAGCTCCTGCTGGGCCGCTGCCCGGCGGCGGGCGCGGCCGCCGGCGTCCTCGGCGGCGGCGGCGTCGATCTCGGCGATCTGCGCGTCGAGGTCCTTGAGGCGTCGTTCCGCGGCGTCGTCGAGGGCGAGTGACAGCGCGTACTGCAGGTCGGTGAAGCGGACCGACACCTCGTCGGCGAGGGCGGCGCGGGCTTCGGCGAGCACGTCGCGCAGCCAGGTGCGGGCGTGCTGGCGGTCGGTGTGCACGCGCCGGCGGTACAGCACGTAGCCGCCGGCGGCCAGGCCGAGGCCGAGGCCGGCGACCGGGACGAGCAGCCCGCCGGCGGCGCCGAGCACGGACAGGCCGAGGGCGGCGCCGCGCCCGGCCATGAAGGCGATGCCGCCGGCGGACAGGGCGATGAGCAGGTTGTCGCCGGAGCCGTCGCGGGGCGGGGTGGCGGCGAGGGCGTGCCGCAGGGTGGCGTTGACCTTGCCGAGGACGGTGTCGCGGTCGTCGTCGTCGAAGGCTTCGTCGAGGACGTGTGCGGCGACCTGGGTGAAGGTGGTCTCGAGTCGTTCGGACAGTTGCGCGGCGACGGCTTGCAGCTGGGTGTCGACGTGGTCGGGCAGGTGTGCCAGGTCGGGGCCGCGCATCTTGTCGATGCCGGTGGACAGGTCCTGCTGGAGTTCGGCGATGCGGCTGCGCAGCGCGCCGACGGTTTCGACGCGGGCGCGCTGGACCTCGGCGCCGAGCAGCAGTGACCATTGGCGGCTCTCGGTGCGTTTGCGGGCGGCCAGGGCGGCCCGGTCGGCGCGTAGTTGCGCCTGGCGGGCCGGGTCGGCGGTGGCGGTCTGCAGTTTCGCCTCGGCCTGGGTTTCGAGGCGGCCGAGTTCGCCGCGGGCGGCGCGCAGCACGTTGGCCAGTTGCAGTTGGTGGCCGCGGCCGGCGAGTTCGATCAGGGCGTGCTGCAGGCCGGGGATCTTGGAGGCGTCGGCGAGGGTGTCCTGGCGGGTGCCGCCGGCGGCCAGGGCCAGTTCGGCGAGGCGGGCGGAGACGGGGAACCAGGGGGCGGCGGCGAAGCGGGGTGCGTGGGCCTGCAGCAGGGCGCGGTTGTCGTCGGCGATGCGCCGCCACTGCGGAAACGCGTCGATCTTGGTGAGGGCGAAGACGACGGCGTCGACGCGTTCGGCGGCCTCGGCCAGGAAGCGCAGTTCGGGTTCGGACAGCGGTGCTGACGCGTCGGCGACGAACAGCAGGGCGGAGGCGCGGCGGACGGCGTCGAGGGCGACGGTGGCGTGGGCGGGGTCGAGGCCGCCGGCGCCGGGGGTGTCGAGCAGGGTGAGGTATTGCAGCAGCGGCGCGGGGTGGGTGACCTCGATGCGGCGGGCGCGGCGTTTACCGGCGGCCCAGTCGGTGAGGTCGTCGACGTCGACGGGTTCGCCGCCCTCGGGCAGCCAGGCCCGGGCGTGGTAGGTGTCGCCGGGCACGAAGCTCAGGTAGGTGGCGGTGGTGACGGCGGCGTCGACCGGGGACAGGCCGGGCACCCCGAGCAGGGCGTTGACCAGGGAGCTCTTGCCGCGTTTGGTTTCGCCGACGACGACCACGCCGGGCCGGGTGAGTTGGGTGCGGCGCAGCTGGGCCAGGTCGGCGGCGGCGTCCATGTCGACGGTGCGCAGGTAGGCGAGGGTGTCGCGGACGGCGGCGTCCATCAGCGGGGTCAGGTCGCGCATCGGGTCCGGACCTCCTGGGCGAGCAGTTGCAGGCCGCGGTGGGCGATGTGGGCGATGCGGGCCTGGGCGGGGCCGGCGCCGTCGACGGCGTAGGCGCGCCAGCGGGCGGCGGCGGCGATCAGCTCTTTCTCCCCGGCGTCGGGCAGGTCGAGGATGTGGCGGGGGTCGTCGCTGGTGGCGAGGCGGATCAGTTCGCTCTCCCGGTCGGCGGGCAGCCGGACGGCGCCGGACGCGGCGCGTTGCGCGGCGTCGAGCAGGCGCAGCCGGTGGTAGGCGGGGTCGCGCAGGACGTCTTCGAGGGCGTCGCGGACGGTGGTGCGCAGCCGGGGGTCGGCGGTGTGCCCGGCGAGGCGTTCCAGGCGGGTCAGGGCCCAGCCGGCTTTGATGGCGTCGGCGCGCCAGCCGAACGAGCGGTCCAGGCTCTGCTGCAGCCGGGGCAGGCCGGACGCGGTGAGCAGGCGCCGTTCGAGTTCGCCGGTGCCCAGGCGCGGGTCGGTGGTCAGCTGGGCGCAGGCGAAGCCGATGCCGTACAGGTCGAGGCGGCCCAGCAGCCGTTCGCGGCGTTCGGCGGGGACGGGGGCGGGCAGGGTGCGGAACAGGTCGACGGAGGCGAGCAGCAGTTGCAGGTCGTCGGCGGGCAGGGCGGCGAGCTGGGCGAGGGCGTCGCGGTCGGCGCGGGTGAGGCGTCCGGCGCCGGCGGTCTCGGCGAGCAGCCCGGCGAGGGGGACGACGTCGCCGACGGTGCGGGCGAGCAGCCCGGCCTGCTGGCGGGCCAGGGGCAGGGCGACCGGCCAGGGGTCGTCGGCGCCGCCGGTGAGGGTGTCGACCTTGGCCAGGACGCCGAGGGCGTTGATCGGGCCGGCGGCCAGGCGGGCGGACGCGTCGTGGAACGCGTCGAGGGCGTGGACGTCGTCGGCGCGCACGGCCTGGGTGAAGACGTAGACGACGGCTTCGGCGGCGGCGACCTCGGCGGCGGAGTCGGCGTCGATGTGCTCGTCGAACGGGGCGTCGCCGACGACCTGGGCGGCGCGGTCGCTGGAGGCGGTGTCGGTCGACGACAGGCCGGGGGTGTCGACGACGGTCAGTGTCCGCAATCGGTCATTGGTGAGGGTGACGTCGACGTAGGCGATGCGGGTGGCGGGCACGCCGAGGCGGGCGGGGACCATGCCGTCGTCGTCGAGGGGCAGGCTGTGCCGCTGGTCGTCGCGGGTGACGACGTCGACGCGGTCGGCGGGGCCGTACCGGAACCGGGTGACGACTCTAGTGCACTCCCCGGCCGCGGTCGGGGCGACACGCCTGCCGATGAGAGCGTTTACTAGTGTCGACTTTCCGGCTTTCAAGCGACCGGCGATAGCGACCCGTAACGGTTCGTGGAGACGGTTGCCGATCTGTCGTACCTGGCCACCAGCATCGGAGTCGAAATCCGTAACGATCTCGTGACACAGAGTAGCCAAACGTTGGCTGAGTGGTCCGGTCACCGTGACTCGTCAGCGAAGCACACTGTCAGCGACAATGTGCGGAAGGCGGCAGTCGGCGTCACGCAACGGGGACCTTTCTCGCACGGGAAGCAGGTTCGGTTCTTCGTTCGCAGCACAGACTACGGATGCCGGTGCCGCCTGGGGGATCCCGTGTTCGTGCCAGAGAAGGAGGACCACTAGTGGCGGACGAGCCTTACCTGGCCGCATCCTCCACTCTGCGTCACGGCCCGGCCCTCGTCGTGCTCACCGGCCCGCCCGGCTGCGGCCGCAGCACCCTGCTGCAGCGCATCGCCGCCGCGGTCCCCGGCCCCGTGCACGCCGGCGGCGGCCTGGCCATGCTCGCCGGAGTTCCCGCCCTGGCCCTGTCCCGGGCCGTGCGCGCCCGCCTGCCCGGCGACGACGTGCACCTGCTCGCCGAAGCGGTCCGCTCCCGGGTCCGCGGCGGGCTGCTCGTGCTCGACGACGTGCAGCACTGCGACCCGGCCACCGTCGCCGCGCTGCCGCACCTGGCCCGCACCTGCCGGGTCCTGGTCGCGCTGCGCACCCCGCACCGCATCCCCGACGAGACGCACCAGGCGCTGCGCGAGGCCGCCACCGCGTGGCTGAGCGTGCCGGCGCTGACCGGTGACGAAGCCCTGGCCCTGGCCCGGCGCACCGCCGCCCGCCTCGACGACCCGGCGCTGACCGCGGTCGTCGCCCGGGCCGGCGGCAACCCCCTGGCGATCATCGCGCTGGCCCGGCAGGCAGCCGCCGGCAAGGCCCCGGCCGGTCAGGACGTCGACCAGCTGGCGTACGCGATCGCGACCGCCCTGGCCGACCTGCCCCGCCCCGCCCGGACCGCGCTGGCCGCGCTCGGGCTGCTCGGCCGGCCCGCCCCCGCCGGACTGCTCGGTCCCGGCGCCGCCGACCTGCAAGCCGCCGGCCTGGTCGACGCCGACCCCGGCGGGGCGCTGTCCCCGGTGTCGGCCTACGTCGCCGAGACCGCCGCGGGCCTGCTCGACCCGGGTGCCCGCGCCGAGATGCACCAGCGCCTGGCACAGCTGACGCCGCCCGCCGAAGCAGCCCGGCACCTGGCCGCCGCCGGCGACGACGCCGGGGCGTACCGGCAGGCCCTGCTCGCCGCCGACCAGGCCGGCGGCGGCGAACGCGCGGCGCTGCTGCTGTTCGCCTGCGGCCTGAACACCCCCGTCGACCTGCGGGTCCGCCTGGCCGCCGCGGACGCGCTGCTGGTCGCCGGGCGTGCCCGCGACGCCGCGGCGGTGCTCGCCGCCGCCGGGGCCCGGCCGACCGGCGCCGCCGCACCCCTGGCCCTGGAGGTCGCCGTGCTGCACGGCGAGGCGCTGCTGCAGGCCGGCGACCCGGACGCCGCGGTCCGCGCCGTGCGGGGCGTGCCGGACGCCGCCGCGGCCGCGGTCGTCGCCGCCCGCGACCGGGTGCTGCTGCTGTCCGCCCTGGACACCGCGCCGATGTCGGCCCTCGACCTGGCCGACAAGGTCGCCGCCCGGCACCCGCAACCGCTGCCCGGGGTCGCCGCGGCGATCGCGGCCGTGCGCGCCGCACACCGCGTGCCCGGCTGGGACACCGACCTGGCCGCGGCCGCCGACCCGGCCGGTGATCCGCTGATCAGCCGGTGGAGCGCGTGGCTGCTGGTCGAGCATCTGGCCGCCGACGGGCGCCTCGCCGAGTCCGCCGCCGCCGCGCGCCGCGCCGCCGACGCCGCCGGGCAGGCCCTCGCCTACGGCTGGCAGACCCGGTTCCTGGCCGCCGCCGACTGGGCCCTGGCCCTGCACGGGCCCAGCGCCGGCACCGACACCGTCGTCCGGCAGGCCGCGAACCTGACCGACCTGGCCCTGCCGGAGCAGGCCCGGGCGTACGCGACCGCGGCCACCGCCCTGATCGAGGCCGACACCGGGCTGCTCGCCGCGGCCCGCGCCCGGCTCAAGGACGTGCCCCGGCACCCGGCCGCCGACTGGGTCGCCCGGGAAGCCGCCTGGCTCGACGGGCAACCCGAACGCGGGGAGACCGGCGACGCCGGTGACGGCCTGCTCGCCGGGCTGCACGCGATCACCGCCCGGTGGGCGGCACACGACCTCGGCGTCCGGGACAACGCGCCGATCCCGACCGGGCTGCCCGGCCCGGCCCGGCGCACCCTGACCGCCTGGGCCGTCGGCAACGGCTTCGGCGCCGCCGCCGACAGCTGGGAACCGGTCGCGTTGCGCGAACAGATCCGCTGCCTGATCGCCGCCGGGCTGACCGACCCCGGCCGCGACCGGGCCGTCGCCGCGCTGCAGCGGGCCGAAGAGCTCGCCGACGCGGCCGGGCTGACCGTGCTGGCCGGCCGGGCCCGGCGCGGCCTGCGCGGGCACGGCATCCACCGCGACGTGCGCGGGCGCCGCTCCCAGGGCGGGCTCACCCAGCGCGAACAGGACGTGCTGCGCCTGGTCGCTGCCGGCGAGCCGACCCGCCGCATCGCCGGGCAACTGGGGATCTCCACCGAGACCGTGGACACCCACATCCGGGCGAGCATGCGCAAACTGGGTGCCCGCACCCGCACCGAGGCTGCCGCGCTCGCGTTCGCGAACCGGCCCGACACCGGCGACACCCCCGTCGCTGCCCGACCCGGCGTCAGCGACAACAGCTTCGCCACCCGGTCCGACACCAGCGACAACAGCGAGGATGGCCGGTGAACCCACAACCCGACACACCACGCCACGTAGTTGCCACTGCCGCCGACGCCGAGACCGTCCTGCGCCGCCTCGCCCGTGACGGCTGGACGGCCCGGCCCGGATTCGCCCTGCCCGACCCCGCCTGGGACGTCGCCGCCGCCCACATCGTGCTGCACGGGCGCATCGGCGACGACGACACCGACACGGCGCGCCTGGCCGTGCTCGCCGCCGCCCGCGGCGCCGGCGTCGTCGCCGTCTGCGACACCGAGTCACCCGCCGGGCGTGCCCTCGTCGACGACCTGGGCCGCATCGGGCAGGTGCACCGCGGCGCCGACGGCGCCGACCCGGTCGCGCACCTCATCCCCGAGCAGCGGGCCCTGCTGGACCGCCTCGCGGCCGGTGACACGATCGCGGCGGCTGCCGCCGCGGAATTCCTGTCCCTGCGTACGGCGAACCGGCGCATCGCCGAGGCGCGGGCGCTGTTCGGCGTGCGGACCACCCGCGAAGCGGTCCTGGCGTACCTGCGTCAGCGCCAGCCCGACTAGGCGGTGTTCCGTGGTGCGGCCGGGCGCTTCGCACTCGGCCGGGCGTGAGACCCCGGTAGCCACGGTGCGGGCCGGCCGGGGGTAGCGGGTCAGGAGACGCCGGTCAGGTGCGGGTACAACTCCCGCAGGTACTGCTGCTGGCGGGGGAACAACGCGGCCAGGGCGTCGAGGCGGCACGGCAGCCGCGCGCCGGTCAGCGGCGGGTCGCTGAGCCGGACCGGTTCACCGGTGTCGTAGTAGCCGTCGTTCTCCTCACCGGCCAGCTCGCGCAGTGCCCGCTGCGGCGCCCACCGGAAACGCTCGGTCAGCAGCACACCGATGTCGACCCGGCCCGCCGCGACACCCCGCACCGCCGGATGCCCGGCCAGGACGTCCGGGTCCTGCAGGACCCGCTCGTACCAGTCGCGGCCCAGCCCGATCAGGCCGGCGCTGAAGTCGCCGAGCGAGTCGTCGCCGCACCCGTGGTGGATCAGGAACGCGGCCATGAACAGGTCGTCGCGGTGCACCCGCTGCCGCAACGCCCGGAAGTAGTCCCCGAACCGGGCGACCTGTGCCGGCGGCAGTCGCACGAGCTGAGCGACCAGGGCCGACTCCAAGCGTACGTCCAGGTTGTCCCAGACCGGGCCGGCCTCGCCCCGGGCCGCCTCGATGATCTCCCAGCAGTGGTGCTCGTCCATCACGCGCCCTCCCGGTCGCCGGCCGTGTGCCTGGCCCTGCAGATCGGAACGGCGGCGGCCGCGTTGAGGAAATCGCCGTCCCACTCTCCGGCGCGGTGACCACGCCCAGGGCTGGTTCTGACCGTGGTTGCCAGGCGCCGGCAACCACGGTCAGAACAGTGCTCGCCGCCGCGAACGGTCAGCAGGCTCTTCCCGGCCTGAGGTAGAGCCAGCTATACCGTGCGGGTAGTGCAGCCTCACCCGGTGGTGCTAGCTCGTGGGCCATCGCGCTCGGGGCGGCTCTTTTCTACCGTCGTCCCATGCGATTTCGATCGATCACGACAACTGGTGCCGCCGCACCACCACCAGGTTCCGACCGCGAAACTGTTCGACTGCCTTCGAGGTCCGTGATCGGGTTGCTGCTGGCGGCCGGCGCAGCTTTGGTGGCAGCATTCGTGGTCGCCCCCGCCGCGCTCCTGAGGCCGACCTTCGGGGCTTACGACAGTGACGCGGCACTGCAGGACGCCGTCGGGCGTGCTCTCGTCGAGTATTGGCGAAGCGGAACCCCGGAGTTCCCCGCCGGCCTGACGACGCTGGTCGACTACTGGTTCCAATGGCATGCGATCAAGGTGGCGATCAGCGCGTTGTCGGTCGTTGTCCTCGCCCTGCTCACCACCGCGCTGTGGCGCAGATACCTGCGAGTCCGCCCCTGGTACGCGGCGGCTGCCACCGCCGCCACGGTGGGGACGGTTCTCGCCGTGGGAGTGCTCATGGTGAACATCCAGGCGACGGCCGTACCGCTGGTCGCGTTGCTGCCGCTGCTACCCGGTAGAACCGCCGACGGAAGACTCGCACAGGTGGTGAGTGAGATGCGCGAAGGGCTGGCGGCATCGGCCGGCCCGCACACCGGTTCCCCCGTGCTGCCGGTACTTCTCGGCGAGGTCGAGCGCTACCACTGGGTCATGGTGGCGATCGCCGCCACGCTGATGGTGGCAACCGGCCTGGCGAGCGTCCATCTCTGGAAGCGGCGTATCGTCGGCGACCCGAGCGCCACCCGCGTCAGATTCATGCACAGCACACTCGGTGTCATCACGGCTCTGACCGCATGCCTGCTGCTGCTCATGACAGCGGCCGGTGCACTCTCGGCGCTCGAACCCGCCACCGCGCTGCTCGGCGTCCTCGGTGCGGGCTGACACCGTTGCTCCCGTTGCCGGGTCGTAGGGTCGTGACCGTGGCGACGAGCGTGTGGCGGGCGATGGCGGGCAATCCCGTCCGATTCGTCCTGTCGCGGTGGCCATGGCGCAGCCTGGCCTATGTGGCCAGCAGCGTGGCGGTCATCCCGATCGCCTGGCTGGCCATCATGCCGCTGCTGCTGTTTCCGCCGCTGTTGATACTCGTCGGCATGCCGATCGGGGCGCTGGAGCGCCACCGGCTCGGCATCATGGCGCCCCTGGGGGTCCCCGACCCGCACGCACCCGCGCCCCCGAGCGGCTGGGCGTGGGTGCGGCTGCGGGTGACCGAGGCTGCCACCTGGCGCGAACTCGGCTATGCCGCATGCCTGCTGTCGGTGCTGGCGCTCCTCGACCTCGCCGCGGTGTTCGTCCTGTTCCTCTGCCTCCTGCTGCTGGTGCTGCCGCTGCTGGTCGGGGTGGGCGCGAACGTCCAGGTCGCGGTGGGCACCTGGACGGTCGAGACCGTCGGGCAGGCGTGCGCCGTGGCCGGTCTGGCCGGGGTGCCCGCGACGGTGATCACCCTGTACGGCATCAGCGTGCTCGGCGGCGCCCAGGCAGCCTTCGCCACGTGGCTGCTCGCGCCCACCGGCACCGAGACGAACCGTCAGGTCGAGGAACTGGCCCGGTCACGCAGCCGGTTGGTGAACTCGTTCGAGGCCGAGCGCCGTCGGATCGAGCGAGACCTGCACGACGGCGCGCAGCAACATCTGGTGCTCCTGACGATGAAGCTGGGCCTGGCCGAGCGGCATCTGGCCGCCGCGGACGGACGCGCCGGTGAACTCGTCGGCGAGGCCCACGAGCAGGCTCGGCTGGCACTCACGACCCTGCGGGACCAGATCCGCGGCATCCATCCTCAGATCCTCACCGATTTCGGGCTGGCCGAGGCGGTACGCGAACTCGCCGAACGGTGTCCGGTTCCGGTCGAGGCCGACCTCGACCTGCCGGGCCGGCTGCCGCCCGAGATCGAGTCCACCGCCTACTTCGTGGTCTCGGAGGCCCTGACCAACGCGGTACGACACGCCGCGGCCACGCGTATCCAGATCAGTGGCAGACTCGCTGAGCAACGGCTGGCGCTGACAATCGTCGACGACGGCAGGGGCGGCGCTGAACCGTCCCTGGGCACGGGCATGCGGGGGCTGGCCGACCGGGTGGCCGTCGTGGCCGGCACCCTGGAGATCAGCAGCCCACAAGGAGGACCCACCACCGTGCGGATCGACCTGCCGTGTCGTTACGAATAGTGCTTGCCGAAGACGCCACGCTCATGCGGGCCGGCCTCGTCAGCCTGCTCGAAGGACTGGGCCACACCGTGGTGGCGGCGGTCGGTGACGGTGACGCGATGATGGCGGCCGCCCGGGAGCACCGACCCGACCTGGTCGTCACCGATGTCCGCATGCCGCCCGGTTTCACCGACGAAGGGCTGCGTGCCGCGGTGACACTGCGCGCCGGCGACCCGGGCGCGGCGGTCCTCGTGCTGTCGCAGTACGCGGCCACCGCGTACGCCGCTGAACTGCTCGGCCCGTCCGGCCGGGCCGGAGTCGGTTACCTGCTCAAGGACCGCGTCGGCGAGGTCGCCGACTTCTCCGACGCGGTGTCGCGGGTCGCGGCCGGCGAGACCGTCATCGACCCCGACGTGGTCCGGCAGTTGCTGAACCGCCCACGCACGACCAACCCGCTCGACCGGTTGACCGCGCGGGAACGGGAGGTGCTCGGGCAGATGGCCGAAGGACACAACAACCCGTCCATCGCCCGGACGCTCGGCATCAGCGACGCCGCGGTGGCCAAACACATCGGCAACATCTTCACCAAACTCGACCTCCCCGAGACCGACGGCCACCGCCGGGTACTCGCCGTCCTGACCTACCTGCGAAGCTGACCGCCTCCGAGCCGGCGGCGGCAGCGACGGCGCGCGCGAGCCGCGAACTGGACCATCGCCGGCGCCGCCTCGGTGCGCTCGTGTGCCGCACCGGTGTCACCACCCGGGCAGCGCTTGCTCCACCACGCACCCCGGTGTCCGCTGCGCGGGGCAACGCCGAGCAGGGGTGGTCACAGCGGCCACAGCGGCAGCTGCTCGGGGCCATCGGCGGCGACGGTCAGGCCGTCGGCGCCGGTGGCCCGCAGGCAGCGGTGACAGGTGATCGGCGACGTCGTCGGGCGCAGCGCGGCCAGCTCGCCGCCGCTGACCCCGACGTGGCAGAGCGGGGCGGGCACCTCCAGCTCGCCCAGCCAGCGCACGGTCGCGACCGCGTGCACGGCGCCGCCGCCGCGCGACACCGCGTTCTTGCCGGCGAAGTCGGCCCGGGCGCGGGCGACGACAGCCGCGAGCAGGTCACCGGCCGAGGACGTCATGCGCCCATGCTGCCCCCGGGGTACGACACTTTTCTCAGTGCCGTACCGCGAACCGGTCCTGATCCTGCGTGATCAGCTGATCGACAACGGTCGCGGGGGTGACGCCGGTGGTGGCCGCCGTCTGCAGGATCGTGGCGAGGGTGTCGCCGATGCCGTGCAGCCGGGCGGCGACCTGCTCCGGGGTCTCGTGCAACAGTTCGACGGCGGTCGCGTGGATCAGGCCGCCGGCGCTGACGACCACGTCCGGCGCCCACAGGATGCCGCGCTCGTGCAGCAGGTCCGCGGTCGCGGGCACGTCCAGCTGGTTGTTGGCCGGCCCGGCGATGGCCGCGCAGCGCAGCGCGGGCACCGAGGCGGCGGTGAGCAGGCCGCCGAGCGCGGCCGGGATCAGCACGTCCACGTCCGCGGCCAGGCAGTCGCGGGGGCTGACCCAGGTCGCGCCGTGCCGGGCGGCCAGGGCGCCGCGGTCCTCGGTGTCGGCGGCGACCAGATGGGCTCTCTCGGCCGCGAGCAGTCGCAGGACGTGACCGCCGACCCGGCCCAGGCCCAGGATCGCGAAGCGGCGCCCGGCCAGGTCGGGGCTGCCGAAGCGCTGCCGGCAGACCGCGCGCAGGGCGGCGATCACGCCGGTGGCGGTGTGCTCGGAGGAGTCGCCGCTGCCACCGGCGGACGCGGGCCGGCAGAAGACGTGCTCGGTGCGTTCGCCGATGACGGCCATGTCGTCGGGGCCGGTGCCGACGTCCGGGCCGGTCGCGTAGCGCCCGCCGAGGAACGCGATCGTGTCGCCGACGTCGAGCAGCAGTGCGCGCCGGTCGGGCAGGTGCCCGGCCGGCAGGGCGACGACGGTCTTGCCGCCGCCCAGGGGCAGACCGGCGAGGGTGGTCTTGCCGGTCATCGCGGCCGACAGGCGCAGCGCGTCGGTGACGGCGTCGCGCCAGTGCGGGTAGTGCGTGAGCCGGCATCCGCCGGCCGCCATGCCGCGGGCGGTGGAGTGGACGGCGACGGTGATCGGCAGGCCGGTCCGGTGACCGCGCCGGGTGATGACAAGTTCGTGCTCCATGCGGGAGAAGCTAGCCATCCGCACGGCCGGTGATCAGCGATTCCGAACGACGTTCGGGGTTTGGTGGATAATCCCGGTCGTGGACGAACTTGATTCGGCGATCGTGGCGCACCTGCAGACGGATGCGCGCCAGACGAACCGGGAACTGGCCCGCCGGGTCGGGATCGCGCCGTCGACGTGCCTGGAACGGGTCCGGTCGCTGCGTGAGCGCGGGGTGATCACCGGGTTTCACGCCGAGGTGGACCTGGGGGCGCTGCACCGCGGGGTGCAGGCGCTGTTGCACGTGCAGATCAGGCCGCTGTCGCGGACCGTCATCGACAGTTTCAAGGCGTACGCGATGGGCCTGCCTGAGGTGTTGTCGGTGTTCGTGGTGGCCGGTGGGGACGACTTCCTGGTGCATGTCGCCGTGCCCAGCGTCGACGCACTGCACGGTTTTCTGATGGACAAGTTCAGCGGGCGCCGCGAGATCGTGGGTTTCCGCAGCTCAGTGATCTACGAGCACTCCCGCAAGCCGGTCATCGAGCCTCTGGATCCGTAGATTGGCACTGGCGCAAATCGGTTTGTGATGGAAACCTATTGGCATGACTGCTGATTCTGTTCACGCCGGGGGAGACCCGCGGCGGCTGCTCTCGCAGGTGCACGCCCTGTCCCGGCGGGTGCGCGCCGACCGGCGGGTGACCTGGGTCGCGCTGCTGGTCCTGGCGGTGGCGACGTTCGTGGCCATCCCGGTCGACTGGTTCGGCATGCAGGTCGACTGCGCCGCCGGCGGGGCGTGCCGGTTCAACCGGCTCGGCTCGCTGTACTTCTGGCCACCGGCGCTGCTGCTGTCGTACACGGTGATCGCCGTGGCCTACCGGCGGGTCGCCCGTTCCCGCGGCGTCGACGCGCGCGTGCTGCCGTACGCGATCACCGGCGCCGCCCTGACCGGCGTCTTCACCGCCGCCTGGGTGGGGGCGCGCATCTACGTCGCGAACCACCCGCCCGCGCCGGACGCGCCGCCGACCGCCGACTGGATCCTGCTGCTGGACCGCCTGGTCGCCCCGGCCGGCACGATCGGGGTGGCGCTGCTGGTCCTGGCCCGCCTCGAACGTAATCTCGCGCTGCTCGCGTTCACCCTGGCCTACCTGGCGATCGTGCTGATCCCGATCACGTTCGGCTGGCAGATGCACACCAGCGTGCAGGCCGAGTTCCTGCCCTCGCAGGTGATCAGCGGGGTCGTCCTGGCACTGGGCGCGGCCGGCTTCGCCCTGGCCCGCCGGCGGCAGCGGTGACCGCCGACGCGCTGCACCCGGTGACCGGCCTCGACGACGTCGTGCACCAGCGGGTCCGGCTCGGGATCCTGACCATCGCGCACGAGGCCTGCCGGGTCGAGTTCGGCTACCTGCGCACCCAGTTGCAGCTCACGGCCGGGAACCTGTCGCAGCACCTCGGCGTGCTGGAGACGGCCGGCCTGGTCGCGCTGGAGAAAGGCTACGAGGGCAAGCGGGGACGGACCTGGATCACCCTCACCCCGGCCGGCACACACGCCCTCGCCGCGGAGATCAGCCGGTTGAAGCAGCTCATCGCCCGCGTCACCCTCGACGACCAGCCCTGAGCACCCCGGCCGCGACGATCAAGAAGCTCGGCGCGTACGGCGGTGACGGCACCACCCTCGATATGACATCATTGTTGTCATGACGGGTGGGCGGGGTGCACGGATCTACGACGTGCTGCGCGAGACCCGGCCCCTCGTGCTCAACTCGGCCCGGGTGGTCGAGGCGGCGCTGCGCGACGACGGGATCAGCGTCGGCATGCGCGCCGTCCTCGAAGTGCTCGCCACCGCCGGGCCGCTGACCGTGCCCGGCATCGCGCACCGCCTCGACCTGGCCCGGCAGGGCATCCAGCGGCACGTCGACGACCTCGCCGCGCGCGGGCTGGTCACCGCGCAGACCAACCCGGCGCACCGCCGCTCGGTGCTGGTGCGCCTCACGGAGGCGGGCACCGCCCTGTTCGACCGCGTCCACGACGACGAACTGGCCCGCCTCGACACGATCGCCGCCGACTGCGGCGACGACGAGATCGCGGCGGCCCTCAAGGTGCTACGAGCGCTGAACCGGGACGTACGCCGATGAACGTCTACACGATGACCACCGCCAACCGGCTCCTGATCGCCGACCTGCTCGACTCCCTCGACGACACCCAGTGGCGCACCCCCACACTGTGCACGGGATGGACCGTCCACGAGATGGCAGCGCACCTCGTGCAGCCGATGCTGATCGGATTCCCCCGCTTCGTCGCCACGGCACTGCGCTACCGCGGCGACACCGACCGGACCGTCGACCACCTCACCCGCCGGATCGCACGCCGCGACCGGACCACCCTGATCGCCCTGCTGCGCGAGCACGCCGGCGACCAGATCGACCCGGTCCGGGTCGGGCCGATGGGGCCGTTCGCGGAGACCTGCGTGCACCTGCGCGACATCGCCCGCCCCCTCGGCCTGCCGGTCGACGTGCCCGTCACGCACTGGCAGTTCCTTCTCGACCACCTGACCGGGCCGGACGCGGCGCCGGGGCTCGTGCGGCCCGGCCGCCTGACCGGGGTCCGCCTGCACGCCACCGATGTGGACTGGGCGGCCGGTGACGGCGCCGCCGTGCGGGGCACCGCAGAAGCGCTGACCATGGCCGTCACCGGCCGCGACGTGGTCCTGCCCGAGCTGACCGGGCCCGGAACGCTGCGATGAACGTCGAGAAGTGGCGCGCCGACGTGCAGGCCGCCGCCGCCGACCTGGCCGGCTCCTTCACGACACGGTTCGGATTCGCGCCCGACGAGTACGTGGTCGGCGGGCCGGCCACCGCACAGGAACTCGCCGGGCTCGCCGGCCTGCACGGCGACGCCCTGCCGGCCGAGCTGCTCGCGCTGTACCGGGTGGTGGCCGAGGTCGGGCTGCCCGACGTCGGCAACGGATACTGGATCCACCGGCCGCCGCTGCCCGGGCAGGACCCCGGTCACCCGCGCCGGTTGAGTGACGGCCGGCCGGTGGTCGTGTTCGGCAGCGACGGCGGCGGCACCCTGTTCGCCCTGCCCGGCGGCGCCGGCGGGCCGGTCCTGGCCTTCTCCGGCGGCGAGCTCTCCGGCGGGGCGTACGAGGCGGGCTGCGCGACACCGGTCGCCGCGGACCTGCCCACGTTCCTGACCGCGATCCTGCACCGGATCCCCGACGGGCTCGGCTGAGCCGTCACCGCTCAGAGCGCGGCCACCGACGCGGGGGCGCGTTCCTGCCGCGCCAGGGCCCGGATCACGCTCAGCGGGCCGTGCCGCCACGCGGCGATCCGGCCCAGCAACCGGATCGTGGCGTCCGTTCGGATCATCCCCGCGGGCTAGTCGGCGGGTGAGCCCCTGCGCGGAGGGCGGGCGGTGACGCAGTACGCCCGGCCGGCCGGGTCACGCAGGGTGGTCCAGTCACCCGGGAGCCGGCGCACCACCGTGGCACCCAAAGCCTCGTGCCGGGCCACCTCGGCAGGCACGTCGTCGCAGGCCAGGTCGAGGTGGACCCCGGCCGGGCCGTCGTCCAGGCGCTGCAGCAGCAGCCGCATCGGGATCGGCGCCGGCGGCAGCAGGCGCTGGAACTGCGGCGAGTCCGGCATCGGCTCGAACTCCCAGCCGGTCACCGCACGCCAGAACGCGACCTCCGTCTCGTACCCGGCAGCGGGAATGTCCAGGCACACCTGGTCGGCCAGGCTCGCCTGACCGCCCGGCCACACCGCGGCCGGCGGGGCGGTCCGCTCGCCGCTCCACGGGACCAGGCAGAACGCTATCCCGGCGGGGGAGCGCAGCACCACGATCTCGTCGTCACGCATCACCTCGGCGGCACCGAGCGCGAGCAGCGGCGGCGCGGCCGTGAACGGGTCGGCCACGTGCAGATCCAGGTGGCAGCGGGCCGGGCCGTCGTCGCCGACGACCTGCACGCGCAGCATCGCGTCACCCGACGGCGGCCGCAACGTGGCGAACGTGCCGTCGCCGCGGCGCACCGACAACGTGGTGCCGGTCACCGCCAGCCAGAACTGCTCGGCCACCGGCGCGTCCGCGGCCGGCGTGTCCAGGAAACCGGTCACCCAGCGAATGGTCACGGAACCAGCACCACCTTCCCGCGGTTCTCCCGCGCCTCGACGATCTCGTGGGCCCGGGCCGCCCGGTCCAGCGGCAGCTCGGCGTGGATCGTGGCGGACAACTGCCACAGCTGCTCGCTGTGTACGGCATACCGGTCGCCGTGGTTGCGGGCGAAGTGCGCCATCGCGAAACCGGTGATCGTCTTCGCGCCGGCGAGCAGGTCGAACGCGGGCACCGTGCCACCACCACTGGCGAAGAAGATCAGCCGGCCGCCGGGACGGGCCGCCGCCAGCGCCCGCGGCAGCACGTCACCACCGGCGCCGTCGAGAACCACGTCGACCGGCTGCGCCGGGCTCAGATCGTCGTAGTCGAGGACCTCGTCGGCTCCCAGCCCGTACAGGAAATCGGATTTGGCCTTGCCGGCGACCGCGACCACCCGCCCGGCGCCGCGCCGGCGAGCGGCCTGGACCAGCAGATGACCGACGCCGCTCGCGGCAGCGGTGACCAGCACCGACTCGCCCGGCTGCACCGCCGCCGCCTCCAGCACGCCGAGCGCGACATGCCCGGACCGGACCAGCGCCACCGCCTGCACGTACGACGCGTCGTCCGGAATCCGGGACGCCATGATCGCCGGGGCCGTCACCACCTGCGCATAGGAGCCGCCGAACGGCAACGCCGCGACCCGGTCCCCGACCTGCCAGCCGGTGACCCCCGGACCGGCACCGATCACCTCACCGGCGACCTCCCCGCCGGGCACGGCCGGGAACGGGCCCTCGGCCTCCCGGACCCGCCGCACCGCCGGGCGGGTCACCCCGATCGCCGCGGCCCGGATCAGCAGCTCACCCTCGCCCGGCTCCGGCTGCTCGCCATCCTCCACCCGCAACACCTCAGGGCCACCCGCCGTGTAGAAACGGATCACTCGCATGCGCTTCACCCTACGAAGACAAGCAACCGATTTGGGTACGCCAGGCGCCCGGCCGGCTCATCACGCACCACGCTCGGCGAGCCGGATCAGCCGGCGCGCGAAACTGCGGTAGGCCGTGGCATACCCGTCCTGCCGGCCCGCCAGCCGGGCGACCTCCGCCCGCACCACCGCCCGCGCCCGCACCGGGTCCCCGTCGGCGAGCGCGACCGCCGGCACCAGGAACTGCCTGGTCCGCTCCGGTGCCAGCGACTCGATCCGGCGGACCAGGGCCGGCCAGTGCGCCCACCGGTCGATGAACGGCTGCCCCTGCACCACCACCGCCTCGGTCAGCTCCTGCACCGCCGGCCCCACCTCCGCGCCGGCCGCGAACTCCCAGCGCCGGCCCAGCGGCAACGTCACACAGGCCAGCGGCTCGTCCCAGCCGGCCGTCGCGAGCAGGATCCGCTCCACCGGCTCGTGCCGCACCCCGACCACCGGATCCGCCACCACCAGGTCATCCTCGCCCGTCAAGCGCAGGTCCAGCCAGCCGCACTCCGGCTGCAGCAGGATCCCGTGCCGGCGCCGGGTGAAACCGCAACACGCCAGCGCTCGCGCGCAGGCGTCCGTGACCCGTTTCCGCACCGCACATTCATAGCATCCACAAAGGACTTCCGGTGGCCTTTTGCGATAGCTTCGTCACGGACAGTTCCGCCGACCTCGACACGGGGAGCATGACACGTGGCCGACCACCTCGACACCTCCACCGTCCACCCGGCCCGCCGCTACAACTACTGGCTCGGCGGCAAGGACCACTTCGCCGCCGACCGCGAGTCCGGCGACCTGATCGAGAAAGCCCACCCCACGATCCGGCTCACCGCCCGGGAGAACCGCGCGTTCCTGCAACGCGCCGTGCACCACCTGGCCGCCGACGCCGGCATCGACCAGTTCCTCGACATCGGCACCGGCCTGCCCACCGCCGACAACACCCACGAGGTCGCTCAGCGCGCCAACCCCGGCGCCCGCGTCGTCTACGTCGACAACGACCCCATGGTGATGACCCACGCCCGCGCCCTGCTGTCGGGCACCGACACCGGCCGCACCTGCTACATCGAGGCCGACCTGCGCGAGCCCGGCACGATCCTCACCCACCCGCAACTCCGCGACACCCTCGACCTGAGCCGGCCCGTCGGCCTGACCCTCGTCGCCGTCCTGCACTTCATCGACTCCACCGGGCAGGCCCGCGACATCGTGCACGAGCTGCTGTCCGCGCTCGCCCCCGGCAGCTACCTGACCCTCACCCACGGCACCACCGACTTCGCCAGCGAGCAGGAGAAGGCGTATGCCCGCGACGTGATCGGCAAAGGAATCGCCGGCGTGTTCCCCCGCACCCACGAGGAGATCGCCTCCTTCTTCGGCGACCTGGAGCTGCTCGACCCGGGCATCGTCCCGGTCTCCGCATGGCGCCCACCCGCCGGGACAACCCTGCCCACACCCCATGACGTGGCCATCTACGGCGGCGTCGGCCGCCGCTGAGAGCCGCCCACACCAGGCAGGTCCGGATCCTCGCGCCGCGAGACCACCACCGCGACACCCGCCGCGGCGAGCTGCCCGGCAAGCAGCACCATCTCCGCCTCGGTCCCGGTCACCCCCTGCGCCAGGACGGACCGCAGCTCACCCACCGGCACCCCGCGCCCCCGCAACACCCGCATCACCGCCACCCGATCACCGGCGGGAAACCGCACCCCGAACGTGCCGCACTGCGCCAGCACCGCCGCCCGCAGATCCGCCGGCAGCTCCCCGCGCCCGCACACCAGCTCCACGCCGTCCCCGCACCCGTGGGACACCTCCCAGCGCAGCCGGCCACCGACCACGTAGTCCGACACCGTCGCCGTCCCACAGTGGTACGACACCACCGCCTCCGCGCCACCCATTCCCGCACGATAATCTCCGGGCGTCGGCCACGGTCGTACGCACACCTCGGGTTGAAGGTTGGGCTCTCAAAACCCGGGAAAAACGGCACCAAGCCTCAAACAGCACCACCCGGACGACCGGCAACGGGGGAGAACATGACCGATTACGACCAGCGCTACCGGACCGGCAACACCCCCTGGGAGATCGGCAAACCCCAGCCCGCCCTCACCGCCCTGCTCGAACACGGCGTGCGCGGCCCCAAGATCCTCGACCTCGGCTGCGGCACCGGCGACCTCGCCTGCACCCTGGCCCGCCGCGGCTACCACGTCACCGGCATCGACATCTCACCGCTGGCCATCGCCGCCGCCCGCACCAAAGCCGCCGGGCTCACCGCCACCTTCGACGTGCAGGACGCAACCAAACTGAACCTGCCGCAAGCGCCGTTCGACACCATCTTCGACAGCGGCCTGCTGCACAACCTGCACCGCGACGGCGGCGACGTCGACGCCTACCTCGCGCAGCTGCCCGCCCTCACCGAACCCGGCACCATGATCTACATCCTGGCGATCTCCGCCGCGGCGGGGGAGGGCTGGACCATCACCCGCGACTACCTGCACCAGTGCTTCCCGGAACCGGTGTGGACCGACACCACCATCAAAGACGTCGAAGCCGTCGCCGAGATCGACGACACCCGGGTCCGCATGCCCGCCTTCCTGCTGCGCACCGCCCGCGCCTACCACTAGATGCACCGCTGGCGCGACGACCGCATCGGATCAGCACTGCGCGGCGGGAACCCGACCATCCTCACCCGCCTCGACACCGCCGAGACGGCCGCCACCGACCTGTCCCGCATCTCCACCCAGTTGCAGGACATCATCGGCGCGTTCCGCTACCGACCCTGGCCGGACAGCCTGCCCGCGCCAGGCTCCTCGAGCGAGATTGCCTACTGACCGGGGCCGCGCGGAATGATCATCGGCCGGTACCGTTCCGGGCGTGACCGAGAGCTATGCGAATGATCCCTATCTGGGTGGCGCGAAACGGAAGTGGCCCGGGTATGTGGGTTTGGCGGTGACCGGCGGGGCGATCGTGTGGGGCCTCTTCTTCTGGGTGCCCCGCCACTTCCAGGACGACGACTTCACGATGGTCAACTCCGCGGAGGTCACGGCGGGAAACTGCATCTCGGATCTCGAGGACGAGACGGCCTACGCGTTTCCGGTGATCGACTGCGAGAAGGACCATCGGGCCGAGGTATACGCGATCAGCACCCTGCCCGGCGACACGTACCCCGGAGCCGAGGTCCTGGAGCAGAAGGTCAAGCAGTTCTGCGACGAGTCCTTCGGCCAGTACGACTCCCCGGCCGTCGACGGCTGGAAGACCTGGCAGTACTACCCATCGGCGGAGTCCTGGCCGGAGGACCGCGTGATGCTCTGCGTCATCGAGGCCCCGCAGAACCCGATCACCGGCTCGGTCGTCGCCGGCACCGAGATCCACACGAAGTAAGCCCGTGGCCGCTGGTAGAGGGGGTACCGGGTGACGGAGGCGGCGGCTTTGGCCGGGACGACGCCCCCCAGCACGACACACTGCGCGCCGCACTCACCCGCCTGACCGGTCCAGATCACCCGGAATCAGACTGAACACCGCCAGATCCGAACGCCCCGACCGGGTCCACGACGCATTACGCAACACGCCCTCGAACACGAACCCCGCCGACTCCGCCACCCGCCGCGACGCCCCATTACGCACATCCGACTGCAACGTGATCCGCGCGAAACCCAGCTCCGACAACGCCCACCCGGCCACCGCCCGCGCCGCCTCCACCGCGAAACCCCGCCCGCGCGCCCACGCCGCCGTCCAATAGTGGATCTCCGCCGTCATCGCCGACCAATCCGCCCCGAACAACGTCGCATGACACGCCAACCGGCCACTGGCCCGATCCACCCCGGCGAAAAGCTCCCCCCGGGCACACCAATCCACGGCACGATCCAAAGCCGCACCCGCATACCGGAAACCGACCGGAGCGAACCGCACGAACTCCCGCTCGTTCCACACCGCATGCACCGCCGGCGCGTCACCGGACTCGAACGCCCGCAGAACCAGCCGATCAGTGCCCAACGTCGCCCGCGGAAACACCCCGATCAGCGCCCACGGAAGAACGAAACCGCCTCGGCCAGCGCCAGATCCGTCAACACCGGATCATGCCGCGCACCCACATCACGCATGAACGCATGCTCACCACCCTGATAGACGTGCAACTCCACATCCGTCAACCCCGACGCGTACAACGACGACACCGTCTCCAACCGCGCCGCCGGCGGCACATGCGGATCCCGCGACCCGAACACCACCATCAACCGGCCCCGGATCTCACCGGCCCGCGACAACGAATCCGCCACATCCGCACCCAGCTGACCATTGTGCAAACCCGTCGGATAAAAACACACCGTCGCCGCCACCCGCTCGTCGAACGCCGCCCGGAACGCCAGATGACCACCGATACAAAAACCCGTCACCAGCAACGACGACACATCGTCACGCCGCTGCAAGAAATCCAGCACCGCCACCCGATCCGCATCGAACTGCGCCGCCGACGTCGCCGCCGCACCCGCCAGCCCCCGCGCCTTACCCGCATCGTCGAACTCCAGAGCCACCCCCGCAAGCTCGGAATGCGGATAGATCTCCGGCACACACACCACGAACCCCTCCGAGGCCAACCTGCGCGCCGACCGCAACGTCGACTCCGTCAGCTGGAAAATGTCGGTGTACAACACCACCCCGGGAAACGACCCGCCACCGGCCGGCGCCACCACGACCGCCCGGATCTCCCCGGCCGCCGACCCCACCCGCACCTCATCCTCACGCAACTTCATGAAGATCAACCTAACGGACAAATTCCCGCGTACGGCATCAGCACCGCGACCTCGATCCGCAGGCGTAGCCAGGGGCCCGCGTCAGGCCAACTCCCGCAACACGCGATTCGTCCGGTTCGACTGGATCGCCGCGCGCTGCTGCTCCGCCGTCACCTCGATGTAGTTCTGCGACGTCGCCAACGACGCATGACCCAGCAACCGCATGATCTCCGACGCGTTCGCCCCGTCCTCCGCCAGCCGCGTCGCGAACGTGTGCCGCAACGCATGCAACTGCGCACCCCGCGGCACCCGATCACCGACACCCGCACGACGAAAACACGACCGCACCAGATACTGCAGACCACCCCGCTGCAACGGCGCACCATGCCGATCCACCAGCAACGGATCCGACGCCGACACCCGGCCGAACCGCACCCGGCGACTCTCCACATACCGCTGCACGGCCGCATCCAGCCCACCGTCGATCGGCACCGACCGCGGACGGCCACCCTTGCCGGCCACCTCCACCCGCCGCTCACCGTCACGACCCGACACCGAACCGACCCGCAAACCCAGCAACTCCGACAACCGCAACCCCGCACACAACGCCAGCGCCAGAACCAGCACATCCCGCTCCGGCCACGGATCACGCTGCCGCTCGTCGACGCGCGACACCACCCGCAGAAGCTCCTCCGGCGTGTCCTCACCCCGCAACGGCTTGGGGGAGTGCGCCACCATCCGCGGCTTGTCCACCGCCGACATCGGATTGCCCGCCACCACACCCTCGGTCACCAGAAACGTGAAGAACGCATTCCACGACGACCAGGCCCGAGCCACGGAAGCGGGGGCGCGCTCCGCCGCGAACCGGGCAAAAGCGGCACGCAGCACGCGAGGGGAGAGGTCGGCGGGGGACTGCGGCGCGGGCACGGTCTGCTGCAACACCAGAGACAGATCACGGTGGTACGCGGCCAGGGTGTGCGCCGAGGGCTTGCGCGTCGCCCGCGCGGCGAGGAACTCGTCAACCAGCTCGGCGAGAGGGGAGAGTGGCTCAACGGCTGATTCGTGCTGCATAAGAGATATTATGCATGATATATCCGCATTCGTTTCCAGATGGACCTTAGCATGTAGGTCACCATTCCGAACGACTTTCGCCTCACCGGGCAGGGAAGGGGCTGCACGGGCACCGATGCTCGCGGTGTCCGGCGCGTTCCTGCCGACCGCGGCGGATGGGACCCAGGTCCGATCGGCTGGCCCGGAGTAGGGGGCCGCGCGCTTCGAGGCACAGAGGCCGACCCGGCCCTGAGGGAACCGGCATCCCGAGTCGAGCCGCGCAGGTGAGGACCATCGCGATGACTCGTCAGCCGGCCGCTTGGTCAGCTGTTAGAACGCCTGTCCGGTCGAGCGCGCATTGATCGGCACGCAGGTTTACAGGCCTTCAGGCGCCAATTCGTGCCTTCAGTGGCTTCCATGCCAAGAGCCCGGGGTCTGCAGCCCTGCGCACTTGGCGGGTGCGCACCGGCGAACTTCGCATTGAGGGGAGCGAGAGGCTGCCCTGCGACACCCCTCTCTGGCGGTTAGTTGACATAATATAAATTATCGACCTGAGATTTTAGGTGGTCGGAAGGGCTTGATAACGCTGATCCAGCGCATGCGCCGATCTATCAGTTCTCTGAGAAGCGCTCAGCGCGGATTCTTCCGATGTGCGCACTCGTCGCGCGCGCCGACTCGTGTCGGGAGAACCGTCGACCGACCCTTGACGAGTGACCGCTCCGGGGTTCGGTGATCAACAGCGGCTCAGCGAGTCCCGGCCGTCTTCGCGTGCCCAGGCGTCAGGCGGCTGCTTTCCCGAGTCGGTGCGGGTGGCCACAGCGGTCAACTGAAGGTTGACGTCTCCCCCGGCCTGTGCGTGGGCGGCATGGCACGATATCGCTGATCTTGATTGGGCAGGGAGGGTGCGGCGCACGGCGGTGACGTCGGCGGAGTGGTCACGAGGTATTGGGCGCACGCATCGGGCGATCGATGGCCCTCGGCGGATGCGCGTTCGCCAGCCGGCGCTGTTCGGGGTGCCGCTCCCCTGTCGTCCGACGCCTGATCTTGATCTTGGGTGTGCGGCGGGGCGAACGGTTCTTGTCGGTGGGGGCTGGTAGAAAGGGAGCCCTCTCATACAGGCGTACGAAGGTGGGGACGATGGCCGCGGCCGGCGTGGAGGCCCGTGGGTTGACCACGGAGGAGTTGGACGGGATCCGGGACGCGCTGGCGGCCGGGCGGAAGCCGAAGGTGCAGTTCACCGAGTCGGCGGGGCAGATCGCGGGGCAGATCGGGCAGGTGGTGGGGTTGGAGGATCCCGCGGTGTCCGAGGAGTGGGTGGTGGTGAAGTTCGGGCGTGACGAGTTGCCCTTCTCCCCCGTTGATCTGCGGATCGCGCCGAAGGGCGTGCCGGTGAAGAAGGCGGTGCCGCCGGTGGCGCCGGCGCCTGCTCCGGAGCCGGTGCTGTCGGGTCCGGAGTTTCTGATCGACAAGCCGATCGAGAAGCCGAAGCCGTCGCCGGTGCAGCGTAAGAGTGAGGACGATGTGGATAAAGAAGGTCAGCAGGAGATGACGGCGCCGGCTCCGCGGAAGGTGGCGCGTCCGGCGAAGCCGAAGCCGGGTCCGTCGTTGACGGTGACGCTCGCCTACGCGGAGGGCGAGTGGACGGTGGGGGCGAATCAGGGTGCGAAGGCGCTGGCGAAGCCGTATGTGATTCGTCCGGCGGAGGCGTTGAAGATGGTGCAGTTGATCGACGTGCCGGGGGTGCAGGAGGCGGTCGAGCAGATTCTGGCCGGTGAGCGTGCCGAGGCGGAGCAGCAGGCGCAGCGGTTGCGGGCGGAGCTGGCGGAGATCGAGGCGCGGCTGGCGGAGCTGGGTGAGGCGGGTTCGGCGTCGTCGTGACCCGGTGGTGTGGGGGCGCCGTGTTATCGGGCGGCGTCCCTGAGCAGGGTGAGGGTGTTCTGGTGGTTGCCGGCCTCGGCCCATTCGAGGGCGGTGTGGCCGTGGCCGTCGTCCTCGCGGGCGTGCGGGTCGGCGCCGGCGGCGAGCAGTTCGCGGACGGCGTCGTCGTGGCCCCAGCTGGCGGCGGCGCAGAGCGGTAGTCCTTCCTCGCCGTGGCCGCTTTCGAGGTGCGGGTCGGCGCCGGCGGCGATGAGGGCCCGGATGGTGGCGGGTCTGTTCTGCACGCTGGCGCGGTAGAGCGGGAGGTCGGCGTCGGGGCCGGGCCAGTTGGGGTCGGCGCCGGCGCGGAGCAGTGCGGTGACCTGGTCAGTGGTCCCCCAGCCGGCGGCTTCGAGGAGTTGTCGTTGCAGTTTCTTACGCCGGCGCAGATTCACGCCGCCCATTATGAGGGCCGCCCGTCGTGACGGCCGCCCATTCTGAGGGCCGCCTGCGCTGAGGGCCGACTGGCTGCAGCGGGCCGAAGAGCTCGCCGACGCGGCCGGGGCTGACCGTGCCGGCATGCGAAAAGCGCCCGCCGTGAAGGCCGGGCGCCTTTCGTCGGCGGTGGTTACTGGGCGCTGATGGTGCCGGTGGAGAGCAGCAGGACCAGCAGGGCGCCCAGGGCGAGGCGGTAGAAGATGAAGATGCTGTAGGAGTGCTTGGCGACGAACTTCAGCAGCCAGGTGACGGCGAAGTAGGCGACGACGAAGCTGACGGCGGTGGCGACGAGGGTGTTGGTCCAGCCGACGCCGTTGGAGATGTTGTCGAACTCTTCGTAGCCCTGCAGGATCGAGGCGCCGGTGAGGGCGGGGATCGAGAGGAAGAACGAGAGTTTGGTGACGGTCACCCGGTCGAGGTCGCGTAGCAGGCCGGCGGACATGGTGGAGCCGGAGCGGCTGATGCCGGGGATGACGGCGAGGCACTGGACGAGGCCGATGACGAGGGCGTCTTTCCAGGTGACGTCGTCCTCGTGGCGGACCTGGGTGGCGGCGTGGTCGGCGAAGGCCATGACGCCGGACCAGAGGATCAGGGCGCCGGCGACGAACCAGAGGCTGCGCAGGGTCGTCTCGATGGCGTCCTTGAAGGTGAGGCCGGCGATGACGATGGGGATCGAGCCGAGGATGACGGCGATCGCGAAGCGGAAGTCGGGCAGTTCCCGGGCTTCTTTGCTGGCGAGGCCTTTGAAGAAGGCGGGGACGATCCGGAGGATGTCCTTGCGCAGGAACAGGATCGTGGCGAGGACGGCGCCGGACTGGATGATGACGGTGAACGCGGTGATGTCCGGGTCGTCGAGCCGGTGGCCGAAGAGTTTCTCCAGGATGGTCAGGTGACCGGTGCTGGACACCGGGAGGAACTCGGTGACGCCCTCCACTGCGCCCATCACGATTGCTTCGAAGATGTTCAAACCCTGATCCCGCCCTGTTTGTCACGAGTGTGGCCGGGTTCAGAGCATAGGGGTGCGGGTCACGCGGACCGACGGCGGTCTCAGCTTTCGATCATGGCGCGGTCAGCGACGATGCGGTCACTACGCCGTCGGTGACGTTGCGGTTACGGCGCGCTGAGCGACGTCTCGGTCACGGTGCCGTCGGTGACGTGCCAGTGGCGGGTGGTGCCGATCGCGTCGGCGAAGTACCGGTCGTGGGAGACGACGAGCAGGGTCCCGCGGTACCGGCGCAGCGCTTCCTCGATGACGTCGAGGGCGTCGAAGTCGAGGAAGTTGGTCGGTTCGTCGAGCAGCAGCACCCGTGACGGGCTGTTGACCAGGATCGCCAGGAGCAGTCGCCGCAACTCCCCCGCGGACAGGTCACGCAGCCGGGAGGTCCACTGTTCCGGCTCGAACTGGTGGCCGGTCAGGAGTTTCTCGGCGTCGTCGACGTACACGGGAACCTGGGATCGGAAATGGTCCATGACGGTGGTGTCGGTGCGCAGGTGATCGGTGGTCTGCGGGAGCACGGCGACTTCGGGGTGCGCCTGGGCGACGGCGTGCAGCAGGGTGGTCTTGCCGGAGCCGTTGCGGCCGGTGACCAGGATGCGGTCGCCGCGGGTGACGTCGAGGTCGACGTGGTCGAGCAGGACGCGGTTGCCGTAGGAGACGTGCAGGTCGCGGATCTTGAGGACGATCTCGCCGGGGTCGCCGTCGTCGTCCGGGAACGCCAAGGTCAGGGCGGGCCGGGTGCGGGGTTCGGCGATCCAGGTGACGGAGGCCATCTGGCGGCGCAGTCGTCGTTCGCGGACCTTGGCCTTGCGGGCGACCAGGCGGGCGACGCGGCGCAGGTGGGGTGCTTCGACGCCGGAGCGTACCGAGTTCTCGACGCCGCGGGACTGGGCCTTGGTCCGTTCGATGTCGGCTTCCCAGCGGATCCGGTCCTTCTCCTGCGCCGCGAAGTCGAGCAGCAGGCGCTGCCAGCGGCGCTGTTTCTCCGCCCGGTACGCGGTGTAGCCGCCGCCGGGATAGTCCTGCGGTTGTTCGTCGATGCCGTCGAGCTCGATGACGCGGGTGACGGTGGCGTCGAGGAACGCCCGGTCGTGGCTGACGGTGAGCACGCCGCCGGGGAAGTCGCGCAGCCAGCCGAGCAGCCAGGTGGCGCCCTCGGCGTCGAGGTGGTTGGTGGGTTCGTCGAGCAGCAGCAGGTCGGGGCCGGTGAGCAGGGCGCGGGCGAGCATGAGGCGGGCCTGTTCGCCGCCGGAGATCGAGGCCAGGGGCAGGTCGTCGTCGAGGTGGTCGATGTCGAGGCGCTGGCGGATCTCGGTGAGGCGGGTCTCGGCGGTCCAGCCTTCGAGGGTGGTCCAGCGTTCCTGGGCCTGGGCGTACTCGTCGAGGACGTCGTCGCCGGCGGCCATCCGGGTCTCGAGCTCGCGCATGGTGGCGGTGACGGCCGCGAGCTCGCCGAGTCCGGCGGTGAGGAACGCGCCGACGGTGCCGTGCGGGTCGGGGACCTGCTGGGAGACGTACGCGATGGAGGTGCCGGGGGCGAAGCCGACGGTGCCGTGGGTGGGCTTCAGCTCGCCGGCGAGGACGCGGAGCAGGGTGGTCTTGCCGGCGCCGTTGGGGCCGACGACGCCGATCCGGTCGCCGTCCTGCAGGACCAGGTCGAAGCCTGCGAACAGCAGGTCACCGTCGTGGGCGCGGGCCAGGCCGGTGGCTTTGAGATGGGCGGGCATGCGAAAACCTCCGAAAGAGCAGGGATCAACACCGATTGCGTGTACGGGGTGTTGGTTGCTCTCACATGCGGCGTTCGTGCTCCCTCGGGGCCGGCGGCGGGTCCGGCACCCACTCTGCCCCGTGTGTCGGCGGTCGGCAACCGGAATCCAGTGGCCTGCCGGGCAAACCAATCGGGGAACCAATCGGGCCTTAGGGAGCGTTAGGCTGACCGCGGTGGCCTCGACCAGGCCCGAAGATCTGCCGCGCACGTCGATGGCACGACCGTCCGTGATCCGTGGGCTCGTTCGTCTCTCCTCGGAAATGGACTGCTGTCATGCGTCTGGCCACTGTTGCCTCCTCCCCCGTGCGTGACCTGCTCGCGCTGATCGACCGGCCGGAGGTGATCTCGTTCGCCGGTGGGCTGCCCGCGCCGGAGTTGTTCGATGCCGACGGCTGGCGGGCCGCGTTCGGCACGGCGCTGTCCGGGCCGTCCGCCCGGCGGCATCTGCAGTACGCCCCGACCGAGGGTGACCCGCGGCTGCGGGGGCAGCTCGCGGACCGGATGACCGCGCGGGGGCTGCCCACGCAGGCCGGGGATGTCCTGGTGACGACCGGGTCGCAGCAGGGGTTGACGCTGGTCGCGGCGGCGCTGCTGGATCCGGGTGCGACGGTGGTGGTGGAGGAGCCGACGTATCTGGCGGCGTTGCAGTGCTTCGCGATGGCCGGGGCGCGGATCGTGACGGTGCCCTCCGACGACGACGGGGTGGATCCGGATGCTCTGGAGCGGGTGTTCGCGCGGGAGCGTCCCGAGCTGGTCTACCTGGTGCCGACGTTCGCGAACCCGACCGGGCGGACCCTGGCGGCTGATCGGCGCGCGCGGGTCGCCGGGCTCGCCGAGCGGTACGGGGTGTGGATCGTGGAGGACGATCCGTACGGGGAGCTGCGGTACCGGGGCGACGCGATCGCGCCCGTGGCGGCGTACGCGGATCGGGTGATTCATCTCGGCAGCCTGTCGAAGATCGGGGCGCCGGGGCTGCGGCTCGGCTGGGTCCGCACGCCCGCGCCGTTGCGGGCGTCGCTGGTGGTCGCGAAGCAGGCGGCGGACCTGCACACGTCCACGATCGATCAGGCGGCGGCCGCGGCGTATCTGGCGGTGGCCGATCTGGACGGGCACGTGCGGGGCCTGCGGGTGGCGTACTGCGAGCGGCGCGACACGATGCTGCGGTTGCTGCCGGAGGCGATGCCGGCCGGGACGACGTGGACCGACCCGGACGGCGGGATGTTCGTGTGGGTGCGCCTGCCCGGGGACGCCGACACGGCGCGGTTGCTGCCGTACGCGTTGCGGCAGGACGTGGCGTTCGTGCCGGGAGCGCCGTTCTTCGCGGGGCGGCCGGATCGGGCGACGCTGCGGTTGTCGTTCAGCTCGAGCACCCCGGACGAGATCGCCGAGGGGATGCGGCGGCTGCGGGCGGCAGTACTTTCGGCGGGAAACGGTCCTCAGGAGGGGCGGCAGGGGGCCGTCGAGTTTGGCAAGCTTGCGGCGTCACACCTTCGACAGGACCTGATCTGAGGGGAAGCACTGATGGCGAAGCTCGTCTCCACCCTGTTCATCTCGGCCGACGGGGTCGCCGAGATCGATCCTGAGTGGCACTTTCCGTACTTCGACGAGAACATGGGCCGCGCCGTCACCGAGGACTACGAGACCGGCAACGTGCTGCTGATCGGCCGGGAGACCTACGACAGCTTCGCCGGGGCGTGGCCCGATCGGGAGGCCGGCGGTGAGGAGGACGCGCCGTTCGCCAAGCAGCTCGGTGACACACGCAAGGTCGTGGTCTCGCGGCAGCCGCTGCAGTTCACCTGGCGCAACTCGGAGCTGCTGCAGGGTGACCTGGTCGAGGCGGTGACCACGCTGAAGGCCGATCCGGGGGTCACCGGGGTGCTGGTCCCCGGGTCGATCTCGATCGTGCAGCAGCTGCTGGCGGCCGGGCTGGTCGACGAGTTGCGGCTGCTGGTGCATCCGGTCGCGGCGCGCAAGGGGCGGCGGCTGTTCGACGACGGTGACCGGGCCTACCACCTGCGGGTGGTGTCGACCGAGGCGTTCCCGACCGGGGTGCTGCGGGTGATCTACGCGCCCGGTGCGGCGCCGGCCGCGGCCGGCTATGAGGAGACGAAGGGTCAGGTCTGAGCCGGCTCGCCCGGTTGGCGGGGCCACAACCGTGCAAGGGTCAGATTTAAGTCGGCTTGCCCGGTTGGCGGGGCCACGACCATGGCCGGGGCGGCCCCGCCGGGCGGGCGCGCATCAGGCGGCGACGGCGAGACGCTCGCCCCGGACGTCGGTGACGCTCAGCCGGGAGGCCATGGTGCTGCGGGCGGCGATCTGCGCGGCGTAGGCGGCCCGGCGCCGGGTCACGCAGCCGTCCTTGGCGACCGGGCCGGCGACCTGCTCCATGTGCGTGGTCAGGCCGTCGCGCAGCAGGGCCAGGGCCTCGGTGCGCAACTGCGAAACGCGTGACTCGGTGACGCCGAGCTCGGCGGCAACCTCGGAGAGCGGACGCTCCTGCAGGAAGGAGGCCTCCACGACGAACCGCAGCCGCTCCGGCAGGACGGTGACCGCGTCGTGCAGGTAGCCGAGGCGCTCGCGATGCAGCAGCAGCTCCTCCGGGTTCATCGACGACTCGGTGACCATGTCCTCGGCGGCGCCGGCGGTGAAGCCCTGCAGCGACAGGACGGCGGCGCGCTGCACGTCGTCGTCGACGCTGGACAGCTCGCCGACGGCGACACCGAGCAGCTCGGCGAGCTCCTCGACGGTCGGGGTGCGGCCGAGCTGGCGGGTCAGCTCCTCGCGGGCGACGTCGGCGCGGCGGGCCCGGGCGCGGACCGAGCGGCTGGCCCAGTCCATGCTGCGCAGCTCGTCGAGCAGGGTGCCACGGACGCGGACGGCGGCGAACCGGCCGAACGGGATGCCGCGCGACTCGTCGAAGGCCTGCGCGGCGGTGACCAGGGCGGCGTATCCGGCCGACGCCAGGTCGTCACGGTGCACGTGCGGCGGCACCTTGAACAGCATCTCGCGGACCATGTGACCGACCAGGGCCATGTTGTCGCGGATCAGCTGCTCCTGCTCGCGGGTGACCGAGCGGGCGCCGGGCTTGGCCGCGGCCACGATGCCGGCCTCGGCGGCAGCCACGGCGGCGGGCTTGGTGGCGGTCACGGTGGCGGTCGCGACCGGCTCGGCGGCGAGCTTCGTGGTGGCCATGACGAGCTTGGTGGCGGGCGAGGCGGCGCGGGTGACGGACGTGGCGGCGGTCTGCTGAGCGGTCGCGGTCATTTCGGTTCCCCCCGTGGTGTCGGTTGCAGGGGGAACTTTTCGCGGCTACGGGTGCAGCGGATGGGCACTCTTGGTTGCCGCTCGGTTGCACTGCGAATTTCTTCTCAAGTCCGGCGGATGCCCTCATACCAGAATCACGACCCGGCCGTCCCGGCTTTGCACCCGCCCGAGACGCGCCCTCTCCGCGGCCCGTTCGGCGAGCGGGCCGTGAGGTTCCGGCTGGTGCTCATGGGCGTTATGAGGAACGAATAACGCCCATGAGCACCAGCCGGGGGGCCGCAGCGCGCCGCTGGCCAAGCCACGCGCCCACGCCGCGTCCGGACACCGGACGAGCAGTCGGATGAGCAACCGGACGGCCGGCGAAGCTCGGCGCGGCGGCGGTCAGGGCCGCCGAGGCCGGGCAAGCTGAGCGTGGCGGTGGTCGGGCGGGCTGACCAGAGCGGGCGCGGTGGTCGTGGCGCTGGTCGGGCGGGCTGACCGGACTGGGCGCGGTGGGCGTGGCGAAGCTGAGGTGCGGGGCGTCGTGGCGGCGGCATGGCGAAACGCGCGGGCGGGACTGCGGGGTGGACCGGGGGCAGGGGTCAGCCGGCGGGCGGGGTGCGGGCGGCGGCGAAGGCGGCGATCGCGGCGACCGTGCGGTCGGCGTCGCGGGACAGGTGGTGCAGGGTGTCGCGGGTGACGGCGGGCGGCAGCTCGGCGAGGGCCTGTGCCAGACGGATCCGTACCGCCGGGGACGCGGCCGGCGCGGACAGTTCCGCGAGCAGGGCGTTCAGGATCGGATCGGCGCCGGCAGGTTGCTGGGCGAGTGCTCCGAGCAGTTCGGAGGCTTCGACGTCGTTCACGCCGTCGACGATCATGGCGACGAGGGCGGGCAGGGCCGTGATCACGCCGCGCCGGCCGAGGGCGAGCGCGGCGGGCCCGCGAACCTCGGGGGCGGGGTCGTCGAGGGCGCCGGTGAGCAGGGTGGTCGCGTCGTCGTCGGGGATGGCCGCGAGGGCCAGGACGGCCCGCCGCCGGATCTGCGGGTCCGGCGCGTCGAGGCCGGCCGCGACCGCGTCGACCCCGGCGGTGCCGGCCCGGGTCAGGGCCCATCGCAGCGCGCCGGCGACGTTCGGATCGGATTCGGTCAGGACCGCCCCGGCGAGAACGTCGACGGGCATCGTGTCGGTCAGCACGCTCTGCTGGCGGCGGGCCGCGTCCGGCGAGTTCAGACCGTGCAGCAGCGCGACGATGCGCAGCACGCCCTGCCAGCCGTCCGGGGCCGACGCGTCGACCGCGCGGAGCCGGTCGAGGAGTTCCTGCTCCTGGCGCAGCCGGTCCTCGGTGCGGCGGATCAGGTCGGCGACCAGGTCGGCCGGCGCGAACGCCGGATCGTCCAGGGCCTGCTGGACCTGGCGCAGTGACAGGCCCAGCGAGCGCAGGCTCTCCACGTGGAAGATCCGGCGGATGTCGGCGGCGGCGTACTCGCGGTAGTTGCCGACGGTCCGGCCGGTGGGGCGGACCAGGCCGAGCGTGTCGTAGTGGCGCAGCATCCGGGTGCTGACCCCGGAGCGCCGCGCCACCTCACCGATCAGCACACGGTCTCCCCCGCGCGTTGCGGGCCGAGCGCCACGATCCGGATCGCCTCGTCGACGGCGAGGTCGAACCCGGCGTCCGGGTCGTGCAGCAGCTGCAGGGTGGCGCGCGCGTGGGCCCGTACCGCCGGATCGTCGCTGGTCAGAGCCGGCTGCAGGGCCGGTTCGGTGACGTCGCCGAGCATGATCATCGCCCGGCTCAGGCTGCGCTGCACCCCGCGGTCACCCCGGCCGAGCTCCGCGGTCAGCTCGGTGGCCAGGCCCTGCCGGTGCTCGTCGGGGACGAGCGCCGCGGCGGTACGCCAGGAGGCCCGGGCCACCTCGTCGTCGGCGTCGTGCAGCAGCGCCGCGGTGATCGCCGGCCACACCGACCGGTCGCCGATCTTGGAGAGGGTGTGCAGTGCCTGGCTGCGGGCCTGCGCGTGCGCGGAGCCCAGTTCGGCGCGCAGCCGCGGCACGGTCAGCTCGGCGGGGAGCCGGGTCAGCGCCCAGGTGAGCATGTCGCGCACGAAGAAGTCCGGTTCGACGGCGCACCGGGTGACGAGGGCGTCGAGCAGGGCCGGGTCGGGGCGGGTGCCGGCTGCCATCGCCGCCTGCAGCCGGGTTTGCGGGTTTCCCGCGTTCAACGCCATGATCAAGTCCATGGGGACCACCTCCGGCACCCAGTCAAGACCTTGTCACTGTGTCAACCTCAAGGGGTTTCAGCCGAGCAGCCAGCCGTTGTCGACGGCGAGGCGGACCGCTTCGGCGCGGGTGCGCGCCCCGGTCTTGCCGATCGCCGACGACAGGTGGTTGCGGACCGTCCCGTCGGACAGGCGCAGCTCCCGCGCGATGTCGGCGACGGTCCCGCCGTCGCGGGCGGCGCGCAGCACGTCGGATTCGCGGTCGGTCAGCGGCGAGTCGCCGTGCGCGAGGCTCTGCGCCGCGAGAGCCGGGTCGAGCACGCGCAGGCCCTGGTGGACGCGGCGGACCGCGTCGGCGAGCTGCCGGGCCGGGGTGTCCTTGACGACGAACCCGGACGCGCCGGCCGCCATCGCCTGGCGCAGGTAGCCGGCCCGGCCGAACGTGGTGACCATCAGCACCCGGCAGGAGGGCATCGCCTCGTGCAGCAGGCGGGCCGCGCTGATCCCGTCCAGGCCGGGCATCTGCACGTCGAGCAGGGCGACGTCGACGTCGTGGGCGAGGGCGGCGTCGACGACCTCGTCGCCGCGGCCGACCTCGGTGACGACCTTGATGTCGGGTTCCAGGTCGAGCAGGGCGGCCATCGCGCCGCGGACCAGGGCCTGGTCGTCGGCGAGCAACAACTTGATCATGAGGGGATCTCCACTCGTACTCGGAAGCCGGGCCGGTCCCCGCGTTGCCCGCAGGTCAGGTGCGCGCCCAGCTCGTCGGCGCGCCGGCGCAGGCCGGCCAGGCCCTGACCGGGGGTGGTGGCGGTGGTGGCGCCCGGCCCGTCGTCGACGATCTCGACACTGGTGGGGCTCAGCCGGACCTCGGCGTGCCGGGCCCGGCTGTGCCGGACGATGTTGGTGACCGCCTCACGGATCGTCCAGGCGAACAGCTCCCGGTGGCGGGTCGGCACGTCGTCGGCCGCGCCGGGCAGGTCGGCCTCGACGTTCGCGGCGGCCAGAGCGGCCTTCGCGGCGGCGATCTCCCCGGGCAGGGAGATGCCGCGCATACCCATCGCGGTCGCCCGCACGTCGGCCAGCGCGTCGCGGGACAGCGTTTCCAGGTCGGCGAGTTCGGCGCGGGTCCGGGCGAGGTCGACGTCCAGCAGGCGCTGGGCGAGCTCGGCCTTGACCGCGATCACGGTCAGCGAGTGCCCGAGGATGTCGTGCAGCTCCGCGGCGATGCGGGAGCGTTCACCGGCGACGGCCAGCTCGGCCAGCTCGTGCTGCGCCTGGATCAGCCGGGACTGCCGTTCCAGGGCCAGGCGCATCCCCCAGGTCGCGGCCGCGCCCAGCACCACGGCCAGGGCGTACCCCTGGCTGACGGCGTGCCAGCCGGGCACGGAGCGGATGGCGATCTCGACGGTCAGGGCGACGACGACCGCGACGGCCAGGCCCTGCTCCAGGCGCAGGCCCATCACCGCGGTCGCACTGATGTAGACCGCGCAGGTCAGCACCGACGAACCGGCCGCCGGAAGCTGCAGCAGCGCGAGCCCGGCCAGCAGGGCCAGGCCGAGCCAGATCGGCAGGGTGTGCTGCGGGTACGGCAGGTCGCGCCGGACGCGGCGCATCGTGCCGACGATCCACACGTAGGTCAGGGCGAACAGGGCGAGCGCGGCCAGGCCCACGTCGCGCCACATGCCGTGCGGCGCGTCGAGCAGGGCATCGAGGTTCTCGCCGAGATAGAACAGCCAGATCGCGGCGAACGCCCAGCCGGCACGGAAACCGCGGCGGCCGGGCATCTCGGTGGGCGGTACTGACATCATGAGCGAACCGTACCGGGGGCTCAGACGCGGGCGGTGTCGCGGCGGAACCGCCACATCGCGCCGAACGCGAACACCAGGGTCCAGACGACCACGTTGAGCACGGCCTGCCACAGGTGCCCGGACTGGGTCACCGGGTAGCGGGCGAGCTCTCCCACGCCGTACACCGGAGTGAATTTCGCGATCGTGGCGAAGGTGTGCCCGAGCGTGTCGAGCGGCACGAACAGGCCGCCGGCGAAGGACAGGATTCCCAGGGCCGGGCCGAGGATCTGCATCACGTTCTCGCTCGGCAGCAGGTAGCCCATGAACAGGCCGAACGCGGCGAACACCAGGGCGCACACCCAGGCGAGCACGGCGCAGGCGATCCACTCGCCGACCGGCAGGTCCGCGCCGAAGAACGCGCCGACGACGTTGACGACCACCACCGACACCAAACCGATGATCATCGCGAGGGTGAGCTTGATCGCGACGTACGCGGCCGGTTTGAGCGGGGTCAGCCGCAGTTGCCGGCTCCACCCGGCGGCCCGCTCGATCGACACCATCGCCCCGCCCGAGGTGGTGGCCAGCATCGCGCCGTAGACGGCCATGCTGATCAGCACGTACGCGGTGGCGTTGCCGTCGCCGATCCGTTCGGTGCGGTAGTCGCCGCTGGTGCCGAAGATCAGGAAGAACGCGGGCGGCATGACGATGCTGAAGATGACGGTCCGTTTGTTGCGGACCAGCCGGCGCAGTTCCAGGGCGATCATGCCGAGGGTGAAACCGCCGAACTTCGGCAGGCGGCGCTCGATCGTGGTGGCGGTCATGCCGGGGTCTCCTCGTCGGCGGTCAGCGTCAGGAACGCGTCCTCCAGGTTCCGGGAGGTGATCTCCAGGTCCCGGGCGTCGGTCTGGTTCAGCAGGTAGCGGGCGATCGCGTCGGTGTCACGCCCGTGCAGGTAGAGGCTGTCGCCGCGGATCTCGGAGGTCTCCACGCCGGGGATCGCCGTCAGGTCGAGGCGCTCCGGGTCGGGCAGGGTCGCCCGGACCGTGCGGCCGGCGGCCAGGGCCTTGACCTCGCTGGCGGTGCCGTCGGCGACGATCGAACCGCGCCGCACCAGCACCACCCGGTCGGCGTAGGCGTCGGCCTCCTCCAGGTAGTGCGTGGCGAAGATGACCGTGCGGCCACGCTCGGCGTCCTCGCGGATCGCGTCCCAGAACTCGCGGCGGCCACCGACGTCCATGCCGGTCGTCGGCTCGTCCAGGATCAGCAGTTCCGGGTCCGGCAGCAACGCCATCGCGAACCGCAGCCGCTGCTGCTGCCCGCCCGAGCACTTGCCGACCAGCCGGTCGGCGATGTCGGCGATCCCGGCCCGCTTCAACGCGACCCCGACCGCCGCGCGGGGCTTGCCGAACAGCACGGCGGTCAGCCGCACCGTCTCCTCGACCGTGTAGTCCTTGAGCAGGCCGCCGGTCTGCATGACCGCCGACACCAGGCCGAGCGCGACCGCCTCCTGCGGTGCGCGGCCGTAGACCTGCACGGTTCCGGAGGTGGGCTGCGAGAGCCCGAGCAGCATGTCGACAGTGGTCGTCTTGCCGGCGCCGTTGGGCCCCAGCAGGGCTACCACCTCCCCGGGGCGGATGCGCAGGTCGATCCCGTTCACGGCGGTGACCGTGCCGAATCGTTTGACCACGCCATCCAGGTTCACGGCCTGCTGCCCCGTACCGGCGGCCGCGAGATCGGTTGCAGCGGTGAGCGTCATGAGAGCAATTCTTGTTTCCCGTACGTCGTGACGCCCCCGCTATGCGTCACGGCTCGCCCATGACATCCGTCAGCGGTGCCGGCACCCCCGCCGCGGCTGACGTCCGCCGATTCGTCAGCGGGTTGCCGGCCGATGTGCTTTGCCCGGTGGCGTGCGTCGCGCACACTGCGCGGATGGAACCGACGCAGAGCGCCCTGATCGTGCCGATTCCGGAAGCCGAGCCGGTCGTGGCCGAGCTGCGCTCGCGCCTGGACCGTTCGGCATCCTGGGGGGTGCCCGCGCACATCACGGTGATCTTCCCGTTCCTGCCGCCGGAGCAGCTCACGCCGCAGGTCCTGGCCGCGGTCCGGCTGATCGCCGCGGGGGTGCCACGCTTCTTCCTGAGTCTGGACCGGGTGGGCTGGTTCGGCCAGAAGGTGCTGTGGCTGTCGCCGAACCCGGCCGAGCCGTTCCGTGAACTGACCAATCGGTTCGCGGCCCGGTTCCCGGCGGCGCAGCCGTACGGCGGGGAGTTCACCGACGTCATCCCGCACCTGACCGTCGGGCACGACGTGCCCGGGCTGACCGAGGCGGCCGCCGAGGTGGAGGCGAGACTGCCGGTCCGGGCGCGGGTCACGTCCCTGCGGCTGATCACGGGACGGCCCGAGCCCGGCGACTCGTGGCACCCGCTGGCCGACTTCCCGCTCGGCTAGCCCCGGGTCTCGTCGGGGCCGTCGGACACGGTCTGCTCGACGGCGGCCTTGCGGACACCGAGCCCGTGCAGGACACCGCCCTCGGGCTCCTCCTCTTCGAGCAGGGCGAGCAGCACGTGACCGGTGCCGATGTCCTCCTGCGCGAGCCGCAACGCCTCCCGGAACGTCAACTCCAGGGCCTTGCGGGAGCGGGCGTCATAGGGAATCAGCGCCGGCACGTCCGTGCCGCCCTCGGGCAGGGCGGCGACCAGGCGCTCGGTGACCGCCTCGACGCTCAGGCCCTGCGCGAGGAGCGCCTTCACGGCCAGGCCCGCGGGCTGCTGCAGCAGGCCCAGCACCAGGTGCGCCGGGGTGATCTCGGTGTTGCCGTGCTGCTTGGCCAGGTTCATCGACGCGACGATCGCCGCGCGGGCCTGGTCGGAGAACCGGTTGAAGCCCTGCGACGGGTCCAGTTTCTCCTTTGGCACGAACCGTTTCTGGGCGGCCTGTTTGGACACGCCCATGCTGCGGCCGATCTCGGTCCACGACGCGCCGGACCGGCGGGCCTGGTCGACGAAGTGACCGATCAGGTGGTCGGCCAGCTCCCCCAGATGATCGCCGAGCAGGACCGCGTCGGAGAGCCGCTCCAAGGGGGCGTCGGGGCGGTTCTTGGTGATCGCAGTGATGAGGTCGTCAAGTCGTACCGGCGGATTCAGCTCTGTCATGTGGTCAACCATAGGTTGACGATGCGTTTGCCGTCAACCTGGAGTTGACGATGCGGGTCACGGCGCGGGCGGTCGGTCCGGCATGATGGGCGCCATGACGCACAACCCGATCCGGCACATCACCATCGATGCCCACGACCCGCTCAAGATCGCGCAGTTCTGGGCGCAGGTCACCGGCTACCTCCTGGACGAGGAGTCCGACAGCGAGGAGGCGCTGCTCGCCTCGCCGTTCCCGCAGGCGCCGGGTCTGCTGTTCATCGCGGTGCCCGAGGGCAAGACCGTCAAGAACCGGCTGCACCTGGACATCGAACCGCCCACCGGCACCCGCGACGAGTTCGTCGAGACGATGCTGGCGAGCGGCGCGACCATCCACGAGGACCACCGCAAACCCGACGGCAAGGGCTGGGTCACCATGCGCGACCCGGAGGGCAACGAGTTCTGTGTGGAACGCAGCGCCGCCGAACGCACCGACGACTAGGACGACTTGGCGGCTTCGCGCCGGCCGCGCTTGCCCAGCGGCACCTCGGACATGTCGACGGTCTGCGAGGTGATCTTCTTGTAGCCGTAGCCGCGATCCTCCAGCCACGCCACGGCCTTCATCTCGGCACGGATCGCGGCCTGCGGGATCTCCTTCTCGTCGGTGACCTGCTCGGCGAAACGGAACGTGAAGAACGGGCGGGCCGCGAGGTCGTACGTCAGGTGACCCTGCTCGGTGTACGCCACGGTCAGCAGGTCGTCACCGCCGTTCGCGATCAGCTCGGCCTTCTGCTCGTCGGTCAGGTTGTCGAAGGACCCACGGACGGTCACGCGGATCGTGCGGCTCTCACTCATCCGGCCAGTATCTGGGTGCGGCCCGATCAGCGACACCCGATTACCACGAGCACGACGCCGGCGGGATCATCCGGCCAGGAACTCGTGGGCGCCGCGCAGCCGGGTGTGCAGCAGCTTCCCGGCGCGGCCGATGGCCAGGCGCACGTCGGCGGGACGCCGCAGGCCCAGCGCGGCCAGCGACGTGGCCGGGATCTTCGCCGGGTCCAGACCGTCGCGGCGTGCGACCAGCACCCCCAGGTCGTAGCGGCTGACCGCCTCCGGGCCGGCCACGTTGAGCACCCCGGCGTGGTCGCCGCCGGCCAGCTCCAGCAGCGCGCCGGCCAGGTCGTCGACGTGCACCGGGGTGCGGATCTCGTCGGTGAACAGGGCGCCCGTGGCCCGGCCCGCGATCAGGTCCCGGGTGAGAACCTCGTGGGCGCCGGCGCCGTCACCGAGGATCAGCGACGTGCGCACCACCGCGGCGCGCGGGTCGATCGCCCGGACCGCGGTCTCGGCGGCGGCCTTCGCGGCGCCGTACCGGTAGACCGGGTCCGGCAGCGCCGACTCGTCGTAGTGCACCTCACGCCCGGAGAAGATCGCGTCGCTGGAGACGTGCACCAGGCGGATCCCGCGGGCGGCCACCGCCACGTGCGCGGCACCGTCCGCGGTGGCCGGCCAGTCGTCGCGGTCCCGGCCCGACGCGGTGTGCACGATCGCGTCCGGTGCGACCTCGGCGATCACCCGTCGTACGTCGCCGGGGTCGCGGAGGTCCATGCGCACGTCCGCGGTCGGCGCCGGGGCGGCCACATAGGTCCCGATCGGCTCCCATCCGGCGGCCGCGGCCCGGGCGAACACCCGCCGCCCCAGATACCCGCTGCCCCCAGTGATCAACACCCGTCTCGTCACAGCCCGCAGCCTATCGAGGCCCCCCTGCACGGCGAGCCTCGCGCGGGCTTTCCGGCTGGTCCTCATGGGCGTTATCCGGGCCGGATAACGCCCATGAGGACCAGCCGGGTGCGGGAGTCGCGGGGCGGCCGGGAGTGGGCCGGGGCGTCGCGCACGGTTGCCGGGCGGTCGGGATGAGCATGTCCCGTCCTCCCGGTCGCCGGACCGGGAGCACACTAGCCTGGTGAGCGACCCGTGCCGAGGCAGGAAGGGACCGCTGATGTCCTACGTCGTGGACTTCACCATCGTGTCGAGCACCGGGCTGGAGTCGTCACCGGTCGCCGAGGCGCTCGCCGGGCTGCGCGCGAACGAGGCCCGGTACTTCAAGAACAAGTACGACCACGTGTTCACCGTCGAACCCGCGAGCGAGGCCACGGCGACCGTCGACTGGGTGCACGGCATCCTCGCCGACGAGCGCGGCCTGAGCATCGCGTCCCGCCCGCTGGAGGCGACCGCGTTCCAGGTGCAGAACATCAGGATGGCGTACGTGTTCTACGAGAACGGACTGTCGATCAACGTCATGTACACGATCGAGGAGGGCGGCAAACGCGCTGTCGGTTTCAAGCTCGCCGACGGCATGGAGGTCCCGGAGGAGCTGAGCGGCTTCAAGTTCGCCCGCCAGAAGTCGAAGCTGGCCGGCACCATCCGCGGCTCCTACTTCGTCATCAAGAAGGAGCACTGACAAGCCCTGCCGCGAGGGCGTCGCGCAGGGCGGTTTGCGAGGCGGGGAGCAGCGGAAGCCGTACGGCAGGGGTGGGGATGCGGCCCTGCGCGTGCAGGACCGCCTTGATCACCGCGGGGTTCGGCTCGGCGAACAGGGCCGCCGACAGCGGCGTCAACTCGTGGGTCAGCGTGCGGGCCGTCACCACGTCGCCGGCGCGCCAGGCGTCGGACAGGGCGACGAAACGGTCCGTGGCGACGTGCGCCGAGGCGAGGATCCCGCCGGCCGCGCCCAGCGCGAGCAGCGGGGACAGGAACGTGTCGTCGCCGGAGAGGACCGCGAAGCCCGGCGGCGGGTCGGCCAGCAGCGCGACCACATCCGCGTCCAGGGCGCCGGTCGCATACTTGATCCCGGCCACCCGGTCGAGCGCGCCGATGCGCCGCAGCGTTGCCGCGTCGAGGGACTGACCGGTCCGCGCCGGCACGTGGTAGACGATCAGCGGGACCGGACTGGTCCGCGCCAGGGCGGTGAAGTGCGCCACCACCCCCTCCGGGCCGGGCCGCACGAACGGCGGGACCAGGCTCAACGCGGCAACCGCCGACGGATGATCAGCGATCAGTGGCGCCGACCGCTGCTGGCAGACCCGCGCGAGCACCTCCACCACCCCGGCGCGCTCCCGCTCGGTGAGCGACGACGGCTCACCGGTGGTGCCGAGCGCGACGAGCCCGCTCGCGCCCGCGTCCAGCAGGTCACGAGCCAGATTTCCCAGTACGGAGCAGGCCACCGCGCCGGAGGAGTCGAACGGGGTGATCATCGGAACGAAGATGCCGGTCAGATCCATGTCACCAGCGTCGACCACGGCGAGCATCAGGTCCAGTTCACCTTCCTGAACGGTTCCGTAAGCTGAACTGATGCTCGACGTCCGCAAACTCAGCCTGCTCTGCGACCTGGAACGGCTCGGCACGATCGCCGCTGTCGCGCAGGCCCGCACGTACACGCCGAGCGCCGTCTCTCAGCAACTGTCCGCCCTGGAACGTGAGACCGGCCTGGCGCTGCTCGAACGCACCGGCCGCCGGGTCACGTTCACCCCCGCCGGGCGCGTCCTGGCCCGGCACGCCGCGACCGTGCTCGCCGCCCTGGAGGAGACCGGCGCCGCCCTGGCCGCCCTGCGCACGGGACCGGCCGGTCCGCTGCGGATCGGCGCGTTCCCGACCGCCGTACGGACGCTGCTGCCGCCGGCGCTGGTCGCGCTCGGCCGGGAGCATCCGGCGCTGGAGCTGATGGTGACCGAGGTGGATCCCGCCGACGCCCCGGCCGCGCTGCGGGAACGGCGCCTGGACGTGGCGCTGCTCACCGACTACGACGTCGCGCCGGGCGACGTGGACCCCGACCTGGACTCGGTGCCGCTGCTCGACGAGACGGTCTTCCTCGCCGTGCCGGCCGCCGGCGACTGCGCCACCCTGGGCGACGCCCGCGACCAGCCGTGGATCCTGGCGAGCGAGGGCACCCAGTGTCACGAGGCGACGCTGCGGGCCTGCGCCGCGCACGGCTACACCCCGCGGGTGCGGCACCGCGCCGACGACTTCGCGACCGTGCTCGCCCTGGTCGGCGCCGGTCAGGGCGTGTCCTTGGTGCCCGGGCTCGCCGCCGGGCAGGCCACCGGCGTGCGACTGGTCGCGCTGAGCCTGCGCCGGCGCACCCGGATCGCGTACCGCAAAGGCGCCGCAGGCCATCCCTCGGTCGCCGCCCTCGTCGCCACCCTGACCGGCGGCTAACCGCCGGCACGCAGGACCAGCCGGCGCAGCAGCGCGGCCAACTGCTCCCGCTCGGCGGGCGTGAGCAGCGCCAGCAGCGACTCCTCGGCGTCGGTCTCCATGCCGGTGTGCCGCTCCCACGCCGCCAGTCCCGCCGCGGTCAGCCGCACCCGGACGCGCCGCCGATCACCGTCCGCGCCGGCCCGCGTGATCAGCCCGGTCTCCTCCAGGGGCCGCAACCGGGCGGAGAGCGCGCCGCGGGAAAGGCCCAGCCGATCCGCCAATTGCGACGGGCTCTGCTCGTACGGCATCCCGGCGCGCCGCAACATCAGCAGCACCTTGTACTGCCAGTGCAGCAGCCCGCCGGCGCCCAGCGCGGCCCGCCGCGACCCGGCCAGGTGACGGCCGAGCAGCATCAGCCGCCCGATGATCGCCTCCCGGGTCGGGTCGAACCCGTCGAGCTGCCCCGCCCATAGGTCCACATGGTCATCGATGGTGTCGCGCATCGCCGTACCCTTCGAAAGTAGTTTCCTTGTGGATAGTTTTTCGGATAACTACCGTCGCCGAGCATGACCGATCTCGACGAGATTCACGCGGTGGCCCGCGAACTGGCCTGGGCCGGGCGCTGGCGGCGGGCACTGTCCCTGCTGGACACGACCGACGGCGGATTCCAGACCGCGGTGACCGCGGCGGAGGTCGCCCTGGAGTCCGACGTGTTCTGCGGAACCGAGCTGGCAGCCGGGCGCCTGGCCGCCGCGGCCCGGCTCGGCACGAGCTGGGATCTGGACTTCCTGCACTTGCGGCAGAACTACTTCAGCCTGCTGCAGATCGACGGGACCTGGACGCCCGGCCCCGGCGGCAAGGACCCGGCCGCGCTGGAGGAGCTGCGGAGCAGGGCGGAACGAATGGCCGAGCGGGCGCCCGACCCGGTGCGGCACGGCTGGGCGCGGCACTACCAGGGGCTCACCGCGGACAACCTGCTCGGACGCCCGGAGCTCGCGCCACCGCACTACCAGGCGGCCCTGGCGGCCGGGGAGGACACCGATCCGCGGCTGGAGCGCGAAGCGCTGCGACATCTCGGCGGCCACGACCGGGACAACGGCGACCTGGCGGCGGCCTACCAGAAGTGGGCGCGGGCCACGGCGCTGAGCGCGCAGGCCGGTCTCGTGCCCGGGCTGCTCACTCAGCTGATCCTGCTCGCGGTGCTGGCCCGGGACGAGGGCGACGAGGCCGGCGCGGCGATGCTCGCCCGGGAGATCGCGCGGGCGGCCGAGGCGATCGGCGCGCACCGGCCGTACGCGCAAGCCAGGTCCTTTCTCAGCGACGTGCCTCGATGAGGAAGCGGCGGGAGTGTGCCACGAACGGGCCGTCCCGCTCGATCAGCTCGTGCAGGTCGTGCAGCCGGCCGCGGTAGGCGTCCACGGTGAAGCCGGGCACCGTCCAGATGACCTTGCGCAGGAACACGATGACGGCGGCGACGTCGAAGAACTCGACCCGCAGCCACTCGTCGCGCAGGTCCACGACGTCCAGCCCGGCGGCCTTCGCCTGCTGCTGATGCCACCCCGGCTCACGTGCCGTGCCGGGCGGCTGCGGGCCCATCAGGAACTCGTACAGCTCACGCAGGGACCCCTGCCCGACCTGCTGCGACAGGTACGTGCCGCCGGGCGCGAGAACCCTCGCCACCTCGGTGTAGTCGGTCGTCACCGGATGCCGGCTCACCACCAGGTCGAACGATCCGTCACCGAACGGCAGCGGATCACTCTCGGACACCGGCACCACGGTCCCGCCGAGCGGCTCCAGCCGCCGGCGGGCCACCGCGGCGTTCGGCGGCCAGCCCTCGGTCGCGACCAGCACCGCCGGCGTGCCGGTCGCGGCCGCCCCGGCGAGGACCTCACCGCCACCGGTCTGCAGGTCGAGGGTCCGGCCGGTACGCGTCATCCGGGCCCCGACCAGACGGGCGTACCCCCAGCTGGGCCGCTGCTCGGTGGCCCGGCCGGCGAACCAGGAGAAGTCCCAGCCCTCGACCGGCACGGACGCGCCCTCGGCGACCCGATCCTCGAAAGTGATCACCACCGCATCCTGGCGACCCGCGGGGCTGCACGCCACCCGATTTGTTGCGATCATGCGTCGGTGACCGTCGCCGATCAGTACCTGGACTTCGCGGCACGGGAGGCGCGCGGCGTCTCCCCCGCCTACGAGCGGCTCGCCTACCACGTCGCCTCGGACGCCGACCTGCTCGACCGGCTCGCCACGCTGCCCACGCCGAAACAGCAGCCGAACCTGCTGTTCGCCGTCGTCCGGCTGCTCGGCGGCCCGATCGGCGACCCTGCCGAGTTCCGCGCGTTCACGCTCGAGCGCTGGGACGACATCGCCGCGCAGATGCTGGCCCGGGCCACCCAGACCAACGAGGCCGGCCGCACCGCCGCGCTGCTGCCGGTCCTGGCGAGCCTGCCGCAGCCGCTCGCGCTGCTCGATGTCGGCGCGTCCGCCGGGCTGTGCCTGTTCCCCGACCGGTACGCCTACCGCTACGGCTCCCGCACGGTCGGCGCCGGCACCCCGCTGCTCGACTGCACTTCCAGAGGGTTCACCCCGCCGACCCGGCTGCCGCGCGTCGTCTGGCGCGCCGGGCTCGACCTCAACCCGCTCGACGTGACCGACCCCGGCGACGTCGCCTGGCTCGACGCGCTGATCTGGCCGGAGCACCAGCACCGGCGCGACCGGTTGCGCGCCGCGATCGAGGTGGCCCGCAAGGACCCGCCGCGCCTGGTCCGCGGCGACGCGGTGACCGACCTGCCGGCTCTGGCGGCGCAGGCCCCGGCAACCGCGACCCTGGTCGTCTACCACACGTCGATGCTGTACCAGCTGCCCGACCCGCAGGCGTTCCTCGACGTCGTGCGCGGGCTGCCCGGGCACTGGGTCGCCGTCGAGAGCCCGGCAGTGGTCAACGCCGGACGCGAGCTGCCGCCGCCCCCGTCGGCGGCGCTGCACAACGTGCTCACCCTCGACGGCGAACCCCTGGCCTGGGTCCGCGGACACGGCGAAGCACTGACCTGGTTCGGCAAAGACATTTACTGACGTAAACGCAGCTTTTCCCGAACGGGTCGAGAATCTTCGATAGGTTGGCGCGGTTAGCTCTTACCTATCGGAGGGAGTTCGACCGTGCGACGACTGCTCGTGGCCACCCTTGCCACAGCGTTGACGCTAGCCGGAACGGGAGTGGCCGCACAGGCCGCGCCCGCACCCGGAGCGCCGGGCATCGGCGACTCGTACTACCCGGACTACGGCAACGGCGGGTACGACGTCTCCCACTACGACATCCGCCTGCGCTACACCCCGGCCACCGACCGGCTCACCGGCACCACCACCATCCTGGCCACCGCCACGCAGGACCTGAGCCGGCTCAACCTGGACTTCGTCCTCGACACCTCCTCGGTGCTGGTCAACAACCGGCCCGCGACCTTCACCCGGCAGGGCGACCACGAGCTGGTCGTCACCCCGGCCCGCACCGTCGCCAAGGGCGGCGCGCTGACCATCGTCGTGCAGTACTCGGGCGTGCCGTCGTCGAAGGTCGCCGCCGGGTACACCGCCTGGATCCGCACCCCGGACGGCGCCGCCGCCGTCGGCGAACCGGAGATCGCCTGGTGGTGGTACCCGTCCAACGACCACCCGTCGGACAAGGCCACCTTCGACGTGTCGGTCTCCGTGCCGGACGGGGTCGAGGCGATCAGCAACGGCGTGCAGCCGCGCCCGCCGGTGCGTGAGACGCTCGGCTACACCCGGTGGAGCTGGCGGTCGCTGAAGCCGCAGGCCACGTACCTGACGTTCCTGACCGTGGGGCAGTACGACATCACCCAGGACACCACCAGCGACGGGTCGCCGGTCTACAACGCGTACTCCCAGTTGCTCCCGCAGGACTTCCGGGATGCCGCGCAGGCCAGCGTCGAACGTACCGCGGAGATCACCGACTGGGAGTCGACAGTCTTCGGGCCGTTCCCGTTCGAGGCCCGCGGCGGCGTCGTCACCCCGCCCGGCACGCTCGGGTTCGCGCTGGAGAACCAGACCCGCCCGAACTACTCCTCGGCGTTCTTCCGGCGCGGCTCGAACACGTACGTGGTCGCGCACGAGAACGCCCACCAGTGGTTCGGCGACTCGGTGTCGGTCCGCAACTGGCAGAACATCTGGCTCAACGAGGGCTTCGCCAGCTACGCCGAATGGCTGTGGTCGGAGAAGAACGACGAGGGCACCGCGCAGGAGATCTTCGACTACGTCTACTCGTCCTACCCGGACGACGCGGCGATCTGGACGACCGCGCCGGCCGACCCCGGCGTCGACGAGCTGTTCGGTGACGCCGTCTACGACCGTGGCGCGCTCACCCTGCACCAGCTGCGCCTCGCCGTCGGCGACGACGACTTCTTCGAGATCGTGCGCACCTGGACCGCCGAGCACAAGTACGGCAACGCGACCACCGAGGAGTTCACGGCGCTCGCCGAGAAGATCTCCGGCAAGGACCTGGACGCGCTGTTCCAGGCCTGGCTCTACACCCCGTCGAAGCCGGCCCTGCCCGGCGCCGCCCGCGCCCTGCGCGCCCCGTCCGCACCGAAGTCGTGGGCCGCGATCAGCGCAACGCACCAGCTGCTCAACGAGCACTGACCGATCCCGGTCACGCATGCCGCGGCGTTTCCTCCCGGACGCCGCGGCATTTCCCTTCCCGGTACGGCGTGAGCCGCCGGCCCACTTCACACCGTGCGCGACGCCGCGGACCCGCCACGTTGCGAGTGGTTGACCCGGTTTGTCGTACCGGTCGCCTAGGGTCTGGGCATGTTGTTCGTCCGGCGCTGGCGTGAGGAAACACCACTCGGCCACCAGGTGGTCGCCCGGCCCGGCGTCAGCGTGCTCGACTGGTTCCGGTCCGGCTGGGGCGTGGACGATCCCGAGTCATGGATCCAGGCGCAGCTCGGCTGCGACGTCTACGGCCTGGAGTCGATCTTCGAGCGGGTCCCGGAGCGGGAGCTGCCACTGCCGTCGACCATGGACGAGCTCCGCCTGCTGCTGGTCGAGCATCTGTGGGTCGAGTCCGACGACGATCCGCGGGTCGGCCCGCACTCGGTCCGGGTCCGCACCAACGACGACGAGACCGACCTGGCCTACTACTTCGTCGACGACGAAGCCGCCGACGACGAGCATTGGACGTTCTTGCGATCCGGCACCTGGCCGCTCCCCGCCGGCGCCGGCGACGCCGGATTCGACCACGACGTTCCGGTCCGCAGCGTGGCCCCGCTCGGCGACGACCCGGACACGGTGTTCTCGGTGCGGATCAGCTATCAGGACCACGGCGACGGAACGAACCTCGACGTCGACGGCGCTGTCGTCTTCCCGGGAGTCACCGTTGCGCAGCTCGGCGCCCGCCTGAGCGAGGTCACCGACGCCGTTGCGGCCGGGTGGCCGTTCGACGCGCAACTGCTGCGGGCGCTGGCCACCGGGGATGACATCGGTGTCGCACTGTCGCGGTTCGCGCGGATGCAGGGCTACGACCCGCCGGGCTGGCCCGACCGCAAGGACCTCACGGCCGGGCGCCGGACGGCGGCGCCGGCGGTGGACGCCGAGCCGCACGAGCGGACCCTGGTCCAACAGGATGCGCACATCATCCAGGTCGCCCGCTACATCGACGACTTCTGGGGCTTTGACCAGTGGTTCCTCTTCGACTCGCGCTGGGCCGCGGCGCATCCCGGGCCGGCCCGGTCACTGCTGCGGCTCGCCGCCGACTGGGATCCGCTCGCCTCACCACCCGCGCAAGCCGGCGAGGCGGCGGCGGACCACAGTCGAGCCGGGTGAGCCGGGCCGCCGGCACCGTCCTCACCGGGTACGGCCAGACTGCGCTTCGCGGCCTCGCCGTCGTTGTGCCCGGCCGGGCGGCTCGATGGAGCGAGGCGCTCGACCAGGTCGGTCATCTGCGGGCCGGCCAAACGGTGCCCCCAGAGACAGCCCTGCCGAGTGACCGCTATCGCCTCACCGATGAAGCTGATACCGATGGAGAGCTGGACGGGGCGTTCCGCCGGCCAGCGACGTGGTCCTAGTTCACTGTCGTACCCGAGACGCGAGGTGCGGAAAGCTAGGGCCGGACGGCGGCGAGCTGGGTGGCCTGGGCGACGAGAGCGCCTTTGGAGTCCCACAACAGGGCGGTCTCGTCCATCCGGCCGCTGGTTACCTCCGCCGACTCCATCGTCATCAGCAGCGGGCCCGGGGCGGGCAGGCGGCGGACGTACGCGGTGAGGGTGATCGTCGGCGCCCAGCCCTGGATGCCCAGGGTGAGGGAGATCGGCGGCGACGGGTCCAGGGCGACGAGCAGGCTCAGCGGATCCCAGTCGGCGCCGTCGGCCAGGCGCAGGTAGCCGCTGATCTGGCCAGTTGTCGACGGGTGACCCATGGCGAACGTGAGCGAGGTCGGGTCGAGACGGTGCTCGACGACGTCCAGAAGGTGCACCGGGAACGTCGCGCCGGGCGGCTCGGACGGGAGCAGGAAGCACTCGTCCTCGGCCGGAACGGTCGGGGTCGGCAGACCGGACCACCACGGGGCGGCATCGTCCAGGGTGCTCTGGGTGACCAGGGACTCCGCGCACGGCTCGCCGTCCTGGGTCAGGCGCGCACGATACTGCGCCGAGCCGCGGCCGGCGCGCAGCAGCTCGACGCCGACGGTCGCGCTGCCGGGGGGCGGCGGGCGCAGGAACGTGGTGGTCATCGCGATCGGGTGCGGGTGTGCGGGGCCGGCGGTGGCCGTGACCGCGCGGGCGATCACGGCCATCAGGTAGCCGCCGTGCAGCTTGTCGCCGACGCCCCACTGCGGGTCCAGGTCGGCGGTCCAGCCGTCGGCGCCGGGGTGGACGGCGGTCGCCTCCGAAAAGCTTCGCATGCGAACATCCTAGGTGGTACGTCCGGCAGGTCGTCTCCGGATCTCCACGCCGCCGGCCGGAGAGCAAGCCCGGCGCGCGCCAAGTTCTTACCGCCGGGACGCCTCGGCGAATCGGCGGGCGAGATGCGCGAAGGCTTCGGTGAGTTCGCCCGGACCGACGACGTCGAAGTCAGCGTCGTAGCGGGCGACGGCGGCGGCAAGGCCGATCCAGGACCAGGATCCGAGGGTGAGCCGGCAGCGATCGGCGGTGAGCTGCTCGACGACGCCGTCGCGGGTGTAGCGGGCCACGGTGGCGGCCGGCAGGTCGAGCAGCACCGTGCCCTGGCACGGCCAGTCCCCCGAAGCCTGCCCGGAACCACGGAAGACACCGATGACGTACGCGGCGACGTCTCCGCCGGGCAGCGCACGAGCGGTGAAGCGCGGCCCGTTCGGAGTGCGCAGGCTCATCCGGTCGACACGGAAGGTACGCCAGTCGTCGCGGTCGAGGTCCCACGCGACGAGATACCAGCGGCCGTCCCAGGTGATCACGTGGTGTGGCTCGGTGCGGCGCGGCGGCTTCGTGCTGTCGTCGCCGTAGTCGAAGCGCAGGATCTCGCGGGCGCGTACGGCGGCGCTGATGGTCAGGAGCACGGTGGCGTCGACCGGTTCGGCCGGCCGGGTGGCGGGCCGCTCGACCGCGGTGACGTCGAGAGCGGTGACGCGGTGCCGCAGCCGGGAGGGCAGCACCTGGCGGACGGTGTTCAGCGCCCGTTCGGCGGCCTCGCCCAGGCCACTGCCGAGACTGGTAGCGGCGATCTGCAGAGCGACAGTGAGAGCGACGGCCTGATCGTCGTCGAACAGCAGCGGAGGCAGTTCGGTGCCCGCGCCGAGCCGGTAACCGCCGTCGGGGCCTTTGACCGCGGCGATGGGATAGCCGAGCTCGCGCAGCCGGTCGACGTCGCGGCGCACCGTGCGCAGGCTGATGTCCAGGCGTTCGGCCAGCACGGTGCCGGACCAGTCGCGGCGGGTCTGCAGCAACGACAGCAGGGCGAGCAGTCGCGCGGAAGTCTTCGGCATGAGACCGATTCTGCCCGGAGTAGGTGCCACTCCCTGTCACCTACTGCTGCGAGTCTTGCACTCGAGCCGGCCGCTCACCTGAGGGTCGACCAGCCCGTCACGCCCGCGAACCATCATCCGAGGAGTCCCCCATGGCCATCACCACCACCCCGCACCTCAACTTCCGCGGCGACGCCCGGGCCGCGCTGGAGTTCTACCAGTCGGTGTTCGGCGGCCACCTCACCGTCGTCGCGTACGGCGACTTCGGCATGCCCAAGGACCTGCCCGACGCCGACAAGGTGGTCTTCGGCCAGGTCACGGCCGACAACGGGTTCAGCATCATGGCCTACGACGTGCCCAGCCAGGCACCTGTCGCCGCACCGGCCGCGGCCACCACCCGCGAGCACGGCATGACCCTGACCGGCGAACGGTTCTTCGTCTCCGTGCGCGGCGAGACCGCCGAGGAGGTCAGCGCGCTGTGGGACAAGCTCGCCGACGGCGCCGAGATCATCGAGAAGTTCGGCCCCTCGCCGTGGGCGCCGGGCTTCGGGATGCTGACCGACCGCTTCGGCGTCACCTGGATCCTCGACGTCGCCGTGGCCTACGCCGGCTGACCGGCCACACCCCTGAGGTTCCGGGGTGGCCGCGCCCGGCCACCCCGGACCGTACCCCTCGGCCGGCGCTGGTAGCCCGTTCGTCAGCCCTCGCGCGGAAGGCGCAGCACTCGGCAACCTCCTGGGATGTGGGTGCGAATCCGCTGGTGCGATCGGCGAGAGCGTGGCTACCGGAATGCGGGCCAGTGCTCCGGCCTTCAGGCT